>CAVYTD010000024.1:0-259280 GCA_963771335.1 uncultured Actinomycetota bacterium | reverse complement strand
ACCGCGGCGATGCTCGGCAACCGCGCCGCCCAGTGGCTCGATCAGGATGGTTTCGGTCACATCTCGACGTTCGGTGGCGCCGAGCTCGGCTGCGTCGCCGCGATCAAGACGCTGGAGATCACCACGCGTCCCGAGGTGCGTGCGTCGGTGCACACGATCGCCGACCTGTTCGCGGCGGGCCTTGCCCGCATCAAGGCGGACTACTCCGACTGGTTCGTCGGTATCCGGCAGAACGGGGTCGTGATCGGCCTCGAGTTCGGCCACCCCGAGGGCGCCAAATTCGTGATGCGCGAGCTGTACGAGAATGGCGTATGGGCCATCTTCTCGACGTTGGATCCACGTGTACTGCAGTTCAAGCCCGGTCTGCTGATGGAGCCGGAGCTGTGCCACGACGTACTCGACCGGCTGGATTCCTGATCGGCAAGTCCCGCACGGCAGCGAGATAGACATGCAGGCGAAGGTGAGTGCAGGCAGGCTGAGCACGTGACAGGTAGCGATGAGCGCTTGCGCGGAAGAGCAGACAGGTAGCGATGTCCTGGTGACCCCGGACAAAGAGGTGGCCGAGCGCGCGCTCGCGCAGTACGACCTCTCGCCGGACTCGACGCTGCAGCTGCTCAATCTCTCGGAGAACGCTACGTACGCGGTGACCGATGGCGACGCGCGGTGATCCTGCGCGTGCACCGCAAGGACTATCACCGACCCGATCAGATCGAATCGGAGCTGAAGTGGCTCGAAGCTCTTCGCCGCGACAGCGACATCACCGTCCCCACCGTGCTTCCCGCCCGAGACGGCAGGCAGGTGGTCACCGTCGAACACGGCAGCACCGAGCGCTACGTCGTGCACTTCGAGATGGTGCCCGGCGCCGAACCAGACGAGAACTCCTTGACCACAGCCGATTTCCACACGCTGGGCACCATCACGGCAGCGCTGCACGAGCACGCCCGCAGCTGGGACCGTCCGACGGGATTCAGCCGGTTCGCCTGGGACTGGGAGCACAGCCTGGGCGACGCGCCCCGCTGGGGTCGGTGGCGCGACGCGGTCGGAGTTGGCCGACCCGAGGCCGAAACGCTGGACCGGGCACAGCAACTGCTGCGTCGGCGACTCGAAGACTACGGCACCGGGGCTGACACCTACGGGTTGGTTCACGCGGACCTGCGTCTGGCCAACCTGCTGGTCGACGGCGACACGATCACCGTCATCGACTTCGACGACTGCGGCTTCGGTTGGTACTTCTACGATTTCGGGTCTGCCGTGTCCTTCTTCGAAGACCACCCCTTGGTCCCGGAATGGCAGGACGCCTGGGTCGGCGGCTACCGGACCAAGCGTCCACTCGCCGCTGCCGACGAGGACATGCTGGCCTCGTTCGTACTCCTGCGCCGGCTGTTGCTACTGGCATGGATGGGAACCCACAGCCACTCCCGCGAATCACAGGCCATCTCTGTCACCTACGCCGCGGGCAGCTGCGAACTCGCCGAGCGTTACCTATCGTCCGACGGTCACCGGCTGGCCTGATACGCACTGAAAGGTCGTCAACACATGTTCACATCACTACAAGGTCGTTCGGCCGTCGTCACCGGCGGGAGCAAGGGCATCGGCCGGGGTATCGCAGCGGTGTTCGCGGACGCGGGCATCAACGTCGTCATCACGGGGCGGCGCCAGGGCGACCTCGACGCCGCGGTGGCCGCACTCGCCGGCAAGCCCGGAACCGTCCGCGCGGTGGCCGCCGATGTGACGGATCCCGATGACTGCCTCCGCGTGGTCCAGACAGCAGTGGAGCGCAACGGCGGGCTCGACATCGTGTGCGCGAACGCGGGTATCTTCCCATCGGGCAGGATCGCCGACCTGACGCCGGAAGACATCGAGCAGGTCATCGGCGTGAACTTCAAGGGCACCGTGTACATCGTGCAGGCCGCGCTGGAGCCTCTGGCCGCCAGCGGTCACGGCCGGGTGGTCATCACGTCGTCGATCACCGGTCCCATCACCGGTTTCCCCGGCTGGTCGCACTACGGTGCGAGCAAAGCAGCGCAACTGGGGTTCCTGCGCACCGCCGCAATCGAACTCGCACCCAAGAGGATCACCGTCAACGCGGTGCTGCCCGGCAACATCATCACCGAGGGATTGATCGAAATGGGGCAGACGTACATGGACCAGATGGCCGCGGCCGTGCCCGCGGGGCGCCTGGGCGCGGTCGCCGACATCGGCAACGCCGCGCTGTTCTTCGCGACCGATGAGGCCGCCTACATCACGGGGCAGTCCCTGGTGGTGGACGGCGGCCAGATCCTGCCTGAGTCTGCTGAGGCGCTCGCCGAGCTGTGACCTGCCGCAGTGACCACTGCGTATCCTAGATTTGGTCATACCAATTCGCTCGGCCAGGAGGTCCGGTGCCCACCCAAACCGAGGAGCTGCGGCGCCGGATCGTGGCGGACATCAACGAAGGTGTGCCTGGCACCAAGCTCGGCAGTGAGCGTGAGCTTGCCCAGCGCTACCGCACCAGCCGCTCGAGCCTGCGCCAGGTGCTGGCGGCGCTCGAAGAGGCCGGGCTCGTCGACCGGATGATCGGCCGCTCCGGAGGCATCTTCATCAGTCACGTGCAGGTTCAGCGCAGCCTCACCGACGTCGTCGGAGTCCCTGCATTCCTGGCCAGCCAGGGATACGTCGCCGGAACGCGCGTGCTGTCGACGAAGATCGGCGCGCCGGACGCCGCCACCCAGCGGGCCCTCGGCATCACCGCCGACGACTTCGTCATCGAGATCCAGCGGGTGCGACTGGCCGACGGGTCCCCGATCTCGTTGGAACTGGCACAGTTCCCGGCCGATGCTTTCCCCGGTCTGCTGGAGCAACAACTCGGCGGGTCTCTCTACGAGATCCTGGAGACCCAGTACGGCCTGGTCACCGCGCGGGCGGACGAACGAATCGAAGCCGTCAACGCAACGCCCGAGGAAGCCGACCTGCTCGGCATCAAGCCCAAGTCGGCGCTGCTGCTGATCACCCGCATCACCTATGACCAGCACGACACGCCCTGCGAGTTCTCCCATGATCTCTTTCGTGGTGACCGCACCCGACTGACGGTCACCGCACAGGGCCGCGGTGTCGGCGTCCAGCCGTCGGTCGGAGCCGCCTCGGTCGCTCTGCAGAGTCAGGGACGTCGGGTCGGCTAGAGCTCGCTAGTTCATGGTCGGTGGCCATATCAGCGCGAGGTTGTCGAGGTCGGAAATCCGCCGTCTTCCCAGTGCCGCAGGTGGTGGGCGCGCAGTCCGTGCGTGGACTGACATACGAATTTTGGGGAGATCGTCAGCGATCCGCGGGCCAAGTCGCCCGACCGTGCCGAGGCCCGCCGCCTCGTCAATGTGCTGGTTGAGCGGCGCGGGCTGATATGCCTCGATCAGCCGATCGGCGCGTTCACCGCCGCATGGCTGATCAGGTCCCGCGGTCGATCGAGTCGAAAACGCTCAACGACTGCCCGAACGGTTCAGGCGTGACCCCCAGTTGGTTCCCGAATGGGTGGTCGAGCCAAAACACCACGAACAACAGCAGTCCAAGCAGGACAGCGACCGCGCTCAGCAGGCCGAAATGCGCACGAATGCTCCCCAGGCGCATGAAACCGCCGAGGCCCAGCAGCACCACACCGCCGAAAAGCAGCCCTGTCCACAGCAAGCCGGGTATTTGCGGTCTGGCGTCCAGAATTCGTTGGTTGCGCTCCGAAGCCAAAGTGGTCAGCTGGTCGAGAAACTTCTGGCTTATCGGAGATGATGCGACGTCGGATTGCTCACTGCCCAACACCCTATACATCTCGTTGAGCGCGTCTCGTGCGCTTTCGGTTCCAGTGCCGGTGCGTATCGCGCTCAGCCATTCGGGGCCCTCGACCGCGTTCGTGTACTTGCGAAGCAGTACCCGCATGTGGGTCTGCTCTGTGACCGGCATGCCGACCGTCTGGCGGTACATCGTGATGAGAGTGGATGCCTCGTTGGAGACGTTGGTCTCCGCGGAGGAGAACTGCTCCCACGCGACCACGATGGTGAATCCGAGCAGGGCGCCATACACGAGGCCGACACACGTCATGAACGGCGACAACGCCCCGTTGTGCCCCTCGCTCATCTGTGCTGGCAGAGTGCGGTGTGCCAGCCACATACTGGCGGCCCCGACGAGGACCGCTGAGATGAGAGCCAGCGCCAAGAGCAGCCAAAGACCCGCTACCCCGAAGTCACCCATCGCTTACCTCCATACGCAAGCGCCGACAATCTTGCAGGGCACCCGGACAATCTAGCCTCGGTTACCCGTCAGGACGCACCCGTAGTCGCTCCGCGGCCGCTAATCGACGATGACCCGAGCGGGACGTCTCGATTCGCCAGTTGTGACTATCCCCCGACGTGGCCGGTGGTAGGGAAAGCGGGTGGACGTCTCCAGTTGGAGCCTGGGCCTTGCGCTCATCGTGCTGACGATCGCCATCCACACGACCGCGGTGGTGCTCTTGGCGTTTGGCTTGGAAAGAAGGATCCGGGTCCGAGTCGACGCGCGGACGTTTAATCTGCGTCGGGCGATTATGGCCGTGATCGGCCACATCGGCACTGTCGCGCTGATATTGGCCGCCCTGCACGGGCTGGAGGGCGTGTTGTGGGCATTGGCATACTGGTCGATCGGCGCGCTCGACTCGTTCACCGACGCATCCGTCTATGCCCTGGCCACCATGACCACGTTCGAAATACCCGGCCTGACGTTGCCAGCCAGGTTCCAGATGATCAGTGCCCTGCAAGCGGTGAACGGTGTGCTGCTCTTCGGCATCAGCACCGCATTCCTGTTCGCTGTGATACAGGTCCACTGGCAGTTGCTCTCCCGCCGGCACGAACAGTCGATGACCAGTTGATGCCGACCTCGTCTGCCGGCAAGTCGTCGCAGCCGAAGGACGACTGACGAGCCCGCCGGGGGCGGGCCGGTTCGCGCCGAGCCCGTCTGCGGATCTGCACATCGGCAATCTGCGCACCGCCGTGCTGGCCTGGCTGTTCGCCCGGTCGACGGGACGGCGCTTCCTGATGCGCGTCGAAGATCTCGACGACCGCACCCACGCCGACATCGCCGACCGCCAACTCGACGACCTCGCAGCGCTCGGCTTGACGTGGGACGGGCCCGCCACTCGGCAGACCGAGCACCCGCAGCGCTACGACGACGTCGTCGACGCCTTGACCGCACGCGGGCTGACCTACGGATGTTATTGCACGCGAAGGGATATTGCTGCCGCGCCGCGGGCTCCGCACGCACCTGAGGGCGCCTATCCGGGAACCTGCCGAGACCTCACCGAGGCCCAGCGGGAAACCCGCAGGCAGGATACCGGGCGCGCCCCGGCGCTGCGGCTGCGCGCCGACACCACTGAATACACCGTGCACGACATGCTGCACGGCGACTACACCGGCCTGGTCGACGACTTCGTGGTCCGCCGCGGCGACGGCGTGCCCGCCTACAACCTGGCGGTGGTCGTCGACGACGCCGCCTCCGGTGTCGACCAGGTGGTGCGCGGCGACGACCTGCTGTCGTCGTCGCCGAGGCAGGCTTACCTTGCGCGCCTGCTCGGCCACCCCGAGCCGGTCTACGCCCATGTTCCGTTGGTGCTCAACGCCGACGGCGCGCGGCTGGCCAAGCGCGACGGCGCGGTGACGCTGGCGGAGATCGGCGTGCCGACCGCGCTCAGCCAGATCGCCGAGTCGCTGGGTTACACGTCGCACACGGTGGCGGGCATGCTCGCCGAATTCGACCCACAGCGACTGCCGCGCAGCCCGTGGATATACCGCCCCGGCTGAGCAGAACCCTTCCGGCATCACCCTGAGGGTTGCTAGCGTCCGCCGGTGCACTATCTACGAAGAGCCGTCCTGGCCGTGCTGCTGCTCGCGACCCTGGTGCTCGCCGCGTGCGGTCCGTCGGCCACCAACGGGGAGAACCCGGTCAAGGCGGCGGGTGTCCTGCGCGTCGGCACCGAGGGCACCTACACGCCTTTCAGCTATCGCGACCAGGGCTCCGGAGAGCTCGTCGGATACGACGTCGACGTGGCGCGCGCGGTCGGTGAGAAGCTCGGTGTGGACGTCGAATTCGTGGAAACACCATGGGATTCGATCTTCGCCGCGCTCGAAGCCGACCGGTTCGACGTGGTCGCCAACCAGGTCACCATCACCCCCGAACGCCAGGCGAAGTACGACCTGTCAGAGCCGTACGCGATCGGCGAAGGCGTGATCGTCACCCGCGCAGACGACAACTCGATCACCTCGCTCGCGGACCTCAAGGGCAAGCTGACCGCCCAGACGACGACCAGTAACTGGGCGCAGGTGGCCCGCGATGCCGGCGCCAGGGTGGAACCGGTCGAGGGCTTCGTCCAGTCGGTCACGCTGCTCACCCAGGGTCGCGTCGACGCCATCATCAACGACAGCATCGCCGTCTACGCCTACCTGGCCGAAAAGGGCGACACCGGCGTCAAGATCGCCGCCAGCACCGGCGAGAAGAGCGAGCAGGGCTTCGCTGCCCGAAAGGACAGCGGGCTGCTGCCCGACCTCAACGCCGCGATCGACGAACTGAAGGCAGACGGCACGCTGGCCAGGATCTCGGAGAAGTACCTGAAGGCGAACGTGACCGGTGCGCCCGCCCCCGCGAGCAAGCCAACCAACCAGGCTCGACTCAACCGCGCTCGACGTGGCAGCTGATCCTGCACAACCTGTGGCCGCTAGCGAAGGCCGCCCTCACCAAGACGATCCCGCTGACGATCCTCAGCTTCGCGATCGGCCTGGCCATCGCATTGGCGGTGGCGCTGGCGAGGCTGTCGCCGAACGTGATCCTCACCAACCTCGCGCGCTTCTACATCTCGATCATCCGCGGGACGCCGCTGCTGGTGCAATTGTTCATCGTGTTCTTCGCACTGCCGCAGCTCGGAGTCAGGATCGACCCGTTCCCTGCGGCGGTGATCGCATTCTCGCTCAACGTCGGCGGGTACGCCGCGGAGATCATCCGCTCGGCGATCCAGAGCATCCCCAAGGGCCAGTGGGAGGCGGCCGAGACCATCGGCCTGAATTACGTTGGGGCCCTGCGCCGGATCGTTCTGCCGCAGGCAGCCCGGGTCGCGGTGCCGCCGCTGTCGAACACGCTGATCTCGCTCGTCAAAGATACGTCGCTGGCGTCGACGATCCTGGTCACCGAACTGCTGCGGCAGGCGCAGATCATCGCCGCACCGACGTTCGAGTTCTTCGCTCTGTACGGGACGGCCGCGGTGTACTACTGGGTGATCTGCCTGGTGCTCTCGTTCAGCCAGGGCCGTCTCGAACACCGACTGGAAAGGTACGTGGCGAGATGACTGATCAGACCGACCCCGAGTACCGCGTCGTCGCCGACGATGTGCACAAGTCCTTCGGGAACCTGGAAGTCCTCAAAGGTGTTTCGTTCAGCGTGCCGCGTGGCACGGCAACAGCGATCATCGGGCCGTCCGGCTCCGGCAAGACCACGCTGCTGCGCGCGCTCAACGCCCTGGACGTTCCCGACGCGGGGGTGATCCGGGTCGGGGATGTGGAAGTCGACTTCGCTGGGTCCTCGAGGCCGGTCACCAAAGACGAGCTCCGGCGCTACCGGGCGCAGAGCGGTTTCGTGTTCCAGTCCCACAACCTGTTTCCGCACAAAACGGTGCTGCAGAACGTCACCGAGGGACCGATCGTGGCGCAGAAGCGACCCCGCGAGGAGGTCGAGACCGAGGCGGTCGAACTGCTGCGGCAGGTCGGTCTGGCGGACAAGCACGACCAGTACCCGTTCCAGCTCTCCGGCGGTCAGCAGCAGCGGGTCGGCATCGCCCGTGCGCTGGCGCTACGGCCGAAGGTGGTGCTGTTCGACGAGCCCACGTCGGCGCTGGACCCCGAACTCGTCGGGGAGGTGCTCGGCGTGATCAGGGACCTCGCGATCGAGGGGTGGACGCTGGTGGTCGTCACCCACGAGATCCAATTCGCCCGGCAGGTTTCCGACCAGGTGCTGTTCACCGACCAGGGAGTGATCCTGGAGAAGGGTCCGCCCGCGGCGGTGATCGGGGACCCCAAGGAGGAGCGGACGCGACAGTTCTTGCAGCGGATCCTCAACCCGCTGTAGGCGCGCCATGAGACAGTGTCGGCCATGGAGGCGGATGTCATCGTTGTCGGCGCCGGGATCTCGGGGCTGATCGCTGCCCGCACGCTGCTCGGCGCCGGCCTGACCCCGCTGATCCTCGAGGCCGACGTGCGTGTCGGCGGGCGCATCCTCACCGAGGAGGTACTTCCCGGGCTGGCGGTCGAACTCGGCGCCCAGTGGATCGGCGACACCCACCACCGGATGTTCGCGCTGGCCGCCGAACTCGGAGTCGAGACCTACCGACAGTACGACCAGGGTGAGACGTCCTATGACCTCGCCGGCTCAGGAGTGCTGCGCGAGAGGGATTTTCACGCCCAGTTCGCCGATGAGCTGGCCGACCTGCAGCGCGTGTTGCGCCGCCTTGACGAGCTGGCCGCCGAGGTTCCCCCGGAGACGCCGTGGCTGGCACCGCACGCCGCCGAATGGGACGTCATGACTGCCGCCGACTGGTACGACCGGCAAGGACTGGCGCCGGTCGCCCGCACGCTGTTGGAGATCTGCACCGTCGGAATCCTCGCGGTGCCGAGCGTCGAAGTGTCGTTCCTGCACCTGCTGTTCACGATCCAGACCTGCGGTGTCACGTCCGAGATCTTCGCCGAATCCGAGGGGGGTGCGCAGACCACCCGATTCGTCGGTGGCACCAGCGAGATCCCGAACCGGCTGGCCGCGCTGATCGCCGATCACCTCGTGCTCGACAGTCCGGTGCAGCTGATCGAGCACACGGCCGACCGCGTCACCGTGCACTGCCGCGGCGGCCTGGTGGCGCACGGTCGCCGCGTCATCGTCGCGATCTCGCCGACGCTGGCTGGGCGCATCATGTACGACCCTCCCCTATCCGGTGTCCGTGATCAGCTCACCCAGCGACTGCCCAACGGTTCGGCGATGAAAGCGTTCTTCGTCTATGACGAACCGTTCTGGCGAGGTGACGGACTCAACGGCCAGCTCATCTCGGACATCGGACCGGCCCGGATGTCGAATGACACCTGCATTCCCGGCGACGATCACGGGGTGATCCTGCTGTTCCTGGAAGGGGATCAAGCCCGGACCTTCGGACGCTTGCCGCAACCCGAACGACGCAAGGCGATGACAGCCGAGCTGGTGCGCCACTTCGGCAGCCGGGCAGCAGATCCGGAGTTCTACATCGACGGAGAATGGTCCGACAGACAATGGACCCGCGGTTGCTACAACGCCAACCACGGCCCGCACGTGTGGACCACCTACGGTCACGCCTTGTCGGCACCGATCGGTGCGATCCACTGGGCGTCGACCGATACCGCCACGTCCTGGAGTGCCTACATGGAGGGTGCTGTCGAAGCCGGCGAGCGGGCCGCGCAGGCGATCATCGACGACATGGTGAAATAGCTTGTCTAGGAGTAATAGCGGCCCAGCACATGCTCACGCAGCTCGTCGAATCGGCCTGACCCGATCGAGTCACGGATGTCGTCGACGAGCCGGACGATGAAGCGCTCGTTGTGGATCGTGCACAACGTGGAGGCCAGCATCTCCTTGGCCTTGAAGAGGTGGTGCAGGTAGGCGCGGGTGTAATGGGCGCAGGTGTAGCAGTCACATTCGGCGTCGATCGGGGTGAAGTCGCGTCGGTACCGAGAACCGGTGATGTTGTACCGCCCGGTCGCCGAATACACCGCCGCGTTGCGCGCGACGCGGGACGGCGACACGCAGTCGAACGTGTCGGCGCCCGCCTCGACGGCCGCGAACAGGTCGTCGGGCTCGCTGATGCCCAGCAGATGGCGGGGCTTGTCGCCGGGCAGTTCGCCGGCGACCCAGCCGACGATGGTCGCGAGATTCTGCTTCTCCAGCGCTCCCCCGATGCCGTACCCGTCGAAGCTCAAGCCTTCTGCCGGTCCGACTGCCTCACCGATCGATACCAGCCCTCGGGTGGCCTGCCGCCGCAGATCCTCGTACTGGGCACCCTGGACGACACCGAACAACGCTTGCGGTGGTTTGTCGGCGCGCGCATCCGACAACCGCCGGTGCTCGACAAGACACCGCACCGCCCAGTCGTGGGTGCGCCGCACCGAACTCTCTTGGTAGCCACGGGTATTGACCAGAGTGGTCAACTCGTCGAACGCGAAGATGATGTCGGCACCGAGTTGATGCTGGATGCCGATCGATACCTCGGGGGTGAACCGGTGGGTCGACCCGTCCAGGTGCGACCGGAACGTCACGCCGTCATCGTCGACGTGGGCCAGGCGTTCCTTGCCCTCGGCGATGACGTCGTCGGTCTGCACCCGCGTGGTGTCCATCGCCAGCACCTTCTTGAAGCCGACGCCCAGCGACATCACCTGGAAGCCGCCGCTGTCGGTGAAAGTCGGCCCCGGCCAGTTCATGAACGCGCCCAGGCCGCCGGCCTCATCGACGATGTCCGGGCCCGGCTGAAGGTACAGGTGGTAGGCGTTGGCCAGAACCGCCTGCGCACCAAGCTTTGTCATGGCCTCTGGCAGCACGGCCTTGACGGTGGCCTGCGTGCCGACGGCGATGAACGCCGGCGTACGGATGTCACCGTGCGGGGTTCTGATCACCCCGGTGCGCCCGAGCCGTCCCGGCAGTTCTGCATCTACTCGAAAAAACGGAACATCGGAAAACGGGTCGGCCACGCCGTAGATTCTGCACTGTGATCACACGATGGGCCCTGCGCGCTGGTGCCGCGGCGGCCGTCCTGGCTGTCTCGGGGTGCTCGTCGCCACCACCGGAGTACCAGCCGCCTCCGGGCGCCCTCATTGCGGGCACGGCACAGGTGACGGTCAACGGTCAGGATGTCGGGACCACCGACTCCGTGCAGTGCAGCTCAGCGGGCACGTTGATGACGATCACCACCGGTTCCCCGGATAACCCCGACGCGCCCGGCATCTCCGCGCTGGTGGCCAGCGAGGACGAACTCGTCGTCCAGGAAGTCGGCATCCGTGATCTGGGCGGGTTCACCGGGAGCTTCAACGCCGGGTTGGGCGGCGAGGCGGCGGTGACGATGACCGGGCGCACCTACGCCATCACCGGGACGGCCGAAGGCTTCGAGACCGCCAACCCGAGCTTCCGCAAGTCCGGCACGTTCGACATCAAGGTCGCCTGCTGACATCGGTCGTCAGGTTGCGGGATGGTCTCTGTCACGCCACGACCGAGTCAGGTTCTGGGAAATCGCCGGGGCCGCCAACCATACTGCTGGAGATGGTTCGCCGCCCTCGACGAATCACACGACTGAAGGAGAACCTGGTGAAGCGTGAAATCGTCGTCGCCCTCGGCGGCGCAGCGATCGTCATCGCCGGACTGTCGGGCTGTTCCTCGGAAAAGAAGTCCGAAACCACAGGGGAAACGTCGTCGGCCGCCGCGGCCGAGGGCAAGAGCACGGTCACGATCGACGGCCAGGACCAGGCCGTCGAGGGCACCGTCGTGTGCAGCGACATGGGCGGCAACACCAACATCGCGATCGGCGATGCCACCACCGGAATCGGCGCCGTGGTCACTACCGGTGACTCCCCCACCGTCACATCGGTGGGTCTGGGCAACGTCAACGGCGTCACACTCGGCTATCAGAACGGTGTCGGCCAGGGTGAAGCCAAGGCCGAGAAGGACGGCAACACCTACAAGATCTCCGGAACCGCGACCGGCGTCGACATGGCGAACCCGTTGCAACCGGTCACCAAGCCATTCGAAATCGAGGTGACCTGCCCGTAGCGGGCGCCAGGGCCGCCGGTTGTCAGGTCGGAATGTAGCCGGCGGCCGACTGCCGCAACTGCCAGATCTGGGCGGGGCAGAGTTCGTTGACGGCCTGATTGATCAGGTATCCGCCCTGGTAGTAATCCGTGGTGTGGAAGTCGGCCTTCACCTGGTTGACGAGTTCTGCGTAGCTCATCTTGGCAGCCACCCGGTCGCAGATGGTCTGCCCGTATCCGATCGCCGCTTCGGCGTTGGGGAAGTTGTACCCGGGCCGCACGTGGACGTTGACCAGATAGGCCACCACGTCGGCGCCGGCCGTCGGGGCTGCGACAACTGCGGTTGCTGACACGAGGCCGGTCACCGCACCCAGAGACATCACGCGCAACACGCCTACCAGCGACTTCATGGAATGAGACCCTACGCCTCGGGGCGCGCGCGGGAGGCCTTTGCTCGCATGCCCGATCACCCATCGGGCAATGCACGCAAACGGCGCTCCCCACAGCGGCTCGGCGACCTACGCTATGGCCATGAAGCTGATGGCTGCGGTGGCAATCGCCGGTGGCTTCCTCGCCGCCCCCCTCGTCGGACTCGGTATCGGAACAACCACGGCCTCAGCGACGCCGAGCACCTGTGACGGCGCGGACTGCGTCCCATATGTGAACCACGACGCGCAACTAGGCGCCGTGTGCAATCAGAAGACGCGCTACAACTTCGGCATGGATGCCTCGGGCAACACACTGGCCTGCAGCTCGAAGAGCCAGTGGGTGTCGTTCGCGCCGTTGATCGGGGTGCGCACCCTGAGGTCGCCGTGCGGTGATACCTCGGGTGCGGCGCAGAGCCCCGACGGTGTTCCGCTCAAATGCGACGGCGGCTCGTGGAGCGCCGATTACTGGGTGATGTTCTACGGCTGACGGAAGGCGCGCTGGTTGTAGATCAGCGGTAGCGACGCCGTCGTCACGAAGCCGGTTGATGCCTCGCAGATCGCGGGCACGCCGTTGAGCACCTGCATCGCGGTGGCCACACTCGCCGACCGGACGTGTTCCTCCACGCTTGCCGCGCGGGTGAAGCTGGCCAGCGAGTAGAAGTGGGCGCGCATCGACGGGTCGCCCTCGATGGTCAGCGTCCAGCCGTGTTGAAAATCTGGTGATCCTGCTGCGCGGCAACGGCTTCGACGGTCGCGGTCACCTCGTCTAGCTCCGCGCCGAGTGCGTCACCGACGAACCAGACCTGTTCTTCGAATATCGAGCTGTTGAATGCCAGGAACTCGGTCGCGGTCGGGCTGATCATGTCGACCGGTTGACCGAATGCCATGTTGTCGAACGTGATTCCAGTGCTCTCGTAAACCGACCAGTCGGCCCGCTCCTGGAGGGTGATCTTGTCGATGGTGCGGCTCATGCCGGAAAGCGCCAGCGGCAGCACGCCCGACAGGTTGCCGGGGTTGAGACCGCTGCCGTGCACGGAGCTGGCGCCCGCCTCGCATGCCGCGAGCACCCGGTCACGATCGGCCGGCTGCATGCGCCGCGGATGGAACAAAAATGCGGTGGTGGCAACGCTTTTCCCGCTGGCCAGCAGCGCACAGACGTCGTCGACGCGGGCGGTGCGCGGAGTGTAGAGAACGCAGTCGGCGTCGAGGGCCAGGATGGCGTCGACGTCGGTGGTGGCCGACACGCCGATCGTATCCCTACCGACGAGCATGCCGATGTCCATCGGAGCCGCCGTGCAGCACGTGTTCACCTCGGCGGGTCGCTGAAGGGCGCGCTGAAGGCGGCCGACGCCGGAGTCGACGCGCTGGTGGTCGAAGGCGTCGAGGGCGGCGGATTCAAATCGGCATTGGGCGCCTCGACGATGGCGTTGTTGCCGTTGGGCGGATCACCGACCTGTACTTCGAGGGCGATCTGGAAGCAAGCGTGGCCAACACCGGTCAGGTGTCGTCGCGGATCACCGACCTGCGCCCGGTGGCGGACATCGTCCGCCGGATGTGGTGCGACATCGACGCCGTGCGGGACCAAGCGCGGGTGCGGCGCGGTTGAGCGCTGACGCGATAGGGCACACTCGACGACATGGACGGCGACTTGAACGGCGATCGGGACGATGGCGGCCCCGACAACACCCTGGGGCCCAGTGAATCACTGGATTCCGACGAAGTCCGCAACGACGACGGCGACATCGTCGTCGATCCGCCCGACGAGTGGATCGAGGTCGATGAGGACGAGACCCTCGACGAGAGGCTCGCGGCGGAAGTTCCCGACGTGCTGCCCCCCGGCGACCCGGAGGACCGGCCCGCCAGGCGGACGTTCGGGCAGATCGACGGAACACCCGAAGACGGCGACTCGTTCTACAACGTCGTCGACGACGACGAGAAGGAGCTCGTTCCCGGCGATGAAGAGGCCGACTCGATCATCGAGGATTAGCGTACTGGCGTGGCCTTGAAAAGGATTCTGTGCTTTGGTGATTCCCTGACCTGGGGATGGGTACCCGTCGCCGACGGAATGCCCACCGAGAGATACCCCCGCGAGCAGCGGTGGACGGGCGTACTCGCCGAGAAGTTGGGCAGAGGCCACGTGGTCCTCGAGGAGGGGCTGTCTGCCCGCACCACCAACATCGACGATCCGACCGACCCACGACTGAACGGGTCGAAGTATCTGCCGTCGTCTCTTGCCAGCCATCTGCCGCTGGACCTGGTGATCCTGATGCTCGGCACCAACGACACCAAAGCGTACTTTCACCGCACCCCGCTCGATATCGCGCTGGGGATGTCGGTCCTGGTCACGCAGGTACTCACCAGTGCGGGTGGAGTCGGTACCTCCTACCCTCCGCCGCAGGTGTTGGTGGTGTCACCGCCACCGCTGCCGCCGATGCCGCATCCGTGGTTCAGGCTGATCTTCGAAGGCGCTCAAGAGAAATCAGCGAAGCTCGCCGACGTGTACGACGCTATGGCGTCGTTCGTGAAGGTGCCGTTCTTCGATGCCGGTTCGGTGATCTCCACCGGCGGCGTGGACGGTCTTCACTTCACCGAACAGAACAACCGCGATCTGGGTCTGGCACTGAGCGAACAGGTCGCGCGTCTTCTCTAAGGCCGCCCTAACCTTCATTCCCCGACGACTAACCGGACCGAGCACCTCGTACCGACGCGGGTCGCCGGCGCTCGGTTCAGAACCGGGCCCGACGACACCCGAGACGGCGACCTGGGTGATTCGCTACATGTTCAGCTAGGACTACTGAGCAGGACCTTCAACGCTCCGGTCTCGGCGGCGTTGGCGAAGACGTCGTAGGCGGCCTCGAATTCGTCGAGGCCAAATCGGTGAGTGATCATGGCCGACGTCTCCAGCCGGTGGCTGGCGACCAGACCGATCAGCGACGGCGTGGAGTACGTGTCCACCAGGCCGGTGGTGATGGTCAGGTTCTTGATCCAGATGTCCTCCAGGTGCAGGGTCGCCGGAGCGCCGTGCACACCGATATTGGCGACGTGACCGCCTGGGCGTACCAGTCGCACCGCCTGTTCGAACGTCTGCGGCAGCCCCACGGCCTCCATCGTCACGTCAGCCCCAAGTCCGCCGGTGAGCTCACCGATGACGACCGCGGGATCGTCGCGGCCGCTGTTGACGACGATGTCTGCGCCGAATTTGCGCGCCGCCTCCAGACGGGCATCGGCGAGATCGATAGCGACGATATGGCCGGGGCTGAACAGTTGCGCTGTCATGATCGCGGCCAGCCCGATGGGCCCCGCCCCGATGATGGCGACGACGTCGGCCGGGCGGACCGTGCCGTTGAGGACTCCCACCTCGTACGCGGTGGGCAGGATGTCGGCGAGCATGATCATCTGTTCGTCGGTCACCCCGTCGGGCACCTTGTGAGTGGAGTTGTCGGCGAACGGAACCCGCACGTACTCGGCCTGGGTGCCGTCGATCAGGTGGCCGAGGATCCAGCCGCCACCGCCCAGGCATTGCCCGTAACTGCCGTCGCGGCAGTACCGGCAGGCGCCACAAGAGGTGACGCATGAGACCAGCACGCGGTCGCCGACGGCCAGCTTTTGTACGGATGGTCCGACCGCGGTGACGGTGCCGACGGCCTCATGGCCGAGGATGCGGCCCGGGGTCACCTCCGGTACGTCCCCGCCGAGGATGTGTAGGTCGGTGCCGCAGATCGTGACGGCATCGACCCGTACCACCGCGTCCCCGGGCTCATTGATGGTGGCATCGGGGACGTCGTCCCAGGACTTGCTGCCGGGTCCGTGATACACGAGTGCCTTCATGATTGTTGCCCTTCGTTCGATGTAGGTGTGGCAGACGTCCCATTGCTCACCGCTGCAGTCGGTTTCGGGATGACGGTCGATGGTTGGGGTGTGGGCGAACGCCGTGAAGCGGTCATGGTGATCCTGATACGAAGTCGGTCACCGGCGTGCAGGGGTTCGGAGCCGATGCTCCTTGAATTCCGCGGCGGACAGCGGAACCCATCCCAGGCAGGCTGACGTTCCCAGCCACCGACAACGCTACACCGGTTGGGGTCTGGCAGGGATATCCCGATCGCAGATGCGAAGTCGCGGGCGGCATCCCGCCGTCCCTCGACCAGGTGCAAAACCTTCGTTCCTACGTAGTCCACTCGCGTGGCTGACATCGAGCGCATCGAGCCCCGAAAACCCCTGGCGTTCCCTGTAGTCCGACCTTCCGATTGGGACTAGATGACCCGAATCGTGCGCGGTGGCCGGTCACTATGGTCAGGGAACGTGGCGATTGCTGCGTCCACAGTGCCGGCAGCGGGTAACGAGCCCTGCGGATCGCAGATCCGCAGCAACCGGGAGACGGCGGGACCGGGCACGACGGGTGATCGATCAGGCGATCGGACTGATCCGCGGGCGCAGCGGCCTCAGCGCCGAAGAGGCGTTCACGCATTTGCGGGCCATCAGCCAGTCCGAACATCGCAAAGTGGCCGACGTGGCCCAACGCATTCTCGATGAAGCGGTCCGCCGGGCCCGGGCTCGACACCGGCCGACCTGAGCGGTCACGCCCGGATGACGAACGGACCCAGCGCTTCGTACCGACGCGCCTCGGCGGCGCTGAGTTCGGAACCGGTCACGATCGACTCGAAGTCGGCCACCTCCGCGAAGCGGCAGAAGTTGCTCTCACCGAACTTCGAATGGGCGGCCACCAGGATCGGCCTGCGCGCCACCCGGACAGCGGTGCTTTTCACCGCCGCCACCGCCGGATCGGGCGTCGTCAGCCCGTACTCAAGTGAAATCCCATTCGTACCAAGGAAAGCCACGTCGATCACCAGGCCGCGAAGCATGTCCACGGCCCAGTGATCGACTGTCGCCAGCGTTCTGCCGCGCATCCGTCCGCCCAGCAGCAGTACGGTGACCGAGCGGCTGTGCGCGAGCGCCTCGGCGGCCAGCAGGGACGAGGTCACCACGGTCAGCTCCCGCTCGGAGAGTCGTTCGGCGATCAGCCGCGGCGTAAAACCCTCGTCCAGATAGACCGTTTCAGCGCCGTGCAGCAATTCGGTTGCGCTGGCGGCGATCCGATGTTTCTGGGCGAGGTCCACCTGACTGCGGTACTCGACACCCGATTCGAACGACGCCGTCTCCAGTGGCACCGCGCCGCCGTGCACCCGTTTGAGTAGCCGGCGGCCGGCCAGCACCTTCAGGTCGCGGCGGATGGTCTCGCTCGCGACGTCGAGCTCGCCCGCGAGCGAGGCCACCTCCACCCGCCCGCGTGTCCGGGCGAACTCGACGATGCGCGTCTGACGGGTGTCGGAATCCACCGACGTCACGGTACTTGTCGTTACGTGTTGCCATTGGTGAGGATGGCCTTGACCTCGTCCGTTGTCTTCGCGTCCCGCAACCGGGCAACGTCCTCGGACTTCAGGAAGACCTGCGCGATCTTGGTCAGCAGCGCCATGTGGTCCTTGCCTGCACCCGCGATTCCGACGACGAACTCGGCCGGCTTGCCGTTCCAGTCGATCGGCTCGGTGTAGCGCACGAACGACAACCCGGTCCGGCGGATGGTGTCCTTGGCCTCGTTGGTGCCGTGCGGAATAGCCAGGCCGTTGCCCATGTAGGTGGAGATCGACCGTTCCCGCTCGTGCATGGCGTCGACGTATGCCGGCTCGACCGCTCCCGCCGCCACCAGCAACTGGCCGGCTTCGCTGATCGCGTCGGCGACGCTCTTTGCCGATCCGTCCAGCACGATCGACTCCAGCGCGAGCACATCGGCACCCGTGGACTCCTCGGCAGTCGGCTCCTCTACGGGCGCGCCGCCGGCACCGTTGGTCTGTTCCAACTGTTCGACGATCTCGTCGTAGCGCGGACTACTCATGAAGTCCTCGACGGAGACGTGCGCCGCCGACGGTGTCTTCTGCCGGGCGCGGGCGGTCAGATCCCGGTGGGAGACGACGAGGTCGTAGGTGTCGGTCAGGTTGGAGATGGCCGCATTGGTGACCTTGACGTCACCGAACCCCGCCTTCTGGATCTTCCTGCGCAGCACCGAGGCTCCCATCGCCGACGACCCCATCCCGGCGTCGCAGGCGAACACGATGGTGGAGATCGGACGCGTGAGGGTGGCGGCGCCGCCCCCTCCCAGAGCCGAGGCCACACTGGACTTCTTGCCCTTCATCGATTCCATGTCGGCGGTGGCGGCGGCCAGATCCGGCTCGTCGGTGCCGCGGTCGGTCTTCAGGAGTATCGAAGCGACGGCGAACGACACCGCGGCCGCGCCGAAGACGGACAACGTCACGCCCAGGAAGCTGCCACTGGCGGTCTGTGCGTAGACAGCGATGATGGATCCCGGGGCGGCGGGTGCACGCAACCCCGAGCCGAACAGGACGTTGATGAACACGCCGGTCATACCGCCGAGGATGGTCGCGATGATCAGCTTGGGCTTCATCAGCACGTACGGGAAGTAGATCTCGTGGATGCCGCCGAAGAACTGGATGATGGCCGCGCCCGGCGCAGAGGCGCGCGCAATACCGCGCCCGAACACCGTGTACGCCAACAGGAGTCCGAGACCGGGACCGGGGTTGGCTTCCAGCAGGAACAGGATCGACTTACCCGTCTCCAGCGCCTGGGTGGTCCCCAGTGGGGTCAGCACACCGTGGTTGATCGCGTTGTTGAGGAACAGGACCTTCGCCGGCTCGATGAGAATCGAGGTGAGCGGCAGCAGGTTGTTGTCAACCAGGAAGTCGACCGCGTTGCCTGCCAAACGGGTGAACGACGAGACTATCGGTCCGATGCCGAAGAAGCCGAAGATGGCCAGGATCATCCCGAGGATGCCCGCGGAGAAGTTGTCCACCAGCATCTCGAAGCCGGGCCGGATCTTGCCTTCCCACAGCGCGTCGAGCTTCTTCATGGCCCAACCGCCCAGCGGTCCCATGATCATGGCACCCATGAACATCGGGACGTCGGCGCCGGTGACCACGCCGATCGTGGCGATCGCGCCGACCACCGCGCCGCGGTTGCCGTGGATCATCCGGCCGCCGGTGTACCCGATCAGGATCGGCAGCAGGTAGGTGATCATCGGTCCGACGATTCCGGCGCCGTCATAGGTGCCCCAGCCGCCGATCTTGGCGACCCAGCCGTCAGGATCACGCAGCGCCGGGAAGATTCCCTGCAGCCAGCCGGCCTTGATAAACAGTGCGGTGATCAGGCCCCAGGCGATGAACGCCCCGATGTTGGGCATGACCATGTTCGACAGCGCGGTGCCGAGTTTCTGCACGCGCACTCGTGCCCCGGTCCGCGGCGGCGCGTCCTGCGGGATGGCTGGTGCTGACATTCGAGTCCTCCGATTCTGAGGGGCTAGTTCCACAGGCCGGTGATGCCGGTCACATACGACCATTACACCGCATAAACGGGCATCAACACAAGCATTCGGTCAGAAATGGTCAGAGAATTTGGTGGTTTTGTGCCCGGATCGGCGATAGAGTGCTGAAGAGCACACCATCCAGGAACAAGTCAGCGTCGTCGAATGGAGAGGATCACCACCATGAAAGCATTGCGGTTCTACGCACCGGAGGACGTCCGGCTGGAGGACGTCCCCGAGCCCACGTGCGCTCCCGACGAGGTAAAGCTGCGGGTCCGGAACTGTTCGACGTGCGGCACCGACGTCAAGATCTTCTACAACGGCCACCAGAACCTGACCCCGCCGCGCACCATCGGCCATGAGATCGCCGGCGAGATCGTCGAGGTCGGGGCCGACGTAAACGCGACTTACGGCAGCAGTTGGGAGGAGGGCGACCGCGTTCAGGTGATCGCCGCAGTCCCCTGCGGAGACTGTTATGAATGCCGGAAGGGCTGGATGGCGGTGTGCCAGAACCAGACCTCGATGGGATACCAGTACGACGGCGGCTTCGCGGAGTACATGATCGTGCCCCGCCAGGTACTCAAGGTCGACGGTCTGAACCGGATTCCGGACAACGTCGGCTATGACGAGGCGTCGGCCGCCGAACCGTTCGCCTGCGCCATCAACGCCCAGGAACTGCTAGGCATCGAAGAGGGCGACACCGTGGTGGTGTTCGGCGCGGGCCCGATCGGGTGCATGCACATCCGGATCGCGCGCGGCGTGCACCGCTGCGGGCCGGTCTACCTGGTGGACGTCAACGCACCCCGGTTGCAGATGTCGGCCGACGCCGTCGCACCCGACGAGATCATCAACGGCGCCGAGGTCGATGCGGTCGAGCGGGTGATGGAGTTGACCGGCGGCCGCGGCGCCGACGTCGTCATCACCGCCACCGCCGCCAACGTCGCCCAGGAGCAGGCCATCTCGATGGCTGCGCGCAACGGGCGGATCTCGTTCTTCGGCGGCCTGCCCAAGACAGACCCCACCATCACCTGTGACTCGAACCTCGTGCACTACCGCCAGCTGCACATCCACGGCGCCAACGGCTCGGCGCCGGAGCACAACAAGCGCGCGCTGCAGTACATCTCCACTGGTCAGGTTCCGGTCAAAGACCTCATCACCCGCCACATCCCGCTCGAGAACGTGCTCGATGCGTTCACGATCGTCAAGAACGGCGAGGCCATCAAGGTGACTGTCGAGCCCGCGCCCGCCGAAGCGCTGGTGTAGCAGCAGCCGAAACTGAGCTTATGCGCGAGATCGGCACGAAAGTTCGGTCACAAGTTCAGTTTCGACCGGCCTCGATCGGAAACCGGTGAGTGATCAGTGTGTGGGTGAGTTCGGGACGGGCAGCCAGTAGGTCGGCCGCTTCGGTGAAGTCCCGACGTTCATACCGGCTGCAGTAGCCGAGCGAAGGCCGCAGGGACACTTCCTTCCCAAATGCGGCGTCCATCGGCCAGGCTGTAATTGGGTCATACAACCCGAGATGAACGACGGTGCCACCCACCCTCGCTTCCGCCGGTCTCGATGACGATGTCGTAGTCACGCGTCGGCAACACAGCCCCGATGCGCTCCCGGGCTTCGTGCTGGTGGGGATGCCTTGCCTGGACGGCTACCTCCGCCGCACCCATCCGCTGGGCCGACGCCGCCGCGAGAATGCCGATGGCACCCGCACCGGCGATGGCGACCCGTGAGTGCGGTCTGACCTCGTGGCAGCTGTGCCAGGCCACCCTCGCCGGTTCGACCAGGGCGGCGTCTGAGACGTCAAGGTCCGGCGGTAACGGCACCAGCATGTGTGACGGCGCTCGGAACCACTCGCTCATGCCACCTGGACTCAGCATCCCGGGCGCGGTCGGTCCTTACACACACATGTTCAACGCGCCCTGCTCGCACTGCTCGCACTCTCCGCAACCGAAGAAACCCTCGACCGCGACGCAGGTGCCGTCCGCCATGACGCCCGCGAACTCATGCCCTGCGATCTGGGTGCTACCGCATCTCAGATACTTGAGATCGGACGCGCAGATTCCTACCGCTGCGACCCCCTTGGCAAATGATCCACCGCCGAAACTGAGCTTATGCGTGAGATCAGCGCGAAAGTTCGGTCACAAGTTCAGTTTCGACCCGGCTCGGGCAGGGGCCAGGGCATCATTCGTATCGAGGGAGGCTCTTGTGGGACAGGCCGCAGCCGGCAGGGTCATTGCCGTGACCGGGGGTGCCCGGGGGATCGGGTTGGCCATCGCCACCCTTCTGCACCACCATGGCGCCAAGGTCGCCATCGGTGACGTCGACGAGTCCGAGGCCGCCGAGGCGGGCCGGCGGGCGAAGCTCGATTTCACGGGGCATCTCGACGTGACGGATGAACAGTCATTCGAAAGCTTTCTCGATGCGGTCGAAGACCGGCTGGGACCCCTCGACGTTCTCGTCAACAACGCGGGCATCATCTCGGTCGGTCAGGCTGTCGATGAGCCCGACGCCGTCACCCGGCGAGTTCTTGCTGTCAACGGATACGGCGTGATACTCGGCACCAAGCTCGCGGCAATCCGGATGCGGGCACGTGGCAGCGGCCACATCATCAACATCGCATCGGTGAGCGGGATCATGCCCGTGCCGGGCATCGCGACATACTCGGCCACCAAACATGCGGTCCTCGGCTTCACCGATGCCATCCGCCTGGAGAACCGGCGCAGCGGACTGCACTTCTCGGTGGTGCTGCCCGCTTTGACCAATACGGAAATGATCGATGGGGTAGGCCGCGCACGAGGGTTCGAGAACATCGAACCCGGCGACGTCGCTCAGGCAGTACTCGACCTCCTCCGACGGCCCAGGGCCCGTGTGGTGGTTCCGAAATCGTTCGGCATCGTGGCGTCAGCCGGGCGCAGGCTCCTGCCGCAACGTGCATACGAGGCCATCGAGCGCGGATTGGGTGCGGAGCGCGTCTTCCAGGACGACGTTGAGAACGCGAAGCGCACCGGCTACACCAAGCGAACGGAAACCGGCTGACCAGACGAGCGCCACAATCCGTTTCAGATCACCGCCCCCGAGGTATACGACCTGCACGGCTCATCTCCGAGCTAGAACAATCCCAATCGAAGGGAGCGCATCGTGGGCGCCGAAGACAAGGCCAGCAACAAGATCGACGACCTCGGCGGTAAGGCCAAGGAGGGCCTCGGCAAACTGACCGGGGACAAGAGCACCGAGAACGAGGGCAAGGTCGACCAGGCCAAGTCCAGCCTCAAGGACGCCGGCGAGAAGGTCAAGGACGCGTTCAAGAACTAAGCGCCAACGGCCCCAGTAAGCCCGTCACCCCCGTGGATGACGGGCTTACTGTTGCTCGGATTCAGGTAGTGCGCGATATCGCCATCGAACATCTCGACCGACTCAAGGCGTCGCGGGATACGGGGTAGGTACCGCTATCCAAGGGCGTCTGGGTCAGCTTGTTCGGCGATCCTCGCCAACCGCCAGGTGCACTCGCGGTTTCGCGGGGCCACTCCCAGCAGCTGCACGCGGTCGGGGACCCAGCGCAGCGGCACCGACACCGCGACCTCCGTCATGGCGACGCGGCAGCCGCCGGGGATATCACTGAGCTGCATCGTGATTCGCGCCTTGGCCGCGGGTCTGACTTTCGCCAGCAGCACGAGTTCCTCGCCGGGGAGGCACTTCTCGACGACGGTCTCGTCGTCGATCACCGCCGGCCAGGTTCCGATGGAGTGCAGAATGCGCGTACCGGGCGCGGGCCAATCGGGACTGACCGCACGGATGCGGCTGTTCCCGACGACCCAACCGGAGTAGGACCATCCGTCAGCCAACACCTCCCACACTCGCTGGCGGGTGGCAGCGACGTCCCGGGTGACGGTCATTGCGCGGCCGCCAGGGTAGCTGACAGGACCGTGGCTGCCCGGTCCCCTGCCCGATGAAGCCCACGCGCGCCGGACGGGGCGCATGGATCAGGGTCAGGGCTCTGGCCGTTCGTGCCGCCATTCGGACTTGCCGGTCTCGGAGCGGTTGGGTCGGGTCTGCGCGCTACGGGCATGTGTCTCCTGGAAAATCGGCGGGCAGTCGGTGCGTGCACGATGGGGCGATCCCGCCGTCCTTCACTGCCTCGATGACCGGGATACCCCAATCCCGGGAATGCTAGCCGTCGCGCTCAGCGGGCAACCTCGGCGCCCCGGGTACGAGTTCCCCTTCCGCGCCTGCAGGGCGCACCGCTAGTTTTGAGGGCGGCGGCCTGGCTGGCCTGGGCTGCGCGCCGCGCTGTCGGCTCGCGCAGCTGGGCGATGATGACTGGGAATTGAACATTTCCGACGTGCGCGCCGTTATCTTCTACGGCTCGGTGGTTCGTTTTGTCGATGTAAGGGAGAGACGATGCCAACAGACATCAAGATTCCACCCGCCATAGTGGCCCGAATCGTCGAGCGTTTTCGCCATCACCTCGATCGACTTCACCAGCGATCGGCGCCCGCGTCGGCCGCGATGTTCGAGATGGTCCTCGGGGCATGGGTAGCCCAGGCCATCAACGTTGCCGCCGACCTGGGCATCGCAGACGCCCTCGTGGATCGTCCGCTGCCTTTGGCTGATTTGGCGGACCGCGTCGGCGCGGACCCCGATGCCCTCAGGCGACTGATGCGGGCATTGATCGGCCGTGGCATATTCCGCCAACGTCGCGACGGCCGCTATGACCTGACCGCTATGGCCGAAACCCTGCGCTCGGACGCCCCGTTCTCGATGCGCGGGTATGCGCGCTTACTCGGTTCCCCGCAACACCGGGAACATTGGAGTCTGCTGGGTGAGTCGGTCAGGTCCGGCAAGGCGATCCTTCCGCAGCTGCGCGGTAAGGACGCATTCGACTATCTCAGGGATGAGCCCGAGCTCGCGAAGCTCTTCAACGACGCCATGACCGGCCTGGACGGATTGGCGGCGATCACTGTCGTCGCTGGTTACAGCTTTGATCCTTACCGCACGATCGTCGATGTCGGCGGCGGGCACGGGGGGCTGCTGTCCACCATCCTGGCGGCGACACCGAACGCGCGGGGCGTCCTCTATGACCTGCCCGAAGTCGTCGCGGGTGCATCTGAGCTGCTCTCTCGGTGCGGGGTCGAAGACCGGGTTCGCGTCGAGGGCGGGTCGTTCTTCGACAGCGTCCCGTCCGGCGGCGACGCCTATGTCCTCAAGAACGTCATCCACGACTGGCCCGATGAGCAGGCCGTCGCGATCCTGCGCAACGTCCGGGCAGCCGCCGGCCCCGATGCGACGGTGCTGCTGGTTGAGACGGTGCTCCCCGGACACGACCGCGACTTCGCGGGTAAGTGGGTTGACCTGGAGATGCTGCTACTCGCAAATGGCCGCGAACGCGACGCAGCAGAATGCCGAGAGCTATTGCGGCGGGCCGGATTTCGGATGACCCGGGTAGTGCATACAGCCTCACCGTTCAGCGTCGTCGAAGCAACGCCTGCGTGAACTGAATTGCTCCAGCCAATCACTCGACTCGCCATCGGTGCACCGCGCCGCGTTATCGCTGTCGTGCTGCTTGTCATGATCGGCACTGCGATCGTCGGCGTCCCGGTACTCAACAACCTCTCGGCCGGCGGCCTACGCGATCCGACATCGGAGTCATCGCAGGCCACGACATTGCTATCGGACAAATTCGACCAGGGCGACATGGCGATGATCGTCACCGTCACATCGGACGACGGTGCCGAGGGCCCCGCCGCCCGCGCGGTGGGCACCGAGATCGTCCGACAACTGCAGACCTCACCCCACGTCGTCCAGGTGACCTCAGCGTGGACCGACCCCTCTGCACGATCGCTGATCAGCGAAGACGGCAAGACCGGCCTGATTGTGGCCGGCGTGTCCGGCGGCGACAACGAGGCACCGCAGTACGCCAGACAACTGGCTGACGAACTCCCGCATGACCGCGACGGTGTCACGGTACGAGCCGGTGGCGAGGCGACCATCTTCGCCCAGGTCACCAGCCAAACCAGCAGAGACCTGCTGTTCATGGAATCGCTCGCGATACCACTGAGCTTTCTCCTGCTGGTGTGGGTGTTCGGCGGCCTGCTCGCAGCCGCGTTGCCGATCCTGGTCGGGGGCTTCGCGATCCTCGGGTCCATGGCGGTGCTGCGCACCATTTCGCTGTTCACCGATGTGTCCATCTACGCGTTGAATCTGGCTGTCGCGCTGGGGTTGGCGCTGGCGATCGACTACACGCTGCTGATTCTGAGCAGGTTTCGAGACGAGCTTGCCGGGGGTGTCAACCGCGAAGCGGCGTTGATCCGCACGATGGCAACCGCGGGCCGGACCGTGCTGTTCTCGGCGATGACGGTCGCGCTGTCGATGGTGACGATGGTGCTGTTCCCGCAGTACTTCCTGATGTCGTTCGGCTACGCGGGCGTCGCGGTGGTCGCATTCGCCGCTGCCGCTGCCGTGGTCGTCACACCCGCGGCGATCGTGCTGCTTGGTGAGCGCCTGGACTCGCTGGATGTGCGCCGGTTGCTTCGCCGTCTCCTGGGCCGCCAGGAGCCGACACCCAAGCGGGTCGAGCAGACGTTCTGGTATCGCTCGACAAAGTTCGCGATGCGCCACGCCCTGCCGGTCGGGGTCGTGATCATCGCGCTGCTGCTTGTCCTCGGCGCGCCGTTCCTGGGTGTGCGATGGGGTTTCCCCGACGATCGTGTGCTGCCCGAGTCGGCATCGGCGCATCAGGTTGGCGATCAGCTGCGCACCGACTTCGCGGTCGACTCCTCGAGGAATGTGACCGTGGTGCTTCCCGATGCGTCCGGCGTCACGCCCGAGGACCTCACTCGCTACGCCACCGAGCTGTCACGGGTACCCGATGTGTCGTCGGTGTCCGCACCGGGCGGCACGTTCGTGGACGGCGCGCGGGCGGGGCCGTCCTCCGCCCCGACCGGTATGAAGGATGGCAGCGCGTTCTTGACCGTGACGAGCACCGCGCCGCTGTTCTCCGACGCATCGGCGAGCCAGCTCGATGCGCTGCACGCCGTCGCCACTCCGGCCAACCACACCGTGCAGCTGGCGGGCATTGCGCAAGGTAATCGCGACAGCGTGCAGGCGATCACCAGTCGGCTGCCCCTGGTGCTCGGGATCATCGCCGGCATCACCCTTGTGCTGCTGTTCCTGTTGACCGGCAGCGTGGTGTTGCCGGTCAAGGCCGTGCTGCTCAACATCTTGTCGCTGACGGCCGCGTTCGGTGCGCTGGTGTGGGTCTTCCAGGACGGTCATCTCGGCGCGCTCGGCTCGACGGTGACGGGCACATTGGATGTGGATGTGCCGGTGTTGTTGTTCTGCATCGCATTTGGGCTATCCATGGACTACGAAGTCTTCCTGATCTCGCGGATCCGTGAATACTGGCTCGCATCGGACCGCACACCGGCCGCCAACGACGAGAGCGTCGCGCTTGGCGTCGCGCACACCGGCCGGGTCATCACCGCGGCCGCGTTACTGATGTCGATCTCGTTCGCCGCGTTGATGGCTGCGCAGGTGTCCATGATGCAGTCGTTGGGCCTCGGGCTCACGGTCGCGGTGCTGATGGACGCGACCCTGGTTCGGATGCTGTTGGTGCCTGCTTTCATGCGTGTGCTCGGCCGCGCGAACTGGTGGGCCCCCAAACCGCTTGCTCGACTGCATGATCGGTTCGGCTTCGGCGAGACGGTAGGGCATGGCACGTCCGATGCTCAGACGCTGCGCGAGCCCGCGCAGTCGCCCGCTGCCGGGAGCCCTCGATCAGCGCCGCAGCAGCGCTTGAGCGCTTTTCCGGCGCAGCTTGCCCGACGATGTCTTCGGCAGGGTTCCTGCGGGGAACAGCCGCACCTCGCGCGGGGCGTGCCCAACGTGGCGGTGCACCCGGGCTGTGATGTCGCGGCTGATACGCAGGCGCACGTCCTCCTCGTCGGCGTTGTGTACCTCGGCGAGTACCGCGAAGCCCTCCCGGTCGGCATCGACCCGCAGCGCGATCACGCAGCCCTTGCGCACACCGTCGACGGTCGCGGCCGCACGCTCGATGTCGTGCGGATACAGGTTGTTCCCGGCCAGCACGATCAGATCCTTCGTCCGGCCGCACACGTACATCCGCCCCTCCTCGTCGAGGTAACCCAGGTCGCCGGTGTCGAACCAGCCGTCAGGGCGGGCGA
Organism: uncultured Actinomycetota bacterium; assembly: GCA_963771335.1. Classification (GTDB taxonomy): domain Bacteria; phylum Actinomycetota; class Actinomycetes; order Mycobacteriales; family Mycobacteriaceae; genus Mycobacterium. The sequence continues at coordinate 231,526 of CAVYTD010000024.1, read as the reverse complement.
GTGAAACGACGCCGTCCACCGTGAGATAACGGCCAGCGACCGCAGGACCGCGAAGTTCGATGGCGCCAATCTCTCTGGGCCCCTGCACCGTTTCGTCCCGGGTGATGCGGACATCCATGCCCGTGAGCGGGACTCCCAGGCAGACGATGTGCTGCACGTCGTCGGCGTCATCCGGAACCGGCTGCGCGTGGTGGGCTCGCGAGACGGCCTGCCGGGATACTGCGTCGACGATCGGCGGTTCGTCGTGCGCGCTGAAGGAGACCCCCAGCGTGGCTTCGGCCATTCCGTAGGTCGGCATCGGTGCGTTCGGCCGCAGCCCGAAACGGGCACCCACCGTTGCGAAATTCAGTAGGTCGCGATGATCGACGGGCTCGGCTCCGTTGCACGCGACCCGCAGGGACGAGAGGTCGATCGCGTCCGGATCGGCCCGCTCGAGAACGCGGGCCAGGATGGAATAGGCGAAATTGGGACCCGATGTGATGGTCGCCCGATGCCTGCTGATCAACTCGGCCCACACAATCGGTCGCCGCAGGAACTGATCGGACGTGACCACGACGGCTTCGATCCCCAATTGCATCGGGAAGCAGATGAACGCGACCATGCCCATGTCATGCGACAGCGGCAGCCAACTCACCATCACGTCCTCGTCGACATCGATGTCCAGGCCCACCCTCATCGCCTCGGCGTTCGCGGCGAGATTCCCGTGGCTGATCTCCACCGCCTTCGGTATGCCGGTCGATCCCGAGGTGAGTTGGCGCATCGCGACATCCGCGTCATCGGCCTCCTCCGGCTCGATCGGCTCAGCACCGCGCATCGACTCCACGGAGCAGACGGCCACCTCCGCGGCCGCCAGGTGCTCAAGCACCATCAGGAAGGGTTCCCCGACGACAACCACGTCGGCACGGATCATCCGGATCGCCCGCACGGTGTCGTCGAGCCAGACCGCCAGGTCGGCGCGTGGTGTCGGTTGCTGCAGCATCGTCAGCGCGGCGCCGCGCATCCAGATCGCCTGCGCCAGCGGGGCGACATCCGCGGCGTCGGCGGCCAGTACCGCGACCGAGCAATGGCGGCCAATTCCCTTGGCGGCCAGGCTTCCTGCCATCTGCTTCGCCTGTTCGTGGACTTCGCGCCAGGTCAACCGCACCGGATCGGCGACCGTGCCGACGTTCAGGCCGTGCGGTGATGTTGCCGCAGAGGCGAATACGTCGCGGGTAAAGGTGCTCATCGGATCAAATCCTCTCCAGCGCCACGTCCTCGACAATGCGTGCCACCGCGACGACCAACTCCGGGTCCGGCTCACGGAACAGAAAGTGGTCGCCGGCGAACACCCGGACCGGGTGTGGCTGCGCCGAATGACGCGACCAACGCGGCCAACGTGTCCGGCGGCGCCAGCGGGTCGTCGCGGCCGCCGAAGATGTGCAGCGGGCACGGCAACGGCGGCGGCTCACCCGAAGGCCGGTAGGACTGGCAGATCCGCAGATCGTCGCGGACGACGGGCATCAGCAGCTCGAGCCATTCGGGACGGGACAGGATCTCGGCGGGCAGCCCGCCGTAGCGCGCCAGCTCCGCAGCCAGCTGGTGATCGTCGCCGAGGTGCAGATGGTGCACCGGTCCGCGCAAGTGTGGCGCGCAATAGGCCGCGACGATCACCGCCTCCGGCGCCCGAAGGCCGCGCGAAATACGTTGTTGGGTCAGCAAATACGCGAGCAAAGCGCCCATGCTGTGGCCGAGCAGGATATGAGGTCGGCTCAACAGGTCGTCAAGTTCGTCGGCCAGGCCCCGCACGCACGTGTCGGCGTCGACGTAGCGTGGTTCATCGGAGCGCGACTCCCGTCCCGGCAGTTTCACCGTTGTGAGTGTCACGTCGACGCCCATGGCCGCCAGCGCCCGGCGCAGCGGATGAAACGACGCTGACCCGCCGCCGGCGTGGTAAAAACACACCAACTCGACGGGTGTCATCGGGCCACACCGGCGGCCTTACCGAGCCGCTCCACCACGAAGTCGACGACGTCGCCGACGGTGTGAATCTTCGGCAGCATCTCGACGATGTCGATACGCCCCAGCTGTGGAAAGTCCGCCCGGAGCCGGTCGAAAAGGCGAAGTTGTATCAGCGAGTCGTAGCCCAGATCATCACTGAGCCGGCTGGACCGGCCCAGCTCTCCCACCGAGTAGCCGCCGACATCGGCGATGAGCGCCAGGACCGCGCCTTCTGATGAGTTCGGCGCCTGCGCAGGCTGTTGCCGTTCGGCGGCGGGCGCGACCACCGCGGGCTGGGGGTCGGCACCGCGGCGAGCCGGCCGTCGAACCAGAACCGGCTACGGGTGTCGAAGACATACGGCGGAATACGATGTAGCGGGCCGGCGGGCCGGCCGTACAGCGGCGACAGGTCGGGGGAATACCCGTCGCGCATCAATGTCGCAGCTACGGCCAGCAGCTCCGTTCCGGTGGAATCCGGTCCGCCGCACAATGTCAGCGACCCGGTCTGCGGCGGCAATCCGCACTGTCGGGCCATTGTGAGCAGCGTGGATCGCGGACCCGCCTCGGCGACATAGTCGGCACCTGCCGCACTCACGGCCGCCTTGGACCGCGTCGAAAAACCTTACCGGCGAGCAGATCTGGTTGGCCCAGTAATCGGCGTCCATTTCGTCGCCCTGGACTTCTCTGCCGAGCACGGTGGAGAAGAGCGGGAACTCGGCGGCACCCGGCGTCAGCCCCGACAGCTCGTGCCGGAATTCCGCCACCATGGGTGCCATCAGCGGGGAGTGAAAAGCATGGGAAACCACCAGGTTCACCGCCTTGCCGCCCTGCGCACGGACCGCGGCGCCGGCCCGGCCCACCGCATCGGCGGCACCGGAGATGACCACCGAGCGTGGCCCGTTGACGGCCGCGATCGCGCACCCGGGCTCGTCGGCGATGAGCCCCTCGGCCTGTTCCAGAGCGAGGTCGATCGCGATCATCGCCCCACCCGGGGGCAACGAGCCCATCAGCCGTCCCCTGATCGCGACGAGCCTGGCCGCATCGTCGACTGTCAGCACGCCGGCCAGGCAGGCGACGGCGAGCTCGCCGACGCTGTGACCGATCCCGAAGGCGGGACGAACACCGCTCTGCAGCAATGTCTTTCCCAACGCGTAGGACACTGCGAACAATGCGGGTTGCGCGAGGCTGGTGTGGTGCAGGCCGGGATCGTCGCCGAAGATCGCCGCGAGCAGGTCCGCAGGCAGGTGCGGGTCGAGGGCGGCCGCCGCGGCATCGAGATGTTCACGGTAGATGGGGTTGGCGTCGTAGAGCGGCCGCGTCATGCCCGGGTACTGCGTCCCCTGCCCCGAGCACAAGATCCCGACTCCGGCCGGGACCTTGCTTGTCGGGACGGACGACGCCAGGTCAGGGCGGTCGCCGGCAAGGTACTCCCGCAGCCCATCGAGCAGAGAACCGCGGTTGCCTTCCAGCACGAGGCGATGACGTTGCGATCGCTTGACGACGTTGGTGCTCCGGCACCAGGAGGCCACCTGCTGACCGTCGAGGTCGTGCAGCCCGGTCGCGATACACTCGGCGTTGCGCCGCAACGCATCCTCGGATGGCGCTGACAGCGTGAGGACACCGGTCACACCGGGGTCGAGTCGTGCTACCGGGGGCGCCGACTCCAGCACCGCGTGCGCGTTGCTGCCACCCAATCCGAATGAACTCACCGCACCCAGCGCCCCGTGCGCAGGCAACGGCTGCGCACTGTCAGCGAGCTTCAACCCATGTGCGTCAAGCCGCAATCCCGCATTGGCGCTGTCGCCGAACACCGTCGGCGGCAGCACGCCGTGGTGCAGCGCCAGGCAGACCTTGATGAACGCCGCAATCCCTGCGCTGCCCTCGGTGTGGCCGATGTTTCCCTTGACCGACCCCAGCAGGCACGGCTGGCCGCCGCGAGTCTTGTGGACATCACCCAGCGCGTTGGCCTCGATCATGTCGCCGAGAAAAGTTCCGGTGCCATGTGCCTCGACGAAGCCGATCTGTTCTGCCTGGACCTCGGCGAGGGTGAGCGCGCGACGCATCAACTCCACCTGCGACCGGCGGTTCGGGGCGGTGATGCCATTGCTGCGGCCGTCGTGGTTGGCGACCGAACTCCTCACCACCGCGTATATCGGCTGGCCGTCGGCAATGGCGTCGTCCAGCCGGCGCAGCACGACCGCGGCCACGCCCTCACCACGGCCGATACCGTCGGCGCCCTGTCCGAACGGTTTGCAGCGACCATCGGGCGCGGACAGGCCGGCCTGGGTGTAGAAGATCGAAAGCGACGGTGTGAGAAGCAGATTCGCACCGGCGGCGATAACCGTGTCGGTCTCTCCGGCACGCAGCGCGACACAGCCTTGGTGCACGGCCATCAACGATGACGAGCAGGCGGAGTCGATGGCCATACTCGGTCCGGTGAGGTTCAGGTGGTATGAGATGCGATTGGCCGCCATGAAGTAGCCGCTACCCGCGCCACGAAATGCGGTGACCTCGGGGTAGTCGAACATCTGAAGGCTGGTCCACTCGCTGGACATCATGCCGACGAACACCCCGGTTGACGTGCCGGCCAGCGACCGCGGATCGATTCCGGCGTCTTCGAGTGCGCGCCAGGATGTCTGCAGCAGCAGTCGCTGTTGCGGGTCCAGTGCCGCCGCCTCTATCGGTGCGATGCCGAAATGGTCGTTGTCGAATGCGTCGACGTCGTCGATGAAATGGGCGCGGCGGGTGTTCATCGATCCGGCGACGCCGTCGGGATGGTAGTAGGTGTCGACATCCCAACGCTGCAAAGGGACTTCGGTGTCGGTGACGACGCCGTCCATCAGCATCCGCCAGTACGCGTCCTTATCGGGCGCGCCGGGGAAGCGGCAGTCGATGCCGACCACGGCGATCGACGTCACGGCGCTGCTCGCTCGGCGACCAGATGGGTCGCGATGGCGTCGATGGTCGGGTAGTCCCACACGATGGTGGTTTCGACGGCGAATCCCTTCTCGCACTCCAGGTCCGCGCACAACGTCATGCCCAGAACGGAGTCGATCCCGCACTCGGCCAAGGGGGTGTCGATGTCAATCGTGTCCGGCGCAACGTTGAGGTATCCCGCCACCTTCATGGTCAGCCAGTCGGCAAGTTCCTGGTATTCCGAAGCGTCAGCGGTCATCGGAGTCTCCCGTCCGGCTCGCGGTCACCGGTTGGTCGACCGCGATTCCGCCGGAGGAGATGCCACGGCGCACGAAAGCATTTACCCGCCTGTCGAACCGCGCACCGCCGGCGAGCGCCGCGCAGGCGATCACCGGCAGACCGACCGCGATGCCGATCCCCAGGCCGACCACGAAGATGGCCAGGCTCACGGCCTGCGCCACCGCGCCGAATCGCGCCGCTGACCTGACCGTCGCGCCCCACCTGCGAAACGCCTTGCCCGCGAGGAGATCCGCCGCCGCCAGGGTGGGCACGATGGGGGCCGCGTCTTGCGAACACTGCTTCGCCTCGGCGATGCGTTGACCCTCGCCGGCGACCCGGGCGAGTTCGGCGGCGCCGACCCCGGCCCGCCCGAAGAACAGGAAGGGTTCGCGCCTGCCAGCCAGCAGCCATCGCAGCGTGGTCACGAGCGTTATCGCCTGCGGCCGTGTGTCGGTCGCGGCGATCACCTCGACAGACCGAGCACCCGCGGAGCGAAGCAGTCCGCCCACCTCGATCGCCGCGGAGTACCACATGTTCCGGCACGCGATCAGCGAGACGACCCTGCGATCCCGGAAGGCCCCGGGATGCGCCTTCAGCAGCGACCGGACGGGAAGCGACGGCGCGAGATACCACACCTGGTAGGCCAGGATCACCAACTCCTCTGGCCCCGTTTCGAAGCCACCTGCCGGCTCGATGAGCTCGACGAGCGCATCGGGATCCACCGATGGGGGGAATGCGCCGAAGAATCGTCGAACCGGCCACGGAAACGGAAACGGGACGCGCGGTTGGACGTCCACCCAGCGGATGTCCCATCCGCTGGCTACCAGCGGAGCGGTGAACTCATCGGCGACCTCGCGCAGCTGCCCCGTCTGGGTATAGAGGTACACGACCGCCCGGGGGGAATTCCGCTCGGCCGAGGGGACCTCGGATGCCTGGGTCATTGCCGGGTTTCCTGATCCGTAGCTGCGGACACCGCTGTGAGGTGCATGAACGAGACCGCGAAGCGGCCGGATTCGGGCACCATGCACAACAGTGTGTCACCGTCGCTGATGAGGCCCTCGGTCATCATCTCGTCGACGATGACGAAGATCGATGCGCTGCCGATGTTTCCGACTTTCGTGAGGTTGCTGTACCACATTTCGGGACGGCCGATGTCGACGTTGCGCCGGGAGAACTCGCCGAACATCAGAGTCTTCATGCGTTCGCTGGAGTAGTGCGCGGGAAACCACGTCACCGCCTTCGGGTCGAACTTGCCCATGCTGCGCAGGCGTTCGTACTCGTCGATCCCAACGCGTACCAGGTGCGGCAACAGGGAGAGCTTCTGGCGCAGTGCTAACGCCCCGTCGGCCGCGGCCGAGGCGACAGTCGGGTAGTCACCCCAGGTCTTCGTGATCGCGTTGTCGTTGCTGCCGAGGTACATACACGTCTGTTCGGTGTTCGCATACGACGTCAGCGAGATCCAGTCGATGCGAAGACTGATCCCCGATGCCGCCGGCGCGTTCTCGATCACCGCAGCGCCCGCGCCGTCGGAGAGCATGTAACGCAGGAAGGCGGTCTCCATCGGCAACGACCCGTCCTCTGCGATCGCCTTCATGTCGTCGTAGCGGGTGCTCTTGAACCCGCGGGAAGCGAACTCGCTGGCAACGCAGATCGCGTTGCGCTTCTCACCGATCGCCACCTGCAGGTACGCATTCTTCAACGCCATCATGCCGCAACTGCAGATGCCGTGTGAGGTCGCGATTTCGAGCGGGCCGTAGCCCAACTCGCCGTGCACCATGCTGGCATGGCCGGGACCCATCAGGTCGGGCACCGTCGTCGCCGCCGTCAGCAGTTCGACGTCGTTGGGTCCGAGACCGGCACGCTCGGCGGCGGTGCGCACCGCACCGGCGGCCATCGCCGCATTCGACATCACGGTTTGCTGGTTCTTGTCGATCGCGTAGTGGCGGGTCTTGATGCCGCAGTTCGCGAGAATCATGTCCTTCAGATCGGAGGACGCACGTCCCGCCTTTCCGATGTAGTCCTCGATTTCGTCGTTGGGAACCGGGTAGCCGGGGAGAAAAGAACCGGTAGCCGTGATGTATGCGCTCATCCGAGGATGCTCCAATGATCAAGTTTGTCACGACATGGCGCGAGGCCGTCAGGACAGTTCGCCAATTTTCAGCAGGACGAGGTCCTTGAAGTCGGACAGGGTGCGAACCCCGGCGATCCGCTCGTCATTGAGCGAGATCCTGTACTTCGTCTCGATGGTCTCCCCGATGAAAAGAACGCCGAGCGAGTCGACTCCCAGATCCTCCATGGTGGATTCATCGGTGATCTCGTCCGGTTCGATGCCGTAGTGCGCGCCGAGATACTCGACGATGTCGAGTTCGACTTCGTGTTCGATCGGCATGGCACTCATGATCCTCTCGCCCGACCCCCCGTTCGGCGGAGTCACTTTGCACCGCAAACCGGGTCCGTGGGCTGCGAGATCCCTGTGATGTTAACTGGTGGTGGTTGCATCGGCACGACTGGTCGACCGTGGTGACACTGAACCTTCGCCATACAGGGGATACGAGTGGCAGGCCCCGTCGGTTCAATTTCGCGCTCGGGGACGGTTCGGCATCAGAGATGGACTCCGGCAATCGCGTATAGAATCCGGCCACCGCGGGTTGGAAGGGGCGATGTCGATCGACATGAGCGATTCTCGGGTCCTGATCGTCGGTGCCGGTTCGGCCGGAGCGACGGCCGCACTGCTACTCGCCGAACACGGAATCGACACCCTCGTCATCGAACGACGCGTCGCCCCGCCGACCCACCCGGCCGCGCACGTGCTCTCCACCCGCACACTGGAGGTCTTCCGCGAACTGGGCCTCGAACACGATGTGCGTCGCCTCAGTTCGCGGCTGTATGAGCTGCGTGACATCATTTATGCGACGAGTCTGACAGGACCCGAACTGGGCCGGATCACCATTTTCGACCCCGAATCGACTGAAGCCCACCTGCTTCAGACCCTGAGCCCGACCCGGGCCGCGAACCTGTCCCAACACGTGCTTGGTCGGCTGCTGTGGGATCAGCTCGAAGCGAGCAAGCGGGTCGAGTTCCAACGCGGCAGCATGTACCAAAATCACCGCGAAACCTCCGATGGCGTCGAAGTTCGAGTCACCGGCCCGGACGGCGATGGCGAGTGGGTCGCGACAGGTCGCTATCTGATCGGCGCCGACGGGGCGGGCAGCCATGTCCGGCGCAGATGCGGTCTCCAGATGCGCGGCCCGGTACTTCAACACGTGATCAGCGTTCACTTCAGCGCCGACCTGCGCCCGTATCTGTGGTCACGCCGAGCCCCCGTCATCTGGACCTTCACCCCACGCGGGCTGGGCATCATCGTCGTGCACAGCTCACCCGGTGACTTCGTCTTCCAGTTTGCCTACTTCCCGCCGGTTCAGCGTCTCGAGGACTTCAGCACCGACGATTGCCGGCGCAGAATCCGAGATGCGGTGGGAGACAGGGATTTGGCCGTCGATATCCACTCGGTGCAGAGCTGGGCGATGACGGCGCAGGTCGCCGATCGATACCGCAATGGACGTACCTTCCTGATCGGCGACGCCGCGCACCGTTTCCCGCCGACCGGCGGTCTGGGACTCAACACCGGCGTGCACGATGCCCACAACCTGGCCTGGAAGCTGGCGTGGGATATCTCCGGGCGCGCTCCGGCTGATCTGCTCGACACCTACGAGGCCGAGCGTCGACCGATCGGTATCGCGAACACCGAGCATTCAGTGACGAACTTCGACGGTCTGATGGACGTTTTCGCGGCACTCGGATTGCCCCGGTCAGGTATGCGCGTGCTGCAGGCTCTGGCCGAGTCCCGACTGATGGCGGCGCTGCCACCCCAAGCGTCACGCCGGGCGCTGGCCGCCCTCATGGCGGGGGCGATGAGGCGGATCGGCCTGGCGACGTCCCGGGGTCGCATCGGAGCGCGCATCCGGTCCGGGGTGCAGGAGGTGATCGCCCGCCAGGGCGGCCATTACCGAACGTGGGGTCTCGATCTCGGTGTGCACTACGGCCGCGGATTCCTCGACGAACGCCACACATCCGACGACGCCGCGGACATCGAGTTCTATACGCCGATCGTGCGTGTCGGGGGACGGCTACCACACGCATGGGTCCGGTACCACGGGGCGAGAGTGTCCACACTCGACCTCCCGGCGCGCGACACGCTGACGGTTCTGGCCGCGTCGCCACACGAGTCGAGTTGGCGCGATGCGCAGAAGGCGGTAGGACACCCACTGACGGTGATCGGTGTCGACCTCGAGGCGTGCGGAGAGCCACTGCGTTCGCTCTCGGCGGGCCCAGCGCTACTGCTGCGCCCGGATGCTCACATCGCCGCAGTGCTTGATCCATCGAGCGGTGGGTACGCCCGCGCGCTCGCTTCGGCGCTCGATCAACTAGGCCTGACGGCCACGGTCAAGGGAGAGCGATGAGCCCGCCAAACGTGGGCCTTGACGAGATCGTCCTGCTGACCCACGAGTGGGATTCGATGCGAGTCTGGTGGGCCACCCTTCTCGGCGTGGATCCGCACATAGTCGGTAATCGAACCGCGGTCGTCGAGGCAGCCGGGCTACGGGTTGTCATCGAGCATTCCGACATCGCGATGGACGCCAATCCCGAAGTTGCTGGGGTCATTTCGCTGACGGTGTCGGCCCCTTCCGCGATCGCTGCCCTCGACACCCATAGGCGACTCGTCGCGATCGGCTCTCGCCACCACCGCGCCACAGACGACGCCAGCGGAGTGCGCCTGTGGTACCGCGACCCCAATGGCACCGACGTCGCGATTCGCTTGCCGATCCACGCCGACACGAACAACCGGCCTGGCCAGGAGATCGATCCCGATCACGTCGTCACCCGGCTGCAAGCGGCTGCAGAATCCACCGAGGGCGAAGAGGGCTGTGCTGAGCGCCGCTGACAGCGCAGCCAAGCTTGGCGGTGGCGGAGGGATTTGAACCCTCGTCGCGATACAGGTCGCAACCCCGAAAAGCGCCTGACCAGCTGGTTGACATACTCTGGCATACGCTGCGATTGCCCCGATTTGTGCCAATCGTGCCCAATTGTGCCCATTTTGTGCCCAACTCCCAGAGGCTTCAGGAACCCTGCCCGTTGGGATCAGCCCCCATGGTGTGCAAAGTCCCCCGGGCGTCACCAGGTGCCTGGGTAGTCACTAGGCGTAACTACCCAATGTCCGAAAGTGAAGCGTCGGCCCAGATCACTGGTATATCCGGCGCGTTTATCGGCACACTCAGGCTCAGCGAGCGCACCGGCAAGAACCGGATGGTCTGCACCATCACCATGGCCGGGGTCGAAGAGCTGGAGAGCCGGGAGCTGCTCTAGCTACTTCCACCAGTGCTTCCCGCCGTGACGCCAATCCCCACACCCGTGCCCAGGATTGCAGCCCCAGTTGCCCCGGGTTCCAGTCAACCCAACCTGGTCCTGACACGCAGGCGCTCCAGATCCAGCCGTTCCAGCACAGGCCGTCGTCATTGGCCTGGGCCGTCCCGATCCGGCGAGAGCGATCACCGCCGACATCGCGAGTGTGGCGAGGGTGACGAGGATCTTCTTCATGGCACACACCTCCTGAAGGTGTGTACCCAGTTTAGGCCAGCCGGTCACTGTAGCTACCTGCACCGTCACCAGGCGGACCTCGCAGCCGTCCGTCGCCGTGTTCCTGGCGACTAACCTCGATTCCCGGGAAGTTGGGGTCGGCGACCTGAGTCGGCCTGTGGTCGAGGATTTGCCACGTTTCTGCTGCTAGACGGCTTGCTTCGGTCGGCAGTTCACACTTACCTCAATGTTTACCAGAACCAGTGGTTCTTGTGAAGCTATCCCGCACCCGTGATGTCTGCTTCCGCACTACTCTCATGTAATTCGTTACAGCACAGAATGTTCTCCGCGTGGCGCCCAGCCCGCACGTATAGCTCTAACATATGCGCATGTTGTTCAAGGAAACTATTGAGGCCCGGCGGATACTTCACCCGCCCCGCCGGCGTGACAGCGCCGCTACGAGGCGATGCGCGCCTACTTCGTCGAGACGCCACCGCCGCCGAGATCGCCACCGGTTCGCTACTCCACCGCCTCGGTGCACCAGATGGCCACCCTGGTACGCACCGGCAAGCTCGCTCCCTTCGTCGAGGCCAAACCCGGCCCCAAGGCCCGCGCAAGGCCACCGCCGCGGTGCGCGAGCGGTGCTGGCACTGCGCACCGCGGCGCAGCGTCGGCGAGATCGCCGCAGCGCTGGCCCAAGCGGCACGCCGATCTCGGCGCAGACGGTGTGGAGCATCCTCGACGCCGCCGCGCTGCCCCGGCTTCACCGCCGCGACGACACCCGCCGCGGCAGCCCCGCCACCCTTGACCCCATCAAGGCCGCCGCCCAACCACGCTGGCCGGCCGGCACCACCATCCACTGTCCACACGCCGCGTTGCTGCTGCTGTTCCCCGCCATCGTCTAACTGCACCTGCACTACCTGTCTACCACGCCGGCTACCCGTCGACGGCCGATCAGCGCCTGGCAGTCTATCGCCACCCTGCTGTTGCCAAATGCGCGCGCCGCCACCGCGCCCATCACATCTACGTGCTCACCGACTACGCCTAGCTCTCCCACGCGCTGTGGCTGACCGCGCTGCCCTTAACCACCCACACCTCTCCCGTTCCTCCGCTGGCACCAGCTAGCACAGCGGCGGCATCTTCGCAGCTCGGGGGCGCTATGCCACGGTGTGCCACCGCTGTGCCATTGGCATACCGTGGCATAGCGTGCTGACCTGCGACAATCTCAGCTATGCCAGCAGTGCCATGAGATTTAACCCGCGCTGAATCATGATCGGCGAGTCTGTTCCGCCGTCGCCGTCCAGCTTGCCGTCATTGTTTGCTGTTGGGAGACACCACGTCGTTTTCGGTGGGCTGACCGGTCCACCCGTACACGACCTTTCAGGTCTTGTCGCGCACGCTGCAGTGTCCGCTCGCTCAATCCCGCCTTCACGCCCTCCCGCTTTGCGTCGGCCGACAGCACAGTTGGCCCGCTCATCGCGATGTACTCGCGGAGCCATTGCGTCGCGTCAGCCCGGTCTTGGCGATCGTCACCGTGGTCCGTCTCGTACGCGGCGGCGGCGTGCTCGCGGGCGGTGCGATCGGAATCGCCGATCCACACCAGCTCCGGCACCGTGCCGTCGTCGTCCTCGGTGGGCGTCGAAGTGCTGAACCTTGTCGATCGTGAACATCGGTGCGGGTAGCGGCTGCGGCGGTGTTCGTCTTCTCCGGCCCGACGACCAGATTGCCCTCCTCGTCGGTCTGCGCGAACAGCGTCATTCGGGCTTTCTTGCGCAGCGCGCCGGTGGCGCCGTAGCGGTCGCGCGCGTTGGCCGGAGGCCACCCGGTTGGTGTGGCACAGCAGCAGCACGGCCGCCGTCGGTGGTGGTGGCGAGCGTCCTTCCACGGGTGCAGCGCTTGGCGGGCCTGCTGGGGGTCGCGCACCTGCAGCCCGGCCGGCACGGTGTCCAGCCACGCGTCGACCACGACCAGCGTCCGGTTTCGGGTCGGCCTCGGTGATCAGGTCCATGTCGCGCCGGGAAGGTGGGCGCTCCGCTGCCGTCGTCGTCGATGCAGATGACGTGGATCATGGCTCAGGTCGGCGCCGGCGACGATCAGCCGCGGCAGCACGATCGTGCTGCCCAATCGTCCTCGGTGACGCGGCGATGATGACGTGTCCCGGGTCGCGGGCCGGGATGCCGAACTCGGGCAGCGGCTTTCCGGTGGTGACCGTGGCGACGATCCAGCACCCACAGCAGGCTCTTGCCGATGCCCTCGTCGCCGATCAGCAGGTTGATCGCGCCGTCGCGGCAGGCGGCCCTTCGCCAGCCAACGCTGCTGCCGGCGGGCTTCAGTTCCGTTGCCCGCCAGAGCTTTGGCTGATCGTCGCCCCCGTTATCAACGGCCGGCGGTTCGGAAACTGACACCTGAACTAGGTCACGGAGCGCATATCCGGCGGCAAGGTGGTCGGCGACGTCTGCGGCATCCCTCCGCGGATTCGACGATCGTCACCGACGCGGCGATGTCTTTGAGGTAGCGTCTCGACCTGATCGGCGTGCTTACGCCACTCGATTGGTCGCGATGATCACATGCTTGGCGCGCAGGACTGTGAGATCGGCGAGGTGCGCCTTGCCGCGCCCATTGGTTGCAGACCGCGCGCCACCACCGACTCGACGCGAGGACTTTGGTCTCGCCTTCACGAAAAGATGAGGCGCGTCGCCGATATTCTCGCGTAACAGGCCTTCCCCTTGTGTGCCACTGCTTGAAGCCTTCTTCCCCGTAGCACCGATATACCGCACGTTTCTGCCATCCGAGTGTCGTGCAGATGTCGCGCGTTGTCAACAGTCACAGCGTGAGCCCCATTGCTAGCACGTCGCCTTGTCCTCGCCAGCGTGCATATCAAGCCATGCCGTCGATTCGTTTCAGCGAATCACCTATCAGCGCGAGTGCCATGCCTGATCGCGCGCATCATTTCCGTTCTAGCTACCGCCTGCCATGCTGCTCAGCTGCGCCATCACCCGCTCCGAAAGCGCTCACGCGTGGTGCCGCCGCACCAACCCGCTTGTCGGTGCGGTGTAACGATTCGCGCTCAGCCAGGCTTCGATATCGGCCCGAGAGTAGTACACCTTGCGGCCGATCTTCACGTATACCGGCCCGGTGCCTTTGTGCCGCAAGGTGGCCCAGTATTGATCCGTTGTGTTGGGGATCTCACATTTCATGCCCGCTGCCGGAATGAGTTTGTCAGATGCCATTAGCGTTCCTCGTAATCTCAACTCAGATACGTGTCGTTACTTTTTTGCTCCGTTGTTTAAGGAGTACAGGACGTATTGACTTTGCGCAAGCTTGCGCCGTATCGTATCTAAGATGGGTACAAACCCCGTGCAGCGCGGTGAACTGCAAAGACCGTCAGCAACAACGTCAGCGTCTCCGCGAGTCAACAGAAACTTGGGTTACGAGGCTTAGCTAAAAGACTCGCCGAAGTCGGCCGACCGCTCACTCACAGTGCAGTCGACCAGATCGAGAAAGGCACTCGTCGCGTCGACGTCGACGATCTGATGGCGTTGGCAGCCGCGCTTCACGTTCCCCCGGTGACGCTGCTAATGCCTCACACGCAGGAGTGGGACAAGAGTGTCGTCCCGGCGACCGGCGTTACTGAATCCGTTACTCCACAAAGGCTTTGGTTGTGGCTAACAGCTAAACAACAGCTCGGCGATCGCAATGGCGTCGAGGATGTGATGTGGTTGATCCGCGCGACTCCACCAGGGTCGTTCACCGTCAGCTTGCACGAATCTGAGGTGTCCGATGGCGACGATTGAGAGCTATCAGGATGCCAGCGGCTCGAAGCGGTACATGGTCAGATACCGGACCCCGCAGCAGACCCAAACCAAGAAGCGGGGATTCAGGACCAAGCGGATGCCGAGGAGTTCGCCAACACCGTCGAGGTCCGCAAGCTCGACGGCAACTACGTGGCGCCGTCTCTGGGCAGGATCACTGTCGCCGAGCTTGCCCCAGTCTGGTTGTCCCGCAAGGAATCCGACGTCGCACCATCTAATTACCGGATGCTCGAAAGTGCCTGGCGTGTCCACGTCAAACAGCCGTGGGGTTCGGTGCGCCTATCCGACATCGACCTTGCAGAGGTGGAGACATGGATCGCAACGATGCGTCGAAAGTCGGGTGCTACCACCGTGATTCGCGCCTATGGCGTGCTGGCGGGCATCCTCGACGACGCGGTGAAAGGCTCGTCGCCTTCGTGCCAACCCGGCCCGTGGCGTCGAGAACCTGCCCAGCAAGACGGCGCAAGCGCCGCGTCTACCTGACCGCCGACGATGTCGGCCGGCTGGCCGGCGAATCGGGTGACCATCGCGCGCTGGTGCTGACGTTGGCGTACTGCGGCATCCGGTGGGGCGAGGCCGTGGCCCTGCGGGTGCGCGACGTCGAGTTCCTGCGGCGCCGCTTGAACGTCCACGACAATGCCGTCCAGCTCGGCGTCGACCACGCGGAGGGCCTGACGAAAAGTCGCGAGGCAGCGGTCGGTTCCGGTGCCCCAGTTCGTCCTCGATGAGCTTTCGGTGCAGTGCCAAGGTCGCAGGCATGGATGAGCTGGTCTTCGGCGACGGCGAGCACTACCTGCCACGGCCGAAGTCGACGGGCGGATGGTTCGCCGGGGCGGTGAAGCGGGCCGAAGGTCCAGAAGATCACCCCGCACGATTTGCGGCACACGTGCGCGTCTATCGCGATTAGCTCCGGGGTGAACGTGATGGCGCTGGCGCGGATGCTGGGGCACTCCGATCCATCCGTGACTCTGCGGCGTCTACGCCGACCTGTTCGACACCGACCTCGACGCGGTAGCGGCGGCCCTCGATTCTGAAGTGTGCCCAAAGTGTGCCCAAACGAGCGCCAGCGGCACCGAATCTGGCATTGAAATAGCCCCTGACCTGCGTTGCAGATCGGGGCATATGGCGGTGGCGGAGGGATTTGAACCCTCGGACGGGGGTTACCCGTCACACGCTTTCGAGGCGTGCTCCTTAGGCCGCTCGGACACGCCACCGTGTGGCAGCTTACCGATGAGCAGCCCGCCGCCCAAACCGCCGTCGCCCCGCAGCGAAACTGCGCTGAGGGTCGTCGATCGCGCGGGATCACGACCCTGTGCGCAATTTGAAGCGGAACTGGACGACCCGTCATCGCTGGCGCGGCGAAGAACTCCGCCAGCGGAGCGGCGCACTTGTCGGCCAGCACGCCGCCGCGCACCTGCGGGCGGTGCGTGAGCCTCCGGTCGCGTACCACGTCCCACAGCGAGCCGACCGCACCCGTCTTCGGCTCCCACGCGCCGAACACCACCCGCGCGACCCTCGCCATGACCAGCGCGCCCGCGCACATCGTGCACGGCTCCACCGTCACCGCCAGCGTGGTTCCCTCCAGCCGCCAGCCGTCGCCGAGCGCTCGGGCAGCTGCGCGCAACGCCAGGATCTCCGCGTGCGCGGTGGGATCGCCGAGCTCCTCGCGGGCGTTGGCCGCGCGGGCCAGCTCGGTTCCGTCGGCCGCGAGGACCACCGCGCCGATCGGCACATCACGGGGTCCCGCTCCACGAGCGGCGTCGAGGGCAGCCCGGATCAGGTCTTCGTCAGTCAACGACCCAGGCGATCGAGGACGGCCGACAGTTCGTCGGCGAACCCCATCTCCCTGGCGATCCGACCCACCTGTTCATCGGCGTAGAGGTCGTCGCTCTCATCGAGGATCACGCCGAGCACCGCCTCGGGCAGCCCGATGTCGGACAGCACCCCGAGGTCGCCCTCCTCGAACGGATCGGCGCGTTCGAGATCCTCGTCCTCGATGTCGGCGTCGAGCTTCTCCAGCACCTCGGCGGCGATGTCGTAATCCAGTGCCGCAGTGGCATCCGACAGCAACAACCGTGTTCCGGAGGGGGCCGGCCGTAGGATCACGAAGAATTCGTCGTCGATGTCGAGAAGCCCGAAAACCGCACCGGCGCTGCGCAATTCACGAAGCTCGGTTTCGGCGGCGGACAGACTCGTGAGGGCCGCGGGCCGCAGCGCAGTGCATCGCCACTTGCCGTCCTCGCGGACGACGGCCACACCGAAGCCGTCCGGCACATCCACTGCCCGCTCCTTCGGCTGTGCACTCTGCGCTCCCATAAGAGCTAACGGTAGTCCCCCGTCAGGGCCTTGACCAGCGAGTCCACACCTCCTCGCCGCGAGCGAGTGCGCAGCTGTGCCAACCTTGGACCGTGACGAAGACACCGGTGTGCGTGGTCGGTCTCGGACTGATCGGCGGCTCGATCATGCGTGCGGCGAAAGCGGCCGGGCGCGAGGTGTTCGGTTACAACCGCTCGGTGGAGGGGGTGGAAGCCGCACGGTTCGACGGATTCGACGTCACCACGAGCCTCGACGAGACGCTCACGCGGGCGGCGGACACCGGCGCGTTGATCGTCCTGGCGGTGCCCGTGCCGGCGGTGCCGCTGATGCTGCGCCGCATCCGCGATGTCGCGCCGGGCTGCCCACTGACCGACGTGACCAGCGTCAAGGGTGCCGTGCTCACCGAAGTCGCCGACGCCGGCCTGCTCGAGCGGTTCGTCGGCGGCCATCCGATGGCGGGCACCGCACATTCTGGGTGGACCGCAGGTGACGGCCGCCTGTTCGTCGGCGCGCCGTGGGTGATCAGCGTCGACGATCACGTCGACGCGGGCGTGTGGACCCAGGTGATGCACCTGGCCCTGGACTGCCGTGCCATCGTCGTCCCCGCCCGCTCCGACGAGCACGACGCCGCCGCGGCGACCATCTCACATCTTCCGCACCTGCTGGCCGAGGCGCTGGCCGCCACCGCCGGTGAGGTCCCGTTGGCGTTCGCGCTGGCGGCGGGGTCGTTCCGCGACGGCACCCGCGTCGCGGCGACCGCACCGGACCTGGTCCGGGCGATGTGCGAGGCCAACTCCGCGCAGCTGCTGCCGGTGCTCGACAAGGCACTTCGTCTGCTCGGCGACGCCCGCGATCACCTGGCCGCCGGCCAGCCGGTGTCCGATATCGTCGAGGCCGGTCATGCTGCCCGGATCCGCTTCGACAGTTTCAGCAGGCCCCAGATCGTCACCACCGTCATCGGCGCTGAGGGCTGGCGCGACGAACTCGCCGCCGCCGGACGCGCGGGCGGCGTGATCAGATCCGCGTTGCCAACCCTGGGTAGTCGAGGATGAACCCGTCGTTGTCGACCGTGATCGTCGTATCGGCCACCGGCGAGTGCAATTTGATGCCGTCAGAGCCCGGGCTGTAGCTGATCGTCGCAACGTCCACCGACAGGTCGGGCACCCGCACGTAGACCACCGGCAGGGTGACAGAGTCACCGTCGCCCCGGTACACCCCGGTGCGACGAACCGGGAGCGCGTTGAAGAACGGGCTGAAGATCACGTCGACGTCCAGCGCCCCATCGAAGGCGGACCGGCTGGTCTGACCGGAATGGTCCTGCACCAGCCACATGCTCTCCTCGTCGCGTGCGATCGAGAGCTGACGCTCACGCTCGGCCAGCGTCACCGTGAGGGACAAACGTCTGGTCGCACCGACCTCGTCGGTGACGAGGTCGTAGGAGGCGCTGAACGCAGGATGCGACGGGGTGGCCGCCGCCACGATCCTGCCGTAGGCCTTGATCCGGTCACCCGACAGCTGCACGCGCACTGACTCCATTCGCGGCACGTCGTGTGCTCGCCACGTCAGGATGGCGGGAAAGGCGCTGTCCTTCGCATCAGAGCGGTCTGCTTCACTCACCCTTCCACCGTAGGCGAAGGGCCCCCTCGTTCGTGGCGGGCTTCGAATCTGGAAGGCGAACTGCGCTGCGAACCGGCTGCAGTACTCGATTCCAGTGCGACCTCGTCGCCGAGAAACGGCTGCGGCATCGCCCGGCGTCTGGCGAGCCGGCTGAGTCTTCCAGCGCCCGGTACCGACAGCCACACCGCGAAGGCGAGTGCCGCGTCGAGGATCAGCGCCAGCGCGGTCACCATCAGCGCGCCCACCAACGCGAGGTAGAACTCCCGCACCTTGATGCCGTCGATCAGGTACCGGCCCAGCCCGCCGAGGCTGGCATAGGCGGCCACGGTGGCGGTCGCGACGATCTGCAACGTCGCGGTACGCAGCCCGCCGACGATCAGCGGCATCGCATTGGGGGTCTCGACCCGCAGCAGGATCCGGGACTCGGTCATGCCCATCGATCTCGCGGCGTCGACCACGTCCCGATCCACATTCGCGATGCCGGAGTAGGTGCCGGCCAGCAGCGGGGGGATGCCCAGCAGCATCAACGCCACCGTGGGCGGGATCAAACCCAGTCCCCACAACAGGACACCGAGCAGCAGCACGCCCAGCGTCGGCAGCGCCCGCAGCGCATTGACCCCGGTGACGACGATGAACGTGCCGCGTCCGGTGTGCCCGATGACCATGCCGAGCGGGACGGCGATCGCCGCCGAGAAGAACACGGCGATCACGGTGTACTGGAGGTGCTCGAGGATGCGCGCCGTCAAGCCGGCGGGGCCACCCCAGTTGGCCGCGGTGAAGATGAACGACAGCGCCTGCTCGAGAAAGTTCACGACGGCGCTCCTGCCTTCGCGACGCGGCCGGGTTTGGCTGCCCGCGGCTGAGCTCTTGTCCAAGGCGTGAGCGCTTTGCCTACGAACATGATCAGCGTGTCGACCACGACGGCCAGTACGAAGATCGCGATGATGCCCGCGATGATCTGGTCACTCTTGTTCGCCTGATAGCCCTCGGTGAACCAGGTGCCCAGACCGCCGATGCCGATGACCGAGCCGACGGCGACCATCGAGATGTTGGTGACGGCCACCACTCGCAGGCTGGCGATGAGTACCGGAAGCGCCAGCGGCAGTTCGATTTTCAGCATCCTGGTGAGCGGTTTGTAGCCGACCGCGGTGGCGGAGTCGAGCACCGCAGGCGACACCGCGTCCAGCGCCTCGGGTACGGCCCGCACCAGCAACGCCACCGTGTAGAGGGTCAGCGCGACGATGACGTTCGCTTCGTCGAGGATGCGGGTCGGGATGATCAGCGGCAGCACCACGAACAGCGCCAGCGACGGGATCGTGAAGATGATGCTCGCCGTGACCGTCGTCAGCCGCCGCAGCACCGTCGTCCGCTGTACCAGTGCGCCGAGCGGGACGGCGATCACCAGACCCAGGACGATCGGGATCAGCGACAGCCGCAGATGGATCAGCGTCAGCGCCCACAGGTCGTCGAGGTGGGTGAACAGATACCGCATGCGCCTACCCCTGCCCCGAGTCGCTTCGCTCCTGCCCCACCGGGATCCCCTGCCCCGAGTCGCTTCGCTCCTGCCCCACCGGGATCCCCTGCCCCGAGTCGCTTCGCTCCTGCCCCACCGGGATCCCCTGCCCCGAGTCGCTTCGTCCCCCGCGAGCGGGAGGTGCCCCCACCTGCCCCACCGGGATCCCTTGGGCCCGCTGCGTGTCCAACGCTGCCAGCACGTCGCCGGCCTTCACTCCACCGATCACCTGATCGTCGCCGTCGACGGCCACCCCGAGTCCTGCCGGGGACGACAACGCCGCATCGAGCGCCAACCGCAAGGTGCCGTCCGGCCGGAACAGTGAGCCGCCGGCGATCGTGCTGTCGTAGAGCGAGCTGCCGGTGCGGTGCAGTTCGACACCGTCGGCGTTGATCCAGGCGTAGGGCGTACCGTCGGGCTTCGTCACGAGTACCCAGTCGCCGGGAGTCAGTGTGAGCGCATCGATCTCGGGCTCCGGGACGTGGCGGATGTCGTGCAACGGCAGCCCGGTCGCGTGGAAGAACTGCAGCCCGCGGTAACCACGGTCGGCGCCGACGAACCCGGCCACCTCATCATTGGCCGGGTTGGACAGCAGCGCGCGGGTGCATCGTACTGCTGAAGGACGCCGCCGCGGCCGAACACGGCCACCTTGTCGCCCAGCTTGATCGCCTCGTCGATGTCGTGGGTGACGAACACGATCGTCTTCCGCAATTCGCTTTGCAGCCGCAGGATCTCGGTCTGCAGATCCTCGCGGACCACCGGATCGACTGCGCTGAACGGCTCGTCCATCAACAGGATCGGCGGGTCTGCGGCCAGCGCCCGGGCCACCCCGACCCGCTGCTGCTGTCCGCCGGAGAGCTGAGCGGGGTAACGGTCGGCGAGTTTAGGATCCAGTCCGACGCGCTCGAGCACGCCGATCGCGGATTTCCTTGCGCTGCGCCGTGATTCGCCGCGAAGCACGGGCACCGTCGCGACGTTGTCGACGACCCGCAGATGCGGCATCAGTCCGGCGCTCTGGATCACGTAGCCGATTCCCAGTCGTAGCTTCACGGCGTCGACCTTGGTGACGTCCTCACCGTCGACGGTCAGCGTGCCCGATGTCGGGTCGATCATCCGGTTGATCATTCGCATCGAGGTGGTCTTGCCGCAGCCTGACGGGCCGACGAACACCGCCAGGGTGCCCTCCGGAACCTCCAGCGTCAGGTCGTCGACCGCGACGGTGCCATCCGGGTACCTCTTCGTGACGTTCTCGAAGGTGATCATTGCTACCTATTTCTGGACGGGCTTGTCGAAGCCGTTGTCTGTGATCCACTTCTCGCGCCGCCTCGTCGGGATCGACACCCTGGTTGCCCTCCACTGAGGTGTTCAGTTCGATCAGAGCTTCGGTGGTGAGTTTTGCGCTGACGGCGTCCAGCACGGTCTTGAGCTCGCTCGGACATCTTCTGCGAGGCGACCAGCGGCACCACGTTCGCAGCCAGGAAGACGTTCTGCGGATCCTCCAGAACCACCAGCTTGCTCTGCTCGATCGCCGGTGAAGTGCTGAAGATGTTCGCGGCGGTCACCGTACCGCCGGTCAGCGCCTGGACGGTCGCCGGACCGCCCCCGTCACTGATCGCGACGAAGTTGGCCGGTGCGATGTCCAGGCCGTACTTCTCCTTGAGTCCCACCAGACCGGTCTGCCGGGTCTGGAACTCCGACGGCGCACCGATTTTGACTTCCGCGGAATGCGTCGCGAGGTCGGCGATCGTCTTGAGATTCCAGCGCTGCGCGGTGGCCTCGCTGACCGCGAGGGTGTCCTTGTCCTCAGCGGGCGACGGGTAGAGGATCGACAGGTCGCCGGGAAGAGCCTTGAAGAGCGCGAGCAACACCGCGTCAGGCGTGGTCGCGGTGCTTTTCTCATCGAAGTACTGCAGCAGGTTGCCGGTGTACTCCGGGATGAGGTCGATGGAGTGATCCTGCACCGCGGGGATATAGGTCTCGCGACTTCCGATGCCGAACTGGCGGGTGATGTTGAAGCCGTTGGCCTCCAGTGCCTGGGCGTAGATCTCGGCGATGATCTTCGATTCGGTGAAGTCCGCCGAACCCACCTTGATCGACTTCAAGTCCCCGGAGATCTCACCTCCGCCGAGAGGGTTGGAACTGCCACACGCGGTCAGTGATCAGCGCGAAAACGGCCGCCAATGACCGCAACCATCGGATACCGCATGGTTCGTCGGGAGCTCTTCACTCGAACGTCCTTTCAGGCTGCCGGGTCTTTCGTGACCTTAACGCCATCGGCGTGGTGGTTTCATTCAACGGGCGAAGGGGCAAAGATGGAGCCATGACCAGCGATCCGTTCGCGTCGCCCGACCTGCCACCGCCGCCTCCGCCCGGTGCGACCGTTCCGCAGCCGCCGGCGAAGGCCCCGCCGCCTCCCGAGTCGGCGGTCCACCTCACCAGGGCCGCGGCGCTTGTGGGTGGCGTTGACTTTCGGTTTCCTCATCCTGATCGTGCTGCTGATCTTCATCGCGCAGAACACCGAGTCGGCGGAGTTCGCGTTCATCGGATGGCACTGGAGCCTGCCGCTGGGGGTCGCGATCCTGTTCGCCGCGGTGGCCGGCGGGCTGCTCACGGTCGCGGTCGGAGCGGTGCGCATGTTCCAGCTACGCCGCGCCGCCAAGAAGAACCTCAAAGCCGGCCTGTAGCGGGCTCACCGGATCGACACCAACTGGTCGAGCGAATCGCGCGGCAGGTCACCGTCGACCGTCGCGGTGACGGTCATGTTGTTCAGGTTGATGCTGCCCTTGTGGTTGTCCAGGAACGCGGTGTCGGCCGCGTCGCGTCCGGTCGCGATGCGCACCAACGACTGCCGCGGCGCCAGGCACGTCGCGTCGACCACCCGCCACTGACCGTCGACGAACGCCTCGGCCACCGCGTGGAAGTCCATCGGCTGACACCCCGGCGCGTACACCGAGACGAGGCGGGCGGGCACGTTCACCGCCCGCAGCAGTGCGATCACCAGATGCGCGTAGTCACGGCACACCCCGGCCCCCGCGAGCAGGGTGTCGGCGGCGCCGTCGATGGGGTCGCTCGACCCGGGGACGTAGCTCAGCCGGGTGCCCACCCAGGACGACACCTTCTCCAGCAGAGTCGACGAGTCGGCGAATTCGCCGAACTCGGTTGCGGCGAAACCGAAGAACTTGTCGGCCTCGGCGTAGCGGCTGGGCCGCAGATAGGTCGACAGGTCGATGTCACGCAGCGGTGCCGGTTCGGTCTGCCCGACGACGGTGGCCGAGTAGCTGACCTTGAGGTTGCCCTCCTTGACGTCGAACTTGTGGATGCGGTTGCCGTGGTCGCCGGAGATCTCCTGGATGTCGGCGAGAGGAATCTCCTTGCCGTTCAAGACAAAAGCCAGCGACTCGGTGACCTCGGCGCCCGGCTGCGGGGCCACCGCGATCTGGAACTCAAGGGTGGTGGGCGCGGTGATCTCCACGTCCAACTCTGCACCGACATCACGCTTCATAACCGCACGCTTCTTTCCGATTCTGGAGAACAATTTTCCGGGCCTTCTTTCGGGCACGCGCTTCTCTACCCACGGCTGTCACCTGCGAAACGTCAGGAAAGTTCGTTAACCCGGCGGTTATCAGCGGCGCCACGGCCTCACCGACCTTATCGGTGTCGTCGGTCACACCGCCCTCCCGCGCCCGGTAGGCAACGCCCGCTCCGATGATGGCGAGCTTGAAGTAGGCCAGCGCCATGTAGAAATCCCAGTGATCCAAATTCTGACCGGCGGCCCGCGAGTACTTCTCGGCCAGCACGTCGGCAGGCGGAATCAGCTCGGAGGCCCATGCGGCGTCGGCGTGGACGAGGTTGAAGATCGGGTGGCGGTACACACACATCAGGGCGGCGTCGCTGAGCGGGTCGCCGAGCGTGGACATCTCCCAGTCCAAGACGGCGACCACCTTGGTCGGATCGTCGGCGTCCAGGATCGTGTTGTCGATGCGGTAGTCGCCGTGCACGATGGCGCTCCGGCTCTGCGGCGGAATCGCCTGCGCCAGTGTCGCGTGCAGCTTCCTGACGTCGTCGTCGCACGGGTCGTCGGGGCGCTTGACCAGATCCCACTGCGATCCCCACCGCCGCACCTGGCGTTCGAGGTAGCCGCTGGGCTTACCGAAGTCGCCGAGCCCGACCGCGTCGGGGTCCACCGCGTGCAGGTCGGCGAGCACCTTGATCAGTGCGTCGGCGCAGGCTTCGATGGTGGCCTTGTCGCCGAGTTCCTCGAGCTGCTCGGTGTAGCGCACCACCCGGCCCGGCACGAACTCCACCATCTGGAACGGTGCACCGAGCACCGAGTCGTCGTCACGCATCGTTACCGCGCGGGCGACGGGCACGGGAGTGCCGGCCAGCGCCGCCACCACCCGGTATTCCCGCGCCATGTCGTGCGCGGACGGCGTCAGCCCGTGCAGCGGCGGCCGGCGCAGCACCCACTGGGACGCATCGTCGGACACCAGGAACGTCAGATTGGACCGCCCGCCGGCGACGAGCTCCGCGCGCAGCAGCCCGCTGCGGGGAATCCCGGTCTCGCGCAGGTGTCGATCCAGTGCGCTCAGATCGAGGCCATCGAGGTCACTCACGGGACTTGTCTACCACCGGGCTGACTTCTGCGGCAGTAAGTCCCATACGTGTTCGGTGGCGTTGACGCCCGCGACCGCCAGCCGGCCGGTGCGCGACGACAGCAGCCGGGTCACCGACGCGTAGTCGACGTGGAACGACAGCAGCCGCTCGGTGCCCAGGATCTGGTGCAGCAGCACGTTGATCACGCCACCGTGGCCGAACACCGCCACGGTGTCGTCGTGGGCGGCCCCGGCTACCAGATCGTCGACGGCGGCGCTGACGCGGGCCAGGAACGCGGCCTCGTCGACGCCGCTGGGAAGCTGGCCGTTGATCAGCCGCTGCAGCTCGGCCGGGTTCTCGGCAGCGATCTGCTCGACCGGGATGTAGTGGGGCAGGTCCCGGTCGTACTCGGCGAAGCGCTCGTCGACCTCGACAGGCACGCCCAACGCGTCGGCGACCGGCCGCGCGGTCTCGATCGCGCGCACCTGAGGACTGCTCACCACCCGCTGAATCGGGAACCGGGCCAGCGCGTCAGGCAGTCTCGCGGCCTGCGCGACGCCTTCGGCGGACAGCCGCGGGTCGGAGCCCTCACCGGGTTCACTGCGCAGCGGCAGCGCATGTCGGACCAGAAGCAATTGCACCGTGACACCATATTGCTCGTGCGCGCCTTCGCCTGTCCCGTGTGCAACTCCTTCACGCCGTTCGAGGCGGATCGCTGCGCCAACTGCGGATCAGCGGTGGGTCTGCATCTGCCGACGAAGTCGATGCTGACGCTCGACGGCGACGGCGCGCTGGTCGACGGTCAGCACTGGATCCGCTGCACCCAGAGCGCAACGCTGGGCTGCAACTGGCTGGTCCCCGCCGAGGACAGCGATACCTACCAGCGCGGTAGATGTCTGTCGGACTCGCTGATCCGTCACGAACCCGACGCCTCCGACACGCCGGCCAGAGAGAAGCTGGTGCCGACGGCCGCAGCACTGCGTCGCCTGGTGTACCAGTTGGCCGACGTCGGACTGCCGATCGAGCCTTGGTGGCGGACCGATGGCGGCCTGGCGTTCGACCTGCTGTCCAGCTACAGCGAGGGAAAGCGGGTGACGATCGGCCACGCGAACGGCGTCATCACGATCGACCTCGTCGAATCCCTCGACGACTACCGGGAGTCGCTGCGGGTGCGGCTCGGTGAGCCGTACCGCACGATGCTGGGCCACTTCCGCCACGAGGTGGGCCACTACTACCAGAACGTGCTCATCGAGAGCGGGCCCGGCGCGGACAGGTACCTCGCCGAGTGTCGCGAGCTGTTCGGCGACGAACGCGCCGGCTACCCCGAGGCCATCGACCGCCACTACCAGTTCGGTGCGCCCGATGACTGGCACCGCGATTTCATCTCCGAGTACGCCACGATGCATCCGTGGGAGGACTTCGCGGAGTGCTTCGCGCACTACCTGCACATCACCGACACCATCGACACCAGCCGGGAAGCGGGGATGGTGCTGCATGCCGACAAGGTCCGGTTCGCGGCCCCGCGCGATGTGGAGCCGTTGGTCTGCTACGACGATGTTCCCGTGGAAAGGCTGCTCTACGACTGGAAGTGGATTTCGCTGTTCTTCAACCGGGTGAACACCGCGATGGGTAAGAATCCGTTGTACCCCTTCACGATTCCCCCACCTGTGGTGGCCAAGCTCGGATTCGTGCACCGGGTGGTCCGGGACTCGGCACGAGAGGCCCTAGGGTGAGTGGCGAAACCGCCTATGCTGAAAGACTTTTCGACCTGACCGGCCGGGTGGTGCTGGTCACCGGCGGCAGTCGGGGGCTGGGCCGGGAGATGGCCTTCGCGGCGGCACGATGCGGCGCGGACGTCATCATCGCCAGCCGCAAGTACGACGCCTGCGTCGCCACCGCTGACGAGATCGCCGCGGAGACCGGACGAACCGCGTTTCCGTACCAGGTGCACGTCGGACGGTGGGACGAGCTCGACGGGTTGGTCGACGCCGTCGATGACCGGTTCGGACGGCTCGACGTTCTGGTCAACAACGCGGGCATGTCCCCGGTCTACGACAAGCTCACCGACGTCAGCGAGAAGCTGTTCGACGCGGTGATCAACCTCAACCTGAAGGGCCCCTTCCGACTGTCGGCGCTGATCGGGGAGCGCATGGTGGCCGCCGGCGGCGGCTCGATCATCAACGTCAGCACCCACGGCTCGCTGCGGCCGCATCCGTCGTTCATTCCCTACGCCGCGTCCAAGGCCGGCCTGAACGCCATGACCGAAGGCCTGGCCTTGGCGTTCGGGCCGACGGTTCGGGTCAACACGCTGATGCCCGGGCCGTTCCTCACCGACATCAGCACGGCCTGGAACCTCGAAGGCGAGGCCAACCCCTTCGGCGCAGCTGCACTGCAGCGCGCCGGTCGTCCCGACGAGATCATCGGTGCCGCACTGTTCCTGATGTCCGATGCGTCCAGCTTCACCACCGGCTCGATCCTGCGCGCCGACGGCGGAATCCCCTAGGTCGTGGTTTCGAAACTGAAGTTGTGTGCCAGAGTCGGACGAAAAATAGCGCACAAGTTCAGTTTCGGCGCGGGGTAGCTCAGGGCGTGACGATGTTGAACCCGGGGTCCGGCTTGTCCAGGACCCCGACGAGGGACGCCAGCACGGCGGCATCCCCGGTCATCTCCAGGCCAGGCGACGTGTTGTCCCCCGCCGCCAGCGTGAGCAGCCGCAGCTTGTTCGCCAGCAGCAGAGTCGCCTGTGCCGTCGCCGCGTCGGCGGGCACCTTCCGGTACACCAGCACGCCGTTGCGCAGCGTGATCCGGTAGTTGATGGCGGCGTCCAGGAACGTCACGTCGACCGCGATGTCGAGGTCCCAGGCGCGTGGCCCGTTGACGCTGATCGCCAGCACGTCGAACATCTGCTCCGGCGACAGCTGAGCCGCCATCGTCGTCGACGTCGTCGTCGGGGTGCCGAAGTTGCCGTCCCGCAGCTCGGTGGCACCGGCGAGGAAGAAGTTGCGCCAGGTCGCCGTCTCGGCGCCGTACGCGAGCTGCTCGAGGGTGTCGGCGTAAAGCTGCCGGGCGCCGCCGTGGTTCTCGTCGGTGAAGATCGCATGGTCGAGAAGAGTTGCTGCCCAACGAAAATCACCCTCGTCGAACGCCGCCTTGGCGATCTCGACGACCCGCTCGAGGCCACCCATCGCCGCCACATAGCGGGGGCCGATCGCTTCGGGCGGATGCGGCCACAGGCGCCCGGGGTTGCCGTCGAACCAGCCCATGTAGCGCTGGTAGACGGCCTTGACGTTGTGGCTCACCGAGCCGTAATAGCCGCGGGTGTGCCAGGCGTGTTCGAGCGCGGGTGGCATGGCGAAGGTCTCGGCGATCTCGATGCCGGTGTAGCCCTGGTTGAGCTGCCGCAGCGTCTGGTCGTGCAGGTAGGCGTACAGATCCCGTTGCAGCGAAAGGAATTCGACGATCCTGTCGGGGCCCCAGGTGGGCCAGTGATGTGAGGCGAACACGACGTCGGCGCGGTCGGCGAACGTGTCGATGGCCTCGGTGAGATATCCCGCCCAGCCGTGCGGGTCACGCACCAGAGCGCCGCGCAGGGTCAGCAGGTTGTGCAGGTTGTGGGTGGCGTTCTCGGCCATGCACAGGGCGCGGTAGCGCGGGAAGTAGAAGTGCATCTCGGCAGGCGCCTCGGTGCCCGGCGCCATCTGGAACTCGATCTCCACGCCGTCGATGGTGTGCTTCTCGCCCGTCTCGCGGATGTCGAGGGTCGGCACGATGATGGCGACCTCACCGGTCGACGGGGTCTGTCCGAGCCCGCATCCCACCTGCCCCTGCGGCCCCCGGTTCAGGACGGTGCCGTACATGTAGCCGGCGCGGCGCGCCATGGCCGTTCCGGCGTAGACGTTCTCCTGCACCGCGTGTTCGACGAAGCCTTCCGGTGCGAGCACCGCAACCCTGCCCGCATCGACGTCGGCCTGCGTCGTCACGCCGAGGACGCCGCCGAAGTGGTCGACGTGGCTGTGGGTATAAATCACGGCGCTGACTGTCCTCATCCCCCGGTGCCGCCGG
This sequence comes from uncultured Actinomycetota bacterium, assembly GCA_963771335.1. Lineage (GTDB taxonomy): Bacteria > Actinomycetota > Actinomycetes > Mycobacteriales > Mycobacteriaceae > Mycobacterium. The sequence goes on along the minus strand of CAVYTD010000024.1, from coordinate 202,867 downwards.
TAGAGGGCCAGCGCCGCGGCGGCGACCTCGGTGGACACCAACGGATCGATCACGATGATGCCGGTGTCGCCCTCGACGAAGGTGATGTTGGACAGGTCGAAGCCACGGACCTGATAGATGCCCTCGACCACTTCGTAAAGACCCTGCTTGGCGACGAGCGCCGACTGCCGCCACAGGCTGGGATGCACGGTGGTAGGGGCGTCGCCGGTCAGGAAGGCGTAGACGTCGTTGTCCCATACGACCCGCCCGTCGGCGGCGGTGATCACGCACGGCTGCTGCGCGGCGATGAACCCCCGGTCGGCGTCCTGGAAATCCCTGGTGTCGTCGAACGGTAGGGCGCCCAAATGTTCGCGGTGAGCGGCTTCGATGGTCGCGGCCGGCGGCTTGTTGTCCATGTCTGCAGAGATTGCCACGCGGGACACCGCGCCGGTGCTTGACTGACGTAATGGATGTTCGCCGAGTCGTCACCGGACACGATGAGTCCGGCAAGTCCGTCTTCGTGAGCGACGAGGCGGTCGGTCCGCGGAGTCCGGTGCTGCTGCCGGGCTCCGAGTTCACCCTGCTGTGGGGTGGCGACCAGACACCACAGTTCCCCGACGACGGATCGATGCCGAACTGGCACACCTACTTTCCGCCGGTCGGCGGATTCCGGTTCTCGATGTTCACGCTGCCGCCCGGGACCGCCGAGGCCGACCCCGGTGGTCTCAGCGTGGAGGAGGCGCTGGCAGATGCGGAGCAGAAGCTACCCGGACTGCTCGGTTACATGGACCCCAGCGACGCCGGCATGCACACCACCGACACCATCGACTTCGAGGTGGTACTCGAGGGCACGGTGATCCTCGAACTCGACGACGGTGCCGAGGTGACGCTGCAGCCCGGAGACACCGTGGTCCAGAACGGCACCCGGCACCGCTGGCGCAATCCTGGTGAGGCCCCGGCCCGGATGGCGTTGTTCACCTGCGGCGCCTCCCACGCGAACGTCAGCCGCCCATCGCCTCCGCCAGCCGGCTGACTTCGTCAGTACCGTGACCGTCGGCGACGACGTGATCGGCGTAGCGCTTCAGCGTCTGCAGCACCCCCGTGTCGACTCCGGCGGACTGCGACGCGGTGATCAGATGTCGCAACGACGCCGCGGCCGAAGACACCGGCGCACTGCTGTCGCCGTGCCTGTCGGCTTCCACGCGCTCGGCCAGCTCGGTGAAGACCGGCGGCATAATGTCGACGATGCCCAGAACGTGAGGTAGCAGCTCGGTGGGCCCGATGCCCTGTCCCCCGGCCACTCTCACCGCATGAAGGAAACCGCCGACCGCGGTCCAGAACACGTCGAGCAGGGCCATGTCGAACGCTGCGGCCCGGCCATGGTCCTCGGCGACCCAGGTAGCCCGACCCAGCGCCTCGAAGACACCCCGGTGGGCATCGAACACCTCCCTCGGCCCGGCGTAGAGCACGCTGGCATCCGGGGTTCCGATGACGTCGGTCGGCGTCATGATGGCGCCGTCGAGGTACTGCCCGCCTGCCTGCGACACCAACGCCGCGGTTCGCAGCGCGCGATCAGGCGTGTCCGAGCTGAGGCCGACCACCACCCGATCTGCGGCACCTGCACCTGCTGCGGTCACCGCGGCATCGACGGCGTCGTGGTCGACGACATTGATCAGCGTGACGTCGCTAGCGGCAACGGCCTGAGCAGGGTCTTGCGCCCACCGCGCGCCACGGGAAAGTAGTTGCGCGGCCTTCGATTCGGTGCGATTCCATACTGTCGTTCGGTGACCGGCGTCCAGCAGCGCTCCGGCGAGCGCCTGTCCCATCGGGCCAAGCCCCAGCACCGTCACCGCGGTCATGCCGCGGCCTCCGGATGACGGATGCTCTCGATGACGCGGGCGAATCCGTCGCTGCCGTGACCGGCGTCGATCTGACGGCGGATCAGCTTCTGCACGGCACCGACGAGTTCGGTGCTGATCCCCTGGTCGCGGGTTGCGTCCACGATGTCGGTGAGGTCACTGAACACCAGGCTCTGCTGTCCGGCCGCCGAGTAGTCCTTGCGGTCGATGATGTCGGCGTATTCGGCGACCGACGGGGCCAGTGCCTGCAGCCACGGCACTGCCCGCGCCGCGAACTCGGTTGCGCTCACACCGGCCGCACCCACCATCGCGGCGCCGTGGAAGAACCCGGCGAACATCGTGTACATCGCGGCCAGCAGGGCTAGGTCCTGGAGTGAGGCCATCCCGGCATCAGCACCGAAATACTCTGCCGATCCCCATCGTTCGAGCAGATCGCGGTGACGGTCGAACACCTCCCCGGAACCGCTGTAGAACACCGTCGACGCGGCAGAGCCGATCATCTGCGGCGTCGCCATCACACCGCCGTCGAGGTAGCCGACGCCTGCACCGGACGCCCACCACGCCAGTTCCCGCGCGCCGTCGGGCGTAGTGGTGGTCAGGTTGACGACGTGGCGTCCCGTCAGGGTTGACGCGACCGGGTCGAGGACCTCATGCACCGACGCATGATCGAGAAGACACACCACGACAACATCCGCCGAGGCGACCGCGTCGGCGGCGGTGCCCGCCGCTGTTGCGCCACCAGCCACCAACGCGTCGGTTCTGCCAGGGCTGCGATTCCATATGGTGGTGCGGTATCCCGCGGCCAGGGCCGCACCGGCGAGGGCCGCACCCATCTCGCCCGCACCCAGGAACGTCACTGCTGTCATGGCACCATCGTCGGTGTCACGCGGAGATTCCGGCAAGTACCCACTATTTGGTGCGATACTCACCTTTTGGGAACTATTGGCTATGACCAGCGGGGAGTGATCTGATGTCGACCCTGGGCCGGTACACCTGCGGGCTCGATGCGGCGATGGCCGTCGTCGACGGGAAGTGGAAGCCGCTGATCCTCTGGGAGCTCCAGGAGGGACCCAAACGATTCAACGCGTTGCACAGAAGCCTGACCGGCGTCTCGCAGAAGATGCTCACCCAACACCTGAAAGAGCTACAACGCCACGGCGTGGTGCATCGCAAGAGCTATCACGAGGTGCCTCCGCGGGTTGAGTACTCGATGACACCGGCGGGCCGCGAGCTCCTGGAAGCGCTTGGGCCGCTTGGCAACTGGGCCGAGAAGCACATCGATCTCATCTGCGCCGCCGACGCGGGCTAGTCGACACGCTCGGCGAGCCAATTCGCGGCGCGCCGCTTCGAGGCCCGCGACAGCCACGCGTCCTGGATCAGCTCGCGCAGTTCGGCAACACCGACCTCGGCCAACCGGCTGGCGCGCACCAGTACCGACAAATGCCCGCTGAAGTGCTCGGTGGTGAAGAACGGCGAATCCGGGTCCTGGACCAGCGCCAACTTGTCCGCTTCGGACTCGACCCAAATCACGATCACGTCGGGATAGCGCTCGCCGGTGTCCGGGTCGAATGCGTCGGGCCGAGGCGTGCGGAAGAACACGAAGGACTTGCCACCCACCTGGTAGATCGGGTTGCCGGCCGTGGGCCCCTCGACCCGTGTCACGTGCGGCATCGACGCCGCGATGTCATGGACGTCGGCCTCGGTGGCGGGCCGGTCACGCATCGCGATCCACCCGGTGCAGCTGAACGGCCGTTAACGCGCCGGCCGCCACCGTCGCGGTCATGTACGTGCCATGCGGCTGGCGGCGACGGTCCGTCGGCGAACCCGGATTGAGCAGTCGTAGACCAGTTTTCGCAGAACCGTCCCACGGGATGTGGCTGTGCCCGAACACCAGCACATCGGTGTCCGGATACGCCTCGGCCATCCGCTCGTCGCGGCCCGCTGCCGCACCCGTCTCGTGCACCACGGTGAACCGCACACCCTCCAGGACCACGTCGGCGCGCTCGGGCAGCCGGCGCCGCAGCTCGTCGCCGTCGTTGTTGCCCCAGCACGCCACAAGCCGCCGGGCTCGCGTCTCCAGCGCGTCGAGCAGTGCCGGCTCGACCCAGTCTCCGGCATGGATCACCACGTCGGCGTCGGCCACCGCGGTCCAGACGGCAGCAGGCAGGTCGCGCGCCCGTTTCGGGACGTGCGTGTCGGCGATCAGCAGGAGGCGCACCGGTCCAACCTAACGACACGACTGCGGCTGCCAGCCCGGCGGCGGGTCCTCACCGACCCGGCCGTCCACGGCTTCGCGCAGCAGGTCTGCATGTCCGGTGTGGCGGCCGTACTCCTCGATGAGATCGCACAGCAGCCGGCGCAGGCTGGCGTGTTGCCCATGCTCGTCGCTGACGGCCACGAACTGATCGAGTCCGCCGCGCGCCAGCGCCGCGGCGAGCCGGGCCCGCGCACGGTCCACCGCGTCGTACCAGAAGGCGTAGAGCTGCTCGGGGCTGTCGGCGGCTGCGGAGGTGAACTCCCAGTCCTCGGTGCCGTCCCACAACGACTCCCACGGCTGTCCCACCGGGTCGCCGGTGAGCTTGCGGGTGAAGAGGAAGTCCTCGTTGATCGCCAGGTGCTTGAGCAGCCCGCCGAGGGTCAGCGCCGACGCCCCGATTCGGGTGTTCAGACCCGGGGCGTCCAGCCCGTCGGCTTTCCACAGGAACGTCGTCCGCAGCCGCTCGAGCGCGCCCACGAGCTGTTCGACCTCGCTGCCCGCAAGCGGTGGCTCCCAGGGAGTGTCGCTGTCGGCCATACGACCAAGGTTATTGCGCGCCCACGATCGCTGTGACCAACTCGGCCACTTCGTCGGCCCGAGGGCCTGCGTAACGGACCGTCAGCTGTCAGTTAAGTTCCTCAGGATGGTGGCGATGACTCGCCCTGAGGCTGGATTTCGAAGGTGAATTTGTGATGGCCGATGCTGATGTTGTCGCCGTCGGCCAGGGTGGCGGCGCCGCGGATTCGCTTGTCCTGGAACTCAGTTCCGTTGGCCGAACGTAGGTCGGTGACGACGATGCTGGTGCCCGTATCGATGATGACGGCGTGGTGGCGGCTCACTCTGGAGTCGTCGAGGACGATGTCGTCGTCGGTCAGGCGCCCGATGCGGGTGGCCACGCCGAGTAAGGGGTGACAATGCCCCTGTGCTTCGCTGTCGCCGGTTGTCGTTGGCGAGATCAGCATCCGACGCGTGTCTCGATGGATTCTCAACAACTTCGTGGCACGCCCGCCTTTCACTTGGTCAGGACCAGGAAGGCTATTTGGAGAACCGCGCCACCTAGCTGACGCGTGGACCGCGGAGTGGACCGCGGTCTGCGATGACAGCTCGCGCCGGAATTGGCCTCCGAAGCCGATATCGTGACTTGTCGTGCACAATGCTTGCCCAGAAGTGGGACATCCGAACACCATTCGACACCCGATCGGTGATGTCCGCCGCAGCCACCACCTCAATCGCATGAAAGTCGTTCCGGCACAAGAAGTCCGGATCTCTCGCTGAAGTTCAAGGAACGCCACAAGTGGCCCATCACACATAGTAGGTGTGCTGTGACGAGCTGCCTGCCGACGGTTCACACCAGCATGCTGAAGGCCTGACTCGCCAGGGCTACCGAGAATCCGCCAAAGGGCTTCTCGCACACTGCGATCTGACATCGGTCCGCGCAATCAAGAGGGGCGAAGCGCGGCGATGGGCGCAAGGAGCCCTGATGGGGCGGCCATCGCTCCGGCCGACGTGGACCGGCAGGAAAGGCGCCCAAGAACCACTTTGACATCACCGTCGGCGGCGGGTTCGACGACCAGGTTCACACCACCGACGACTCACCCGAAACTATCGGGATCTACACCGCCCCCGCGGACCAGCTCACCGGGATAACGTCGCTTAGGTCAGCATCGGTGAGCCACCACTTGGATGTCCGTCATCGAGTCGATAACTGAATCTCGGGAGAGCTGGCTGCTACGCGACTTCATCCATAAGACCGCCGGCACCTAACGCGCCTGGACGGACGACGGGCAATGCCCTCGGACGAATGACAACTAATGACCCCGAGCGAACCACACCTAACGGAACGGCCCCCGGACGAGCGAAGCCCGCGATGCTCATTGCCCGCAGTGCGAAGCCGGCTTTGGCCTGGCGCTGACCCACGCGCACCCCTGCTGCGGTAAGGAGCACAAGCCCCCCGACGCCTGGCAGAGCGGCAGCGGCCAGCGCCGCCAGGGAAAGGGATAGCACCGCGGCTGCGGCTATGAACGCAAGCCCGCCGACCCCGGGCGCAGCGACAGCGGCCCGCGCGCCGCTAACCCGGATCGCAGGAGTTCGCTGTAGGCAGGCCGGAGGAACGACGGCACACCCATCGGACTGGCACCATGAGGCGATGCCGGTGCCATTCCGGGCAGCGATGCCGCTCGACCTACCTCAGTCATCGCGGCAAAATGGACGCCGCAATCCCCCCGAATCGGTGCAACCCCGGTTGCGTCGCCGGCCAACGGCCTGCCCGGGATAAGGCCAAACGGCAGAACCAGCCGCCATAGCGACGCCCTCGATGTGTCCGCGGTCGGCGACACTCCATCACCGGCGACGCCGCCCAGATGGGACTGAATCCAGGTCAGGGTGACGGCGGCCACTACCGGGTCCATCCCGGCGATGCCCACCAAGATGGAGTAGATGTCGGACTGCAGCACCGTGAGCGGGACGACCACACCGGCACCAGAGGTCAGCATGCCCTGAATCAACGCGCCGACGTCAGAACCGACCAAGAAGGATACGAGGTCGAACTGCTGTTGTGTGAGCGGGACGACCATACCGGCACCCGAGGTCAGCGTGCCCTGAATCAACGCGCCGACGTCAGAAACCGGCACGACCAGATTGGAGGCCGGCGCGACCAGTATTGGGAACCGATGCGATCGCATCGGCGACTGGCGCCACCGCACTAGTGATGATGGCCGGCGCCACCGCACTAGTGATGATGGCCGGCGCCACCGCACTAGTGATAATGACCGGCGCCACCGCACTAGTGATAATGACCGGCACAACGGCACTGCTCGCGGCCGGCACTACCGCACTATTGATGGTGGCCGGCACCACGCTCCGTTGGCGGCCGGCACCACCGCATCGTTGGCGGCCGGCACCACCGCATCGTTGGCGGCCGGCGCCACCGCATCGTTGGCGGCAGGCACCACCGCATCATCAGGAGCCGGCGCCACCGCATCGGCTACCGGGGTGCGCATGTCCTGAATCGACGCGACCGCATCGGGAGCCGGAGCGACCGCATCGGGAGCCGGAGCGGCGGCATCGGGAGCCGGAGCGACCGCATCGGGAGCTGGAGCGGCGGTTACCACGTCCTGGATCGACGCGATGACGTCAGAAACCGGCGCAACCGTATCGAGGACCGGCGCCACCGCGTCAGGAGCCGGCGCCACCGCATCGGCTACCGGGGTGAGCATGTCCTGAATCGACGCGACCGCATCGGGAGCCGGAGCGACCGCATCGGGAGCCGGAGCGGCGGCATCGGGAGCCGGAGCGACCGCATCGGGAGCTGGAGCGGCGGTGAGCACGTCCTGGATCGACGCGATGACGTCAGAAACCGGCGCAACCGTATCGGGGACCGGCGCCACCGCGTCAGGAGCCGGCGCCACCGCATCGGCTACCGGGGTGAGCATGTCCTGAATCGACGCGACCGCATCGGGAGCCGGAGCGACCGCATCGGGAGCCGGAGCGGCGGTGAGCATGTCCTGAATCGACGCGATGACGTCAGAAACCGGCGCAACCGTATCGGGGACCGACGCCACCGCACCATCGGGGACCGACGCCACCGCGTCAGGAGCCGGCGCCACGGCATCGGCAACCGGGGTGAGCATTTCCTGAATCGGCGCGATCGCAACGGGATCCGGCGCGACCGCATCGGGAGCCGGCGCCACCGCACCATCGGGGACCGGTGCCCCCGCATCAGGAACCGGCACCACCGCCACATCGGAGACCGGCTCCACCGCGCCTTCGGGAACCGGCACCACCGCCACATCGGGAGCCGGCACCGCTACATCGGGAGCCGGCACCGCCGCCACATCGGAGACAGGCGGCACCACATCCGGAACCGACGCCACCGCCACATCGGAGACAGGCGCCACCACATCGGCAGCCGCCGTTACCGCACCATCGGAGACAGGCGTCACCACATCAGGAGCCGCATCGGTACCGCCCGGGTCTTTCTCCTCGTCCTTGGCGTCGGTGCCGCCCGGGTCTTTCTCCTCGTCCTTGGCGTCGGTACCGCCCGGGTCTTTCTCCTCGTCCTTGGCGTCGGTACCGCCCGGGTCCTTCTCCTCGTCCTTGGCGTCGGTACCGCCCGAGTCCTTCTTCTCGTCCTTGGCGTCGGTACCGCCCGAGTCCCTCTTCTCGTCCTTGGCGTCGGTACCGCCCGAGTCCCTCTTCTCGTCCTTGGCGTCCGTGCCGGCTTTCCTCGGCTTTTCCGGGCCGGCGGAATGCTGCTGGTTGGTGTCGGACCCGTGCGCGGCGGAACCGCTGGAATCGGGATCAGCAACGGCGACCGCGCCCCCAGCAGTCATCAGCAGGCTCGCTGCAAGCATGCAAGCACCTGCAGCAGACCGTCGACGCAACAGACCCACCATCTGCCCCCTACCGGCCAAGGGGCCGATCGCCATCGGTAGCACGTTTTCCATATTTTCACACAGCAAGACCAGCGGGTAAACAGGAATCGCGCGCTAGATGTGCGGAGCGGGTAGCGGCAACATTGCGTGCGCGTGATCCTCCCTACGGAGGCCGTCCCGTACTGGTCCTGTTTGGCGGCCTGGTGCCCGCGCTGCTATGCGCACGGTTGCCGTGGCGACACGCTGGAGTGACCGACGTTGCCGTGCACGTCGCCCTCGAAACGCCGGCGGCGCAGTACAAGCCGCCCGTTTGGAAAGCATCGCGCAACGCCGAAGTTGAGCCGGACGCCCAGCGCGCCTGGCGATTGAACTTCACCGACCCATCCGGCGTGCGGACCGTGGTCGAGTTCGCGCCGATTTCGAAACCGAGCCGGACGGCGCGACGAGCGAATTCGCCGGGTGTGATCAGCTTGGTGCTGCGAATCTGCGAGGTAGAGGCTCTGTGCTGCAAAGGACGCTCGATTCACCAGCTTCGGGCGGCGGACCACGGCCGTCGTGTCTGGCTGATATCAATGTCACCGGAGCTGGTCGGCTTCTCGCTCGCCGAGACCGCAGCGGCACATAGCCGCCGAAGGACTAAACGACATCGCGTTCGTCCTGGTAAAGCAACCGAAACGGAGACGCACTGGGCAGCGGCGCGGTCCGAGAGGTATTCGGGGATCCGACCGGCACCATTTGCACCCAGCTGCAGGATCTACAGGCCAACTTCGCGGATTGGTCCACTTAAGGGACTTCGGCCTACGGCGACCAGATCAGTTTGAACTATCGCGAGGTCGACCCGCGGACACGATCCTGGCGGTGGGGATATTCACCGACAGGCAGCTCGACACCTGATGCGGTAGACCATTAGTGGCCCTCATCGGCCGTCGAGAATCTGGGCCGCGGTGTTGAGCGCCTCGAATGGGGATCGAGTCGCCGTTGGGCGCGCCGGTTGGGCTCATGGTTGACCTCGGCCGCCACGAACCCGATCAGATCGTCGAGGTCATCGGTCGTGGCAGCGAGGAGAACGCCATCGTTGTGGGCGCGGATCCCGAACACCAATCGCTCGCAGTCGGTTTTGAGCGATCGCAACTCGCGCAGCGCCGCTGCCACCTCATCAGCGATGACGACCTCGTTGACAGAGCCCGCGAGAGCCAGCCGCCGGCGGCGCAGATTGAAAGGCGAGTCCTCCCAATTGCTGATGATCCCGTCGTCGTCGCAGACGCTGCACTCCCACCGGATCGGTGCAGCCGGCTCTGTCTGCAGCACGATCATCCGCCCCCGGCAGCGCCGATTGCTGGGACGGCGTCGGCACGGCAGCGCGCTTTCCCAGCTGATTGCGGCGGCACCAGCTGTTGCCGCCCGAACAATGTTGATCAGGTGCTCGGCGAGGCGCCGGGCTGGGCCCGGCGTCTCAGGGGGCAGGTCCAGGAAGTGGTGCAGGTCGGCAACCAACATTTCTGGGGACTGTACCCGGCCACGGGTTTCATCCCGGAGACCCCCGAACCATTGGCAGGCTGGTGGCGCAGACGATCGCGATCAAACAAGTCAGGATGGCCAGCCGCTGTTGCGTGGCGAACCGCCCAGCATTGATCGTCATTTGAGTGACGCTCATCAGATGTGGATTCGGGGCTGACCCAGAAATGCCGCTCCATGACGACGGACGTGCCTGGAAAAGGGTGCGCCCGAAGGGATTCGAACCCCCAACCTTCTGATCCGTAGACACAGGCCGATGGTGCGACCAGGCACGATACGAGTTCTATTGTCATGTAGGTGGAGGCGTCCGGAAGCGCGACTGTCGTCATCGTTGTAGTCAGAACTGTCGTCAGCTCACTGCTGTGAAACAGCCGCACTCGCACTGCTTCCTCATACCGGCGATCCTGTACTGACGATCGGGTGTGTCGAGGGTGGCGAAGCCATCACGTAGTGACTCGAAGACGCCCTTTACTCAGCCGATCGGGAAGTCAGACACTGCGGAATGAGGTGGCGCTTGATCGGGCGGTGTCGGGGATGCTGGGATTGTGGTGGTCGGCTTTAGTGTGGGCGTGTATGAGCTTGTTGTCGGTGGCGCCGATGCGGAATCTGTCAACCTGAATGAGGCACCGTTGAGCGGTATTTACTGAGTAGCCTCCTCGGTGTCGTCTGGCTTGTTGATCCACGAACCGCTGGGCAGCTTCGGTGGCTCGGGCGGCTTTCGCACGAACCGTTCTGGGTGGGCGGCGTAGGCGGCGTCGAGCACGCCGGCCCGCTTCTCGCGGGTGATGGCGGCGGTGCCGTAGTGGACGTCGGCGGGGGTATGAAGGCGCCAGCCCGGTGTGGTGATGTTCGTCGTTGTACCAGCCGAAGAAGGTCTGGCAGTGCAGACGTGCGGCCTCGATCGAGTCGAACCGGTCGGGGAAGTCGGGCCGATACTTCAGTGTCTTGAACTGGGACTCGCTGAACGGGTTGTCGTCGGAGACGTGCGGGCGGCTGTGCGACTGGGTGACGCCCAGGTCGGCGAGCAGGAACGCCACCGGCTTGGAGGTCATCGAGGAGCCGCGGTCGGCGTGGATGGTCAACTGATCGCCCCCGATGCCCTGCTTGGCGCAGGTCTGGCGGATCAGCACCTCGGCCAGGGCGGCGGATTCGCGGCTGGCGACCATCCACCCAACGACGTAGCGGGAGTAGATGTCCAAGATCACATACAGGTAGTAGCAGCTCCACTTGGCCGGGCCGCGCAGCTTGGTGATATCCCACGACCACACCGATTCGGCTGGTAGGCAACCAGTTCCGGTTTCACGGCGGCCGGGTGGGTGGCCTGCCGGCGCCGTTCCCGACTCTCGCCGCCCTGACGTAGCAGCCGGTAGAACGTGGAGATCGAACCGAGGTAGCGGCCGTCGTCGAGCAGCGTGGCCCACACCTCGGTCGGCGACATGTCGACGAACCGCTCGCTGTGCAACTCAGAGAGGATCGCGGACCGCTCGGACTCCGACAACGCGCGGGGCTGCGGCCGGTCCTTGTGCGGCAGCGGCGCCGGCCGCTGCGGTGACGGGCTGAGGCGGTGGCGTCGGTAGTAGCTGGCCTGCGCGACACCGACAACATCGCAGGCATTGCGCACGCCGATCTTCGGGGCCAACTCGGCGATCGCCGCGTCGCTCACTTCATCGACCCGTTCTCGGGTTGCGCGCTCTCGGAGAGTGTCTCCAAGAGCGCGTGCAGTTTTGCCTGCACATCCACCACGAAGCGGGTCTTGGCCAGCTCCTGCTCCAATTGCCGTTTCTCCTGCTCAAGGCGGGCGATCTGCTCGGCTTGCGGGTCGCGCCGGCGACGTCCGCGCGAAACCGCCAGCCCAGCCAACGCACCCGCATCGCGCGCCTTGCGCCACGCCACGATATGGCTGGAATACAGGCCCTCCCGACGCAACAACGCACCCTTCTCACCATCGGGGGCGGCGTCGTAGGCGGCCAGGATCTCCAACTTGTACTTCGCGGTGAACGTCCGGCGCCGGGCACGCTCGGGTACCTCCGGGTCGGGCCGTTGCGTTCCACCACCACCACTCATCCGACCAGGATCTTCGATCCCGGTCGCTCGGACCAATGTGGTCACCCTGTTCGTCATCTCGGGGAAGCTCTCCATCCCCGCCCTCAGATCAGTAATTCTCAGGGGGCAGGTGCCTCAACCCAGGTTGGCAGAGAGGGGGGCCTGATCTTTGGTACCGGCGTGTCGTAGCCGGATAGACGAAGGTCATCGCGTGATTCTTGGAAAGGCGTCCGAGGTCAACTCAAGCAAAGGAATCGACGCGATGACCCCTCACAGGCTCCTGGCTCGACGACCTGGTCCCGCCGGTTTTCGACCCCGGCATACCTGCTTCTTGTGGGAGGGGTCGCCATGTATGTTGAACGCGACGGGCGTTCGTCGGGGAGTATGTGCGGGGCGTGGTCATGACTGAAGACTGGAAGTGTCAGGTATGTCTGAATTAGAACCCTTTTACGAAGAGTCACGAGCGATCTATGATGTCTCGGACACATTCTTTTCCTTGTTTCTAGACTCTACGATGGGTTACACCTGCGCGTACTTTGAACGCGAGGATATGACTCTCGAAGAGGCACAAATAGCCAAGTTCGATCTGGCGCTGAGCAAACTGGAACTCCAGCCCGGGATGACGCTGCTCGACATCGGCTGTGGGTGGGGCTTTTCGATGGCCCGGGCCATCGAAAAGTACGACGTCAACGTCATCGGCATTACTCTGAGCCGCAATCATTACGAGTACAGCAAGGCAAAACTGGCGAAGGTTCCCACGCAACGAAATGTCGAGGTACGACTACAGGGCTGGGAAGAGTTCGAAGACAAGGTCGATCGGATCGTCACCATCGGCGCATTCGAAGCGTTCAAGCGAGTGCGGTATTCCGCCTTCTTCGACTGGGCCTATGATACTCTCCTAGACGACGGTCGAATGCTGCTGCACACGATACTGGCACATACACAAAAGTTCTTCCATGATAACGGAATCCCGCTGACAATCAGTGATCTGAAGTTCATGCATTTCATCAGGACGGAAATTTTTCCGGGCGGCGAGTTGCCAGCCAAGGAAGATATTGTCGAGTTTTCGCTTGAGGCGGGATTCTCGGTCGAGAAGATCCAATTGCTGCAACCGCATTATGCGCGGACCCTAGACGTGTGGGCAGCAAACCTGGCGAGCGCTCGCGAACAGGCCATCGCCATCACGTCCGACGAGGTGTACGAGCGCTACATGCGGTATTTGACCGGGTGTGCGGACTTTTTCCGCCGGGGCATCACCAACGTCGGCCAGTTCACCCTGGCGAAGTAGCGGTGAGCTCGCGCGAGCCGCTTCTTCTCCACGTCGCCCGAAGCCGCTTCTTTCATACCTGCCGGGGGTATGGATGGCAACGGGGACGGCAACGCGCTTTCAGAATTCCAGCGCACCGGACAGGCCGTCGATTGGCAGCTCGCGCGGTGTCGCCGGGTCTAGCCAGCACGCCTGAACCCCTTCAACATCACGAAGTGCATTCAGGGGCTCGCGACCGAACCCGAGCACGACCGTGCGGGTCAACAATCCGGTGGAGTAAGTAATCGGTTGGACTGACTAGAGGTCCAAGACTAGCCGCCCGCCTTTGGATTTGGCCCTGGAGACGCAGACCAGCATCTGACCGAGCTCGCGTTGCCGGTCGGTGAGGGTGTTGTCGCGATGCTCCACCTCGCCGGTGAGCACCCGCTGGACGCAGGTGCCGCAAAAACCTTGCTGGCACGAGGAGCTCACGTCGGGCCGGGCCGCCCGTAACGCGGCCAAGGCGCTCTGGTCGCTACCCACCCCCACAACCTCACCACTGCGCGCCAGCTCCAACTCGAACGGCGTCCCGTCGACCACCGGCAGCGGGGAGAAGCGCTCGATATGCAACTCCGTGCCCCAATCGAGCGGGATGTTCCGACGGACGGCCTCCATCATCGGCGGCGGACCACACACATAGACCGCCGTCCGCGCGTCCACCCCGTCCAGGAGCTCGGCCGCGGTCGGCAGGCCGTGCTCGTCATCGGTGCGTACCCGCACCTTGTCTCCAAACGCGAGCAGTTCGTCCAAGAACGGCAGGCTGTCCCAGTGACGGCCGGTATAGCACAAGGACCACGGCACGCCGAGCCGCTCGGCGAGCCGGGCCATCGGCAGGATGGGGGTGATGCCGATGCCGCCCGCGATGAAACGGAGCTTCTCCGCCCGCGATCCGGAACCGGGCAACGGCATCATGAAGGCGTTCCGCGGCTCGCTGATCTCGACGATCTGACCCACGACCAAACCATGCACCTCAACGGACCCGCCACCGCCGCCGGGGATCCGCCGCACCGCAATCCGATACTCCCGCTCCTGGCGCGGATCCCCGCACAGCGAGTACTGCCTCTTGCACCCGGAGGGGAGGTGAAGGTCGATGTGCGCCCCCGCGTGCCACTCCGGCAGCTTCGTGCCGTCCGGGGCGACGAGGGTGAGCTGGACGACGTCCTCGTCCTGCGCGACGCGTCGCCGGTCCACGACCACCATTGCCTTGCGGTTGACCGCCAGTGGGAGCTCGGGCAGCTCCTGATCGCCCCCGAGGCGCATCACCGCCGACATGAAATAGGGCACGGCCATCCCCGCCAAACGGATGAGGAAGTCCGGAGACGACCGGTAGAGCCCTGGGGGAGGTTCGCCGGAGTACGGCTTGAATAGCCGCGTCAACAGGCGCGGCTGGCCCGGATCGCTCACGACCTCATCCCTGGACGGCACGCGCCGCCGGGGAGGTGGCCAGATATGCGACCGCCTGCGCCGTGTTCCCCTCGTTCATCGGGTTGTAGTCGCGCCTGAACAGCCGCAGCGCGGCGCGGACGACATAGCCGGCTGTAGGGAGGGTGCCGCGCTTGCCCGACTCGCGCAGCTTCCATGCGAGCCGGAGGTAACCAAGGTTCGGCAACGCCGGGTCTGCGTGGACGAGGAACTTCGTGCCGCGGACGACCATCGCGAAGAAGGCAAAACTGACCAACGCGCCTGCCGCGGCCTGGGCGACATAATCCATCCCGAAATATTTGGCGACGTTGTAGGAGACATGGCGGTGCTCCACCTCCTCCGCCGCGTGCCAGCGGTACAGGTCACACAACGTCGGATCGACGCCCATGTCGTCCCAGGAATTGTTGAGCGCCCAGTGGCCGAGCACACCGGTGAAATGCTCGGCGGCGCAGAGCGCGTGCGTGCCCGAGGCCAGCGCTTTGCGCCGGTTTTGCGGCGTGGCCTTGGAGACCCGCTCGTCGTACTGGCCGGCCACCCACTCCAGCTGGTCCAGAAAGGGTGCAGGGTCGATGCCGTGTCCCTGCAGATATTCGACCAAGACCCGGTCATGGGTCTTGGCGTGCACCGACTCTTGGCCGATGAAGCCGATGATCTGCTCCCGAAGGTGGTCGTCTCGCACGTGCTCCAAAGCGTCGGAGAGCAATTTGCTGAACCACCGCTCCGCGGTAGGCAGGAAGAGGTTCAACGCGGTCACAACATGCGAGCCGTAGGGATCACCTGGAATCCAATGCAGCGGGGCCGTGTCCCATTGGAAGTGGACCTTCCTCGGGCGCAAGGCCACTTCGTCAGGGGTGAACTGATCCGTCCCCCGAGTCGCGAGATTTTCCATCCCCAAGTTCGCCTCCTCGGCCTGAAGCCTGCGACACATCAAAATCCGGCCACCATCCTTCCGGCGCTGCTCGAGGTATCCACGCCGTCGTGCAATGACCGCACTGTCACCCCGCGCTCGGTCCGCTCGTGCAAGGGGTTAACGATGCTTCTCATGTTACGGCCCAGCCGGTCCAGTCACCTGATGCGATGAAGGGGCGGGGCCTCCGCTCCTCGTGACGTTCCCGGCGGATGCTGGGGGTGTTCACTTTCCACGAATCATGGGAGGCCCCTATGAACGAGTATGACGGCAAGCAGTTCGTCGGGATCGATTTGCATCGGCAGCGGTCGGTGATCGTGCGTCAGTCCGAGTCCGGTGAGCAGCTCTCGGCGGTGCGGATCGTTAACGACCCGGTCGCGTTGGGTCTGCAGCTTGAGGACGCCGGCGCCGACCCCGAGGTGGTGCTGGAAGCAACGTACGGGTGTGCTCCCTGATCCACAAGTTCCATGGTTCGGACAGCGACGCCGACCAGGCAGAGGCGGACGCCACCTTTCTAAAGCAAATCGCGAGTGCCCGCCCAGATGGCTTCGAAGCGAAGGGCAACATCTTTGTGTTCGTTGATGAAGCCCACCGCACCCAGCACGATGCAAGTTCTTGCGCGGCTTTTGTCGACCTTCGTAGGGCATGGTGGACGATATCTAACGCCTCAAACTCAGGCGGTGTGTCGCGCTCTAGCAAGTCCACCCGTAGCCGTTGTTGATGTACTCCACCCATCCAGATCGCACCACCTGCTCAAGACGTTCTGAGGGTAGCGGGACGAACAACTGCGGGACGGCACGGTGATCTGGACCTTCCCGGCTGGGAAGAAATACGTCACCACCCCCGGCAGCGCCTCGTTGTCCGTGTCTTGTGCGTGCCCACTGGGCCGCCGAACGCCCCCACACAACCAAGACCGGCAGGCCCGCCGCGCCGCAATGCTCGGTACCTCGCCGAAGCCCAGCAGACAGCCACGACGAACCGCCCGACGTTTTGATGCAGTCGGGCCTGAGGCCACGTCGCAGGAGATTAGGCGTCTTGCGCCAACACGCGGGATTCGGACATCGTGTCGCGGCGTCGCCGCCCGATACGATGACGAACGCGAGGATCGCGGGTAGCTCAGCGGCGCAGTCGCGCGGCGGTGTCCCCCGGTTAGCTCGGCACCGCGCAGCACGAGAAGAGGGAACTGGATGCTGGTCCTGCACGGCTTCTGGTCCATGTCGGGCAGTTTGCGGTTGTGGGCGGAGGACTCCGATGCCCTGGTGAAGAGCCCGAGTCAGGCATTGCGGTCCGCGCGGCCGCACCCATTCGCGGCGCCCGCTGACGAGATCGCCGGGATACATCCGGGCAAGCCCGGTACCTCCGTATTGCTGTTGCCGTCGTTGCGGTCGGCGCCGCTGGACTCGCCGGAACTGATCCGACTCACCCCGCGCCCCGCCGCGCGAACCGACGCGGCGCTGTTGGCGTGGACGGTTCCGGTGGTGCAACTGGATGCCGCAGCGGCGTTGGCGGCCTTCGACGAGCCGGCCGCCGACATCCGGTACGGCGCGTCCGTCGGCTACCTCGCCGAATTGGCCGCGTTCGCAGGCGAGTTGGTCCAGCGTGGTCGGATCCTGCCGGAGCTGCGGGCCGACACGCGCGGCGCGATCGCGTGCTGGCGTCCGGTGTTGCAGGGTCGCGACGTGGTTGCGATGACCTCACTGGCCTCGGCGATGCCGCCGGTGTGCCGGGCCGAAGTTGGTGGGCATGACCCATACGACTTGGTGACCTCGGCTTTGGACGCGATGACTGACGCCGCCGTGCGTGCAGTGTTGCCGCCGATGGACCTGGTGCCCCCGCGCCGGGGGCGCCCGAAACACCTTCCCGCCGTTGAGGATTGGCTGACGGCGCTGACCGGCCCGGACGGGCGTCTCGACGCGGAACCCGATGAACTCGATGCGCTGGCCCAGGCGTTGCGGCCGTGGGACGACTTCGGAATCGGCACGATCGGCCCGGCGAGGGCGACGTTCCGGTTGTCTGAGATGGGCATTGGGACCGAGAGCGAGGACCCCGAGACGTCGGCGGGTTCCTCGTGGCGGCTGGAGTTCCTGTTGCAGTCGACGGAGGACCTGAGCCTGCTGGTCCCCGCCGAGCAGGCGTGGAACGACGTCGGCACCCTGCGCCGGTGGCTGGACCGACCGCAGGAATTGCTGCTGACCGAGCTGGGCCGGGCCAGCCGGATCTTCCCCGAGCTCGCCCCCGGCCTGCGCACCGCGCACCCGTCGGAGCTCACACTCGACGCCGACGGCGCCTACCGGTTCCTGTCGAGCACGGCCGCGGTTCTCGACGAGGCCGGGTTCGGCGTGCTGCTGCCGTCCTGGTGGGACCGGCGCCGCAAGCTGGGGCTCGCCCTGTCCGCGCACACTCCGGTTGACGGAGTGGTGAGCAAGGCCAGCAGGTTTGGCCGCGACCAACTTGTCGAGTTCCGCTGGGAGCTGGCCGTCGGCGACGATACGCTCACCCAAGAGGAAATCGCGGCGCTCGCCGGGACCAAGGCCCCGTTGATCCGGCTGCGCGGTCAGTGGGTGGCGCTGGATCCAGAGCAGCTGCGCCGCGGGCTGGAGTTCTTGGAGCGCAAACCAACCGGCCGCAAGACCGTGGCCGAGATCCTCGCGCTGGCAGCCAGCCACCCCGACGACATGGACACCCCGCTCGAGGTCACTGCTGTGCGGGCCGACGGGTGGCTCGGGGACCTGCTCGGCGGGGCTGCCGCACAGTCGCTGCGCCCGCTGGAACCGCCGGACGGATTCACTGCGACGCTGCGTCCCTACCAGCAGCGCGGCCTGTCGTGGCTGGTGTTACTGTCCTCGCTCGGCGTGGGCAGCTGCCTGGCAGACGACATGGGTCTCGGCAAGACCGTTCAGTTGCTGGCTGTGGAAACCCTTCAGCGACACCAGGATCCGGACGCCGGTCCCACGCTGCTGCTGTGCCCGATGTCATTGGTCGGCAACTGGCAGCAGGAGGCGGCGAAGTTCGCGCCCCGCCTGCGCGTGCACGCGCACCACGGCGGCGAACGATTGCACGGCGACGCGCTGGCTGAGATCCTCGAGCAAACCGACCTGATCGTCAGCACGTATGCCACGGCCACCCGTGACATCGACGAGCTGGCCGGCTACCAGTGGAAGCGGGTGGTGCTGGACGAAGCGCAGGCGGTGAAGAACAGCCTGTCGCGGGCGGCCAAGGCGGTGCGTCAACTGCAGGCCGAGAACCGGGTAGCGCTTACCGGGACGCCGATGGAAAACCGACTCGCCGAACTGTGGTCGATCATGGACTTCCTCAACCCAGGCCTGCTCGGATCCCCGGAGCGATTCCGCACCCGTTATGCGATCCCGATCGAACGACACGGGCAGACCGAGCCGGCCGAGCGGCTGCGCGCGGTCACCCGGCCCTACATCCTGCGCCGGCTCAAGACCGACCCGACGATCATCGACGACCTGCCCGAGAAGATCGAAATCAAGCAGTATTGCCAACTCACCACCGAGCAGGCCTCGCTGTATCAGGCCGTCGTCGTCGAGATGATGGACAAGATCGAGAACACCGAGGGGATCGCGCGGCGCGGCAACGTGCTGGCAGCGATGGCCAAGCTCAAGCAGGTCTGCAACCACCCAGCGCAGCTGCTGCACGATCGCTCGCCCGTCGGCCGTAGGTCGGGGAAGGTGATCCGGCTCGAGGAGATCCTGGAAGAGCTCCTGGCCGAGGGCGACCGGGTGCTGTGCTTCACCCAGTTCACCGAGTTCGCCGAGTTGCTGGTGCCGCACCTGGCCGCGAGATTCGGCCGCGACGTGGCCTATCTGCACGGTGGCACCCCGAAGAAGCGGCGCGATGAGATGGTGGCCCGGTTCCAGTCCGGGGACGGGCCGCCGATCTTCCTGCTGTCGTTGAAGGCGGGCGGCACCGGGCTGAACCTCACCGCGGCCAATCATGTTGTGCACCTGGACCGGTGGTGGAACCCGGCGGTGGAGAACCAGGCCACAGACCGGGCATTCCGGATTGGGCAGAAACGCACAGTGCAGGTGCGCAAGTTCATCTGCACGGGCACGCTCGAGGAGAAGATCGACGAGATGATCGAGGAGAAGAAGGCGCTGGCCGACCTGGTGGTCACCGACGGCGAAGGCTGGCTGACCGAACTGTCGACCCGCGACCTCCGCGAGGTGTTCGCACTGTCCGAGGGAGCCGTCGGTGAATAGTGCTGGCCGGGGGACACCCCCGAACCCCCAGGGCTGGTATCCGCCGCCGTCGCGACCCCGCCCCGTCGAGGGTGGGCTCAAGGCGCGCAGCACCCGCGGTGCAATCGCGCAGACCTGGTGGTCGGAGCGGTTCATCGCGGTCCTGGAGGACATCGGCATGGGCAACCGGCTCCAGCGCGGCCGCACCTACGCGCGCAAGGGACAGGTGCTGTCGCTCCAGGTGGATCCGGGCTCGGTCTCCGCGCAGGTTCAGGGCAGCCGGGCCCGGCCGTACCGGATCCGAATCGGCATCCCCGCGTTCGGCAAATCCGAATGGGCCCAAGTTGAGCGGAGCCTGGCTGAAAATGCCTGGTACACAGCCAAACTGCTGTCCGGCGAGATGCCCGACGACATCGAGGACGTCTTCGCCGGGCTCGGCCTGTCGCTGTTCCCCGCGACCGCCCGGGAGCTGTCGCTGGACTGCTCATGCCCCGATCACGTCGTCCCGTGCAAGCACCTTGCCGCCACCTTCTACTTGCTCGCCGAGTCCTTCGACGACGACCCGTTCGCCATCCTGGCGTGGCGGGGCCGCGAGCGCGAGGATCTGCTGGCCAACCTGGCCGCCGCCCGCACCGAAGGGCCGCCGGCCGGCGACCGCGCCGAACGAGCAGCCCGACCAATCGCCGACTGCCTCGACACCTTTTACGCATGGCAAGCCGACGTCACAGTCCCGAGCCCGCCGGCGACGTCATCAACGGCGCTGCTCGACCAACTCCCCGACACCGGCATCGCCGTCCGCAAACGCCCGCTGACCGAACTGCTGCGACCCGCATATCACGCCCTCGGACACGCTGGCCCGGCCGAACTCGCATGAATGCCACGCGCAGCGAATAGAAGCCTGCCCCGGCAGATCGGTCGAGACGGGGACAGGCCGGCCGTAACCAGGCAGCAGGAGGTCCACGCAAGTCGAGTTGGCGATCTTGCGTCGTTGTTCGTTGCGGAGCCGGGCGACAGCGGTGGCGTCCGGGGATGCCGATAGAGGCAACCACGCGGTACCGGTGCCCTAAGGGGGCACACCAATGACTCTTCAACAACCTGAGATTCGTTTGTCGGCTACGGTTCCGACGTAGGCGGCAGCGACTGGCGTCTCCGGGTATCGCGGCACAGATATCTCAATTTGCTGGCAAGTCGTTAATATGCCCCCTCGTTTCCTCCTCGGAAAACTGCTGAGACAGAACCACGATTTGGCGGGCGCGGCGGCCGTCTACCGGCGAGTCATCGACTCGGGCGACCTCACCTCCACACCGGACGCAGCGTTCTATCTCGGGAGTGTGCTCCTGGAGCAGCGTGATGTAGCGGGTGCCCGGCTGGCCTTTCAGCGGGTGATCGACTGCGGCGAGTCCCGTTTTGCGTCGATGGCGGCGCACGGTCTGCAGTCGACAGACGGCGGCTCCGCTGACGCGCCCGCCGGCGGCGCTTTATCCCGGGATCGTGCTAGAAGCAGTGGGCGATCTAGACGGGGCCCGGGTCGCCTTTCAGCGGGTGATCGACTCAGGCGACCCCATTTACGCGCCAGCGGCGGCGCAAGCTCTCGGGACCTGATGACAACTCAGACCTCGCCAGTCTCGATCGGCGCAGTGTCCTACCACGCAGTGGGCAATTTTGCGTAGCGGTGGCTCGCCGACAACGGCACGGTTGTGAGGCTTCGAGCCAGTTGTAACCGCCACCATTGCGCCACCGCCGATAATGATGGGTAGATCCACGGTGAGATGTTCTCTGCTGCAAGGGGCGCTCTGCGTTCTTGATACCAGATGCTCCTATATTGATATTCCCGCATCGGGGATGAGCGGTTTGTCTTGGTGTTCGCAGGGCATGAAAGGCCTCGCGGGTTGTTAGCATCTATTGTTGATAGCCGCTGGATTTCAGCCTGTGACCACCTGACCGTCGGACAATTGGTCTTCTGGTGCACGGACCACCCATCAGATCGCCAAACTGTCGTCAAAGAACCAATGGCGCCGCCTCCGCAATGACGGAAAGCGCCCCTGACCTGGGCGCGCCCGAAGGGATTCGAACCCCCAACCTTCTGATCCGTAGGCACGGGCAGATATCGTGACCAGGCACGATACAAGTTCTATTGTCGTGTAGTTGGAGGCGTCCGGAAGCGTGACTGTCGTCATCGTTGTCGTCATAACTGTCGTCAGCTCGCGGCGCGAAACAGCGGCACTGCCACTGTGAGCCGTCATAAACTTCAACTACCAGCTATACTTCAGTGTAATAGTGAAGTATGGCTCTAGACTGAAGTATGATGGTGCTATGTCCGCCGAACGAGCTGTAACCGCGCTCGAAGCCGTGCTTCGGAGCGCGCTGCGCGCGCGGCCGGCGGAAGGGCCTCACCGCGACGTGGTCGTGACGCTGGACGATGCCGACTTCTTGGTCCGATGGCTGTCCGTCGGCTGGCCGCGGCAGGTCGCCGAGGCCCTGCACGATCAACCACGGCCCGACGTATTGGTTGCACCGTTGATGTCACCCGGAGCTCGGAAAGCAGCGCGCGACGCGGGCGTCGGTTGGGTTGACGAGTCGGGCGCAGCAGATATCTATATTCGGGACCCGCTGATCGTTATCGAGACAAAGGGCTCTCCACCCGTTCCGCTGGACACGCGCGTTGGGTGGCGGCCGGCCGCCTTGGCTGTGTGCGAGGCCCTCCTTGCCGGCAACGCGAACCCGACCGTGTCCTCAGTCGTGAAGGCGACCGGGATCTCGACGGGCAGTGTCGCGACTGCGCTGAAGCATCTTGAGCACGATGGCCATCTTGCGAGTAACGCAGCGCGCGGCCCCGGCGCAGCACGCCGGATCGTTAATCGGGACGAGTTATTGAACGCCTACGCCGCTGCCGCCGAGCGGCTTCGGTCGCCGATCTCCATTCACGTCGGAGTGCTCTGGCGCGACCCGATCGTAGGAACGATCGAGCTTGGTCGCACGTGGCGAAAGCACAATATCGACTGGGCCGCGACGAGCGCACTGTCTGCGAGCGTGTTAGCCCCGGCGCAGACCGCAATCGCCCCAATGGAGATTTACGTGCCAGGACGAACGCCCAGCGACCTTCGCCGAGTCGCAACAGTCGGTGGCCTAAAGGAGATCGAAGGCGGCCGCCTCTTGCTCCGTCCGTTCCCTACACCTGCGGGCGCCACATTGTCCAAGCAAGACCCGAAAGGTTTTCGGTCGATGCTTTGGCCCCGCGTCTACGCCGACCTCCGCACGACGGGCGTGCGGGGAGAGGATGCAGCGGATCATCTACGCGAGCAGATGGATAGACATGAATGACGAGGACTCTCCACGATCGGCTGCGGCGCGGGCAGCCGCGGAACTTGCACTCGTGCGCGTGGTCCATCACTACGGCGGCCGTCCCGAGTTCGTCCTGCTCGGCGGCCTGGTGCCCGCGCTGCTATGCGCAGGGTCGCCCTGGCGACACGCCGGAACGACGGACGTTGATGTTCAGGTCGACCTTGAAATCGCCGGCGGCGCCGTACAAGCCGCCCGTTTGGAACAAGCGCTGCGCAACGCCGAATTTGAGCCGGACTCCCAGCGCGTCTGGCGATGGAATCTCACCGACCCATCCGGAGTGCGGACCGTTGTCAAGTTCGAGCTACTCGCCGACCTCGATACCGAGCCGGAGGGGGCAACCGTCGAATTTGCCGCGTGTGATCAGCTTGGTGCTGCGAATCTCCGAGGTACGGGCTATGCCGCGAAGGACACCACGATTCACCAGCTCCGGGCGAAGGATCACGGGACGTGGCGTCTGGCTGAAATCAACGTCACCGGGCTGGCTGGCTTCTTGCTCGCCAAGACCGCTGCAGCACATAGCCGCCGAAAGCCGAAAGACTGGTACGACATCGCTTTCGTGCTGTTGAACAACGAACATGGCGACGCGCTGACGGCAGCGGCGCGGGTCCGGGAGGTGTTCGGGGAACCGACCGGCGCTATTCACACCCAGCTGCAAGATCTACGGGCCAATTTCGCAGATTCGTCCACTCAAGGGACTTCGGCCTACGTCAACCAGATCACGTTGGACCATCCCGAGGTCGATCCGAGCACCGCAGCCGCGGATGCGATCCTGGCGGTCGGCATCTTCGCTGACAGCCTGCTCGCCATTTGATGCGGTAGACGGTGACTGGCCCGCCGTACGACGGCCAGATGGACGACGCATCCGGCTGCACTGGTGCGACAACCAGCTCCGGTGGGGCGACCCGATCATCGGCCGTTAAGAGTCTGCGCTGCGGTGTTGAGCGCCTCGAATGCGGCGTCGAGTCGCCGTTGGCGGCGCCGGTTGGGCTCATGGTTAGCCTCAGCCGCCACGAACCCGATCAGCTCGTCGAGGTCGTCGTCGGTGGCAGCCAGGACAGCGCCGTCGTTGTGGGCGCGGATCCCGAACACCAGTCGCTCGCAGTCGGGATCCAGCAACCGCAACTCGCGCAGCGCCACGGCCACCCCATCCGGGATGACGATCTGGGTGACAGAGCCCACGAGAGCCAGCCGTCGGCGGAGTAGATCGAAAGGCGAGTCCTCCCAGTTGCTGATGATTCCCTTGTCGCCGCAGACGCTGCACTGCCACCGGATCGGTGCTCCCGGCGCTGTCGGCGTCACGATCATCCGACCCCGGCAGCGCCGGTTGGCTGGCCGGCGTAGGCACGGCAGCGCGCTTTCCCAGCTGGTTGCGGCGTCACCAGCTGTTGCCGCGCGAACGATGTTGCTCAGGTGTTCGGCCAGGCGCCGGGCTGGGCCCGGCGTGTCGGGGGGTAGGTCGAGGAAGTGGTGCAGGTCGGCAACCAACATTTCTCAGGACTGTACCCGGCCACGGTCCCGCGCTGTGCGACACAGTGCCCGCACTCGCCGTGGCCCCCGTTCCTCCGTGCGTGCGTCGACGCAGACCTGGCAACGCAGGCGCCGAACCGCTCCGCCAGACGGTGGGGAACAGACCATCTGCAAGGCCGCGTACCGTCGGCACACCGATGGTGGACACGATCGCCACAGCAAGTCTGGATGGGGGTCAGCCCGTACTACGAATCAGCCTGCAATGGTCGTCATTTGGGGTGACGCTCAACAGCCATGGCTCCACTGCCAAACCCGACAACCCGACCACCTGACCGTCGAACATTGGGTCTCCGCGCCCGGATCACCCGTCAGTCAGATCGTCAAGACTGTCGTCAAAGAACCAACAACGCCGCCTGCGCAATACCGGAAAGCGCCCCTGACCTGGGTGCGCCCGAAGGGATTCGAACCCCCAACCTTCTGATCCGTAGGCACGAGCGCATTGCCTGAACAGCCACGATACGAGTTCAACTGCCGTGTAGGTCGGGGTGTCGGGGCAGCCCCAATGTCGTCATCGTTGTCGTCAGAACTGTCGTCAGCTCAAGTGGGAATCAGCGCCAGTCCCAGACTTGGATCAGCTCCGGCAGCGTCACGCGCTGTCAGTTGGGCATCGAGGTCCTGGCCGACGGTGCAAACCGCGCGTAGCCGAGTATCTCCAGCAGGGTAACTTGCCACGCTTCACTTAGGCAGGGTAACCTGCATTCGTGGAGATCGCCGACGCCGCCCGGAAACACGGCGTCGGTGACCTGGACATCGAGCACGCGGTGCACACCGCCATCCGTGTGCTCAACCAAGGCGACCGCGACCCTCTACATCGGCGCCGACCGAGCCGGCCGGCTCCTTGAAGTCGTCGTCGTCGACGACGATGGCCAACCCGTAGCCATCCACGCCATGACGCTTCGATCCAAGTTTTACGAGCACCTATAGAGGATGACCATGCCCCGTACCCGTGAACAACTCCAGCAGGCCGCCGCAGACGCAGAGCAGTGGCTCGACTCACTCGACCCGGCGGCCATCGCCTTGCCGGATGCTGACGCCAGCCGTCTGCGCCGTATCGTCGCCGCCGTCCGCGCAGCGGCGACGAGCCAGATCGAGCTGGCCGATGCCGTGGCCGACGCCCGTGAGCACGGTCACACGTGGACGCAGATCGCTGCCATGCTCGGGACCAGCCGACAGGCCGCCCAGGAGCGCTACGGCGAACCGGCTCAGCGCCCGTAGCGAGATCGGCTATTAGGACAGCGGGGATGCCACCTACCGGTTCGATAGGCGGTGCCAGCGCCCACGCAGTTGTCCAGTGCGTCCGCCATCTCGGCGACATCGCACATTTAGACCGGGCCGTGTGCCCGTAACCTGACCACCTGACCGTCCGACAACTGGTCTTCAGGTGCCGAGAGCACCCGTCAGATCCTCGAACTGTCGTCAACAGAACCAATAAAGGCGCTTCCACGACGGTGGAAAGCACCTCTGACCTGGGTGCGCCCGAAGGGATTCGAACCCCCAACCTTCTGATCCGTAGTCAGATGCTCTATCCGTTGAGCTACGGGCGCAATGTGTATTCAGTTATCGAGCTGTCCAGCGGAGGCGAGAGGATTTGAACCTCCGGTCCGCTTTAAGACGGACAACTCATTAGCAGTGAGTCCCATTCGGCCGCTCTGGCACGCCTCCCGACGTTTACCGCCGATGGATGAGCGTACACAGCGCCCACCGCGGGAGGCAAAGCAGATCCGACCGGGCCATAAACTGATTGGGTGCCCGCCCGCCTGCGCCCCGAACTCGCCGATATCCCTGCCTACACGCCGGGTAGGACGGTGCCCGGCGCGATAAAGATCGCGAGCAACGAGACGGTGCACGGGCCGCTGCCCAGCGTCCGGGCCGCGATCGCCAAGGCAACCGACGGAATCAACCGTTACCCCGACAACGGCTATGTGGAACTCAAGGAGCGTCTGGCCAAGCACGTCAACTTCGCGCCGGAGCACCTCTCCGTGGGGTGCGGCTCGGTCAGCCTGTGCCAGCAATTGATTCAGATCACATCCACCGTCGGCGACGAGGTGCTCTTCGGCTGGCGCAGCTTCGAGATCTACCCGTTGCAGGTGCGCACCGCCGGCGCCACGCCGGTGCAGGTGCCGTTGACCGACCACACCTTCGACCTCGACGCGATGCTCGCCGCGATCACCGAGCGCACCCGGCTGATCTTCGTGTGCAACCCCAACAACCCGACCAGTACCGTCGTCGACCCGGAGGCGCTGGCCCGGTTCGTCGACGCTGTGCCTTCGGACATCCTGGTGGTGCTCGACGAGGCCTACATCGAGTACATCCGCGGCGACCTGGTGCCCGACAGTTTCGGACTCGTGCGGGCGCACAGCAATGTCGTTGTACTGCGGACGTTTTCGAAGGCTTACGGACTGGCGGGCCTGCGCATCGGGTACGCCGTCGGGGATCCGGACATCATCACTGCGCTCAGCAAGGTCTACGTGCCGTTCACCGCGACGAGCGTGTCCCAGGCCGCCGCGGTCGCCTGCCTGGATGCCTCCGAGGAGCTGCTGGCTCGCACCGACGCCGTCGTCGCAGAACGCACGAGGGTCACCGCGTCCCTGCGCGAGGCCGGATACGAGGTTCCGTCCTCACAGGCCAACTTCGTCTGGCTGCCCGTGGTCGGCCGCGCCCAGCAGTTCGCCGCGGACGCCGCGAACGACCGCATCATCGTGCGCCCCTACGGCGAGGACGGCGTCCGGGTCACCGTCGCCGCCCCCGAGGACAACGACGCCTTTCTCGATTTCGCCCGCCGCTGGCTGGGACATCGATGACGTCAGCGCGCGACACGTTCGCCGAACTGACCGGACACTGGCCCCCGCGGACCTCGACTTCATGATCGGCGAGTGGAAGGGTGGCGAGTTCGACACCGGCCACAAGGCCAACGGGTTCATGAACCGGCTGAACTGGTTCGGCAAGACGTTTCACTCCGCCGCCGACGGCAACAGGTTCTCCAACACCGAGGCGATGAACGGCGAAGCCAGCCTGTGGATGGAGGAGTTCCGCGGCGAGATGGTCGCCTCGATGGTCTACGACGGCAGGCCGGTGCACGACCATTTCAAGGTCGTCGACGGCGACGCCGTGATCGGCATCATGAACGGCAAGGGCGCACTGGACACCACGTCCGGAACGCCACGCCATCTGTACTTCTATCTGGAACGGGTCTAGCCGCATATCGTGGCCAGGATGAAGACGCAGGTACGTGTGACGGCGGCGACCATGGTCGGTCTTGGGGTCGTCTTCGGCGGCCTGACGGCGTGCCAGCGCACCACGGAGGGCTCCGTCGCGCAGACCACCCAGCCGGGCCCGCCGCTGACGTCGGAGCCGACGACCAGCAGCTCTGCGCCGAGCATCCCCGGCATTCCGGACATCCCGATCCCGAACCTCCCGCTGCCGACGCGCAACACCAACGTCCCTGAGGTCCCGGCCCCGGCGAACTCCCTGGAAATGACCTGCGAGGAGTTCGCCGACCTCGACGAGGCCACCCGGGTCGCGGTGGTGCGCGAGATCCTCGCCCAGCAGGACAACCCGCTGGGACCCGACGGCGAATTCGTCGGGCAGATCCTGGCCGACGCGGCCTGCCAGTTCCTGCCGACCGCGACGGTCAGCGAGGTCCTGATGGGATCCTCTCCGCCGTGAGTGGCTAGCCTCTTGCTCCATGGGCAGCTCATTCGAATCGGTCACCGTCGACAGAGGGAACCCAGCCGATCTCGTCGCTCAGGTGACATTGATCGGCCCGGGCAAGGGCAACGCGATGGGTCCGGCGTTCTGGGCCGAACTGCCGGTGGTGTTCGCCGAGCTGGACGCAGACCCCGACGTCCGGGCGATCGTCCTGACCGGATCCGGCCGCAACTTCAGCTACGGACTAGACCTGGCCGCGATGGGCAACACGCTGTCACCGATGCTGGCCGACGGCGCGCTGGCCAAGCCGCGCGCCGACTTCCACACGCGGCTGAAGTCGATGCAGCAGTCCATCACCGCGGTCGCGGACTGCCGCACGCCGACGATCGCCTCAGTGCACGGATGGTGCATCGGCGGTGGCGTCGACCTGATCTCCGCGGTCGACATCCGCTATGCGAGCTCTGACGCCAAGTTCTCGGTACGCGAGGTCAAGCTCGCGATCGTCGCAGACGTCGGATCGCTGGCCCGACTGCCGCTCATCGTGTCCGACGGACATCTTCGCGAGCTGGCGCTGACAGGCAAGGACATCGACGCGGCGCGCGCCGAGAAGATCGGCCTCGTCAACGACGTCTACCCCGACGCCGAAGCGTCGCTGGCCGCGGCGCGCGCCACTGCCGCCGAGATCGCCACCAACCCGCCGTTGGTGGTGCAGGGCATCAAGGACGTGCTCGACGAGCAGCGGACCGCCGACGTGTCGGCCAGCCTGCGCTACGTCGCGGCGTGGAACTCGGCGTTCCTGCCGTCCAAGGACCTCACCGAGGGCATCACCGCCATGTTCGAGAAGCGGGCACCGAACTTCGCCGGCGAGTAGACCCGCGCTGGCTATTCGCGAGGGTCGACCGGGTTGATGCGTTCAACGATCTGCGGGGTTAGCGACCTCCCGCCGGTTTCCTGCATAGTGTCGAAACTGAGCTTGTGCGCGAGATCCGGCTGCAAACTCGAACACAACTTCAGTTTCGCGCCAAGAGAGCGGTGGCGGAGGGATTTGAACCCCCGGTCGGTTTTAGCCGACTCTCGCTTTCAAGGCGAGTGCATTAGGCCGCTCTGCCACGCCACCGCGGGACAGTCTAAACGCGGCCGATCTTGGCCGACGGCGCCCCAGACTTCAGCCCCACGCTGATCCGTCTGCAGTTCTCCGCCATCGCCGAAACCTGCGGCCGGGAGAGCCTGTCGAGAAAGTGCATGCGCACCGCGTCGCCGTAGGTCTGCATCGCCGCGCCGAGAGCCGTCCTACCCTCGGGGGTGATGCTGGCCAGTACTCCCCGGCCATCATCGGGGCTGGCGCCGCGGACGACGAGCCCCTGCTTCTCCAGCCGGTGGATCTGACGCGTCACCCGGCTCGGCAGCGACATCAGCGCCTCGGCGAGATCCCCCATCCGAGAGGCACCGTTTGATGACCTGGCCAGCAGATCGAGCAGCCGGACGTCGTTCAGCGTCAGCTGGTGCACGTCCACCAGCGATCGATTCATGGTCGCGTACAACCTCAGTGCGGCGTCCAGAAAGTTCTGCCACGCGCGCTGTTCAGCAATGTCGAGGCCCGGCGTATCGCTCGCCGTGCGCCCCCCGATGATCCCTTCCATCTGACCCCCTCCCACCCGTATAGTAGTGGGCCATCGCTATTGCTGGTAGCGGAAGTGTTCGTGGTTTCCGCAGCGTAGTAGCGTTGCTCGAATGCTCGCGATCGTGGCCAATTCTGGCGAAAAGCTCACGTGGCAACCCGTGCCAGACGTAACTCCTGCTCCCGGCGAGGTCCTCATCCGGGTGACCTCTGCCGGGGTGAATCGCGCCGACCTGTTGCAAGCCGCGGGTAACTACCCGCCTCCTCCCGGCGCCAGCGACATCATCGGGCTCGAAGTGTCGGGAACGATCGAGGCTCTCGGCGACGGCGTCGCGCACTGGTCCTCCGGGCAACAGGTCTGCGCTTTGCTGGCCGGCGGTGGCTACGCCGAATACGTGTCCGTCCCCGCAGGGCAGGTGCTCCCGTTGCCCGACGGTGTCGAACTGCCGCATGCCGCGGCATTACCCGAGGTCGCCTGCACGGTGTGGTCGAACTTGGTGATGACCGCCGGGTTGCGCGCGTCGCGGCTGCTTCTGGTCCACGGAGGCGCCAGCGGTATCGGCACCCACGCCATCCAGGTGGCCCGCGCATTGAACTGCCGGGTCGCCGTCACCGCGGGCTCTCGCAACAAGCTGGAGTTGTGCGCTGAGCTGGGCGCCGAGATCACCATCGACTACCGCAACGAGGACTTCGTCGATATCGTGCGCAGCGCGGGAGGAGCCGACGTCATCCTCGACCTCATGGGTGCGGCCTACCTCGACCGCAACATCGACGCGCTCGCCGACGATGGCAGGCTGGTGATCATCGGCATGCAGGGCGGCGTCAAGGCCGAGCTGAACATCGGCAAGTTGCTCGCCAAACGCGCCGGCGTCATCGCGACGGCGCTGCGGTCCCGCCCGATCGGTGGACCGGGCGGCAAAACCGACATCGTCGCCAGGGTGGTGGACGACGTCTGGCCGATGGTGGCCGACGGCCTGGTGCGGCCGGTGATCGGCGCAGAGTTCCCGATCGCCGAAGCGCAGGCCGCCCACGAGCTGCTGGCATCGGGAGATGTTGCAGGCAAAGTGCTTCTGCGCGTTGCTGATTAGCGGTTGAAGCCTGGATTCAGCCGAGCGACGCCAGCGCCCGCACCAGCTGGTCTACCTCGGCGGCGGTGCTGTAATGCGCCAGACCGATGGTCACCGCGCCGCCGACATCGTTGACGCCGATGAGGTCCAGGACGCGCGAACTGGCGTTGCGCGATCGCCAGGATGCCGTTGTCGGCCAGCCGCTGCACGACGCGCTCGGCGGGCACATTGTCGATCGCGAAGCTCAGCACCGGAATGCGCACTTCCGGGCTCCCGAGCACCATGACCGTCGGCAACGAACGCAGCGACGCCAGCAGGTAGTCGAACAGCCCGCTCAGGTACGCCGCCGACGACTGCATCGACACCGCCAGCCGCTCACGGCGGCTCCCCTGCGCCGAATCATCCAGATTCGCAAGGTATTCGATGCTTGCAACCACGCCGGCGAGCAAGCCGAACTGATGCGATCCGAGCTCCAGTCGGGCGGCGCCGGTGGCGTCGGGATTCAGCGACACCGACCCGAACGCATCGATGGCCGACGGGTCGCGGAACACCAGCGCACCGATCGGCGGACCGCCCCACGCGAGCGCGTTGACCGCGACCACATCGGCGTCGATCTCGTCGATGTCGATCAGCCGATAGGGCGCCGCCGCCGAATGGTCGACGACCACGATTCCACCGACCTCGTGCACCAACTTGGTGACCTCCCGAAGCTCGGTCACCGTTCCCAAAGTCGAAGAGGCAGAAGTGATTGCGACCAAGCGGGTGGGCCGGGTCACCAACCCTTCCCACTGCCAGGTAGGTAGTTCGCCGGTCTCGATGTCGACCTCGGCCCACTTGATCTTGGCGCCGAAGCGGTTCGACGCGCGAAGCCACGGCGCGATATTCGCCTCGTCGTCGAGGCGGGTCACCACCACCTCGTATCCCAGCCCGACCCGGCCCGACGCCGCATCGGCCAGCGAGGTGAGCAGCACCGCGCGGTCGGCCCCCAACACCACTCCGGCCGGATCGGCGTTGACCAGATCGGCGACCGCCTGGCGGGCGGCGGCCAGTACCGCCACACTGCGCCTGGCGGAGGGGTGCGGACCCGACGGTGTAGGCATCGAACCGCGGAATGCGGTGGACACCGCACGGCTGACCGAGTCCGGAAGAAGCATGCCGTTCTGGGCGTCCATATGGACCCAGCCATCGCCCAGCGACGGGTGCAATCCCCGCACCCGGGCGACGTCGTATGCCATGTCAGCCCACCTTAGTGCGTCAGTGAATTCCGCCGCATCAGCCCGAATGCGGCCGCTGCGGCGGATGCCCGACCTTGCGTTTGCTGCCCGTGACGAAGCGGAACGGGTCGTCTGGGCAGCCATACTAGTCCAGTCAGCTTCGGGTACGGATTGCTCCTTGCGCTGGTGTTGCTGGTGGTACCCGGGGCAATCATCTCGCGGTGCAGCGGGCTCGGCTGGCCGGCTGCTGTGGCCGTCGGCCCCCACTGACCTACGGCGCCGTGGCCATGGCGATCGTCCCGTTCGGCGCCCTCGGGGTGCCGTGGAACGCATGGTCGGCGCTGCTTGTCCCCACCGCCGTCATCGGCGCGGCCGCGGGTTTGCGGGCAATGCTCCGGCGGCGCAGGCGGCCGGACGACGATCTGGCGTCGGTGGCCCGCGGGCCCGCCCTGCTGGTAGCGGCGGGAGTGCTGCTCGGCACCCTTCTGATCTGGTTGGCCGCCGCCCGCGGGCTGGTGGATTTGCAGTCGATCCCGAGCACCTGGGACGCCGTCTGGCACGCCAACACCATCCGCTTCATCCTCGACACCGGCCAGGCCTCACCGACGCACATGGGCGAGCTACGCAACACCGAGACCCACGACGCGCTGTATTAGCAGGGTCGGGCTACCACCGCTTCATCTTCTGGGCCTACGCCGACGACGCGGACACCGATCCACGCGTCGCCGAGGCGGTGGCGGCGCTCGATATCCGCTACATACTCGTCAGCACGCCGGTGGTCAAGGACTTCGTGATGCCCGACGGCCTGGCGTCGCTGGACAAATCACGGTCGTGGGAGAAGATCTACGACAACGGCGGGGCCCGCATCTACCAATGGCGTGGAACCCAGCCGCAGTAGACGAGCGATGCTGAGGCACTCTAGGGATATGACAAGCAACACCGACGACGACAACATCGAGATCATCGGCGTAGGCCCGGACGACGTCGACGAGCCGGACGTCGTCGACCGGGGCGACGGGAAGTCGTTGACCGATCTCGTCGAGCAGCCCGCCAAGGTGATGCGGATCGGCACGATGATCAAGCAGCTGTTGGAGGAGGTGCGGGCGGCACCGCTGGACGACGCCAGCCGCGGCAGGCTGCGCGATATCCACCGCACCAGCATCAGAGAGCTCGAGGAAGGGTTGGCACCCGAGCTGCGCGACGAGCTGGAGCGGCTGACGCTGCCGTTCACCGAGGACACGGTGCCGTCGGACGCCGAGCTGCGAATCGCGCAGGCCCAGCTGGTCGGCTGGCTCGAGGGACTTTTCCACGGCATCCAGACCGCACTGTTCGCCCAGCAGATGGCGGCCCGTCAACAACTCGAGCAGATGCGCCAGGGAGCGCTGCCGCCCGGCGTCGCGGTTCCGGGACAACGAGTCGGACCCGGGCATCCCGGCACCGGTCAGTACCTGTGAGACTTCGTGGCCAGTCCTTCTGAGTCGCGCGAACCGCGCATCGAGACCCGCAATGCGTGGGTGGAGTTCCCGATCTTCGATGCCAAAGCGCGCTCGCTGAAGAAGGCGTTTCTCGGCAAAGCCGGTGGCACCATCGGACGCAACGACTCCAACGTCGTCGTCATCGAGGCGCTGCGCGACATCACGATGTCGCTGCAGATGGGTGACCGGGTCGGCCTCGTCGGGCACAACGGCGCGGGCAAGTCGACGCTGCTTCGCCTGCTGTCGGGCATCTACGAACCCACCCGCGGCGTGGCGACGGTGCAGGGCCGGGTCGCGCCGGTATTCGATCTGGGCGTCGGGATGGACCCCGAGATCTCTGGCTTCGAGAACATCCTCATCCGCGGCCTGTTCCTCGGGCAGACCCGCAAGCAGATGCTGGCCAAGGTCGACGAGATCGCCGAGTTCACCGAGCTCGGCGACTATCTGTCGATGCCGCTGCGCACCTACTCGACCGGGATGAGGGTGCGGCTGGCGATGGGCGTGGTGACCAGCATCGACCCGGAGATCCTGCTGCTGGACGAGGGCATCGGCGCGGTGGACGCCGAGTTCCTGAGGAAGGCCCAGACCCGGCTCGCCAAGCTGGTGGAGCGCTCCGGCATCCTCGTCTTCGCCAGCCACTCCAACGAGTTTCTGGCACGGTTGTGCAAGACCGCGATATGGATCGACCACGGCACGATAAAGATGTCGGGCGAAATCGAGGACGTGGTGCGGGCCTACGAGGGCGAGGACGCCGCCCGGCACGTGCGCGAGGTGCTGGAAGAGACGGCACACACCCATGAGTGAGACCGTTGTGGGTGATGAGCGCTTGCGCGAAGAGCAGATAGTCGGCGATGAGCGCTTGCGCGAAGAGCAGATAATCGCGGTCGTCGTCACCCATCGCCGCCCCGACGACCTGGCGAAGTCG
This sequence comes from uncultured Actinomycetota bacterium, assembly GCA_963771335.1. Lineage (GTDB taxonomy): Bacteria > Actinomycetota > Actinomycetes > Mycobacteriales > Mycobacteriaceae > Mycobacterium. The sequence continues at coordinate 168,188 of CAVYTD010000024.1, read as the reverse complement.
CTGGATGCGCTGGCCTCGCAGAGCAGGCGTCCCGACCACCTGATCGTGGTGGACAACGATCACGACGAGCGGGTACGCGATCTGGTTGCCGGCCAACCGATTCCGACGACCTACCTGGGGTCCCGGCGGAACCTCGGGGGCGCAGGCGGTTTCGCGCTGGGCATGCTGCACGCCCTGACCCTGGGTGCGCAGTGGGTCTGGCTGGCCGACGACGACGGACGACCGAACGGACCGAACGTACTGGCCACCCTGCTCGCGTGCGCGGAGAACCACGCGCTGGCAGAGGTGTCGCCCATGGTCTGCGACATGAACGACCCCGAGCGGCTGTCTTTTCCGCTGCGGCGCGGGCTGGTGTGGCGTCGCCTCGCCAGCGAGCTGCGCACCGACGGCCCCGATCAAGATCTACTGCCGGGCATCGCGTCGCTCTTCAACGGTGCCCTGTTCCGGGCGTCGACGCTGGATGCCGTTGGCGTGCCGGACCTTCGGCTGTTCGTCCGCGGTGACGAGACGGAACTGCACCGCAGGCTGGTGCGATCCGGGTTGCCGTTCGGCACCTGCCTCGATGCGGTGTACCTACACCCGCAGGGTGGCGACGAGTTCAAACCGATCCTGGGCGGACGGATGCACACCCAGTATCCCGACGATCCCAAAAAGAGGTTCTTCACCTACCGCAACAGGGGCTATCTGCAGTCCCAACCGGGAATGCGCAAGCTCGTGCCGCAGGAGTGGGTGCGGTTCGGTTGGTTCTTCCTCGTCACCCGGCGAGACCCCGCCGGGCTGCGGGAGTGGATTCGATTGCGGCGCTTGGGTCGACACGAAAGGTTCTTCCGGGGCGAGCGCAGCGACGGGGGAATTAAGAGATGACCATCATGGATGCTGCCGCGCAGTCTCGGACGTTCGGGCGGGCGTGGGGCGACCTCGTCGAGGGGTTCGGCAAGCGCGAACTGTGGCTTCACCTCGGCTGGCAGGACATCAAGCAGCGCTACCGGCGCTCCGTCCTCGGGCCGTTCTGGATCACGATCGCCACCGGCACGACCGCAGTGGCGATGGGCGGCCTGTACTCGAAGCTGTTCAAACTCGAACTGTCCGAGCACCTTCCGTATGTCACGCTTGGCCTGATCATCTGGAACCTGATCAACGCGTCGATCCTCGAGGGCGCCGAAGTGTTCATCGCCAACGAGGGCCTGATCAAACAACTCCCTACCCCGCTGTCGGTACACGTCTACCGGCTGGTGTGGCGGCAGATGATCCTGTTCGGGCACAACGTCGTCATCTACATCATCATCGCAATCATCTTTCCGAAGCACTGGCACTGGACCGACCTGTCCTTCATCCCCGCCCTGTTCCTGATCGCGCTGAACTGTGTCTGGGTCGCGTTGTGTTTCGGCATTCTGGCCACCCGCTACCGGGACATCAGCCCGCTACTGAACAGCCTGGTGCAACTGCTGTTCTTCATGACGCCGATCATCTGGAACGAGGCGACGCTGCAAAGCCAGGGCGCCGGGGATTGGGCCAAGATCGTCGAGCTCAACCCGCTGCTGCACTACCTCGACATCGTCCGCGCCCCACTGCTGGGTGCCGACCAGGAGTTGCGGCACTGGGTGGTGGTGCTGTCGCTGACGATCATCGGGTGGATCTTCGCCGCCTTCGCGATGCGCCAGTACCGCGCGCGGGTGCCCTACTGGGTCTGACCGCCCCAGGTCAGCTGACGAGCGCGCCACCGTCGGGTTCCGGACCGAACACGAATCGCCTGCCGGTCAACGTCTCCGGCGTGATGCGCACGAAGCGCAGCTTCTGGGTGGCGATCCACGGGTAGAGGCCGGCGTGCCGGGCCTCGTCTTCCTCGGCGGAGGTGGAGATCAACTGGGCAGTGCCGCGGAGCACCACGCTCCACCCTCCGGCGACGTTATGGTCGTCGGCCTCGAACACCACGTGTTCGTTGAGCACGGTGGTGAGCAGTTTCGTTCCTTCGGCGGTGCGGAACAGCAGAGTCTTGTGCTGGACGACGAAGTTGACGGGGAAGATCTCGGTCCACCCGCCCACAGTCGTCACGAGTCTGCCCAGCGACACGCTCTTCAGGCAGTCCCAGCTCTCCGCATCGGTGAGCTCGGTTATCGGTGTGGTTATGCCGTCCATATCCAACATCGTCGTCGGCTCCCTGTGCAGGTCATAGGGTCCAATGGCACTTCCGTGCGGCGCCGACCGTTGTGGACGCATGAGTATCCCGCCATATGAGCCGCCGCCCCTGCCGACACCCGGTGCCGGGAACACACTGCTGTGCCCCAAATGCGCGGGCGTCATGAAGACCTACGAGCGCAACGGGGTCCACCTGGAGCAGTGCGACACCTGCCGCGGCATCTTCCTGGACTTCGGCGAGCTGGAATCATTGACGCAGATGGAGAACCGGTTCGTGCAGGCCGCACCGCCACCGACGCCGCAGCAGCACGGGTACGGCGGCTACGGCGGCTACGGACCCGGCTGGGGACACCGCGGCGACAAGCACTACCGCAAGCAGGGCTTCGGCCGGCTGTTCTTCTCCAGCTAAAGCATTCGCTCGCAGGCAGCCAGCAGCACCTGCTGCGTCTCGTCGGTGTCTCCGTGGGCCAGGCCGGAGGCGGCGGCGTGCACGACGGCCGCTCGGGCGAACGGCTCGAGGACCGGCCATGGGTCGCCGGCCGGCAGCGCGGGTCCACAGGTCCGATAGGCCTCGAGGAACGCCACCCAGTCGTGGTCGGGGATGAGTCCGGCGGCCCAGAAGCCGGCGGGTCGCGCCAGATCCCAGACCGGGTCCCCGATTCCGAGGTCGTCGACGTCGATGAGCACCCACGGCGTGGCCGCGGTGCGCCGGCCGAGCTGACCGAGATGCCAGTCTCCGTGCACCAGCGTCGCCGGTCGGGCGGGCGAGCCGGCGCGCCAGACCTCGTCGGGCAACGCCGCGGCGGCGCGCCGCACGGCACCGGAGGTGGCCTCCAGGTTGTCGACGGCGCGCGCGAGCCGCTGCGGCCACCCGTGCTCCGGGGCGCGCTCCGGCACCGGTTCGCGATGCAGGGTGGCGAGCAATCTGCCCGCTTCGGCCCATGGTGCGCGATCCGGTTCGACGACAACGGTTTCCACGATCGGCCAACGCGTCCGCCAGCGCCGCCCGACGCGCTCGGGAACGACCGAGATCGGCGACAGCAACGCATCCGATGCGGCGCCGATCCGAAGCCGCGCACCCAGTGCCTGCGGGTCGGTCCCGATCCGGTGCAGCTTGAGGACGACGTCGCTGTCGAACACGATCTCCGCACCGGACCGGGTCTGCACGATTCCGACGGTAGGGCACGTCAGTGGGCGCGCGACGTCAGCGCCGCGGTGGTGCGGTCCGCACGGCGACGTTGATCCGATTCCAAGCGTTGATGGTGATCGCCATCGCGATCACCTGCCCGAGTTCGCGGTCGGAGAACACCGCGGCCGCCTGCGCGTAGACGTCGTCGGAGACGCCGCCGTGGCCGAGCTCGGTGATGGCGTCGGTCAGCGCGAGCGCCGCCTGCTCCCGTTCGGTGAACAAGTCGCCCGCCTCCGCCCACGCCGCGAGGACGTCGAGCTTCTGCTCGCTGACGCCCTGTTTGCGCGCGTCGCGGGTGTGCATATCGAGGCAGAAGGCGCAGTGGTTGATCTGCGAGGCGCGGATCTTGATGAGCTCCCCCAATTCCGGGTCGACGTCTTTGGCCGCCGCCGTGGACAGCGTCATCATCGCGTCGTACAGCTCGGGTGAGGCTTTGTAGATCTTGAGTCGATCCTGGGTTGCCAGTGTCTGTGTCATGCCATTGACGTTAGTGCCGAGTACCCCAAGATAATGGTTCAATCCGGGTATGACTTCATGGGCCAATTCGGGTAGCCGCGACCTGCATCTGGATCTGCGCGAGTCGCTTACGCCCGGCGCTCGCGGCGCGAAGGACGCGCTGATCGCGGCGTTGCGCGACGCCGCGCGGTCCGGTCGACTCACCCCGGGCACGATCCTGCCGCCGTCCCGCACTCTCGCTGCGGATCTGGGATTGGCCCGCAACACCGTCGCCGACGCCTACGCCGAGCTCGTCGCCGAAGGCTGGCTGGGCTCTCGCCAGGGAGCCGGCACCTGGGTCGTCAACGCCGCCCGTCGGTCCGAGCCGGCCAGTCCCCGCGGTGTGCGCGTCGCCCCCGTTCACAACCTCATGCCGGGCTCGCCCGACGTCGCGGAATTCCCCCGCACCCAATGGGTGGCATGCACGCGCCGGGCGCTCGCGAACGCACCCAGCGAGGCGCTGCGCATGGGCGACCCACGTGGCAGAGCCGAGTTGCGAAACGCACTGGCCGACTACCTGGCTCGCGCCAGAGGAGTGCGCACGTCGCCGGAATCGATCGTCATCTGCGCGGGTGTCCGCCAGGCGGTGCAATTGCTGGTGCGAGCACTGGGCGGCCCGATCGCGGTCGAGGCCTACGGGCTCTTCCTTTTCCGTGATGCCATCGCTCGATTGGGAGTGCCGACCGTGCCGATCGGCGTCGACGACCACGGCGCCGTGGTGAGCGAACTCGACGAGCTCGACGTGCCTGCTGTGCTGTTGACGCCGGCACACCACAACCCGCTGGGGATGCCGCTGCACTCGTCGCGCCGCACGGCCGTCGTCGAATGGGCCGCAGCGCACAGGCGGTTTCGTGCTCGATGACGACTACGACGGCGAGTTCCGCTACGACAGGCAGCCCGTCGGCGCACTGCAGGCGTTGCGCCCGGAGAAGGTGGCATACCTGGGATCGACAAGCAAGAGCCTGTCGCAGGCGCTGCGACTGGGGTGGATGGTGCTGCCCGACAGCCTGGTCGACGCGGTGGTAGACGCAGCGGGCGGGCAACAGTTCTCCGTCGACGCGATTTCCCAGCTCACGCTGGCAGAGTTCATCGTCGGCGGATACCACGACCGGCACGTCAGGCGGATGCGGGCGCGGTACCGGCGCCGCAGAGACGCGTTGGTCTCCGCACTGGCGCCGTTCGATGTCGGAATCAGAGGGCTGGCGGCAGGCGTCAACGCAGTGGTCACGCTGCCCGACGGCGCCGAGCCGAAGGTCATGCGCCGCGCCGGGGAGGCGGGCATCGCGCTGCAGGGGCTGTCGATCATGCGCCACCCGCAGGCCAGTCCCGACCTTCCCGATCCCGACGGCATGATCGTCGGCTTCGCCGCGCCGGCCGAGCACGCATTCGCACCGGCCATCTCTGCGTTGTGCGACGTACTGCGGGCCAGTGGCCTGTAGCTTCCACCCATGACCGCGCCACGCCGACACATGAACATCTATGAGCGGTCGCTGGAGCGGTTCGCCCGGACGCCGCCCGGGTACTGGTTCGTCAGAAATGTTCCGCCTCGAGTGGATCCGCCATTGCTGCGGATGACCGGCGGCCGTTTCAGCACTGTTTACCCGGCGCCGGCGATGTTGTTGACGACCACCGGGGCAAAGAGCGGGCGGCCCCGGGCACTGCCGCTTCTCTACGCCATTGATGGCGATTCGCTGATCCTGATCGCCTCGAACTACGGCAGGCCCGGCCACCCCTCGTGGTACCGGAACCTGTCGACCAACCCGACAGTCGAGGTACTTGCGGGAAAGTTCAGCGGTACTTATACGGCCCGCGAGATCACCGATCCGATAGAACGGCAGAGCGCGTGGGCGAAGGCTCTCGATCTGTACGCCGGCTACCAGGACTACGAAGCGCGGGCCGGTGGCAGGACCATCCCGCTCATCCGGTTGCGGCGTTCATAGACAAACGAAAAAGGGGCGCCCCGGGGGAGAGGCGCCCCTTTGATCGAGGGGTGGTTACCTGACGTCGACGTAGACGATGCGGCCGACGGTCTCCAGGACCCGGTCATCGCGCTGGGCGTCCCAGGTGTACTCCTGGATCTCATTGCCCTGACGAACCGCGACCACCGTGGCGTCCGACAGCGACGCGCCACTCTCGCGGTTGACGATGACCCGGTTGCCCTGAGCCTCCAGCGCGCTGATGGTCTCTTGAGCGTTCTGCGAACCCGACGGAGCAGCGAACGCGGGGGCGGCCAGTCCCAGGACGGCGGCGGACAATCCGGCTGCGGCGGCGGTGGCGATGGTGAACTTCTTCATGATCTTGCTCTTCCCTATGTTTCGGGTCCGAGCCGTGGAGCGAATCACGCGGTTCCGACGTTGTCAGATCGGTTCTCTTCGTTGACATTTCATCCGATCTACTGGCTATAACCCCCCGGGTGGCCGGTTCCATTTCCGGTGGCAGAAATTGAACGACGCCCGGCAGAAACCCGTCCCGCCTCGAAACACAAAAAGGGGCCCCTCCGGGTGGAGGTGGCCCCTTCTTGCGGGAAGCTTTAGCGGACGTCGACGTAGACGATGCGGCCGACGGTCTCCAGGACCCGGTCATCGCGCTGGGCGTCCCAGGTGTACTCCTGGATCTCGTTGCCCTGACGAACCGCGACCACCGTGGCGTCCGACAGCGACGCGCCACTCTCGCGGTTGACGATGACCCGGTTGCCCTGAGCCTCCAGCGCGCTGATGGTCTCTTGAGCGTTCTGCGAACCCGACGGAGCAGCGAACGCGGGGGCGGCCAGTCCCAGGACGGCGGCGGACAATCCGGCTGCGGCGGCGGTGGCGATGGTGAACTTCTTCATGATCTTGCTCTTCCCTATGTTTCGGGTCCGAGCCGTGGAGCGAATCACGCGGTTCCGACGTTGTCAGATCGGTTCTCTTCGTTGACATTTCATCCGATCTACTGGCTATAACCCCCCGGGTGGCCGGTTTCATTTCCGGTGGCAGAAATTGAACGACGCGTGGCAGAAATACATCAGTGAAGTTCGCTGCGCGGGTCGCTGAATTCGCCAGTACGTTCGATCGGTTGTTCTCCGTCGAGGGAGGAGGACACCGCGGCCTCGATCTTCGAGCGCAGCCGCTTGAACTGCAGTCGAGGGTCTCGGTGTCGCCGGCGTCAGGCTGGCATCGGTGCGCACCGGCGACGGACACTTCTTCGGCGTCAGCAGTTGCGCAACAACATGGTTCGCCTTCGCTGCAGGCTTCGCCGACGGTCTCTGGGGCTCAGGCTCGGGCGCCAGCAGGGGGGCCCGTCGGTCGGGGAACGCAGCCGACGCACCCGAGCCTTGTCTTCGTCGCGACCAGTCGCTCATCGGCACCGCAGTGTGGGCAGGCAATGTCGGCGAAACGGATCAGCGGGATGAGCCAATCTAGCGTCAGAGGGTAACGCCGGTCGCCGCGGCGGACATCGACCGGCAAGCGCCATACCGGCACCTCGTAGACGTGCAGCCGATAGGGCCGCACCTCGTGGCTCGCTTGATATTTCTCCCGAGTCTCACCGATCCGCCGGGAGCGCTCGTTGCGTACGCTATTGGCGCGTGCGTCCAGCAGTTCCCGGCGATCGGCAGGTGCTTGCGCGCGCCGACGCTCGATCGTCGCGAGCGCATCACGGTAGTAGGCCTCGACGCGTTCCAGCTCCGCGTCGCGCGCGTCGACGATGTCATCACCGAGAACCGACCGCCGACGCTCGGCGCTCTGCTCGATGACCCGGTCCGCAATTCCGATCGCCGCGGTCAGGCCGGTCATCGACGGCGAACCATCTTTCGGCACTGTCGGCAAGGCCGCTAGCTTCCTACTGACGTGAGCAGGGAGCTGACGATGCGACTGCACATCCACCCAGCACTCGACGCATTCCTGGTAGTGGTCGTCGCTGGACAGCGTGTAGTGGACCAGTGCCCCGACACGCAAAATCACGCGAACCGACCGGGTCGGTGCAGCCGTGGCGTCGATCCGTCCGTGATCGACGATGAACTGGTTGCGCGCCATCGCCTGCAGCTGCGTCGGCCGCTGGTGGCAGCGTGGCGGCGACAGGAACGGCCATCGCGGCGACGTCACCCACCGCCAGCACCTCGTCGGCGGAGCGACCCAGCGCGGGATGCCCGGTTGAGAGGAAGGTCGCGCCGTCCTCGCGAGCGACATCGGGGTCGGCGGTGACCTGCAGCACCTCCGGCAGCTCCAGCATCGTCTGCAGTGCTGGTGGCAGCATCACCACCGTCGTATCGGCGCCGAGTTCGGTGAGCCCGCCGCTCGCCTCGACATAGCCGAGCCAGAAGTCCAGCCCCACATCGGTGCTCGTCAAGACGGCTCACCCACCAAGAGGTCGACCCCTTCCCTGCTCCGGACGTAGCTGCCCCTCGCCTCGGCGAGCGAGTTGCCGAGAACGTCGAGCCGCCGCTCGAACTCGTCGTCGTCGGAGGCATCGACGAACGCATCGAAAACCTCGCTCTCGAAATCGAAGTCGTCATCGACCCGGCCGAGAATCATGTCAAGTTCACCGACGACGAGCTCGAACAGGTTGATCTTTGCCTCGAGCACGTGCATCACCCGTTGTTCGATGCTGCCCCGGCACACCAGGTTGGTCAGCGTCACGTCGTGTTCCTGCCCGACCCGGTGCAGCCGGCCGACTCGCTGCTCGATCTGCATCGGGTTCCACGGCAGATCGAAGTTGACCATCACATGACAGAACTGGAGGTTACGACCCTCACCCGCCGACTCGGTCGACAGCAGGATCGGCGTTTCCCCGCGGAACTGCGCGATCGCCGCTTCCTTCTCGGTCCGGGTGAGGCTGCCGTGATACACCGCCGACGACAGCCCGGCACCCCCGACCGCAGCGACGAGCGCATCCAGGGTCTGACGAAACCCGGTGAACACCAGGACCTTCTCGCCCCTGTCGACGTGGCGGCGAAGGAGTTCGACGAGCACACCCACCTTGTCCGGTTCCCGGATGGCTCGGCCCCGTTCCGCAAGGTCGTTCCAGCCGAGCTTCGCCAGCGTCGGTGCGGCGGCCGCAGGGCTGGAGCCGGCCAGCCGGGTCAGGCCACGCAGGGCCAACCGGGTGCGTCCCGACTCGGTTGCCGCTAACCTGACTCGCCGGATTATGTCGATGTAGAGGGCCGCCTCCTCGACGCCGGGCGTAACCAAGATCGTCTCGGCCAGGCGTGGCGGCAGCATCACGGCAACCTCGCTGCGGCGATGTCTGACCATCACGTCTCGGGTCCGCACGCGCAGCTCCTCGACGTTGTGCGGCCTCGACTCGAGAGACGCCGCGCCATGTTTGGCGCGGAACTGGGCGGGTGTGCCGAGCAGTCCGGGCGCGACGAGGCTGACGAGCTGGTAAAGGTCCGACAGCTTGTTCTCCACCGGCGTTGCGGTCAGCATCAACAGATAACGGGCGCCCAGCCTGCGCGCGAGCTTGCCCGACGCGCTACGGGGGTTACGGAGCCGGTGGGCCTCATCGAAGATCACCAGGTCCCAGTTGGTGTCGGTCAAGCCTACCCAGCAGCGGATCGCGGCGGGCGGCGGCGAGGGACGCGATAGTGACCGGCCGATCCGCCCCACTGTCGCGGGCAGGTGTCGACCCGGATCGGGCAACCGTGGTCGGCAACCCGAACTTCCGTTCCAGTTCGTCGCGCCATTGGTCGACGAGTCCCGCCGGGACGACCACCAACACGCGGTCGGCGAGCCCGCGCATGCGTAGCTCGGACAGCACCAGCCCAGCCTCGATCGTCTTACCGAGTCCGACCTCGTCGGCCAGGATGCCCCGACCGCGCATTCGCCGCAGCACCGTCCGCGCGGCCTGCAGCTGATAGTCGAACGGCTCGAACCGCAACTGCGGTATCGCAAGGAAGGTGTCGAACCCCGGCCGGGCCCAGACCTGGACGGCGCCGTCGACGATCGCGGACCAATCCGGTTGCGGCCGTGCACCATCGCGCAGCCGCGCCAGCAACGGCAGGTAAGCGGACAACTCTGCTGTCGACGTCTCACCGGCGGCGATCATGGCGGTCATGCAGCCTCCCAACGACCTGGTGCGTGCCTGTCGGGCTGGACGGTACCGGCGCCCACCGACAGGACCGACGACCCACGCCGACGTGTGACGAACGAGGCGGACGGGACTCCAGGAATGCCGACCTGACGCAGGTCAGATCAGCGTCAGGTTGTCCGCGGTTGCCTGGCGGACGGCGCTAATCGAGATCGACTGATCGAGAGTCGCGAACCGGCCGCCGTTGGCGGTGGCGAGCGCGAGTAGGTATGCGTCGGTTACCTGGCGATGCCCGTGCAACCGCGAGTAGTCGATGAGCTCGTCGTCGAGCAGGCTGACCGAACATGGCCAGTATTCGTGATATTCGGTCGACGCGGCGCGTGCCAACCTGCGGATCGCTTGTGCAGGTGGCACCGGGCTGGGATATCGAGGCTGGCTGATGATTCGAACGAAACCGTTTTGAGTGATTGCACACGACGCCCAGCCGTGGCGGATCTCGGCGTCAACCCACCGGCGAACACGCTCGTGGTCGACGTGATCGCTGTCGAGCAGTGCGATGAGGACATTGACGTCCAGCAGGGTGCGCGTCACACCGCTTCGTCGTCACGCAGCCGGTCGACGAGAGCGGTGGACACAGCGGGCCCCCGGTGTTCGAAGGGTTCGAAACCGTAGAAGCTTTCCGATCCTGGACGCGGATCGGCGTTCTGCTGTTGCGTCAGGGCCTGCCGGGCAAGATCGGACAGGACCTCGCCTGCGGTGCGATTCTCGCGGCGCGCGCGCTCTTTCACGGCGAGCAGCACGTCATCGTCCAATGACAGGGTGGTGCGCATGCATCTGATGTTAGCGCATCAATGTGAGCCAGCGGCCGAGCACAAGTTCGCCGCAACCCGCATACCGCGCTAAGTAGACGCGACCGCGAAGAGGCGCCACTCGCCGGGCACGCCCTTGAGTTGGTGAGCGCCGCGGTCGTCGAACTCGAGCCCCGACCCGATCACGAGGTCGTGCAGCGTGCTGGACACGAGCACGTTCGTTCGGTCCGGCCAGGGCGCTCACCCGCGCGCCGATGTGCACGGCGATCCCGCCGATGTCATCGCCGCGGACCTCACACTCCCCGGCGTGCCAGTCGCGGTCGCCGATTCCGCGGCCCGGCGCGTCGAGTCCACGATGTCGGTGAAGAGGACAGTGGCCAAAACCCGATCGTCGGCAACGTCGGCCTGATCGCCGGTGAGGAACTCGGCGACCTCCTGGAATGAGGCACGCCAATCCGGTTCGACGAAGTGGTACATGTTGCGGCCCGGCAGCTCCACGTGCGTCGCGTCCGGTATGTGATCGGCGACGTACCTGGCCATCGTGGGCGTGACGAACGGATCGTCGGCGTGCTGAACGACAAGCGTGGGCACGCGGATTGTCGGAAGAGCCGCTCGAACGTTCAATTCGATCGCGAGCGGAAACATGAGGGTGACGGTCCGCGGGCTTGCCGCCAGGCGTTCCATCCGCGCCCATGCCCCGCGGATCTCCTCGTGCCGGGGCATGTCCGGATTGAGAAGATGTATGTACTCGACAGTTCGGGACGAACACGATGTCGCGCTGACCTTCGCGTGACGCGCGATACGCGACGCGCAGGTCTCCGTTGCGGGCGTAGCGCGTCTCGGAGAACACGGCCGAAGTGTAATCCCGCCAACCTTGCGTTTGAGTGTCCCGCGACGAGCGGGAACTCGAGTGGTCTTCACGCAGTTGCCGCCGCCACCTTCACCGACCTTCCGGGGCTGCCACGACCAACAACTCCGCGACGGCGCCGTCACGTGCAGCGGTGCCCCTGCGATGTTCGGTCCGTTGTATTGCAAAGGGCGCGAACGACTCCCACTGACACTCGGATGCTTCGACCGTCGGATCAGCAGTTGATTCTGGAGGGCAGCGGGCTTCTGGGGGAGTTGGCCAACTCGGGAGATTCAGCGGATTCGGTAGTCGATGGTTCCCTGCCGCCGCCGTTCTGAGGCCGAGCAGATCGGGGGAACCCGTAAGCTGCCCGGGTGGCCGAGCCCCCGATGTCACCGCAGCTGAGCCTGAAGACGCAGATCTGGCGGTTCATCGTGACCGGCGGGCTGTCGGCGATCGTCGACTTCGGGCTCTACGTCGCGCTGCTGGCCGCCGGTCTGCACGTGAACCTCGCCAAAACCCTCAGCTTCATCGCGGGCACCACCACCGCGTACCTGATCAACCGGCGGTGGACGTTCCAGGCGGCGCCGAGCACGCGCCCGGTTCGTCGCGGTGGTCGCGCTCTACGCCGTGACCTACGCCGTCCAGGTCGGCATCAACTACGTCTTCTACATGCAATTCGAGGACAAGCCCTGGCGCGTGCCGGTCGCATTCGTCATCGCCCAGGGCACCGCCACGGTGATCAACTTCATCGTCCAGCGCGTGGTCATCTTCCGGCTGCGCTGAGTAGGGAGCCTCAAGCGGTACCCTCTGTGACGATGTCGAGCACCGAGTTCCCGACCACCGCGAAGCGGCTGACCGGCTGGGGCCGCACCGCCCCATCGGTGGCCCAGGTGCTGTCGACCCCCGATCCCGAGGTGATCGTCAAGGCGGTGACGCAGACCGCCGACAGGACCGACGCGGCGGCCGCGGGGTTCTTGCGCGCGGCCTGGGGCGCTCCTACGGCGACAACGCGCAGAACGGCGGCGGCCTCGTCATCGACATGAGCGTGGTCAATCGCATCCACTCGATGGATTCCGACAGCCACCTCGTCGACCTCGACGCCGGCGTGAACCTCGACCAGCTGATGCGTGCGGCGCTGCCGTTGGGTCTGTGGGTCCCCGTCCTGCCCGGCACCCGTCAGGTCACCATCGGCGGCGCCATCGCCTGCGACATCCACGGCAAGAACCACCACAGCGCCGGCAGCTTCGGCAACCACGTGCGGTCGATGGACCTGCTGATGGCCAACGGCGAGGTGCGCACCGTCACCCCCGACGGCCCCGAGGCCGAGCTGTTCTGGGCGACCGTCGGCGGCAACGGGCTGACCGGCATCATCCTGCGCGCCACCATCGAGATGACGCCGACGGAGACCGCGTACTTCATCGCCGACGGTGACGTCACCAACACGCTCGACGAGACCATCGCCTTCCACAGCGACGGCACCGAGGACAACTACACCTACTCGTCGGCCTGGTTCGACGCGATCAGCGCACCGCCGAAGCTCGGTCGTGCCGCGATCTCCCGCGGCTCGCTGGCCACCATCGACCAGCTGCCGAAGAAGCTGCAGCGGAACCCGCTGAAATTCGATGCGCCGCAACTACTCACATTCGCCTGATGTGTTCCCGAACGGGCTGGCCAACAAGTACACCTTCATGCCCATCGGCGAGCTCTGGTATCGCAAGTCCGGTACCTACCGCGGCAAGGCGCAGAATCTGACGCAGTTCTATCACCCCCTCGACATGTTCGGGGAGTGGAACCGCGCCTTCGGACCCGCCGGATTCGGGCAGTATCAGTTCGTTGTCCCGACCACGGCGGTCGAGGAGTTCAAGGCGATCCTCGTCGACATCCAGCGATCCGGCCACTACTCGTTCCTCAACGTGTTCAAGCTGTTCGGCCCGGGAAATCAAGCGCCGCTGAGCTTCCCGATCCCCGGCTGGAACGTCTGCGTCGACTTCCCGATCACGCCGGGCCTCAACGAGTTCCTCAACGGACTCGACAAGCGCGTGCTCGAGTTCGGCGGACGGCTCTACACCGCCAAGGACTCGCGAACCACCGCCGAGACCTTCCACGCCATGTATCCCCGCATCGACGAGTGGATTGCCCTGCGCCGCAAGGTGGATCCCGACGGGGTGTTCGCCTCCGACATGGCCCGACGACTGGAGCTGCTCTAGATGGTTTTCGACGCGACCGGCAACCCCCAGGCGATCCTGCTGCTCGGCGGCACCTCCGAGATCGGCCTGGCGATCGGCGAGCGCTACCTGCGCAACGCCAATGCCCGGGTCGTGCTCGCCGACCTGCCCGGCCACCCGCGCAAGGACGCCGCCATCGCGCAGATGCAGCAGCCGCGGGCGCCAAGTCCGTCGACGTGGATCGACTTCGACGCGCTCGACACCGACAATCACCCCAGCGGTGATCGACGCGGCATGCGCCGACGGCGACGTCGACGTCGCGATCGTCGCGTTCGGCCTCCTCGGCGACGCCGAGGAGCTCTGGCAGAACCAGCGCAAGGCCGTGCAGATCGCCGAGATCAACTACACCGCAGCGGTTTCCGTCGGCGTGCTGCGTCGGCGAGAAGATGCGCGCGCAGGGCTCGGGCCAGATCATCGCGATGAGCTCGGCCGCCGGCGAGCGGGTCCGCCGGTCCAACTTCGTCTACGGCTCCACCAAGGCCGGGCTCGACGGCTTCTACCTCGGCCTCGGAGAAGCACTGCGGGAGTTCGGTGTTCGCGTGCTGGTCATCCGGCCCGGCCAGGTACGCACCAACGACGACGATCGAGCACTGGAAGGCCACCGGCGCCAAAGAGGCGCCGTTGACCGTCGACAAGGAGGACGTCGCCGAGCTGGCGGTCACCGCGTCGGCCAAGGGCAAGGACCTGGTCTGGGCGCCCGGCGCGTTCCGCTACGTGATGATGGTGCTGCGCCACATCCCGCGCCCGATCTTCCGCAAGCTACCCATCTGAGGCTCGGTGGGCAGGAGCGAAGCGACCCGGGGAATGAAGGATGCGCCTGGCCACACCGCTCGAGGTGTTCGGCCAGATGGTCGCTGCGAGTCACCGTCGCCGTGGTGGTCGCCGCGGTCAGCCTGTTCGCGATCGCCCGCGTCGAGTGGCCCGCCTACAACTCGTCGAACCAGCTGCACGCCCTCACCACGGTCGGCCAAGTCGTCTGCCTGGCAGGGCTTTTGGCGAGCGGGCTGGCGTGGCGACGGCCGGCCGTCAGACCCTCGCCCGGCTCGCCGCGCGGTGGTCCTGCTCGCCGCCTTCTCCCTGGTCACCCTCGCGATGCCGCTGGGCGCCACCAAGCTGTACCTGTTCGGCATCTCGGTGGACCAGCAGTTCCGCACCGAGTACCTGACCCGGCTCGCCGATTCAGCCGCGCCTGCACGACATGACCTACATCGGCCTACCGCCGTTCTACCCGCCGGGATGGTTCTGGATCGGCGGCCGACTCGCCGCCCTCACCGGCACACCGGCATGGGAGATGTTCAAGCCCTGGTCGATCGTTTCGATCACCATCGCGATCGTGCTGGCGTTCGTGCTGTGGGCCAACATGATTCGCTTCGAGTACGCGCTGGTGGTGTCGACGGCCACCGCGGCAGCGGCGTTGGCGTACTCACCGGCTGAGCCCTACGCGGCCATCATCGCCGTGCTGCTGCCGCCGGTGTTCGTGCTGGCCTGGTCGGGCTGCGTGGCGGGTCGCGTGGCGGCGGGCAGGAGCGCAGCGACCCGGGAATGGACCGGCGGGTGGGCTGCGATCGTCGGCACCGGCGCTGTTCCTCGGAGTCACCGCGCTGTTCTACACGCTGCTGCTGGCTCTACGCCGCGTTCACGCTGGCGGCCATGGCGGTGCTGCTGGCCATCGCGCCGCAGACAGCTCGACCCGCTGCTGCGACTGCTCGTCATCGCGGTGATCTCCGGCCTGATCGCCGCTGATCAGCTGGGGCCCTACCTGCTCGCCGCAGCCCGCGGCACGCCCGCCGACACCGGCACCGCCCAGCACTATCTGCCCGTCGACGGCGCCCAGCTGTCCTTCCCGATGCTGCAGTTCACCCTTCTCGGCGCGCTGTGCATGCTCGGCACGGTGTGGCTGGTCGTCTACGCCCGCACCTCCACCCGCGCAGGAGCGCTGGCCGTCGCGGTGCTGACGGTCTACGCCTGGTCGCTGCTGTCGATGCTGACCACGCTGGCCGGCACCACGCTGCTGTCGTTCCGGCTGCAACCGACCCTGACCATCCTGCTGACGGCCGCGGGCGCCTTCGGCTTCATCGAGGCGACCCGCGCCGTCGCCGCCCGCGTCCAGCAGCCCAACGCGCGCAGGGTCGTCGCGGTCGCCACCGCCGATCGGCGCCCTCGGCGCCGTCACCTTCAGCCAGGACATCCCCGACGTGCTGCGCTCCGACATCGTCGTCGCCTACACCGACACCGACGGCGACGGCCAGCGCGCCGACCGTCGCCCACCCGGGCGCCGAGCGGTACTACCGGGAGGTCGACGCCCGGATCCAGGAGGTGACGGGCCGCCCCCGCAACGAGACCGTCGTCATGACCGCCGACTACAGCTTCCTGTCCTACTACCCGTACTACGGGTTCCAGGGCCTGACCTCGCACTACGCGAACCCGCTCGCGCAGTTCGACCAGCGCGCCGGCGCCATCGAGGGCTGGGGCATGCTGACCGACGCCGACCAGTTCATCGAGGCGCTCGACACGATGCCGTGGGAGCCCCCGACGGTGTTCCTGATGCGCCGCGGCGCCAACGACACCTACACCCTGCGGCTGGCCTCCGACGTCTACCCGAACCAGCCCAACGTGCGGCGCTACCACGTCGCCCTCGACGATGCGCTGTTCGACGATCCCCGGTTCGACGTGTCCACCATCGGGCCGTTCGTCCTGGCCATCCGCAAGCCAATTAGCATCTAGCCCCGTGGTGCAGCAGCCGTCGAGGGTCAGCAACCACCGCACCGCGCGGCTCATCGCGATCGTCGCGGGGCTGCTGGGCACGCTGCTTGCCGTCGCCACCCCGCTGCTGCCGGTCAACCAGACCACCGCCGAGCTGAACTGGCCGCAGAACGGCGTGCTGGCAGAGCGTCAACGCGCCGCTGATCGGCTACGTCGCCACCGACCTCGAGATCAGCGTGCCGTGCAGCGCCGCCGCGGGCCTGGACCGGCCCGGCCGCACGCGTGCTGCTGTCCACCGTCCCCAAGCAGGCGCCCAAGGCGATCGACCGTGGCCTGCTCATCGAGCGGGTCAACAACGATCTGCTCGTCATCGTCCGCAACACCCCGGTGGTCAGCGCCCCGCTGAGCCAGGTGCTCAGCCCCGCATGTCAGGAGCTGACGTTCACCGCGCACGCCGACAAGGTGACCGGCGAGTTCGTCGGCCTCACCGCAGGGCCCGACGCGGACGACCCGGCCGATCCGACGAACCGCTGCGCGGCGAGCGCGGCGGCTACGACTTCCGGCCCCAGATCGTCGGCGTCTTCACCGACCTGGCCGGCCCCGCACCCGCCGGGCTGGCGTTCTCGGCGACCGTCGACTCGCGCTACAGCACCTCGCCGACGTGGGTGAAGCTGCTCGCGATGATCGTCGGCGTCGCCATGACGGTCGTCTCGCTCGGCGCACTGCACGTGCTGGACACGGCCGACGGCATGCGGCACCGGCGCTTCCTGCCGCCGCGATGGTGGTCGATGTCCCCGCTCGACGGGGTGGTGACCGCGGTGCTGGTGTGGTGGCACTTCGTCGGCGCCAACACCGCCGACGACGGCTACATCCTGACGATGGCCCGGGTCTCCGAGAACGCCGGATACATGGCCAACTACTACCGCTGGTTCGGCACACCCGAAGCGCCGTTCGGCTGGTACTACGACCTGCTCGCGCTGTGGGCGCACGTCAGCACCACCAGCGTGTGGATGCGGCTGCCGACGCTGCTGATGGGGCTGGCCTGCTGGTGGGTGATCAGCCGCGAGGTCCTGCCCCGGCTCGGCTCCGCCGTCAAACACAGCCGCGCCGCCGCGTGGACGGCCGCGGGCCTGTTCCTGGCGTTCTGGCTGCCGCTGAACAACGGGCTGCGCCCCGAACCGATCATCGCGCTGGGCATCCTGCTGACCTGGTGCTCGGTCGAGCGCGGCGTCGCGACCAGCAGGCTGTTGCCCGTCGCGGTCGCGATCATCATCGGAGCGCTGACGCTGTTCTCCGGCCCTACCGGTATCGCCGCGGTCGGCGCGCTGCTCGTCGCCATCGGCCCGCTGAAAACCATTGTGGCCGCGCATACTTCGCGATTCGGCTACTGGGCGCTGCTGGCGCCGATCGCCGCGGCGGGCACCGTCACCATCTTCCTGATCTTCCGCGACCAGACCCTGGCCGCCGAACTCCAGGCCAGCAGCTTCAAGTCGGCCGTCGGCCCCAGCCTGGCCTGGTTCGACGAACACATCCGCTACTCCCGGCTGTTCACCACCAGCCCCGACGGCTCGGTGGCGCGCCGCTTCGCCGTGCTCACGCTGCTGCTCGCGCTGGCGGTCGCGGTCGCGATGTCGTTGCGCAAGGGCAGGATTCCCGGCACCGCGCTCGGGCCCGAGCCGACGCATCATCGGCATCACCATCATCTCGTTCCTGGCGATGATGTTCACCCCCACCAAGTGGACCCACCACTTCGGCGTGTTCGCCGGGCTGGCCGGATCCCTCGGCGCGCTGGCCGCGGTGGCCGTCTCCGCCGCGGCGATGCGGTCGCGCCGCAACCGCACGATGTTCGCCGCGGCGGTGCTGTTCCTCACCGCGCTGTCGTTCGCCACCGTGAACGGCTGGTGGTACGTCTCCAACTTCGGGGTGCCGTGGTCGAATGACTTCCCGGAGTACAAGTTCGGCTTCACCACCATGCTGCTCGGCCTGTCGATCGTCGCCCTGCTGCTGGCGGCGTGGTTCCACTTCTCCGGCCGCGACGGTTCACCGCCCGACGGCGGCCGGCGGCGCTGGCGAGCGATTGCCCAGGCGCCGTTGGCCATTGCGACGTGGGCGCTGGTCATCTTCGAGGTGGGCGTCGCTGACGTTCGCGGTGACCGGCCAGTACCCGGCGTGGACGGTCGGGCCGGTCCAACCTGGAGGCCCTCACCGGCAAGACCTGCGGCATGGCCGAGGACGTCCTGGTCGAGCAGGATCCCAACGACGGCCTGCTGACCCCCATCGAGCGTCCCGGTCGGCGAGGCGCTGGGCTCGGTCACCTCAGAGGGGTTCAGCCCCAACGGAATTCCGTCCGACGTGTCGGCCGACCCGGTGATGGAGCAGTCCGGCGCAGGCAACTTCGCCGACACCGACAGCGGCGTGGTCACCGAAAGCGAAGCAGGCACCGAGGGCGGCACCACCGCCGCCGCAGGCGTCAACGGCTCGCGGGCCCGCCTGCCGTACGGCCTCGACCCCGCCCGCACACCGGTGCTGGGCAGCTGGCGCAGCGGAACCCAGCAGCCTGCGGTCCTGCGGTCGGCCTGGTACCAGCTGCCCGCCGGCTGGAGCGAGGACGACCGGTCCGATTCCCTGCTCGTGGTGTCCGCGGCGGGACGGTTCGACCCGGGCGAGGTCGTCGTGCAATGGGCCGAGACGGCACTGACGGACAGCCCGCGGGCAGCATCGGGTTCGGCGACGTCGGCGCGTCGCCGGCCTGGCGCAACCTGCGCGCACCGCTGTCCGCGATCCCTGCCGAAGCCACCCGCATCCGGCTGGTCGCCACCGACGACGACCTCAGCCCCGATCACTGGATCGCCATCACCCCGCCCCGGATCCCCGCCCTGCGGACCCTTCAGGACGTCGTCGGGTCGACCGATCCGGTGCTCCTGGACTGGCTGGTGGGGCTGGCATTCCCGTGCCAGCGCCCGTTCGGTCATCAGAACGGCGTCATCGAGGTGCCGAAGTGGCGCATCCTGCCCGACCGGTTCGGCGCCGAGGCCAACTCGCCGGTGATGGACTACCTCGGCGGTGGCCCGCTGGGCATCACCGAACTGCTGCTGCGCTCCACCACCGTGCCGACGTATCTGAAGTACGACTGGTTCCGCGACTGGGGCGCGCTGCAGCAACTCACGCCCTACTACCCGAACGCCGGGCCGGCCCGGCTCGATCTCGGTTCGGCGACGCGCAGCGGTTTGTGGAGCCCGGCGCCGCTGCGTCTGAGCTGACGTCGCCTACCCTTGAGCCTCGTGCCTGACCGGACTGCCCGCCTCATCGCGATCGTCGCGGGCACTCTGGGGTCGGCTGGTGCTGTGCGCGCTCGCGCCGCTGCTGCCGGTCAACCAGACGACCGCAACGATCCAGTGGCCGCAGGCGGTCGACGCCGACGGCAATGTCAACAACATCACCGCACCGCTGGTGTCCGGCGCCCCCAAGTCACTCGACGTTGTCATCCCCTGCCAGACCGTTTCCACCCTGCCCGCCGACGGCGGTCTGGTGTTCGCCACGATCCCGCCCGGCGGGATCGAAGCCGGCCGCAACGGCCTGCTCGTGCGCGCCTACGAAGACAGTCGTCATCGTCGCGTTCCGTGACTCGGTCGCCGCGGTGGCGCCGCGCGACGCGGTCGAGTCCGGGGCCTGCAGCACGATCCACCTGTGGGCCAACGTCGGTGCGGTCGGCGCCGACTTCGTCGGCATTCCCGGCGCCGCGGGCACGCTCGCACCGGAGAAACGGCCGCAGGTCGCGGGCATCTTCACCGAGCTGAAAGTCGCCGGCCCAAAGCGGCGTGACAGCCACGATCGACGTCGACACCCGGTTCATCACCTCCCCGACCGCTGCTCAAACTCGCGATGATGGTGCTCGGCGCTGCCTGCGTGCTGGCCTCGATCGTCGCCCTCGCACTGCTGGACCGCGGGTCGGGTCGGCGCATCCCGCGGGACCTGCGTCGACGTCGCCGCGCAGGCCTGTCGACATGGCTTGACCGATACCGGTGTGGTCGGTGCGCTGCTGGTGTGGCATCTGGTCGGCGCGCAGTCCTCGGACGACGGATACCACCTGACGATCGCCCGGGTGTCCGGGGACGCCGGTTACATCGCCAACTACTACCGCTTCTTCGGCACCTCGGAAGCCCCGTTCGACTGGTATCAGAGCGTCCTGGCGCACCTGGCCTCGATCAGCACCGCAGGCATCTGGATGCGGCTGCCCGCCACCGCGGCCGCGATCGGCACCTGGCTGATCCTGAGCCGCTGCGTGCTGCCGCGACTCGGCGGGCGGCTGGCCCGCAACCGGGTCGCGATGTGGACCGCAGGCGCGGTCTTCCTCGCGGCATGGCTGCCGTTCAACAACGGCCTGCGCCCCGAACCGCTGATCGCGTTCGGCGTGGTCGCGGTGTGGATGCTCGTCGAAAGATCCATCGGCACCCGCCGACTGTGGCCCGTCGCGGCGGCCATCGTCATCGCGGTGTTCTCGGTGACCCTCGGCCCACAGGGGATGGTCGCGTCGGCGCCGCTGCTGGTCGGTGCCCGCGCCGTCACCCGCGTCATCTCCGACCGCCGCGCGACCGTCGGGCTCGCGGCCCAGCTGGCCCCGCTGGCGGCCGCCGCGTCGCTGGTGTTCGTCGTCGTGTTCCGCGACCAGACATTGGCGACGGTCGCCGAGTCGGTCCGCATCAAGTACGTCGTCGGGCCGACCATCCCCTGGTATCAGGAGTTCCTGCGCTACTACTTCCTGATGGTCGAGGACAGCGTGGACGCCTCGCTGACCCGCCGATTCGCCGTGCTGATCCTGCTGCTGTGCCTGTTCGGCCTGCTGATGGTGCTGCTGCGCCGGGGCAGCATGCCGGGTGCGGTCAACGGACCCGTGTGGCGGCTGATCGGAACGACCGCGATCGGCCTGCTGTTGCTGACGATCACCCCGACCAAGTGGGCGATACAGTTCGGCGTGTTCGCCGGCCTGGCGGGCGCGCTGGGTGCGCTCACCGCGTTCGCGTTCGCCCGTGTCGGGCTGCACAGCCGACGCAACCTGGCCCTGTACGTGACGGCCCTGCTGTTCGTGCTGGCGTGGGCGAACGCGGGCATCAACGGGTGGTTCTACGTCGGCAACTACGGGGTGCCGTGGTTCGACAAGCAGCCGGTGATCTTCAGTTTCCCGGTCACGACGATCTTCCTGGTGCTCGCGATCGCCTGCGGCCTGCTCGCCGGCTGGCTGCACTTCCGGATGGACTACGCCGGACACACCCAGGTCGCCGACACCGGACGCAACCGGGCGCTGGCGTCCACCCCGCTGCTCGTGGTGGCCGTCATCATGGTGGTCCTCGAGCTGGGGTCGATGCTCAAGGCCACCGCCGGCCGCTACCCCGTCGTACACCACCGGCGCGGCCAACATATCGGCGCTGACGTCGGGACTAACTGGGTCGTCGCCACCTAGCTGCGCGATGGCCGACGCCGTCCTCGTCGAGGCGGACACCAACGCCGGCATGCTGCAACCCGTTCCGGGCCAGCAATTCGGCGAATACGGGCCACTGGGCGGTGAGGATCCCGTGGGCTTCACGCCCAACGGGGTCAGCGACACCCTCGAACCGGCCGAGCCGGTGGCGGCCAACCCGGGGTTGGTGAACTCCGACGGGCCGGTGGACAAACCGAACATCGGGATCGGCTACGCCGCGGGCACCGGCGGCGGCTACGGCCCCGAGGGAGTCAACGGATCCAGCGTGTTCCTGCCGTTCGGGCTGGACCCGGACCGCACCCCGGTGATGGGCAGCTACGACGAGAACACCGTCGCCGCGCAGGCCACCTCGGCGTGGTACCAGCTGCCGCCCCGCACCCCCGACCGGCCGCTGGTGACCATCGCCGCCGCCGGAGCGATCTGGTACTACGAGGAGGACGGTTCGTTCAACTACGGGCAGTCGCTGAAGCTGCAGTGGGGTGTGCACCGGCCCGACGGGTCCTACCAGGAGCTCGGCGAGGTCCAGCCGATCGACATCTTCCCGCAGAAGGCGTGGCGGAATCTGCGCTTCCCGCTGGCGTCGGCGCCGCCGGAGGCCAACGTGGCCCGCATCGTCGCCGACGATCCGAACCTGTCCGAAGACCAGTGGTTCGCGTTCACCCCGCCACGGGTGCCGGTGCTGCAGACCGCCCAGGAATTCCTCGGGACCCAGACCCCGGTGCTGATGGACATCGCCACCGCAGCCAACTTCCCGTGCCAGCGGCCGTTCGCCGAACACCTCGGGGTGGCCGAACTCCCGGAGTACCGGATCCTGCCGAACTTCAAGCAGATGGTGTCCTCGTCCAACCAATGGCAGTCGGCCGAGGACGGCGGACCGTTCCTGTTCATCCAGGCGCTGCTGCGGACGTCGGCGATCCCGACGTACCTGCGCGGCGACTGGTACCGGGACTGGGGGGCGATCGAACGCTATATCCGGGTGGTTCCGCGCGACGAGGCGCCGAACGCCATCATCGAGGAGGGGTCGACGCGGGTGTTCGGCTGGAGTCGCGGCGGACCGATCAGGGCCCTGCCGTGAACGAAGAGAACGACAGCAGACCGGCCCCAGCCGTGAACGAAGAGAACGACAGCAGACCGGCCCCTGCCGTGAACGAGCGTGCGCGCGAACCGAAGAGTACGAGCGGCGATGTGCGAATCGCCCGATGGGTCGCCACGATCGCCGGGCTGCTCGGTTTCGTGCTGGCCGTCGCCACGCCACTGTTGCCGGTCACCCAGACCACGGCCACCCTCAACTGGCCGCAACAGGGTCAGGTCGGCAACGTCACGGCGCCGCTGATCTCCCAGGCCCCGGTGAGCCTGACCGCGTCGGTGCCGTGCGAGGCCATCCGCACGTTGCCCGCCGACGGCGGCCTGGTGCTGGGCACCGCCCCGTCCGAGGGCCGGGACGCGGCGCTGAACGCGATGCTGATCAACGTCACGCCCGGCGGGCAGGAGCGTAGCGACCCGGGGGGCAGTACCGCCCGCGTCGACGTGATCGTCCGCAACGTCGTGGTGGCCAGTGTGAACCGGAACCGGGTCACCGGAGGAGCCGGGGCCCCCGGCTGTTCGAGTATCGACATCACCTCGTCGCTGGACGGCACCTTCGCCGACTTCGTCGGCCTGACAAAGTCGGATGGGTCACCGCAGCGCACCGGCTTCGCCGACCCGAACCTGCGGCCCGCCATCGTGGGCGTGTTCACCGACCTGACCGGCCCCGCACCTGCAAGGTCTCGAGTTCTCCGCGACGATCGACACCCGGTTCACCACGCATCCGACGGCGCTCAAGCTGGCGGCGATGCTGCTGGCGATCGTCTCGACCGTGATCGCGCTGCTCGCGCTGTGGCGCCTGGACCGCCTCGACGGCAGGCGCATGCACCGCCTTATTCCGTCGCGATGGCGGACCGTCACCCCCGTCGACGGTGTCGTGGTGGGCGGCTTCGCGCTCTGGTACGTGATCGGCGCCAACTCCTCGGACGACGGCTACATCCTCGGCATGGCCCGGGTGGCCGATCACGCGGGCTACATGTCGAACTATTTCCGCTGGTTCGGCAGCCCGGAAGACCCGTTCGGCTGGTACTACAACCTGCTGGCGCTCATGACGCACATCAGCGACGCCAGCATCTGGATCCGGCTGCCCGACCTGATCTGCGCGCTGGTGTGCTGGCTGCTGCTGTCCCGGGAGGTGCTGCCCCGGCTCGGGCCAGCGGTGTCGGGGAGCCGCGCGGCGATGTGGGCGGCTGGGCTGGTGCTGCTCGCGGCGTGGATGCCGTTCAACAACGGGCTGCGCCCCGAAGGCCAGATCGCCACCGGCGCACTGATCACGTACGTGCTGATCGAGCGGGCCATCGGCTCAGGCAGGCTGACTCCTTTCGCGCTGGCGATCACCACCGCCGCGTTCACGCTCGGCATCCAGCCCACCGGCCTGATCGCGGTGGCCGCACTGGTGGCCGGTGGCCGGCCGATCCTGCGCATCCTGGTCCGGCGCCGCGAGGAGGTTGGCACCTGGCCGTTGGTGGCGCCGCTGCTGGCCGCGGGCACCGTCGTGCTGACAGTGGTGTTCGCCGACCAGACGTTGGCAACGGTGTTGGAAGCCACCAGGATCCGCACCGCGATCGGCCCCAGCCAGGAGTGGTTCACCGAGATCCTGCGCTACTACTACCTGATCCTGCCGACCACCGACGCCGCGATCTCAAGGCGGGTCGCGTTCCTGTTCACCGTGATGTGCCTGTTCCCCTCGCTGTTCATGATGTTGCGGCGCAAGCGCATTCCCGGCGTGGCCCGTGGTCCGGCATGGCGGCTGATGGGCGTCATCTTCGCGACGATCTTCTTCCTGATGTTCACCCCCACCAAGTGGATCCACCACTTCGGCCTGTTCGCCGCCGTCGGCGGGGCGATGGCGGCGCTGGCCACGGTGATGGTGTCGCCTCTGGTGTTGCGCTCGGCCCGCAACCGGATGACGTTCCTGTCGCTGGTGTTCTTCGTGTTGGCGCTGTGCTTCGCATCGACCAACGGGTGGTGGTACGTCTCCAACTTCGGTGCGCCGTACAACAACTCGGTGCCCCAGCTGGGCGGGGTGACGGTCAGCGCCGTGTTCTTCGCGCTGTTCGTGATCGCGGCACTGTGGGCGTTCTGGCTGCACGTCTCCTCCCGGCCGGAGTCCCGGATCGTCGACAGGCTCACCGCGGCGCCGATACCGATCGCCGCCGGGTTCATGGTCGTGGTGTTCGTGGCGTCGATGATCGTCGGCGTGGTGCGCCAGTATCCGACCTACTCCAACGGCTGGGCCAACGTGCGCGCGTTCGTCGGAGGCTGCGGGATGGCCGACGACGTGCTCGTCGAACCCGACTCGAACGCCGGCTTCCTGAAGGCCCTCCCCGGGGATCGGGGACCGCTGGGTCCGCTCGGCGGCAGCGGACCGGTTGGCTTCTCGCCCAACGGCGTTCCGGACCGCATCATCGCCGAGGCGATCCGGATCAACAACCCGCAGCCGGGCACCGACGCCGACTGGAACCGGACGGTGAAGCTGTCCCGGCCCGGTGTCAACGGGTCGACCGTGCCGCTGCCCTACGGCCTTGACCCCGCACGGGTTCCCGTTGCGGGAACGTATTCCCTTGGGGCGCAACAAGAAAGCCGACTGGCCTCGGCGTGGTACGAGCTGCCCGCCGCCGACGACGCGCACCCGTTGGTGGTGATCACCGCGGCTGGGACGATCACCGGCACCAGCGTCGCCAAGGGGACCACCACCGGCCAGACCGTAGAGCTCGAGTACGCCCGACGCGGGCCCGACGGCGCGCCGGTGCCCGCTGGACGGGTCAGCCCCTACGACATCGGCCCGACACCGTCCTGGCGCAACCTGCGCTACCCGCGGGCGCAGATCCCCGGCGACGCCGTCGCGGTGCGGGTCATCGCCGAGGATCTGTCGCTGGGCCAGGGCGACTGGATCGCCGTGACGCCGCCGCGGGTGCCCGAGGTGCGATCCGTTCAGGAGTACATCGGTTCGCAGCAGCCGGTCATGATGGACTGGGCGGTCGGGCTGGCGTTCCCGTGCCAGCAGCCGATGCTGCACGCCAACGGCGTCACCGACATCCCGAAATTCCGGATCTCGCCTGACTATTTGGCCAAGCTGCAGAGCACCGACACGTGGCAGGACGGCCTCAACGGCGGCCTGCTGGGCATCAGCGACCTGCTGCTGCGGGCCTCGGTGATGTCGACCTACCTGTCGAGGGACTGGGGCCAGGACTGGGGATCGCTGCGTCGCTTCGACACCATCGTCGACGCCGAACCGGCCGAGATCGATCTGGGCACAGCCACCCACTCGGGGCTGTGGTCCCCCGGCCCGATCCGCATCGAGCCGTGAAGCTGGGCCGGGCCACCCTGTCCC
The DNA here is from genome assembly GCA_963771335.1 of uncultured Actinomycetota bacterium. Classification (GTDB taxonomy): domain Bacteria; phylum Actinomycetota; class Actinomycetes; order Mycobacteriales; family Mycobacteriaceae; genus Mycobacterium. Next base: position 141,882 of record CAVYTD010000024.1, on the reverse strand, counting down.
GGGTCGTGGAGCTGCGGGTCCAGATGCGGACGTCGCTGTTCGCCCAGACACCCGCGGAAGCGTGGCCGGAGAACGCCGACCTGCTGGAGCCGCTGTTCTGGGACCGCGGCGCCGACGACTGGAAGATCGCCATGCAGACCTGGGTCGTCGAGGTCGACGGCCTGACCGTGTTGGTGGACACCGGGGTCGGCAATGACCGGGACCGGCCCCATATGCCGCCGCTGGATCACCTCGACACCGATTTCCTCGGCGCGCTTGCCGAGGCGGGGGTGCAACCCGAGGCGGTCGACGTGGTGATCAACACCCACCTGCACACCGACCACGTCGGCTGGAACACCCGACTGGTCGACGGCTCCTGGGTGCCGACCTTCCCGAACGCCCGGTACCTGATGCCCGAGCTCGACTACCGGCACTTCTCGCCGGGCGGCGCGAGCACCAACGACGGGATGCGAATCGTGTTCGCCGACAGCGTGCTACCGGTCGAGTCGCAGATCCAGCTGTACTCGGGCGACTATCAGCTCAGCGAATCGCTGTGGCTGCGGCCGGCTTCGGGGCACACACCCGGCTCGTCGGTGCTGTGGCTGGACGCCGGCGCGCCCGCCGTGTTCGTCGGCGACCTGACTCACTGCCCCATCCAACTCCCCCGCCCCGATGATGCCTGCGTGTTCGACGAGGACCCGCTCGCCGCCACCGTCACCCGCAAGCGCGTCCTGACCGAGGCCTCCCGGCGGCGCGCCGCGGTGATCCCGGCGCACTACCCGGGCCCCGGCGGCGCGAGCGTCGTGGCCCGCGGCGACGCGTTCATGGTCGACGACTGGCTGGAACTCCCCGCGATCTAGCGAATTCGGTGTAGTTGGTCAACGTGAAGTGATGTGACAGTGGCAAAGGACACCGAAATCACTAAGGGCTCTGGTCGTTGGCGGCCGGATCGGTGTTCTCCCTCAGGATGTCGTCGTGGCAGTCGACCTGGCGCTGGCCGGTCTGCTGCATGCACACCAGCACGGGCGCATCGGACGCCGCCGCACCGGTGGGGTGCGGGACCTCGCCGGGATACAGCGACCAGATGGGGGCACCCGAGGAGGCCAGGCGCGCGCAGTAGGCCGGGTCGCCGGTCTCGGTCACCCCGGCGCTGCCCAGGGTGGCGCAGTCGGCGCCGACGACGATGACCGGCAGCGTCACGCTGCCGGCGGACTGCGGGGATGTCGGCGTGCCCTGGGTGGCGGTGACGCGGCCCTCGTGCCGTTCGTAGAGCGCGAGGAAGACCGCCGCGGCGACGGCGATCAGCGACAGCGCCGCGGCCAGCACCACCGGCGCCCGGCCCCGTCGCCGTCCCCGACTGCGCGGTGCGGCCGGTCTCTTCGCATGGCGGGGCCCCGTCGGCGCGGGCGCCAGCAGGGTCGCCTCGACATCGCCGGCACCCACACCGGTCCGGTTTCCGAGGGCTCGGGCGAAATCCACGCATCGTTCGAAGCGGTCGGCGGGCGACTTGGCCAGCGCCTTCTCGAAAGCGCCTCCCAGAGGGGACAATTCGGGGCGGTGCGCGGCGATCGACGGCGGTTGGGCCGTCAGGTGCTGGCTGATGACGATCGCCGGGTTGGAGTGCTGGAACGGTGGCGACCCGGTCAGCAACTGGAATGCCGTGGCCGCGAGCGCATACTGGTCGGCACGGCCGTCGATCCGCGCATCGGCGGTGAGCTGTTCGGGCGCCGAGTACGCGACCGTCCCCACCGTCATGTTGGTACCGGTCAGCGAGCTGATCTCACCCACCCTGCGGGCAATCCCGAAGTCCGCCAGCATGATCCGTTCATTGTCGGTCTCGGGATCGGCGATCAGGATGTTGGCGGGCTTGACATCGCGGTGCAATAGCCCGCGTTGGTGGGCATAGTCCAGCGCCTCCCCGACCGCCGTCACGATGCGGACCACCAGGTCAGGCGGCATGCCTTTCGGGTACCGCTCGGCGAGCAGTCGGGCGGCGTCGGTTCCCTCGACGTTGTCCATCGAAATCCATAGCCGGCCTTCGTATTCGCCGCGGTCGTGCACCGCAACGATGTGCGGATGCCACAGCGTGGCCGCGATGTCGGCCTCCCGGTTGAACCGCTCCCGGTACTCGGGGTCAGCGCAGACCGTTGTCGAGAGCACCTTGAGAGCGTCGTGGCGCGGCAGCCTCGGGTGCTCGGCCAGATAGACCTCGCCCATACCGCCCGAGCCCAGCATCCGCAGGATCGTGTAGCCCGAGATCACCTCGCCGTCGTTCAGCATGGGCGCACATAGATCACTCGGCTACCGAACACGATGTCCTGCAGAGATCTTCGGTGCCGGTCCAGGGCGACCCACCCCAGCCCGATCGGGAAGATGACGCACGCGGCGCCGCGCAGCAACGCGACCAACGGCTTCAGGTGCGTCGAGCGCCGTCCGACGACCCGCAGGCCCATCGCCACCGCGCCGGCGGTGCAGCCCGAGACCGACCAGCAGCCCGCCAGGTAGAGCACCGCGACGACGAACCCGACGGCTCCGGAGAACACCAGGTCCAGCGCCGGGAACCGGAACGAGCCGGGGTTGAGTGCCAGCCTGGTGAGCACCAGCCCGGCATAGAGCAGCGCCAGAATCACGCCGACGACGCACAGATCGATCAGGGCGGCCACAGTGCGGCTGACCACGCCCGCGGCGCGGACCGCCGTGTCATCGGGTGCGGTCACGGAGGCCCTGCCTGCGGCCCAGCACCCGGTCGACGAATCCGGAGACCGCGTCGTCGGCACGTTCCCCCTGGGTGCGCACATCTGTCATCACCTCGGCGGTCACCGAACTGGTGGACTCCCGGATGATGGCGGGCAGGTCCACGCCGTCGATCACCTCGTTGGCCAGGCCGATGAGGTCGATGCGGGCGATCACCGCCTCGATCGCGTCGGCGTGCAGACGGTCACGCACGATCGCGGTCAGATCGAGGTCGTCGAGTACAGCGGCCACGATGAGCGACAGTACGGCCTGCGCCTCATGTCTGCCGCGCGTGAAGAGCCCGCCCACCACGGGCAGCGCCTCACAGGTCCGGTAGGCAGCCAGCAGTACCGACGCCGGTGGCGGGGGCGCCGAATCGGGTGCCGGGTTAGGCACGTCAGTCAACGGTCTGTCCTCCATCCAGCCCCAACTATCGCTCCGCGCCCCGCCCTCCGTCAGCGGCATGGGCGAATCCTACAAGCGGGTTCCGGGACGGAGCACAGACGACAGTGGAGTGCACACCTAGCCGAGCCGGTGGATCGCGTGCGGGTGCACTGTCATCATCCCTAGTCAGGTCAGTCTGGCCAGCTAGACTGACGCCGTGACCATCCAAGTGAACGTTCAGGAGGCCAAGACCCGGCTGTCGCAAATTCTGGCGCAGGCCGAGCGCGGCGAGGACATCGTCATCGCACGTGACGGCACACCGATCGCCCGCCTCGTGCCCGTGGCCCCGCCGCCCCCGCGGCCGGTCGGGTTCGTACCAGGCGCCTTGCCGGAGTCGTTCTTCGAACCGTTGCCCGACGATGAACTGGACCGCTGGGAGTGACCTCTCGCCTTCTCCTCGACACGCACGCCCTGCTCTGGACCCTGCTCGAGCCGGACCGGATCCCGGCCGCAACGCTCATCCGGATTCGGGACGTCGGCACCCAACTGCTCGTGTCGCCGGCCAGCGCCTGGGAGATCGGGACGAAGTACCGGTTGGGCAAGCTCGACGAGGCTCAGGCGGTGGTCCACGGATATCCCGATCACCTGTCCCGCCTCCGCGCCGACGAGCTGCCGATCACCTCGCACCACGCGCTCATCGCCGGAATGTTCACCTGGGATCACCGCGACCCGTTCGACCGCATGATCGCAGCTCAGTGCATGGTCGAATCGATCCCACTCGTGACCGCCGATAACGCCCTGGCCACGTTCCCGGGACTGCACACCATCTGGTGACTACAGGATGTTGGGCAGGTGCGTGACGGTGGGCACCGACTTCCCGCGCACCATGAACGCCACCATGCCTTCGGGGGCCGCTCAGTGCGGCGCCCCGAGGTACGGGAACTCGGGGAGGATGTCGGTGTGCGGGCTCAGCCCCGACGGCGGGCCCTGCCCGTTGGTCAGGAACGCAACGCGATGGCCGATGACGTCGTCGGTCAGGGTGCGCCCGTTCGGGTACTTCGCCGGCTGGGACGGGTTGAACGTCAGCACGTCGGGAAGCGTGCCCTCGGCGTCGATCGCAGCGATCGCCTCGTCCCGGGTGTACCCCCCGACGCGGGCCATCACCTCGATGAGCGGCCCCATCCAGCGTTCCCTGTCGCGGTTCGGCTCGCCGGCGTTGTACTCCGCGGTGGTGTCGTCGCTGGTGAGAAAGCCGCCGAGGGACGGATGGCCGGCCCGGTCCGCATGGAACCACGTGCCGTCCCTGCGCAGACTGCAGCGGCCCCAGATCCGGACATCGGGACTGGCACTCAGGTACCCGGTGGGGAGTTCGAGGACCATCGCGATGACGTTGGCCGCGGCGTGCGAGTCCCGGCCGGTGCCGTCGAGGTCGACGAAGGACGGGTCGCTGCGGACTCCGGCGAAGAACGAGAACCCACCCGAGCTCACGGACGTGGGGGGGTCACCGACCGACACCTCGAGGTCGCCGAAGATCCGGGACCCGACGGCGGCGACGGCTGAGGCTTCGTTGCCGACGGCCAGATAGACGTCCACCTTCTGGCGACCGTCGACCGGCTCGGAGTAGACGAAGCTGAACGCGATGTCATTGCGCAGATCACCGTTGAAATCGATCGCCAGCCGGTACACCGCGTCAGGGTGCAGTGCACCGGCTTGGGGAGCGGCGGTCAGGACGAGCACGGTCCGCGTGGGATCGGTGGGCACGGAGAACACGTAGAGGTCGCGGAGATCCAGCCGCGGGTCGCCCAGCGGCGGGCCGACGCTCAGGCCCGTGAAGTGGTTCGGCACAGGTCCATCCAACCGCATGCACGACGCGGTGGCAGCAAGCGGCGTGCGCCAGTGCACCGCGGCCGACGGTGATTGCCGCTGCGGCCAGGACTCAAGCGGGCATTGCGCGCAGATTGTGATTGAGCCTGCCGCCCGCGTCGTTTGCTTTGTCGACGTTCCGCGCCCGGCTGACAGCCGGCTGCGCCTATTGTCTGGCCATGGACGTACGGGTCCTCGGACCCATCGAGGTGTTCGTCGACGGACAGGATGTCACGCCGACCAGCCCCAACCAGCGCATTATCCTGGCGGTACTGGCGGCTCATCCGGATCACCACGTGCGCGCCGACACCCTTATCGACGCCTTGTGGGGAACCGATCCGCCACCGAGCGCCGAACGGACATTGCGAAGCTACGTGTCTCGCCTTCGGACCGCATTCGGGACATCCATCGTTGCCAGTGGCGGTGGATTGTGTCTGCGCACCAACGACATTCGGCTCGACTCCATCGAGTTCGAGCGCCGAGTCGCTGCGGCCAAGTTGCTGAACCCGCCAGCCGCCGCGGAGGCGCTGCAATCCGCCATCGGGCTATGGCGCGGCGACGCCTTCGGCGAGTTGGCCGACGCCGAGGCCGTCTGCGCGCAGGCCCGCGCCTTGGAGCACCTCAGGGTCAGCGCCCGTAAGCGACTTGCCGACGCACTGCTGCGATCCGGTGAATTCGGCTCTGCCGTAGCGGAGGCCGAGGGGCTACTCGCAGAATTGCCGCTCGACGAGTCCGCGTGGGAGACCCTCATCCGCGCGCTGAGCGCCTCGGGCCGCGCGGCCGACGCGTTGCAGGCCTACCGCCGGGCCTACGACGAGCTGTCTGCCGTCGGGCTCGAACCTTCCAAGCGACTGCGGCAGGCCGAAAGCGACGCCTTCGACACGCCCGCCCCACTTTCGACACCATCGGCTCCGCCACCCCATGGCGCGCTTCTGCTGGGCCGTGACCCGGACCTTGCCGCGCTGGCTGAGCTCGTTGACCGGCAGCCTCTGGTCACGATTGTCGGGCCCGGCGGGGTCGGCAAGACGGCCTTGGCCCGCGAAGTCACGCGCCGTCGCGCCGCGGTTCATACCGGCGGCATGCGCGTCGTCGAACTGGCGGCGATCACCGATGCTTCGGCTGTGCCGGACGCGGTGGTCAGCGCCCTCGGATTGACCAGCGACGGTAGCCCCGCCCTTGCTGTGCTGCGGCGTGCCCGCTTCATGGACCTGGTTGTCCTGCTCGACAATTGCGAGCACGTCCTGGACACCGTATGCGACGTGCTCGGTGCCGTGCTTGGTCATGACGCATCCACCCTGCGCGTCGTCGCCACGAGCCGTGAACTGCTGGGGATGCCCGCCGAACACGCCTGGCCGCTCGAGCCGCTGGATTGCTCACAGACCGATTCGCCGGCCCAGGAGTACTTCCGCCGCCGAGCGGACGCGTCCCGGCCGGGCTCGGTCGGCGAGACAGACGCCGGTGCGATCACTGCGATCGTGCGTCGACTTGACGGTCTGCCGTTGGCCATCGAACTGGCGGCGGCACAAGTCGCGACCCTGGGTATCGCCGATGTTGGCGCGCAGTTGGACCGCTTGTCCCGTCGGGGTGGGGAGCCCCGACACCGGACTCTGCGCGCGGCAATCGAATGGTCCGAGCGACTTCTCCCAGACCACACCAAGGAAGCACTGGCCCAATGGACTGTCTTCGCCGGCGCCGTCAGCTTGAGCGATGCGCAGGCGGTGCTGCAGGTCTCACGCGCAGTGATCAGCGAGCTTGCCGGATGTTCCTTGCTCAGCATAGAAATACGCGCTGGCAGAACGTATTACCGCATGCTACAGACAGTGCGCTCGGTTGTCGGTCCTGCCTCGACGGCGACTGCGCGCCGACACATGGAGCACTTTGCGGCGGCGGCGGCACAGGCGGCAGCAGCCTTGGAGACGCCCGACGAGCCCACCGCCCATCATCGACTCGTCGAACTCATCGACGAACTCCGCGTGGCGCACGCCTGCGCCCGGCGCGCAGATGTCGAAACCGCTGTGCGGATGTCCATGTCGCTGCACAGGTTCGGGGTATCGCGACTGCAGACTGAATTGCTTGGCTGGGCCGCCAAGCTGTCACCTCTGGTGCAGGACCGACCGGCCCTGAGGGCAGCGGTCGATTCCTCGCTCTCCTACCGGTCGGTCATCGCTGAGCAACTCGACACCGCCCAGCAGCGTGCCCGCAGCGCGCTGATCGACGCCGCCGACGATCAGACCCGTTGTCGCGCATTGGAATCACTGGGGGACGCTTCGATTTTCCTGGGTGATCTCGAGAGCGCCGTCCGCTGGTGGTCTGAGCTGGTGGTTGTGGGCAGGCGGGCCGGCGAGACCTACTACGAACTGATGGGCTACGTGGGCGGAGCGATGTCGTTGGCCTACGGGGGCAAGAAGGGCGAGGCACGGAAGTCGCTCGAGGAGATCGATACTCGCTTCGCCGCGGCCGAATTGAGTAACAGTCAGAAGAGCTGGCTGGCCTACCTGCATGGGGAGGTGCTGCTGGACGACGATCCTGAGACCGCGCTGGCGGCGTTTGCGCGGGCCATCGAGCTCGCCGACGCAGCCGACAGCCACTATGTCGGCGGCGTGGCGAGGGTGTCGGCGATCACGCTGCAGTCGCGCCACGCGCCGGCCGCCGTCGCACTTCCGCTGTATGCCGACGTGATCGAGCGGTACGTGGAAGTGGGGTCGTGGTCGCACTTGTTGACCACCATGCGCAACCTGGTGCCGACCCTCACCGAGGTTGCAGCGTTCGAGGCGGCAGCAAGATGTCTGGGCTCCGTCACCCGCCCTGACCAGACCCCCACGTACGGCGAGGAATTGGCACGGTTGTCGGCGGCCGAGTCAGCACTGGCCGACGCGCTGGGCGCTACCGACTACACACAGCAACGAGCGGTCGGCAGCGCCCTCGATCTGGCCACAGCAGGTCGCTTCGCGATCAGGACGATCCGTGGTTTGCTCGAATCACTGCAACCGGTAGAAGCGGAAGAAGTCGTGCTCGACCGCTAACGGAGTCGCCCCGCCGAACCCGGCCGAACGGGCATAGTCGTCGAGTGTGGACGCCCTCATCACCGTCCCGGTGGCGGCACTGTCGCCATGGGACATTCCGTCGGGCAGGCAGCACAGGATCGAGTAGCCGTAGAGCAACTCTTCCACCGGACCGGCATCAGGATGGAACGCGTCGGCGGTGCGTTCGTCCATGACGATAACGGGTGCGCCGGGTTTGGCGATCCGCCTCATGTTCTTCAGCACCCCGACCGGGTGGGGCAGATCGTGGATGCACTCGAACGCGAAGACCGCGTCATAACCGGCGGGTGGCAACGCGGCGGCGTCGGCCGCGGTGAACGTGGTCCTGTCGGCGACACCGTGGACAGCCGCGTTGCGCTTGGCAGCCGTGATCGATGGTTGGTCGATGTCGAAGCCGTCGATCTCGCAGGCCGGATAACCCAGCGCCAGGGCGATAGCCGACCATCCTTCCCCGCAACCGATATCGGCCACGCGTGCACCGTCCTCGAGTAGCTTCTGCACGTCGGGAACCTGCGGCAGCAGTTCAGTGGTGAGTTGACGAAGGAACATCGGCCGGTTGATCGCACTCTGCGCCTCACGGGCATCGGTTCCCAATTCCTCCCAGGAAACGCCACCGCCATTGCGGTATGCCTGCACGAGATCGTGTAGGTGGAAACCGGTCGCGGTGAAGAACCGGGCCATCGGTGCCAGATAGCTCGTGCTGTCGGCGTCGACCAGTACGGCGGCGTAATCGCGAGGAAGCGCAAAGCGCACGGGTTCGGCGTTCAGGTCGGCGGCGACGATGCCAGACACCGTCTGGTGTTCGAGCCACTCCCGGGCATACCGTTCGACGGTTCCGGTACGGTGTGCCAACTCTGCCGCCGTCAGTGGGCCTTCCTCGCTCAGTACCCGGTACCAGCCGAGCCGGTCACCCAGGTACAGCGCCTGCACCTGCGCGGCCCCGCGCACCGCATCGAAAATCTTCTCGGCGAACCCATCGGTGGTGAGCGTGGCTGCCGAAGTGTCGAGCGTGGTCGTCATGTTGATCTCCTGTCTGGGGTTTCCACGACAGGATCGGTGAGCGACGTTGCAGCATCGCTGCGGCGCGCTTGCAGCTGTTAGATGGGGGTCAGGCCGTGCTTTCGCTGCACGCGTTGGATCTGCTTGTCCCTGAGCAGGTGCAGCGACTTGCGCAGCAGCAGCCGGGTTTTGTGTGGCTCGATGACGCCGTCGATGAAGCCGCGCTCGGCCGCCACCCACGGCACCGCCATGTTGGCGTTGTAGCCCTCGATGAACTCGGCCTTGATCTTCTGCACCTCGGGCGCGGTCGGATCCGGGAAGCGCTTCACCAGCAGCTGAGCGGCGCCCTCGGCGCCGATCACGGCGATGCGCGCGGTCGGCCAGGCGAAGTTCAGGTCGGCGGTGAGCTGCTTGGAGCCCATCACCGCGTAGGCGCCGCCGTAGGACTTGCGCACCGTGATGGTCACCTTCGGGACGTCGGCCTCCACGACGGCGTTGAGGAACCGGCCGCCGCGTTTGATGATGCCGCCCTTCTCCTGCTCGACGCCCGGCATGAAGCCGGGGGTGTCGACGACGAAGATCAGCGGGGTGTTGAAAGAGTCGCAGAACCGGACGAACCTGGCGGCCTTGTCGGATGCCTCGTTGTCGATCGCTCCCGACATGTACATCGGCTGGTTGGCGATGACCCCGACCGGGCGGCCGTCGACGCGGGCGAACGCGGTGATGATCGCCGGGCCGGACTGTTCGCCGACCGGGAACACGTCGCCGTCGTCGAAGATCCGCAGCAGGATCTCCATCATGTCGTAGGCCTGGTTGTCCGCATCCGGAACGATCGAGTCCAGTTCGAGGTCGTGCGGGGTGATCTCCGGCTCGAGGCCGGGGTTGACGACGGGCGCGTCGTCGAACGTGTTGGCGGGCAGGAAGCTCAGGTAGTTCCGTACGTACTCGAACGCCGCGGCCTCGGACTCCACCACCTGATGGATGTTGCCGTACCGGGCCTGCGCGTCGGCGCCGCCCAGTTCGTCGAGTGTGACGTCCTCACCGGTGACGTCCTTGATGACGTCGGGGCCGGTGACGAACATGTAGCCCTGGTCGCGCACCGCGACCACCAGGTCGGTCTGGATCGGTGAGTACACCGCGCCGCCTGCACACTTACCGAAGATCAGCGAGACCTCCGGCACCAGGCCGCGCAGCAGCTCGTGGCGACGGCCGAGCTCGGCGTACCAGGCCAGTGACGTCGCCGCGTCCTGGATGCGCGCGCCGCCGGAGTCGTTGATACCGATGATCGGGCAGCCGACCATGGCCACCCACTCCATCAGGCGGGCGACCTTGCGGCCGAACATCTCCCCGACCGAACCCTGGAAGACCGTCTGGTCGTGGCTGAACACCCCGACGGGTCGCCCGTCGATGGTGCCGTGGCCGGTGACGACGCCGTCCCCGAAGAGAGCGTTGGGATCGCCCGGCGTCTTGGCAAGGGCGCCGATCTCCAGGAAGCTACCCGGGTCGAGAAGCGAGTAGATGCGTGCCCGTGCGCTCGGGATGCCCTTCTTGTCCCGTTTGGCCACGGCCTTCTCTCCGCCCGGTTCCTTGGCGAGCTCCAGCTTCTCGCGCAGCTCGGCGAGTTTCTCGGCGGTGGTCGCCGTGGCCTGGGGGAGAGATTCTGCTGTCACTTGGCTGTGGTCTCCTGAGCCTGAATTTGACTGATCGCCTCGCTCATGTGGGCGCCGACCTTTGCAATGTACGGCTCGTCGATGGCCTGGATGTGCTCGCCCCCGATGGGCACCACCTCGAGGTCAGCGACGAATTCACCCCAGCCGCCATCGGGTTGCCTGATGGCGTAACGCGGTTCGAACATGATCGCGTCATCGTGGTACCGGTCGGCCATATAGAGCGTGACGTGCCCGTCGTACTGCTCGATCTCGGCGGTGTCGAGCGCCCGGTTGTCCAGGTAGGACGTGCGCTGGTGCTCGATGATGCCGCCGGGGATGTCGACCCCACTGCCCTGCACCGCGTCCAGGACGAACCGCACCTGGCCCTCGTCGTCGAGCTCCTCGAGTTGCTCGTAGGGGATCGCCGGGATTTCGACGTTGAAGGTGCGCTGCGCGAACAGGGCGTAGCGGTCCCACCGGGCGCGGATCTCCTCCTTGGTCTGCGGGACCTCCTCGCCGGCACGCACGGTGTCGATCAGGCCGACGAACCGGACGTCGGCGCCGTTTCGCTTGAGCCCGACCGCGCAGGCGTAGGCCAGCGCGCCACCCAGCGACCAGCCGGTCAGGATGTAGGGGCCATCGCCCTGGATCTCCATCAGCTTCGGCACGTACTGCGCGGCCCGCTCCTCGATGGAGCCCTCGACCCGCTCGAGCCCGTACACCGGGGTGTCCGCGGGCAGCCGCTTCATCAGTGGCTCGTAGACGACGGTGGAGCCGCCGGCCGGGTGGAAGACGAACACCGGGATCCGGGTGGAGCCCTCGGGCCTGGCCCGCAGTGTGCGGACGAAGCCGTCGAGCTCACCGGCGTCCATCAGGTCGCGCACGATGCTGGACAGATCCTGGATGGTGCGTGCCCCGGTGACCTGCTCGGCGGTGATGGTGCCCTCGGCACGCTCCGAAAGCCGTTGCGCCACTTTCTCGGCCGTCGCAGCGTCCAGCGACGGCAGCTCGTTGAAGACGCCGCCGGGGGACTTCCCGGTGACGATCGCCCACGTGGCGAACGTGACCCGCTCGGCGGCGTCGCGGGGCGGGACGTCGGCGCCCAGCGCCTCGGTCACCGCCTGCTGGGTGAGCACTTGGGCAGCCAACCCCGCCGCGGACGGCTTGTCGGCCGCGCCGTTCACCGGGGACGGGCCGGACGGATCGGTGGGCGGCGGCGGGATGCCCAGCGGCGCTTCGGTTCCCGCGGCGATCGCCACTTCGGAGTCCGGCTCCGCGACATGGGTCGCCTCCGGCTCCGCGACATGGGTCGCCTCCGGCTCGCGAACATGGGCCTCGCCTCCGGCTCCGCGACATGGTCGCCTCCGGCTCCGCGACATGGGTCGCCTCCGGCTCCGCGATGGGATGGCCCGCCTCGGCGAGCTTGGCCTCGAGTTCGGCGACGGTGGTCGCCCCGCCCATCAGCTCGGCCTGCGCCGCGGCGATCTCCTCGGCGGTCTGCCCCTTCTGCTGCTCGGCGAGATCGCTGACCTCGTCGCGGTGCTCGACCGCATACGCGATGAGCTTCTCGACGGCGTAGAGGTTGGCGTCGCGCACCGCCGTCAGCTGGATCGGCGGCAGGTCGAAGTCGTACTCGACGCGGTTCTTGATCCGCACCGCCATCAGCGAGTCGAGGCCGAGCTCGATCAGCGGCACCTCCCAGGGCAGGTCCTCGGGCTCGTAGCCCATCGCCGTGCCGACGATGGTCCCCAGCCGCTCGCCGATGGTCTCACCGGAGTCCGGCGACCACTTCGCAAAGCCCGCACCGAGATTGGCGCCTGCAGTCAGGTTGTCGGCGACGAACTCCTCGGTCTCCTCGGGCTCCTCGACCACCGGGGTCGCGGCGATCTCGGCGATCGTGCCTGCGCCGACAGTCCCCGGCAAGCGGGAGGTGCCCCCAGTCGGCAGCGCGGTCGCCGCGCCATCACGGCTGACGATCGCGTCGTAGACCAGGGTAAAGGAAGACTCGCCCCCGTTATCGGAGCGTGCGTGCACCTGCACACTGGCGCCGCCGGGGTGACGCGTCAGCGTGGTCACCAGCCGCGAGCCCTCACCGGGCACCGCGCGCTGCTCCGAGGCGACCAGCTTGGAGTCCGGAAGGACCACGGCCGCAGCGGCTTTCACCAGCGCTGCCAGAGCTTCAGTGTTCACCGCACCGCGGGCACTGTACTCGAAGACGTGCCTGCCGTCAGGTGTCGCGACGTGGTTGCCTGGGATGACGGCCGAGCTGTCGCCGGTGAAGTGCGCGTCGAGCCAGTGCTCCTTGCGGCGGAACCGGGTCGGCGGGATGTCGGCGAAATCGAGCGCGCCTGCCAGACCCCGCGAGCGCCGCGGAAACAGCGTGCGGAAATCCAGGTCGTGACCGTAGACGAACAGATTCGCCATTGCGGTGGTCATCGAGTCCACCTCGTCCTGCTTGCGCGCCAACGTCGCGATCAGCTGCGCATCGTGCAGTCCGGCGGACGCCGTCGTCAGCCCCACCTGCATGAGCGCGACCGGATTGGGCGCCAGCTCCAGGAAGGTGGTGTGGCCGTTGTCGACGGCGTTGCGGATGCCGTGGGTGAAGTAGACGCTGTGCCGCAGACCCTTTTTCCAGTAGTCCACGTCGTGGATCGGGTCCGCCCCGGCACGGACGAGGTTGCCCTCGTGCACCGTCGAGTAATACGGGACCTGCAGCGAATGTGCGTCGATTCCCTGCAGTTCGGCGGCGAGCTCCCCCAGCAGCGGATCCATCTGGGAGGTATGGCTGGCGCCCTTGGTCTGGAACTTGCGGGCGAACTTACCCTCTGACTCGGCGCGCGCGATGATCGCGTCCACCTGATCCGGCGGGCCACCGATGACCGTCTGGGACGGCGCGGCGTACACGCACACCTCGAGGTCCTTGAAGCTTCCGTCTCCTTGAACACCGTCTCGATCTCCTCGGCGGAGTACTCCACCAACGCCATCAGGCGGATGTACTCGCCGAACAGCATCGCCTCACCCTCACCCATCAGGTGCGAGCGCGAGCAGATCGTGCGGGTCGCGTCGGCCAGCGACAATCCACCGGCGAAGTAAGCGGCCGCCGCCTCCCCCAGCGACTGGCCGATCAGCGCACCGGGTTTCGCGCCATGCGCCTTGAGTAGCTCGCCGAGCGCGACCTGGATCGCGAAGATGGTGACCTGCGTGGTCTCGATGCCGTAGTCCTGTGCGTCGTCGAGGATCAGCTCGACGACGGAGTAGCCGAGCTCATCCTGGACCAGCGCGTCGACCTTGTTGATCCACTCGGCGAACGTCTCGTCCCGCAGATACAGGCTCTTGGCCATCTTGCGGTGCTGGGCGCCGAATCCGGCCAGCACCCAGACCGGGCCGTTGGTGACCGGGCCGTCGGCGCTGAGCACGATCGGGTTCGGCTTACCCTCGGCGAGGGCACGCAGCCCCTTGATCGCCTCGTCGTGGTCGTGGGCCAGCACCACCGCGCGGGAGCGGCCGTGATTGCGCCTCGACAGCGAGCGCCCGATGGACTCCAGCGACGACGCCCGGCCCTCCGGGCTGTCGATCCAGTCGGCGAGCTCGGCGGCTGCGGCTTTCTTGCGGGACGTCAGGAATCCTGAAACTGCCAGCGGCACAAGCTTTGCGGTCGGGTTCTCGGCCTGCTCGGCGGCGAGCTCCTCGCGGGCCACCTCCAGCAGGCGCAGCGCCTCGTCGGTGAGCCCGGGCAGTTCGGGCTCCTCATCGACCGAGGCGGCGGGCTGGTCCAGAGCGTCATCGTCGTCATCCTCGTCCTCATAGACGAACTCGCCGTACTCGTCCATCCGGACCCCGCCCACGAACTGTGTTTGCCGGTTCGGCTCCGCCGTCACCTCGACGACGGTCTCCGCGGGCTCAGGCTCGACCAGGTCGCTGGGCAGCACCTCTCGAAGTACCAGGTGCGCATTGGCGCCACCGAAGCCGAACCCGGACACCCCGGCGATCGCCTTGCCGCTGTAACGGGGCCACTCGGTGACGGTCTCGACGACCTTGAGGTGTTCCTTGTCGAAGTCGATGTAGGGGTTGGGCCCGGCGTAGTTGATCGATTGGCGGGATCTTGTCGTACTTGAGCGCCAACGCCGTCTTGGCGAGGCTTGCCGCTCCGGCAGCCGACTCCAGATGTCCCACATTGGATTTCACTGCACCCAGGAGCGCGGGTTTGTCGTCGGCACGTCCCCTGCCGATGACGCGGCCCAGCGCGTCGGCCTCGATCGGATCGCCGAGGATGGTGCCCGTGCCGTGCGCCTCGACGTAGTCGACGGTCCTGGGGTCGATGCCTGCGTCCTTGTACGCCTTGCGCAGCACCGCTTCCTGCGCGTCGGGGTTGGGCGCGAGCAGGCCGTTGGACCGGCCGTCGTGGTTGACGGCGCCACCTGCGACCACGGCCAGGATCTCATCACCGTCGCGGCGCGCGTCGGCCAGTCGCTTGAACACCAGCATTCCGCCGCCCTCGGAACGGGCGTAGCCGTCGGCGTCCTTCGAGAACGACTTGATCCGGCCGTCGGGAGCGAGCACGCCGCCGACCTCGTCGAAACCGACTGTCACCAAAGGGGTGATCAACGCGTTGACACCACCGGCGATCACCACGTCGGCGTCACCGGCCCGCAATGCCTTGATGCCCTCGAGCGCGGCGACCAGCGATGACGAACACGCCGTGTCGATGGTCATCGACGGGCCGCGGAAATCGTAGAAGTACGAAACCCGGTTGGCGATGATCGAACTCGCCGTTCCGGTGATCGCGTAGGGTGCGCGACGCGACGGGTCGGCGACACGCCAGGAACTGGTAGTCGTTGGTCGAGCTGCCGACGTACACGCCGACGCTCTGCCCGCGCAGGCTCGACGCGGGAATCCGGGCGTGCTCCAACGCTTCCCACGTGAGCTCCAGCGCCATCCGCTGCTGCGGATCGATGTTGTCGGCCTCCATCTTCGACAGAGCGAAGAACTCGGAGTCGAAGCCCTTGATGTCCGAGAGGTAGCCACCGCGGGTGTGCGCCTTCGCGACCCGCTCGGCGATTCGCGGCTCGGCCAGGAACTCCGACCACCGCCCCTCCGGAAGGTCGGTGATCGCGTCGCGACCCTCGAGCAGCGCCGCCCACATCTCGTCGGGAGTGTTGATGTCGCCCGGGAAGCGGGTGGCCACACCGACGATCGCGATGTTCAGCCGGCCCTCCTCGACCTCATCGGCGTGGCGCGACCAGTCCTCGGTGTCCAGAGCGGACATGTCCACTTCGGGCTCGCCCTCGACGATGACTGTCGCCAGCGCTTCGATGGTCGGGTGCCGGAACGCGACCGTGGCGGTCAACGTCACCCCGGTGAGATCCTCGATGTCGCTGGCCATCGCGACCGCGTCCCGCGACGACAGGCCGAGTTCGACCATCGCTGTCGATTCGCTGATCGAATCCGGAGACTGCCCGGTGGCGTTGCCGATCCAGTTGCGCAGCCACTCACGCATCTCGTTGACGGTCATGTCAGGACCGGTACCGGCAGCAGCCGGCTCGATGCCCGAATCATCTTGTGCTTCAGCCATGTTCACATAACCTCACGATCGACACGCGGCCGGTGGCCGCAATCGGGCACGGCGACCGGAGGCCGCCGTTGCCGGTTGTTCTGTTGGTCGTCAGTCCGACTCGTCCGGGAAGGCGTTGGCGACCTTGCCGCTGCGCAGGCTGCCGTCGAGGTAGGCCGACCGGCAGGCCCGCCGACCGATCTTGCCGCTCGACGTCCGCGGGATCGCGCCTGCCGGGGTCAGCAGCACATCGCGCACCGTCACGCCGTGGCGCACCGCGATCGCGGCGCGGATGTCGTCGGCGATCGGGCCCATCTCGAGCTTGTGCGCCCCCGGCGCGCGCTCGCCGACGATGACCAGCTGTTCGGAGCTGTCGTCGGGGTCGCGCTTGAGGCCGGCATGGGTGTCGTCGAACACCTCGTCGGGAAGCTGGTTGGCGGGCACCGAGAACGCCGCGACGAAACCGGTCCGCAGCGCCTTGGTCGACTCCTGCGCGGAGTACTCCAGGTCCTGCGGGTAGTGGTTGCGGCCGTCGATGATCACCAGATCCTTGACGCGACCGGTGATGTAGAGCTCGCCGTCGTGGAAGGCGCCGTAGTCACCGGTGCGCACCCACGTCGCGTCGTCGGTGGCACCGTTCGGCGTGCGACGGACTGGTGCGCGACTTGAGGATGTTATGGAAAGTCTCGCGGTCTCGTCCGGCTTTGCCCCAGTAGCCGGTGCCCATGTTCTGACCGCTGATCCAGATCTCGCCGATCTGGCCGTCGGGCAGCTCGGACGCCGACTCGGCGTCGACGATGACCGCCCACTCGGCGAGGCCGACGATTCCGGCCGACGCCTGCGCGACAGCGCTCGGCGAGTCGGTAGGCACCTCGACGAAGCGGTGGTTGTTGAGCTGATCCCGGTCGACGGTGATGATCTTCGGCGACTCGTTGATATGTGTCGACGACACGAACAGTGTCGCCTCGGCCAGACCGTAGGACGGCTTGATCGCCTGCGGCCGGAAGCCGTACGGACCGAACGCCTCGTTGAAGTTGCGCACGGTGGCCGCCGAGATCGGCTCGCTGCCGTTGAGCAGCGCCTTGACGTTCGACAGGTCCAGCGGCGGCTCGCCCTCCTTGGGCAGCCCGCGCACCGCGGCGTGGTCGAACGCGAAGTTCGGCGCCACCGAGATGACGCCGCCGGTGTCCTCGGGCTTGCGCGCCATCTCGCGGATCCAGCGACCCGGCCTGCGGACGAACGCGGCGGGGGTCATGAAGGAGATGTAGTGGCCGATCACCGTGGGCAGCAGCACCGTGATCAGACCCATGTCATGGAAGAACGGCAGCCACGAAACGCCGCGGTCCCCCTCTTCGCCCTGCAGCGCCTCGATCACCTGCACGACGTTGGTCGCCAGGTTCAGGTGCGTGATCTGCACGCCGGTCGGGATGCGCGTGGAACCGGAGGTGTACTGCAGGTAGGCGATGGTGTCGTGTTGGACGTCGACCGGCTCCCAGGTGGCGCCGACCTCGTCGGGCACCGCATCGACGGCGATGACGCGCGGGCGTTCGTTGGCCGGACGGCTCCGGAAGAACTTCCGCACCCCTTCGGCCGCCTCGGTGGTGGTCAGGATCGCGGTCGGCCGGCAGTCGTCGAGCACCGCGTGCAGGCGGCCGACGTGGCCGGGTTCGGACGGATCGAACAGCGGCACCGCGATGCGCCCGGAGTACAGCGTGCCGAAGAAGGCGATGAGGTACTCGAGGTTCTGCGGGCACAGGATCGCAACCCGGTCACCGGGCTGCGGTGACCTGCTGCAGCCGGGCAGCGACCGCCTTGTTGCGCTTGCCGAACACCGCCCAGCTCAGATCCCTCACGACACCGTCCCGCTCGGTGGAGAAGTCGACGAAACGGTAGGCGACCTTGTCCCCACGCACCCGCGCCCATCGTTCGACGTGCTTGACCAGGCTCCCGTTGTCGGGGAACTTGATCAATCCGTCCTTGATGAACGGGTTGTGGAAGGCCATCTCACACACTCCAATCAAACGGGATTCGGTGATCCCGCTCCATCCATAAGGGATTTCGTCCCAGCCGAAGATCGTACCGGGCAGAGGGCTCCCGACCCGTCAAGCAGCCGGTCACAACTCTTAGATTTCCCTTAATGTTAGGCCATGTTAGGTCTAGGCCGTCACGCAGGACAAATCAACCCGGTCACGTGTCAGCCATGTTTTGGCTGCGGAGCGTTATCGATCAGCCCCTGCGTCCAGTTCAGTGTCCACTGCGTCGCAGGTTGACCGTCGAGATTCCAGAAATCCGGCGTGGCGTACATCGCGTGCACGGGTTGGCCCGCACCGCCGCTGAGCACCTCCAGCGTCCTGGGCAACTGGGTGATGTTGAACGCCGACTCCGGCGCCGCACAGATCAGATCGCCGCGCGCGCAGATCTCGTTGGTCCGGTCGTTGAGCATCCCGAATCCGCCCGGGCGGGGTCCCGACATCGTCAGACCGAGCGCCGAGAGCGTGGGTACCTCGTGCAGCGTGATCTCCGCACCCTGGCCTGGCGGCGTTGGGTCCGATCTCCTGCCCGGCCCCTGCCTGACGGCGGCCGTCGGCGATCAGCGTCACGCCGAGCACGAGATCCTGGTCGACGGGCCCGCGGCCGTTGCCGATGTCGCTGGCGATATCACCGGCGATCACCGCCCCTTGCGAGAACCCGACCAGGACATAGCTGGTCAGCGGGCAGCGGGTATTCATGTCCGTCATCGCCTGCACCGCAGCGCGGGTGCCCTCGGCGCGGCTGTCGTTGTAGGACATCTGCTTGTCCGCCGACAGCGGATTGTGGAACTGCGCGGTGTACGGAACGGTGAACACCTCGAGCCGCTCCGGCGCCGAACTGTCGCCCGGATCGGGTTGGTGACGTTGAGCAGCAGCGCGGCCGGGAACTGCACCGGGTTGAACGGGTCGAGCTGCACCGACGACTCCCACGTGCCGGGAATCGAGATCAGCTGGACGTCCGGACAGCTGGCGTCCTGGAACTCCGGGCGCGGCTTCGTGCCCGTCGGCGGGACGGCCGTCGGCGGGACCGCGCTGGGCGGTACGGCGGTCGGCGGGGTGTCGGGACTGCGCAGGACGACGATCACGATCGCCACGATCAGCACCACGACAAGGCCCACCGCACCGGCTGCGAACAGCGCGAGAAGGCGATGGCGTTTCCGCCGGTTGGACTTGGCCATTGAGTTCTTTGCTCCTGCTAGCAGAGTTCGTCTGTCGCGATCCGAATGTAATCGGAGGTGGCGGAATGAACCTCGCCCGCGGGCGGCGCCATTGCTCTGGCGCCGACGCCGTCGCGCCGTGTCGCTGACGTCGTTGCGCACCAGCGGCGCCACGAAGTCCCACACCGCCTGATCGGTCTGCCTGGCCGCGCGCGCCTGACAGACATAGGAACCGATGCTCAGCGCCGTCAGGTCGCTGGACGGTGTCACACCGGCCGCGCGCAGCGCGTCGAGGTACGCGCGCTGCCGCGGGGTGACGACCAGGGCGTTGGATTGTGGGCCCGGCTGCGCAGGACCGGGGAGCTGGGCGCTGGACTGCCCATGGGCGGGCGCGGTCTCGACCTCCGGTCCCAGGCCCGACATCATGTCGTCGCTCAACGAGCACCCCGTCAGAAGGGCCGCCGACGATGCCACCAATAGCGACATCCCCGCGATCGCCGTCCTTGACCCGTGCTGCACTCCTCCAAGGTACCGGCCGCCCAGTGAGGCCCCGGCTACCGGATGGTCGACGACCAGTTCGCCCGACATCGCAGCCAGCTGCCCGCTCCACGAACCCCAGTCGTGGTTGCCCGCGGTCGGGAAGTCGAAGTGGGCGTTGCCGCCGCCGATAGCGCGGTAGTGCTGGTAGAAGCTGCGATTACTGCCCTGCGCCTGATCGCAGTAGTTGATCATCGCGGCGGGGTCGCGTGCAGGTCGTGGTGGCCGGGCTGAACACCCACAGCCGGGTGTTGTTGTCCACCAACAGCTGCGCGTGCACGTCGGGGTCATGCCATTTCCACCGGCCCAGCTGTGGCAGACCCCACATGTTGCGGGTGTCGACACCGCCGAACTGGGCCAGCCCGGCGGTGATGGCACCGTTGAGCGCGGTCGCCGACGGGGTGAGGAATCCCGACAGCGAGCCGGCGAACCGGTAGCGGTCGGGGTGGAAGGTCGCCATGGTCAGCGCGCCGGTGCCGCCCTGTGCGGCGCCGACGATACCGTGCCCGCCCGGGGCCAACCCCTTGCTGGCGGCCAGGAAATTGGGTAGCTCGTCGGCGAGGAACGTCTCCCACTGCTTGCTCCCGTCCTGCTCCCAATTCGTGTACATGCTCCAGGCGCCACCGGCGGGGGCGGCGACGGAGATACCCGAGCCCGGCGAGTGTGTTCATGGCGTTGCCCGCGGTCACCCAGTTGCTGACGTCGGGTGCGGCGTTGAAGGCGTCGAGCAGGACGACGGCGTGCGGGCCGCCCCCCTGAAACGCGACCGGGATGTTGCGGCCCATCGCCGCCGAGGGCACCATCAGGATCTCGAGGCCTTGGGCACCGGCGGACGGCGTGCCCACCGACACCGCGGTCACGGCCAGCACCATGGCCGCGATCATTCGAGTCAACGCACGCATCTGCCCCACCTCACGTCTTCGTTCGTGCTCGCTGTCCGGCCCTGCCGCAAAGTAGTGAATCACATCACTGCGACGGGCCGGGGGCTAAAGCGACTGACGGCGGTGACCCCGAGTGGGGATCACCGCCGTCAATATCGTCGATGTTTCGTCGCGCTCCGGCAGCGTCTAGCCGCCCATCGCCGGGGCGGCCTCGACCGGCGCAGGCACCACCGGTGCCGGCGGAGCCGACGGTTGCGGGACCGCACCGAGCGCCCGCTGGATGTCGGGCTTCATCTGCTGCAGCTGCTGACCCCAGTAGCCCCAGCTGTGCGTGCCATTGGACGGGAAGTTGAACACGCCGTTGCGACCACCCGCGGCGATGTACTCCTCCTGGAAGGTCTTGTTGGTGCGCAGGGTGAATCCCTCGAGGAACTTCGCGTTGAACAGGTTGCCCGAGCTGGAACCGGCGTCGAGCTCGGAGGGCTTGCCGTTGCCGCAGAACACCCAGAGGCGGGTGTTGTTGGCGACCAGGCTTGGAGATGTTGACCATCGGGTCGTTGCGCTTCCATGCCGGGTCGCTGGACGGTGCCCCACATGTCCTCGGCGTTGTAGCCACCCGCGTCGCCCATCGAGATGCCGACCAGCATGGGCCACCAGCCCTCGGAGAGGTTCAGGAAGCCGGACAGCGAGCCCGCGTACTGGAACTGATTGGGGTGATAGATCGCCAGCGTCATCGCGGCCGAACCGGCCATCGACAGACCGACGGCCGCGTTGCGGCCCGGATCGACGCCCTTGTTGGCGGCCAGGTAGGCGGGCAGCTCCTGGGTGAGGAACGTCTCCCACTTGTAGGTGCTGCAGCCGGCCTTGCCGCATGCGGGCTTGTACCAGTCGCTGTAGAAGCTGGACTGGCCGCCCACGGGCATGACCACTGCGAGACCGGAGTCGACGTACCACTCGAACGCCGCGGTGTTGATGTCCCAACCGTTGAAGTCGTCCTGCGCACGCAGACCGTCGAGCAGGTAGACGCCGGGGGCCCCCGGGCCGCCGCTCTGGAACTGGATCTTGATGTCCTTGCCCATACCGGCGGACGGCACCATCAGGTACTCCACCGGCAGACCGGGACGAGAGAAGGCCCCCGCAGTCGCCGAGCCGCCGACCGCGCTGATCAGGCCTGGCACCACGGCTGCCGCAAGGGCGGCCACCGTGAGCCGGCGCCGCAGGTTTCGCTGCGCCACGCAGCCTCCGGTACGAACTTCATGCTTGTGTGTTTCCCATCTGTTGTTGGACAGCAGCAGGCCCCTGATCCCGGAATGCCCCCAGGACCCGGCCACGTTGCCCGTGTAGTCAACCACACCTTTGTGGTGTTCTCTCTTCCCGGATCGGCGCGCTCATGACCCGTTCGCGGTCCCCGTCACATGCCTTATCTGACCGACATGGCTCCAGCGTTACGAAAGCAGAAAACCCTCGCTCGCCACAAATCGCCCGCTGGTTCATCGGGCCCCGTCGGGGGCAGTCCGGTGTACGGCGGGTTCACCGGTTCCGGCACCGGCAGCCAGCACCGCGCGAGCTCGTAGCGCGGCACCCTGTCGATGCGGTATCGGGTGAACTGCACGGCGTTGACCAGGTTCGACAGGAACCGCCGTGGCCCCATCGGAGCCCGGATCGCGGTCAGGACGGACTCGGTCTCGGGGCACTTCAGCGCCGCCTCCGCCTGCCTGATCCAGTCCTCGTCAAGATAGGTCGGGATGTAGGGCTCCTCTTTGAGGAACGGACCCTCGGCCACCGCCCAGTCGGGGAACAGGTTCTTGTCGTGGCCGATGCGGCCGTCCTCGAGCCTCGCGGTGTGGGCCGCCAATGGGTTGGCCAGGCCGATCTGATCGATCACCCTGACGTCGAGTCCGACGTTCATGCCCAGCATGCCGAGGTTGGTGAAGAAGACCGTGTGCGGCCCGATGTAGTCCGGCGGCGCGTCCGGCGGCGGCGGGTATCGCCGGCACGACATCCCAGAGGTCGTAGTTGCCCGCGGGCAGCAGCAGCGCGCCGTCCGGGGTGTTCTCGATGGCGGTCACCACCGCGCGCATCCGCGGGTAGTCGAGGTAGTCCGCCGCCGTCAGCGGGTGCGGGTTGCCGGTCGCCTGCGCATAGAAGCGACGTTCGTCGACGATGCCCGTGTAGGTCACGCGGGTCGCGTCGGCGCCCATCCCCGGCGAGTTGGCCGCCCACAGCGCCCAGCCCGCCGACCGCCAGCCACAGCACGCTGGTGGCGCCTGCGTACAGGTAGCCGGCGCCGCGGGCCATCCGCGAGCTGTCCGGCAACATCAGCGGAATGACCGCGACCGGCGCCAGCAGGCAGAACAGCGGTGTCAGCAGCACCCGGCCGTGCATGAAGTCGCCGCCCTGGCGGATCCAGTACAGCGCCTGCAGGGCGCCGCTGACGAGCATGAACGCCACCACCGCGGGTGGGTTCTGCACCGTCCGCGCCAGCCAGCCGGAGCCCGGTGGGGCGCTGCGGTTGACCCACGACGGCCGGCCACGCAACAGCATCACCATGACCGCCAGCCCGATCAGCAGTACCGCCGGCGCCCACAGCAGGTAGGGCTGGTTGAAGTTGGCGAGATAGACGAAGCCCTGCTGCCACTTGGACCCCGAGGCATCCTTGGCCAACGCGGTGCCGGGAACCAGCAGGCCGTAGTACCCCATCCGGAAGATCTGATAGGCCACCGGAAGCAGGCCGCCCGCAACGACGATCACTGCACGCCGCCGCCAGCCCGGGTGCCGCGACCAGCATCATCACCAGCGCGAGGCCACCGACGAGCGCGAGTTCCGGGCCGCACCAGCACGCTGACAGGCCGGCGACCACGGCGAGCGACGGTGTCGAACAGCCTGCGACGTGCTCGGGTATCTCGGTCCGGCGCAGGCTTTGCGACCAGCAGACCATCATCCACCACAGCAGGCCCGAGATAGGCCAGCACCAAGCCGTTTTCGAGACCGGAGGTGGCGAAGTCCCGGGCGGGCGGCACCGCGATGTAGACCAGCGCGCCCGCGGGCAGCAGCAGCGCGCGCCTGCCCCGTGAGGCTCGGCGCGTACAGCCGCGCCGTGCCGAGCATGACCAGCGCGACGCCGAGCACGCTGAGCACCAAAGCCAATGTCAGCACCACGTACTCGAGCCGCGCGGAACCGGCGACCAGCCCGCCGAAGTAGACCAGGAAGGACCACACCGTGGACGTGTTGGCCTCCACCCTCTCACCGGCATTGAAGACAGGACCGTTGCCCGCCAGCAGGTTTCGCACCGTGCGCAACACGATCAGCCCGTCGTCGGCGATCCAGCGGCGCTGCCAGGCACCCCAGCCGAACAGCACGGACACCACCGTCACGCTGACCCAGAGACTGATCCGGACCGAGACGTCGTACGGAAACGCGGGCCAGCGGCGCAGCCGGCCCGCCACCGCGGTGGTCAGGCGGCCCGCCGCCGTGGCGCTCAGCCTGTCAGCCGAGGAAGACTGCGGCACCGATGGTTCCGATCCACGCCAGCGCCAGCAGCTGCAGTACCCGGTCCTTCAGCGCGATCTCCTCGGGTTCACCGGCCATGCCGCCGTCGACGTCGACGGCGTACCGCAGGATCGCGATGGTGATACGGCACCATCGAGATCACGCATACCAGGACGTGCCGTCGGTCGCCATCGCGTTCGAAGGCCCACAGGCCGTAGCAGAGCACCATGGCGGTCGCCGCCACCGTCCACACGAAGCGCAGGTAGGACGCTCGTGTAGCTTTCCAGCGATTTGCGGATCTTCGCGCCGGTGCGCTCGGCGAGCTGCAGTTCGGCATAACGCTTTCCGGCCACCATGAACAGCGATCCGAACGCCATCATCAGCAGGAACCATTGGGACAGCGGGATGCTCGGCCGCGACGCCCCCGGCGATCGCGCGGATCAGGTAAGCCGACGAGACGATGCAGATGTCGAGACGGCCTGATGCTTGAGCCCGAAGCAGTAGGCCAGCTGCATCGCGATGTAGACGGCGATGACCACCGCCAGGTTCGGGCGTCGACCAGCCACGCGATCGCCAGCGAGGCAACGCCGAGCACCAGCGGCCAGCGTGTAGGCCAGCCACTCCGGCACCACCCCCGCCGCGATCGGGCGGAACCGCTTGGTCGGGTGCGCACGGTCGGCCTCGACGTCGCGGGCGTCGTTGACGAGGTAGACGCAGGACGCGGCCAGGCTGAAGACGACGAACGCGAGCAGCACCCTGACCAGGACTTCGCGGTAGTCGTAGACGTAGCGGTCGTCACCGAGTGCGGCCACCGGGGCGGCGAAGACCAGGATGTTCTTCACCCACTGGCGAGGCCGCATCGCCTTGACGAAACCGGCGGCGAGATTCTTCGGGGGTCCGGCGGTCGAGCTGGTCTCGCTCACCGACCTGGGATGCGCTCATTGCTGTCCTCCGACCCGGTCGGCCGGCCAACCGCCTTGCCGACAATTTCAGCGACGACCGCCCCGACGGCGACCCCGGTGAGCACGTCGCTCGGGTAGTGGACGCCGAGAACCAAGCGGGACAACGCCATCGGCGGGACCAGCAAGGCGGGCAGCGGCAACCCGGTGGGTCGGGCCAGCAGCACCGCCGCCGCGGTCGTCGAAGTCGCATGTGCCGAAGGAAAGCTCAGCCGGCTCGGCGTACCGACGTTGACCGCGATCGCCGGGTGGTGCGGCCGTTGCCGGCGCACCACGCGCTTGATCACCACGGCGCAGGCATGCGCCAGGAATGCGCCCGCGCCCGCGGTCAGGTAATCACGGCGGTGCCGCGGGGACACCAGCGCACCGAGGGCGGCGATCGCCAGCCATCCGATGCTGTGCTCACCGAAATGTGAGAGCCCCCGGGCAATGGCCAGCACCCCGGGCCGGTCGGCGAGCGCCGACTGCACCGCCACCAATGCGAGGTCCTCCCCCGCGGGCGGCGCAATCGGATCAGCGACCACGGGACGCCACGACCCGCTGCTCAGCGGAGTCCAGCACGGTCTCCCACCTCTGCTTGCTCGTCAGCACCGGGAGCGCGTCGCGGTACACCCGGCGCATGCGGTTGAACTTGCGGGCGAGTCGCATCTGACGCTTCAGCGACTCGCGCAGTAATTCGAACATCTTCTCGCGGTCGCGCTGCCGGTACACGACGCCACGACCGTCGGCGGTGGTGACGGTGACGCCGTCCACCCTGCACAGCGAGAACCACCGGGCGTCCTGGGTGGCGACGTTGACCTGCGGGCGGCGGTGATGCTCGGGGTCGTGCGCCCTGAGCTGATGCACGAGTCCGCGGGCCAGCCGCGACGAGATGGCCACCGGGTTGGTGGGGATCGCCGACCTTCTTGCGCCACCGCTTGTCCGACGGCGGCGGGAGCGTTGTCGCGCCGGCCAGCACCACCGCGTCGGGATACTCCTCGCGCATCTTGCGCACCTCGGGCAGCGCTGACTCCAGGATCGAGAAGAGGTTCTCGGGTCCGGCCAGGAAGTCGTCCATGGCCTTGTTCTGGATGGCGACGGTCGAATACTCAAGGCAGAGAAGGTGTTTGATAGTGGCCTTCAGATGGCTCGCGATCAGGCCGCGGACCTTCCCGTCCCAGTGCAGGGCCGCGACGACCAGCCGGTTGCGCAGGTGGAAGTAGGCCTGCCAGTCGATGGCGTCGTCCTTGTCGCTCCACGCCATGTGCCAGATCGCGGCGCCGGGGAGCGTGACGGTGGGATAGCCGTGCTCACCGGCCCGCAGGCCGTAATCCGCGTCGTCCCACTTGATGAACAGCGGCAGCGGCTGGCCGAGCTCCTCGGCGACCTGCCGCGGGATCATGCACATCCACCAGCCGTTGTAGTCGACGTCGATGCGGCGGTGCAGCAGCCTGCTGCGGGCCTGTTCTTCGTCGCTGAGCGGGTACTTGGCGAAGTTGTGGTCGTACTCGGTGTTGATCGCGTTGGTCCACATGAAGTTCTCCGAGTCGACCATCTCGCCCATCACGTGCAGATGCGACGGCTCCTGCAGGTTGAGCATCTGCCCGCCGACCAGCGTCGGGATCTTCGCGAACCGGTTCAGCGCCAGGGCCCGCAGAATCGAGTCCGGCTCGACGCGGATGTCGTCGTCCATGAACAGGATCTGCTCGCAGTCGGTGTTCTTCAGCGTCTCGTACATCACCCGGCTGTAGCCGCCGGAACCGCCCAGATTGGGCTGGTTGTGCACGCTCAGCCGGTCGCCGAGCGCGGCGGCGGCGGCCTCGAAACCGGGATGGTCCTTGGCTTTCCTGGTGCCCTGGTCGGCGACGATCACCGCGCCGATCACCTCATCGACCAACGGATCCGAGGTCAGCGCGGCCAGCGCGTTGACGCAGTCCGACGGCCGGTTGAAGGTCGGGATCCCGACGGCGACGTTGGCTCGGCCCGCTGGTTTCGTCGGCGCGTACCAACCCGCGCTGTGCAGCGTCGACTGGGCATCGGTGGTGATGTCGAACCAGATCCAGCCACCGTCCTCGAACGGCGTCAGCTCGATCTCGAACTCGACGGAGGGCGCGTGCCGACATCGGATCCGGAGGCGCTCGCGCCGACATCAGACCCAGCGGCGGATCCGTACGTCGCCGCTGGAGATCGGTGCACCGCTGACGGTGATCCGGGCCCCGGTCGCCTTGGACCGGTAGACGTCCACCCGCGCGCTGCCGGTGAGTTCGACGCGCAGCACGACCGACTCGAGCGTCGACCAGCGGCGCCAGTAACTGGCCGGGAACGCGTTGAAGTATGTCGCGAACGACACCTCGGACTCCGCACCGATCTCCAGGGTGGTGCGGGTGGGCGCATGGGCACGCCGGGCGTTGGTCTCGGATTCCTCTATATAGAGCTTCCGGACGTCGAGCGGCTCGCCGGGTCTCGGCAGGATGACGCGGGCCAGCAGGCTGACCGCCCGTGACTGCCCGGCCTCGAGCGCGCCGGACGGAATGTCACTCATGCTCCACTGCTTTCTGTTTCGGGGTCGACCAGCGGCGCACCGTCGCGCAGGTGTGGCGCCAGGGTGTTGTCGTACATATTGAGCGCGCTGGCGATGGCCATGTGCATGTCCAGGTACTGGTAGGTGCCCAGCCGGCCGCCGAACAGCACCTTCGACGATGCCGTCTCGGCCCGGGCCCGCTCACGGTAGGTACCGAGCAACGCGCGGTCGGACTCGGTGTTGATCGGGTAGTACGGCTCGTCGTCATCGTCGGCGAATCGCGAGAACTCCCGCATGATCACCGTCTTGTCCGTCGGATACGCCCGTTCCGGGTGGAAGTGCCGGAACTCGTGGATCCGGGTGTAGGGAACCTCGGGGTCGTTGTAGTTCATCACCGGCGTGCCTTGAAAATCACCGCAGTCTCTCAACACCTCCAGCTCGAAATCCAGGGTGCGCCAGCCCAGGCGGCCCTCGGCGTAATCGAAGTAGCGGTCGAGCGGGCCGGTGTACACCACCGGGGCGGCCGGGTTGGCGGCGCGCAACTGGTCGCCGACATCGAACCAGTCGGTGTCGAGCCGCACCTCGATCCGGTCGTCGGCGGCCATGTTCTCCAGCCACGCCGTGTAGCCGTCGACGGGCAGACCCTCGTAGGTGTCGTTGAAGTAGCGGTTGTCGAACGTGAAGCGCACCGGCAGCCGATTTATGACGGCAGCCGGAAGGTCAGCGGGGTCGGTCTGCCACTGCTTGGCGGTGTAGCCCTTGACGAACGCCTCGTACAGCGGCCGGCCGATCAGCGAGATGGCCTTCTCCTCGAGGTTCTGGGCGTCGGCGGTGTCGATCTCGGCCGCCTGTTCCCTGATCAGCGCGCGGGCCTCGTCGGGGGTGAAGTACCGGCCGAAGAACTGGCTGACCAGGCCGAGGCCCATCGGGAACTGGTAGGCCTGCCCGTTGTGCAGCGCGAACACCCGGTGCTGGTAGCCGGTGAAATCGGTGAACTGCCGCACGTAGTCCCACACCCGTTGGTTACTGGTGTGGAACAGGTGTGCGCCGTAACGGTGCACTTCGATGCCGGTCTCGGGTTCGGGTTCGGAGTAGGCGTTGCCGCCGAGGTGCGAGCGCCGCTCGATGACGAGAACCCGCTTGTTCAGCTGCGTCGCCACGCGCTCGGCGATCGTCAGGCCGAAGAACCCGGAACCGACGACCAAGAGGTCGAAAGCGTCGGTGGCGCTGGGCGGGAATCAGAGGAGAACATCGGCAGTCAGGGTATCCGACCCCGACGGCCAGACCCGAGTTGACCGAGCCGCGGAGGTCGCAATTGGCTCACAATTCTGCATCGTCACTCTAGTCCCACCAGTCACATCAGTACCATCGAGCGCGTACGAAGCTTTACGCAGGTAGCCGCTTCAGGTAGCCGAATTTCTACGTCCATGTATTGAGGAGACTTCCGTGCCGAACCGACGTCGACGCCGGCTCTCGACAGCCTTGAGCACAGTCGCCGCTCTGGCAGTCGCGAGTCCTGTAGCTCTTATTGCCGTATCCGAGCTGTCCGCCGCCCCCGAGGGTGCTCCGCAGCACCGCGAGTTCGTCCAGGCCGCCACCATCACCGATCTACCGGGCGAGCTGATCTCCGCCCTGTCCCAGGGCCTCTCCCAGTTCGGCATCAACCTGCCGCCGCTGCCGACGAGCCTGCTCACCGGAACGGGCGCGACGGCGCCCACCACGTTCGCACCCGGGCTCGGATCCACCGGCCTGACGGCACCGGGCCTGACCGGGTTGCCGGCGCTGACCGATCCCGGTCTCGCCAATCCCGCGCTGACCAGCCCGACCGGTGCGCTACCTGGACTGACCACGCCGGGTTTGACGACGCCGTCGCTGACCGATCCGGCACTGGCCTCGCCGGGACTGACCACGCCGGGCCTGACCACACCGTCGCTGACCGATCCGGGACTGACGACGCCCGGTCTGACCACACCGGGTCTGACCACACCGCCTGCGTTGACCGATTCTGCGCTGGGCGCTGCCCCGATCTCGACCTCTGGACTGCCCCTGACGGGTGAGATCCCGATCTCCGCGCCGATCGGCCTGGACCCTGCGCTGGGCGCCTACCCGATCCTGGGTGATCCGTCGCTGGCCGCCGCCCCGGCGGCCGGCAGCGGTGGTCTGCTCGGCGATCTGACCAGCGCGGCCAATCAGTTGGGTGCCGGCGAGGCGATCGACCTGCTCAAGGGCATCCTGATGCCTGCGATCATGTCGGCGGTCAAGCCCGCGGGTGTGCCGGGAGCCGCCGCCGGTCGCACCGGCCGCCGGAGCCGCGGCAGCAGCGCCCCTCGGAGCGGCCGAGGCGGCCATCGAGGCCGGCGCTTAGCCCCCGGCGTCCCCGGCGTTCCTCGGCAAAAGCCTGCCACCGAACGGCACCGCAGAAGCGCCAGCACGCTCTGCGGTGCCGTTGCAGGTGCGCCGATTTGGTCGGCCGAATCGCCGTGTCGAAACACGTGCATCATCTGACACATACGTAACATCAGTCCGTGCTGTATCGCCGTCCCGCGCCGTCGATACTGTTCACCGCTCTCGCGGCGACAGTGGCGCTCCTGCCATGGGCGATCACCGGCGTGCCCGGTGACGAGCAGCAACCGGCTGCCCAGAGCCCCGCAAGTCGTTCAGCAACCGCTGACCGACGTTGGCGGCGGCGAGACGATCCGCGAGATCCATCAGGACACGCCGTTCTCACTGGTCGCGCTGACCTCCCAGGACCTCACCGGCACCGCCGCGCGGGTGCGCGCGAAGAAGCCCGACGGCTCCTGGGGGCCGTGGTACGAGGCCGAACAGCTCGAAGGCGTCGGCCCCGATACGCCCGGGCGGGGTGGTTTACGAGGTACCGACCCTGTCTTCGTGGGACGCACCACCACCGTCCAGATCGCCGTCACCCGTCCGGCCGATGCACCGGTCATCGGCACCGAGACGCCCGAACCGGCCCGCAACGCCGGCGCGGGACCAGGCTTGGGTTACCTGCCCGCCACCGTGGAGCAACCGTTCGGGCAGAACATCAACGCCGTATTGATCAGCCCCCCGGAGACCCCGGCCGATCTGGTGCCGCTGCCGAACGCGGCGACGCCCCCCGGGCAACCGCCGCACATCATCAACCGCGCACAGTGGGGCGCCGACGAGGGGATGCGCTGCGGACGAGCCGCGGTACGACACCAGAATCCAGGCGGGGGTGGTGCACCACACCGCGGGCAGCAATGACTACACGCCCGGGGACTCGGCGGGGATCGTCAGATCGATCTACGAGTACCACACCCGCACGCTGGGCTGGTGCGACATCGCCTACAACGCGCTGGTGGACAAGTACGGACAGGTCTTCGAGGGCCGCGCCGGTGGCATGACCCGGCCCGTGGAGGGCGCACACACCGGCGGCTTCAACCACAACACCTGGGGCGTGGCCATGCTCGGCAACTTCGAGGTGGTGCCCCCGACCCCGATCCAGTTGCGCACCACGGCAAGGCTTCTCGGCTGGGTGCTCGGCCAGACCGGAGTCGATCCGCGTGGCACCGTCGTGCTGCCCTCAGAAGGCGGCTCGTTCACCAAGTTCCCGTTCGGCGCATCCCCGAGGTTGCCGACGATCTTCACCCACCGCGACGTCGGCATCACCGAGTGCCCAGGCAACGCGGCTTACGCGCTGATGGACCAGATCCGCGACATCGCAGCACGATTCAACGATCCGCCGGGGCCCGAGCAGCTGGCCGAGATGCTGCGCGGTGGCGCGATCTTCGCGAAATGGGATTCGTTGGGCGGCATGAACAGCTACCTGGGCAGGCCGACGTCGCCCGAGGCCTCGGGCGAGGGCTCCGCGCGCTACGTCACCTTCGAACGAGGCGCGCTCTACTGGTCTCCGGAAAGCGGGGCCGAGCCCGTCACCGGCGCGCTCTACAAGGCATGGGGCGCACTCGGATTCGAACGGGGTGCGCTGGGCCTGCCGACCAGCGCCGAGATCGCCGAGCCGCTGTGGATCGTGCAGAACTTCCAGCACGGCACCCTCAACTTCGACCGCGAGAACGGCACGGTCACCCGGGTCATCGACGGCGTGCCCGTCGAATTGCCGCCGCCACCAGCCGATCTCGCCCCGATCCAGCTCGAGCGATTCACCCCGCCGATCAACCCCGTCTGATTGCCTTACAGCCACCAACGTTCGAGAACCCGGGCCACGCCGTCCTCGACGTTGGTGGTCGTCACCTCGTCCGCGGCGGCGATCGCGTCGGGATGGGCATTGCCCATCGCCACACCCAGGCCCGCCCAGCCCAGCATCGGCACGTCGTTGGGCATGTCACCGAACGTCACCACCGCTGCGGCGGTGATCCCCTGCGGGCGCGCCAACTCCTCGATCCCGGTGGCCTTGCTCACGCCCAGCGGCACGATCTCCACCAGACCGTTGTTGGTGGAGTAGGTGATGTCCCCCTCGATCCCGATGTGCTTGGCCAGTTCAGCGGCCATGTCCGCGCTGCGGGCACCCGCCTTGCGGATCAGCAGCTTGACGGCGGGCGCACTGAGCAGATCCTCGATCGACACCTCGGTGTTGTCGGGGTTCAGCCACGCGTGCTCGTACCCCGGCGAGCTGACGAACTGCGGGGTGGCCGCGTCGTGCGCGCTTCGACCCACCCGTTCGACGGCCAGGCCCGCTCCGGGGATCACCCGGGTGGCGATCTCGGCGAGTTCGCCGAGAGCGTCGGCTGACAGCGTGCGTACCGAGACGATGCGATCAGTCGAGGGGTCATAGATCACCGCCCCGTTGGCGCACACCGCCATCGGGGCGATCCCCAACTGGTCGACGATGGGCCGGACCCACCGGGGCGGCCGGCCGGTGGCGAGCACGAACTGCGCGCCCGCGTCGACGACCGCGCGCACGGCTGCGCGGGTTCGTGAGCTGACCTTCTCGTCGTCGTCGAGCAGCGTGCCATCCACATCGGTGGCGATCAGCGCCGGCTTGTGATCACGGTCCTGCACAGGTGGCGTCATGGGCGATCGGCCTGCCTGCGTGCGCGTTCGGCGAGTTCCGCCGCTTCCAGGCTCCTGGCCTCGGCCGGCGTCGGCGCGGTGCCGCCGAGGTGTTGTGGCAGCCAGAAGGCCCCCTGTGGCCGCGGGTAGGTGGTCTGCACGGTGTGCAGCAACCGGGTCATCTCCGAGCGCATGGTAGCGAGAAGCTCCTCAATGGTGCCGTCCGGCGGGATGGGTTCACCGATCGACACGGTGATCGGGAACTTGTTGCGCCCCAGCGCTCTTGGATGGTCCTTGGTCCACATTCGCTGCGCTCCCCAGACAATCATCGGCACGATCGGCACGTGAGCTTCCAGGGCCATCCGCACCGCGCCGGTCTTGAACTCCTTGAGTTCGAAGCTTCGGCTGATGGTGGCCTCCGGGTACACGCCGACGATCTCGCCGCGGCGCAGCGACTCCACGGCGGCGGCAAATGCCCCTGCTCCGGCGCGCCGGTCCACCGGAATTGTGCCGGTGTGCCGGATCAGCCAGCTGACAGGCTTCACCTCGTTCATCTCCGCCTTGATCATGAAGCGCATCCGGCGCTTGCGGTTCATAGCCGCCAGCGCAGCGGGCAGGAAGTCGACGTAGCCGGTGTGGTTGATCGCGACGACAGCGCCGCCGGAGAGGGGCAGGTTATCCAGTCCCTGAAAGGTGATCCGTGTCCCCGTGGCCCTGACCGCAAGTTTCGCCGCGATTTCCAGCATGCGGAAGACCGGTTCCACCGCTTACCCCGGCGCCTCGGTGGAGCTGTTGCCTTGAGCCCGTCGCGCTGCCTTCGCGGCGGCTTCCTCGGCGTCCAGGCGGTTGGCCTCGGCCAGCGTCGGCGCACCGCCACCCCGCCGGTGCGGCACCCAGAACTCGCCCGGCGGGTACAGGCCATAGGCGTCCTGCACCTCGTCGAGCAGGTGCTGCATGCGGGAGTGCAGCAGAGCGGTCAGTTCGGCAGCGGGCAGCGTCGGCTCGATGGGTTTGCCCACCGCGATGGAGATGGGGACCTTCGGGCGCCACATCTTCTTGGGGTGGTCCTTGGTCCAGATGCGCTGGGCGCCCCACACGATGTGCGGCACGATGGGTACGCCTGCGGCGATGGCCATGCGTGCTGCGCCCGATTTGAACTCCTTGATCTCGAAGCTGCGACTGATCGTGGCCTCGGGATAGACGCCGACCCAGTCGCCCTCCTTGAGCCTGCGGCAGGCCTCCTCGAAGGAGCCCGCACCGCTGTTCCTGTCCACCTCGATGTGCCGCATGCCGCGCATCAGCGGTCCGGTCATCTTGCTGTCGAAGACCTCCTTCTTCGCCATGAACCGCACCTTGCGTCCGAGGCGCTGCTGATAGGCGGGAAGCCCGGCGAACGTGAAGTCGAAGTAGCTTGTGTGGTTGATCGCGATCACCGCCCCGCCGGTGCGCGGCAGGTTCTCCACGCCGGTGACGGTGAAGGTCAGGCCCTGCGCCCGCCAGACCAGGCGGGCGAGCTGGATGGCTGTGCCGTATACCGGTTCCACAGCCGACAGCGTAGTGCGCTGACGCACCCGGACACAGACAGGGACGGCGACACGATGAGTGCTCCGACTGGACCGGTGCCGGTGCCTGCCGTCGTCGTCGAGATCGCCGGGGGCCGGCCCACGACGGCGGTGTGGGTCAACGAGCTCGGCGGCGTGACGTTCGCGATCGGTTCGCAGCCTGCCGCGGAGTACGTCAAGGCCTACCCCGCCGCCGCGGCGCACCTGCTGGCCGACGAGGTGCCGCGGCTGCGCTGGGCGCGCCGCTACGCGGGCGTGCCGACTGTCATCGATTGGGGACCGGGATGGTTGCACACCGCGGCGCTGCCCGGACGCTCGGCGGTGGACCCGCTGTGGGCCGGCCGCCCCGAGGTGGCGGCGCGGGCGATCGGCGCGGGTCTGCGGATGCTGCACGATGCGCTGCCGGTTGCGGACTGCCCGTTCGGACCGCCCTCCTGGGTGGGTGCGGCCGCGCCGTCCGCCGACCGGCTGGTGGTGTGCCACGGCGACGCCTGCGCACCCAACACACTGATGACCGATGACGGCTCCTGCAGCGGGCACGTCGACCTCGGTGACCTCGGTGTCGCCGACCGTTGGGCGGACCTGGCGATTGCGACGCTGTCGCTGGACTGGAATTACCCGAGTGCGGAAGACCGGGATTGGGAAGCCGTGCTGCTCGACGCGTACGGGGTGACGCCCGACCGAGAGCGTATCGCCCACTACCGGGGTCGCTGGAACGACGAGCCTGTCCTGTCCGGTTAAGCTTGGACCCGATCGAGTAGTCACCAGAAAGGATATCTGTGCAGGTCACGAGCGTCGGGCACGCCGGCTTCCGCATCGACACCAAGGCCGGAAGCATCCTGTGCGACCCCTGGGTGAATCCCGCGTACTTCGCCTCCTGGTTCCCGTTCCCCGACAACAGCGGACTGGACTGGGCAGCGCTGGGCGACGTGGACTACCTGTACGTCTCCCACTTGCACAAGGACCACTTCGATCCGCAGAACCTGCGCGAGCACGTCAACAAGGACGCCGTCGTCCTGCTGCCGGACTTCCCGGTCCCCGATCTGCGGCGCGAACTGGAGAAGCTGGGGTTTCACTCGTTCTTCGACACCACCAACTCGGTCAAGCACCGGGTGAGCGGACCCAAGGGCGATCTGGATGTGATGATCATCGCCCTGCGCGCGCCCGCCGACGGCCCCATCGGCGACTCCGGCCTGGTCGTCGACGACGGTGAGACCGTGGTCTTCAACATGAACGACGCCCGGCCCATCGATCTCGAGGTTCTGCACGCCGATTTCGGCCAGGTCGACGTGCACATGCTGCAGTACTCGGGGGCGATCTGGTACCCGATGGTCTACGACATGCCTGCCCGGGCCAAGGACGCGTTCGGCATTCAGAAGCGCCAGCGCCAGATGGACCGCTGCAGGCAGTACATCGCCCAGGTCGGCGCGACCTGGGTGATCCCGTCGGCCGGCCCGCCCTGCTTCCTCGATGCCGACCTTCGCGACCTCAACGACGACCACGGCGATCCGGCCAACATCTTCCCCGATCAGGTGGTCTTCCTGGACCAGATGAGGGCCCACGGCCACCAGGGCGGCCTACTGATGATCCCCGGATCAACCGCTGATTTCAGCGGCTCGCAATGCAATTCGCTCACCCACCCGATTCCCGACGACGACGCGCGCTCGATCTTCACCACCGGCAAGGCCGACTACATCGCCGCATACGCCGAGCGGATGGCACCGGTGCTCGCCGCCGAGAAGGCCGGCTGGGCGCCCGCGGCCGGAGAGCCGTTGCTGGAGCCGCTGCGCGACCTGTTCGAACCGATCATGCTCGCCAGCGACCAGATCTGCGACGGCATCGGCTACCCGGTGGAGCTGCGCATCGGTCCTGAAACAGTGGTCCTGGACTTTCCGAAACGTGCGGTACGCGAAGCGATTCCGGATGAGAAATTCCGCTACGGTTTCGAGATCGCGCCCGAGTTGGTACGGACGGTGGTTCGCGATCAGGAACCCGACTGGGTGAACACCGTCTTCCTGTCCACCCGGTTCAAGGCGTGGCGCGTCGGCGGCTTCAACGAGTACCTGTACACGTTCTTCAAGTGTCTGACAGACGAGCGAATCGCCTACGCCGACGGCTGGTTCGCCGAGACCCATGACGATTCCGCATCGATTACTTTGGACGGCTGGGAGATTCAGCGCCGCTGTCCGCATCTGAAAGCCGACCTGTCGAAGTTCGGTGTGGTGGAGGGCACCACCTTGACGTGCAATCTGCACGGGTGGCAGTGGAATCTGCAGAACGGCAGGTGCCTGACCTCGAAGGGCCACGAACTGCGGTCCGCGAAGCTATGAGCGCCCGACCGCGGTTCTATGACGACGGCCTGATCCAGCTGGATCAGGAGGCGCTCACGCTGCGTCGTTACCACTTTCCGTCAGGGACGTCGAAGATCATCCCGCTGCGCGACATCCGCGGTTACCGCACCACCCCACTCGGGCTGTTCGTGCAGCGGTTCCGCGTCTGGGGCAGTTCTGATCTGCGGCGCTGGCTGCCACTGGATGTGCGCAGGCCGCTGAAGTCGACGCTGGTCACTCTCGATGTGCCGGGGACGTACCCGGATCCGGCGTGCACGCCCGTGCACCCCAGTCAGTTCGTCGACTTACTCGAGGACTTCCTGAGGCAGTCGCGGTAGGTCTGCGTCACCGCTCCCGCAGAACGGTGGCCTCCAGCACGCGTTGAACCTGGCGCATCGTGGCGCGGCTCGCCGCGGCCGCCGTCCGCCGGACCGCGCTCGGCGGCGCAGGCTCGCGCACCCGGACCGCATCCCCGACCCGCACCACGCCGGGGGTGGCGACGTCGGCGTACACGCCGAGGAAGCGCTCGGTGGACTCGGCCAGCCGCCGGGTCAGTCCACGGTCGAGTTCGAGCCCGGGTTGCGGACGAGTGGGCACCACACATCTGATGGTCGGGTTGGAGATTCGCAGGGCCACCGAGCCGATCTCGACCTCGCCGCCGACCCAGGCGGCCTCCGGATAGCCGTCGCCCTTCGCGCCCGCGTCCCACGTCCCGGTGTCGAGAGCGACCAGCACGTTGGGACGGAAGCGGCGTACGTCGTAGGGCGTGGCCGCGGGCTCCGCCCCAGAAGACAACGTCGCCAGGCTGGTCGTGCTGAGCACGTGCACCGGACTCAGATCAACGAAAGTTCCCGGCGGAGTGGCGTATCGGGCGAGGGTGAGCACCTGCTTTGCCGTGAACACGGACGTGTCGGGCAGCGCCTCCGCGTCGGACAGGCCGAAGTCGTGGCGCACCTCGGCGGGCGAATAGCCGGCACGGGTCTGCCGGATCGACAATCGGTGCAGGCTGGTGTCCTCGCGCGGCGGCAGCGCGGTCAACCGCACGTCGCGTCCGAGCAACTTCGACAGGGCCCGGTCGATTTCGGGGTCGGCACTGGACAGCTCGGTGCCATCGGGGAGCGTGATGATCACGTCGGGCACATTCCCGGGACCCGCGTCCGGACCCGGCTCGATCGCGTAGCGCGCCGCACACCCCAGCAGCGCCGGCACCTTCCGTGCCGACGCGGTGATGTCGCGCTCGAGATCCCGGACCGCCCACAGCCGGTCGGCATGCACACCGCGCCGGTCGATGCGTACTTCGTCGATCGCGGTGCCGCCCATGGACTTGACCGGGAACCGCCAGAGCTGAGCCACCGAGCCGCCCACGTCGGGTTCCCTAGCCCGAAACCGTCTGGCGAAGTTCGGAATAGCTATCACCGGCGGTGTCGTATACCCGCACGATGGCCTGGTCGCCGATCTGCAGGTACGTCGACTCGCCCAACGGGGTGTACCTGGTGGCGCCGATCCCGATGAGCAGTTTCGTCGGACGCCCGCTCGCAACCATCAAGGCGCCGACGTCCTCCAGCGGGGTGTCCGGGGAGCCCTTCTGGTTGGCCAACCGCTCGACGATCCAGTCCAGCAGCACCTCGCCGTAATACGAATAGCCCAGCAGCGGGCTGTCGACCCCGTACTCATGTTCCCGACCGTCGGCGGTGCGCAGGTGGGACACCAGCCGCAGCGTGGCGGTGGGGCCGTCGGGAGTCAGATCGCCGATGTCGAAGAACTGCCGCGCAACGCCTTTCGACGCCGGTCCCCAGTTCTTCTTGTTGCTGATCTTCGGTGCGTTCGGCCGCCGGATCGAACAGTCGTTGAAGGCGCCGAGCGCGAACGGCTGCAACGACGCCACGGTGTCGCCCGCCCACTTCACCTCGCAGGCCAGCCCGACCTCCGGCTCGATCTGCAGATTGAGGGGGGTGTCACTCTCGGGCAGCTTGATAGCGTCGTGCGACAGCGGGAACTCGCCGAGGAAACCGTCGTAGCCCGGCGCGTACCAGGGGAAGATGCCCTTGGGGGCATCACCCTCGGAGATCACGTTGACGAAGTCGACGGCCTCGCCCGCCTGATCCAGGTGCCCGGCAAAGTTGCCCGCGACGCCGAACCCGAACCACGTCCGCAGTTCGTCATCGTCCAGTTCGATCATGCCCACATCGATCACTTCTTCCTCCCGGGTTCGAGCACGGACCTTCCGACATAGGGCACCAACGCCTCCGGAACGCGGACGCTGCCGTCGGGCTGCTGATGGTTCTCGAGGATCGCCACCAACCAGCGGGTGGTAGCGAGGGTGCCGTTCAGCGTCGCGGCGGTCTGGGGCTTGCCGTTCTCGTCGCGGTAGCGCACCGCCAGCCGACGGGCCTGGAATGTCGTGCAGTTCGACGTCGAGGTCAGCTCGCGGTAGGTGTGCTGGGTCGGCACCCACGCCTCACAGTCGAACTTGCGGGCCGCCGACGACCCGAGGTCCCCGGCGGCGATGTCGATCACCCGGTAGGGCACCTCGATGTGGGCGAGCATCTGGCGCTGCCATCCCAGTAAGCGCTCGTGCTCGGCTTCGGCTTCCTCCGGCTTGCAGTAGACGAAGCCTTCGACCTTGTCGAACTGGTGCACCCGGATGATGCCGCGGGTGTCCTTGCCGTAGCTGCCCGCCTCCCGGCGGAAGCACGACGACCAGCCGGCATACCGCAGCGGTCCGTGGGACAGGTCGAGGATCTCGCCGGAGTGGAAGCCGGCCAACGGCACCTCCGAGGTCCCGACGAGGTACATGTCGTCTTCCTCGAGGTGGTAGATCTCCTCGGCGTGGGCACCGAGGAACCCGGTGCCTGCCATGATCTCCGGCCGCACCAGCACCGGCGGGATCATCAGCGTGAACCCGTTCTCCAGTGCCACCCGGACCGCCAGCTGAAGCAGACCGAGTTGCAGCAGCGCTCCGACGCCGGTGAGGAAGTAGAACCGCGAGCCGGAGACCTTCGCCCCGCGCTGCATGTCGATCAGCCCCAGTGCCTCGCCCAGGTCGAGGTGGTCCTTGGGGTTGTCGATGATCGGCGGCTCGCCGACGGTGTCCAGCACGATGAAGTCGTCTTCCCCGCCGGCGGGCACTCCGTCGATGATGACATTGGAGATCGCCATATGCGCTGCGGTGTAAGA
The DNA here is from genome assembly GCA_963771335.1 of uncultured Actinomycetota bacterium. Taxonomy (GTDB): domain Bacteria; phylum Actinomycetota; class Actinomycetes; order Mycobacteriales; family Mycobacteriaceae; genus Mycobacterium. Next base: position 102,071 of record CAVYTD010000024.1, on the reverse strand, counting down.
CTTTTCGGCGTCAGCCTGAGTCAACTCGGCAGCTTTGACGCGCTCGGCGAGCTCCTTGGCGGCGACCAGCAGCGCGAGGCGCTCGTCAGCTGCGGCCTTGCCGATCAGCTTGCTGGCCGCCTTCTGTTCGGCGCGCAGATTGTCGGCAGCGGAGACAGCGGCCCGCCGTGCGGCGTCTGCCGCGGCCAGCGCATCGACCAGACCCGGATCCTCTCCGCGGGCCTGTTGTGATGCGCGCACCGCTGCGGGGTTCTCTCGCAGCACCTTGAGGTCGATCACGGGCAAAACCCTACGGGGTGCCGCTGGCGCCCTGTACAACCGCCGATGTCGCCGCCGCCGCGGCACAACCGCATAACGCTACAACTGCATCACTTGTCACAGCACCCGACACGCCTGTCACAATAGAGCAGATGTCGCAGGCACCCGAACCCTCAGGCGGAGGCTCGACGCCGGCCAAGAACGCTTGGTGGCGCAGCTTCCAGGCCGAGTCGACCCGACGCGCGCTGCTGCTCACCGCGCTCGGCGGCCTTCTGATTGCCGGGGTGATCACCGCACTGCCCCAATCGGACCAGGGCAGCCTCACCGCCAACTCGATCTCGCTGGGCCCCCGCGGCAACGACACATTCGATCATGCCAAGAGCGGCAACTGCCTGGACTGGCCGGACCGCACCCCCGACGCGGCCGAGATCGTCGACTGCACCGCCGAGCACCGGTTCGAGGTCGCGGAATCAGTGGACATGCGCACCTTCCCGGGCAGCGAGTACGGGCCCGACGCCGCACCCCCGTCGGCGGCGCGGATTCAGCAGATCAGCCAGGAGCAGTGTTCGGCGGCCGTGAAGCGCTACCTGGGTGCGCGCTTCGACCCCAACAGCCGGTTCACCATCAGCATGCTGTGGTCCGGCGACAAGGCCTGGCGGCAGTCCGGCGAGCGCAGGATGCTGTGCGGCCTGCAGCTGCCCGGTCCCAACAATCAGCAGCTGGCGTTCGAGGGCAAGGTCGCCGAGATCGACCAGTCCAAGGTGTGGTCGGCGGGGACATGCCTGGGCATCGACCCGACCACGAACCAGCCCACCGACATCCCGGTCGACTGCGCGGCACCGCATGCGATGGAGGTGACGGGCTCGGTCGACCTCGCCGAGAAGTTCCCCGCCGGACTTCCGCCGGAGCCCGAGCAGGACACGTTCATCAAGGACGCCTGCACCAGGATGACGGATGCCTATCTGGCACCGATCCAGCTGCGGAACACCACGCTGACGCTGATCTACAGCACCGTGTCACTTCCGAGCTGGGCGGCGGGCAGCCACCAGGTGTCGTGCAGTATCGGCGCGACGCTGGGCAACGGCGGGTGGTCGACGCTGCTGAACAGCGCCACGGGGCCGCTGATGATCAACGGCCAGCCGCCCATTCCGCCGCCGGACATTCCCGAAGAGCGTCTCAATCTGCCGCCGATCCCGATGCCGGACATCCCGTCGTCGAGCAGCAGTTCGTCTCGGTCGACCGGCTCGACCGGCTCGACCTACGACGAGAGCCCGAGCGAGCAGACCCAGCACATGCCGCAACTGTCGACCGGCACCGGTGCCACTGAGACCGAGCAGGCGCCGACGACAGACGCCGTCCCTGCGGGGGCCGGCAACACCTTCCTCAACGGTCCGCCGCCGCCCGCCCCGCCGCCGCCGGGCGAGGTTCTGCCGCCACCGCCACCGCCGGGCGAGGTTCTGCCGCCGGCACCGCCGCCGGGCGAGGTTCCGCCGCCGGCACCGCCGCCGCCCGCCGAGCTGCCGCCACCCGCGCCGGTTCCCGCTCCCGCGCCGGCGCCGCCGGCCGAGCTGCTGCCGCCACCGCCACCGCCACCGCCGGGGATCTAGCCCGGTGGCCGTGCGGATGACCCCGCAACGGTTCGACGAGCTGGTCGGTGACGCGCTCGACCTGATACCGCCCGACCTGGCCTCGGCGATCGACAACGTGGTGATCCTGGTCGCCGACCGCAACGCCGACGAGCCGGATCTGCTCGGCCTCTACGAAGGCATCGCGCTCACCGAGCGCGATTCGTGGTACGCCGGCTCGCTGCCGGACACCATCACGATTTATCGCGAGGCGTTGCAGGACGTCTGCGCCAGCGAGGCGCGAGGTCGTCGACGAGGTGGCCATCACGGTGATCCACGAGATCGCCCACCACTTCGGAATCGACGACGACCGGCTGCATGAGTTGGGCTGGGCCTGACGGAAGCAACGCGCGCGCGGCAACCCGAAGTCGTCGCCGTTCAGTGCTATGAACGGATCATGACCAGTCGAATGCCGCGCGTGCCGGGCAGGCCTGGAGCACTGCCACGGTGCGCTCATTCACCACGCCTACCTGCGGGCCGAATGCACCGAAGACGGGTGCGCGACCCCGGACGGGTGCACGCGCTGCACCTCGACTGCAGTGCCGTCGGCTGTGCGTGCGACCCGGTCTCCTCCGGCGCGGTCTCAGCCCATCGGGTCGGCTGAGCGCAACGAATCCCCACTGATCGTCACTGTGGGCGCGGTGCCGAACGGTGGCGTCAGCGCGCCCCACTGCACGCAGCTCCAGCGGCTGTCGGTGATCGGGGCCAGCACCACCGATTCGGTGTTCGCCAGGTGATGGTCGATGGCGAAGCTCCCGTCGACGCCGGCCAGCACCGCCGAGACCAGCCGGATGGCGGCGCCATGGCTGACGACCACGATGTCGCCGTGGAACGCGGCGTCGTCGAGGTAGCGAAGTCTGAGCTGCTCGAGCACCGGCAGGTAGCGGTCGAGCACCTGATGCGCCGTCTCGCCGCCGGGCAGGGCGAGGTTCAGCTCGCCGCCGTGCCAGCGCCGGTAGATGGCGTTGAACTCGTCGTGCGCGTCCTCGTCGCTGCGATCCTCCAGGTCGCCGACCTGGACCTCGTGAATGCCTTCGAACTCGTGCGTGCCCGCGGACGCGCTGGTTACTCGCACTGATTTCGCGGGCCGTCTGGACGGCCCGGGTGGCGATCGAGTGCACGATCATCGCCGGCGGTCGGGGCAGGGCCCGCGGCGAACGCCCTGGCCTGATCGCGACCGAGATCGGTCAGTTCGGCTCCGGGCGGGCGGGTGTCCAGGCGTCGGTCCACGTTGCCGTGCGACTGTCCGTGCCGCACCAGCACCAGCCGGCCGCTCACGACCGGCCCTCCCGCAGCCGATCCAGCCATGCCGCCGCCTCGTCCAACTGCGGCGGCGCCGCCCCCACCGCCTCGCCCGTCGGCCACGAGCCCAGATAGCGCACGTCGGCGCATCGGCGGTGCAGCGCCCTGAGCGCTTCGGCGACGGAGTCGTCGTCGATGTGCCCGACGAAGTCGAGGAAGAAGACGTAGGTGCCGAGCTCGGTGCGGGTGGGCCTGGACTCGATGCGGGTCAGGTCGATGTCGCGAATCGCCAGCTCCGTCATCGCCGACACCAGCGCGCCGGGGACGTTGTCCAGACGCAGCACCACCGATGTCCGGTCGGCTCCCGTGCACTTCGGCGGCGGGCCGGGAGGACCGACGAGGACGAATCTGGTGCGCGCGTTGGGCTCGTCGACGATGCCCGCGGCCAACGTGTCCAGGCCGTAGCGTTGCGCGGCGAGCGCGGTGCTCACCGCGGCGTCCGCCCGGCCGGCGGCGACATCCTGCGCCGAGGCGGCATTCGAATTGGCAGGAACGACTTCGGCTTTCGGCAGATTTGCGGCCAGCCAGCGCTTCACCTGTGCGGCGGCGACGGGGAACGCCGCCACGGTCTGCACATCCGAGCTCGCCGTCCCGGGACGAACAGCGATGGTGAACGACACGTCGAGTGTCAGCTCGGCGTAGATCTGCAGCGGCGGTGCCGTCGGCCAGGCTGTCCAGCGTCGGGAGCACCGATCCTTCGATCGAGTTCTCGATCGGGACGCACGCGAACTCGGCATCTCCGGAGCGGACTGCGGCCAGCGCGGCGGGGGTGCTGTCGGTGGCGATCGGCGTGACGGGCTCGGTGTCGGCGGTGTCCAGGGCACCGGTCGGCGGGATCAGCCCGTTGCTTGCGATGGCGCGAAGGGCGGCCTCGGTGAACGTTCCTTCGGGGCCGAGATATGCGATGCCAGGCACCGCTCGCAGCCTATCGGTTCGGTGCGGTAATCCCATTCCGCTGGGCGGAAGCCTTGCGCGACTAACCTCAGACTAGTTAAGTTAGGCTCACCTTACCAAGAAAGGCGGCGAGATGCCCTCTCCTGCACCGACTGCGGCCCCTACGACGGCGGAGCGGATCCGCAGCGCCTGCGCGCGGGCCGGTGGCGCGATGCTCGCCGTCGAGGGTCTCGACCCCAGTTCCACACCTGTGCACCACCTGCTCGGCGACGGCTCGTTCGCGATCACCGTGCCGGTCGACGGCAAGCTGGCCACGACGGTGGTCTCGGCAGGCAATGCGGGCGTCCAGGCGGTGCTGGAGATGACCGACTACGCGCCGCTTGCGCTGCGCGAGCCGGTGCGGTCCCTCGTGTGGATCCAGGGCCGACTGCGCGACGTCCAGATGACCGAGGTCCCCGGTCTGCTCGACCTGATCGCCACCTCCGACCCCAATCCCGCCCTGCTGCAGGTCAATTCCGGCCACCGTCGGCCCGACGCCGATTCAGCGCCGGACACCCGCTATGCGCTGATGCGCCTGGAGATCGAATCCGTCGTGGTGGCCGACGCCACCGGCGCCGAGTCCGTCGCACTCAGCGCGCTGCTCGGGGCCAGCCCGGATCCGTTCTGCGCCATGGAGTCATGCTGGCTTCAGCACCTGGAGACCGCGCACGGCGACGTCGTCGAACGCCTCGCGAGCCGGCTGCCCACGACACTCCGCCGTGGCCGGGTCCGGCCCCTCGGCCTGGACCGCTACGGTGTCCAGCTGCGGGTCGAAGGCGACGACGGCGACCACGACGTGCGGCTGCCGTTCGCCAAACCCGTTGACGACGTGACCGGGCTGAGCCAGGCGATCCGGGTGCTGATGGGCTGCCCGTTCCTCAACGGCCTGCGCGCACGCGGCGCCTGAGCACCGTCGGTCCCACCGCGGTCCGGCTACCGTAGCTGCGGTGACCCGGCCCGAAGACGAACTCACCGATGCGCAGCGACGTGCGTTGCGCATCGAGATCGCCGTGGTGCTGGCGGTCACGTTCGCCCTCAGCGCCTACACCGCGGCGCTCAACCTGATCGAAGGTGTGCTGCTCGGCCTGTCGGACCAGACCGTCGCGCTCAATCCGCAGCGTTCGCCGTTCGGCCTGATCGACCTCGGTTTCAACCTGGCCCGGCTGTTCCAGCTGATGGCCTGGGGAGCGCTGGCGGTCTACCTGCTGTGGCGCAGCGGCTACGGACCGTCCAAGGTCGGGCTTGGGCGAATCCGGTGGCGGCCAGATGTTCTCGGCGGAATCGGGCTGGCAACACTCATCGGGGTCCCGGGTCTGGCGCTCTACCAGATCGCCCGGATTCTCGGGGCCAACGCATCCGTGGAACCCGCCGAGTTGAACGACACCTGGTGGCGCATTCCGATGCTGCTGCTGCTGTCCTTCGGTAACGCCTGGGCCGAGGAAGTCATCGTCGTCGGGTTCCTGCTCACCCGGTTGCGGCAGCTGCGGGTCGACCCGCGGCTGGCACTGGCGATCTCCAGCCTGCTGCGTGGGGCCTACCACCTCTACCAGGGCTTCGGCGCGGGCCTGGGCAATCTCGCGATGGGACTGGTGTTCGGGTACGCGTGGCAGCGCACCGGCAGGTTGTGGCCGCTGATCATCGCCCACGCACTGATCGACGCCGTGGCGTTCGTCGGCTACTCGCTGCTGGCGGGCCACCTCGGCTGGTTGCACTAGCCCCAGGCGCGCACGTCCACGACTGCGGGCGTTTGGGGACGTACATTCTTGCTGTGACCGACAAGCGGCCGCCGATTCCGGGGCCGGCTCCGCCCCCTCCCGCGGGAGGACCGCCGGGCCGCCGCGAGCCGCCGCCGGCACTCCGGCGCGACCCGCACTACCGGCCTGCCTGGCCACCCAACCCGCCGACCCCGTCGCACCGCCGGCCGCCACCCCCGCCTCCACACCGGCCCCCGGCACCCCCGCCGTCCCCGCCACGGAGACCTGCTCCACCGCCCGCGGGACGAGCGGTGCCGCCGCCGCCCGGTAGAACGAAGCCCCGGCGCAGGCACCGCGTGCTGCGCGTCCTGCTGACCCTCCTGCTGGTGACCATCGCGGGAACCGTCGCCGTCGGCGCGTGGGTGGAGACGTCGCTCATCCGTGTGCCCGCCCTGGCTGACTATCCGGAACGCCCCGCACCGGGCGCCGGCACCACGTGGCTGCTCGTCGGTTCCGACGGTCGCGAGGGCCTCACCCCCGAACAACAGGCAGAGTTCACCACCGGCAGCGATCTGGACTTCGCCGGTGCGGCACGCACCGACACGATCCTGCTGATCCATCTGCCGGGGTTCGGCTCGAGCACCCCGGCCACCATGGTGTCGATCCCGCGCGACTCCTATGTCCCGATACCTGGCTACGGCAGCGACAAGATCAACACGGCGTTCTCCCTGGGCGGGCCTTCCCTGTTGGCGCAGACGGTGGAGCAGGCCACGGGCCTGCGCATCGACCACTACGCCGAGATCGGTTTCAGCGGCTTCGCGGGCCTCGTCGACGCGGTCGGCGGCGTGACCGTGTGCCCCGCCGAGCCCATCAGCGACCCGCTCGCCGGCATCGAACTGCCCGCCGGATGCCAGGAACTGGACGGACGCACGGCCCTTGGCTTCGTGCGCAGCCGCGCCACGCCACGGGCCGACCTGGACAGGATGGCCAACCAGCGACAGTTCATGTCGGTACTCGTCCACCGCGCGGCCAGTCCCACCGTGCTGCTCAACCCGCTCCGCTGGTACCCGATGGCACGGGCGGCAGCGGACACCGTCACGGTCAGCCAAGGCGACCATGTCTGGGACCTCGCCCGCCTTGGGTGGGCGCTGCGCGCCGAGGTCACCACTGTCACCGTGCCGATCGGCGAGTTCACCGAGAACGGCTCGGGCTCGATCGTGGTGTGGGACAGCGAAGTCGCCCAGCGGCTGTTCTCCGCGCTCGCCTCCGATTCGGCGATCCCGCAGGACGTACTCGACGCGGCAAACCGTTAGCTCTCAGCAAACGCTCGGCGGCGGGTGCCAGCCCGTCACAATGGCCCACCTTACTTAGGACAAGCTGACCTCGGTTAGGTCGACCTTCGCTGACAATAGCCCCTGAACTGCCATATCCTTGATCCATGACCACGACCGCGTCTTTCAACGCACCGATACCAAGTTTCACAGCCTGCTGCACGATCAGGTTCGCAGCGAACTCGGTGCGGCGCAGCAATACCTCGCGATCGCGGTGTATTTCGACGGCTCCGACCTGCCTCAGCTGGCCAAGTTCTTCTACCGGCAGGCGGTCGAAGAACGCAATCACGCGATGATGCTCGTGCAGTACTTCATCGACCGCGGCGTGGCCGTCGAGATCCCTGCCGTCGACCCGGTGCGCAACGCGTTCGAGACGCCCCGCGATGCCATCGGCCTCGCGCTGGACCTGGAGCGCTCGGTCACCGAGCAGATCAGCCGATTGGCCGGTACCGCCCGCGACGAAGGCGACTACCTGGGCGAACAGTTCCTCCAGTGGTTCCTCAAGGAGCAGGTCGAAGAGGTGGCGCTGATGACCACGCTGGTGCGAATCGCCGAACGTGCCGGGGCCGACCTGTTCCACCTCGAGGACTTCGTGGCCCGGGAGATCCCGGCGCCGGCAGGCGATCCGGCTGCCCCGAAGGCCGCGGGAGGCGCTCTCTAGTCCCGGTCGGCGCCGGTCAGCCCGGTCTGCAGCCAGGCCTTGGTACGGCCGGGGTGGTTGGTCGCGATCCACGCGACACCGATGTCGCGGCAGTACTGGACGTCCTCGTAATGGTCGACGGTCCAGCAGTACAGGGCACGCCCCTGCGCGGCCGCCCGGTCCACCAACTCGGGGTGCTCGCGCAGCGTCGCGATGGACGGGCCCACCGCGGTCGCACCGACCGTGGTGGCTGCGCTGCCCCCCAGGTAGCGCGACGTCTCGCCGAGCAGGACCGTCGGCAACATCGGCGCCGCCCGCCGGATCCGCCACACTGCGGCGGCCGAGAACGACATCACGACGGCCCGTGACAGATCCGCCGAAGCCGGCGAGGCGATGCCGTAGCGATGCAGCAAGGCCAGCACCTTGCTCTCCACCAACGCGCCGTAGCGAACCGGATGCTTGGTCTCGATGAACAGCTTGACCGGCCGATTCCAGTCCAGTACCAACGTCACCAGGTCCTCGAGGGTCAACAGCCCGGTGTCACCCTGGCTGCCGTCGGCGCGCCAACTCGGATGCCACGCGCCGTAATCCAGCTCGCGCAGCTGCGCGAGCGTCATCTCGCTGACGAGGCCGGTGCCGGTGGAGGTGCGATCCAGGCTGCGGTCGTGCACGCAGACGAGGTGGCCGTCCCTGGTCAGCCGTACGTCGCATTCGACCCCGTCGGCTCCCTCGCAGAGAGCCCGCTCGTAAGCGGCCGCGGTGTGCTCGGGACGGTCCGCTGAGGCGCCGCGGTGCGCCACCACGAACGGGTGGCCGCCGAACGTCTCGCCGGAGCTCATACCGCTATGCTGCCGGGTTTTGCCCTGCGGGCTCAACCGCACACGCGGGTTCGGCTGCATCGGAGGCGCGATCGGGGCGGCCGCCGGTGTCGGGAACTGCTCCGGGCGCTTCGGTGGACGTCTCGCTGGCGACCATCACCCAACGCTTCGACGGCCGCTCCACGGGCTGGCGCTCGAAACCGAGGAAGACCTGCAGCGCCAGCAGCAGCGCCGCAAGGGCCAGCAGGTACGCCACGATCGTCGTCACGGTGTTGTCGGCGATGCCCTGGGGATCTGTGGTGAAGCTGGTCGCGATGGAGAATATCGACAGCGCTGTGCTGACCACCCAGGCCACCCACCACACCGCGATCGGCCGGCGCAGCCACTTCAGGCGCGCCTCGGCGTCGGCCAGCTCCATGACGTAGACGGGTGCCCAGGCCAGGTTGACGACCGGGACCAGGCAACCCGCGCGCAGCGCCCACACCGACCTCGGCTCCTGGTGACCGTGGTGGGCGAACGCCGCCGATCTCCTCGCGATCAGCCAGTTCGTCAGAAGCAGCGCGCTGGCGACGACCATGAACATCGCGACGACGCTGACCGCGACGCCGCCCCAGGTTGCCGCGCCGGCAACCCAGGGGTTGAGCAATACCGTGCGGTTGATGATCAGCAGCACATAGCGCACCAGGTGCACGAACGCCGCGGCGCCGAGCACCGCCATGGTCGCCACCAGCGTCATCCGAACCGCGGTGGCCGACGGTCCCGCACGCAGGGCCTTTTGCTCAACAGGTGCGTCGAAGTGCTCCACCAGACCCCACCGCGGGATGACCTGGTAGCGCGGCGTCGGGCCGAGCTCGCGCCGCCGCAGACGAGGCGGCGGGGGCGTACCCGGGCGCACCGCAACCCATCGGTATCCCGTCGGCAGTCGCGGGCCGGCCCGCCGCTGGCCCGGCTGGGGCTGCCCCTGCCGCGGTCCCCACTCCTGCTGATCAGCGGGGCCCGACGGTGCGAGCAGTGTCCCGTGGCAGCGCGGACACCACGCCCGCTGCCGGTCGCGGACATTCCACCGCGTCCCGCACTGGGAACACACCTGGATCATCCGAACAGCCTAATAGGGCATAGAACCAGGGCCTCCGAACGAGACCAGATCAGACCGTGCCCACACTTCCGTCGTCGGTCACCACCGGACGGCCCGCCCCGGCCCAGGCCAACATGCCACCGGTGATGTTGACGGGTTCGAAGCCGTTGCGTGCCAAGTACTGCGAGACCCGCTGTGATCGCCCCCCGGCGTGGCAGACCACGAACAGCTGGGCCTCGGCGTCGATCTCAGCCATCCGGGCAGGGACGTCACCCATCGGGATGTGCTGGGCTCCCGGTGCATGGCCGCGCTGCCACTCGTCGTCCTCGCGTACGTCGAGCAGCACCACCGCGTCGCCGAAGGTCGCAGGCACGTCGACGATCGCCACCTGCGGCACGTCTGTGTCATCCATGACCACATGCTGGCACGATCCAGGTACCGGACACCACAGCAATACCGGTGGGAATCCGCGGCTATCCACAGTTTCCACAGGTTCATCCACAGGCCCGTCAAGCCTCCGAGCGGCTGTGACCCGGTAAGTCGGTGCGATCCGGCGCCTCTCCTGTGGATAACCCGCCGTGGCCACGCCGTGGCGCTCAACAGGTTCGCGGCCGCAGGAGCGAAATGCCTCGCACCTCTAAGTAATATTCGACCTGCCAGCGACCTGTGCCCGATTTTTCAGCGGGCACACGAGAGGCTACGATCGGCGTCATACGGGGGTTATGTGACCGATCTCACTGGGGAAGGTGCCGGAGCGTGCAGGTGAAGAGCTTCTGATGGCGTCGTCGATGGACTCAGGGTCGGCCTTTCCGCCGTCCGGATGGCAGTCCTCTTCGCGCGTCTATACCCGCAGTCAGCTGATGGCGTTCCTGCGGGCAGGGCTCATCGCGCTCGTGCTGCTGGGCTTCCTGGCACTGATCGTCCTGTTCTGAGCCTCGACGGTCGTCAACCGCTCGGACTTGCTCGAACCGTCCAGACCACTCGGTAGGACTGCGTTGCCGGCACCCATCCGAACTCACGCGAGTCGGTCGCGCCCGGCGCCCCTGCGTTGTCCGAGAGCGCCTCGAACAGCGTTCCTGACGACGACCGCCGTACGCCGCCGACACGCTTGACCAGATACCGCGACGACAACCGGGGGTCGGGGAAGACGCGCAGCTGACCTTCCCTCGGCCTGCCGAGGCGCACCGCCAGTAGCCCGTCACCCGGCGCCAGCGTCGGCCGCATGGAGTCCTCGACGACGACGAAGCGGCGCATCGGCCAGCGGCGGAAAGCAGGTCGTAGCCCATGGTTACGCCGCATGGCATAAGGGTAAGTTAAGGCACCATGCTGCATCGACTCTTCACCAACGCGACCCCCGCCCACGCCCACTGCGATCTGTACTGCGGCGTCTATGACCCTGCCCAGGCCAAGATCGAGGCGCTCTCCGTCCTCAAGACCCTGCAGAAGTACCACGATTCCGACGACGACCACTTCAAGACCCGCGCGATCATCATCAAGGAGCAGCGCGCCGAGGAGGTCAAGCATCACCTGACTGTGCTGTGGGCCGACTTCTTCACCAAGGAGCACTTCGAGCAGTTCCCCAACCTGCATCAGCTGTTCTGGGACGGGGTTCACGGCGCAGGGGACGCCAAGAAGTCCCTCGACGTCGCCGTCGCCGAGAAGCTGCTGGCCACCATCGACGAGATCTCCGACATCTTCTGGCAGACCGAGAAGGCCAAGGGCATGGGCGTCTACCCGCCCGCATGACGCCGAACTGAGCGAGCCCGGTTTCTCATTTCTTCCGGTTAGCAGTCGTGTCCACTTGCGTGCCAGTGGTCACCTGCCGCATGCTGAGCGAATCGACCCACAGTCGTGTCGGGCATTTGCTGACGGATGCCGGGAGGCGAAATGGATCTAGGGTCCGGCCGGGCGATCGAAATCGCCCCGTTTCATTCACGTGGGTCCCTCAAGGGTTTCGTGGTGTCCGGCCGCTGGCCGGATTCGACGAAGGAGTGGGCGCAGCTCCTCATGGTCGCCGTGCGGGTCGCATCCCTGCCCGGATTACTCTCCACCACAACGATTTTCGGAGCCCGGGAGGAACTGCCCGACCAACCCGAGCCGGGCACCGTCGGGCTGGTGGTCGCCGAAGGCACCGTCGTCGGTGAATACGCGGTGGCCCCTGGGCATTTCGCGGACCGACAACCTCCGGCGCTGCTGATGCTGCACCCGCCTTCGGAGACCACCCCATCACTTCCGGAATGCAGCGGCGCAGCATCGGGATGTGTGCTGCTGCCCGGTCTGCCGCACTTGGGCCTCGAGCACCGCGCAGCGTGGGTGGAGGCGGAGTCCGATGGCACGGTGACGTCGATGGTCAGCCGGGTCGGCGTCGACCCGATCAGCCACCCCGACACTGCCATCCTCGCCATGCTGCTGGCCGCTTAAGGAATTCTGAGCCCGGGCTACCGCATCCCACCAGAGAAGCCGGTGAGCGAGACCTTCGACGGAAGCCTGACAGGCCGCGAGTATTCACCTGTGGCCGGAGCGTCGAACGGTCCATCCCGGTCCCAGCGCCATCGTGCTCCGCGCTGGTGTACTTCGTTGTGGTGCTCGCGATCGTCTCCTCGGTTGTTGCTGAACTCCGCAACCCGACGATGCTGGTGACCGACGGCTGCTCAGCGACCGCAGCGGCGTCGGCCCGCGGATCGTGCGGCGATCGCCATGGATGTTGACCGATTGGGTGGCCCTCGCCGCGCAGGACTCCCGCACACGCTTCGGCCCGCGCGTCTGCTGCACGCGTTGGCGACCGCGCTAGTTCCTGCTCTTCGGGCTCTATCCTGCTCCTCGACGGTGGCCTGGGACTGCCGCGGGTCGCTGACTGCGGTTTACCTGCACTGGCGGCCATCGCCGTGCCGTGGCGCGGGTTCAAAACCGTCGACACGCGGGGCGGCCCGCGGGCAGGAAACTTCGTGGACTTCCCTTCCTATGCCACTGGCTACTGACACTTACATTGCCTGCCTTCTCCGCGGCTGGGGCCTGAGTTTGTGGTGTCACATGGCGTGGAGCGCTGTCGCCCACTAGCTGAACGTCACCCTGTCCTGGGCTGTTAGCAAACGCGAGGGAGCGTCAGATCCGGCAAAGCGGGGGTTGCCCCCGTTACACGAGAAAACCTGTATGACGAGCCGATCGAAAAGGCGGGAGTATGCTAGCTACGGTGCCGTTATTATTTGCTTAGCCGCACCGTATTATGGCGGTGCGACCTGCGCCGCCGCCGCCGTTCACACCTGCAGCGGCGACCCACAACTGAGAACCGGATTAACTTTTCCACGGTTTGCACTTGGTTGTGGACACAACTGTCGCTACGATGATCAGCAAATACGCCGCCCTAGAACACCGCTTGTCTGCATGTGGAGGTCAACCCGATGAGCAATACGTTTGCCGCTCGCCTAAACCGACTTTTTGACGTCGTCTACCCGCCAGGACGTGGTCCTCACACCTCGGCCGAAGTGATCGCCGCACTTAAGGCCGAGGGCGTGACCATGTCCGCTCCGTACTTGTCGCAGCTGCGTTCCGGCAACCGAACCAACCCGTCTGTCGCAACCATGGCGGCGCTTGCCAACTTCTTCCGGATCAAGCCCGCGTACTTCACCGACGACGAGTACTACGAGAAGCTCGACAAGGAGCTCACCTGGCTCGCAGGGATGCGGGACGAAGGTGTTCGCCGAATTGCGGCGCGCACGGTCGGATTGTCTCCCGAGGCGAAGCAGGACATCGCACTCAAGGTCGACGAACTGCGTCGTCGCGAGAACCTGGACAATTAGCCTGATCGCAATGTCGGGACGGAAGTCGGCGAATAACGCGTCATTCTGAGCGGTCGTCGACCCCGGTGGCACCAAGCGTGAGGCGTCGATAGCGGCCTGCGATCTCGAGGATCCATTCCCGGTCCGAATAAGTAGCGGGTTGGCGTAGCCATGCGAGACCCGGGAACTTTGCCCGTTCACTGTGAGATCCGCCGTCGCTACCGTCGTGGATCCAGCGGGCGACAGCGTCGGCCTGCTCGACCGGCGATACCTCCGGCGCGGCCAAATCGGCCAGATCACCTAGGTCAACGTGGTCGACGTCAGCGTCGTCGTTGACGTCGTTGCCGCCGCGCACAGTCGCCCCGCCACCGGCGTCGACGCGGTGGCGGGCGCCGTCGGCGGCGGTGGCTTCCAGGAACAACGCATCGGAGATCAGGGACATACGCTCGGCCACCCGGAACGCCAGTGGACCCCGGGGACGGACGCCGATCCCGACGTCGGGATGGCGGCGGCCGAGCTCGTCGAGGATCGGCTGGATCGTGCGCAGCTCCCGCCGCGCTCCGAACCAGTCTTCCAGGCTGGGCAACAGCGACCCCGCGGCGACGATGAGCATGGCGCACCCCAGCAGCGTCGCGGCGGCGCCGATCCCGACCAGCCCGGTCGTCCCGGCGGCGCGCAGCAGGAAGAACGCCAGCGCTAGCACGATCAGCACGATCCCGACCGTGAACACGAACAGCGCACGGCCGCGCCGCGTGCGGTTGGAATGCCGGAGCCCCGCCCACGCCACCAGGCTCAGCGCCAGCAGCACGTACAGCAGGGGAAGCAACCACGGCAGCGAGGTGCCGCCGGAGCCGAGATTGCGCTTGAGGTACTCCTCAGGCGACATCTCGGGTTGCTGCCCGTCGGAGAAGAAGACGACCAGGCTGGCCACGGCGATGACAGCGGCGACGCCGTACTGCGCGATGGCGATCTTCTTGGCGGCCGCCGGTGTCCGGATCGACGAAACAGTCGTGATCATCACGCAGCTGCCGGCCGCGCATCCGATCAGCGCCACCTGAGTCAGCCCGACCGAGATGTTGGGCCAGCGCAGCATGGTGTCGATCAACAGCGTCAGCGGCTGCCAGTTGAGCGCCGCGACCACACCAAGGCTGCCCAGCGCCAAGATCATCGCGGTGCTCACCAGCGACTGCTTGTTGACCAGCGCCCACCCGATTCGCAGGCCGGTGGCCAATCCGAGAAGTCCGGCGATCACCCAGACGATCAACCAAACGCCTCTCCGAGGCGAACCTGAACGATCGACGCGCGGTCTGAGGGAAGCCGGCCGAGCCGGTAGATGAGCAACGCGGCGAAGTCCTCGGCTTCCTGCTCGGCTTCCTCACCGCTGGGGCCCATGCAGCCGGTGCGCTGATTGAGCATGTAGCCGATCAGCTCCGAGCTGGCCACCTCGGTGTGGTCCCTGGCCGACTGGACGACTGAAATGCCCTCGTGCCCAAGGACTAAGTGCCCGAGTTCGTGCGCCAGGGTGCGATCCCAGGCAGGCAGACCTTGTTGGATCAGGAACACGTCGCGGTCCACGTACTGGCGCCACTGACCGCACACCCCGGGCGGTAGGTCGGCGGTTCCGATTTCGATCGGTCTGCCGCGATTCTCACTCACCGCCTCGACCAGTCGAGGCAGCGAGACCTCACCCCTCCTCGGCGCGAGATTGAGAACGGCAGTGACCGCGCGGGTGACGCGTCGGCTAGCAGGCATTCAATCCCCTCTCGTACTGTCCACTATCCGCTGCTCATCCCTAAAAGTGAACAGTTGTTGCTAGTTCACGAACCGCGCCGTACCGGCCGTGCGGACCGCACGGCCGGATTTGGCCTGGCGGTACCCGACAAATCCGCCCGCGCCGGTCAGTACCAGAATCCCCGCGAGGCCCGGCACCGCAAGCGCAGCGATCTGTGATGGTCCGGCGGTCCGCAGATACTCGCCGTAGCCCACCCGGTAGGACGACGCAGGCATCGCAACATTGCTGCCTGCGGTGGCAGGTAGCGGCTGGCGCGCCGGCGGCGGCTGGGCGGTGCCCTGGCGAGGAGCGGCAGGCAACCGTGGCCCGGTCCCGGCCCCGGTCGGTACGGCGCCGAGGCCGAGGCCGGTCGGGGTGGTGACGATGACGGGCACGCTCAGCGGAGCACCTGGAGACCCGCTCGCTGCCACCCCGACACCGGGCACCGTATCGATGACGTCAGGGATGAACGGCTCCGCTATCGGCGGCTCCGGCGGTACGCCGATGAGCGGGCCCGGGAACGGAAGTCCGACAGGCAGGCCCCCCGGGAAGCCTCCGCTGTCGTGGTCCGACGTCGGTGGATCCCCGGGCTCGGGTTCAGGATCCGGCCAAGGCCAAGGCCATGGCCACCAGGGGCCGCAATCCTGCTCGCCCTTGTCACAGGAGGGCGGGCGCGGCGGTAGCGGCGGTTCCTTGTCCCCCGGAACGGGAGGGTCACCCTCGACCGGGTTCTCGACCACCGGGTCCTCATCCACCGGGTCCTCCTCGACCGGGTCCTCATCCACCGGGATCTCGTCGACCGGGTTCTCGTCCACCGGCTTCTCGTCCACCGGCTTGCCGTCCACCGGGTTCTCGTCCACCGGCTTCTCGTCCACCGGCTTCTCGTCCACCGGCTTCTCGTCGACCGGCTTCTCTGTCTGTCGACCGGCTTCTCGTCGACCGGGTTCTCGTCGACCAGCTTCTCGTTGCGGTCGAAACCATCTTCGGAGTCGGACTTGCGAATCGGCGACGACGCGTCATCGGTGGCGGTGTTCCCGACATCGGCGAGCGCGGTCGCCGTGCCGACCCCGCCGACCAGCAGCCCGGAGGCCACAACGCAGGCCGCGGCAACGACACGTACTCGCGAGCCCACGTCGTCACCACCCTTCGGCGCGCCGGGCGCCGTCCGACACCGACGCTGCGTCGATTCTCGCACAATCGCGTTGCGCAGTTTGCTGAGAAGCGCAAATCGCTTTGGTCGTCGGGGTGCGACTACCCCGATGAGCACCGAACGCTAGGGTTTGGTCAGCGCCACCGCTGAATATCCGGCGGGATGTGTCGACGACAAGATCTGGGAGGCCGCCGGGATGAGTCTGTTCAAGCGACGCAAATCCCGTGCTACCCGGAGAGCCGAGGCCCGCGCCATCAAGGCGAAGGCCAAGCTCGAAGCGAAGCTGTCGGCCAAGAACGAGGTCCGTCGCTTCAAATCCGAACAGAAAGCTCAGACGCGCGCGCTCAGGGCACAGTTGAAGGCCCAGCGCGACAGCGACAGGACCGCGCTGAAGGTTGCTCAAGCTGAGCTGAAAGCCGTCCGCGAGGGCAAGTTGTTCTCGCCCACGAAGGTTCGTCGAGCGCTGACCGTATCGCGTTTGCTCGCGCCGGTCCTGGTGCCTCTGGTGTATCGGGCGTCCATCGCCGCTCGCGGGCTGATCGACGAGCGCCGCGCGGACAAGCTGGGCATTCCGCTGAGCCAGCTCGGACAGTTCTCCGGACATGGAGCGCAGTTCTCGGCGCGGATCGCGGGTGCCGAGCAGTCGCTGCGTCAGCTCTCGGAGAAGAAGCCCAAGTCCGCCAAAGACACAGAGACCAAGCAGTTCGTCAGCGCGATCACCGAGCGGCTCAGCGATCTGGCGGCAGCGGTCACCGCAGCCGAGAACATGCCGACCGCCCGCCGGCGGGCGGCACACGCCGCGATCGCCGAGCAGCTCGACGGAATCGACGCCGACCTGATGGCGCGCCTGGGCGTGGTCTGACCCCTTGTCCCATGCTCGGGCCGCGATCGGAACGGCGCAGTGCCGATCACCCGTTGCGTTGGACGCTTCTGCCCGCCGCATCGAGGTCGCGCCAAGGCCCGCCCGCCGGCCTCGCCCGCTGACCGAGGCTCCCGACGACCGAGAAAGCCACCATCGAATGAGAGCATTTCAGCGCCGAGCACCCGCCGCGACCCACGCCATCGCCGTCGCCGCCTTGGCGGTCGGACTGATCGCAGGTGCGCTGACGTACGCGGGTACGGCCTGGGCCCACGCCACCCGGATCTCCAGCGAGCCCACCGAGAACGCCGAGCTGTCACAGCCGCCGCCCCGGGTGAGCGCGACGTTCAGTGAGCCCATGCAGGCCCAGTTCGCGGCGATGACGGTGATCGGACCCGACGGCGGCCAGTGGTCCGATGGAGAACCCGACGTCACAGGCGCTGTGATCAGCATCGGCGTGCGTCCCGGCGGACCCGCCGGGAGCTACACCGTGAACTACCGGGCGACCTCCGCCGACGGGCACGTCGTGTCGGGCTCGTGGTCGTACCGTCTCACCGCCGCCGCGACCGGTGCGGGCCCGCCACCGACGACGTCTGCCACGCCGGTGGCCACCGCCGCGGCGCCGGCGGCGGACCCCGCCACCGACGAACTGCCCGTGTGGCCGTTCGCCACGGCGGCCGCCGCGATCGTCGGAGCCGGCGCGGTATGGGCGGTTCGGCGCAGGTCGTGACGCACCGCCGCGGGTGGCGGGCATTCCGGGCCGATTCGTTCACCCCCGCCCTGGCCGCCACGGTGGCGGTCACCGGCTGACACCGAAATCGGCCTGGCATGATGGGGAGCACTGCCTGGTGCAGACCACTCAAAAGGAGCAGCGACATGGCAGACCAGCCGGATCGGCCCGACGAAGGTCCCGATGCCGCAACACCTGCGCGCGAGCCGTCGACGCCGCCGGTGAAGAAGACCCCAGCCGCACGAAAAGCCGCGCCCGCGAAGAAGGCCACCCCGGCCAAAAAGGCAGCCGCCAAGAGAGCCGCGCCCGCAAAGAAAGCCACCCCGGCCAAGAAGACGCCCGCCCCGGAAGCCCCGCCGACCCCCGCGCAGCTGGCCGGCACCAACGGCGACCTGACGTCGGCGGCCAAAGAGGCAGCAGCACAAGCGAAGTCAACGGTGGCGACCGCCAGTACCGCTGTCTCCTCGCCGCCTCCGGCGCAGCGCGACGACCGCGATTGGGCGCGCCTGCCGGTCGCTGCCGCCCTGATCACCGGGGTGTTGGCGATCGTGGCGGTGCTCTACATCGCACGGCGAGGCGGAAGCGAGTAGCAGGTGACCGTTACGCCGCGCCCCACTGCTGACCTCGTCGACGACATCGGCCCCGACGTTCGCAGCTGCGATCTGCAGCTGCGACAGTACGGCGGCCGCTCGGAGTTCGCCGGGCCGATCACCACCGTTCGGTGCTTCGAGGACAACGCACTGGTCAAGTCGGTGCTGTCCGAACCGGGCGGCGGCGGTGTGCTGGTCATCGACGGGGACGGCTCGCTGCACACCGCATTGGTGGGCGACCTGATCGCCGAGCTTGGCCGGTCGAACGGGTGGTCCGGCCTGATCATCAACGGCGCTGTGCGTGACGCGTCGACGCTGCGCACTCTGGACATCGGCATCAAGGCGCTGGGGACCAACCCGCGCAAGAGCGCCAAGACCGGTGAGGGCGTGCGTGATGTGGCCGTCGAGTTCGGCGGAGTGGTGTTCGTACCCGGCGAGATCGCCCACAGCGACGACGACGGAATCGTCGTGGTCGCCGCTACCGGCTGAAACGTGCCGGCTACGCCGAGGTTGTCGCGGGCGCGTAGTGCTTGGAGAACGCCAGGGCCGCGTCGTCGACCTTCCCCCGGCGGATCAACTGCAGGTCCACCAGGTAGTTCTGCTTGAGCCGCCACGGCGTCCGCGAACCCTGCTTCGGCAGATAATCCAGGGCCCGCAGCACATAGCCCGGGGTGAAGTCCATCAGCGGCCGCTCGTCGACGCTCTCGCCCGGGTGCTGGGGCTCGACGGTGTCGTAACCCTTGGCGTCCATGTGATTGATGACCCGGCAGAAGAACTCGGACACCAGGTCGGCCTTGAGAGTCCACGACGCGTTCGTGTAGCCGATCGTGAACGCCATGTTCGGCATGTGGGTCAGCATCATGCCCTTGTAGGCCATCGTGTCGTTGAGTTCGATCGCCTCGCCGTTGCGCGAGATCGCCGCGCCACCGAACAGCTGGAGGTTCAAACCCGTTGCGGTGACGATGATGTCGGCCTCGAGTTGCTGGCCGGAGGCCAGTTTGATCCCGGTCTTGGTGAACCGCTCGATCGTGTCGGTGACGACGTCGGCCTTGCCCGCGCGGATGGTCTTGAAGAGATCTCCGTTGGGCGCCAAGCACACTCGCTGGTCCCATGGGTTGTAACGCGGATTGAAGTGCTTGTTGACGTCGTAGCCCTGGGGCAGGCGGTGGCGGGCCATCGTCAGCAGCTGCTTGCGGAACATGTCCGGGAAGCGGCGCGCGATCTGATACTGGCCGGACTGCAACAGGATGCTCTTCCAGCGGTTCAGCACGTAGGCGGCCTTCTCGGGCAGGCGCTTGTTGGTCTGCACCGTGAACGGGTCGACGTCGGGCAGCGCCGCGATGAACGTCGGCGACCGCTGCAGCATCGTCACGTGCCCGACACCCGAATCGGCAAGGGCGGGAATGAGAGTGACGGCGGTGGCGCCGCTGCCGATCACGACGACGCGCTTACCCTGATAATCGAGGTGTTCGGGCCAGTGCTGCGGATGGATGATGGTGCCCTCGAAGTCCTCGGAGCCCGGAAATTCCGGCGAGTACCCCTGGTCGTAGTTGTAGTAGCCGCTGCAGGCCATCAGGAATCGGGACGAGATCTCGACCTGCTCGCCGCCTCGTTCGACAGTCACCGTCCACCGGTTGTCGGCGTCGGACCAGTCGGCGGACTTGACGTTCTGGCCGTAGCGGATGTGCTTGTCGATGCCGCATTCGGCGACCGTTTCCTTCAGGTACGCCATGATGTCCGGGCCGTCGGCGATCGCCTTCTCCGAGGTCCACGGCTTGAACCGGAAGCCGAGAGTGAACATGTCGGAGTCCGAGCGGATGCCGGGGTACTTGAACAGGTCCCAGGTGCCGCCGAGGTTGTCCCGGCGTTCCAGGATCACATAGCTCTTGCCGGGGCAGCGGTCCTGGAGATGCCAGGCGGCGCTGATGCCGGAGATGCCGGCTCCCACGATGACTACGTCGACAAATTCGGTCATGGTGTCAAGCTATCAACGCTGTGTCGAGTGAGTCAACACCCTGTTGATGATATCGACATGATGTAAAGTCCACGGCGTGACCACTACCCATTTGTCACTGTCGTGACGGCCAATTTGTCACTGTCATGACGTCTACCAGCCAAGCCCGCCCTGGACGGGGCAGGCGTGCGGCGCGCCCCTCCGGCGACGACCGTGAGGTGGCCATTCTGGATACCGCTGCCCGACTGCTCAATGCGCGGCCCCTGCACGAGATCTCCGTCGACGATCTGGCCAAGGGCGCCGGCATCTCGCGTCCGACGTTCTACTTCTACTTCCCGTCCAAGGACGCGGTGCTGATGACGCTGATCGAGCGTGTCATCGTCGAGGCCGACGCTGCGCTCGAGGCCCAATCCGACCAGGCTCCAACCGACAGGTATGACTTCTGGCGAACCGGTATCAACTTCTTCTTCGAGGGTTTCGGCACCCACAAGGGGGTGTCCCGGGCCGGCTACGAGGCACGGGCGACGATCTCCGAGGCAGGCGATCTGTGGTCGCGATTCATGCAGAAGTGGATCGACAACACCGCCCGCATCATCGACGAGGAGCGGGCCAGGGGCAATGCGCCGGTAACCCTGCCCGCTCAGGATCTGGCCACCGCGCTGAACCTCATGAACGAACGTGTTCTGATCGCGGCCTTCGCCGACGAACGCCCGACGGTGCCCGAGGATCATGTGCTCGACACCCTGGTGCACATCTGGATCACGAGCATCTACGGCGAGACGCCTTAGCCTCCTTGGCGCCCCGTTCCCCGGCGCGAACACCTGTCGTCCGGCGAACTCGTCGAGATCAGGTGCCCGGGGTCCGTGCTGACCGCGGCGTCGGTCGATCGCGCGAGCGAACCTCAGGGGTGCTGCTTGAATGCGGGCTCGCGCTTCCCGAGGAACGCTGCGATGCCTTCCTGCGCATCGGGAGTGAGCACCGAGTTGGCTATCAACTCGGTCGCCTTCGTGTAGGCCTCCGGCTGAGGCCGATCGATCTGGTCGTAGAAGCCCTGCTTACCGAGGGCCTTCGACAGCACGCTGCCGCGCGTCGCCCGGCCCAGGAGATCGAGAACCGCGTCGTCGAGCTCTTCGGCCGGCACCGCCTTATTGATGAGCCCCCACTCCACGGCTGTCGCGGCGTCGATCACATCGCCCGTCAGCGCCATCTCCATCGCCCGCTTGCGTCCGATGTTGCGGGACACGGCGACCACCGGGGTGTGGCAGAACAGGCCTCCCTTGCCGCCGGGCATGGCGAACCCGGCGGTGTCGGCCGCAACCGCCAAGTCACACGTCGCGACCAATTGGCATCCGGCCGCCGTGGCGAGGGCGTGCACCTTGGCGACCACCGGTTGCGGAATCGATTGAACAGTGTCCATCATCGCCGTACACACCGTGAACAGTTCGCGGGCCTCGTCCAAGCTGGCTCCCGCCATGTCAGCGAAGTTGTGACCCGCGCTGAACACCGGACCACTCGCCGCAAGGATCACGCCCGTCGCCTCGCTCTTGCCCACTTGACGGAAGGCCTCGGTCACCTCGAGCATCACCTTGAGCGCCAGGGCGTTGCGCTTCTCGGGTCTATTGAGTGTGATTGTCGTGAAAGGCCCATCGCTGCCCACGAGGAGGTGTTCGTACATCACGCCCACAGTCTCGCAGACCCGCCCGTCGGCCTCCATCGGTTGGGCGACAGTGCCGCCGTGACATCGGGATTCGAGGCGGGGCGCGATCTCTGCCGGCTCGTCAGTGGTGTGCAACGGATGGGGGCCGACAGCCAATCGTGATCGATTTCGTACCGCCTGGTCGGTGTGTCCGACCGCTGACGCTCTCCAGGGAATACCCGGAGTCAGCGCAGATCGAGCGGTTCAAGACAGAGATGTCGACATCCGACGACTATCGTCAACCGCAGAAGGCGAATGGCGGGAATCCCAAAAGCATTTCGAGACCCGTAAACTCGCCCTCGGAAGTATGCGGCCGCGCGTACGGCACCGACTTCGAAACATGAGCACAACGGCTTCTCTGAATTCATCCACCTTTGAGGGTCGCGTGATCCACTCAGCAGCCCCAATACCGGTGAGTTTCGCGGGCCGCCGCAGTCTTCCTTGATGTACCCGACGGAATCGCCCGCCCCAACGGAGGCCCTGTGAGCAGAACGAACCTTTCGATGTCGATCTCTGCCGACGGCTACGTCGCGGGGCCCGACCAGTGCGAGGAGCACCCGCTCGGTGTCGGCGGCAGAGCGCTGCACGAGTGGCACATCGGCCCCGCCAAGGACCATCCGATCAACCAGCAGGTGATCGCGGAAATGATGGACGGCATGGGGGCAACGATCATGGGCCGCAACATGTTCGGTCCGATTCGCGGCGAGTGGGGCGACTCGGATTGGCGAGGATGGTGGGGTGACGTCCCGCCGTACCACTGCCCGGTCTTCGTGCTGACCCACCACGCACGCGATCCGATCGCGATGGGGGGCGGGACCACCTTTCATTTCGTCACCGACGGGATCGAATCCGCGTACGGGCAAGCGGAGGCGGCTGCTGGTAGCCAGGCCATTTCCATCGCGGGAGGAGCGTCATGCGGCCGGCAGGCGATCGCGGCTGGACTCGTCGACGAGATCGACCTCCAAGTGAACCCGGTGATCCTCGGGTCGGGTGAGCGCCTGCTCGACGGCTTCGAGGCGGGCTTCCCCACACTCGAGCTCGTCCGCGTGCTCGAGGCCCCGGGCGTAGCCCACCTGCGCTACCGCGTCATCCGGTAGCCCAGTGGGTCCCACTACCAGAGAAGCGCGACATCCCGGATCGCCTGCGCCTCGATTGCGGACGCCGCGGTCACCGCTTTCTCGTCTCTCGTCTCACGGCGCGCGTGTGCCTGAAGTTCGCGTTGTCGGTCGGCGATGCGAAAGTGTCCTGGCGGGAAGTGCGGCTACGACTCCAGGCCGCAACTGCTCGGTCCTGACACAAAGCCGGACGTCGAAGACACTCTGAGGTGAGGCCGTGACGCAGTCACAAATCCCAGCGAATGATGCCCGTCCGCTGCGCCGCGGACAGGATCGAAGCGACCCCGGCGAACAGATACTCGTGTCCGACGCCCTCGCGAGCATCCTGCACGCCGATCTCGATTCGTTCTACGCGTCGGTCGAACAGCGCGACGACCCCACGCTGCGCGGACGGCCGGTGATCGTGGGCGGCGGTGTCGTGCTGGCCGCAAGCTACGAGGCGAAAGCCTACGGAGTGCGTACCGCGATGGGCGGGCGCCAGGCACGGGCGCTCTGTCCCCACGCCGTGATCGTCCCACCGCGGATGAGCGCGTATTCCCAGGCCAGCACGGCAGTGTTCGAGGTATTCCACGACACCACTCCGGTCGTGGAACCGCTGTCCGTCGACGAGGCGTTCCTCGAGGTCTCCGGATTGCGCCGAGTGTCGGGCACCCCGGTGCAGATCGGCGCGCGGCTGCGCGAGCAGGTCCGCGACCGGGTCGGTCTGCCGATCACCGTCGGCATCGCCCGCACCAAGTTCCTCGCCAAGGTCGCCAGCCAGGAGGCCAAGCCCGACGGGCTGCTGCTGGTGCCGCCGGACCGCGAGCTGGCATTTCTGCATCCGCTGCCGGTGCGACGGCTCTGGGGGGTCGGGGCAAAGACCGCCGACAAACTTCACGCGCACGGCATCGAGACCGTTGCCGACGTGGCCGAGCTCAGTGAAACGATGCTGAGCTCGATGGTCGGCGGTGCCATGGGTCGCCAGCTGTTCGCGTTGTCCCGCAACATCGACCGCCGACGGGTGATGACGGGCCACCGCCGTCGCTCGGTCGGCGCGCAGCGTGCGCTCGGCCGGGCGGGCAACGCGATGTCGCAGACGGAGGTCGACGCCGTCGTCGTCAACCTGATCGACCGGATCACCCGCCGGATGCGTAAGGCGCAGCGCACCGGTCGCACCGTGGTGCTGCGGTTGCGGTTCGACGACTTCGGCCGGGTCACCCGATCCCACACAATGCCGCGGGCCACCGCATCGACCGACGTGATCCTGGCCGTCGCGCGCGGCCTGGTCGCCGCCGCCGGACCGCTGATCGCCGAGCGCGGCCTGACGCTGGTCGGATTCGCGGTGTGCAACATCGACCGCGACGGCGCCCAGCAGTTGGAGTTGCCGTTCGAGGAGTCGGCCGATACCCGAGACTCACTGATCATCGACTTGGCGATCGACCGGGTCCGTGGCCGTTACGGCAATGGCGCGCTGACCCGCGGGGTGCTCCTGGGCCGCGACCCCGGCCTCGAGATGCCGCTCCTGCCGGACTGACCGATCAGGACGTCGTCCAGTCGAGCAGCTGGTCAGCGGGCCAGGTGTTGACGATCCGGTCCGCGGACAGCCCGTTGTCCAGCGCGCGCTGGGCGCCGTAGCCGAGGAACTCCAACTGACCGGGCGCGTGAGAATCGGTGTCGATGGCGAAGACGCACCCGATGTCCATCGCGAGCTTGAGCAGACGCGTCGGCGGATCGCGTCGTTCCGGGCGGGAATTGATCTCGACGGCCGTGCCGCTGTCGCGGCAGGCGGTGAAGACCTTTTCAGCGTCGAACTTCGATTCGGGGCGCACCCCGCGGCCACCCGTGACGAGCCGGCCGGTGCAGTGACCGAGCACGTCGGTGTGGGGATTGGTCACCGCCTTGAGCATCCGGCGCGTCATGGCGGGCGAGTCCATCGAGAGCTTGGAGTGAACGCTGGCGACGACGACGTCGAGCCGCTCGAGCAGTTCGGGCTCCTGGTCGAGGGAGCCGTCCTCGAGGATGTCGACCTCGATTCCGGTGAGTATCCGCATGGGAGCGACCTTCTCGCGCAATTGGTCGATGACGTCGAGCTGCTGGCGCAGGCGCTCCGGCGAAAGTCCGTTGGCGACCCGCAGCCGTGGAGAGTGATCGGTCAGCGCGCAGTACTCATGTCCGAGATCGCGGGCCGCCAGCATCATCTCCTCGATCGGCGCGGAACCGTCAGACCAGTTGGAGTGCACGTGCAGATCACCGCGCAATTCGGTGCGAATCTCCCCGCCCCCGAGATCGGCTACGGCTTCCCGCAATTCGGTGAGGACATCGGGCTCTGCGCCCGCCCACGCCTGTGCGATGACCTTCGCGGTCTTCGGCCCGATGCCGGGCAGCGACTGCCAGCTGTTGGCCCCGCCGTGTCTTTCGCGCTGTGCGTCGGTTAGCGCTTCGACGACGTCGGCGGCGTTGCGGTAGGCCATCACCCGCCGGGAGTCTTCGCGCGCACGATCCTTGTAATAGGCGATCTGGCGCAGCGCGGTGACCGGGTCCATCACCCCAGTGTGCCCGGACCCTCAGCGACAAACACCGTCGACTGGGCTACAGTGGATTGAGTATTCGTTCAATCCATCAATCCGTAAGGTTGCCCCGTGCCTGAACGTGTCCCGGACCTTCCGGCAAGGCCTCTGTACGAGATCAAGGCCAACCTCTTCAAGGCGCTTGCCCACCCCGCTCGCATCCGGGTGCTCGAGATCCTGTCCGCCAGCGGTCGGCCGACGCCGGTCAGCGAGATCCTGGCCCAGACCGACATCGAACCCACACTGCTCTCCCAGCACCTCGCGGTTCTCAAGCGTCACCACGTCGTGACCAACCACCGGGTCGGCAACGCGGTGTTCTACGAGCTGGCGCATCCCAAGATCTCTGAGTTACTCGTCATCGCCCGCATATTTCTCGCCGATACCCTTGGCGCGCAACGTGATCAACTCAAGGCAATGAAGGAGCTCCCGCCGGTGGCTGCCCGATGACGGCCGCCGCGGCGAGCAACTTGACCCGCCTGCTGCCCAGCCGCCGCGACTACTCGGAGCTTCCCCGCTCCTGGCGCCGCGATGTCCTGGCCGGCGTCACGGTGGGTGTCGTCGCACTCCCCCTGGCGCTCGCGTTCGGAATCAGCTCGGGAATCGGCGCGGCCGCCGGGCTCATCACCGCGGTCATCGCCGGACTCGTCGCCGCCGTGTTCGGCGGCTCGCATGTCCAGGTGTCGGGCCCGACGGGTGCGATGGCCGTCGTGCTGGCACCGATCGTTGTCCTGCACGGAGTCGGCAGCGTCGCGCTCGTCACAGTGCTGGGTGGACTCATCGTGTTGGCCGCCGGTGTCACCGGACTGGGCCGCGCCGTCACGTTCATCCCGTGGCCGGTGATCGAGGGATTCACCCTCGGCATCGCCGCCATCATCTTCCTGCAGCAGGTTCCCGCGGCGTTCGGCGCCACGAGCCCGGCGGGTGAACGCACGCTGCCCGCAGCCTGGCGCGTCGTCACCCATGCCGACTGGGATCAGGCCGCGAAAACCCTTGGTGTCGTGGCGTTCGTCGCGCTGTTGATGGTTCTGCTGCCACGCCTGCACCGGAGCATCCCCGAGTCGCTGACCGCGGTCGTCGCTGCCACCGTCCTGGTCGTCACCCTGGGCATCCCGGTCGCCGCCATCGGCGAACTGCCATCGCACCTGCCCGCCCCGGTACTTCCGCAAGCCGATCTCGGCGCCCTGGCTGACCTCGTCGGCGCCGCGTTGGCCATCGCGGCGCTGGCGGCGATCGAGTCCCTGCTGTCCGCCCGGGTGGCGGCGACGATGGCGCCCACCGGGACCTACGACCCCGACCGCGAGCTCGTGGGTCAGGGGCTGGCATCGGTCGCCTCCGGGATGTTCGGTGGGATGCCGGCCACCGGCGCCATCGCCCGCACCGCGGTCAACGTCAGGGCCGGCGCGCGCACCCGACTGTCGGCGATCGTGCATTCGCTGGTCCTGCTCGGTGTCGTCTACCTGGCTACCGGACCGGTGGCGGCGATCCCGCTCTCCGCCCTGGCCGGCGTGCTCATGGTGACCTCATTCCGGATGATCTCGGCGTCCACGGTGCGAAAGATCATCCGCTCCACCCGCTCTGATGCCCTGACCTTCATCCTGACGGCCGTTGTCACGGTGTGCTTCGACCTGATCGAAGCCGTCGAGATCGGCATCATCATCGCCGCGTTCTTCGCGTTGCGCAGCGTCGCCCGGCGCAGCAGCGTGGTCCGCGAGGAACTGCCCGGACCGCACCGCCCCGGTGACGAGGAGATCGCGCTGCTGCGCCTGGACGGCGCGATGTTCTTCGGGGTCGCCGAACGGATCTCGACCGCGATCGTGGACGCCGAGCATCGCCGTACCTCGGTGGTGATCATCCGGATGTCGCAGCTGGGCATGCTCGACGCCACCGGCGCGCACACCCTCGCGCAGATCTGCGGCGAGCTGGAGGGCCGCGGTATCACGGTCATCATCAAGGGGGTGCGCCCCGAGCACACCGCACTGTTGGCCAATGTCGGCGTCTTCGAATCGCTGCGCCACGAGAACCATCTCGTGGACACCCTCGATGAGGCCGTCGACCACGCCCGAACACACGTCGGCCGGCAACCCCGTTGACCTCAGCCGGCCGCCCACCCGGGGTCACGGCCGGACAGCCCGACGATGCGATCCAACGCGGGTGCATCGTCGGGGACGGCCACTGCCGGACCGAACAGCCCCTCGGTACCGGACGTGTCGAACTGCGCGAGATGGGTCAGGCAGGCCTGGGCGATGGTCGGGTCGACGTCGTAGGGCTGGTTGGTCGCCCGCGCCGCGTCCCAACCGTGGATGACCACCTCGGCCAGCGCTACCGAACCAGCCACGTCGCCCGGAAGATCGACACCGCCCACGCGCGTCATCCCGGTCCAGGCGTCGGGCTGCCGCCACGCCTGCGCCAGCGCCGCGAGGTTCGCAGGGTAGGCGGTACGCCAGTCCGGCTCGGGGCCACCACCTTCCTCGGGCGGCGTGTCGGTCAACGGCCCCAGGTCTTTACGGGCCGCTGCGGCGAATGCCAGCGCCAGCCCACCGACGTGCGCCACCACCTCCCGCACCGACATGCCGGCGCACGGCGTGGACCCGTCGAGTTGGTCATCCCTCACGTTGTTCAACACTTCGGTCGTGCGGCGGCACGACTCACTCAAATCGATCATGTGGGTTTCGACTCGTCCGGTGGGGCGAACTCATCGCAGACGTTCCGACTCGGCACAGGTTCTAGACTCGGCACGGTGAGATTCGCGTTCAAGACATCGCCGCAGAACACCACCTGGTCCGACATGCTCGCCGTCTGGAAGGCCGCCGACGACATCGAGGTCTTCGAGTCCGGCTGGACGTTCGACCACTTCTATCCGATCTTCTCGGACTCCACCGGTCCGTGCCTGGAAGGCTGGGTGACGCTGACCGCGCTCGCCCAGGCCACCGAGCGGTTGCGGGTCGGCGTACTCGTCACCGGTATCCACTACCGCCACCCCGCCGTGCTGGCCAACATGGCCTCGGCGCTGGACATCGTCTCCAACGGACGCCTCGAGCTCGGGATCGGCGCGGGGTGGAACGAGGAGGAGTCCGGCGCGTACGGCATCGAACTCGGCAGCATCAAGGAGCGGTTGGATCGCTTCGAGGAAGCCTGCCAGGTGTTGATCGGACTGCTGTCGCAGGAGACGACCACGTTCGACGGGAAGTTCTATCAACTGGCAGAGGCCCGCAATGAGCCCAAGGGGCCGCAACAACCCCATCCCCCGATCTGCATCGGCGGTAGCGGTGAGAAGCGCACCCTGCGGATCACCGCGCAGTACGCCGATCACTGGAACTTCGCCGGCGGTCCGCCCGAGGAGCTGGCCCGCAAGCGCGACGTACTTGCCGCGCACTGCGCCGACGTCGGACGGGATCCGAAGGAGATCATGATCTCCTCCCACGTCCGGCTGAGCCCGGAACGCGACTACGACCGGGTGATCGAGGAGGCGGCCGGCCTGGGGGCGGAAGGGCTGGATCTGGCGATCATCTACCTGCCGCCGCCATATGATCCCGGGGTTCTGGAGCCCCTGGCCGATAAGATCGCCGCATCGGGATTGCTCAGCAGCAAAGATTAGCGGCGGTCACGAAACGATAACGGTTAGGCGAATATTTTGTTGCGCGCCGGCGGCCGGGCGTAACCGGCGGGCCGTGAGTTCGTTAGACGCCGTAGCGAAGGAGTTCGTCGGCGGTGATCAGGCGTTCGGCCTTCTCGGGGAACTCACGG
Organism: uncultured Actinomycetota bacterium; assembly: GCA_963771335.1. Lineage (GTDB taxonomy): Bacteria > Actinomycetota > Actinomycetes > Mycobacteriales > Mycobacteriaceae > Mycobacterium. The sequence continues at coordinate 72,464 of CAVYTD010000024.1, read as the reverse complement.
CTCTTGACCGGGTGACGGAACAATGACCAGGCGATTCGACCCATCCGGTACCGGGAAATCGGGGTGATATACACGGTGATTACTCCTGCGGTGTGCAAATTGCTGAGCGTGGGAGCTACCTTACCGCAGCGCCCTCACCGAGTCATTAGATACCCACCTGCTGGCAAACTGCCGGAGGCACGCCGATCAAAGGTCGGATGTTTTTGTTGTGGCTAGAGTGACGGATGTGACTCTAGAGACCGCGCGAAGCCGCCCCCGGTGCCATCTCACTCCGGGCCGACGCGAAGCGCTCAGCGCTGAGGTGCGGCGGTGGGCTTGATCGGCGCCGGCAGCGCCGTCCGTCCCATCAGGTAGCGGTCCACCGCGGCGGCCGCCGCCCGACCCTCGGCGATCGCCCACACGATCAGCGACTGGCCGCGTCCCATGTCGCCCGCCACATACACACCCGGCACAGACGTCGCGAACACATCGTCCCTCGACACGTTGCCGCGCTCGTTGAACTCGACGCTGAGGTCGGTCAGCAGGCCCTCACGCTCCGGTCCGGTAAAGCCCATCGCCAGCAGCACCAGGTCGGCAGGCAGCTCGAAGTCACTGCCGTCGACCTTCTCGAACTTGCCGTCGACCATCTCGACCTCGTAGCCCCGCAGCGCCGTCACGCGGCCATCCTCGCCGAGGAATTCCTCGGTGTTCACCGAGTAGACGCGCTCGCCGCCCTCCTCGTGCGCGGAGGTGACCCGGTACATCAACGGGTAGGTCGGCCACGGCGTCGAGTCGGCACGCGTCTCCGGGGGCCGCGGCATGATCTCGAACTGGTGCACGCTGGCCGCACCCTGCCGGTGGGCGGTGCCCAGGCAGTCTGCGCCGGTGTCGCCGCCGCCGATGATGATGACGTGCTTGCCCTTGGCCGTGACGGGCGGCTGACCGTCGTCGCCGAGCACCGGGTCACCCAGCTGCACCCGATTGGCCCACGGCAGGTACTCCATGGCCTGGTGGATGCCGTCGAGTTCGCGACCGGGGATCGGCAGATCCCGGCGTGCGGTCGCCCCGCCGGCCAGCACCACGGCATCGAACTCGGCCCGTAGGCCGGCGGCTGTTATGTCCATCCCGACGTTGACCCCGGCGCGGAACTCGGTGCCCTCGGCGCGCATCTGGTCGAGGCGCCGATCGATGTGGCGTTTTTCCATCTTGAACTCCGGGATGCCGTAGCGCAGCAACCCGCCGATGCGGTCGTCACGCTCGAACACCGTCACGGTGTGGCCGGCCCGCGTCAGCTGCTGGGCCGCAGCCAAACCAGCGGGCCCTGATCCGACGACGGCGACGGTCTTGCCGGTCAGCCGGTCCGGGGGCAGCGGCACCACCCAGCCCTCGCTGAAGGCGTTGTCGATGATCTCGACCTCGACCTGCTTGATGGTCACCGGATCCTGGTTGATGCCGAGCACACACGATCCCTCGCACGGCGCCGGGCACAGCCGCCCGGTGAACTCCGGGAAGTTGTTGGTCGCGTGCAGCCGCTCGATGGCATCGCGCCACCGGTCGGTGCGGACCAGGTCGTTCCACTCCGGGATCAGGTTACCCAGCGGACACCCGTTGTGGCAGAACGGGATACCGCAGTCCATGCACCGGGCCGCCTGATCCTTGAGCACGCCGTGGGGAAAGTCCTCGTAGACCTCTTTCCAGTCGCGCAGGCGCAGGTCGACCGGCCGCCGGTGCGCGGTCTCGCGATGGGTGTTCTTCAGAAAGCCGCGCGGGTCAGCCACTTGCGGCCGCCATGATCGCCTCATCGACGTCCCGCCCGCTGCGTTCAGCCTCGGCGATCGCCTGCAGCACCCGCTTGTAGTCGCGTGGCATCACCTTCTTGAAATGACGCAGTTCTGATTCCGATCCGTCCCATCCTGCCAGAATCCGTTGTCCCACTCCCGAATCGGTTGCGTCTACGTGAGCCTGGATGATGCCGTGGAGCCAGCCTGTGTCTTCGGAGTCCTTCTCGAGCGCCTCGAGCTCCACCATCTCGGGGTTGAGGTTCTTGGGCAGCACGTCGTCCGGGTCGTAGACGAAGCCGACACCGCCGGACATGCCTGCCGCGAAGTTGCGGCCGGTCGGACCGAGGATGACGACCCTGCCGCCGGTCATGTACTCACAGCCGTGATCACCGACGCCTTCGACGACGGCGTGTGCGCCCGAGTTACGTACGGCGAACCGCTCGCCCACCTGGCCGCGCAGGAACATCTCGCCGCTGGTGGCACCGAACAGAAGCACGTTGCCTGCGATGATGTTGTCCTCGGCCACATAGTCCTCCGGCGCACCGTCGGACGGCCGGACCACGACCCGTCCCCCGGACAGGCCCTTGCCGACGTAGTCGTTGGCGTCGCCGTACACCCGCAGCGTGATGCCCTTCGGCAAGAACGCCCCGAAGCTGTTACCCGCCGACCCCTCGAAGGTGATGTCGATGGTGCCGTCGGGAAGCCCCTGGCCGCCATAGGCTTTCGTCACCTCGTGGCCGAGCATCGTGCCCACGGTGCGGTTGACGTTGGTGATTGTCGTGCTGAAACGAGCCGTGGCCCCGTTATCCAGGGCGTCACGGCATTGCACGATCAATTGCTGATCGAGCGCCTTGTCCAGGCCGTGATCCTGACGCGAGCTGCAGTACAGATCCTGGTTCATGAACGCCGACTCGGGCTCGTGCAGCACCGGGGTCAGGTCCAGCTTGTGCGCCTTCCAGTGCTCGGCAGCCTGGGTGGTGTCCAGCGCGCCGACCTGGCCGACCATCTCGTTGACGGTTCGGAAGCCCAACTGCGCCATCAGTTCCCGGACTTCCTCGGCGATGAAGAGGAAGAAGTTCTCGACGAACTCCGGCTTGGCGTTGAACCGCTTACGAAGCTCCGGGTTCTGGGTGGCCACTCCGACCGGACAGGTGTCGAGGTGGCAGACGCGCATCATGATGCAGCCGGCCACCACCAGCGGTGCGGTGGCGAAGCCGAACTCCTCGGCGCCGAGCAGGGCGGCGACGACGACGTCGCGGCCCGTCTTGAGCTGGCCGTCGACCTGCACCACGATGCGGTCGCGAAGTCCGTTGAGCAGCAACGTCTGTTGGGTCTCGGCCAGGCCGAGCTCCCACGGGGCGCCCGCATGTTTCTGCGAGGTGAGCGGGGTGGCGCCGGTGCCGCCGTCGTGGCCGGAGATCAGCACGACGTCGGCGTGGGCTTTGGAGACGCCGGCCGCGACCGTTCCGACCCCGTTCTCGCTGACGAGCTTCACGTGCACCCGCGCCTGCGGATTGGCATTCTTCAGGTCGTGGATCAGCTGGGCGAGATCCTCGATCGAATAGATGTCGTGGTGGGGCGGCGGCGAGATCAGGCCGACGCCGGGCGTCGAATGACGGACCTCGGCCACCCACGGGTACACCTTGTGACCCGGAAGCTGGCCGCCCTCACCAGGTTTGGCGCCTTGGGCCATCTTGATCTGGATGTCGGTGCAGTTGGACAGGTAGTGGCTGGTGACGCCGAACCTGCCCGAGGCCACCTGCTTGATGGCGCTGCGGCGCCAGTCACCGTTCTCGTCGCGGTCGAACCGCGCGGCAGACTCGCCGCCCTCGCCCGAGTTGGACCGTCCGCCAAGGCGGTTCATTGCGATGGCGAGGGTCTCGTGGGCTTCCGCGGAGATCGAGCCGTAGCTCATCGCTCCGGTCGAGAACCGCTTGACGATCTCGCGAGCGGATTCGACCTCGTCGATGGAAACGGGTGCGCGCCCGGCCTCATCACCAGTGCGGAACTTCAGCAGCCCGCGCAGCGACGCCATGCGCTCACTCTGGTCGTCGACCAGGGCGGTGTACTCCTTGAAGATCGCGTACTGCCCGGTGCGGGTGGCATGCTGCAGCTTGAACACCGTGTCCGGGTTGAACAGGTGGTACTCGCCCTCGCGGCGCCACTGGTATTCGCCACCGACCTCGAGCTCGCGGTGGGCCCACTCGTCGGGCCGGTCCAGGTAGGCCAGCGCGTGCCTGGCGGCGACGTCGTTGGCGATGTCGTCCAGGTCGATGCCGCCGACCGGACAGGACAGGCCGGTGAAGTACTCGTCGAGCACCTGCTGGCTGATGCCGATGGCCTGGAACAGCTGGGCACCGGTGTAGGACGCCAGCGTGGAGATGCCCATCTTGGACATCACCTTGAGAACACCCTTGCCCGCGGCCTTGACGTAGTTGGCTTTGGCTTGATCACTGGAGATGTCGGCGATCACCCCGCGGTCGACCATGTCCTCGATGGACTCGAACGCCATGTAGGGATTGACGGCCGCGGCGCCGAAGCCGACGAGACACGCCATGTGGTGCACCTCTCGGGCGTCGCCGGCCTCGGTGACCAGGCCGACCTGGGTGCGGGTGCGTTCGCGCACCAGGTGGTGGTGCACGGCCGACACGCTCAGCAGCGACGGGATGGGCGCCAGTTGCTCGTTGGACTCGCGGTCGGACAGCACGATGATGCGGGCGCCGTCGCGGATCGCCGCCGACACTTTCGCGCGGACGTTGTCCAGCGCCTCCTTGAGGCCCTGTCCGCCGCGGTTGACCGGGTACAGGCACCGGATGACCGCGGCATGCATCCCGTGCTTGTGACCCCGGATCTCGTGGTCGGGGTCGACGCAGATCAGCTTGGACAGTTCGGCGTTGCGCAGGATCGGCTGCGGCAGCACGATCTGTCTGCAGGACTCGGCGCCCGGGTTGAGCAGGTCGCCCTCGGGGCCGACGGTGCCCGACAGGCTGGTCACCACCTCTTCGCGGATGGCGTCCAGCGGCGGGTTGGTCACCTGCGCGAACAACTGCTGGAAGTAGTCGTAGAACATCCGCGGCCGGGCCGAGAGCACCGCGACCGGGGTGTCGGTGCCCATCGAACCCAGCGCTTCGGCGCCGTTGCGCGCCATCGGCGCGACGAGCAGGTTGAGCTCCTCGTAGGTGTAGCCGAACGCCTGCTGGCGCAGCACGACCCGGTGGTGCGGCATCCGCACGTAGTCGCCCGGCGGCAGCTCGTCGACGTTGAACAGCCCCGCGTCGAGCCATTCCCGGTACGGCTGCTCGGCGGCCAGCTCGGCCTTGATCTCCTCGTCGGACACGATCCGGCCCTGCGCGGTGTCGACGAGGAACATCCGGCCGGGCTGCAGCCGCATCTTCTGGACGACGGTGGCGGGGTCGAGGTCGAGCACACCGGCCTCCGACGCCATCACCACCAGGCCGTCACTGGTCACCCAGATGCGCGACGGACGCAGGCCGTTGCGATCGAGAACCGCACCGATGACGGTTCCGTCGGTGAAACACACCGACGCCGGACCATCCCAGGGCTCCATCAATGACGCGTGGTACTCGTAGAACGCCCGCCGGGCCGGGTCCATCGATTCGTGGCGCTCCCACGCTTCCGGGATCATCATCAGCACGGCGTGTGGAAGGCTGCGGCCGCCGAGGTGCAGCAGTTCGAGCACCTCGTCGAAGCGCGCGGTGTCCGACGCGCCGGGCGTACAGATGGGGACGACCTTGTCGAGGTCCTGACCGCCGAAGGCCTCGGTGTTGATCAGCGCCTCGCGTGCCCGCATCCAATTCTCGTTGCCGGTGACGGTGTTGATCTCACCGTTGTGCGCCACCCGCCGGAACGGGTGCGCCAACGGCCACGACGGGAACGTGTTGGTGGAGAACCGTGAGTGCACGATGCCCAGCGCGCTGGTGAGCCGTTCGTCCTGCAGGTCAAGGTAGAACGTCCGCAGCTGCGGCGTGGTGAGCATGCCCTTGTAGACGAAGGTCTGACCGGAAAGGCTTGGGAAATATACGGTTTCGCGCCCGGGCCCGTCCTGTCCGGGGCCCTTGGTGCCGAGTTCGTGCTCGGCGCGCTTGCGCACCACGAAGGCGCGTCGCTCCAGGTCCATCCCGGACGCGCCGCCGAGGAACACCTGACGGAAGGTCGGCATCGCGTCGCGGGCCAGCGCACCCAGCGACGACTCGTCGGTGGGCACGTCGCGCCAGCCCAGGACCTGCAGGCCTTCGGCCTCGGCGATCTTCCCGACCGACTCGCATGCGATGGCGGCGTCCTTCGAGGACTGAGGCAGGAAGGCGATACCAGTGGCATAGCTGCCCGGCGCGGGCAGCTCGAAACCCTCCGTCGTGCAAACGGCCCGAAAATAATCGTCGGGCACCTGCAGCAGGATGCCGGCACCGTCGCCGGTGTTCGGCTCGGCGCCCTGGGCGCCGCGGTGCTCGAGGTTCAGCAGCGCGGTGATGGCCTTGTCGACGATGTCGCGGCTGCGGCGCCCGTGCATGTCCGCCACCATCGCCACGCCGCACGCGTCGTGCTCGAACGCGGGGTTGTACAGCCCTTGACTACTGGGCGCCATTCCCACCTACCTTTTTCTTTTCTTGCACACGCCGCCGCGGAGCGGTACCGACGGCAGCGTCGGCGGGAGCGTTAGCCTAGCTGGCGATGGGGGTTCCTTCGTGCAGCACTGAACGACGGCCCTTTTCCACTCGCCTCAAGTGGTGAAAACGATATGACAAAGGGGCCCTGACATGCCAACTTAGTCTTGCCTAACTAGGTTCGCCGGGCGACCTCCGGCCGGGAATGGCACCAGCCCGGGCACAGACGAATAACGTTGCCGCGGTGACAGTTTCGGCTGATTGATGACCCGCGTTGCCCACAGAGGAGTGGATCACACCGCACCCCCGGGGCGTGCAGAAGTTTGCTGTACGCGAGTTTTTTTGTGCTGTACTGCAGTGACGACCGCTTCGCAATTTGCGCAAAAGCCTTAGTCGTATTCTTAGAAAGCGGCACGCGCCACTTTTCCTGCCCGGGGGCGCCCGTCAACGGCCCGCGGCACTTGTGCTGACCCGTATTTGGCTGGCCGCCAGCGGTTTTGCCCGCCGGCGGCCAGCCTGGGCGCCGAAGCCCACAATCTCGCCAGGCCGCTGCACGCCGGTCGCAGCAGTGGCGTGGCGGAGACGCAGGCGGTCGGGGACGATGGCAGGGTGGCCATGGTGGCCCGGCTGGCTGCCTATCGTTAAGAGGCGAATGATCACAAGGTTGGGCACCTTCGGCAGGTTTGGCGCCTTTATCCGGGCCTCCGGGTACCTGCGCAAGTGGCTGATACTGGGTGTCAGCATCGGCGTCATCGCCGGTCTGGGCGCGGTGACCTTCTACCTCATGCTCGACTACACCGGCCGGTTCCTGCTGGGCTACCTCGGCGGCTACGACCAGCCCACCGCCGTCGGCGACGGCGGCTACCCCGGGTCGGCGGATTTCGCACGGCCGTGGGCCATCCCGCTGCTGACCTTCGGCGGCGCGCTCGTCTCGGCATTAATCGTCGCCAAGCTGGCCCCCGAGGCCGAGGGCCACGGCACCGACAGCGCCATCGAGGCGGTGCACACCGATCCCCGGGCGATCCGCGCCCGAGCGGTGCTCGTCAAGATGGTGGCCAGCGCGCTGACGATCGGTTCCGGTGGATCCGGCGGCCGGGAAGGACCGACCGCGCAGATCTCCGCCGGATTCGGGTCGTTGTTGACCAGACGGCTGGATCTGACCGACGAGGACGGCCGCATCGCGGTGGCACTCGGCATCGGGTCGGGCATCGGCGCGATCTTCGGCGCACCGCTGGGCGGCGCCGTGCTCGCGGCGTCGATCGTGTACCGCGCGGACTTCGACTACCGGTCACTGATCCCCGGCTTCATCACCTCCGCGACGGCGTACGGGGTCTACGGATCGATCCTGGGTTTCGAGCCGCTGTTCGGACACGTCGTCCCCGAGTACACGTTCGACCCGCGCCAGTCAGTGTGGTTCGTGATCATCGGAATCGCCTCCGCCGCAGTCGGTTACTTATACGCGCGGGTTTTCTACGGCACCGTCGCCCTGATGCCGCTGTTGCCGGGCGGCAAGGTGATCAAACCCGCCATCGGCGGATTGCTCGTCGGCCTGATGGCGTTGCTCATCCCTCAGGTCCTCGGCGCCGGCTACGGCTGGGTGCAGCTGGCGACCACCGTCGATACCCTCGCTGCGATACCGGTGTGGATCGTGCTGCTGCTGCCCTTGGCGAAGATCCTGGCGACATCGCTGTCCATCGGCACCGGCGGTTCCGGCGGGATCTTCGGCCCGGGCATCGTCATCGGCGCGTTTGTCGGCGCGGCGATCTGGCGCATCGCGGATTTGACCGGTCTCCCCGGAATCCCCGACGGGCCCGGCCTGTTCGTCATCGTCGCGATGATGGCCTGCTTCGGCAGCGTTGCGCATGCCCCCTTGGCGGTGATGATCATGGTCGCCGAGATGGCCGGTTCGTTCTCGGTCCTTCCCGGCGCCATGATCACCGTCGGCATCGCGTACCTGATGATCAGCCGCACGAACGTCTCGATCTACTCCGCGCAGCGCCTCAACCGCGACAGCGAAACCTAGGACTTCTTCTTGGCCTTGGTCGCGGCGGACTTCTCGGTGCTGGCGCCCTCGGTGACCAGCTGACCGCCCGCGTTCTCCAGGTGTGCGCGTACGAACCATTGGAACTTCTCCAGCTCGCCCGCATGGCCGATCAGCATGTCCTCAGACACCGGGTCGAGATCGCCCAGCCGCTCGATGCTCTTGCGGGTGTCCTCGACGACGCCGTTGTAGACCAGATTCAGCGCGGCCAGATGCGCCAGCACGGTGTCCCGATTGACCGAGTAGTCGTCCCAGGTGCGGTCGTTGATGATGGCTCCCGGCGTGCCCAGTGGCGACTGCCCCAACGCCGCGATGCGTTCGGCGACCTCGTCGGCGTACCCGCGGACCAGCTCCACCTGCGGGTCGATCATCTCGTGCACGCCGATGAAGTTCGGGCCCACCACGTTCCAGTGCACGTGCTTGAGGGTCAGGTGCAGGTCGTTGTACCTGCTGAGCGCCTTCTGCAGCAGCTCGGCAACCTCGGCACCCTCCTTGTTGGACATTCCGGGCACGGTGAATGACGTCATGTTCTCGCTCCTTCGCTTGTCTCGCCGACGTGTACCCGAGTGCGCAGTGCGGTAATCACCGGCGGAGCACGTCACATTTCGGCGAGGTTCGGTATCGGCGACCGCGGTCCGAAACGCGGATTGACTGCGAGCCCACTGGTTTCGAGCAGCCGGACCGCGCGGTGCCGGTGCGGACGCATCGGCTCGAGCAGCTCGACCATCTGCGGGTCGTCGATGGGGTGCCCGAGCAGACTCCAGCCGACCACCTTCGCGAGGTGATAGTCACCCACCGACAGCGCGTCGGCGTCACCGAAAGCCCGTTGCGCCGTCTCGGCGGCGGTCCATTCCCCCACGCCCGGCAGCGTCGTCAGCGCAGCCCGCGCCGCCTCGGCCGGGCGGCTGACCAGCCGTTCCAGCGCATCAGCGCGCTGAGCACAGCCCACCATCGTGCGGGCCCGGCCGGGATCGACGTTGGCGAGGTGGAACTCCCACGACGGAATGCGCCGCCAGGCCTCCGCCGACGGCGGCACCCGCAGGTGTTCGGGCGCCGGACCCGGCGCCGGCTCGCCGTATCGGGTCACCAGCCTGCGCCACGCCCGGCGCGCATCGGTGCCGTACACCCGCTGTTCGAGCACCGCAGCCATCAGCGCCTCCAGCACCCGGCCGGTGCGGCCGAGTCGCAGATGTGGGACGCGACGCTGGGCCGCTGCGATGGTCGGCTCATCGGGCCGGAACATCGTCGCGTCGTCGTCGGCCCCCAACAGCGCGGGCAGTGCCTCGGTGAACTCCACCGCACCAGGACCCCATGCCTCGCAGTCGACGGTGTCGCTTCCACCCCGGCCGATGCGGGCGGTGACCGGCCCGCTACGCATCAGGCTGGTACGCCAGATGGCCCCGTCGGGATCGTCGTGGTAGCACGGGTCTCCCCTGCCGCGGCGCAGCGGGGACAGCGTCAGTCCCGGACTGGCGGGCCCGTCGAAGACCACGGAGGCCGAGCTGCGCACCACGCCAGCCTAAGTGCCTACCCTGACATCGGCCTTGTTCGGGTAGAACGCCACGTGACCTGCGATGGCCGATACCGCTGGGTAGGGCTGCTCGTAGGTCCACACCGCGTCGTCGACGGTCTCGCCGTGCGCGGTGACCACGTTGTAGTAGCTGGCGTCGCCCTTGTACGGGCAGTACGTCTCGGTGTCGCTTCGGGCCAGTTGTGCGACCACATCGGCGATGGGGATGTACTGCACCGCCGGATAGCTGGCCTCCTGGAGGGTCAGCGCGGCGTCGGTCTCGGCGATGAGGTCTCCGTCGATGCGGACGGTGACGCGGGTGCCGGTCGGTTCCACGGTGATGGGGTGGCCCGCAGTGGGCTCGCGGGGCTCGCGGGGCTCGAGTGTTCGTCGGTCGGTCACATCGTCATTAAACGACAGCATCGACCGATACCATCCCGGATATCGCTGCAGCGGTTCGAGGAGCGCGCGCCGACGCTCGCTAGTGGGGCCGCCCGGCGATCTTGTCCGCTGCGACCGCGATCGGGGACGTGGCCGGCCCGCCCCGCGCCTCGTGCCAGTCGGCCGCCTTGTAGGCCAGGTACATTCCGCGCACTCCCAGCCAGCGCAGCGGTTCGGGTTCCCAGCTCCGGGACCGGTGACCGACCCACGGCAGGGTGGTCAACGGAGTCGCGCGGTCCAGGATCAGATCTGTGAGGGTGCGCGCCGCGAGGTTGGTGGCAGTGACGCCGTGCCCGACGTAGCCGCCCGCCCAGCCGAGGCCGGTCGCCTTGTCGAAGTCGACGGTCGCCTCCCAGTCCCGTGGCACCGCGAGCACACCGCACCAGGCGTGGGCGATCGGCACGCCGGCGACCTGCGGCAGGATGGCGTGCAGGGTGGCGCGGAGGTTCGTGATGGTGCGTTCGGGCACCCGTCCGTCGCGGTCGGTTCTGGAGCCGAAGCGGTAGGGCACGCTGCGCCCGCCGATGGCGATCCGATCGTCGACGGTGCGCTGGGCGTAGAAGAAGCCGTGCGCGGTGTCCCCGAGCGTTTCCCTGCCCTGCCAGCCGATGGCGTCCCAGAGTGGTGCGGGAATCGGGTCGGTCGCGATCATCGAGCTGTTCATCGGCAGCCAGCGGCGCTTCAGACCGGGCAGCATGGCGGTGAACCCCTCGGTGGCGCGAAGCACCACCGGGGCGCTGACCGTGCCCGAGGGCGTCGTCGCTCGTCCTGCGGTGAGCTCGGTGACCGGAGAGCGCTCGTAGATGTCGACGCCGAGGCCCTCGACGGTGTCGGCCAGGCCGCGGGCCAGCCGTGCGGGCTGGACGCGGGCGCAGTGCGGATTGTGGTAGGCGGCGACGACGCCGTCGAGTCGAATACGTCGTCGCGCATCATCTTTGGAGAGCGGCTCGATACCGCCGACCTGCCAGCGCCGTTCGGCTTCCATGGCTGCGGCCAGCCGGGTGGCCTGCGCCGGGTTGCGGGCGACCTCGAGGGTGCCGCCTTTGACGATGCCGGCGTCGATACCCTCGCGGGCGGCGACGTCGATCACTTCGTCGACCGCGTCGTTGAGCGCCCGCTGCCAGGCGGCCACACTGTCGCGTCCGTACTGGTGGGCCATGCGCTCCCGGTCACCGGGAACCAGGCCCGACAACCAGCCCCCGTTGCGGCCGGACGCGCCGAAGCCGGCGAACCGGGCCTCGAGCACCACGACGCGCAACGAGGGATCGGCGCGCTTGAGGTAGTAGGCGGTCCACAGCCCGGTGTATCCGGCTCCGACGATGCAGACGTCGGCGTCGCGGCTGCCGGGCAGTGGCGCCCTACTGGTCGGCAGTCCGTCGAACCAATGCGAGACGTGGCCATTGATGAGACCGGGGCCGGGCGCTGTGATGGACACCGACAGATTGTGGCAGCACTCGTCGCCACCTCAGTGGCGGCCCCAGATGCAGGCACCCGGAGGCTTCACCCCGGGTACCCAGCCGGGCTTCATCAGCGCGGGATCCCCAAGCAGCCTGACGCGTCGCCCACCAGGGGTCAGTAGGCGTATCGGTGGAACTGGGCCATGGTGCGTACGCCGGGTATCCGGTTCATCACCGCGGCCATCAGCCCGTAGCCTCTTCCGATCCGGGCGAACACATCCAGCTCGAACACCGGAACCCATTGCAGGAGCGTGGTTCCTGGCACGGCAGTGATGATGTCGTTCGGACCGTTGATCGCCCAGTAAAGCGTGGAGCCCGACCGCCGGACCACCGCATTGGTCCACTGCGTCTTGATGCCCAGCCAGTTGAAGGCGTCGAATTGCAGCTCCCCCGAAGGGAACCGGTCGACGATCCGCCGTAACAGCGCGATGCCGTCGTCCTCGGTCAGGTACATGGTCAGCCCCTCGGCCACCATCAGGGTGGGCCGATCATCGCGGATCGCGGCCAGCCACCCCGGGTCGGTCACCGAGGCCGCGACGACATGGTGACCGGGGCCCGCGGGATAGAAGCGCTCCCGCAGCCGCGCCACCTCCGGATAGTCGATGTCGAACCAGTCGACGCCGGGCCCGGGCCGCACGCGGAGGAATCGGCTGTCGAGCCCGCAACCGAGGTGCAGCACCACGGCCTCGGGATGCGCAGCGAGGAACTGGCGTGTCCACTCGTCGAAATGCGCCGACCGCAACGTCACCGAAGGGGCGTTGCGGGACGTGATCGTCGTCGCCGCCCAGTCGTAGTCGATGCGGTCGACGATGTCCTTGGCGAAGGTGTCGTTCAGGATCGAGTCGGGCCTGTCGGCGTCGAGTGCCTTGGCGTACAGCGTGGCCAGCATGGTCGCGGGTGCGCCGTGCAAGTCGACGCGCAGTTTGTCGCTCACCTGTTCGCGCGTTTGGCGTCGCGGAGGCTCACCCAGAACTTCGCGGCTTCCCGGATTGAATCCTCCACCGGCCTTGGCCGCCAACCTAATTCCCGCTTCGCCTTGCTGCAGTCCACCGGGGCCTCGGCACGCATCAGGCGCAGCGAGTCCAGAGACAGCCGCTCATCGGTGCCCGTCAGCCGGGCCTTGGCGCTGCCCAGTGCCGCCATCGCATACGACAGCGGCAGCGGGATCATCTTCGTCGGTGCAGCGACACCCGCGGCGTCCGCGGCGATCCGCACCACCTCGGCGTTGGAGATCATCGTCTCCGAGATCAGGTACCGCTCGCCGACGCGTCCCTTCTCCGCCGCGAGCAGCAGCGCGCGCGCGGCGTCGTCGATACCCACTGCCTCGAGCTCGATTCCGCCCATCACGAACGGCAACTTCCCAAATGCCGTGCCCGCGATGATCGCGCCGTGCGGGGTGCGGCCCCAGTCGCCTGCGCCGTAGGTGGTGGACACGCACACGGCCACCGCGGGCAGGCCGCGGTCGCGCGCGTAGTCCATCACCAGGTTCTCGGCCTGCACCCGCGACCGGACGTACGGGGTCAGTGTGGTGCCGCTGACGTCGGAGATGATGTCGGACTCGGTGGCGACCCGGCCACGTTTGCGCCCCACGGTGACGTAGCTGCTCGTGAACACGAATTTGCTCAGTTGCTCCGCGACCGCAGGTTCCACCGCGACGTCGAGGACGTTGCGGGTGCCCTCGACGTTGGTGCGGAACAGCGGCGCGGGATCGCGCAGCCAGCCGCGGGTGTCGACGACGCAGTAGTAGACGATGTCGCAGCCGGTCATCGCCTCCCGCAACACCTCGGAGTTCCAGATGTCTCCAACGAACCGTGTCACCGTCAGGTCGTCGATGCCCAGGGTGTTGGCGCCGTTGCGCACCATCACCCGGACGTCAAGTCCGTCGGCGACGAGCTGGCGGGTCACGTGGCTGCCGAGGAAGCCGTTGGCGCCGATCACCAGTGCGGTCACACGGTGCCCCGACCGCCGGGGGCGAAGGTAGCCAGCCACTCCGCCGCGACGTCGGGCAGGGTGCCGAGATCCTGGGCCTTCCTGCACCACTTCACCGTCGCCTTGACGAACCGCAGCGGGTTGTAAATGTCCTCCTGCCTGCGCCACCTGCCGTCACCGGCGTAGGTGACGATCGAGATGTTGGTGGCGCTGATGATGGTGCCGTCCCCCGGGTCGCGCATCGGGTTGTCGAGTTCGCAGATCACGCGGGCGGTCGCCTCGTCGTAGACCTTCCACAGCGCCGGGAACGACGTCATGTAGCTACCCGGGAAGTTTTCCATCGTCTTCCAGATCCACGGCCGTACCTCGTCGCGGCCGCGCATCGTGCCTGCAGCGTGCTCGATGTAGAGGATGTCGTCGGTGTACTGGTCAACCCAGGGATCCCAGTCCCGCGTCTGTGCCGCACGCTGGACTGTCTTCTCGAACTCCGCGAACGCCGCTATGAGCTCGTCCCGCGCGAAAGTGTTGCCCGCCACAGCAGAAATAGAACACGTTCTACCCGCGCTTGTCGAGGGCGGATCATGAGTGGGGTCTGCCGGGCGTGCCGGACGAGGCGGACGTCTCGGCTCGGGAGCCGTCATCACTTGATGACGGCTTCAGTGCGGACCGTTTCAGTTCGGAGGGTGGCCCCATCAAACCGACCACCACAGGCGTGCTCCGAACGCAGCGATGCGAGCCCGCGACATGGATTAAAACCGCTGTCCACCGGGTTATATGGGCACTATGACGCAGCAATACAACAAGAATCCGGCGGCCGTCGACGCCCTGTCTCCCGAGCAGTACCACGTCACCCAGAAGAACGGCACCGAGCGGCCCTTCACCGGCGAGTACTGGGACAACCACGAGCCGGGCATCTATGTCGACGTGGTGTCGGGGGAACCGCTCTTCGCGTCGACCGACAAGTTCGACAGCGGCTCAGGATGGCCGAGCTTCACCAGGCCCATTCGGGAACCGGACGGCAGCGCCAATGTGCTCGAGAAGCGCGACTTCTCGCACCTGATGCTCCGTACCGAGGTGCGCTCGACGCACGGCGACAGCCACCTCGGCCACGTCTTCAAGGACGGTCCGCGCGCCGAGGGTGGCCTGCGTTACTGCATCAACTCGGCGGCGTTGCGCTTCATCCACCTCGACGACCTCGAGGCAGAGGGGTATGCAGAGTACAAGAGACTTTTCATCGAGTCGGCAGGAGAGGAATAAGTGTGAGCGACTACAAGCGTGCGGTTCTGGCAGGCGGTTGTTTCTGGGGTATGCAGGACCTGATCCGTAAGCAGCCCGGCGTGGTCTCCACCCGGGTCGGTTACACGGGCGGCCGCAACGACCACCCGACCTACCGCAGTCACCCCGGCCACGCCGAGGCCATCGAGATCGTCTACGACCCGGCGCAGACCGACTATCGGGCGCTGCTGGAGTTCTTCTTCCAGATCCACGACCCGACCACGAAGGACCGGCAGGGCAACGACGTCGGGACGAGCTACCGCTCGGAGATCTTCTACGTCGACGACGAGCAGCGTCAGGTCGCTCTGGACACCATCGCCGACGTCGATGCGTCGGGGTTGTGGCCCGGAAAGGTCGTCACCGCAGTGAGCCCGGCGCCCGAATTCTGGGAGGCCGAGCCGGAGCACCAGGATTACCTGGAGCGCTACCCCAGCGGCTACACCTGCCATTTCCCGCGCGCCGGCTGGAAGCTGCCCAAGCGCGCCGAGGTCTGATTCGCCTGGGGCGGCTCTAACGGCGGCGGTGCGCGATGATGCGGCCGCCCTTCTTGGGCGTGTGCGCGACTCCGCGGAAGTGTGACTTTTCCGCAGGGGCGGTGGTCGCGTCGATGACGAAGTGCCGCAGCACAGTTCGCAGCACGATGTCCATCTCGACGCTGGCGAAGGTGGCGCCGACGCAGCGGCGGGTGCCGCCGCCGAACGGGATGTGGGCCAACGTCGACGGTCGCTGGCCGATGTAGCGCTGCGGGTCGAACCGTTCCGGGTCCGGGAAGTCTTGGGAGCGTTGGTGCACTTGCGCTATCGCCACCAGGATCGAATATCCTTGCGGGATCACCCATTCGCCGAGTTCGAACGTCGGCGCGTAGACGTGCCGGCCGGCGAAGTCGATGACGGTGCGTGATCGCTGGACCTCGAGGATGGTGGCCTGCCGGTACTCATTGCCGTCGGTGTCGGCCTCCGCCGCCAGCTTGGCGAGCACGTCGGGGTGGCGGCTGATGCGCTCGAACGCCCAGCCCATGGTGGCGGCGGTGGTTTCGTGTCCCGCGGCCAGCAGGGTGAGCAGTTCGTCGCCGATGTCCTGGCGCGACATCGTCGATCCGTCCTCGTAGGTACTGCGCAGCAGCAGTGCGAGGACGTCGTCGCGGGTGTCGAGGTTCGGGTCGGCCTGCACCGCGTCGATGAGCCGTCCGATCAATCCGTCGTACCGCTTTCGGTAGACCGCCAACCGGCCCCACGGGCTGTACGGGCCATAGGTGCGGGAGGGCATCGGCAGGAGGAAGAGCCGCGAACCGAGGGTGACCCAGGGCGGGATGATGCGGCGCAGTTCGTCCAGATGTGTGCCGTCGGCGCCGAACACCGCGCGCAGGATGGCATTGAGCGTGATCCGCATCATCGGCTCCAGGGTTCCGAATGCCTTATCCTCCGGCCAATTCGCCGTCTCCCGCAGCGTCTCCTCCTCGAAGATCCGCTCGTAGTTCTTGATGCTCTTGCCGTGCAGCGGCGGTGTCAGCAGCTTGCGGCGGCGGCGATGATCGGTTCCGTCGAGGGCGAACACCGACCCCGGACCGAGCACCCGCGACAGATTGGGCTGGATGTTGCCGACGGCGTCGGTGTCTGCCATGAAGACCTGTTTGGCCAGACCCGGATCGGCGACGACCACGGTGCGGCCGGATATCGGAGTTCTCATGGTGAAGATGTCGCCGTGGCGGCGCCCGATCTGGGCGATCGTCCACTTCGGCGAGAGCGAGAAGCCGACGCCCTGCAGGAATGTGGGAACCCGCGGGGTGGGCGGCAACCGGACCGGCAGCGTCGGCGAGGCGGTCGGCGGCTTCGTGGTGATCGTGGCGTCGCTCATGAGATGGCCCCCTCCGATCGCCTGGTACTTCGGTGTACCGAGGCCATGTCCGGTACGGTACCGCCTGGTACCACGACTACGCAAGGGTTTGGGAGGTCCAGCGTGACGACGACTCCGGTGCTCGCATCGGTGGCCGATCGACTACTCGACGGCCTGGCCTCGTCGATCGGCGAACGCGGCTACCGGGACACCACCGTCGCCGACATCGTGCGCCACGCCCGGACGTCCAAGCGCACGTTCTACGAGCAGTTCGCCAGCAAGGAAGACTGTCTGATCGAGGTGCTCCGCAGGAACAACGCAGACCTGATCGCCGCCGTCCAAGCCGCCGTGGATTCCGAAGCGGACTGGCAGCTGCAGATCCATCAGGCCGTCAGCGCCTACGTCGCTCACATCGAGGCGCGTCCCGCCGTCACCCTGAGCTGGATCCGGGAAGCTCCCGCGCTGGGCGCGGTGGCGCGGCCGTTGCACCGGCTGGCGATGGATCACCTGACCGACATGCTGGTCGCCCTCACCGACAGCCCCGGATTCCGCCGCGCCCGGATCACCCCGGTCTCCCCACCGATGGCCCTCATTCTGGTCGGCGGATTACGGGAACTCACCGCGCTTTTCGTCGAGGACGGCGGCGACATGCGCGGCGTCATGGAACCGGCGATAGCCGCCGCGACGGCGATGCTCGGCCCCTGAGTTCAGCCCAGCATCAAGCGCGCCGACTTCTCCAGCTTCTCGGCGATCTCCTGGTAGGAGGCGTAACCCATGCCCGCCCGCACCAAGGCGCCCGAGTAGAGCATCTCCAGCGAATCGATGACATCGGGATCGGTGTCGGGGCCGAGCGCATCGGAGAGCCGGTCGCGGATGTCCCGGCCGATCCGCAGCCGCAGCACCTCGACATCGGGGTCCTTGCCCAGCAGGGCGGTCGTGACGGCCCCCGCGAACTCGGGCTCGTCGGCCACCAGCAATGAGATGTGCCCGAGGACTTCGATCACCTTGGCGGCCGGATCACTGCTCTCGTGCGTGGTCCGCGGCGAACCGGCAAGCCGGCGCCAGAAGACTTCGGCGACCAGATGCTCTTTGGATGAGAAGTAGGTGTAGGCCGTCGCGGCTCCCACGCCCGCCGCCGCGGCCACCCGCCGTACGGTGAGCCCTGCGAAGCCCTCGCGACTGAGCAGGTCCACGGCGGCCTGGCCCAGCCGGTCCACAGTGTCGGCCTGTCTGGCCGTCAGTCGGCGCCGCGTCGACTCCAGAGCCGGATCGGACACATGTCCGGACGCTACTACAAGTACCTGATGCCAGCAACGGTAAGTTGGACTGCCATGGACCACACGACGGCGAGCCGTCAATCAGATGCAGACACTGCGCTGCCACCGGCCGCCGCCGGCCTGTTCGAGCTCGCCGAAGGGGTCACCGGCTTCATGCCCGCCGACGAGGGCCGGGCGCTCTACGACACCGCCGTGGGCTATCTCGGCGACGGCGTCGGCGTCGAGATCGGCACCTACTGCGGCAAGTCCACCGTGATGCTCGGCGCGGCCGCCAAGCAGACCGGCGGGCTCGTCTACACCGTCGACCACCATCACGGGTCGGAGGAACACCAGGCCGGTTGGGAGTACCACGACACGGCGATGGTCGACCCGGTCACCGGCCTGTTCGACACCCTGCCTGCGCTACGGCACACCCTGGACGCCGCCGGGCTCGACGACCACGTCGTCGCGATCGTCGGGCGGTCACCCGTGGTCGCCCGAGGCTGGCGAACACCGTTGCGGTTCTTGTTCATCGACGGCGGACACACCGAAGAGGCCGCCAACCGCGACTTCGACGGCTGGGCCCGTTGGGTCGACGTCGGTGGCGCGCTGGTCATCCACGACGTGTTTCCCGATCCCGCCGACGGCGGCCAGGCGCCGTTTCACATCTACCGTCGGGCGCTGGACACCGATGATTTCCGTGAAGTCCGGGCGACCGGTTCGATGCGGGTGCTCGAGCGGGTGTCAGGACAGGCGGGCACGCTCGGCGAGTGCTAGCGCTCGCTCGTCGCGCACTCACAGTCATATTCGCCTTCAAGACCTCTCGGCAGATCCACACCGCGGAAGATACCGCTCCCCGGTGTCGCCGAGGACAGGGCGTCGGCGGCGAGAATGGCCGCGGCGCCGGTCCAGGTGGTGCGCTCCACCGGCCAGCGCTTACCGTCGGCGTACACCAGCCCGGTCCAGTAGGACCCGTCGTCCTCCCGTAGGTGATGCATCGCGGCGAACAGTTGGTGCGCCCGCGACAGATCACCCATGGCCTCCAATGCCAGGACCAGTTCGCATGTTTCGGCGCCGGTGACCCATGGACGGTCGTCGACACACCGGATGCCGAGGCCCGGCACCACGAAGTCGTCCCAGCGTTCGTCGATGCGCGCACGTGCCGCCGACCCCCGCACCGCCCCGCCGAGCACCGGGTAGTACCACTCCATCGACCACCGGTCCTTGGCGACGAAACCCTCGGGATGATGGGCGATCGCGTGGCCCAGTCGGCCGACTGCGACCTCCCATTCCGGCTGCGGGGCGTTGATGTAGTCGGCCAGCGCCAACGCACACCGAATGCTGTGGTGGATGCTCGCGCAGCCGGTCAGCAGCGCCTCCTCGGTTGGACCGGAAGGCCCTCTGGCCCAAGCTATTTCACCGGTCGCGAACTGGAGTTCGAGAACGAAGTCGATGGCCTTGGCCACCACGGGCCACATCGCCTCCGCGAACCGCCGGTCATCGGTGACGAGGATATGGTGCCAGACACCGGTGGCGATATAGGCGCAGAAGTTGCTGTCGCTGTTGGCATCCTCGACCACCCCGTTGCGCAGCTGGATCGGCCAGGTGCCGTCCGGCCGCTGCGTCCTGCGTGACCATTCGAAGGCCGCGCGGGCGGGTGCGATGAGTCCGGCCGCGGTGAGCGCCATCGCGTTCTCGACGTGATCCCACGGGTCGGTGTGTCCACCCACCGACCACGGAATGGCTCCGGTCGGTTCCTGCGTCGCCACGATCGACTTGGCGGTCTGCCGACACTGGGCCGGCGTGAAAATCCCGGGCACATTGGGGATTTCAGGCATCGGCAACGCCGGGCTTACGGAAGTAGAGGGCGACACTCTTTCCGATCAGCGGGTTGAGCGCTGACTCGGCGGTGCGGGTCAGCCAGGGTTGGCTCATCATGTCCCACACCAACAGTTTGTGGTACGCCGAGACTGCCGGGTGGTCTGACTTCTCGATTCCAACAAGGCATTTGAGCCACCAGTACGGCGAGTGAAGGGCATGCGCATGGTGGGTGTGGGTGAGCTGGAGGCCGTGTGCGAGCACCTTCTTGCGCAGTGCGTCGGCGCGGTAGATGCGAATATGCCCGCCCTCGTTGGCGTGGTACTGATCCGAAAGAGCCCAGCAGATCCGCTCCGGGAGCCAGCGTGGGACGGTGATCGCCAGAGCACCACCGGGTTTGAGGACCCGCACCAGTTCGGAGATCGCGCGGTCGTCCCCGGGGACGTGCTCGAGGATCTCGGAGGCGACGACACAGTCGAACGTGCCGTCGGCGTAGGGCAGGTCAAGAGCATCGCCCTTCACCGCTTCGCCTTTCGCCGAGGCGGGCGCCTCGCCCTGCTCCTTCATCGCCTGCAGGATCTCGTCGACATCGTTGAGATCAGAGACGCTCTGGTCGAAGCCGATCACGTCGGCGCCGCGCCGGAACGCTTCGAAGGTATGACGTCCCGCACCGCAGCCGACGTCGATCACCTTGGTTCCGGCGCCGACCCCGAGGCGGTCGAAGTCCACGGTCAGCATGTTCCGACCCTCTCGCGGGCCCGCTGATATACAGCAACGGTTTGTGCGGCAACCGATTCCCAACTGAACACCTCGAGCGCGCGACGCCGCCCGTTGTCACCGAGCCTGCGCAGTTCCATCGGCGAGTCGAGCAGCTCGCCGAGCACCTGAGTCAATTCGTCAACGTCGGCCGGCTTGACCAGCCTTGCGCATTCGCCGTCGGCCCCGACGACCTCGGGCAGCGCACCTGCCCGGCTGGCGACGATCGGGGTGCCGCTGGCCATCGCTTCCACCGCCGGCAGCGAGAACCCCTCGTAAAGCGAAGGGATGCAGGCGATTTCAGCGGAGGCCAGCAGGTCTGCCAAGTCAGTATCGCTCAGCCCACTGGAGCTGTGCACGATGTCGGAGATGCCCAGTTCGGCGATGAGTTTCTCGGTCGGCCCATTCGGCTCCAGCTTGGCGACGAGCTGGAGTTCGAGGTCACGTTCGACGCGCAGCCGGGCGACCGCGTGCAGCAGATGGCTGACGCCTTTGAGCGGCACGTCGGCGCTGGCGATCGCGATGATGCGGTTGCGGACCCGGCCCTGCGCGGGCTGGAACAGCGCAGTGTCCACCCCGAGCGGGACCACATGCAGCTGGTCGGTGCCGACCGCGAAGTCCTCGGCGATGTCGGCCGCCGACGTCGACGAGACGGTGACCAACTCGGGGAGCTGACGTGCCACGGTCTTCTGCATCTCGGCGAAGCCATACCACCGGCGCACCAGCGGCTTGCGCCACCAGGCGGCGGCGGCGACGTCCAGCACCCGGTCCCGGGTGATCGGGTGGTGGACCGTGGCCACCACCGGCAGTCCCGACGCCGCGATCTGCAGCAGCCCGGGGCCCAGGCACTGGTTGTCGTGCACCACGTCGAAGTCGTGACGGCGCGCGGCCAGCAGCCTCGCGGCGCGCAGGCTGAAGGTCTTGGGCTCGGGGAAGCCGGCGGTCCAGGTGGTGAGCAGCTCCAGCAGGTCGATGCGGGTCTTGATCTCGGTGGGCATCGGGATGCGGAACGGGTCCGGCTCGCGGTAGAGATCGAGGCTGGGCACCTTCGTCAGCCGCACGCGCGGGTCGAGCACTTCGGGGTAGGGCTGGCCGGAGAAGACTTCGACGTCGTGGCCGAGCTCCACCAACCCGCGGCTCAGGTGCCGGACGTAGACTCCCTGGCCACCGCAGTGGGTTTTGCTCCGATAGGACAGTAAGGCGACGCGCATGCTCAGCTCACATACCCTGAGCGGCACAGGAGTGCCGCGATGCAGCGGCGACAGCCGCCCTGAGCTGGCCGAATCGTGCAAAGCAAAAAATCCGAACCCTCCTGGACATGTGTCCAGACTATAGTTTGGCGTGCTAGCTGACGCAACGCGTGGGCTAGCTCTGACTACCACAGACGCCGTCCGGCATCCTGTTCAGCCCTTCCCGCTTTCCCCGATTCACCCGGGCGGAAACCCGCCTGTCGCCACCGGACCCCACTGTTGCGGGGTGACCCTGATCAGGCATTTTCCCTGGTCGACCATCGCCTTGCGGTACTCGTCCCAGTCCGGATGCTCGCCCGCGACGGACCGGTAGTACTCGACGAGCCCGTCGACGGCCTCCGGCAGATCGACGACTTCGGCGTCCCCGTCTACCTGGACGTAGGGGCCGTCGAACTCATCGGACAGCACCACCACGCTCGCACGGGAACGACGGCGGATGTTGGCCGCTTTCGCCCGCTGCGGATAGCTGGCGACGACGATGCGGCCCTGACCGTCCACCCCACCGGTCACCGGCGAACTCTGCAGGGAATCCCCGGCGCGGAATGTTGTCAGCACCATCCGGTGCCGCGGCCTGATGAAGTCGAGCAGTTCGGGGAGGAGGACCACGTCGGCCGTGGCGAGCTTTCTGGCCATGTCCAAAAGTATCCACGTGTAGGAGGTGTCGGGCGGAGGTGTCAGAGGCCCGGACTACTCTGTCGAACATGAGTTCGAATCACGAGGTATTCGCCGCGCTTGACGCCGCCGATGTCGCCTGGCAGGCGCTTTCCACCCTGCCGATCCACACCCTGGGTCCCCGGGATCAGCGCGCCCTGCTGATCCGCCTGGACGCGATGGACAAGAAGCTGGCCGCAGTGCAGCGCCGGCTCCTGGGCAGCCTGGTCGCCGACCCGCCGCCGGTCGAGTTCGCCGGGGCTCCGTGGGCGCAGGTGCTGGCCCGCCGGCTGCGAATCTCGGTCGGCGAGGCGCAGCGGCGCATCGCCGAGGCCGATGGATCGGCCGAGCCGAGATCCGCCTGACCGTAGGCGGTTCTAGGCTGGACGGACCATGTACATCCCGCCGAAGTTCGCGTTGTCGGAGGCCGACACCCGCGCCGTTCTCGCCCGGGGCGGGTTCGCTCACCTCGTCACCCACGCGGCGGACGGAATGCTGGTCACCCCGCTGCCGCTGCTCTACGACCCGAACAGCCACTCCCTGATCGGGCACGTCGCGCGCGCCAATCCGCACTGGCGGGCAGCCGGAGCCGCCTCGGTCGCGATATTCGCGGGTCCGCAGGCCTACATCTCGCCCGGCTTCTATGCCACCAAGCGGGAGACCGGCAAGGTCGTGCCGACATGGAACTACGACGTCCTCGCGGTCCACGGCGACCTCGTGGCGCACGACGACCCGGAGTGGCTGCGCGCCCTCGTCACCCGGCTGACCGACCACCACGAGAAGCGCCGTACCGAGCCCTGGCAGGTCACCGATGCCCCCGAGACCTACATCCGCGGCCAACTCAAGGGCATCGTCGGCGTCGCGCTGACGATCACGTCGGTCGAGGGCAAGGCGAAGATGTCCCAGAACCAGCCCGAGCGCAACGTCGACGGCGTCGTCGTGGGTCTTCGCGAATCAGCGGAACCGGCCGATCAGGCCGTGGCCGAGCGGGTGACGGAGCTCGGCAGCACGAACGCGAAGGGCCGCGGATAACCCAGCCCGCGCAGGCGAGCGCGCCGAACCGCGTGGACCGCGACCGTGAGCACCTCGCCGGAGGAGGGTTCATAGCAGTGCAGTAGGTCGGCTGATGCCTCCACGATCAGCACCCAGTGCCTCGGGATGACCCGGCCGACCAGCATCGGCACCGGCCAGTCCGACCCGACCGCAGCCAGCACGTCGGCCAGCCGGTCGCGCGGCCCCCGCCACAGCCGCCATCGGTAGCGCACCCCTCGCCCGCGGGAGTGCACGGTCAGGGCGCGTGCCATCCCCATCGGGGTGGTGCCCAGCGCGCGGGGCCATGCCCGGTTGACCAGTGCGTGCACCCGCCCCTGTTCCTCGGCGAACCACGCCCGGCCTGCGTCGGTGCCCGACAGCGCCGACCGGTACCCGGGGTCGAGCATCGCTCCCGCGACGACGGCCACGCTGGGTCCGCAGGTCCTGCCGTCACGCTGCTGCAGTCGCAGCGCCGCGATCCTCACCCGCTTCCGCCGGTCAGCTCCGCACCACGCCTGCGCAGATCGACCTTGCGTACCTTGCCTGTCACCGTCATCGGGAACTCGTCGACGACCTGGACGTACCGCGGGATCTTCTCGTGCGCGATCTGCCCGGCGCAGAAGGCCCGCAGACTTTCGGCGGTGGGTGACTGCGCGCCGTCGGCCACCCGGATCCACGCCATCAGCTCTTCGCCGTACTTCTCGTCGGGTACGCCCACGACCTGCGCGTCGACGATGTCGGGGTGGGTGTAGAGAAACTCCTCGACTTCGCGTGGGTAGACGTTCTCACCGCCCCGGATCACCATGTCCTTGATGCGGCCGGTGATGCTCAGGTAGCCGTCGTCGTCCATCACCGCGATGTCGCCGGTGTGCATCCACCCGTCGGAGTCGATGGCCGCCGCGGTCTTGTCCGGGTCGCTCCAGTAGCCCGCCATCACGCTGTAGCCCCTGGTGCACAGCTCGCCCGGTGCACCCCGCTGCACTTGGGTGCCGGCCTCATCGACGATCTGAATCTCCAGGTGCGGGCCGACCCGCCCGACGGTGCTCACCCGCCGGTCCAGTGTGTCGGTCGGCAACGTCTGGGTGGACACCGGGGAGGTTTCGGTCATGCCGTAACAGATCGCCACCTCGCTCATGTGCATGCGGTCGATGACGTTGCGCATCACCTGCTCCGGGCACGGCGACCCCGCCATGATCCCGGTCCGCAGGCTCGACAGGTCGTAGTCGGCGAAGTTCGGCAGTGACAGTTCGGCGATGAACATCGTGGGCACCCCGTACAGCGAGGTACATCGTTGTGCGGCAACTGCTTTGAGGGTCTCCTCCGGGTCGAATCCCGGCGCCGGGATCACCATCGCGGCGCCGTGCGAGGTGCACGCCAGATTGCCCATCACCATGCCGAAGCAGTGATAGAACGGCACCGGGATGCAGACCCTGTCCGCCTCGGTGTAGCCGAGGCCCTCCCCGACGAAGTAACCGTTGTTGAGGATGTTGGAGTGCGTCAGCGTCGCGCCCTTGGGAAAACCGGTGGTGCCCGACGTGTACTGGATGTTGATCGGGTCCGACGAGCGCAGCCCTGCCCGCACGTCCTGCAGGACGGCGGCGTCGGCGACGGTCTCGGCGATCCCTGACCAATCCTGTGATCCGACGATGACGACGTCGTTGAGGTGGGGGCAGCGCCCGCGGACCGCGTCGAGCATCGCGGTGTAATCCGAGGTCTTGAACGAGGCCGCGGACAGCACTATCGCGACCGAGGACTGGTTGAGCACGTACTCCAGTTCCTCGGTGCGGTAGGCGGGGTTGATGGTGACGAGGATGGCGCCGATTTGCGCGGTCGCGTACTGGATCATCGTCCACTCCGCGGTACTGGGTGACCAGATGCCGACGCGGTCGCCGGGTCCGATACCCCGCGCCAGCAGCCCGGTGGCGATCCGACGGGTCGCCTCGTGGAACTCCGCGTAGGTCCAGCCGCGCCCGGTCGCGCACTCGATCATCGCGTCGCGGTCGCCGAATTGATCGACCGTCCGGGCCAGGTTGTCGCCGATCGTATCGTCCAGCAGGGGTGGATTCTCGACTCCGGACGCGTACGACCACATCCGCTGCTTTCCCTTCACCGTGGAACTCTCGCCCGGGCTGGGTACCAACCCAGCCTATAGCCCGGATAAAGGTGATGGTTCGCCTATGTTCTGTCCGGTAGCGGAGACACGAATCGAGGTCTTAGCTGATTGATGGTCAGGCCTACGAGGCTTGTCGCGCGGTACGTCCGATGGACGAAGCACGTTTCGCAATCTCCTGAGGCAAAGCGGCCGTGCATACCTGCTGTCGTCTCGGCCGGACCGCCAATCACCGGGCTTCTGGCTGTCTTTCACCGACTTTCCTACGCCACGGATGTCGCCCGCCAAGCGCTCGCCTCGTTAGCGCTACCTGATCGTGCGGATGGGATATCAAGGCGTTGTAGGAATGGTTTGCTGCTGACCCGTCGACTCGCGTACCTGGCTCACGATTCCTGTACACCGATGGTCAGACATGGGACCATGTATCCGAAATGTGGTTCTGCGAGCGTTCCTTTGGCTGGTGGGGCGAGATGGTGGGTCTGTCGCGTATCCGCTTCGCTGCAGGTGTTTGTGTGCTCGCAGCGGGCCTGCTGATGGGTGGTGCCGGGGGCGCGGTCGCCATTGCCGGTCCCGCTTCCAGCAGTTCCGCTTCGGACGGCGATGACCGCACGGACGCTTCAGGCCAGGACAGCAAACCGGCAAGCAGACCGGGTGGGGGCGTAAACCGCACGCATAGCTCGGGCCCGAAAACAGGCCGTCAGCCCTCCACCGACGCGAAAACCCCGAAGAAAGAGCCTGGCGGCACGGACACCAAGGGCGAGGAGAAAGACACCGAGGACGAGAACAAGGACTCGAAGGACGAGAAAGATTCGCTCCTCGTCGCTGCGGTTCCCGGTCAATCTGCACCGGCCCCCAGCGCAGTCACCCTAGTTACCAACGCGGTCACGCCGGTCTCTGACGCAATCGCGCCAACCCCCGACGCCGGCACGCCAGTTACCAACGCGGTCACGCCGGTCTCTGACGCAATCGCGCCAACCCCCAACGCCGTCACACCAGTTACCAACGCGGTCACGCCGGTCTCTGACGCAATCGCGCCAACCCCCAACGCCGTCACACCAGTTGCCAACGCGGTCAGTCCGGTCTCTGACGTCATCGCGTCGGTGCAGGACATACTCACCCCGGGTGCCGGTACGGTCGTGCCCCTCACCCAACTCCAGTCCGAGTTTTACTCCCTCTTGTTGGGCTCTGACGTCATCGCGTTGATTCAGGACATGCTCACCCCGGGTGCCGGCGCGGTTGTCTCACTCACCCAACTGGAGTCCGAGTTTTTCGCCTTCTTGTTGGGCACCGCCGGGATGGAGCCGGCGGTGCGAATAGGAGGCCATGCCGACGCTGAACTGTTCCCAGCCGCGGATGCGGGGATGGTTTCGCAATGGCGGCTGGTCCTATCACTTGCCGCTATCCTGGGCGACCCGTTGACCGGCAATGCCGCTGGGGTTGGGACGCTCCGGGAGATGGCGGCATCTCTTTTCGGCGCGACGACCCCACCGCCAGCGCCCGATGGCGCCATCTCGATGGGTGTGCAGTCGTTTCTCCGGCAAATCGACAGCGAACTCCTGCTATCCGGGTCAGTCTCGGTGGTGGCCCCTGTCGCTCTGCCAGGCGCCGCCGGGCTTATGATTCTGGCCGCAGCCGGGGTGCTACCCGTTTCACTGGCGGCGCTGGCCGCTCTCGCTCTGTCAGGCGCCGGTGGCCTGGCCATCCTCACCGGAGCCGGAGTGCGCGTTGGATACCGCCAGGCCAAAGCCGGTTTCGCAGTGCGGACATCAGGCATCGCACGCTTCGCCCGTCCGGGGACCGTTCCGTTAGGTGTCGTTCGTTCGGGGTCATTGGTTGCGGTCCGCCCGCGGGCATTGCACGTCGTCCGGACGGCGGCGTTACGTGCTGGATGTCAGGTCGATAAAGTCGCCTAGCCGCCTGAGGATTCGGACCCGACTCGCCCAAGAGGACGAGTCGCGACGGGGCGGTATCGGCGCCAGCGGATTGATTGCCCGTGAACGGCGGGCCGCCAGCAGCCGCCGGCGGAATGAGCGACAAGAAGGCTGCGCAGTTGCGAATATGTCGAGCCTCGATCACTGTCGTCGGCGACGGGGCGAGTCGCACCTCTGAAAGTGCTTCGCCCGCCGCGCAAGTGAGTGAGCGTCACACCGCAGCTGCCGTCGGCGGCGTGGTCGCGGCGGTGTCCACGTTCTCCTGGGTGACGATGGCCTGCAGCGCATCGACGGCCTTGTCGTATTCACCGCGCTGCCAGAAGCCCGAGTGGCCGCACACCGGACCGACGGGGTCGGCATCATACTTCCCGTGCGCCGGATCTTGTTGGGCCACATCGGGGATTCGGCAATCCACCACGGGGAGGACGGCGGTCATGTCCGGAGGCTCCTTGCTCCGCTGAACAAAGTACTCATCCGTGCCGAACACCCAGGCACCGATGGGATCGCTAGCCGCCCAGAGATTGATCCAGCGTTGCCTGGGCTCCGATTGCCGGGTGCGCAGCGTGTCCAAGGCCTCGGCGCCGAAGTACGCCGGGAAATTCTGGGCGTACAGCCGCCTCAGCGGAGATCCGAAGGTGAGCAGCGGGTACTGCTCGTGTCTGCCCTCGAAGCCCGTGGCCTGTAGCAGGGTCGCGGCGGCGATGATCGTGCCCTGGCTGTGGGCGACCAACACGACCCTGGTGTCTGCGGTGTCGAGCGCAGCCAGCCGCAGCCGCAGGTCCCACACCGTCCGCTTGCCGTAGCTCGGCGGGGTCAGTGGGTGGTTGGCCCGCGGCCAGAACGTCGCCACATCCCATAGGATCCCGATCGTCTTGCGCAGCCCGGGATTCCGGTAGGCGAGGAACACCAGCAGCCCGACGCCTACTGCCACGGACACCGTGATGAACACGCTGGCGTTGGTGATCCGCGACGACCAGGTCAGGACCTTCTCGAACCGATCGTTCTCCGAAAGGTAGTACACCGCCACCGCGACGATCACCGTCACCGCCACCAGAGCCAGCAGTGCCACCAGCTTGACTCCGACGTCGGTCAGCGAGGCCAGCGCGCGGGCGCGAGCGATCCGCAGATCGACCGCGTTCTCGCCGACCGTCGGGTCGCGCGGGTAGTCCCTCTTGACCGTCTCGAGGAACCCCTGGGTACGCCGGGGCACCAACCTGAACCACAGATACCCGCCGGCGACGATCGCGACGGTGATCATGAACACCGTGCCCACCGCCGCCCACAGGTACGGCGGCGGCACGATCAGCGGAGCGTCCGCACCTGCCGCACGGACCTTGACGTCAAAGGCATCTGCGGCGTTCACCAGCTGCGCCCGCCGCTCGAAGATGATCTTGACGGCCCCGCGCGTGGACACGACCACTTTGCCGAGCAGCTGTGCCGCCGCCAGTCCGATGCCGACGCTGAGCCCGCCACCGAGCAGCCACCCCAGCAGGACGACGAACGGCCCGGCGAACCCGCGCAGCGACATGTCATACCCGGCACGCGCCGGCTGCGCGGCGCGCGGAACCCGTCTCGACAGTGCCGCAGAGACGAACAACGCGACCAGCAGTACCACCTGTACGGCGAGCAGACCGTAGATCGCGCCGCGCAGGCCGGGCAGATGCGTCGGCGGCTTCGGGTACGCGACATCGGCACGGGCCACCCAGATCAGCGATACGGCAAGAAGGACCAGCGCAACCACCCGCACCGCCGGCAGCGCTCGGCCCAGCCGGCCGGCGCCGGGCC
Source organism: uncultured Actinomycetota bacterium (assembly GCA_963771335.1). Taxonomy (GTDB): domain Bacteria; phylum Actinomycetota; class Actinomycetes; order Mycobacteriales; family Mycobacteriaceae; genus Mycobacterium. The sequence goes on along the minus strand of CAVYTD010000024.1, from coordinate 43,007 downwards.
CCCCGCGTGCGGTGACCCGGTTCCACCCGGTCGCGGCCACCACCACCGCCAGGAGGGCGAGGTTCCCGATCAGCAGCCCGATGCTGACCGCCCGTACACCGTCGGCCCCCGGATACCGCACCGGCACCGCCAGGACGATCGCAGCCAATCCGGACGCCCAGGCGGTCACGTGGCATACCCGCAGCCGGAGCACGGATTCGTCGCGAATCCAGAAGGTGTCCTCGGCGAGCGGCGTCCCCGTCCCGGCCATCACCGCTGCCTCCGGCGGCGTGCGGGAGTCATGTCCGGTGTCGACCTCCTCACGCCCCAGCCACCACAGCAGGACGATGACCGCCAGCAACGGAATGGCTCCATACGCCAACTGGGTGCCCCGCGGTTCGGAAGCGAGGAACGCAAGCGGGCCGCGCCCGGCACTGCAGTAGTCGATGCCCACGCACTGCCACACGGTGACGTCGAGGACGACCACCGCCATCGCGAGCAGCAGGGTCAGGGTGAACGACAGCGCCATGAGCCGCATCAACGCCACCGCCAGTGCTGCCGGCAGTCTCCGTTGCGCCGGGGGCAACATCCAGTGGGCGAGGTTGACGAGGGTGAACGGCAGGAACAGCAGCCACAACGCGCGGCTCGCACGGCGGGACGTCAGCCCGCCCCAGGAGTACACCTCCATCAGCCGCCGCCACGAGTCAGGCTTCGGCGGGCTGGCCGCGTCATCGATCCAGTCCGCTCGACGGTAGAAGCCGGCGTCCTTGTCCCCCTCGCACTGCTTGAGAAATTCGGTGGGACAGTTCAGCATCGCCTCCGGCGGCGTTCCCGACACCCCGTGGACCCGCAGCTCGACGACGGTTTTCGCCCCAGCCATGCACTCAATAGTGACGCCACCGGTGCCGACTGCACGCGCGACCGGACCAAACTCGCAGAAACCCGGTACCCGTGGTTTCACCTCGGCCGATTCCGGCAATATTACTCGCCAGTCAGATACGAGCTCGAAACTCGGCAGGTGGGATGACGATGGTGTTCTCTCGACAAGCGGTATCGGTATTGGCCCAAGGGGCGGAAGGTGGCGGGGCCGCCCTCAACGAGATCATCGGCCTCACGGCCGTGGCAGCGGTCGTCACCGCGGTGCTGCTGTGGATCGGCTATTTGCACCGCAACCGCAGGATCACCTGGCTGGCGTCGCTGGGTGACTGGTCGGGCCGCCGGTTCAAGCGCCCCCCGTGGGTCGCCTTGCCAGTCGGCATGTTCATCACGTCGATCATCTGCGCGCTCTTCGGCTTCATCTGGGACGTCAGCCTGCACATCGGCAACGGACGCGATGACGGCGCGCTCGCCAACCCCGCGCACTACTTCATTCTCATCGGCTTGTTCGGTGTGTTCGTCTCGGGCTGCACCGCGATCGTGCTGCCGTACGACAGGCCCGGTCCAGCCGCAGTGCGGATCACCGATGACTGGTATGCACCCGTCGGCGGCGTCGTCATGGCCGGCTGCGGCATGTATGCCCTGCTGGGGTTCCCGCTCGACGATGTCTGGCATCGCATCTTCGGCCAGGACGTCACCCTTTGGGGACCCACCCACTTGATGATGATCGGCGGCGCCGGCTTCTCGACGCTGTCGGCGCTGTATCTCGAGCATGAGGGCCGCAAAGCATCCGGCGGGGACAGTGCCAAGGACGCGCCCAAAGACGGACTGGGCCTGAAGTTCGTGCAGTACCTGGCGTTCGCCGGGGTCCTGATCGGCCTGTCCGTCTACCAGATCGAGTTCGACTTCGGCGTGCCACAGTTCCGGCAGGTGTTCCAGCCGATGCTGATCGCCGCCGCGGCCACGCTCGCCCTGGTCGCCGCCCGGATCTTCATGGGCCGGGGCGCCGCCTTCATCGCTGCGATCCTCGCGATCGGCCTGCGCGGCGTGATCGCGTTCGCCGTCGCACCTCTGCTGGGCGCACCGGTGAACTGGTTCCCGCTCTACCTCGGTCCCGCGCTCGTGGTCGAACTCCTCGCGCTGACCCCGCTGCTCAAGCGACCGGTGATCTTCGGTCTGGTCAGCGGCCTGGGAGTCGCGACGGTCGGGTTGTGGCTCGAGTCGGTGTGGATCAACGCCGTGTACCACTACCCCTGGCCCACGAGCATCTGGCCGGAGGCGCTCGCGATGTCGGTGCCCGTCGCGGTCCTCGCCGGTGGTTGCGGCGCGATGGTGGGCATGGTGCTGACCGGCAGACGGCTGCCCCGTCGCGCCGTCGGCATCGGCTTGGTGGCGCTGACCCTCGCCGCGATCGCCGGAGCGACCGCCAACGGTCTGCGCTACGACGTGCCCCCGGACGCGACGGCTTCGATGACCCTGGTCGAGGCGCCCGCCGTCAACGGCCAGCGTTTCGTCACCGCCGATGTGCGCTTCAACCCGCCGAACGTCGTCGGCGACGACCCGAACTGGGTGTCGGTGCTGGGCTGGCAGGGCGGCCTGGCGAACGAGCGCGGCCAGTTCGTCGACCATCTCGCGAACGTCGGACCCGGGCATTACCGGTCGACCGAACCGATGCCGGTCTCCGGTGAGTGGAAGACGTTGCTGCGCGTGCACGACGGGAGAACCTTCACCGCGGTGCCGATCTACCTCGCCGGTGATCCCGGGATCGGCGCCCCGGAGGTGCGTGCCGACGCGCAGTTCACCCGGCCGCTCGTCCCGGAGATCACCATCCTGCAGCGCGAGCGCAGCCCGGACATCCCGCAGTCGCTGTGGCTGATCGGCTGCCTGGTGGTGCTGGTCTGCACGCTGGCCATGATCGCCGGAATCGCCTGGGGCGCCGGCCGGATCAACAACAGTGAGCCCAGCGGGAGCGAGGCCGAGTTGCAGCCCTTCGCGCAGGCATGAACACACCGCCACGACGTTGAACTGCTCGCCGACCACTCGGTCTGGCTGGCCGTGCCGGCGTTCGCCCCCGCGATCGTGGTCGCCGGCGTGGTCGTCTACATCGCGGTCAAGAACCGACGCAAGGGACGAAGCAGCCGGACCGTGACAGCGTGTAACAGCGTCCTGGCGATGACGGCCGCGGCGGTGCTGCTCGCCGGCTGCGGCGGCAGCGATGGCCAGGACGCGACGAGACCGTCAGGCGGCGCACCCCCGTTCGCTGACCGACGCACAGGCGCCGCCGGAGCGGCTCGTCATCGACGTCACCATCCAGAGCGGCGCAGGTGACCCCGACCAACGCTCAGCTGCGCGCCGCCGTCAAGCAGCCGATCGTGATCCGGGTCGACAGCGACAGCCCCGACGAACTGCATGTGCACTCGACGCCGGAGCACAGCTTCGACGTCGGCGCCGGACCCGCGCAGTCCTACCAGTTCACTGTCGACATGCCCGGCCGCGTCGACGTCGAGCTGCACAACCTGCGCAAGACGGTCGCGACCATCCAGGTGCAATGACCTCGGATCCGTCAGTCGCCGTGCTGGCGCACGGCCTCGGCGGCGCCACCGACCTGCCGATCCCGTTCACGTACGCGCTGATCGGCGCCGCGTGGGCCCTGACATTCACCTTCGCCGCCGTCGCGCTGGCGTGGCGAAAGCCGCGGTTCGACTCCGCTAAGCCGGGCCGCGCACTGCCGCCGTGGGTGACCACCGCGGTGGACGCGCGGGCCACCCGGTGGGTGGTGGCCGGGGCGGCATTGCTGTTCACGGGTTGGGTGGCGATGGCCGCGTTCCTCGGCCCGGGCAGTGCCGAGAACCCGCTGCCCGGGGTGTTCTACGTGCTGCTGTGGGTTGGTCTGCCCGCGGCGTCGCTGCTCGTCGGCCCATTCTGGCGGCTGATCTCACCCGCGCGGACCGTCGCCCGCCTCGCCGGCGGGCGCACGCTGGGCGGTGCCTATCCGTCATCGCTGGGGTACTGGCCGGCCGCCGTCGGTCTGTTCGCATTCGTCTGGCTCGAGCTGGCCAGTCCAGAGCCGGGTTCGATCGCCGCTATCCGCACCTGGCTGCTGGTGTATCTGGTGCTCACCCTGGCGGGCACCCTGTGGTGCGGGACCCGATGGCCCTCGCGCGCCGACCCGTTCGAGGTCTACAGCGTCGTCGCCTCGCGCCTGTCGCCGGTGCACCGCAACGCCGACGGCCGAATCGCCATCGGCAACCCGTTCGACCACCTGCTGTCGATGCCGGTGCGTCCGGGAACGGTGGCGGTGTTGTCGGTCCTGCTCGGGTCGACGGCGTTCGACAGCTTTTCGGCGATGCCGCAGTGGCGCGTGTTCGTCGACGCGACCGCATCCTCGACGCTGACGGCGACGCTGTTGCGCACTTGCGGCCTGCTGCTGTTCGCCGGCGTCGTGGCGGGGACCTTCTGGTTGGCGGCCCGCTGCACCGGCGGGGTCGACGCGCAGCGGCGCCGCGAGTTGCCCGGGCTGATGGCGCACTCGCTGATCCCGATCGTGCTCGGCTATGTCTTCGCCCACTACCTGACGTATCTCGTGGAGCGCGGCCAGCAGACGTTCGTCCGGCTCGCCGACCCGCTGGACCGCGGCTGGAACGTGCTCTGGCTGTCGCAGGCCGAGGTGAGCTACGCGCTGTCCATGCATCCGGGGGTGCTGGCGACCCTCAAGGTCGGGTTCGTGGTGGCCGGCCATGTCGCCGGCGTCATCGCGGCGCACGACAGGGCGCTGGCGCTGCTTCCGCAGCGTCACCAGCTGACCGGGCAGCTCGCGATGATGCTGGTGATGGTCGGATACACGTTCACAGGGCTGTATCTGTTGTTCGGCGGGTGAGCCCGAGCGGGTTGCCGGCCGCGGCGATAACGTGGGGTGGTGAGCCGGGCACTGATCATCGTCGACGTGCAGAACGACTTCTGTGAGGGCGGGTCGCTGGCGGTCGGCGGTGGCGCGGCGGTGGCGCGCGGCATCAACGAACTGCTCTCGGGTGACTCCGGTTACGACCATGTGGTGGCCACCAAGGACTTTCACATCGATCCGGGTGATCACTTCGCCGATCACCCTGATTACGCCGAGTCCTGGCCGCGGCACTGCGTGGTCGGCACCCCGGGTGTCGAGTTCCATCCCGACCTCGACGTCACCCCGGTGGAGGCGATCTTCCGGAAAGGCCAGTACTCGGCCGCCTACAGCGGGTTCGAGGGCGCCGACGAGGACGAGGCGACGCTGGCCGACTGGTTGCGTCGGCGTGGCGTCGACGCCGTCGACGTGGTGGGCATTGCCACCGACTACTGCGTGAAGGCGACGGCGGCCGATGCGGTCGCCGCCGGGTTCACCACCAGGGTTCTGTCGGACCTGACCGCGGGGGTGTCCCCGACGACGACCGCCGAGGCCCTCGACGCCCTGCGAGAGGCGGGCGTCGAGGTGGTCGACGCCAACCCCTGACCCCCTGGCTGCGGCAAGTGGACGAGCAGGGTGAGAGTGGCCACATCTGCAACCCGCGCTGGTTTGCGAGTTGCGGTAAACGGGCAGTTCAGCAGCGGTCGCCGACGGGTGCGCTTCTCAGCGGAAAGTGCATCCACCAGGTCTCGCACCCAGGCGCACCGTATCGTCTCCTTGTTCGGTTCCAGCCACCAAGAAGGGTGCAACTTGACCCAAGTCTCGAATCCCAACGCCGTTCCGCAGGAGGTCTGGCGTGGCAAGGCCTATCCTCTCGGAGCCTCCTACGACGGCTCCGGCACCAACTTCGCGTTGTTCAGCGAGGTCGCCGAAAGCGTGGAACTGTGCCTGTTCGACGCCGACGGTGCCGAGACCCGGATCACCCTGCCCGAGGTGGACGGATTCGTCTGGCACGGCTTCCTGCCGAACATCGAACCCGGCCAGCGCTACGGCTACCGCGTGCACGGCCCCTACGACCCGAGCGCCGGGCACCGGTGCAACCCGAACAAGCTGCTCCTCGATCCCTATGCCAAGGCCATCAACGGCATCTTCGAATGGAACCAGTCGCTGTTCGGCTACGACTTCGGTGACGAGGACAGCCGCAACGACGACGACTCCGCCGCGAGCATGCCCAAGTCGGTGGTCATCAACCCGTTCTTCGACTGGGGCACCGATCGCCCGCCCCATCACGAGTACGCCGACACCGTCATCTACGAGGCGCACGTCAAGGGCCTCACCGAGACCCATCCCGACATTCCCGAACAGATGCGGGGCACGTATGCCGCCGTCGGGCATCCGGCGATCGTCGAGCACCTCAAATCGCTGGGGATCACCGCGATCGAGTTGATGCCGGTGCACCATTTCGCCAACGACTCCACGCTGATCGACAAGGGACTGTCGAACTACTGGGGCTACAACACCATCGGGTTCTTCGCCCCGGACCCGAAGTACAGCAGCAGCGGTACTCCCGGCGGTCAGGTGCAGGAGTTCAAGGCGATGGTGCGCACGCTGCACGAGGCAGGCATCGAGGTGATCCTCGACGTGGTCTACAACCACACCGCCGAGGGCAATCACCTGGGCCCGACGGTGTCGATGCGCGGCATCGACAACGCGGCCTACTACCGCCTGGTCGACGACGACAAGCGCTACTACATGGACTACACCGGCACCGGGAACACTCTGAACGTCGGTCATCCGCACTCGCTGCAGCTGATCATGGACTCGCTGCGGTACTGGGTGACCGAGATGCACGTCGACGGCTTCCGCTTCGATCTGGCCTCCACGCTGGCCCGCGAGTTCTACGACGTGGACAAGCTGTCGACGTTCTTCGAGCTGGTGCAGCAGGACCCGACCGTCAGCCAGGTCAAGCTGATCGCCGAGCCGTGGGATGTCGGCCCCGGCGGCTATCAGGTCGGCAACTTCCCGCCGCAGTGGACGGAGTGGAACGGCAAGTACCGCGACACCGTCCGCGACTTCTGGCGCGGTGAGCCGGCCACTCTTGACGAGTTCGCCTACCGGTTGACCGGCTCGGCGGATCTCTACGAGAACACCGCGCGGCGGCCGGTGGCGTCCATCAACTTCGTCATCGCCCACGACGGGTTCACGCTGCGGGACCTGGTGTCCTACAACGAGAAGCACAACGACGCCAACGGCGAGGACAACAACGACGGCGAAAGTCACAACCGGTCCTGGAACTGCGGTGTGGAGGGACCCACCGACGACGCCGAGGTCACCGCGTTGCGCGCGCGCCAGGAACGAAACTTCCTTGCCACGCTGCTGCTGTCGCAGGGCGTTCCGATGATCTGTCACGGCGACGAGCTGGGCCGCACCCAGGGCGGCAACAACAACGGCTACTGCCAGGACAACGAGATCACCTGGATCGACTGGAAGCATGCCGACACCGACCTGTTGGAGTTCGCCAGGACGGTGTCCGCGCTGCGGGCCGCCCACCCGGTGTTCCGCCGGCGCCGCTTCTTCAGCGGCAAGCCCGTCGGCAGGCGGGGCGCGGCGGGTCTGCCCGACATCGCGTGGTTCACGCCGGAAGGCACGGAGATGACCGGCGAGGACTGGGGTTCAGGATTCGCCAAGTCGGTGGCCGTCTACCTCAACGGACACGGCATACCCGACCGCGACCCGCGCGGTCATCGCGTCATCGACGACTCGTTCGTGTTGTGCTTCAACGCGCACCACGAGCCGATCGAGTTCACGCTGCCGCCGAGGGAGTTCGCGCCATCGTGGACCGAGGTCATCAACACCGCGGCCGCGCCGGACCCCGACCACGTACCGGCAGGTAAAGCGGTGTCGGTCGAGGCCAGGGCGGTGCTGGTGCTGCAGGCAACGAGTGACTGACAATCGCTTCGCGCCATTCTTGAATGGCGTTGCGCAGCAGCCCACTTAAGGGCCGCGTTCAGCTACTTTCCAGTTTCGGTGTGTTAGCTTGTGCATGCTGTTGCAACCGTGGCCACCACGTTGGCATCGGACATTCTTTGCCACCGGCCGGGCGGGCCGGGAGTATGGAGCCGAAGAGCGGCGGCGCCCTACCTGGTGGCCGCGGTTGCCAGCCTGCGCGGTCCAAGAGACTCTGCCACAGAGGTAATATCGCGATGTGGATGCCACAACCGACCTCGCGGGTGACGTGTTCCGGGTGGTCGGCAGGTTCCGCCGCCAGCTTCGCCGCGCCGCCGGGCGGGGTTTCGACACCGACGGGCTGACCCAGTCCCAGGTCGAGCTGCTTCGGCTGGTCGGCAGGCAACCCGGGATCTCGGTGCGCGAAGCCGCGACGGAGCTCGGCGCTGGTGCCCAACACCGCCTCGACGCTGGTGTCCAAATCGGTGGCCGACGGACTGCTGGTGCGCTCCGTGGACCCCGACGACCGCAGGGTCGGCAGGCTCCGGTTGACCGAGCCCGCCCAGCAGATCGCCGACGAGTCACGCGCGGCCCGCAGAGCCGCGCTGGCGGCGGTGCTCGACCAGCTCGACCCCGACGAACGCGACGATCTGGCGCGCGGCCTTGCGGTGCTGGCGCGGATGACGCGGATGCTGCAGCAGGAGGCACCGTGACCACCGACATCCCCGCCATCGACTGCCGCCACCTGACCCACCGCTACGGCAACTTCACCGCGGTCGACGATCTGTCGCTGCAGGTGCGCGCCGGCGAGACGGTCGGGCTGCTCGGCCCCAACGGCGCGGGCAAGACCACCGTGGTGCGGGTGCTGACCACGCTGACGCCGGTCCAGCACGGGCGAGGTGTCCATCTTCGGCCTGGATTCGCGGCGCCACACCATGGACATCCGGCACAACATCGGCTATGTGCCCCAACAACTCTCGATCGAGTCGGCGCTGACCGGCCGGCAGAACGTGGACCTGTTCGCCCGGCTCTACGACGTGCCGCGCTCGCAGCGGCGCGCCCGGGTCGACGAGGCGCTGGACGCGATGCAGCTGCTCGACGTCGCCGCCACCCCGGCGGGCACGTACTCCGGCGGCATGGTGCGCCGCCTCGAGCTGGCGCAGGCGCTGGTCAACCGGCCGTCGCTGCTGATCCTGGACGAACCCACCGTCGGGCTGGATCCGATTGCGCGCGACAGTGTCTGGAGCCAGGTGCGGCGCATGCAGGACGAGTTCGGCATGACGGTGCTGCTGACCACCCACTACATGGAGGAGGCCGACGTGCTGTGCGACCGGGTCGCCCTGATGCACCACGGCCGGTTGCAGGTGGTCGGCTCGCCCACCGAGCTGAAGCGCACGGCCTGTCCGAGACCGCCGAGCGACCTCGAGGACGTGTTCCGCCACTACGCCGGTTCCGACCTCGCCGAGGACTCGTCGCCGGCCGGGTTCCGGGCCGTCCGCTCCAGCCGGAAGACGGCGCGCCGTGTCGGTTGAGCCCCGCGCCTCCAGTGCCGGCGTCCACCTCGTCCTGCGCCCCGCGCGGCTGGCGCCGGGTTCGCGGAATCACCTTGCGCATCGGGGCTTTCGCGCTCGTCGAGCTGCAGAAGCTGCGCCACGACCGCACCGAGCTGTTCACCAGGATGGTGCAGCCCGCGCTGTGGCTGCTGATCTTCGGCCAGACGTTCTCACGGCTCGACGTCATCGACACCGGCGGCGTGCCGTATCTGGCGTTCCTCGCGCCGGGCATCATCGCGCAGTCGGCGCTGTTCATCTCGATCTTCTACGGCATCCAGATCGTCTGGGACCGCGACGCAGGCATCCTGGCCAAGCTGATGGTGACGCCCGCGCCGGCGTCGGCGCTGGTCACCGGCAAGGCGTTCGCCGCCGGGGTGCGTTCGGTCGTGCAGGTGATCGGCGTGGTGGCGCTGGCATTCATCCTGGGCGTGCAGATGACCGCCAACCCGCTGCGGATCCTCGCCGCGATGGGCGTCGTCGTGCTCGGATCGACGTTCTTCGCCTGCCTGTCGATGACGCTGGCGGGCCTGGTCCGCAACCGGGACCGGTTGATGGGCATCGGCCAGGCCATCACGATGCCGTTGTTCTTCGCGTCCAACGCGCTCTACCCGGTCGACGTGATGCCGCAGTGGCTGCGCTGGCTGTCGGCGGTCAACCCGCTGTCCTACGAGGTCAACGCGCTGCGAGGACTGCTGATCGGCAGTCCGGGCAACCTGCTGGCTCGACGTCGCCGTGCTCGCTGGTGGCCGCGGTCGCCGGTATCGCGGTGGCCTCGATGCTGCTGCGCAGGCTGGTGCGCTAGCCGAGAATGCGTTCGATGGACCGCAGCGGGATCGGCAGCCACGACGGCCGGAACCGCGCCTCGTACGCGGCTTCGTAGACCGCCTTGTCCAGTTCGTAGGCGGCCAGCACCTGCTCGGAGTCGCGCGGGTCCACCCCGGCCACCGAGGCGTATCCGTCGCAGAACGCCGCGCTGTTGCGCTCGGCCCACGCCCGCGCTCGGGCGCCCAGCTGGCCGTCGTCGCGTTCGTGGTCGGCATTCAGGTCCACCAGGCGCTGATATGCCGCGTATTCATAGGAGCGCAGCACGCCGGCGACGTCGCGCAGCGGCGAGTCCGGACGCCGTCGTTCCTCGAGCGGCTGACCCGGTTCACCCTCGAAGTCGATGAGCAGCCACCCCTCCGGCGTGCGGAGCACCTGACCGAGATGCAGGTCGCCGTGCACCCGCTGAACGGTGATCGTCTCGCCGGCGAGCTTGCGGTACCGCTCTTCGATCAGCGGAGCGTGGTCTCGTAGCGCGGGCGCCGCCTGCACCGCCGACCTCAACCGCTCCAGCACGGTGTCGACGGGGAACTCCTCCGACGACGTGCCCAGATGTTCGGCGAGCGCCGCGTGCACCGACGCGACGGCCTCTCCCAGCCGGGAGGACTCGCCCGCGAAGTCGGCGAAACCGTCACGGGCCCTGGCCGTCGCCATGTCCCAGCCCTCGGTGCTGTTGGCCGCGAACGCGGTGACCATGCCGAGCGCACAGGGCTCGGATCCAGGTCCGTCCCAGGATGTCTCGAAGGCCCCCAGCAGACGGGCGACATGCGGGTTGCCCGCGCGCGCCAGCACCCGGTTCAGCTCGATGTCCGGGTTGATGCCGGGCGTGATCCGCCGGAACACCTTGAGGACCGCCTGTTGCTCGAAGAGGACGCTGGTGTTGCTCTGCTCGGCGCCCGAGATGCGCGGCGCGGCGTCCAACGGGAGGGTGACGTCGGGTTCCTTGCCGAACCGCAGGTCCCCGACGGTGGCCGACGAGTCGATCAGAGACAACAGCTCGCGCGCCGCATCCAGATCGTAGAGCGCGTCGTAGGCGACGCGCTCGCCGTCCGTCCCGATCGTGGCGACGTCGCTGACGTCGTCGGTGACCGCACGGCCCCAGCGGATCAGCACCTGGTACCGCTCGGCGGTCCCGTCGGTGTAGGTGACGTCGAGGAGCACGACATCGAGGTCCACCCGCAGCGGCGTCACCGCAGCGGGTTGGACCGACGCCAGCTCGCGGGCGCGACCGGCATACCAGCGTCGGTGCTGGAGCCAGTCGCCGAAGGGCAGTGTCATATCCATACAGTTTGCAAACCTACCCAGGACGGCCGGAAACGAATCACCGGAACCAGGTCCGGCTACGCCAGGAAGCGTTCGGCTCCGGCAGTCCGCACGAACCGGACGCTGTTGGCCTGGCGATACCCGATCAGGCCGCCGCCGAAAGTGAGAGCCAACAAACCCGCCACGCCCGGCAGGGCCACCACCGCGAGTTCGGTAACCGTCGGGCTTCGCATGTACCGCGGGTAGCCGATGCGCGCCGGCTGACCGCTCATCGGTGTGGCCGTCGGCACGGACGCCACCCCAGGGGTGGGCGGGACCGAGCCGCGGATCACCGGTGTCCGGGCCCCGGCCGCCCCGGGCTGCATGACGCCGGGCTGGGCCCAGGCGCTTGCGGCCGTGCCCACCGTCGGTTTCGCACCTGCGCCGGCGACCGTCACCGCCCGCGGCACCGTCACCAGTGGAGCATGGAGCACGGGTGCTTCCGATCCGCCCCCTCCACCACCATTATTCGTCGTCCCGGTCGTCGCGTCGGCGACGGGAGCCTCCTCCTGGGTGCGGAACCCCGGGCCGGGCACGGGCGCAGGCGTCGTCACGACCCGCAGTGCCGCGAGGAACTCTTCGAACGTCGGCACGGGGATCTCGACGGTGGTGTAGAACGTCGAAACGGACGGCCAGCCGCCCTGGGGAACCTCGCCCGCGGCGGGCAGCCGGACCATCGGAATGGAGAACGAGGTGCTGTCCTCGGCCTTCTTGGCCTCCTGCGGGGGTGGGGGACTCTCCGTCGTGGAGCCGCCGCCGGTGCCGCCGGAGCCACCGGTGCCGCCGGAGCGCAACGGTGCCGCCGGAGCCAACGGTGCCACCGGAGGAGTCGACGACGTCACCCGGGACTGCTGTGCCGGTGCCGGTGTTCTCCGCCGGGTCGGGATCGGTGATGCCCGATCCGGCGTCATCCGCGCCGCCGGAGCGTTCGGGCTCGGTCGAATCCGTCGAATCCTCATCGCCCGAGGTGTCGGAATCCCCCGCATCCTGGCTGGAACCGCCGGAGTCATCCGGCTGGGCACCGGCCAGCGGGGTCACACCCCCGAACAGAAGGCCCGACGCGAGCACGCCGACAGCCGCGATGACGCGCAGTGCTGGCTCGGCCATGGCGCCCCCGACTCCGGACAATCAGCTGCTCGACAGGAATACCTTCCTACCGAATTCTTGCACCTCCCGAATTCTCGCACATCCGCCAGGGTGGATCCTCCAAACAATGTTGCTGCAGTTCGTTGCTAATCAACGCTGCCGTCAGTGCGGAACCGCCGAACGCCGAACGTACCCACGCACGCGCTATCGTGCCGACGTGACATCCGGCGGCCCGACACGTGATCACGGCGACCCGGGGGACGCGCCCACGGTGCCGCCCCCGCTGACCGATCCGGTCAACACCGTCCGTCCGTCGGCGGCCGAGGAGGCACGAACCATCGCCGCGTCGACCAACACCGGCACCCTGGCCACCCTGACGGCGGATGGCGACCCCTGGGCGTCCTTCGTCACCTATGGCCTGCTCGGCGGCGCTCCGGTGCTGAGCGTGTCGAACCTTGCCGAGCACGGCCGTAACCTGGCCGGCGACCGTCGGGCCAGCATCGCGATCGTCGCTGCCGGGCACCCAGGCCGATCCGCTGGCAAGCGGCCGCATCACCCTGGCCGGGCATGTCGAGGAACCCGCTGGGCGACGAACGCATCGCGGCCCGCGAGGCGCACCTGGCGGCCGTCGCCGCCGCGAAGTACTACATCGACTACAGCGACTTCTCGCTCTGGGTGCTGCGGGTAGCACGGGTGCGGTGGGTCGGCGGCTACGGACGCATGGACTCGACCAGCGGCCAGGCTTACACCGAGGCGGAACCCGACCCGGTGACGCCGATGTCGGCGGGCGCCGTGACACACCTCAACGACGACCACGCCGAATCGCTTGTGGCGATGGCGAGAGTGCTCGGCGGGTATCCCGACACCACCGCGGCCACCTGCACGGGCGCCGACCGATACGGCCTGGATCTGCGGCTGACCACCGAGCGCGGGTCTGGCCTACACCCGTGTCGGCTACCCCAAGCCGATCGACTCTATCGATGAATTGCGTTCGGCCGCAGTCGAGTTGACGCGACGGGCCCGCCAGGGCTGAGCTGCTCCGGCCGGTGCCCTACGATCGCCGGTATGACTGCTGCGCCCCCATCTTCCGAGCGACCGGACACCTGGCAGGCGGCGTTCGATCTGATCCGCACGCGTGGGCACGAGCGCCGGGACGAACCGTTCCGACTGGCCAGCGGTCAGCTCAGCCATGACTACATCGACGGGAAGTACGCGGTCGACACCGGGGAGCGGCTGACGATCGTCAGCCGTGCGGTCGCCGACCTGGCAGCGGCCAACGGCATCGAGTTCGACGCGGTGGGCGGACTGACGATGGGAGCCGACCCGCTGGCGCACGGGGTGGCCATGGTGACCGGCAAGGCGTGGTTCTCGGTGCGCAAGGAACAGAAGACGCGCGGCCGCGAGCAGTGGATCGAGGGCACCCGGCTGCAGCCCGGCACCCGGGTGCTGCTCGTCGACGACGTCATCAGCACCGGTGGGTCCACCGAGATCGCGCTCGACCGGATCAAAGCGGTCGGCGCGGTAGCGACCGGGGTGATCCCGATGGTGGACCGCGGCGACGTCGCCGCCCGGCGGTTCGCCCAACACGGGGTGCCGTTCCACGCGTTGGTCAGCTACCGCGATCTGGGGATCGACCCGGTCGTCGACGTGTAATGCGAATCGGGCGCGCAAATCGACCGCGGCGGTCGGTTTGCGCGCCGGATTCACGTCGCGACGACGAGTACGCCGCCCGGTTCGATTCCCACGGTGACCGGGTCACCCGGCGCGAACGCCCGCGCCACCGAGCTGGCCATCTGGGCGTTGATCAAGGAACCGTCGGGCATCGCCACGGTCACCCGGGAAATGGCGCCGAGGAACGACGCGGAGCTGACCGACGACGTGCCCGCGCGATCGGCGGTCAGGGTAACCGACTCCGGGCGCACCATCGCCAGTCCGGCACCGGAGCTCACAGAACCGGCCAGAGCGGGCACCGAAACACCGAGCAGCACCGCACGGCCGCCGGAAACCTGTGCCGGCACTTTGTTGTTCAGTCCCACGAAGTCGGCCACGAACGGGGTGGCCGGGTTCGCGTAGAGCTCAGCGGGCGCGGCGAGCTGCTCGAGCCTGCCCTGGCTCATCACGCCGACCCGGTCGGCGACGGCCAGCGCCTCCTCCTGGTCGTGGGTGACGAACAGTGTCGTCGTGCCCACTTCGAGCTGGACGCGCCGGATCTCGTCGCGCAGTTGCGTGCGCACCTTGGCGTCCAGCGCCGACAGCGGCTCGTCGAGCAGCAGGACCCGCGGCTGGATCGCGAGCGCGCGGGCCAGCGCCACCCGCTGCTGCTGACCGCCGGACAGCTCGGAGGCGTACTTGTGGGTGTGCGCCGTCAGACCCACCAGGTCCAGCATGTCGGCAGCCCGGGAAGTGCGGTCCTGCTTGGCTTTTCCCCGCATCTTGAGGCCGAAGGCGACGTTGTCGAGCACCGTCAGATGCGGGAACAGGCTGTAGGCCTGGAACACCATGCCCATGTCCCGCTTGCTGGCGGGCACCCTGCTGACATCGACGCCTCCGACCGACACCGTGCCCGATGTCGCCTCGTCCAGGCCGGCGAGGATCCTCAGCGCGGTGGTCTTGCCGCAGCCCGACGGCCCCAGCAGCGCCACCAGTTCGCCGGGTTCGATGTGCAGGGTCAGACCGTCGAGCGCTTTGGTGCTGCCGTACAACCGGGTCAGGTCGCTCAGTTCTACGGCGACGCCGGAGGCGTTGCGGCTCATGGGGTTACTCCCGGTTCGATGCCGCGGCTCCGTCGGCTGCGTTGTCCGCGGGTGACCAGGGACAGGATCAGCAGCAGCACGAACCCGAACAGCAGGGTCGCCAACGACGCCGCCACCGACGTCGGGCCGTCGCTCTTGCCGATCAACACGATCTGGACCTGCAGCGTCTCGTAGCCGCTCAACGACGCGATGGTGTACTCGCCGAGCACCACCGCGATGGAAATGAAAGCGGCGGAAAGGATTCCCGACCAGATGTTGGGCACCACCACCCGCGCGATCGTCGTGGTCCAGCCGGCCCCCAGCGAACGGGCGGCTTCCGACAGCGTCTGCAGGTCGATCGACGACAGCGCCGCGTCGATGGCCCGATAGGCGAACGGCAGCACCACGACCACATAGACGAACGTCAACGTCAGCGCGGACTCGCCCAGGAGGTAAGTGACCCACAGGTAGACGTTGCGCAGCCCGACCACGATCACCAGCGCCGGGATGGTCAACGGCAACAGGCACAGGAATTCGATCAGCCCCTTGGCCCACGGGGCCCGCAGCCGCACCCAGATCATCGTCGGGACGAGCAGCACCAACATCGCCACGACGGTGAACACGGCGAGCAACAGGGACACCACGATCGACTGGTACAGGGCGTCGTCGGTGACCAGGTTCGCCCACGCCTGCCCGGTGCGCCCACCCGCGATCAGGTTGCGGGTGGAGAAGTCGGCCATGGCGTACAGCGGGAACAGGAAGAACAGGCCGAACATCACCCACAGGCCGGCCCGCACATGGCCCGCCCTCATGACAGCCACCGCGCGCTGCGGCGCACCAGCAGGTTGTAGGCCAGCATCACCACGGCCACCACGACGATCATCTCGAGCGCCAGCGCGTACGCGAAGCCCGCCTGGCCCAGCACGACCTCGCTGACCAACGACGCGCGGATCAGCAGCGGCAGGATCGGGCTGCCCTGGCTGACCAGTGCCGCGGCGGTGGCATAGGCGGCAAAGGCGTTGGCGAACAACAGCAATGCCGACCCGAGGAACGCCGGTGTCAACAACGGAATCGCCACTTCGCGCCAGTAGGCCCAGGTCGACGCGCCGAGGCTCACCGCCGCCTCGCGCCACTGGTCGCGCAACCCCTCCAGCGCCGGGATGAACACGATGACCATGAGCGGGATCTGGAAGTAGGTGTAGACGAGGATCAGCCCACTCAGGCTGTACAGCCAGCCCGGAGCCTGCGATGTTCCAGCCGAACACCTGCTGCACCCACAGCGTCAGCACGCCATTCAGTCCGACTGTGGCCAGGAACGCGAATGCCAATGCCACACCGCCGAATTGGGCGAGCACGCTGCACAGCGACAGTACCGCGCGGCGCACCATCGAGGCGGGTGGACTGCTGACGATCAGCCATGCCATCACCGCGCCGAGCAGCGCCCCGAGGACCGCGGTCGCACCCGACAGCAGCACGCTGTTGGCCAGCGCTGTCAGCGCCGTGCCGGTGAACAGCGCCGCGATCCGGTCCAGCGAGAAGACCCCGTCGGCGTACACCGAGCTCACGATGACGGTGACCGTCGGAACGATCAGGAAAATGAGGACGACGGTGAAGAACGGCAGCAGCGGCAGCGTCTCTCGGACGCGCCGACCAACCCCGGCCATGTCAGCCAACCGCTGCGGCCCAGTTGTCCGCCAGGTATTTCGAGGCCGCCTCGGTCTGCTGCGGAGTCGGCACGGTGACCGGTCCGTCGACGACCGGTATCGCGGCCGCGACCTTCTCGGCGAGCGTGCCGTCGGCAATCATGTTGTCGGCCCGCACGGGTCGCACCCCGCCCTCGGCGAACAGGTTCTGGCCCTCGTCGCTGTAGAGGAACTCCTGCCACAGCCGGGCGGCCGCGGGATGCGGCGCGTCCTTGCTGACCGCCTGGTAGTAGTAGCCGGCCACCGGCATTCTCCGGCGGGACGACGACCTGCCAGCTCGGCAGCTTCTTGGTCTCGCTGGCGTTGGTGTAGTTCCAGTCGATCACCACCGGTGTCTGTCCGGATTCGATGGTCGCCGGTGTCGGGTCGACCGGCAGGAAGTTGCCCGCCTCCTTCAGCTTGCGGAAGAACTCGACGCCGGGCGCGATGTCGTCGACCGAGCCGCCCTGTGACAGCGCGACCATCAGGACACCGGAGAACGCCGCGCCGGCCTGGGTCGGGTCACCGTTGAGCGCCACCTTGCCCTGGTATTCGGGCTTGAGGAGGTCGTTGACGCCGGTGACCGGCGGCACCTTGGCCGAGTCGAACCCGATCGACATGTAGCCGCCGTAGTCGTTGACCCAGATGCCGTCGGCGTCCTTGAACGCGGCCGGGATGTCGTCGAACGTCTCGACCTTGTACGGCGCGAACAGCGCGGTGTTCGCCAGCGCCACCGACTGACCGAGGTCGAACACGTCGGGTGCGCTGCTGCGGCCCTTCTGCTGGTTGGCGGCGTTGATCTCGTCCTGACTGGACGCGTCGGGCTGAGCCGAGTTGACCTTGATGCCGTACTTGTCCGAGAAGGCCTTGATGAGCGCGCCATAGTTCGCCCAATCCGGCGGCAGCGCAATCACATTGAGTTCCCCCTCGGCCTTGGCCGCCTCGACGAGCCCCTCCAGACCGCCGAAGTCCTGTGCGGAGGTGGCCTTCGCGGCCTCGACCCCGGAGGACGTCTCGGCGCCCGAGTTGTCCTTCTCGGGGGGCGCACATGCCACCGCGCCGGAGACGAGCAGTGCGGACGCGGCACAGGCGAGGACTCTGGACAGCAACTGTGCGGAGTTCCGCGAGATGTTCATTGCCGAACCTTCCGATGAGCAGGAGGCCGCGCGGTAGCCCAGCGGTTACCGCGCCGCGACCCCGCAGTGAACGAATTCAGCGAGCGGTTCGAACATACCCTGGACCGATGGCGGATTTCGATGGCACGGCCGCGTTCCTAGCTTCTCCCGTTGCCGTGTTGACCACGGTGCGACCCGACGGCTCGCCACACGTGGTGCCGGTGGTCTTCGCGGCGCCGGACCACCGCAGCGACCTGCTCTACACCGCGGTCGACGCCAAGCCGAAAACGACCCGGCGGCTGCGGAGGCTGGTCAACATCGAGCGCAACCCGGCGGTGAGCCTGCTCGTCGACCACTACGACGACGACTGGTCGCAGCTGTGGTGGGTGCGCGCCGACGGTGTCGCGACCATTCACCACAGCGGGGTGGAGATGGCCACCGGCTACGCGTTGCTTCGCCAGAAGTATCGCCAGTACGAGCGGCTCGCGCTCGACGGCCCGGTCGTCACCATCGAGGTGCATCGCTGGGCGTCCTGGAACGGGGGTTAACCAGAAGACGGCGTTGAGGTTGTCCTCAACGAATTCGGGGGCCAGCCGGGCAGACTCCGCGGCCGCTCGGCGGGAGGGTGGGATCACCACGGAAACCCGCCGGTCTCGAGGAGCCACTGTATGCACGACGACCAGCTCAGCCACCGCTTCGAGCGGGATGCGATCCCGCTGATCGCGGAGATGTACCGGCATGCCGTCCGGCTGACCCGCGATCACGCCGACGCCGAGGACCTCCTTCAGGAGACGGCGGCCAAGGCGTACGCGGCCTTCGACAGCTTCCAGGAGGGGACCAACCTCGCGGGGTGGCTGTACCGGATCATGGCCAACACCCACATCAACGAATACCGCAAGCAGGAACGCCGGCCGACGCTGCAGTTCACCGACGAGTTCAGTGACAGCCAGCTGCTGACCCGCCAGGGGACCGCAGGTCCGTCAGTCGGCAGAGGAGCAGGCGCTCGCGCAGATGTCCGACCAGGGGATCACAGACGCGATGTGCGCGCTCCCCGAAACGTTTCGCACCGCGGTCTATTACGCCGACGTCGAGGGCCGCAAGTACGGGGAGATCGCCGCGATGACGGACGTGCCGATCGGCACCGTGATGTCACGGGTGTTCCGGGCCCGCAAGCAGTTGCGCCGGGTGCTGTCCGACGTCGCCAGGAACAGAGGCTATTCGCTGCCGGAGGTCGCCTGACCGACGGGCCTGGGAGGCTCGGGCGATCGGGCGGGCTCGATCTGCTCCTCGTAGGCGCCCTCGTCCCTGCCCAGCGCGATGGTGCCCGCCGCCATCGCCAGCGTGGAGACCACGATCGCGACCGCGTCCCACCGCCCCACGTCCAGCTGCTCACCCAGCACGACCGCGCCGAGCAGCACTGCGATCACGGGTTCGAGCACCAGCATCGTCGGCACCGACGTCTGCAGCGACCCCGCGTGGAACGCGGACTGCTGCAGCAGCATCGCCACCACCCCGAGCAGCACCAGCAGGTACAGCACCGGCGTCGTCAGTACCGCCGCCACGCCTTCGTGGGTCAGCACGTGCATGACCAGCTTGGTCAGCACCGCGACGACACCGAACAGCACGCCCACCGCGACCGCCAGCAGCACGGCACGGGCCCAGCCGACGATCCGGGTCGCGACGATCACGCACGCTGACACCGCCGCCGTGCAGACCACTGCGACGACCGCCGAGGTGGACAGCGACGCTTCGTAGTCCCCCGGGTTGGCCTTGGCCAGGACGACGAACACCGCGAGCGCGGCGGTGAGCAACAGCGCCCACCCCCACTCGCCGCGAGTCACCCGCCGATGCGCCAGTCCGGGCGCTGAGCGGCAACGCGAACAGCAGCGCCGAGACCAAGATGGGCTGCACCAGCAGCAGCGAACCGTTGGCCAGCGCAAGCGCCTGAAAGACGAAGCCGGCGACCGCGGACCCGGTGCCCGCCCACCACAGCGGCCTGCGGATCAGCGTCTTGAACATCACCGGACTGACGCCGAGTTCGGCGGGCACGTCGAGGGTGGCCCGCTGGCGCACCACGATCCCGACGGCGAGGAACACCGCGGCCAGCAGCGCCAGCAGCACGGTCAGTCCTTGGTCGATCACTGCAGTAGGGCCGATCACTGCACCAGGACAGCACACTTACCGGCACGCCGCCCACTCCGGTCCGATCTCGAGATTCCATCGATCTTGTTTCAGCATTCGGGAACTGGGCATTCCCGGGGTCATGAATTTGCGACGGTTGATCATGATCGCCGGTGCGGCGGTGCTGTTGGTGGGTGTCATCGCGCTGCTGATGCCGGTGTCGGTGCCCGGTCCGGACGCCAGCATCGGGTGCGGTAACGGCATCGCCGCCGATCTGGCGCAGGCCCGCGATGCCGACAGCGGGAACCTGGCCAACCTGCCTGTCCTCAACGAGATCATCCCGCACACCGACTACGTCGCCGAGTGCGAATCGGCGCTGTCGTCCCGGCGGTCCTGGTCGATCCCCATCGCCGTCGTCGGCCTGGTGGTGCTGGCAGGATCGTTCTTCGTCGGCGGCAGAACCGGCCGGGTGTCGGCCTGACCTCTAGCCCGCCTCGCGCCCGCCGACGACGCGCAGCTGCGGACGTCCTGCGGTCTCAGATCCAGCCGCTGTCGGCCCGAGCTTGTCGTTGACGTTGGCCACCACTGAATCGACCCGATTCACGGCGCGGTCGCACATCCCGCGCACCCGGTCGCCCGCGGTGTCCACGTCGTCGGCCGCACTGCGCAGGTAGGCACGAAGGGTGACCCGGAGCCGCTCACCCGCGATGCGCAGCCTGCGCCGCACCCGGTCGTCGACCTCGACGGTGACGTAGGGCAACACCTGAACCTTCATCTCGGCGTCTCTCCTTGCCTCCCGCTCGAATGACACTCCGGGGCCTACCTTAGCCGCGAATCCGCGGGCTCACGCAGGGCCGCGGTGAGCCAGGCGACCGCCTCCCGCGGTGGCGATTCGGCTCGCTACTCACGGCTTGCGTGTCGACTCGACCGAAATCACTTGGGAAGCTGAGTATTTCGCGCATCGACCTGACGTAAGTTGGAG
Source organism: uncultured Actinomycetota bacterium (assembly GCA_963771335.1). Taxonomy (GTDB): domain Bacteria; phylum Actinomycetota; class Actinomycetes; order Mycobacteriales; family Mycobacteriaceae; genus Mycobacterium. Next base: position 21,934 of record CAVYTD010000024.1, on the reverse strand, counting down.
GCCGGGCCTAGGCGCCGGTTTCCTTCAATCGCTGCTTGGCGGCCTTGACGGCGGCGGTGGCCTCGCGGCCGGCCTCCTTGGCGGCGCGGTAGGCATCCTCGGCGGCGGTCATCGCCTTCTCGGCGTCGGCCAGCCTGCGGCGTGCATCCTGGTGGCGGAGCCGGGCGGCGGCGAGGTCGGACTGCAGTTCGGCGAGCGCGGCGTCGGCTTCGGCCTTGGCGTGCTCGGCCGCGGCCACCGCCGCCCGGGCCTGTTGCCTGCGCCGATCACCCGCCGATGGCTTGTCGGGCGGGGCTGAGGGCGGCGCGGCCGACTGCTTGGCTGGTTTTCGTTTGGCTGTAGTGGAAACTGTTGCGGTATAACTGAATTCGCCGAATCCGGACCACTGCTCGGCCTTGGTCAGCCGGCCCAGCCGTGCCGTGACGTCGGGGTCGGCGATCGCCGCCTGCAGGGTAGCGATGACGTCGTCGCGCAACGCGGCGGACGGCTCTCAGTTCTGCCCCGCGGAAGCCGGCGCGGGCCAGCTCGTCGACGAGCTTGCGCTGTTCGGCGGTCAGCGCCCGGATGGCCTCGCCGTCCATCGCGGCGTGGGCCTCACGCAGTCGCGATCCCAGATCGGCCAGCTTCGTCCTTGCCGTCCCGTCGAGCACCAGAATGTTGACCACCCACGCGGCCGTCGTGGGTTTGCGGCTGCCGGCGATGCGCTTGGCCGCCGCCGCGTCACCGCTGCCCTTGGCCTTGGCGGCGAGTTCGGTGCGCAGCGCCGTGAAGTCCTCCGGTCGCGCGCGATAGAGCTCGTCCAGCGCATCCTCGACCGCGAACCCCGCCACGTCAGCCACAATGACCACTATCGCCAATAACTCGGCATTACAGAAGAACCACCCCCTCCGACCCGCCATCGTGGTCGGCGCCCTCGGCGTGGTGTTCGGCGACATCGGCACCAGCCCGATCTACACCCTGGCGACCGTCTTCGACCCGCACGATCCGCATCCCGTGCCGGTGTCACCGGACAACGTCTACGGCGTGGTGTCGCTGATCTTCTGGTCGGTGATGACCATTGTGACGCTCACCTACGTGACGTTGGTGATGCGCGCCGACAACCACGGCGAGGGCGGCATCATGGCGCTGATCACTCTGCTGAAGCGGTGGGCCGCCCCGAAGAGCCGCCGCACCGCGATGCTGCTGGCCGCCCTCGGCGTGTTCGGCGCCGCGCTGTTCTTCGGCGACAGCATGATCACCCCCGCGATCTCGGTGCTGTCCGCGGTCGAGGGCCTCAAGATCGTCGACCCCGAGTTCGAGGAGCTGGTCGTGCCGATCACCGCGGTGATCATCGTGGCGCTGTTCGCCGTTCAGCGCCGCGGCACCGCAGCGGTCGGCAGGTTCTTCGGACCGGTGATGATCGCCTGGTTCGTCGTGATCGGCGCCTGCGGGGTGAACGGCATCGCGCACGATCCCGCCATCCTGCGGGCGCTGTCCCCCACCTACGCATTGACATTCATCACCGGCCACTTCCACATCGCGTTCTTCGCGCTCGCGGCAATCGTCCTGGCGGTCACCGGCGCCGAGGCGCTGTATGCCGACATGGGGCACTTCGGCCGCAAGGCGATCACCCTGGGCTGGCTGGGATTGGTGCTGCCCGCGTGCACGCTGAACTACTTCGGCCAGGGCGCGCTGGTGCTCAGCGACGAATCCTTGGTGCACGCACCGTTTTTCCTGCTCGCACCGGAGTGGGCGCGGATCCCGATGGTGCTGCTGGCGACGGCAGCGACGGTGATCGCGTCACAGGCCGTGATCACCGGCGCATTCTCGGTCGCCTCGCAGGCGGCACAACTCGGGTACCTGCCGCGGCTGCGCATCCACCACACCTCCGCATCGGCGATCGGCCAGGTCTACGTTCCGTGGATCAACGGCATGCTGATGGTGGCCGTGCTGATCCTGGTCTTCGCGTTCCGCAGCTCGTCGGCGCTGGCCTACGCATTCGGGATGGCCGTGACCGGCACGATCACCATCACCACGCTGCTGTTCCTGTATCTGGCACGCACCAGGGTGGGTGCACCGCTGTGGCTGGTGGTGATCGGGGGAGGCGCACTCCTGATCGTCGACCTGATGTTCTTCGCCGCCAACCTGACCAAGCTGGTGCACGGTGCATGGCTGCCGTTGCTGATCGCGGTCTGCGCGTTCACCGTGATGACGACATGGCAGCGCGGGCGCGAAATCGTCACCGCCGCAAGGGAGCAGGCCGAGGGCCCGATGCGGGAGTTCATCGACGGGACTGAGCACCCGGCAACCACCGCTGGTGCGAATGCCGGGCACAGCGGTGTTTCTCAACCGGGGCGACTGAGACCGCGCCGCTGTCGATGCGCGCCAACGTCGAGCACAACCATGTGCTCGCCGAGCACGTGGTGATCATGTCGCTGATCACCGAGCCGGTGCCCCGGATCCCGGACGCCGAGCGAGTCACCGCCGACGATCTCGGCGACAGTGACGACGGAATCGTCCACGTCGTCGCGCATTTCGGATACATGGAGCGGATGAATGTGCCGAATGCGCTGCGGCTGTTGGACCCATCAGCGACGGAGGGCCCACTCGACCTGGACCGGGCCACATACTTCCTGTCCAAACTCGAGCTGTGTCAGGGTGACGCACCCACGATGGCGCCATGGCGCAAGCGGCTGTTCATCGCGACGTCGTACATCACCTCCGATGCGGCCGCCTACTTCGGCCTGCCGCTGGAGCGGACCGTGATCATCGGGTCCCGCCTGCAGGTGTGACTCCGCCCCGGCGCAACGGTTCGCGGCCCGGCGGCTGCTGCGGCGGGCGGCAGCAGCGGCTCCCGCGGCTGGAGCGCCACCGTCGTCGGTTTCTCGGTGGTGATCTCCAGGGGTTCGCCCGCGTGGCGGATGGTCAGCGTTCCGTGCGGACCGTCACGCAGCGTGTAGGTGACTTCTGTGTGGTCGACTTCGACGGTCACCCGAAAATCTCTCCAGCGCAACCGGAATCGCAATCTGGTGATGCCAGCGGGCAGGTGTGGGTCCAGCGCCAGCACGCCTTCGTCGTCGCGCAGTCCCCCGAATCCCGCCGACCAGCGCGGTCCAGCTCCCGGCCAGGGACGCCAGGTGCAGTCCGTCACCGGTGTTGTGGTGCAGGTCGCGCAGGTCGATCAGCGCTGCCTCGTAGGCGTAGTCGTGGGCAAGCTCCAGATGGCCGACCTCGGCGCACATCACCGCCTGGGTGCACGCCGACAGCGACGAGTCCCGCGTCGTGCGCCGCTCGTAGTAGTCGACGTTGCGGGCCTTCTGCTCCGGGGTGAAAGCGTGGCTCTGCCACTGCATCGCGAGCACCAGGTCGGCCTGCTTGATGACCTGGGCGGGGTAGAGCCGCACGTAGGGTTGGTGCAGCAGCAGCGGATACTGCGTGTTCTGGCAGAAGTCCCACTCGCGCAGCGTCGTGAACCCGTCGCACTGCGGATGAACACCCAACTCCTTGTCGTAGGGGATGTGCACGGCGTCCGCGGCGTCGCGCCAGGCCGCCATCTCCTCGGTGTCCACGCCCAACTCGGCCGCGGCGTCGGGGTGCCGGGTGCACCCGTCGGCCGCGATGCGCAGGTTCGCAGCGGCCATCACGTTGGTGAACACGTTGTCCCGCACGATCGCGGTGTACTCGTCGGGTCCGGTCACGCCGTCGATGCGCCAGCCGCCGTGGCGGTCGTGGTGCCCCAGCGACAGCCACATCCGCGCGGTGTCGACGAGCACCGCCAGTCCACACTCCTGCTCCAGGCACTCGTCGCCGGTCACCACGCGGTACCGCTCGAATGCCATCGCGATGGTCGGCGTTGACGTGAAATGCGGCGGTGCCCGCGGGCCAGTACGCCGAGCACTCCTCGCCGCGGATGGTGCGCCACGGGAAGCTGGCACCCTTCAGGTCGAGTTCGGCAGCGCGGTCGCGCGCCATGTCCAGCGTCGACGCCCGCCATCGCAGGGCGTCGGCCGCCGCCCGGGGTGCGGTGTAGGTGAGCACCGGGAGCACATATCCCTCGGTGTCCCAGAAGGCGTGGCCGTCGTAGCCGGTCCCGGTCAGCCCCTTTCCGGCGATGGCGCGGCGCTCGGCACGGGCGCTGGCCTGCAGGACATGAAACAGCCCGAAGCGCACCGCCTGCTGGCAGTCGGGGTCGCCTTCGACCTCGACGTCGGCGCTGTCCCAGAAGTCGTCGAGGTACTCGCGCTGCGTGTCGAGCAGGCCCTGCCAGCCGGTGTAGCGCGCACTGGCGATGGCGGCGGCCACCTGGTCGCGCAGCGCGGGCCGGGACCGCAGGCTCGACCACCCGTAGGCCAGGTACTTGACGAATGCGAAGCCGCTCACCGGCTTTCAGGCTGCACACCACGGTGGTGCGCGCCCAGTCTTCACCGGCGTCGCCGCTGACGTCCACCCGGCCGGGGGCTTCCACGACGTGGTCCATCGCGGCGGCGACCATCAGCCCGCTGTCCCGCGGGTCCGGTGGATCAGCAGCGCTCCGCGATCGCTGACCTCGTGCTGCATCGGTTCGAGCGGATTCACCAGCACCGCTGCGACTCGCGGATCGTCCGACGGCGCGGGTTGATCCTCGTTGGCCACCAGCTCGGACTGCACGGTGACGCGCACGTCGTCGACCGCCTGCACCATCGTACTCGATGGCCGCGAGCCCGCGTTGCGCCAGCGAGACCAGCCGCATCGAGTGCACCCTGACCTGTTTGCCTGCCGGTGACCGCCACTCGGCGGTGCGGCTGAGGGTGCCTGCGCGCAGGTCGAGAATCCTTTCGTGCGAGATCAATTCGCCGTACCGGACGTCGAACGGCTCGTCCTCGACCAGCAGCCGGATGATCTTGCCGTTGGTCACGTCGACGATGGACTGTCCGTCCTCGGGATAGCCGTAGCCCGCCTCGGCATACGGCAACGGCCGAATCTCGTAGAACCCGTTCAGGTATGTACCGGGCAGGCCGTAGGGCTCCCCCTCGTCGAGGTTGCCCCGCAATCCGATATGCCCGTTGGACAGCGCGAACAACGACTCGGTCTGCGGCAGCAACTCGAGCCGCAGCTCCGTCTCCCGGATCCGCCACGGCTCCACGGGGAACGCGTCGTCGGTGATCATCATGGCTGCAGCAACTCCCCCAGGTCGGTGACGACGATGTCGGCGCCGTTGTCCCGCAATGCATCTGACTGTCCTACCCGGTCGACTCCGACCACCAGGCCGAACTGCCCGGCCCGTCCCGCGGCCACTCCGGACAGGGCGTCCTCGAACACGGCCGCCTCGCCGGGTGCGACGTCGAGCAGCTCCGCGGCACGCAGGAACGAGTCCGGCGCGGGCTTTCCCGGGATGTTCTCGGTGCGCAGCGTGACGCCGTCCACCCGCTGCTCGATGTAGGTGTCCAACCCGGTCAGGTGAAGCACCTCGCGGGTGTTGGCGCTCGACGACACCACCGCTCGCCGCAGGCCCGCGTCGGCGACGGCCTGCAGATAGCGCCGGGATCCCTCGAACACCGTGACGCCGTCGGTGTGCAGATGCTGCAGGAACAGGTCGTTCTTGCGCCGGCCCAGATCAGTGACCGCCGCGCCGTCGAGTTCGATGCCGCGGCTGCCCAGAAACGACCGGATCCCGTCCTCGCGCGGCTTTCCGTCGACGTAGGTGTCGTAGTCGGCGTCGGCATCAAATGGGACGAACGGTTCCCCGCGCTGTGCGCTGCGAGCGCGCAGATACTCGTCGAACATCGACTTCCACGCCTCGCGATGCACGCTGGCGGTGTCGGTGAGCACACCATCGAGGTCGAACAGGCACGCGCGTATCCGGGTCGGCAGGCCGAGCATCATCCGTTCATACCTCGTCGAGCTGGGAATGAAAGCTTAAATGCGCTAGTTTGCTCCGAATATGCGGATCGGTGTGCGGCGCGGTTCGGCGTACGGGGAGCGGGTCGAGGAATCTCGGGTTCACCCACGTGCTCGCGTACGACCATGTGCTCGGTGCCGACCCGGCCGTCCATCAGGGCTGGTCGGGTCCCTACGACATCGACACGACGTTCCATGAACCGCTGGTGATGTTCGGTTACCTCGCCGCGGTGACGGCGGCGCTGGACCTGGTCACCGGCGTGATCATCCTCCCCAGCGGCAGACCGTGCTGGTGGCCAAGCAGGCCGCCGAGGTCGACCTGCTCAGCGCGGGGCGGCTGCGGTTCGGGATAGGGCTGGGCTGGAACGCGGTGGAGTACGAGGCGCTCGGCGAACAGTTCACCGACCGCGGGAAGCGCTCCGAGGAGCAGCTGGAGTTGCTGCGGCTGCTGTGGACGCAGCGTTCGGTGACCTTCGACGGCCCTACCACCAGCTCACGGGTGCCGGTATCGCGCCGCTTCCCGTGCAGCGGCCCATCCCGCTGCGGATCGGCGCTGCGGCGGCGCGCGGTTACGCCAGAGCGGGGCGGCTGGCCGACGGCTGGTTCCCGATGGTGGCGCCCGGCCCCGCGCTCGACGAAGCCAGGACGGTCGACGACCACTTGTCGGTGCTGGAGTCGGGGGCCGCAGCCGCCGGGTTGCGCTGAGGGGCCTGTCAGCCAAGGCCGAACAGCGCCCGCAGGTCGGTGGTGCGCCACCAGACCAGCGCGACGAACAGCACCAGGACCGCGACGGTCGCGCCGGCCTGCACCAGGTTCCGCTGCTGCCTGGGCGCGTGCGCATACGCGGCCGCGACGGCGGCACCGGTGACGAGTCCGCCGACGTGCCCCTGCCAACTGATGTTCTGTGAGCTGATCAACGGGATGACGAACGTGAAGGCGAGGTTCAGCCCGATGATCCCGACCACCCAGCGGACATCCATGTTGAGTTTCCTGCCCACCACGAACATCGCGCCGAACAACCCGAACACCGCGCCGGAAGCGCCTGCGGTGGCCGAGTTCAGGTCCGACAGCAGGTACACCAGGACTGAGCCGCCGAGCGCGCTGAGCAGATAGAGCGCGCCGAACCGCAGCCGGCCAAGCGCCATCTCCAGTGGCGGGCCCACGACGTAGAGCGCCCACATGTTGAACAGGATGTGGGTGAGGCCGTAGTGCAGGAACGCCGAGGTCAGCAGCCGGTACAGGTCGCCGTCGGCGACCGCGGGCGGCCACAGCACGAGGTCGCGTTCCACGCCGGCCGACACCGACTGCAGGACGAACATCAGCAGGTTGATGCCGATCAGCCCATAGGTGACGATCGGCGCAGTCGATTGTCGCTGCCGGCCGGCAAGCGACGTCCTGACCGGGGCCACCGTTTGCGCGGCCGCTCCGACGCAGTCCGGGCACTGGTGGCCGACCGAGGCGCTGTGCATGCACTCCGGACAGATGAACCGGTTGCAGCGTGTGCAGCGGACGTAGGTCTGCCGGTCGGGGTGCCGGTAGCAGGTGGGCGCCTGCGGCGGGGTCCCCGGTGCGCTCGGGTAGCTCACTTCTGACCCACTGTTCGCTCGCTCACAGGGTGCCGAACAATTCGATCCAGTTGCCGTCGGGGTCGGCGACGAACATCCAGCCCATCCCCGGGACCGGTGCGAACTCGGTCAGCGGCTCGACCACCTCGTAGTCGGAGGCCGCGAATGCGTCGGCGACAGCGCGCAGCTTGTTCACCCCGATGGTGAAGTACCGCAGGCCTGCCTGCGCACGGCCGCCTCCCGGTGCGGCGGGCGCGGCAGGCGGTGTCGTGTAGGTGACGAGCTTGAGCACGCTGCCACCCAGCGAGTAGCGCCGCTGGGAACCGCCTTCGAATTCGATCTCACCCTGCGGCACCAGCGCGAGAAAACCCTCGTAGAACGCCGTCATCGAGTCGAGATCGGTGGTGACGAGGCCCACCTCGATGCCCGGTGTGAGCAGGTCGAGTTTCACGGAGCCCACGCTAGCGCGCCAGCAGATCGGTCGCCGGAGCGTCCCATCGATCGAGGTTGACGGCGTTCTCCAGCGGCCGGCGCCGCAGGGGACCGTGCCTGCCCTTCGGCCAGCCCACCACGATGTGCCCGGCGAGCATCCAGTCGTCGGGAACCCCGACGGCGTCCCGGAGCATCTGCTCGCCGTCATAGGACGCCCAGCCGGTCAGGCACGCGCCGAGGCCCTGCGCGCGGGCCGCCAGCAGGAAATTCTGCATGGCCGGGAAGATCGACCCGCCCAGCAGCAGCTCCGAGGCGGTCGGAAAGCGCTTCTGCGTGAACAACACCGAGGTGCACTCACCGGCGCGGTCGTGCAGCTCGTAGGTGGCCCGGTTGTTCCTGGCCCGCGGGCTGTGGTCGTCGGCGGCGGGGCGGGTCATGCCGTACACGGGTTCGATGACCGCCAACGCATGCGCGGCGGCCTGCGCGACGACGGCGCGCTGCTGCGGCGACCGCAGCACGACGAACCGCCAGGCCTGTGCATTGGCACCCGACGGCGCCCAGGTGGCCGCTTCGAGGCAACGCCGCAGCGTGGCATCGTCGACGCGTTCGTCGGTGAAGCGCCTGATCGTGCGGGCGGTGGACATCGTCTCCCACACGTCGCGGGTTTCTGCGTGCATGCGGTCAACCTATCGATGGCCGCCCATAACGATTTGGTCACGTCGTTGATCACGATCAATTAAGAGTTACCCGCATATCTTGAGAGAACTCACGGTTTACCGCTCGCCTCACCGCTCATTTCAACGAATTCCGGGAATTCTGAGGCGAATGTCACCCACTGAGGATGTAACGTTCGCCCCCTTGCGCTTTCGGCGATCCTCAGCCGGGTTTACGCACTTTTGATCTCGGTTACCGTGGATTTCGGGCGGGGAAGCAGTAACGTTCACAAGATGAAGGACAAATCGATCATGAAATTCAGTGGAATCTCCATGCGCCGCAATGTGGCCGGCATCGGCGCGGCCTGTCTTTTCGGGGGCTTGGCCGCAGCCACCGTGGCCGCGCCTGCGGCAATCGCAGCGCCTGCCGATCAGTGCAGCGCGAGCGGGCTCGCGAACACCGTCAGCACGGTGACAGGTTCGGCGCGCCAGTACCTCGACGCCCACCCGGGCGCCAATCAGGTCGTCACCGCGGCGCTGAACCAGCCGCAACCGGAAGCCGAGGCCAATGTGCGCGGCTACTTCACCGCGAATCCGGCGGAGTATTACGAGCTGCGGGGAATCCTGGCGCCGATCGGTGAGGCACAGCGCGCATGCAATGTGACCGTGCTTCCCGGCGAGCTGGCGTCGGCCTACAACATGTTCATGGCCGGCTGACCCGAGTTGTCTCCGAGACGGGGATCCCGCCGCCGCGGCCCGGCGCCGCGGCGGCGGGTTCTTTCTGCGCCGCCGCGCCACTTAGACTCACTTCCTATGAGGCCGACGAGAGCAGCCGCGGTCGCCGCGGTGGTGATGGCAGGGTGGTGGGCCGCGGGTCCCCCGGCCCAGGCTCAACCCGCTCCCCCGCCACCGCCGCCACCGGCTCCCGCAGAGGCGCCCGCAGGGGGGCTCAAGACCACCATCGACGCCGACGGTTCGTATGCCGTCGGAATCGACATCGCGCCGGGGGCCTACCAGTCCGCCGGCCCGATCGACGACGGCGCCTGCTACTGGAAGCGCACGGCAGGTGAAGCGATGGTCGACAATGCGCTCACCAAGAAGCCGGCATACGTCCAGATCCTGCCGACCGACACCTCGTTCACCACCAGTGACTGCCAGTCGTGGCAGCTCACCGACATGCCGCCGCCGCCGCAGCCCGGACCCGGCGACCTGCTGGGTCAGCTGACCGGAATCATCGGTCGCGGCATGCTCTCCGGGGGTCCGCGCTGACCGACGGTCGGATTGTCGTCTCCGACGACGGCAGCAGGATCGTCGTCCCGGCCGATCTCGACGCAGTCACCTCGGTCGGTCGCGAGGACCACACCGGCGTGGACGCTGCGGCTGTGGATCGGATCTGGCGGGCGGCCACGCACTGGTACGCGGCAGGCATGCATCCGGCGATTCAGGTGTGCCTGCGCCACCAGGGCCGGGTGGTGCTCGACCGGGCGATCGGACACGCCTGGGGCAACGGGCCCGCCGACCCACCCGACGCCGACAAGGTCGCCGTCAGCACCGCGACGCCGTTCTGCGTCTACTCCGCCGCCAAGGCGATCACCACCACCGTCGCCCACATGCTCGTCGAACGCGGCCAGTTCTCGCTCGACGACCGCGTCTGCGACTACCTGCCCGGCTACACCAGCCACGGCAAGGACCGCACCACGATCCGCCATGTGATGACACACAGTGCGGGCGTGCCGTTCGCCACCGGCCCCAGGCCCGACCTCAAGCGGATGGACGACAGCGACTACGCGCGCGAGATGCTCGGCCGGATGAAGCCGGTATACCCGCCTGGCCTGGTGCACATCTACCACGGCGTGACGTGGGGACCGTTGATGCGTGAAATCATCTCGGCCGCAACGGGACGCAACATCCGCGACATCCTGCACGAGGAGATCCTGGCGCCGCTGGGATTCCGCTGGACAAATTACGGCGTTGCCGCAGTTGATGTCCCGCTGGTCGCGCCCAGCCATGTCACCGGAAAGCCACTGCCGGCGCCGATCGCCAAAGCGTTCAAGACTGCCGTGGGCGGCACCATGACCCAGATCATCCCGTTCTCCAACACGCCGCGGTTCCTCACCGGCGTGATCCCGTCGTCCAACACCGTCTCGAACGCCAACGAGCTGTCCCGCTTTGCCGAGATCCTTTGCCGCGGAGGCGAACTCGACGGCGTTCGGGTCATGTCGCCGGAGACCCTGCGGGCCGCGACCGCCGAGTGCCGGCGGCTGCGCCCCGACATCGCGACCGGGCTGGCGCCGATGCGGTGGGGCACCGGGTACATGTTGGGGTCCAAGCGATTCGGCCCGTTCGGCCGCGACGCCGCGGGCGCGTTCGGCCACACCGGGCTGACCGACATCGCGGTGTGGGCGGACCCGACGCGGGCACTGTCGGTGGCCGTGGTCAGCAGCGGCAAGCCCGGCGGGCACCGCGAGGCCAAGCGCTACCCGCGGCTACTGGACCGGATCAACTCCGAGATCCCCCGCGTCGGGTGAAGCTCAGCGCAGCTTCTCCCCGTAGATCCGCTCGACCGTCAGCGCCATCAACACTCGCTTGTCGGACACCATCACCGACCGGTACTCGTCCCAATCGGGATGCTCGCCCGCGGCCCGGCGGTAATAGTCGACCAGAGCCTCGACCTCGGGCCCGTGCGGGTCGGCGCCCGGCCCGGTGAGCGTCACGGCACCTTCGGCGGTGGCCCACGCCCACCCGTCGGCACTGGTGACCTCGAGCGCGGCCCGTGGGTCGCGGCGCAGGTTGGCCGTCTTGGCCCGACCCTCGGTCATCGACACGTAGACGACACCGGCGTCGCGATCGTAGGAAGGGGTCACCGGGGACAGCTGCGGCAGGCCGTTGGCCTTGATCGTGGCCAGCACCCCGAGGCGGGCACCGGCGAGCAGCGCATGCGGATCGAAGACGTCGGTCATGTCCTCGCCAACTCCCGTTCCCGACGCCCTATTCCCCCCGCACGCCGCGGTAAATGCCCCACTTCACGATCCACGGCATCAGCACCCGTTCGAACGACCAGGCCGGGAACCGGAACGCTCTGCCGTTGGGCGCGAACACCTCGAGCCCGTCGGGCTGGATGCCGAGCACCGACCCCCACCGCCGCCTGGGTGGCTGATACGCCTTCATGGCCTTCCCTGCCTTTCCCGTCTTCCCTGCCCCTCCGGCCAGTGCGGCCCGCACGTTGTGGGCGAGCATCCCGTCCGCGCGGTTGCGCGCCGAGCTGCGCAGCGCATCGGTGGCGGCGACATCGCCCACCGCGAACACCTCCGGGTGCCCGGGCACCTGCAGTTCAGGGGTGACGCGGACAAACCCGGTGTCGTCGAGCAGTTCGGTGGGCAGCCAGCCGGTGTTGGGACGCACCCGCCCGATCGCCCACAGCACAGCGTCTGCGGTGGCCGGGGCCTGCCCGGTGGTCCACTGCACGGGCTCGGCGGTCAGCTCGTCGCCGGTGAAGTCCTCGGCCAGGACAGCGCGGTGACCGGGATGCAGCCCCACCCCGGCATCGGTGAGCCTGCGCCGGACCTTGTTCCAGGTACGGGGGTGATGGCCGGCCAACGCCCGGTCGCCGGGGTAGTAGAGGTCGACGCGGGTACCCGGCCAGCTGATCGCGATGTTCGCGGCGCTGCTCACCGCCGCGGCGCCGCCGCCGACGACGATCACCGATCGTGCCGCAGCGAGTCGCTGGTGCGGGGTGCGCAGGTCGGCTGCCGATCTCTTCCGCCGTCTGCAGCGTCGGCTGCCTCCAGAAGCCGTTGGCGACACCGGTGGCGATGACGAGCGCGTCGTACCCAATCCCGGTCGTGGTTCCGTCGGCCAGTTGCACCGCGACGGTGCGGGCGGCGAGGTCGACTCCGGTCAGGGTGCCGTGCACGGCGCGCACCCGGTCGAGGCCGCGGAAGCGGCCGAACGGGATCCAGTTGTGCCGGGCCCAGTCGTCCGGGCGCGCCAACCGCCAGCCGAGTTCCTGCCCGGAGACCAGCCCCGGCTTCGCGGAGATCCCGACGACGTCCGCATGCCGGGCCAGCTTGATCGCGGTCAGCACCCCGGTGTCCCCCAGCCCGGCGATGACGACGCGATTCCCCGGTCGCTGCGCTCCTGCCCGCCGGCGCGATTCCCCGGTCGCTGCGCTCCTGCCCGCCGGACGCGCGGCCGCGTCACGCGCGGACCCTGGCAGGCGGTCGCGGCACGAACCGCGGGACCCGGTCGATGACCGCCTGGTAGTCGGGTCGCCGCTGCAAGCTGCGAGCCTCCATCATCGGGATGCTCGCACCGAGGAACATCGCCAGCATGGTCGCCGCCCCGACGAACAGCCACCAGGAACCAGGCGACGCGGCAACACCGAACAACGCCAGGGCGAACCAGAATCCGAATTCGCCGAAGTAGTTCGGGTGCCGCGACCAACTCCACAGGCCGCGGTCCATCACGTCGCCGGGCTGCTTGCCCCTGACGAACCGGTGCATCTGCGCGTCGGCGACGAACTCCAGCGCGACGGCGCCCATCCCGACGACGAACGCGACGACCGTCAGCCACGCCATCCCGTTCCCGGGGGTGGTCACCGCGACATAAACGGGCACCATCCCGAGGAACACCTGGACGGTGGGGATCAGGTGAATGGCGACGAGGTCGGCGACGAACTCCCCCCGGCCCGCCCGCTCGCGGAACATCGCGTAGCGCCAATCCTCGTGGTGCAGGCCCGGGAACGCGTACACCCAGTTGCCGGTGAGCCGCACCGCCCACGCCACGACGAGCACCGCGAGCAGCCAGCACCGCCAGGCGTCAACGTCGCCGCTGCGGGCCCACCAGACCAACAACAGCAGCGGCGGGATGACGCTCCAGTAGGCGTCGTAGAAGCTCGAGTTGCGGTAGGCGCGGCTGAAGGAGAACACCACGATCGTCGCGAGGATGTCGGCGATCAACGTGTCGAGCCACAGCCTGCCGGTGGCGGGGCCCCACACCAACCAGGCGGCACCCACGGCGACGGCGAGCACGTAGGCCGACGTGACGATGCGCAACGAGCGCGCTTTGCTCATCGCTAGATCATGCATGGCGGCTAGTGCCCCAGCCTCACACGGAAGGTCTTCGGCCAGTCCTTGCCGGTCAGCAGGAACTCGGAGTCCTGGACATGGGCGATGCCGTTGAGCACCTGCGCCGACGGCGGTATCCCGCGTTCCCGCAGCCCGGCGGCGTCGACGACGAGGTCAACCACCCCGGTCCCGGGATCGATGCGGACGATGTCGTCGCTGGGCCAGACGTTGGCCCAGACATGTCCGCCGACGCACTCCAACTCGTTGAGGCCGGTCAGCGCCCGGCCGTCTCGGGTGACGTCGACACCGCCGGTCTCGGCGAAGTCGTCCGGATCGTGGAACCGCAGCCGATTGGTGCCGTCGCCGCGAATCAGGCGCTCGCCGTCGTAACACAGCCCCCACCCGTCGCCGGCCAGCGGGACTTCCCGGACGGGGGTCAGCGTCGTCGCGTCCCATTGGACCGCCACCCCGTCCTGGTAGGTCAGCTGCCAGATCCGGTCGCCCACCACGGTGATGCCCTCACCGAAGTAATTGTTCGGGACCGGCGCCTCACGGCGCACCGCCCCGGTCGCCGGGTCGAGCTCGCGTAGCTGAGAGGCGCCCGCCAGCCCGGTGCCCTCGTAGAGAGCCGGCCCGTGGATCTCGAACCCCTCGGTGAAGGCCGCCGGGTCGTGTGCGAGTTCCGCCAGCACGACGGGCTCGATCACCGGGGCGGCGTCGCCCGGGTCGGCGTGCGTGGCGGGCGGGGCGGCACACGCGCTCAAGACGACGAGGGTGCACCCTGCCCACATCTGCGGCTTCCACATACCGCCGTTTTACCGTGCAACGATGGCGGAATGAAAGCGGTCAGTTGTGTGCGCGGCACCCTCGAGGTGGTCGACCTGCCGGAACCGCAGCCCGCCGAGGGGCAGCTCGTGCTGGATGTGCTGCGGTGCGGAATCTGCGGATCGGACCTGCATGCCAAGGATCACGCCGACGACCTCACCGAGGTGATGGCCGAGGGCGGTTACAGCGACTTCATGCGCAGCGACACCCCGGTGGTGATGGGCCACGAGTTCTGCGGAGTGGTCGCGGAGCGGGGTCGCAAGGTCAGCCAGGAGTTCACGCCGGGGACGACGGTGGTGTCGTTCCCGCTCCTGCGCTCGCACGGCGGTGTGCACCTTATCGGCCTGTCCCCGATGGCGCCGGGCGCGTACGCCGAGCGGGTGCTGGCGGAGGCGGCGATGACGTTCGTCGTTCCCAATGGCCTCGATCCCGCGACCGCCGCGCTCACCGAACCGATGGCGGTGGCCTACCACGCGATCCGGCGCAGCGACATCAGCCGCAAGGACGTCGCGATCGTGCTCGGCTGCGGGCCGGTGGGGCTGGCCGTCATCTGCCACCTGAAAGCGCGCGGCGTGGGCACCGTCGTGGCCAGCGACTTCTCCCCGGGACGCCGGGTGCTGGCCGGCCGTTGCGGCGCCGACATCGTCGTCGACCCTGCGGTCGACTCCCCCTACGAGGCGGTGCCCGCCAGGCGGCAGGGACTCACCACCCTGCCCGCGCTCTACGAACTCGGCGTCGGGTCGATGGAGAAGCTGCGACGGCTGCCGGGATGGACGCATCTCTATCGGGCGGTGGACCGCCTCGGAGCCACCGATCCCAAACGTCCGGTGATCTTCGAATGCGTTGGCGTGCCGGGGATGATCGACGGGGTCATCGGCGCGGCGCCACTGGCGTCGAGGATCGTCGTCGTCGGGGTGTGCATGGGTGAAGACAAACTGCGGCCCGCCATGGCGATCGGCAAAGAGATCGACCTCCGGTTCGTATTCGGTTACACCCCTTTGGAATTCCGCGACACGCTGTACATGCTCGCTGACGGCAAGCTGGACGCGGCGGCGCTGGTGACCGGAACCGTCGGCCTTGACGGCGTCGTGACGGCGTTCGAGGCGCTCGGCGACCCCGAGAAGCACGCCAAGGTCCTCATCGACCCCGCCAGTCCGGCCGTCGCGCTCAGGTAGCTACTTCGACCTGAAAAGTGTTCGCCACGAGATGACGGTCTGTGGGGGGTGGCGGTCACGCGCGGCTTGGTCGCTGCGGTGGCGTTCTATGCGGCGAGGGTGCCGATCTTGACGAAGTTGTGGGCGAAAACGCCGTGTCCGTAACAGGGTCGGGATTCATTGATACCGGTGAGTTCGGTGCGGTTGTAATACGACGCGGCGTTATGAGGTGCGGAATAGTGCTGCCTCCAACGTATTACCGGCAACCCGCCATATTCGTTGTCTGAGTGCCGATCTCCATGATCGTCGCGCCAGAGCTAGGCGCTAGGCGTGATGACGTACCGGACGGCAAAGCAGGATCGGCGGAGGAGTCTATCGGTGAACTTGCCGATTTGCTAGGCTAGATCGCTGCCCGTCGACAAATCCATTAGGGGTCACCGTCGCGGCGCGACATGTCGGATTGAGATACATGAGCGGTATGCTGCTGCTATCGAGGTCATTAGGGCCGGGGCACCGACTCTCAGACCTGAAATCGCTGAGCATCAACGGTTTTGAAAGAACAGGTCAGCGCGCCACGGGCGGACGCTAAGCGCAGCCCGTGATTCATCAGATGAAAACGGATTACTTTTTCGCTCTCGTCAGACAAGTCGGCGCGTCAAGTTATGTAGCCCCGTGTAAAGGTGCTAACACTGCTTTCTTTAGCTTAGCTAACACCTCGGTGAGTATCGGGAGGAACCACGACATTGACACACGGTCGGTCGTTTTACTGAGTAGAGGAGAACAAATGTCGGAAAACACCAGCGGTTAATTTAAAGGACACGAAACGTTCGACGAGATCCCTCGGTGAGGGCCGCATGCTGACGACCGTCAATCCGAGCCGCCGCAGCCGTCGGGCCAGCAGCTCGAGGGTTGGCCGCTCGTCGTTGCTGGATATCAAGTAGACGGTTTGCGTGGTGTGCAGCGTTCGTGCCGCCGCATCCAGGTCTTCCTGCGAGACGAAGCGAGACAGCGCGTTAGACGCCGCCACCTCGTCGCGGATGAACTCGTCGAGATGGTATCCGGTCTGGCTTCTCATTAGGGCGGCGGCGTTAATGGAGGACCCCTCATCAATGCGCAGGTCGTTGCGCAGCTCGGGATAGTCACGGTATCCCAGCTTCTGCGCCAGCCGCACCACGGTCGACTCGTGGGTCTGTGCCGTCTCGGCGACCTCGGCGGCAGTGGCCTGCGACATGTCGGGCCCCCCAACAGGGCGCTCACCACGCGATCTTCGGACGCGCTCAGCCGCCCCGAACTGCTGGCCACGATTGCGCGAAAGCTCACGGTCACTCCTCGTCCTCAATGTGATGCACTACCCATGAACCTGCAATTCCGTGCAAGATGACAAGTTCTGCAGGATTTCAAGTCAACGCGGTCGGTCCCGCTCGTCTTCGATTTCTCTGGTCAGTTCGGGAAGTAGCCGCTCAGTGTGTGATCTCTGTGAGTCGTGCAGAACCGGCAGCTGCCCAGATCGACTGGACGCTGGTACTTTCAGCTAGACCAGGCGATCTGCTTCCCGGACGGAAGGTCTGACTATGAACGTGACCGGAACGGTGTGGGCGGTCACCCTGACCGGGATCGCGGTGATCTTCATTGCCGACTACCTGATCATGGGCAGGAAGGCACGCGTCGTAGGTATGAAGGAAGCCGCGATCACCGCCGGTTTCTACGTCCTGCTCGCCGCTGTGTTCGGGATTGGGCTCTGGATCGTCGCCGGCTCCCAGTACGGTGCTGAATTCTTCGCCGGCTACGTCACCGAATTGAGCCTGTCGGTGGACAATTTATTCGTCTTCTCCGTGATCTTGACCTCTTTCGCCGTTCCCCAGCAGAACCAATTGAAGGTGCTGCAGTTCGGCATCGTGGGGGCCCTGATCCTGCGGTTCGCGTTCATCCTGGTCGGCGCCACCGCGCTGGCCTACTTCACCTGGCTGTTCTTCGCGTTCGGCGCGTTCCTAATCTGGACGGCGTGGAAGCTGGCCACCAGCCACGGTGCCGAGGCCGAACCCGAGGACAGCAAGATCCTCAAATACGTGGAGAAGGTGCTGCCGACCACGACCAGCTACCACGGTGGCCAATTCACCACCAAGGTCAGCGGGCGCCGCGTGTTCACCCCGCTGGCGGTGGTGATGGTGTCGATCTTCCTCACCGACATCATGTTTGCGCTGGACTCGATCCCGGCGATCTTTGGTTTGACCAACGAGATTTACATCGTCTTCACCGCGAATGCGTTCGCCCTCATGGGACTGCGGCAGATGTACTTCCTGCTCGACGGGCTGCTCGATAAGTTGATCTACCTGTCGCTCGGGCTGTCGGTTGTCCTGGGGTTCATCGGCGTCAAACTCATCCTGCACGCTGCGCATGAATACGGCGCCACTGTCCCGGAGATCAGCACCCCGGTCTCACTGCTGGTGATCGTGATCACTCTCATAGTCACCGTGCTGGCCAGCCTGGCGAAGGTCAAACGCCACCCTGAAGTGCTGCAGACCCACGACGTCACCGGTCATCACCATCCGGAACCGAAAATGTTGGAGGACCTCATCGAACATGGCCAGCACCCCGCGAACGAACCAATCAGGCCCGCGGACGAGTCGACCGACCAAACCCGTCGCGAGGACTGATCGCTGCTAACCGCCGGTCGCGCATCGCATCCCACCACACCTCAGGCAGCAGCACCTATCCGACGAACGAACCTGTGTACTCGTTCGATATCCCTCAGGCCACCATGCTCGCCGACCCACAAACCCGAGGATGTCGCCGGTGCCCCACTTCACCGCGAGCGCGACATAGATCGGGCGGTTCGCGACATTGCCATCGCGGATCTGCACATTCACGGCGTCGATGGGACTGCCATTGATCACCCGGGAGGACGTTGGTCATGGACTCGACCAGCCGTTCCAGACCCTCGCGAAACGATCCTGAGCTGAAGTCGTTTTGACCGCTTCGCTCGACGGCTAGCTGCAGATCTTCACTATGTGAACATAGGTGGCCTACCCGTCCGAATCGGTAACGGAAGGAAGCGCGCAATCTGTCGCACGCAGCGTGACGTTGTGCGGGCGTGACGGCGGAAAGGGTGTTGCGCGAGGCCATCGACAACTCGCCGAGCGCGAGCGCGCTTGCTGCGGCATGTCAGTGACGATTGCGACAGAATCGATCAGCGTCAGGTGAAGTGGTTGTCTGCCTGCTCTGCTCAGCGCGTCCCACGACATCGACCAGCGCCACCTCGGTGCCACTCCTCGTGGGTAATCATTCGTGGCGGTACCAATGTCGTTGACGCACCTCGTGTTTAGCCGCGTCGGGGGTCATCTTGGGGGCGCGGCCGGCCGTCATCGACCACGCTCGTCGAAACCCGGGGTTCCTTCCTGGGCAGTCCAACCACGCCGTGGCTCACTCTGAGCATTTTTCGTCAATCGGTAGTCGGCACCGATCTACCGGACAAGAATAGCCACTATGAGAACGACGGCGAGGAGATCAGCATGACGGCGAGTACTGCGGTTGAGGAGGTCGGCGAGTCCCGGTCGGAGGGGGGCCGGGGAGATAAGTTGCGTGGCCGGGTTGCGTTTGTGACCGGTGGCACTCGCGGGATCGGTGCGGCGATCAGTAAGAGCCTGGTCAGCCAGGGTGCCACGGTGGCGGCGGGGTACGGCAGGAACAGTGAACACGCGCAGCAGTTCCTTGCCGAGTTGTCGGCGGCCAGTGACGGTACCGAGGTCAGCGTTCATCACGGCGATGTGGCCTCCGCTGAGGACTGCCGGCGGACCATCCAGGAAGTCATCGATATGCATGGTCGTCTGGACATCTTGATCAACAACGCCGGGATCACGATCGATAAGACGGTGGCCAAGATGACCGAGGACGAATGGAACAAGGTCATCGGGGTCAATCTGTCCGGGGCGTTTTTCCTGGCTCAGGCCGCGTTGGCGCATATGCTCGAACGGGGCAGCGGGCGAATCGTGATGGTGTCCTCGGTGATTGGTGAGACCGGCGCCATCGGTCAGGCGAACTACGCGGCGTCTAAGGCGGGGTTGTTCGGTCTGACGAAGACCCTGGCGCGCGAGGCGTGTTTCCAGATGGGGCGGGCGGGCAAACTGACCGAGGCCGGTATCGGTGTCACGGTCAACGCCATCACGCCCGGGTTCGTGGCGACCGAGATGGTCGAGTCGATCCCCGAGAAGGTCCTTGACCGGATCACCGGCAGCATTCCGATGGGCCGGCTGGCCGAGCCGTGGGAGGTGGCACGGGTGGTGCATTTCCTGGCCGCGGACGCCTCGAGCTACATCACCGGACAGGTGTGGGGGGTGAACGGGGGTCTTGACATGTGATTTCGGCTGCGGTCCTGTCCTGTCCCACCTAGGGTTACCTCCAACTCCCAACGCCTCGTCGAAAGGTGATCTGCAGTGCGGTCATTCGAGTTAAACAAGCATGGCAAGATTGTCTTTCCGTCCAATTGTTTTCCTGATCTGGACTTCTCGACGTTCGACAGTCTGGAGCAGCTCGACGCGGTGGTGCGCCGCGACTTCGACTCCAAAGCGCCGACGGGTACCGACATCGTCGAGGGCATCAAGACCGGCGCCTACCAGAGCAAGTTCGAGCTGATGCGGGACATGGCGCTGAACCTGTTCTGGGCCAACCGGTTCAAAATCACGATGTACGACGTGCGGCCCACCCGGTGGGCTGATGTCCCGCGACGCCGCGACGACCTGTTCGTGCCCATCCTGACGCCGTGGGAAGACCGCGACACGAAGGTGTCCGCGGTGCAGTCGGCCTATCCGAATCTGCCCGCGCAGTGGGACGGCGAGGTCGAGGACAGCGTGTTCGAGATCCTGTTCGACGTGTTCGGCCATCGCCGCAACCACGCGACCAAGCTGTCGGCCGTCATCCCCACGGTGGCCGACCTGATCGCTGATCCGGGTAATCAAACGCTGCGGCTGAACCGCTATGACCCCGACTTCCCGATGTACAGCTACACCGAGATCATCGACTGCCACGAGGAGGTGGCCGAACTGGAGGCGCTGCGCCGCTGGTCGATGGTGCTGCACAACCAGTACCCCTGGGATCGCGGCGAGGCCAACCTGGTCCCGGTCGGCGAATTACGCGACGACGACTACGTGGTGGTGTTTCATCCGCGCAACGCCGAGGTGCAACAGTTCCTGTCGCGCATCGCCTCCGGACACCCTCCGAAGAAAGCCCACAGCGCCTCCCCCGAGGTGCACGAGCCGGTGCGTCCGTACCCGGCCCTCAACGTCCGCACCGACTTCGCGGTGCAGCCCCGCATCGAGGCCATCGCCGCGGTGCACGGCGATCTGGTGTGCACCAACGAGGACCTGATCCGCAACAGCGCCTACAACTGGTCACCGATGTCGGCCGCGGAGATCGCCGACAAAACCGGCATCGAGGCGCGCCGCTACACCTCGGGCAGCCTCGAGGAACTCTCCCTGCGCGCGGCCCGCGCAGCGATGGCCCACGCCCAGGTCGGTCCCGAGCAGATCGGGGCGGTGTTCGTGTGCACCTGCACCAGCTCCCGGCTGATCCCCTCGATCGCGACCTGGCTGTGCGGCCAGTTGGGCATTCAACAGACCCACGGCTCGTTCGACCTGGTCGCGGCCTGCGCCGGGCTGAGCTACGGGCTGGCCGAAGCCACCAGAGTCCTGCAACTGGTCCAACGACCGGTGCTGGTGGTCTGCGCGGAAAAGTTCTCCGACAAAATCGGCAACGTCCGGCCATCGCGGATGATCTTCGGCGACGGCGCCGCCGCCATCATCCTCGGCGTCGCCCCCCAGGGATCACCCCCCGACATCGAATACATGCAAACCTACGCCAGCGGCCCGGTCAGCCAGGTCAACTCGATCCTGTGGCCCAACCCCGCGTTCGGCAACAACATCACCGTCTTCGGACCCGAAGTCAAAGCCCTCGCCGGACGCTACCTGCGCCAGATGCTCGACGACATCAGGGCCCTACCCGACCCCGACGGCGCCGCCGAGTCCCTGCTGGCCAGCGTCGAACTCATCATCCCGCACCAAGCCAACAAGACCATGGTCACCGACCTGGCCACCAGCTCCGGCCTGACCCCCGACCAGCTGTACTTCAACATCGAACAAGTCGGCAACGCCTCCTCAGCCAGCATCCCACTGGCCATCCACGACGCCGTCCGCGACGGCGTGATCAGCACACCCACCCGGATCTTCGCCCCCGGCTTCGGCGCCGGCGCCGTCGCCGGCTACGCGATAATGCGCATCGATCCAGCCGTCATCGCCCCCGACGACCAAACAACATCAACGGAGGAATCAGACATGGCCGACGAGTCGCTCATCCTGACCCCAGGGGCCGACATGGCCCTGGCCTTCGGATAA
>CAVYTD010000023.1:0-70696 GCA_963771335.1 uncultured Actinomycetota bacterium | reverse complement strand
TTCGACTGGACTACCTGGACCCCGGGTGGTCCACCACAGGCGCTCTACTGCCCACCGGCTCCGCGACAACCACCCTCAAGCGTACCTAATCACAAGTCACCGTCTCCTGCGTAGACGCCACAGTTCCCATGGTGTTCGTGCTCGCCGAAGATCTCGGCCTGCACCCGCACAGAATCAATCGACGAACTGGCGAACAACGCCGACGTCATGGACACACTGGATGACCTGCGCCGCGCCGGAGCAATAGCGATGGGAATGGCAACCGAGCCAACTGAAGTCGCTATGGCCAGTCCGAAAATCGCCGTCGTCGGTATACCTTCCGACTACCACACGATCAGCGGGGACTCAGTACCCCGGAGCTCGTTCGACATCGCCGTCCGCACGATCTCGATGGAACAAGTCCATCAGGCAGTACCCGGAATCGGAGGTCTGTGCCTGGTCGCGGCCACGCAGATCGCCGGGTCCATCCCGCAGCGTCTGGCCGGTTCAGGGTCCGGCTGCCCGGTCCGTCTCGGCACCCCGTCCGGCATCGTCACCGCCGAAGCCGACGTCAGGCACGACGGTCAGCAATTCATCGCGCACAGCGCATCGATGTATCGCACTGCCCGCACACTGATGCGTGGCGAGGTCTCGGCAGTGTTCGAATGACGCATCACGGCACGTGGGCCAGCGCGAATTTCTTCCTTCGTGTCCACTTTCAATTGCAGCGCATCGTCCCTATTGGTACCCCCTGTTGCGCGTCACCGATCGCGCGCTGCCCGACGGGCGGACCCGACCGCCGTCCCGAGGCTGGCAAGTGCCGCTGACAGACCGGTGTCAGGCTGACAGCCGCGACCGCGGCTCGGTCGTGACGTCAGGATCTGCTGGGTTGGGCACGGAATCAGCGTGCAGCGTCGGCGGCCGCGGCAATCGGGTGCGCGGAGTCCCGTCCTTGGCGCAGTGCGGGAAGCAGTGCGGTGCAGTCGTATTGGCCGCCGCCGTCGTCAACAAGGGTGGCGTATAAGGAGTGCACGGTGCGGGCAGTGGCCAAGGCTGTCCTGGTGTTTTGCCCCTCCTGCAACGCCAGGGTCAGGTCTTTGAGCAGCAGCGTGGCGCTGAATCCGGGTGCGTAACCGTGCGAGCTGGCCGCGGTGGGCACCACCCCGGGGGCCGGGCACCAGTCGCGTAGTGCGAAGTTCTCCGCGGTGGAGTTCACGGCGATGTCGTAGAAGACGCCGGCGTCCAAACCGAGGCGCTCGGCCAGGAGCAGTCCCTCGCTGGTTCCGGCGAGGCAGACCGCCAGAATGAGATTGTTGACGATCTTGGCGGCTTGGCCGGTGCCTGCAGCACCGGTGTGCACGATCCTGCTGCTCAACGGTCGGACCAACGTCGACGCCGCGCGGAAGTCTTCGTCGGATCCGCCGATCATGAACACCAACGTGCCGGCTGCAGCTCGGACGACACCGCCCGACACCGGCGCGTCGACGAACCTTCTGTTGGCGGCTGCGGCCACGGCGTGCAGTTCCTTGGCGCATTCCACACCGATGGTCGAGGAATCGATGAAGACGGTGTGCTCGGACGCTTGCGCGAACAATCCCTCTGGGCCGAGCAGCATTTCGCGCACGTGGTCACCGGTGGGCAGCATCGTGACAACCGCGTCGGCGCCGGCGGCGGCCTGCGCGGCCGATGGGTAGACAGTGATTCCCACCGCTTCGGCAGCAGTGCTGATCGACGGGTTGATCTCGACTCCCCGAACGTTGTGGCCGGCCTGGGCCAGCAGCGTCGCCATGGGAAGGCCCATGTTCCCGAGACCGATCCACGTGATTACAGACATTGCGACTCCTGGCATGAATTTGGGCTATCGGTGGGTGACGAACAGAATCTGTTGGTTCCGTCACGGACAAGACTGCGAGTCTCCAGCTGCGTGGTCAATGGTCACGTTGGCGCCAGGGTGGCGCATTTTTGCACCGCCTCTGCGCCCACCCTGAGTGCCCTGCCGAGGCGGTGTGCGCTGCGTCGAAACGGTTTTCTCGCAGCGAAATTGGAGACTCGGCAGTATCGCGACCAGATGTGGTGCGTTTCTGCACATCCCCGGGGTGTCTTTGGGCATTGTTCCGCCGCCCGGCCTCCGCAAATACTCCAGGGACCCAGCGCGCCACATCACATTCGCGCAGGACCTGTAACCCAGATCATGGAGGAGAATTCGCGTGAGTGAAATCGGAGTTGTACAACGAACCAAAGAGGCGCACCAACAGTTGAAACGCGTCGTGGCCGCCTCGATGGCGGGCACGATCGTCGAGTGGTATGAATTCTTCCTCTACGGAACAGCCGCCACTCTGGTCTTCAGCAAGATCTTCTTCCCGCCCGGCACCAGTGAATTGACCGCGATTCTGTCTGCGTTCATCACCTACGCCGTCGGATTCTTCGCCCGCCCTGTGGGTGGCGTTGTGTTCGGATACTTCGGCGATCGGTACGGCCGAAAGAAGCTGCTCCAGGTCAGCCTCATCGTCGTGGGCGGCGCTACATTCCTCATGGGATGCCTACCCACCTATGGCCAGATCGGTATCTGGGCGCCGGCTCTGCTGGTCCTACTGCGATTCGCGCAGGGATTCGCCCTCGGCGGCGAATGGGGCGGCGCGGTCCTACTGGTTGCCGAACACAGTCCCGACAATCGCCGTGGTTTTTGGACCAGCTGGCCCCAGGCCGGCGTTCCAGGCGGGAACCTGCTCGCGACCGTCGTCTTGCTGGCACTGACGATGACGCTGTCCGACGCCGCGTTCCTCAGCTGGGGATGGCGAGTCGGGTTCTGGCTGTCAGCAGTGATCGTGATCATCGGCTCCTACGTCCGTACCAAGGTCTCCGATGCCCCGATCTTCGAGGCCGCCCGCCACGACGCTGAAGCTGAACACCAGCAGGCTCCCGGTGTTTTTGACGTCGTAAAGCGTTATCCCCGTGGGGTACTCACCGCGATGGGCCTGCGCTTCGGTGAGAACATCATGTACTACCTGGTCGCCACCTTCACCATCACCTACCTCAAGATCGTCGCAAACGTCCCCACCACCACGATCCTGTTGTGGATGCTCATCGCCCACGCCGTTCATTTCGCGGCCATCCCGGTGGCCGGATGGGCGGCAGACATCGTCGGTCGCAAGCCCATCTACCTCACCGGCGCGATCCTGGGCGGATTCTGGGGTTTCTACGCTTATCCGATGATGGCCAGTGGCCACAGCATCCTCCAGCTGCTCGCCATCGTCATCGGCCTTCTCTGCCATGCCCTGATGTACGCGGCCCAGCCGGCGATGATGGCCGAGATGTTCCCGACCCGGCTGCGCTACACCGGTCTGTCCCTCGGCTCGCAAGTGACGTCGATCGTTGCGGGTTCGCTTGCCCCCATCATTGCCGTTGCGCTGCTGGACAGGTACGACAGCGCGATTCCCATCGCCTGCTACCTGGCCGTGTCCTGTGTCGTCACCGCGGTCGCCGTGCTGTGTGCTCGCGAGACCAACGGCGTGTCACTACACTCAGTTGACGCCGCCGACGCTGTCAAGGAGGACGCGCGGATCACCGAGAACATCCGCACGGCGGCCGCCGAGGTCGTTGTCCCCGCTCGACGCTGAACACGAACCGTCTGGCCCTGCTGGTCCATGACCAGCAGGGCCTTTCGCGCTTCAGGGGGGAGCCGGAGGGGGTGGTCGTTGCGGAGTTGTATGCACCGCAGACGGCCGGCCCCGAGGACACAGCTCCTCGGCCTTGTCGGGAATCCGTTAGGAGGCAGGGACATCACTACAAATGCGCGATCCCGAGCTACGACGTGCGGAACAGCGCGGTCATCAAGCCGAGTAGACGGGTGCGCGCGGCGTGTGCAGGCGCAATCCGAAGCTGATCAATTGCTGCCGCCTGTGTTCACGCTATTTTGGCCGCGCGTACGGGGTGAATCATCCTGGTCGGCGATGCCGTCCGCCGCGCGATGGGCGGCGAAGCAGGACGCAGCAGCCGCGGAGCAGCGGCCGGGTCGCTCGCCCGGGGAGACCATCAGCCACCGGCGCGCTGCACGATCACCGGGTGATCAACGGCTGTGCTGACGCTCTCTGAGTTCATCACGGCGTCGACCGATCCGGCCGCATGCATCCGACCGTGGCGGAGCAGTCCAGCATGGGTGGTGCTGGGCGGCAGGCGCTTCCAGATGGCGGGTGACGATGACCGTCGAGAGGGCGGGTACGTCGTTCTGCAGATGTACCAGGGCGTTCAGGAGCCTTCGCGGGCCGCGAGATCCCAGCGGGTACAGGGTTCGTCTAGTAGTAGCAGCCGCGGCCGCGACATCAACGCCCGGGCGATGGGGACCCGACCCCGCTCCGCTGGAAGAGGTTGGGCCACAACAGGATCGCAGCGGACCGTCCATGCCCGTGGCGGCGAAGTGCGCTGGTTGCATCATCGCCGCTGTCGATTGGCAGCTTGCCGGCCAGAGAGCGCGAAGCGAGGTCCTGCTGCGCGTGTGCAACATCGGCCAGCGGGTACCTGCCGGCAATCTGAACCGGGATCACGCCGTCGCGAGCCCAGCCGAATACCTCTTCTGCACGCCACGCCAGCTCGCCGGGGCGGAAGGTGAAGTAGGCCCGCTCCCACCGCGGTGGCGATGTCGCGCTTATCTGGGGTCGAGGCAGTGGCGATGACTCTGGCGCCTATTTGGGCGATCCCAGCCGACGGTGTTGGACAGGTGCGACACTCAGCGCTGGCCTCGGATCCGGATATTGATCTGCTTGGTCTGCGTGAATCCCGCGATCATTCCCTCCAGGGAAGCCTCACGGCCGATCCCGCTCTGCTTGTAGCCGCCGTAGGACTGCCCCACCAGTTGGCCGCCGCCTTGGTTGACCTGGACCCAGCCGGTCTCCAGCTCGTTCGCTGTGCGCAGCGCGCGGTCGATGTCATGGGTCCACACGTAGGCGGCCAGACCGTAATGCGAATCGTTCGCCATGGCGATGACGTCGGCCTCGTCTCGCCACGGGATGACGACCACCACGGGGCCGAAGATCTCTTCGCGGGATAGCCGCCAGCCGTTGTCGGCTCCGGCGAAGACGGTCGGACCCATGTAATAGCCGTCGGTGCGCCCGATCACCTGCGGTGATCCGTCCAACGCCACCGTGATACCCGGTGCGGACAACCCCTCCTGGACGAAGGAGTTCACCGACTCGAATTGCCGCTCATTGATGATCGCGCCGATATCGCTGGACTCGTCGAGAGGATTGCCGACCACCTGGGCGTCGAGGGTGGCAACGAAGCGTTGCAGCACATCGTCGTAGATATCTTCGTGCAGGAACA
Organism: uncultured Actinomycetota bacterium; assembly: GCA_963771335.1. GTDB lineage: Bacteria > Actinomycetota > Actinomycetes > Mycobacteriales > Mycobacteriaceae > Mycobacterium. Next base: position 65,401 of record CAVYTD010000023.1, on the reverse strand, counting down.
GTCTCGATCCGGCGGTGCAGCTCTGTCCCTGTCGGTGCACCCGTGATGACAGCAGCAGGTTGGCGATCAGGTCGTCGTCGTCGGCGGCGTCGGGGAACACGATCGCGGGGTTCTTGCCGCCGAGTTCCAGTGACACGTGGGCCAGCCGGTGTCCCGCCTCGCGGGCCACGTGACGTCCGACTTCAGTCGAGCCGGTGAAGGACACCTTGTCCACGCCGGGATGCTGGACGAGACGCTCGCCCGCCACCGATCCGAGGCCGGTGATGACGTTGAGCACGCCGGGTGGTAGGTGCTCGGCACAGATTTCGGCCAGCAGCAGCAGGCTCAGAGGCGCGGCCTCGGCTGCTTTGACCACGACGGTGTTGCCCGCCGCGAGCGCGGCGGGGAGCTTGAAGCCGGCGATCATCAGCGGCGAGTTCCATGGCAGGATGGCGCCGACAACCCCCAGAGGCTCCAGACGGGTGTACTGCAACTGGTCCTCACCCGCGGGCAGGACCACGCCCTTGGCTTCCCCGGCGATCCCGGCGAAATACCGGAACAAATTGGCCAAGGTGGCAGCTTCGGGCCGGGCCTGCGTGCGAATCGCGTTACCGGTGTCCAACGCGGTCAAGGTCGCCAGATCCTCGAGCCGTGCTTCGATGGCGTCGGCGATGCGCCCAAGCGCCCTTTGGCGCGCGGTGAAGTGCTGGGATCGCCACGCTGGAAAAGCCGCCCGAGCAGCGGCCACCGCGTTGTCGACATCGGCGACATCGGCACTGGGTACGCGGCCGATGACACGACCCCGCACGATGGGCGTGGTGACCTCAGTCCACCGTCCGTCGAGAGCTTCGACCCACTCGCCGTTGACGAACATCCGGTAATCCCGGGCCTCGGGGATACCGGTGGTGTCTGGATTGATCTGCACAGAGGTCATGACGAGACTCCTCGAAACTAGTAGCTTGTGGCGTTGGCGCGTTGTCCATCACCGAGGGAGTCGAAACCGTTCCCACCCGACAACGTCGGACCGACGAACGAGATTGTTGCCTCGGTGAATGACTCCACGATGCGGCCCGCGCATCGCCGCGGTCAATGGCCAGCTTCACGCGCCCGTTGTGCAAATCTGCACCAGAAACCACCGGTGGCATTAGAGTGCGCCCACATGACCGGCAACGGAACATCGTCGAGCCCGGGGCGCCCCAGCACGGCACCGGCGGTATCTGACGCCAAGCGCGCAGTCGATCTGCGCCAAGTCCGGGCCGACGACTTTCGCTACCTCAGCGCGATCGCACGAACCGGTACCCGCCGGTCTGCCGCCCTGGACCTGGGAGTCGACCACACGACGGTCTCGCGGCGCATACATGCCCTGGAGAAGACCCTCGGCGTGCGGCTGATCGAGCGGGGTGCGGTGGGCTGGGAGCTCACCGACATCGGTCGAACCGTCGCCGACCGTGCCCGCGCGATCGAGGAGACCCTGCAGGAAGCTGTGGATGCTGCGGTCGGGGACTCGGGTAGCACGCTAAGAGGCAGGGTCCGAGTCACTGCTCCCGATGGCTTCGGCACGCTGATCGTCGCGCCCGCGTTAGCTCGTCTCAGAATGCGACACAAGGACCTGTCCATCGAACTCCTCACTGCCACAAGGCAGATGAATCTTCAACAGTCGGGATTCGATGTAGCGATCGCCGTCGGTGCAACCGTCAACAGCCGCTTGGTCTCTGAAACCATCTGCACCTACTCGATGGGGATCTACGCAACCACGGAGTACTTAGAACAGTACGGTGCGCCCTCGTCGGTCGACGAGGTTCGCGACCACCCCATTATCTTCTTCGTCGACTCGCTGCTTCAGGTCGGCGACCTCGATCTTGAACGGCATCTGCCTGGAGCGACCGCATCCTTCATGTCCACCAATATCTTTGCGCACGTCGAGGCCACTCGCGCCGGCGGCGGGATCGGGCTTCTGCCGGCTTTCATGGCCAACCAGCATCCTGAATTGGTCCGGCTCCTTCCCAAGGAGGTGGACGTCCACCTCATCTTCTCGCTGGCCGCTCGCCGCGAAAGCCTCACCAATCCGACGGTGCGCGCGGTTCGCGACGCGATCCACGCCGAAGCCGCTCGCCGACAAACCGATCTACTACCGCCCACCTGAAACGCCGCACCGGCCCGCTGATCCGTGGATCTGTTGGGTTCAAAGCTGCTGCAGCACAGCCCAAATGATCGGGCACCGTGGCGCACAAGTCAGATCCGGCCCCATTGCAGACGATCGCCGTTATCGCGGCCGAGACGCGGAACCAAGTAGCACGCTGCTACCGCTGCTGCACGTCCTTGATCGCGAGGACAATGCAGATTTGCACCACGGCGGCGCGATTGTGGCCGTTGACCCTCGATGGCCCGCCGCCAAGACTGGGTGACGACCGTACCAGCGTTGAGCCCGGATGTGCGCGTTGCACCCGGCCCTTTTGAAGGAGTAACTGATGAGCAAGATCGCCTGGATTGGCCTCGGCCACATGGGTGTCCCGATGTCGCGCAACATGGTGCAAGCCGGACACACCGTCCGCGGCTACGACATCTCCGCGACGGCGCGTAAAGCCGCACAGTCCAACGGCGTCGAGATCGCCGAATCCATCGCCGACGCCGTACGAGACGCCGACGCGGTGTTCACCATGCTGCAATCGGCCAAAGTTGTCGAGCAGGTCGTCACCGGCCCGGACGGCGCATTCGCCAACATGCCCAAAGGCACGGTGGTAGTTGACTGCTCGACAATCGGGATCGACACGGCTCGCTCTCTCGCGGCGGAAGCCAAGAACCTCGGCGTCGGATTCGTCGATGCCCCTGTCTCCGGCGGCGTGGAGGGAGCCGAGGACGGGAGCCTCACCCTGATGCTCGGCGGCGACATCGACCACGTCGCGGCCGCAGAGCCGTTGCTCAAGTCTGTCGGCACCTACATCGTGCACGTCGGGCCCAGCGGCGACGGCCAGGCGATGAAGGTCGTCAACAACGCGATCATGGCTGTTGGAATGGCCACCGCGTGCGAGGTCTCAGTGCTCGCACAACGACTCGGCCTCGACCCGCAGGTGTACTTCAACATCGTCACACGGTCCTCCGGCGACAGCTGGGTGTTCCGCAACTGGTTCCCGCTCCCAGGTGTAGTCGAGACCTCACGCAGCTCCCACGGATACGAGCCCGGTTTCATGATCGACCTGATTCACAAGGACCTGCGCCTGGCCACGGCCACAGCAGAAGAGTTCGACGTTCGGCTGGACACCGCCGCGGCCGCGGTCAAACTGTTCGCCGACGCGTCAGCCGCGGGCGCTGGCGCGCTCGACTGCACCGCGCTCGCGGTCACCCTGGGCGCCGACGTCGAGAAACCCGCCGTCTCTGTGTGACGTTGTTGCTCGTCCTTCCGACCGGTAGGACGAGCACCACGGCCAATCATCTGACGTGCTGAAGGAGCTTCGCCCATGCCGTTATTCGCTCTCACCTACCGGTATACCGACGACGCCGACCTCGTGACGAAAAGCCGGCCAGAGCATCAAGCGTACCTACGTACGCTCGCCGAATCTGGCGAGCTCGTCCTGGCTGGCCCCCTCGGTGAGCCGGGGCCAGCCAGCGGCCTTCTGATTTTCGACGTCGCGTCCGCAGCACGCGTGGAAGAGCTTGCCGACAATGACCCCTTCAAAGCCCGGGGCGTCATCAAGGAGAGGTCGGTTCGGCCTTGGACGCTGTCCATCGGCGAGCACAGAATTCGCCGCTGCGCCACGCCTGCGCCCTGACCCGCGGCCATTGGCCTATTCCTGACCTCATCTGCCACAGACGTTAGTTCAGCCGAATAAAGCCGTAGACCACCCGAACTGCTTACGTTGTCATTGGAACGGGGCTCTCACCACGTTGCCTCGACACCTCAGCAGGCAGAGAAAAGCTAGGAGCATCGCCATGCGCGCAGCCGTTGTGACCGACTTGATAGGACCCGACGGCGTCGTGGTTCGCGAGGTGCCTACCCCGACTCCCGGCCCAGCACAGGTCTTGATCGACGTGGAGTATGCGGGCATCAGCTTTCCAGACGTCCTCCAAACCCGGGGCGAGTACCAAGTGCGCCCAGAGCTGCCGTTCACACCTGGTTGGGAGATCTCTGGTGTGGTTCGCGCAGCCTCTGGAAGTTTCCGCGCCGGAGAACGCGTAGCCGCGATGCCCTTCGGCGGCGGGGTGGCCGAGTCGGTCGCCGTAGATACCAACTACGTCTTTCCGTTGCCGGAGTCGGTGTCGTCCGATGCCGCTGCCGCACTACCCCTGAACTATCTCACCGCACACTTTGCGCTGGTACGCCGTGCGAACCTGCAGCGAGGTGAAACTGTGCTTGTACAGGGCGCCGGCGGCGGTGTTGGCAGCGCGTCGTGCAACATGGCCGCAGCCCTCGGCGCAAAGGTGATCGCCGTGGTGTCATCAACGGAGAAGGCCACCGTCGCAGAAGCCGCCGGTGCTCACCACGTTGTGCTTGCGGATGGCTTTCTGGCCAAGGTGCGAGAGCTGACGGAGGGTCGCGGTGTCGACGTGGTCGTCGATCCTGTTGGCGGAGAACGATTCACCGACTCCCTACGCTCGCTCGCGCGAGAAGGTCGGTTGCTCGTCGTCGGCTTCACCGGTGGGCAGATTCCTACAGCGAAGACCAGCCGGCTACTGCTGACCAATACGACCGTTATAGGTGCCGGCACCAGAGAGCTATGGAACCACGAACCCGAAATGCCTCGACGGCAATGGGACGATCTACTACCCTTCCTGAAGTCGGGGGCCCTCAAACCCGTGATCGGTCAACAGTTCTCGTTGGAGCAGACTTCCACAGCTATTCGAACCATCGAGGGACGATTAGCCGCAGGCAAGGTACTCGTACGGGTTCGCTAGCCCGGGTATGTCAATCTGCCTCCAACAACTCAACGCTGGCAGGTCAGACGACCGTCGGACCAACCCGTTACCCTGGCCTTGCGGTGATCGGCCAACCGCGACAACAGAATTACCGGCGCAGGGTTGGCCTGCGGAGCAAAGACGCCACAGGTCTCGAATTTCTTGACTACCGAATTCGTCTCGCGCGCATGTCAAATTGGACATGCGTTGGACATTTCAGTTGAGAATTGGTCAGCGAGTTTGAGACCCTGCACGTTTCATCATCGAGTGTTCCGCGTCTGATGATTGGTTACGGGTGTGGGGCCGAATTTCGTCGGGGCCCTTGGTCCAGATGAAGGGGCGGCAGCGCTTATTCCAGCCTTGAATGAACGCGGCGATAGCTGCCGTGAGCTCTTTGACGATGTCGAAGGAGCCGCGACGGATGGCCTGGCGGGTGATGATCGAGAAGAAAACTTCGACCATGTTCAGCCAGGATCCTGATGTCGGCGTGAAATGCTGTGTCACGCGCGGATTTTTGTCCAGCCATGTGGTGATATCGGCGTGTTTGTGGGTGTGGTAGTTGTCGCACACCACATGCAGCTGTCGCCGCGGGTAGGCCCGCGCGACATTCTCGAGGAAGTCCAGGAACTCAGCTTTGCCGTGCCGCCCGTAGCAGCGGTCGGTTAACTTGCCGGTCGCCACCTCCAACGCGGCGAACAGTGCGGCGGTGCCGTTGCGTTGATAGTCATGGGTCGCCTTCTCGGGCAGGTTCAGATACAAGCCGATCACATCGCGGACCGTGGCCTCCAACTCGGGATCGGTGGAGAATTTGAACTTCTCTCGCCGCCACGGTTTGACCCCATAGCGGCGCCAAGCCCGGGCCACGGTGGCAATCCCCGATGCCCAGCTGGCCGGCCAACAGTCGACTCGACCAGTGCGTGACCGCCAGCGATTGCGGTGGCGGTTCCAGCGTCGCGGTGATGATCGCGGCATCGTCGATGGTCTTGGGCCGACCCGACCGCGGATCGTCATCAAGGCCGTCGATCCCATTGACGGCGAAGCGATCCCGCCACTTGATCACCGTGGGCCGCGACACCCCGACCATCCGGGCCGCTCCCGAGGTCCCCGCCCCGCCAGCGACGGCCAACACGATCCGAGCCCGCTCAACATGGCCGGCAGGCATCGTCGAGGACCGCGTCCACGACACCAACGTCGCCCGATCCTCATCACTAATCACCAGCGCAGATGGATCGGAGTGAGGGGGTGACCCAGACCGTCGGTGCCGAGGCATCAGGGCCGCGCAAGCCCGGCCAGGTCGTTCAGGGCCCAGCGGACTACGCGGCGCCTGGCGAGCTCGCCGTGCCGCCGCTCTTGGAACCGGTCAAGCGGTGCTTGTTGGGTCCGTTGACGCGGTTTTTGCGCGGGTTGGGTGTCCCGACGCTCTCATGCGAAGTCTCGACCGGGGAGTTCGCTGCCTCGACAGACTCGTTCGACCGTCGGGGTGACGGGTTTGAAGTCTCGGCGGCCGGCTTCGGCCTCTTGCCGAACAGCTTCGGCCTTCCTAGGGGCGTCAGCGGCGCGCCTGTGATACCGGACGTCGCGTCGGACAGATTGGGCGTGCCGGCCGGCGGCTGCGTCTTCGTCTCATTCGGATTCCGCGGCGTGGTGGCGGTCTGCTGAAGACCTGCTTTGAACTTGCAGGTCGACCCCGATCGTTGCGGGAACAACCACGCGCTGCACGTCGACAAGAGCGGGTTCGTCGACGTGCTGGCCGACCGTTTCTTGCAGGTTCGACGTCTTCTTGCAGGTCGACGTCTTCTTGCAAGTCGACGTCTTCGTGCAGGTCGATTTCCTGTTGGGGGTCGATCTCCTGCGGTGCGGCCGGCTCAGGACCCGCAAGAAAGCGGTGAAGCACAGCGAGTGCATCGCGCAACGGATGCGGCTTTACCGGCGGCGACACCACCGACTGCTCCGCAGGCGCCAGAGTCTCAGCGGCTTCCAGCTGTATCTGCGCCTCCTGGACACCGAACGGTAACGGCGGCAACGGCGGCAACGGTGGCAGCCAGAAGTTCCACTGGTCAATTCCCAACTGGACGAGCGCATCCCAGCTGTCCTCGGCGATGTTCCCCAAGCCCTCGCCAAAGGGCAGCGGGCCCCAGAGCCAGTTGGCGGAATTGACCACTAGGCTTTCGACGATGCGTTCCCCGAAGTTGTAGAAGATCATGATCTGAGGCGAGAGCCAGCCCACCCACGGAATCCAGCCGGCTGCATAGGTGGCCACTTCGAACCCGTACCGCACCCAAGGCTCGATGGCGTGGTAGGTGTTGATGATGGCGTCTTCGAATTCGACGGCGTTGGGCGCGGGGGACGGCCCAGGAACCTCTGGCAGCGTGGGGAATGACTGACCCGCGCTCGGCGGGATGACGAACCTGTCCAGGTCCAGGCGGAACAACGCCCCGAGGGCATTGGATTGCTGTGCCAGATTCGATTGCTGTGCCAGCGGCCACACCCGTTTCGGAGAAGTCGCCGCCGCGAGATGAACCACCGGGACCGCAGCCCGCGGCGGAGCCTGAATCGCTGGTGCGATCGCGATCGCACTGGCGCTGACCAGCGCGATGCTGGCCGTCGCTAATCGCTTTCCGCGGACAGTCATGGTCGAATCCCCTTATTCGCTAGCCGCTGCAGAACCGGCACGGGCACTCAGATGCACGAAAGCATAGCCGCAGAATTGGCTCCTGACGGCACTTACGAACCGGACAATTCAGTGCCACGTTGGTTGCTTGTTGAGCCTGCAACTACCGCGGCTTCGCCGACGTCAATCGGTGCGACCATAGGTGCAGCCGATGGAAGGCTGACAGGTGGATGTCGCGAGCTGGGCGTTGGGTCTGTCGCTCGTGCTGACCATCGCGATGCGAACGACGGCGGTGGTGACGATGATGATGAGCTGTTCGGGCTAGAAAAGAGGATCCGGGACGAGGTCGCCAACCACCAGGGCGATCCCCGGCGGGCGACTCCGATCGTGATCGGCCAAGTCGGAGCGGTCGCGCTGACATTGGCCGCTCTTCACGGGCTGGAAGGGGGTGCTCTGGGTGTCGGCACAGCTGGCTCGGCGGGTTCGACTCGTTCACGGATGCGTCGGTCTAGTCCCGCGGGACGATGACCACATTCTAAATTCTGGGGCTCGTGTTGCCATCCCGGTGGCAGATGCTGGGCGCGTTGGAGGCGGTGAACGGCGCCTCCTGTTCGGCGTCAGCACTGCGTTCATTTTCGCGGTGATTCAGGCGTACTGGCTGAGGCTGTCCCACCGCGACTGATGGTGGAATAACGCCCGACGGGCCAACCGGCCGACTCACCGAATCCCGAGAGAATAGGCCCGGGATGCTTCAAGGAGAAGCGAATGGCAAGTGTGGTGGCGATGCAAGTCCGGCGGTGGCCGGCAACTCGGCGAGGTCGAGGTGGCTCGCGATGAATGCAATGGCCGTCACGATTTTCGATCCTCTCGTTGACCCCGAAGTTTTCGACGATTGGGTATGTGATGTGCGATCCGCTGCGAAGGTCGCACGAGGATTCGTCGCGTTCTCTGTCTCTATTCGTCGCGACGCACCGCTGGACTGGGCGGTCGCGGTGACCTTCGAATCCGAGGATTTGCTCCACCGTTGGCTCGACGGTGCGACGTGGAAGCACTTGGTGCGCAGCGGTGCGGCACGGGGGTTTGTGCGGCTTTCTTCGGATTTGGTGATCATCGAAGGCGCGGTGATGCCCACCGGAGTGGCGATCGTGTCCTCCAGCGTGTCCGGCGGGATGGAGGCTAACTTCCAGGCTGCCCATATCAGGTTGACGGTGGCCGCCTCCCAATTCTCCGGCTATGAGGGCACAGCTGTCTTCCCACCGGGTGTCTTGGGAAAATGGATGTCGATAATCCTGTTTCGCACCGAACCCCAACTGTCGGCATGGCTGCGATCGCCGCAGCGCACGGAAGTCTTGCCGCCGGTGCGGTCGCATCTTACGAAGGATTTCTCGGTATTCGCCACGACGACCCCATTCGGCACCACCGTGCGCAACGTGGATGGGAAGACGGAGATGACGCCCAGCTGGAAAACGGCGATGCTCCTACTGATGGTGCTCTACCCCATGGTGATGCTGCAGTCGAAGTTCGTGGCACCGGTGATCGGCAAGTTGGGCGCGCAACCGTGGCTGTCAGTTTGGCTCAGCCAAGTCGCCAGCGTGGCTTTAATGCAGTGGTGGTTGATGCCCACGGTGGCGTCCTGGTGCCACCGCTGGCTAGACCCAGTCGACGGCGCCGATCTGCGAATCAGCCTGCGCGGTGCCGTAGTAGCCGTGATCGTCTACGCCGCGTCGTTGACGGTCTTCGCGACGGTCGAGTGGCTGCAGTACTGGAATTAATATGGCGGGTTGAATTGCACCACGGCATCTCGGGGGCACCGTGCGTCAGTGCGGAGGCACTGATGGTCACCGTAGAGGTCGATCCTGCGCGCGTCGATTCCCGGCTGGCAGCTGGTGAGGTGTGGGTGTCGGCCCGTCGTGCGCGGATGGGGTGTTGGCGGGGTGGGGTTCCGCTCGGGTTCGCCACGTGGTGGGGTAGCCGACCCGGTCCGGCTTCGCCGGTGGGCAGTCGCGGTTCGCGGTTCGCGTAGAGCCGCTAATCGATTTCGCAGCGAACTGCAACTGTCGGCATGGCTACGGTCGCCGCAGCACACATGAGTCTCGTCGCCAGTGCGAAGGATTTCTCGGTATTCGCCAAGACCAGCCCCGCTTGGCAACCTCGTGCGCAACGTGGACGGGAAGCCGGAGATGACGCCGAGCTGGAAGACGGCGATGCTTCTACGGATGATGCGATTTCGACCCGAATCCTCGTTTCGAGACCGAACGCCATTATCACCACCCCGATGGGGTGGATCGCGATGATCACACGATAAGTGACAGGCCCAACGTCCAGCTCGCCAGATCCACCTGTTCTCCTTCCATCGGCTGCAACCATGGTCGCACCGAGTGACGCCGACGAAGCCGCAATCCGTATGGGGCGCAAGTGCTCAGTCTCGACGAGAAGTCGAGATGTTGGCCCAGTCGACGAAAAGCACGGTTCCAGCGATCGCATACGTGGGTCGCCAGTGGAGTGACCTGGACACCGTCGCAGCCGACACCGACCGTGGTGCCGCGCGTTCGACACCCGGTCGGGCGCATTGTCAGTGCGAGTACCGAGACGTACAGCACCTCCTCTCTTACCGATCGGTGCCATTACCCGGTTCGGCGACGGTGCCATGGACGGCAGGCATTGTCGCGGTGCGCATTTCGGCACGTGATCGATGCTGAGCCGACGTACCGATCGGACGAGTTAGCAGCCCGATCATGTCCCGCGGTCGAACGCCTCGAAAACGCTCAAGGAACGCTCAACGCCATAAGGCTCGCTATGACGGCAGATACCATGGCGCGCGACCTACTTGGGTTAGCTGAGCACACCGGGTCGGAAGCGAACTCCGCTCTTGATCGCGGGGACCGGGGACGGCAGCGAAATCGACTGTTGAAATGGCGATTTCGGCCAACCGTTACGAATTGGTGTTTGACGCAATCATCGCGGGTCCGCGTGATGAGCCCCGACCGGCCCTACGTCAAACTCGTCACCGGCGTCTTCGTCTACGTCGCGTTCGTCGCCGACCGCCTCGACGTCAGCTCGGAGGGTGAGGGACTCGAGCTGCCGGTGTACGACTTTCTCCAGCGCTGACCGCACCGGAGTTCCTGCGTCGTGACGCCGGAATCGATGTGGGGCCGTACTCTTCCCACGTGACCGCTATCGACCCGGACAAACTCAGCACGTGTCTGCAGGTGCTGGCCGACATCGGGTCGCTGCCGCCCGAGCACCCCGATGCCGTCGCTGTGCGTCGGGCCACGGCGGGCATCTTCAAGTCGGTGAAGAAGGCCCGCCGTCACGCCAAGCGCGAATCGGTGGCGGCGGCGGACCGTTCCGTCATCGCCGCCACCGCGACCGGTGCGCCCGGCCGCATCGATGACGAGACGGCCGGTCTGCCATTGGTGTCCACCGCGGTCGGGGCGAGTGCGGGCACACTGCTGCGGTCGCGCGCCTGCTACACGTGCAAGAACCACTACACCGTGGTCGACGCGTTCTACCACCAACTCTGCCCGGAGTGCGCCGCGCTCAACCGCGCCAAGCGCGACGCCCGCACCGACCTCACCGGGCGAAGGGCCCTGCTCACCGGTGGCAGGGCGAAGATCGGCATGTACATCGCGCTGCGATTGCTCCGCGACGGCGCCCAGACGACCATCACCACCCGCTTTCCGAACGACGCGGTGCGCCGCTTCGCCGCGATGTCCGACAGCGCCGACTGGCTGCACCGGCTCCGCATCGTGGGCATCGACCTGCGCGACCCCGCTCAGGTCGTCGCGCTCGCTGACACCGTGGCCGCTCAGGGCCCACTCGACATCCTGATCAACAACGCCGCCCAGACCGTTCGCCGAGCCCCTGGCTCTTACGCAGCGCTCGTCGAGGCGGAGCGGACCCCGCCGCCCGAGCTCGTGGACGTGGTCACCTTCGATCGCGTCAGCGATGCGCATCCGGCGGCGCTCGCGGGCAGCCTCGCCTCGCACCACACCCCGCACGCGCCGGCATTCCCCGAGTCGCATCGCTCCAGCCCGGCGGTGACCGAGCTTGCGCTCACCGCCCGAAGCGCGTCCCCAGACCGGATCGCCGCAGGCACCGCCATCGACGCCGGTGGGCTGCTGCCCGACACCGCCTCGGTGAACAGTTGGACCCAACGGGTTCACGAGGTCGACGCGATGGAGCTGCTGGAGGTTCAGCTGTGCAACCAGACCGCGCCGTTCATCCTCGTGAGCCGGCTGCGCCCGGCGATGGCCGCCTCATCGGCCCGCCGCACCTACGTGGTCAACGTGTCGGCGATGGAGGGCCAGTTCAGTCGCGCATACAAAGGCCCGGGGCACCCGCACACCAACATGGCCAAGGCCGCGTTGAACATGCTGACCCGCACCAGCGCCGCCGAGATGCTGGAACAGGACGGCATCCTCATGACCGCCGTCGACACCGGCTGGATTACCGACGAGCGGCCACACCCGACGAAGCTGCGACTTGCCGAGGAGGGTTTCCACGCCCCGCTCGACCTCGCCGACGGTGCTGCCCGGGTTTATGACCCGATCGTCCGCGGGGAGGCCGGCGACGACCTGCACGGCTGCTTCCTGAAGGACTACGCGCCGAGCAATTGGTGACTGCGCGCCGAAACTGAACTTATGGGCGACATTTCGCCGAATCATCGAGCACAAGCTCAGTTTCGCGAGGGCGCCTCAGTCGACGGGGTTGACGCGGCTGACGATCAGCGGATCGGCCGGGGTGAACGGGAAGGTCGGCAGGTCGCCGATGTGGGTGTTGAACGCTGCGGCGAGCACCTCGCGGGAGTAGGCACTGGCCGAGGCGCGGTAGCCGATGTCGGCGGGGAAGGGTTGGTCGAAGAAGATCAGGAAGTGCCAGTCGTCGGCGCCGATGTTCTCGATGTGGTGCGGGTAGGCCCGCGGAATGAAGTACACGTCGCCGGTGGTCATCGTCCACGTGTCCAGGGTGCCGTCGGGATTCATGACGGTCATGCGCGCGTCGCCGTGCTGGACGTAGCCCATCTCGGCGGTGACGGGGTGCCAGTGCGGTTCGCGCATCCCGACCTCGGTGACGCGCAGCGAGTACATCGAGATGTCCTTCAGGGCGGGCCAATACTGGTCTCTGGCGAAGCGTGCATTGCCCGTCGCGTAGTTCAGCGGCGGCTCTTGGCCTTCGACGTCGAACTTGTGCGGATCGCTGAAATACGCCGATGCAGGTATCACCGGGTCGCCGACGCGGGCGGCCAGCTTGTGGTCGACGGTGCTGCGGTGGATCTTGGCGAAATCGGAGGCCGGCAGGTCGTAGGTGTTGCCCAGCACGGCGTCGGAGAAGGCACCCAGGGTGGCACCGAATCCGAAGTCCTCGGGGCGTTCGCTGCGGAAGGCGATGATGAACTCGGCGACGTCCTCGCCGATGTTCTCGATGTGGTGCAGGGAGCCGGAGTTGGCGTGGAACATCTGCCCCGCGGTGACGATGAAGGTGGAGAACTTGCTGCCGTCGTCGAGGATCGAGACCAGGGCAGTCCCCGACACGCAGTAGGTGAGCTCGTTGGCGTTGGCGTGCCAGTGCGGCGTGCGCATCGCGCCCGGGTTGAGCAGCACCCGCTTGATCGACAGACCCTTCAGGATCGGCAGGTTGTCCGCGGTGATTCGGCGCATCGAGCCGAGGTCGGACTCCTCCACGATCTCGCCGTCGAACAGTGAGGTGGTGTGGTTGCTGCGCGTGCTGGACGTCGTCACGGTGATCCTCCTGGGTATCGTGGCCGCTGCTGCAGATCACTCTGCTCCAGCCCAGGCCCGGCTGTCATGGACGCTGGCAGCCGCACCTATGGCGGTGTCCGCGCCGTGCCGCTTCCAGCCAGCTGCAATGTCAGGCCACATGCAGTCGCAGCGAAGCCCATGCGCTCAAGGTCGTCGCTCATCGGCGCCCACCCTGCTCGGCGTTGATGGGGCTCCGAGGGATGCCGGCTGCGGCGTGGCGGAAAGGGGCAGGGCCCCACACAGAGCCCCGAGACCTTTGTCTGCTTTCATGACGGTCCTATCGGGGCGGACGAGCGCGGCGTGTGCACGGCCGCGGCGCAGCCACTGTCCCAGTTCGGAATCCGCAGCGGCCAGGTGCAGCACCGCTCCGCGCTGCTCGATCCAGGCTCGTTCTCCTGGACTGGGGGTGTTGACGGTGATGACCGAAAAGCCGCTTCCCAGTGCGGAATCGAGCCGAGTCCCCCCGGTGATCAACGGATTAGGGCACAGCTTGCCCGCGATCTGTCGCGGGGCGCGGGACTTGCGTACCAGGGCTGAGCGAGGCAACGGCGGGGTCTCCCCGTCCAGGACTCTGGCGTTGACTCCCGGTAGCCGGTGCAGCGTCGGCAAGACCACGCGACGTATCAGGTTGCCGACATCGCCGCCTGAGGTCATGCAACGTCCGACGCCGAGGGCGAGCCGGATCATCTTCCGGGCATGGGGCTTTCGTTCCTGCTCGTAGGTGTCCAGAACGTCGGACGACAGGGTGCCGGCGAGCACACCCGACAGCTTCCAAGCCAGGTTCATGGCGTCGCGGATGCCTGCCCCCATGCCCTGGCCGATGAAGGGTGGGGTGAGATGCGCGGCGTCGCCGAGCAGGAAGACACGGCCTCGACGCCAGCGGTCGGCCAGTTGCGCGCGGAATGTGTATTCGGTGACCCGCATCAGGGTCAACGCATCAGCGGATACCCGGCCGACCCAGGGGCGAAGCAACGGGGCGAGTGCGTCGAGGTCGGCGTAGTCCCCGGCGGTCTCGGAATCAAGAAGCTGGAACTCCCACCGGTAGCGGGACTCGCCGATGCGCATGTAGGTGGCTGCGCGGTGCGGGTCACACACCTGATGAACGCCCTCCCACTGGTCGAGATCGGCCGATGTCGCGACGTCCACAACCAGCCAGCGCTGTTCGAATCCGAGGTCGTCCATGCTGGATTCGATCCAGCGGCGCGCGATGCTGTTGGCTCCGTCGCATCCGAGTACATAGTCGGCCTCGACTGTGGATTCGGTGCCGTTGGAGCGGTCGGAGTAGGTGACGCGGATTCGGTCCGAGCTCCCGTCGCTGAGGTTGGTGACCTCGACGTTTCCTCGCAACTCCGCGCGTGGGTAATCCCTGAGGTTGGCGCGCAGAAGCTCTTCGAACTCCGGTTGGTCGAACATGTTGGCCTGTGGAAACCCGTTGCGGCTCACAGCGGTAGCGCGACTGAACTCGGCGAGCACGTTCATGGAACCGTCGAGCAGCCGAAGTCCGAGTGCGGGGCGTGACATCGCGGCGAACCGGTCGGCGACACCCAGGCGGGCGACGATTCTGAAGATCTCGTCGTCCAGGTGCACGGCGCGCGGTTGCGGGTACACCTGTGTCCATCGGTCGAGAACCAGGCAGTCGACGCCGTACTGCGCCAACAGCGTAGCCACGGTGACGCCGGTGGGGCCCGCCCCAAGGACGACGACGGGAACGTGCGGGACGCTCACGCGTACCTGACCACCGCACGCTGGGTCCCGAGGTCGATCGCCGCGTCATCGGTGCCGACGCTGGCCTCGACGATGTCACCGTGCTTCAGGTACTTGCTGTTCTTCGACTGGCTCCTGAAGAACGCCTTCCACTTCAATGTCGGCGGCAGAAGCGCGCCGATGATCTCGATGGGTTTGGGCGGCGCGCTGAGCGCCGTCCCCACCGGGGTACCGGTGAGCACCAGGTCACCGATGTCGAGTCGCTGGAAGCGCGTCAGCTCCTGTAGGGCGCGCAGCGGCGGATAGATCATGTCGCCGCCGACGACCGCGTCCTGGCGCGGTTCGCCGTTGACGCGCAGCTGCAGGCGTAGGTCGCCGAAGCGCTTGAGCTCGTCGGCGTCCAGCAGCACCAGAGCCGGCCCGACGGGCGTGAACGTCGGGTACGACTTGGATTCGTAGAACTGAGTTTTCGGCAGCTGGACATCGCGAGCGGACACGTCGTTGGTGACGACGAGTCCTGCGATGTAATCGGGGAGATCCGATTCGGTAAGGGTGCTGCCGACGGGTAGCTCCCGGCCGATGACGAGACCGATCTCGACCTCGTAGTCCAGGAATCGGACATGCTCGGGCTTCACGATGTCGTCGGTTGGTCCGTTGATCGATCCGGATGCCTTGCGGAAGAACGTCAATGGCACCGTCGCCGGATTCATGCCCGCATCCTTGACGTGTGACGCAAAGTTCGTCATCTGGGCTACCACCCGGCACGGCGGGGTCACCGGGGATACCAGGTCCAGGGTCTCGAGGGGGACAGCGTCGGTGACGCGTTTCGCAGCGTCGATGGCGGCCCGGTCCCGTAGCAGTTCCCCGGTGGTGGATGCAGTGGTGTCGATTTCCACCGCGCCTGTATCGGTCTGGACGTACCAGGTATCGGCGGTGCGGAGGACGGTGGTGGTCATGAGGAGGCTACTTTCATCAGGCCGCGGAGGCGGTTGAGGCTGAATTCGTTGTCGTGATCGCGTACTGCGCTGACCATCGAGCGCATTTCCTCGATCGCCTCGCGACCCGGGGAGATACCGAGGAAGTCCTTCGTGGCCGGCGGTCCCCACTGGGCGAGGCCGGATGCGGTGAAGGCGGCCCAGCCGGGTTCGAGGGTGTTGTCGAACATGTCGCCGTCGGCGAAGTGTTCGACGAGGAAGCCGTCGGGGTCGCGCCAGTAATCGAAGATCTGGCTGCCCTGGAGGTGGCGCCCGATGCCCCAGGACCGGCGGTATCCGCGTTCGCGTAGGTACTCACCGCCTGCAGCCATCGCGTCCATGTCACTGACTTGATAAGCGGAGTGCACGTAGCGGTTTCGCGGGCCGAGCGCCAGGGCGAGGGTGTGGTGGTCGGTGGGGGTGTCACCCCGGTCGCAGCGGATGAAGCTCATCGTCGGTCCAAGCTCGCGCTGGCCCGGGTAGTACAGGAAGTCGCTGACGATCATCCCGAGGTGGTCGAGGTACCAGTTCAGTGCCTCGGTGTACTTGGTGCTCTGTAGCACCACATGGCCCAGCCGCTGCACCCGCGCGGGGATTCGTCGGGGGCGCTGGGTTGCGTTGGTGCGCAACAGATCATGACCGAGGTTCAGAATTCCAGGCAGCTGCGGTGGGAGCGGAGCCAGGCAGTGGGTGCCCGCAACGACGTGCACGGGGATACCGCTCGGGTCGATGAGATCGACCGACATTCCGCCGATGCCCTCGGGCAGCGGCCGAGGCGCAACGCCGGTTGCTTCAGCCAATCGCAACACGTCGGCCTTGTCCTGTGCGGCGAAAGCCACCCCCGCGAATCTGGACCGCGCTCCTCGACGCACGATCAGGCACGGCGCGCCCGCGTCGGATCCCCGCAACCGCAACTCCTCGTCACTGCGCAACACCGTGGAGAACCCGAATGCCTGCGCGAACGCCTCAGCGGCCAAGAGGTCTGGCTTTTCGAACTCCACCCACGCGATGTCCGCCACCTTGATCACCGGATTGCGGGACCGCCCCGAGTGCTCGCCTTTGATGGCTCCCTGCTCACTGTGCAGGTCCTGATGTGCGCCCGTGGCGTCGCTCATCACTGTCTCCTTGTCTTCTGACGAAATCGTCACATACGCCGCCATCCTCAGTCAAGAGTTTCTGACGAAATCCTCAGAAATGAGGACGTCGGTTACAATCGGGTCGTTCCGCTGGAAGGAGACGGTGCCCATGACGCAGCCGGACCCGCCGAACCGCCTTGCGCGCCGCAAGCAGAGGACGCGTGCGGCATTGATCGCGGCGGCGCAGTCCTTCATCGCGGCAGGCAAGCTCAACGTCCCGGTCCTCGAGATCACCCAGGCCGCCGACGTCGGCATGGGGTCGTTCTACAACCACTTCGCCAGCAAGGAAGAACTGTTCGAAGCGGCACTCACCGAGGTGCTGGACATGCACGGTGCCATGCTCGACGAACTCACGTCGCTGCAAGACCCGGCCGAGACGTTCGCACGCAGTTTCCGCCTGACCGGTCGGATGTTCCGCCAGCGACCGCAGGAGAGCCGGGTGATGCTGTCGAGCGGGCTGACGCTGCTGTCGTCAGACCGTGGCGTCGCGCCGCGAGCGCGGCGCGATATCGCCGCCGCCATCGCCGCGGGCCGATTCCACGTGGACGACCTCAACCTGGCGTTGGCCGTCGTAGGCGGGTCGCTTCTCGGTCTCGGTCAACTTCTCCACGACGAGCCGGATCGTGACGTCGCCGCTGCCGCAGACAAGGTCACCGAGCACGTTCTCACGGTGCTAGGCATGCCCGCCGACGAGGCGCACCGGATCTGTCAGCTGCCGCTACCCGACATCGACACCCCGGGCCGGCCGGGTTCAGCGGCGTAGGCCCAGCGGCGGTGCGCAGATCGTTTGTCGTCCGCAAGCATCCGATGACGACTGTCGATGAGGCAGAATCGCGAAGGTGACGAACCCGCCGCAACGCCCAGGGCAGCCCGGCTGGCGCGGCCGGGGGACTCCGCCGCCCGATCCGGCGACTCATCGGCTGCCGCGTCCCGGCCGGCCGGACTCACCCACCGAACAGATCCGCGCACGACCCCCTGATGTGGTGCCCACTGAGCAGTTTCGGCGTCCCCCACCGCCTGCCCGTCCGCCTGCCGCCGGCCCGCCGCGAACCCAGCCACCACCGCCACAGCGACCACTACCGCCGGGGCCGGTATCCGCCCCGAAGGAGCCCGACCACCAGCGGGGCGGCGCGGGGTTCCTGAACCGGCAGACGGTCGTGCTGTTCGCGATCGTCGTCGTCGCCCTGCTCGCCGGCGGGCTCGCAGGCGCTTGAGGTGTACGCGCGACACCGCGCAGCCGACGTCCTCGTCGGCGTTGCCGAATGCGTCGTGGAAGACGGCGCGACGATCTCCTATGGGGTGACCCCGCCGTTTTTGTGGCAGCACATCACCGGGCACTATACGAACATCTCGGTGCAGACGGCGGGGGACCGGGTCCAGTCCGCCAGGGGCATGACGGCCGACGTCACCCTCGAAGACGTGCGGTTGCAGGACAGCAGCGACTCCCAGGGCACCATCGGATCGTTGGACGCGACGCTCACCTGGAAATCGTCAGGCATCAAGGACACCGTGGCCGAGAGCCTGCCCGGGGTGGGGAGTCTGGTCACCGGTGTCACCACCGACCCCGCCGCGGGCACCCTGGTTCTGGAGGCAGGAAGCTCTCGCATCACGGCCAAACCCGTTGTCACGGAAGGTGATCTCAACCTCGAGGTACTCGACGTCAACGGTCCTTTCCTGACGGCCACGGTGCAGACCGCGCTCGACTACCTCACCAAGAAGCTGAACGACAACTACCCCCTCGGCATCCACGCCGACAGCGTCGAGGTGACCGACACCGGGGTCGTCGGCACGTTCTCCAGTCAGAACGCCTCGATTCCCCGAGGGGACGGCAACCCCTGCTTCGCGCGACTGTAGGCCCGCTCCACTCGCCGCCGGAATTGCATTCCACGCGCAAAATCCCGACTGCGGACCGCGCGGAATGCAATTCCGGCGGCGGGTAGTTCACTGGGTTTCAGTGCCGCGTGCCAGCTGCTCCAGCAGCGGTCGGGTCCGGTACGCGACGACCTCGTGCATGGCCACCGACATCGTCGTGCGTTCGACCCCGGGGACCGCGAGAACCAGTCCAGCGACGCGATACAGATCGTCGGCGTCGGTCGCCACCACACCGACCAGCAGGTCGGCCGCGCCGGAGAGCCCGGTCACCTGGGTGACCTGGGTGACGGTCTCCAATGCGGCGATGACGTCCTCGAGTTGATGCTGATCGACCACCACGGTGATGAACGCCTTCAGCGGATACCCGAGGTCGCGCGGCGACACACAGCGGTCGATCGGAGCGAGCACCTTGTCCTGATCCCAACGGGACAGCCGCGCTTGCACGGTGTTCCGGGCGAGGTTGAGCTTGGCCGCCAACTGCACCCCGGTGGCGCGGGGTGCGTCGCACAGCGCAAGGAGTAGTCGGGCGTCGGTGCGGTCCAGTCGCGTCATGCCGCTCAGTATCTCACGTCACATTCCTCGAAATATGGGCAACATGCTCAGTGATCTGCAGCACGCTTGCTCACCCTGCATGCTGCTGGCACCCTTGAAGCAGCATTACGCCCATTGATCGCCGAGGTGGTGAGCACAGATGACGGATCTCGACATCCGCAGGCCGGAACAGAGCCCCTACGAAGACCCGTACGAACTCGGCGATCGCTACCGCGCGGGATCGGGCCCGGTGGTGCTGACCGGCGTGCAGGCCATCGCCCGCGCACTGGTCGAACAACACGAGCGTGACGCACGTGCCGGCCTGCGGGTGGCGACGTTCGTCTCGGGGTATCAGGGCAGTCCTCTCGGTGGTGTCGACCGGATGCTGGCCGGAATGCCCGACGTCCTGCAGGCAAACGACATCACCTTCGTGCCCGGACTCAACGAGGAACTCGCGGCGACCTCGGTGTGGGGCAGCCAGGCCGACCTGGCCACGTTCACCAGCTCCTCCGGGGGTACGCCGACCCGCGATGGGGTGCTGGGTGTCTGGTACGGCAAGGGGCCCGGTCTGGATCGGACGACCGACGCCATCCGGCATGCCAACATGTACGGCGCCAACCCTCGTGGCGGGATGCTGCTCCTGGTCGGCGACGACCCGGCCTCCAAGTCCTCCACCGTGCCCGCCGTCAGCGAGCGATCGCTGGCCGCACTCGGTATCCCGGTGCTCTTCCCGCGCAACGCCCGCGAGATCGTCACCATGACCATGCACGGTGTGGCGTTGTCGCGGGCATCGGGATGCGTTGTCGCGCTGAAGATCATCGCCGATGTGGCCGACGGCGCGTGGTCGGTCGACTCCCACGACGTCGATATCGACATCGTCGTACCCGAAATACTCTGGGAGGGAAGACCGTTCGTCTACCGCCAGCGGCCGATGGCGGCCCCGGCCGACAGTCTGGACGCCGAGGCCGACCTGTACGGGCCACGGGCAGAGATCGTGCGAGCCTACGGCGCCGCCAACGGCCTCGATGTCGTCGAGATCGATCCGCCCAAGGCGACCATCGGGATCGCTTCCACCGGAACGACGTTCGACTCTGTGCGGCAAGCCCTGAGTGACCTCGGTGCTGACGACTTCGCCCTGCATCATGCCGGGGTCAGGCTGTTGCGGATCGGCATGCCCACCCCGCTGGGGCCAGACGCCGTGATGACCTTCGCCGACGGACTCGACGAGATCCTCGTGGTCGAGGACAAGACGGCGTTCGTCGAAACCCAGATGCGGGAAATCCTCTACGGCCGAACCGGTGCACCCCGGATCATCGGCAAGAAGGACGCCGCAGGACGGCTGCTGATCCCCGCAGGCGGTGAATTGACGGCAGGTCGCCTGCTGGCACCGCTGCGCCGCGTGCTCAAGGATCGACTGGCACTCAAGAAGCCGCCGCCACCGGCGCTGTCGCTGGAAGTGCTTCCCGCACAACGCGCCGCATACTTCTGCAGCGGCTGCCCGCACAACCGCTCGACCGCCGTGCCCGAAGGATCCCTGGCTGGTGGCGGAATCGGCTGTCACACCATGGTGACGATGTCGAGCCGCAAGGACTCCGCTGTCACCGGGCTCACCCAAATGGGCGGGGAGGGCACCCAGTGGATCGGCCAGGCCCCGTTCACCGACGTTCCCCACCTGTTCCAGAACATCGGCGACGGAACCTTCTTCCACTCCGGGCAACTCGCCGTGCAGGCCTGCGTGGCCGCCGGCGTCAACATCACCTTCAAGCTGCTGTACAACGAGGTGGTGGCGATGACGGGCGCCCAGAATGCCGAGGGCGCGCTCAGCGTCGCCGAGCTGACACACAAGCTGACGGCCGAGGGTGTCAAGCAGATCATCGTCTGCGCCGATGAACCCAAGCGGCACCGCAAGCGTGCGCTCGCGAAGGGCACGGTCCTCTGGCACCGGGACCGTCTCGACGAGGCCCAGAAGCGTCTGCGCGACGTCAAAGGCGTGACCGTCCTGATTTACGACCAGCACTGCGCCGCCGATGCGCGCAGGCAACGCAAACGCGGCACGCTGCCCACCCGCACCACCCGGGTGCTCATCAACGAAGCGGTCTGTGAAGGCTGCGGCGACTGCGGCGTCAAGTCCAATTGCCTGTCCGTGCAACCGGTGGACACCGAATTCGGTCGCAAGACCCGGATCGACCAGACCTCGTGCAACACCGACTACAGCTGCCTCGACGGTGATTGCCCTTCGTTCGTCACCGTCGAGGTGCTACCGGGTAAGAAGCAGAGCCGCCGGCCTGCGCCGGAGCCTCCGGTTCTGCCCGACCTGGCCGTCGATCCGGTGACCGGCACGCACAACATCTTCTTCGCCGGGATCGGCGGCACCGGCATCGTCACGGTGAATCAGGTGCTCGCCACCGCGGCGCTGCGCGCAGGCTACGACGTGGAGAGCCTGGACCAGATCGGCCTGAGCCAGAAGGCCGGGCCCGTCGTGTCGCACCTGCGATTCGCCGCGGGCACACTCGATCCCGCCAACCGGCTCTCTCCCGGCAGCGCGGACTGTATCGTCGCCTTCGATCTGCTGGCCGCCGCCGACAGCAAGAACCTCGGCTACGGCGACCCCGCCAAGACGATCTCCGTCGTGTCGACCAGCAAGACGCCCACCGGTGACATGGTGTACGACAAGACAATCGCCTACCCCGAGACGCCCTACCTGCTCAATAGGCTGGACCAGGTGTCGCACAGCGTGCACTCCTTCGATGCCCTGGCCGCCGCGCAGAAGTTGTTCGGTAACACCGCCGCCGCGAACTTCCTGCTCATCGGTGCGGCCTATCAGACCGGGGCGCTGAGGATTCCGGCGTCATCAGTCGAGGAGGCCATCGCGATCAACGGCGTCGCCGTCGATACCAACATCGCCGCCTTCCGCTGGGGGCGGGTCGCGATCGCCGACCCCGTCCACTTCGACGACGTGGTGTCGCCGGTCGGCCGGCAGCCGGCTCGGCCGCCGGCGCGCGTTCTCGACGGCACCACCTTCTCCGGCCAGGTCGGTGACCTCATCGCACGCCGGGCAGCGAACCTCGTCGAATTCCAGAGCGAAAAGGTGGCCCGCCGATATGTGACGATGCTCGAGTCGATCTGGACCACCGAACGCGCGGTCGGCGATCGCACCGAGTTCAGCGAAGCCGTCGCCAAGGGGCTCTACAAGTTCATGGCGTACAAGGACGAGTACGAGGTGGCGCGGCTGCTGACCGATCCGCAGTTCCTGTCGTTCGTGGAGTCCGAGATCCCCGCCGGCGAGAACCTGACCTACAGGCTGCATCCGCCAGCGCTGCGGGCGATGGGACGCAGGAAGAAGATCGGCCTCGGCCCGCGGAGCCATGTCGCCCTGCGCATCCTGGCCAAGGGAAAGCGGCTCCGCGGAACCAGGTTCGATCCGTTCGGCTACGCGCATGTCCGCAGGGAAGAGCGCCGTCTGCTCGCCGAGTACGTCGGCATCGTGACCCGGCTGGCCGCCGATCTGGACCCGGCCACCTACGACCGGGCAGTGGAGGTGGCCGGCCTGGCGGACATGGTGCGGGGCTATGAGGACATCAAACTCGCCAGCATCGAGGCCTATCGCGCC
Organism: uncultured Actinomycetota bacterium; assembly: GCA_963771335.1. GTDB lineage: Bacteria > Actinomycetota > Actinomycetes > Mycobacteriales > Mycobacteriaceae > Mycobacterium. The sequence continues at coordinate 42,332 of CAVYTD010000023.1, read as the reverse complement.
CGGCTGAGCGAGCTGGGCATCCTCGGCTGACGCACCGAGCGTCGAGTCTCACTTCACGGTCATCTCACCCATCTCCGACCAGCCGGTCGCGTCGATCGTCTGGCTGATGATCCGAGGCGTCGAGGCCAGCAGTGCGGGAGCATCGGCGATGAACCTCTTGAAGTGCTCGCTGGTGACGTGCTCCTTGCCGGCGTCCCCGTCGCGGAAGCCCTCCACCAGAACGTATTCCGACGGATCATCGAGGCTGCGCGACCAGTCGAACCACATGTTGCCCGGTTCGTTGCGGGTGTCCCTCGTGAAGTCGGCAACCTTGTCGGGGAAACTCTCGACGTACTCGGGCTTGGGCTTGAACTTGACCACTATGAAAATCACAGCAGATCGTCCTTCCGTGATTAGGGAATCAGAATCGCCCGGCCACGGACGTTGCCGTTGTCGAGATCGGTGATGGCGGACTGGAAGTCGTCGAGTGCGTACTTCTGCGTGTGCAGGTTCACCGCACCGCGGGCGGCCAGGGACATCAGGTCGCACAGATCGTTGTAGGACCCGACGAGGTTGCCGATGAAGTTGATCTCGGTGGAGACGATGTCGATGGTCGGCACGTCGATGTTCTCGCCGTAACCGACGACGTGGTAATCACCCGCGCGGCGCAGCATGGCGACTCCCTCCGCCGTCGCGCCGCCCTCGCCGACGAAATCGACGACTGCCTCTGCGCCGTGGCCGCCGGTGAGGTCGAGTACCTGCTCGACTTGTGTTCCGTCGGCGATGACGCCATGGTCGGCGCCGATCGCCTCGGCCAGTTTCAGCGCCTCGGCGTTACGGTCAACCACGATCAACTCCGCAGGGGACAGCGCCTTGAGGACCTGAATCCCGATGTGCCCCAGACCTCCTGCGCCGATGACGACGCAGCGGTCGCGCGGCGTCAGCCTGCGTGCGGCCTTCGCCGCGGCGTGATAGGCCGTGAGTCCTGCGTCGGCAAGCGCGGCGATGTCGGACGGCTCCAGCGAGTCGTCGATCTTGACAACGCTGCGCGCTGAGGTCTTCAGGTAGTCGGCATAGCCACCATCGGTGTCGATGCCGGGAAAAGCATTGGCCTCGCAGTGGACGTCGTTGCCGGACCGGCAGGCCCGGCACAGACCGCAGGTGATGAGCGGGTGCACGATCACCTTGTCGCCCTCGTTGACGTTGGTCACCGCCGAGCCGATGGCGTGCACCCAGCCGGCGTTTTCGTGGCCGATCGTATAGGGCAGTTGCACTTGGGATTTCTCGGCCCACTGGCCTTCGAGGATGTGCAGGTCGGTCCGGCACACCCCGGCGCCACCGATCTTGACGATGACGTCGAACGGCCCGGAGGGTGTGGGGGCCTGGACCTCGGTCATCTCGAGGTTCTGGTGATAGCCGACGACCTGGACGGCTCGCATGGTGCTCATGTTCGGGTTCCTTTCAGGCTAATTGGGGATGGTGACGGCCGACAGCGCGACGAATGCTGTTGCCTCGGTGCCGTAACGGGTGCGCAGCAACCCGCGGCAGAAGTGCGCATTTCCGTCGATGGAGATCCTGGTCGAGCGGGCCCGGCGCAGCGCCATCGGCACGGCGTCGGGCTGGTAATTCCGGCCGGTGTGATCGACCAGAACGAGATCGTCTGGCGCCGTCGACAATCCGAGAGCGTGGCGGCGTCTGAGCAGCGCAGTTCTGGCATCGTCGTCCGGCAGGTCGCCGAGGGTCACCTCACCAACCGAGGCTTCGGTGCGTCCGGGATCCGACCGCAGCAAGCCGGTGAGGCACCGTTCCATCGCCGCGGTGTGGGCCTTGCGGCGGAACGTCTCCCGCAGTTCGTCGAGGCTCTCGTCGGCCTCGTGCCCGAAGGTGCCGCGATAGCCGGCATCGGAGGCAAGGCCGGCGTTGATGATCGCCGAGTCGTGGTGGTCGTCCAGTTCGACGACGACCCGCCGCGTCCAATCCAGCTTCGCCAGAACGTCCTTGGCGTCCGAGGCCATCAGGTAGGCGAAGTTCGGCGAGCAGAACGAGGTCGGCAGCCGAAGGTGCACTTTGACATTCCCCGAGGGGGTGACGGTGAGCGAACGCACGAAACCCAGGTCGGTGATCGGCTCGTCCAACTCCGGGTCGACCACCGCGCCGAGCGCGTGGTACGCCGCTGAATACCGGTCCATCGTCAGGCACCCACCAGATTGTCGGCGCCGCGCGGACCCACCGGGGTCTCATCGGCGGCCGGCAACTGCAGCTCGGCGGGTACCGGGATGTCGTACAGCTTCGCCGCGTTCAGCCCGAGGATCTTCTTCTTCTGATCCGTCGTGATCGGCGGGTATTCGCCGAGGTCGGCGGGGATGTTGAAGTCGACGAACGCCTCGATGAGCCAGCGCGGTGTCCACAACGCGTAGTCGGACGAGAAGAAGATGCGGTCCTCGCCTATCCAGTAGAGCAGCTCACCCATGATCTGCGCGAAGTACTTCGGGCGGGTGTGGATGAACGGGATCGCCACCGCGAGGCCGGCGTAGACATTGGGCTCCTGGGTGGCGATCCAGCAGAAGTCCTCCAGTCGCGGCAGCCCGCAGTGCTCCACGATGAAGTTCAGATCGGTGAAGTCCGACGCCACGTGGTCGACATCGGCCACATCGAAGGCATCCCGGTCCAGCGGCCGGATCGTCGGGCCCTTGTGGACGTGAATGTTGCGGATGCCGAGTTCGCGGCAGGCCTCGAAATAGCGGTACGCCCACGGATCGTCGAGCCGCCAGCCACGGGACTCGCCGTGCCACTCGGCGGTGTAGAGCTTCACGCCCCTGAGCCCGTACTTCTTGGCATCCTCGCGGAGCTGATAGAGGCCGACCTCGCCGTTGCGCGGGTCGAAGTTGTGGTTGTAGGTCAGCTTGTCCGGGTGTTGGGAGGCGAGTTCGAACGCCTCGTCGGTCTGCCCGAAACCCTTGTAGTAGAACTCGCCGAGCTGCGCGGGCTGGAAGATCGCGTGGTCGACGTAGCCGTCGTCGAAAAGGTCCTTCATCAGCCGCTGACCACCCTGGTACAGGTACTCCTCGTAGGTCCACACCTCCGATTCGGGGGACAGATTGCGGTGGTAGTCGTAGAAGCAGTCGATGAACTGTTTACCGTGAATGTTGCGCTGGTTCTCTGGCCGCGCGTCCCAGAGCGCGACGTGGGCGTCGACGATGAAGTAGCTGGTGTCGTCCTTGCGGTACATGGGGTGGGCTCCTCCCAAAGTTGGGTGTGACGGCGGCCCGCAGTGCTTAACTTTGTGACAGCCGTCACAGACTTCGCCATCGAGCCTAGGTGCTGGCAGCGACCACTGCCGAGGCCTCGGCCGTCTCAATATGAGACGCCCGAAGGCTGCATCCGCCCGTGTTCGGCTGTCACGCTCTGTAACCTGGGTCACAGGAGGAGCACTGTGCCGGAAGGCCTGCCGGAGCGCGTCGAATTGCACCGCGTGCGCACCCGAGAGGATGCCGCGGTCCCTCGGCGGTTGCGCGCGTCCTGGCAACGCAGTGAGGACTACGGAGTTCCGCTCGATACCGTCGAACCCGTGTTCACCGGCACCGAAAACCTGAGCTCCCTGTTCTTCCAGTGTGGCAACGAAGTGCTCGCTGACCTGCACCGCACGTTGGCCGGCGAGCCGGTGAGCATGATGCTCACCGACTCCGAGGGGGTGGTGCTGTCGCGGTTGTCGGGCGACCACAGCCTGCTGCAGGCACTCGACGACGTCCATCTTGCGCCTGGCTTCGCCTACTCGGAGCGTGTCGTGGGCACCAACGGACTGGGACTCGCGCTGGCCGACAGGGTGCCGACGCTGGTGCGCGCCGACGAGCATTATTCGTTGAGCCTGTGCACCTTCACGTGCGCGGCGGTCCCCGTCCTCGATCCGACGTCCGGCAGGTTGGAGGGCAGCGTCAACCTGACGACGTGGTCGCGGTCGTCGAGCGAACTCTTGCTTGCGCTCGCCCGTTCCGCCGCGAGCAACACCACGGCCCTGATGCTCGCGCGGTCCAGTGGCAGGCAGTCGCGTCCGACTCCACGCGGCCAGGTGTTCCGCGTCGAAATGCCGAGGCTCGAGCCGGGGTCGGGAACGGTGCACACGCTGTCGGACGTGTGGAACGCAGCCGTCCACAAAGCCGAATGCGGGATGGCCGACGGCGGTGTCGTCGCCGCGGTGGGGGAGGCCGGCGCAGGTCGGGCGACCGCACTCGCGCAAGCCGCGCGCCACACCTATCCGCGTGACCGCATCCTGTCGGCCAGTGCACCCGCCCCGACCGACGTCCAGACGTGGCTGGGGCTGTGGGCGCCCGAGCTCGGCAAGTCGCACACCGCGGTGATCGTCCGCGGCGTCGATCTGTTGCCCCCGTCGGTCGCCGACCGCCTGCGTGACCTGGTAATACGAAGCAGCGCAAGCACTTCCGTGCCCTTCGCCATGACCGCTGAACGCTTCGAGGACATCCCGTCGGCGCTCGCGGACCTCGTCGACACGGTGGTGCCGGTGCCGCCGCTGCGGGAGCGCAGCGACGATGTGCTCACACTCGCCAACCACGTCGCCAAGCGAGTGCGCGGTCGTGAACTCGCTTTCACGCCGTCCGCGTCACGCGCATTGTGTAGTTACGACTGGCCCGGCAACGTCTCTGAACTGTCCCGGGTGATCACTGACGCCGCCGGTCGCGCCGACGTCATCGACGCCGGCGACCTGCCTCCGCGGGTGCTTGCGGGCACCACCCGTCACCTGTCGCGGATCGAGGCGTTCGAGCGCGGCGAGATCATCCGGGTGCTCAGCACCGAGGGTCTGACCATGGCCGACGCGGCGACCGAACTCGGGATGAGCCGGGCTACGCTGTACCGCAAAATCGCCCAATATGACATACACGTCGCCCGCGACTCGGGATGAATCCTCGGTGAAGGCGATCGGGGTCCTGCAGGATCCGGCTGAGCCTGTCAGCTGTTACCCGTAAGCGGTTTCCGTTGCTGCACATGGTTGGTAATCCACTGGGCGGCCAGTTTTACCAGGCCGGATTGGGGATAGCGGACATGTGCGTCGAAATCGTCGCCGCGCGAACAGACCGGGTCGTTGGTATTGCACAGGTCGGCGGTGCGGGCACCGAAGTCGGGGCTGAGGATCGTCAACGGCCGGCCGAATCGCGCCGAAGGGTTACCGAAGACGGCGACGGCCGCGACGTGGGGGACGGCGGCGGCAGGCAGGGGCGCGGTGTAGCCGAGTGCCGCGATCGGCGAGGTGGTCACAACGTCCATGACGGCGGCGCCCTGCGAGTAGCCGCCCAGCACGATCCTGCTGTCCGGGCAGGTGGCGGCGATCGTCTGGATGCGCCTGCTCGCGTCGTTGGCTCCGGCGGCCACCTGGGTGAAGTCCCACGAAGCCGGATACTTCACCGCATAGGTGCCGATCGACTGCTTCTTCACCATCGGGCGCAGGGTGTCGACCAGTGCCTTACCGACCACGCCGAGCCCGGCAGGCTCGTCGGTACCGCGGGCGAAGACGACCTCGATGTCGTTGCACTTCGGGGCGGCGGCAGCCGTCGGGGCGCCGAGGCTGGTGAGCGCCGACAGGGCGGCGAACACTGACGACGCCGCGATCGCGATGCGGATGGACACGGCTTCTCCTCGACCTGAAGCGGTTACCGAGCAATTGCCGCCACTGTGTACCCAATTATCACTGATGTCACTCTAGTAACAAAGTCCAGGTCACGACTTGATCTCTGACTCAGCCTTCGCGTGCGCATTCACCGATGCCGCTCCCGACGATGTCGATGGCCTCGTCGAACTAGGATCTTCTGCGGTCTCTCCGGCCAACTCCGCGACCAATCACCGCCAACTGTGTTCGGAGGTCGTTGCGCAGGGGCACAGCTGCGAGCGCCCTCAGGCCGCGCCGCCGTGCGCGGATGAGCTCGCGTGCCAGCAGTCCGCAGAAGACGCCGACGACGAAGACCCTCCGTGCGCGTCGCTTCCTTGCCCGAGCCAACCACCGTCGTCGCCGGATCCGCTTCGAGGGTCGTCGTTCGTGACCAAAGCGAGCAGGAATCGTTAGGGACTAGCTCGCGCTGTCCGGCAAGGCCTTTAGCCCCATGGGGCCGGGGACCAATGCCCGCAGACGATTCCCGGCCGTCGACTTAACGTCGAGATCACGACGCGAAGGAGAAGGCCATGACCTCGAGTTCATCGCACCACGGGATCGTTGTGGGTGTCGACGGATCGCCGCAATCCAAGGCGGCTGTCGAATGGGCAGCTCGCGAGGCGGCGATGCTCGGCTCACGGCTGACTCTCGTTCATGTACTGATTGACCCGACCATCTCCGCGTGGGTCGATGCTCCGGTGTCCGAGGACTACTGGCGGCGCGCAAAGCAGCGGGCACAGGACCTGCTGGAGGAAGCGAACCGCATCGCCCGGGAGGCGCTGCCAATCGGAAGTACCATCACCGTCGACCAGGAACTTGCTACGGGCAGGCCGCAATCGGAGTTGGAGGACTTGTCCAAGGACGCCGACAGGATCGTGGTCGGATCCCGCGGCCTTGGCGGCGTGCAACGGGTGATGCTCGGCTCGGTCAGCTCCGGTCTCGCCCATCACGCCCACTGCCCCGTTGTCGTGGTTCACGAAGAAGATTCGGTGAAGGACCATCGTGCACGCGCCGGTGGTCGTCGGCATCGACGGCTCCCAGGCCTCCGAACGTGCCGTCGAGATCGCCTTCGATGAGGCGTCGCGTCGCGGCGTGGACCTCATCGCTCTACACACATGGTTGACGAGCACCGACGATTTCATCGGCGTGGGTTGGCCGGAGGTTCGCGCACAGGCCGACGAGACACTCGCCGAACGACTTGCGGGCTGGCAGGAGCGTTATCCCGACGTCGTCGTGCGCCGTGTCGTGAAGATGGACAATCCCGCCCGCGAACTGCTCCTGCTGGCGGAGTCCGCCCAACTCCTGGTGGTGGGCAGTCACGGCCGCGGTGGTATCGCCGGGCTGATCCTCGGTTCGGTCAGTTCGGTGGTTGTTCAGTCCGCGCGGATTCCGGTGATCGTCGCGAGACAGTCCTGAGCGCAGGCGGTTTGCCAGTATTCCTGCCACGATCCCGCCGAGCGGGACGTATTGAGACACCACCGGGCTGAAGGTTCGCCCGTCACTCCGCCGAGTGGTGGTGAGTCTGGTCCAACCTGGAGATGAATACCGCCGCCTGGGTACGACGCTCCATGCCGAGTTTCGCCAGCAGCCGGGAGACGTAGTTCTTGACGGTCTTCTCGGCCAGGAACATTCGGGCCGCGATCTGCTTGTTGGTCAGGCCCTCGCCGAGTAGATCCAGCAGCACCCGTTCCTGATCGCTGAGTCCGGACAGCGGATCAGCATGATCGGCGTCGTACCGCAATCTCGCCATCAACGCTGCGGCGGCTCTGTTGTCGAGCAGTGATCGGCCGGCGCCGACGTCCTTGATGGCGGCGGCGAGCTCCATGCCTTTGATGTCCTTGATCACGTATCCGCTGGCACCGGCGAGGATTGCGTCGAGCATCGCCTCGTCGGAGGTGAACGAGGTCAGCATCAGACAACGTAGGTTGGGCAGCAGGGACAGAAGATCTCTGCACAGTTCGATCCCATTGCCATCCGGCAGGCGAACGTCGAGGACCGCGACATCGGGTTGAAGCGCCGGTATTCGCGCCAGCGCCTGTGCCACCGACCCCGCCTCGCCGATTACCTGGAGTTCGTCGTCGGCGCTCAAGAGATCCACCAGGCCCCGACGGACCACCTCGTGGTCGTCGACGAGAAAGACTTTCACCATAAGGTCGCCTTTCTGCACGGTGGGCCGGTACTCACAATACGGTCTGCGGTTCGCAGATCAGCACTGAACAATTCGCGTGGTGCAATGCCGCGTAACCGGGCGGACCCACGAGTTCTCTGATTCCGTCGGCGCGTTCCCGGCCCACGACGAGCAATTGGATCGAATCCCCATTCTTGGTGAGGTAGTCCTGGGTGTTGCCGTGGACGGCGACCGCGTGCATCTCCACGTCGGGGTAGCTTCGTTCCCATTTCGCCAGGTAGCGGTCGAGCCTGGTCTTCGCCAGCATCTTGCGGTCCGCTGCGGCGTGGTTGTCATGAATGTCCACGTACAAGGACTGCCACGTGGTGACCACGCGGAGTGCGGCCCGTCGAAGGCGCGCCTCATCGAAAGCGTGCCTCAGAACCCCGTCGGTGGTTGGCGACTGGCCGATCTCGGCGACTACCCAGCCGTTCCTTGCCGGGTCATGGCCGCGGACTACGGTCACCGGGCACTGCGCAGCGCTGGCCAACGCCGCCGCGGTCGACCCGATCGGGTCGCCGCGGCTGTGCCCGAGCCCGACCGAGCCGAGGCAGAGCATCGCGGCGGCATGCTGTGAGAGTTCCAGCAGCACATGCGTCGGCCGGCCCTGCAATATCTCGGCTTCGATCTTGACGGGCTTGTTAGTCGACTCGACCACGATGAACGCGTACCTCAGCGCCACTTCGGCGGCGGCCAGATGACGAGCTCGATCCTCGGTATCGGCGCCGACGCACGCCTTGGGGTCTATGGCGTAGACCAGGCGAAGCGGAATGTCGCGGCTGGCTGCCTCATCGACTGCCCACAGCGCCGCATCCAGCGCCGACCGGGAACCATCGATCCCGACCACGAGGGAAGGCGAAGACGGTGGTTCTCGCATGCTCACTCCAGTGTTTGTGCACTACATGGCGGACGCTACCGGCGCTGTCGCCCGGTAGGCAGGGTCGAAGGTCCCTTGTGGGGCGGTCGGCCAATGTCGAAGACCTCATCGATCGGTCGGCGAGGCGTCGGGGGAGGCACGTCGGCGATGGCGGGGGCCAGACCCACCCGCACCAGCACTTGCGGCTGATCGGCACCGCTGAGCGTCGCCACGATCGCCCGGCTCGCAGGTATCTCCATCAGGTGAGTGACTGGGCAGGTGGCGAAGCCCGCCATCGTGGCGGCGAGGAGAACGCCGGACAACGCCTCTCCACACCGCAGCACGCTGTCGCGGGTGTCGTCGAATGTCGACAGCACCAAGACCTTTGAGTGATCCTCACCGACCTCGAGGCGTCGCTCCGAGTCCTGAGTGACAGGGAAGCTGCGGTTGATGTCGACGCGGTCGCTTTCGGCCGCTGATACCAGAGATCCGTGCGGTATACCCTCAGAAGTGCCGAAACCAGCCGTCCACCAATGAAGTTCCTGGTGATACGGGGCATCGTACAGACGTAACGACTCGGTGAGATCAGAGGCTTCGGCCAGCTCCGGCCGAAGCTCGTCAGCGATCACGTCGAGCCGCACCGATTCGGTGTCGAGGGAGCGGCGCAACTCGGACTCGAACACATCCCAACCCGACGGTGCGGCGAAAGGAAGTCTGTCGCTGCGGCGCAACAGGATCGCGTCGGCGCGGCGGCGGTGACCGTCTGTGACGAACGCGTTCGGACTGAAATCGATCGAGGCCAGGTGGTGGCGGTCATTCGGGTTGGGAAAGCGATCGACATTGGTCGCCCACCCTGCCGCGGCCATGGCCACCCGGAAATGGTCGAGCACGGCTCCACAGCTGAGCAACGCTTCTCGGCCGGAGCTGTCGGTGGCGGGGACGAGGCGTTCCGGGTCGGCGAACAGCTCGACAGAGCTACCCTCGAGCACCCAGTGCCACGGCTGACTGTTGTGCAGCGACGGCGCCCGGCAGGCCAATTGCACCGCTACTCTGATGATCTCGGCATCCACCGGGGCGTCACGCATCGCCGACCTCCTCGTCCGTCACCATCGTCGGCTGGACACATGGACAAGACCAGGGTCAATGGTCCTCAGCGCGGTGGCTTACGGCCCTGGCGTGGCCGATGACTGTGGCCAACCCTTGAGGGTATGAACGGCACTGCGTCGCCATCGGTCACGGCCCAACAACTTTCGGCGGCTGCACCCGGTGACTTGGCCGCACAGGTGCGAGAGACGCACACCGGGGTGGTCGTGCTGCTCGGTGACCGGGCATACAAAGCCAAGAAGCCGGTGGTCACCGATTTTCTGGACTTCAGCACCGTCGCTCATCGGGAACGCGCCTGTCAACATGAGGTCGCCCTGAACAGGCGGCTCGCTCCGGACAGCTACCTCGGGGTGGCCCACCTCACCGATCCGCGAGGCGGTGAGCCCGAACCTGTCATTGTGATGCGTCGCTATTCGGACACCACACGCCTCGCATCGCTGGTGACGAGCGGTGCACCTGTGCGCGAACACTTACTCGCGATCGCACGTGTGCTGGCGCGCTTTCATTCGGTGGCAGAGCGACGAGCGGCGATCGACGCCCAGGGCTCCGTCGACGCCGTGTGGGCGCGCTGGCGGCAGAATCTACGCGAGTTGAAAACCTTCTCCGACGAAGTGGTGATACCCGACTCGCTGCGGGAAGCGACGCGCATGGCAGGTCAGTTCGTTGCCGGCCGTCAGGCCCTGTTCGCCCAGCGGATCACCGAACGTCACATCCTCGACGGGCACGCGGACCTGCTGGCCGACGACATCTTCTGCCTGCCGGAAGGGCCGGCCCTGCTCGACTGCCTCGAGTTCGATGACCTCCTTCGCTATGTCGACGGCATCGACGACGCCGCGTTCCTCGCGATGGACCTGGAATTCCTCGGCGGCAAAGGCCTCGCCGACTACTTTCTCGAGCAGTACATGCAGTGCAGCGGCGATCCCGCACCGCGCGCGCTGGTGGACTTCTACATCGCCTACCGGGCGGTCGTCCGCGCCAAAGTCGACTGCATACGGGTCGCGCAGGGCCACCCAGAAGCGGCCGGCGACGCCCGTCGACACCTCGATATCGCCCTGCAGCACCTGAGAGCGGGCACGGTCCGGCTGATCATCGTCGGCGGTGGACCGGGTACCGGAAAGACCACTCTGTCAACAGCGTTGGCTGACCAACTCGGGGCCCGGGTCATTTCGACCGACGAGGTGCGTCGACAGTTGCAGGATGACGGCGTCGTGTCCGGGGCAGCCGGCGAGCTCAATGCCGGCTTGTACTCACCGACGAACGTTGCTGTCGTCTATGACGAGGTGCTGCGACAAGCACAAGCGTGGTTGAGTTGCGGACACTCGGTGATCCTGGATGGCACATGGAGAGATGCAGGACACCGCGACCGCGCCCACGAACTCGCGCGTCAGGCATCGGTGCCCATAGTCGAATTCACCTGCTCGGTGCCGATCGGCGAGGCATCGGCCAGGATCCGGCGCAGACCACGATCGAACTCCGACGCGACGCCGGACGTCGCCGCCGCGCTCGCCGGAACCGGCTGCGGTCGGGGTGATGCCCACCACATCGATACCGGTCGGCCGTTGGCCGACTCTGTCCGGGAGGCTCAAGAAATATGTTGCTGTGCAATATAACTCGCGTGCAGTACCGCCCTGCTCATCGTGACCTGACAGCGCCATGAGCGACAGAACCGATTCACCGAGGGTCCTCGAAGTCGAGGTGAGGACTCATGGTCGTCTGCCCGGCGCTGCCGACTACGCACGCAGCAAGATCAGTGAGATCGTCCGGCTCACCCGTAGGCCTGTGCTTCACGCCCGCGTCAGGCTCACCAGGCACACCGACCCAGCGGGGCGGCGACCCGTCGTCGCACAAGCCAACCTCGACGTGGACGGCCGGATTGTCCGGGCCCAGGTCGAGGCGGCCACGGCACGTGAAGCCATCGATGGGCTCGACGCACGGCTACGACGCCGGTTGGAAAGAACTGCCGAGCACTGGGAAGCGCGGCGCGGTCGGGTACCGGTAGCCGACCCGCACGAGTGGCGCCACGAGTCCGACCCCACCCGCAGGCCGCGTCACTACCCGCGTACGGCCGACGACCGCCGGATCATCCGACGCAAGTCGTTCACGTTGGCGGCCTGCACTGTCGACGAAGCCGCCCTGGAAATGGAGTTGCTCGATTACGACTTCCACCTCTTCACCGAGCAGGGCACCGGCTTCGCCAGCGTGCTTTACCGGGACGACTCGAAGGGCTACCGGCTCGCTCAAGTGGTGCCGGTGTCACCGGATCGACTGGCCGCGTTCGAACTTCCGCTGACCTTCAGCTCCCAACCGGCCCCGTGCATCACGGTCGAGCAAGCGACCGAGCGTCTCGGGATACTCGGTCTACCGTTCCTGTTCTTCATCGATGCCGCCCAGGGCCGTGCCAGCGTCCTGTACCACCGCTACGACGGGCATTACGGGCTGATCTCTCCGGGCTGACGTCGAACAATCAGTCGGATTCGCCGCGGACCACGATCACGGGTGCCTTCGCTGCTCGTGCGACCGCAGAGCTGACCGAGCCCAGCAACAGTCCGGTGTATCCGCCACGGCCCCGGCTGCCCACAACGACCAACTGGGCTTCGCGGGATTCGTCGATCAACCAGCGGGCCGGCTGATCGCACACGAGTCGTCGCCGGACATGCACGTCGGGAAAACGCTCCTGCCAGCCAGCGAGGCGTTCCGCCAGCTCCTCGTGGCCGCGGTCCTCATACTTGCGCCAATCCATGCCGAGGATCGGAAACACACCGACATCGCTCCACGCATGCAGCGCAACGAGATCGACACCCCTGCGGGAGGCCTCGTCGAAAGCCAAGGCGGTGGCCGCCTCAGAGGCGGGCGAGCCGTCGATGCCCAGCAACACCGGCGAAGTCCGCTCTGACAAATCGGTATCCGTTTCGTGCACCACGGTGACCGGACAGTGCGCATGGTGTACCAGCCCGCCACTGACGGAACCCAACACCGCCCGGCCGACCGCGCCCAGGTCGCTGTTTCCCACGACGACCATCCATGCGTCTTTCGTCGCGTCGACCAGATCGCCGACCGAACCCGCGTACCGAACCTCGCCACGCGCCTCGGGCAGTTCGGTATCACTCACGCTGGCGTCTAACGTCTTCTGGGCGTGCGCGATGACACGGCGTGCGTTGTCTTCCTGCCATTCTGTGATGTTCGCCAGGGCGGGCCCCAGGGGCCAGCTCACGAGTATGGGGGTGACAACGTGCATGAGGGTCACCGGCAGGCCGCGCATCACCGCTTCGTCTGCTGCCCACCTGATGGCTGCATCGGATTCCGCCGACCCGTCGACTCCGACGAGGATGCCGTACTTTGCTGCGTTAACTGACATGTCGCGTCCCCAGACACCCGTTGAGTCGAGCGCGCCGATGTCGGTGATGAGAATGGCCATCGTGCGCTGCCCTGGGAGCGAGGCTATTCGGCCGCCGCTGCAGACGGCAGGGTCCTTGGTCCCATGGGGGTGATGCCGGTGGTCCCATGTGCCGGTGACCGACAAGAGGCCATTCGCCTCTGGATCGACGGCACGGCGGTTGTCACGATCGAATCGTCACGGCTCACGGCGCCGTCACGGGAGGCATCTGGTGGACACGTACTCGTTCTGCCTCGGACGCAGTTGGGTGATCCGCGCCTTCGGACGTAATCCTCTGGTCCGAAGAAGTGACCGAGCCGAAGCGCTTCTGCTGGTGTTGGCGTTCGTTTCCGTACTCGTCATCACGCCGGTGGCCGGCGCGATCGGCACCGCCGTCCACGAGTCCCATTCTCGACTGTATGCCGATCAGGCACGAGCTCGGCAGCCGATCGCCGCAACGGTGACTGGGAATCCCACTTCGACGATCCAAGCCAACAACGTGGACATCGTGGCGCCAGTGCATTGGCGTGTCGACGGTGTCGATCACGCCGGCAAGCTCGACGTGGCACGCGCGCCCAAAGCCGGTGACCGAGTGCAGATCTGGGTCGACCGCAGTGGCAATCAGGTCGGGCCGCCGCCCGCGACGTCGCAGGCTGGAACCGATGCGCTGGTCGCGGGCGCCGGATTCTGGGTGGGCACGATGACCTGTGTGGCGGGCCTGACAGCATGGCTGCGCGCGGGTCTGGCTCGTCGGCGTGCCTCCGCCTGGGAGCGTGAGTGGCAGGTTCTGATCAGCGACGGCGGCGGCCGAACCGGCACGCAAGCCTGACATCCCACCAGGCTTTGCGGCCCCGGCTCCTCAGCTCACTGTGAATCGCAGTGGACTCGGGTCAAGGGCGGACGACCAGCACGGAGCATTCGCTGTGATGGAACAGGGGATGACCGGGCGGCCCGACGATACGCGCCAGCTGATCCGCCTCAGAGCCACCGATCACGGCGAGCTGGACCCGCTCGTCGTGGCGCCTGAGAAAGGTTGCGACGTCGGTCTGGTCGGCAACAGGGTAGATGTGCACACCGGGATAGCACCGTCTCCAGTTGTCGACCTCGGCGTCGAGGCCGTCGCGGCTACCGCGGATGGCGTGGTGTTCACCGATGGCAAGGAGCGGAGCGTGACGCAGCGTCGCCTCCTCCATCGCTCGCTTGACGACGGCCTCGTTGTCGGGCTCGTCGTTGATGGCGACGACGATCCAACTGATATCCGACCGCGATTCCTCGTCGTGTCGCGGACGGATGATCGCGACCGCGCAGTGCGACTTCTCGGCGAGCTCGGCGGCCGTCGATCCGAGTATCGCCTGGGCGTAGCGTCCGATTCCCACCGACCCGACGCAGATCAGGTCGGCATCGCGGGATTCCTCGACGAACGCCCCACCGGGAGGTCCGGCAACGATGGCGGTCTCGATCTTGACGGGCCGGTCGATGGCGTCAATCGTGGTCCGCGCCGCACGAAGTGACGCTTTGCCTCGCCGCACGTCGGATTCGTAATCCTGCGCCGATGGGTGGGCAGCCTTGGTGGCGTAGACCAGGCGTAACGGCACATCCCGGCTGACGGCTTCGTCGATCGCCCATTGTGCGGCCCGGATCGCGGTCTCGGAGCCGTCGATGCCTGCGACCACCGGCCGGGGCCTGTGGGTGTCGTCCATCTGTTCACCTTTCCCATTGCCCTCGACGCTATTGCCGGCCGACGTCCCAGGGTGGAGGCGGAAGTCCCTGTTCCGGCGCTAATGGTCCTCAGGGGGTCACCGTCGGTCATCTACGCCCGTGCCGGCAAATGCCGGGAGACGGCCGGGATGGCTGGATCGGGCGGTCGGCGTCCGAGGACCACAAGTCGCCGCGCTGAACGTCCCGCGTGCGTAGGGCATTTGGTCCTTCCGGGAACGCCCTCGGACACCTCATGAGTGGGACCAAAGCGGTGCCAAGACCACGCCTTCGCCTCTACGTCCCAGATCCGCCCGGATGGTTTGATCAGCAGATAGGAGCCGACGAGGAGGTCCGATGAGGTCACTGTCCTCCCTCGCGCGGCGTGCGGACCGCGGCGCGGTGACGTATCAGCTCACCGACCGACTGCACACCGGGCGTACGGTCCACGTCGCCGCCGATGACATCAACAGCACGGTATCGGCGTGGTTGGCTGAGCTCGGTGTGCACAGCCCATTGGTCGAGGAACTTGTGCGAATGGTGCGCGACGGCGAATGGGCGGCTGCCTATGCCATCGCCGACCGCCTGTCTGTCGATGTGGCGGTCGCTCCCTAGCGGTTTCGCTAGTGCGCCCGGACCCGCGTTCCCGCTGTGCCGTCGACGATCTCGGTGATGTCGGTGAGGGATCCGATAACGGCTTCATTGCCGGTACTGCGCGTGAAGTCGCATGCGGCTTGAACTTTGGGGCCCATCGATCCCGCAGGCAGGTCGAGGCCGGCCAGCTCGTCGGGAGTGACCCTGCCCAGGCGGGTCTGATCCGGGGTGCCCCAACCGGTGTAGACGCCGTCGACGTCGGTGGCGATGACGAGGAGTTCGGCGTCGAGTTGCTCGGCCAGCAGCGCCGAGGCGAGGTCTTTGTCGATGACGGCCTCGACGCCGCGCAGGTCGCCGTGTTGGTCGTACATGGTCGGGATACCGCCGCCACCGGCGCAGATCACGATCACCCCGTGGTCGACCAGACTTCGGATCGGCCGAATCTCGAAGATCCGCAGTGGTTTTGGGCTGGCGACGACTCGCCGGAACTTGTCGCCGTCGGCGGCGATGGTCCAGCCGCTCACCGCTCTGAGGCGCTCGGCGGTTTCCCGGTCGTAGACCGGTCCGATCGGCTTGGTGGGGTGATCGAACGCGGGGTCGTTGCGATCGACCTCGATCATCGTCAGGAGGGTGGCCAGCTGCTGGTCGGCCGGCAGCAGGTTGCCCAACTCCTGTTCGATGACGTATCCGATCATCGCCTCGGTCTGGGCACCGAGTACGTCGAGCGGGTAGGGGGCTACGTCTGGGTAGGCCGCCGATTGCAGGGCCAGCAACCCGACCTGGGGGCCGTTGCCGTGGGCGACGACGATCTCGTTGCCGGGGGCGATGGCGGCGATGCGTTCGGCGGCGACCCGGATGTTCGCCCGCTGGTTGTCGGCAGTCATCGGCTGACCGCGCTGCAACAGGGCGTTGCCGCCCAGCGCGATCACAATCCTCACGGCGGTCAGCTCAGCGCCGAGACGAGGACCGCTTTGATCGTGTGCATCCGGTTCTCCGCCTGTTCGAAGGCGATGTTCGCCGGGCTCTCGAAGACGTCGTCGGTGACCTCGATGCCGTTGGACAAGAACGGGTATTGCGCCGCGATCTTGGCGCCAACCGTGGTCTCGCAGTTGTGATACGCAGGCAGACAATGCATGAACTTCACCCGCGGGTTACCGGAGGCCTTCATCAGGGCGGAATTCACCTGGAAGGGGAGCAGCATGTCGATCCGCTCGCCCCATGTTTCCAGCGGTTCCCCCATGGACACCCACACGTCGGTGTGGATGAAGTCCACCCCGCCGACCGCCTTGTCCGGATCGTCGGTGATGGTGATCCGCGCCCCTGACGCACCGGCGAACTCACGGCACATCGACACGTGGTCCCCACTGGGCCACAGTTGCTTCGGTGCGCCGATGCGCACATCCATGCCGAGCTTGGCTCCGACCAGCAGCAGCGAATTGGCCATGTTGTTGCGGCCGTCACCCAGGAACGCGTAGGAGATGTCGTGCAACGGCTTCGGGCAGTGTTCGGTCATGGTCAGCACATCGGCCAGCATCTGGGTCGGATGGAACTCGTCGGTGAGCCCGTTGAAGACCGGCACCCCGGCGTACTCTGCGAGTTCGTCGACGGTCTCCTGGGCGCTACCGCGGTACTCGATCGCGTCGTACATCCGACCCAGCACCCGGGCGGTGTCCTTCATCGATTCCTTGTGCCCGATCTGCGACGACGCCGGATCGATGTAGGTGACGTGGGCGCCCTCGTCGTGGGCGGCCACCTCGAACGCGCAGCGGGTCCGGGTGGACGTCTTCTCGAAGATCAGAGCTATGTTTTTGCCCGCCAGGCTGTTCCGCGTGCTACCGGAGTACTTTGCCCGCTTCAGATCTCGGGCCAGGTCGAGCAGATAGTGCAGGTCCCGATCGGTGTGATGGACCAGGCTGAGCAGACTGCGGTTGCGATTGTTGAACGGCATTTCGGATTCGTCCTCGGGAGAAGGGATCAGGTGTAGAGCGGGTCGCGCAGGATCGGACAGGTCATGCACCGGCCGCCGCCGCGGCCGCGGCCCAGTTCGCTGGCGTCGATGGTGACGACCTCGACGCCCGCCTTGCGCAGCGCCGTGTTGGTCAGGGTGTTGCGGTCGTAGCCGATCACGACACCGGGTTCGAGCGCGACGACGTTGTTGCCGTCGTCCCACTGCTCGCGCTGGACGCCGTAGATGTCGCCGGCGGTGGTGACGACCCGGAACTCCACGCCGACCGCCTCGCCGATCGTCTCGATGAGGCCTTTCGGCTCGCGCCGGACGTCCAGGCCGGACGGTGAACTGTCGTCGGGCCGCAGACTTATCGGCACGACTCCGTCGACGATCGGGGGCGAACGCGGTCACAAGGTCGTGGTCACAGAAGGTGAACACGGTGTCCAGGTGCATCGCCGACCGGGTCTTCGGCAGGCTGGCGATGATCACCCGTTCGGCGGCCCCGGCCGCGAACAGGTTCCGCGCCACCTGGGTTATCGCCTGGTGGGAGGACCGCTCACCCATGCCGATCACGACGAGCCCCTTGCCGATCGGCATCACGTCGCCGCCCTCCAGAGTCGCCAGACCGTGATCGGCGGGTCGTCCGTCGGTGTCTCCCAGCCAGACGTCGTACTTCTCGTCGGCGAAGGCGGGGTGGAACCGGTAGACGGCGGTGGTGAGCAAGGTCTCCTGACGCCGCGCCGGCCAGTACATCGGGTTCAGCGTGACGCCGCCGAAGATCCAGGCGCTGTTGTCGCGCATGAACTGCGTATTGGGCAGCGGCCGGACGACGAACCCCGCGGGGTCCAGGGCATTGAACAGTGAGAGGAAGCCGCTGTCCACCTCGTCGATCACGTCCTGGTAGGCGACGCCGCCAATGAGGAACTCCGCCAGTCGATCCGGGGCGAGCGCGGTGAGCCAGGCCCGGATCTCACGGGTCAGACCGGGTCCGACGAGATCGTCGGTCACCGTGCGATCCAGCACCCACTCGCGGGCGTCGGCTTCCGTCAGGACGTCAGCGAGCAGATCCTGAAGTTCGAGGACCTCGGTGCCGCGGTCGACCATCTTGGCGACGAAGTCGAAGTGGTCGCGACGCGCCTGCTGCAGCCAGATGACGTCGTCGAACAGCAACTCGTGACAGTTCTCCGGGGTGAGGCGTTGATGAGCCAAACCGGGAGCGCACACCATCACGCGGCGCAGCTTGCCCGCTTCCGACCAGACACCCAGCCGGGAGTCGGTCGCGTTCACAGGACCGAGAGGTTGCCGGTGGCCATCAGCACGGCGGCCATGATTGACGTCAAGACCACGACAGCGACGACCACCCATTCGGCTCTGGTGAACGCCGGCAGCCGGCTTTCCCGGCGCGCCCACAGGTACAGGCCGGTGCCCGCGAGGTAGAACAGCGCCGCCACCAGCAGGTACTGCCAGCCGCCGGCGTACACCAGCCACACCGCGTACCCCAGAGCGATGACGCCGACGGCCAGGTCGCGGGTGCGCCCGCCGCCAGAGGCATACGTCTCACCGCGCACCGCCAGCAGCACCTGGTAGGCCGCCGACCACAGGTAGGGCAGCAGGATCAGGGACGTCGCCAGGTAGACCAGGTTGGTGTAGGTGCTCGAGTTGGCGAGGGTCCACAACAGCAAGGCTTGGACACATATGTTGGTCAGCCACAACGCATTTGCCGGCGCGCCGTGGTCGTTCTCATGGGCAAGTGCCTTCGGCATCACGTGTTCGAGGGCGGGCAGGCGCAGGATCTCGACGCACAGCATGACCCATGCGATCAGCGCGCCCAGCAACGAGATGACCAGGCCGATCGAGATGAAGGCCGCTCCCCAGCTGCCCACCTGGTTCTCCAAGACCCCCGCCATCGACGGATCAGGCACTCCGGCGAGCTCCGCCTGGGCCATCAGGCCATAGGACAGCACATTGACCATGAGCAGCAGGGCCAGCACCCCGACGAAGCCGAGCACGGTGGCCCGCCCGACGTTCCTGCGGTTGGCGGCGCGCTGTGAGTAGACGGCGGCACCCTCGATGCCGATGAACACCCACACCGTCACCAGCATCATGTTCCTGACCTGAGTCACGGTGTCGCCGAGCGGCGCTCCGTCGATCTCGGTGGTTTTGCCCCAGAAATCGGCACTGAACAGACCGGCCTTGAACCCGACCGCGGCGATGGCGATGAACACCAGGATCGGGACCAGCTTCGCGATGGTCACCACGACGTTGACGAATGCCGCCGTCTGGATGCCGCGAAGAGTCAGGAAGTGCACGATCCACAGCACGATCGACGCACCGATGATCGCGGGAACGGTTGCACCGCCCTCGAATCCGGGAAAAAAGTAGCCCAGTGTCGAGAACAGCAGGACGAGGTAGGCCACGTTGCCGACCCATGCCGACAACCAGTAGCCGAAGGCCGACGTGAAGCCGATGTAGTTGCCGAAACCTGCCCGGGCGTAACCGTAGACACCGCCGTCGACGTCGGGCTTGCGGGTCGCCAGGGTCTGGAAGACGAACGCCAGCGTCAGCATGCCGACGCCGGTGATCGCCCAGCCGATGAGTAGTGGGCCCGGGGCGGCGCTGCCTGCCATCTGCGAGGGCAGTGCGAAGATCCCGCTGCCGATCATGGAACCGACGACGATCGCCGTCAGGGCGCCCAGGCCCAGGCCCTTCTTGGTGCCAGACGGCCGAGTGGCCGGCGGCGGAGATATCAGTGTCTCGGACATCGTTGTCCTCCAGGCTCAATGATGGTGTGCAACGGGATCACACCGTGCAATTGACGCTATGGGAGCCTTCGGGCGCGGTGAGGAGGCTTTAGTCCTTGGTTCTGAGCGCGTAAGTCACACGCGGCCGCAGTTCAGGGCAGTGTGAAAGCGGCGTGGCCGACGAGCTGGGCTGTGGCGACGTCGATTTCGCGACGGTGAGCAGTATCGTCGAATCTGCCGAGACTGACCTTATGCGCGAAGAACCCGCAATATATCGCGCACAAGCTCAGTCTCGCCGGAGCTCCCGATGACCAAATGCCCTGTTGAGATGGCGGCGGCGGAGGATGATGGTCGTGGGCCGCGCGTGGACAGGCGATCGATGACGGATGGGAGCTCGATGAGTGCAGACATCGAGGCCGTCCTCCGGCGCCACGGCTACGACGGAACGCGGCTGATCGACATCCTGTGGGACGTCCAGCATCTTTACGGCCACATTCCCGACGAGCACCTGCCGCAGATGGCGGCCGCGCTGAATCGGTCTCCGCTGGACATCGTGGAGACGGCGTCCTTCTATCACTTCTTCCACACCAAGCCATCGGGACAACACCGGATCTACCTGAGCAACACGGTGATTGCCAAGATGAACGGCTATCGGGCGGTGTACGACGCGCTCGAGCGGGAGACCGGGATCCGCTTCGGCGAAACCGGCGAGGCGGGGATGTTCGGCCTATTCGAAACGCCGTGCATCGGACTCAGCGATCAGGAACCGGCGATGCTGATCGACGACGTGGTGTTCACCAGGCTGACCCCCGACACGGTCGCAGACGTCATCGCCCAGCTGAAGGCCGGGAGAGTCGCCGCGGACATCGCGAATCCGGCTGGGCTGCCTGAGGATGGCGTCGCGTACGTCGACCATCTGGTGGAGTCCAACGTCCGCACGCGGGGGCCGGTGTTCTTCGCCGGCCTGACGGATCACAAGGCATTGCTCAAACGCTGCCTCGAGGCCCCGCCCGACGAGACGATCGGTACGATCACCGATTCCGGACTGTGCGGATACGGCGGCGGAGGGTTTCACACCGGGCTGAAGTGGCGTCTGTGCCGGGCGGCGCCGGGCGATGACAGGTACGTCATCTGCAACGCCGATGAGGGTGAGCCGGGCACGTTCAAGGACCGGGCGCTGCTCACCCGCGCGCCCAAGGATGTTCTCGTCGGAATGGTCATCGCCGGATACGCGATCGGCGGTAAGCACGGGATCGTCTATCTCCGTGCTGAATACGTCTACCTCAAGCGCTATCTGGAGAGCCAAATCCAGGAACTCCGGGACGACGGCCTCCTCGGATGCAATGTCGGGGGCCAGCCCGGATTCGATTTCGACATCCGTATCCAGATGGGGGCCGGTGCCTACGTCTGCGGTGAAGAGTCCGCGCTGATCGAGTCCTGCGAGGGGAAGCGGGGCACCCCCCGGCTGAAGCCGCCCTACCCGATCCAGGCGGGTTACCTCGGCAGACCCACCTGCGTCAACAACGTCGAAACCTTCGCTGCCGCAACCCGGGTCATGGAAGAGGGCGCCGAATGGTTCAAGCGTGTGGGCACCGCCGACTCGGCAGGAACACGGCTGGTGAGCGCCGCCGGAGATTGCAGCCGACCGGGCGTCTATGAGGTCGAGTGGGGCATCACCCTCGACGAAGTGCTCACCATGGTCGGCGCACAGGATGCCCACGCTGTCCAGATCAGCGGTCCATCGGGGGAATGCCTATCGGTGGCCGCGGATGGCCATCGCCGGATCGGCTACGAGGACATCCGGTGCAGCGGCGCCGTCACCATCTTCAATACCACCCGGGACCTGCTCGAGTGCGTCAAGGACTACACACGGTTCTTCGTCGACGAATCCTGCGGCATCTGTGTGCCGTGTCGGGCGGGCACCGTCGATCTCCACGACAAGGTGGAACGCATCATCGCCGGCAACGGAATCGAAAAGGATCTGGACGACGTCGCGCGATGGGGCGCACTGCTGCGCACCACCAGTCGGTGCGGTCTCGGCTCCACGGCAGCCAATCCCATCCTGACGACGCTGGAGAAGTTTCCCGAGATCTATCGGAGAAGGCTGCGCACCCAGGACGACACCCTGCTGCCCTCGTTCGACATGGACGCCGCACTCGCTGGATATGGCGCGGCACTCGCCGAATTGGAGAAAGGCGGGACGACATGAGCATCCGAATCGAGATCGACGGAGTGTCGGTATCGACCGAGGAGGGCGCCAACCTGGTCGACGTCGCCGCGAACGCCGGTGTGTACATCCCGACGCTGTGCTACCTCAGGGGCAAGCCGTGCCTCGGCACATGCCGGGTGTGCTCGGTCAAGGTGAACGGCGCCGTGGCCGCGGCCTGTACGGTTCGGGTCTCGGACGGGATGACGGTCGAGGTCGACGAACCGGAAACCGCTGATCTGCGGAAGGCTCTGGTAGAGCTGCTGTTCGCCGAGGGCAACCACAACTGTCCGAGTTGTGAGAAGAGCGGTCGCTGCACGCTGCAAGCGGTCGGCTACGAGGTGGACATGCTGGTGTCACGCTTCCCGTATCGGTTCCCGCACCGAGAGCGTGACCACGCGTCCGACCGGATATGGCTGGAGCGGGATCGCTGCATCTTCTGCCAACGCTGCGTGGAGTTCGTCCGCGACGAAACCACCGGGCAGAAGATCTTCAGCATCAGCCAGCGCGGAAGCGAGTCGCGTATCGAAGTCGATACCGAACGTGCCAACGCCATGCCGGTCGAGCAGATCCGCTATGCCGTCGAGATCTGCCCGGTCGGAGCCATCATCGAGAAGCGGGTCGGCTACGACGTGCCGATCGGCCGACGTAAGTACGAAGTGAAATCCGTCCGCGACCGGGCACTCGACCCGGCAGACGAGTCGGATGCGCCGTGACCCACGAGGTCAGGTCGGATGAGCTGCCCACGACGCCAATGGATCCGGCGCTGTCGGCGGCACGCGACGGCAAGATCCAGGTGGCGATGATCGGCCTGTGCGGCTGCTGGGGATGCACGTTGTCGTTGCTCGACATGGACGAGCGGATCCTGTGGCTGTTGACGAAGGTCACCATTCACCGGTCCTCGCTCACCGACATCAAGAGAATCACGCGAACGATGCGCGATCGGTTTCATCGAAGGCGGCGTTGCCAACGAGGACAACATCGAGACGCTGCGCCACTTCCGGGAGAACTGCGACATCCTGATCTCCGTCGGAGCCTGCGCCGTCTGGGGCGGCGTCCCGGCGATGCGCAACGTCTTCGAGTTGAAGGATTGTCTGGACGAGGCATACGTCAACTCGCCGACCGCGGTTCCCGGTGCCGAACCCGTCATTCCCTGCCACCCCGACATCCCCCGGATCACCACCAAGGTCTACCCCTGCCACGAAGTGGTCGAGATGGACTACTTCATCCCCGGTTGCCCACCGGACGCGGACGTCATCTTTGCGGTTCTCGACGATCTCATACACGGCCGCCCGGTCGCGTTGCCCCGCTCCCTGAATCACTACGACTGATCCCGGAGGCTGCGCGTGAGCAGAAAGCTTGTCATCGACCCCGTCACCCGCATCGAGGGCCACGGAAAGGTGACCGTGAACCTCGACGACGACGGCAACGTCGTCGACGCCAGGCTGCATGTCGTCGAGTTCCGCGGCTTCGAGAAATTCGTTCAGGGCCACCCGTTCTGGGAGGCGCCGATGCTGATGCAGCGGATCTGCGGAATCTGCTTCGTCAGTCACCATCTGTGTGGCGCCAAGGTGCTTGACGACATGATCGGCGTCGGCGCGGAAGGGGAGATCGGATTGACGCGGACCGCCGAGAAGATCCGCCGCCTCGGCCATTACGCGCAGATGCTGCAATCCCATGCCACGGCCTATTTCTACCTGGTGGTCCCCGAGATGATGTTCGGGATGGATGCCGCGCCCGAGCAGCGCAACCTCCTCGGCCTCATCGAGGCGGACCCCGCGCTGATGCGGCGGGTGATCATGCTGCGTAAGTGGGGCCAGGAGGTCATCAAAACCGTCTTCGGCAGGAGAATGCACGGCATCAACTCCGTGCCAGGAGGTGTCGACAAGAATCTGACCCGCGCCGAATGCGACCGTCTGCTCAACGGCGAGGAGGGGCTCCCGTCGATCGACGAGATCATCGACTATGCCCAGGACGGACTGCGACTGTTCCACGACTTCCACGAAAAGCATCGAAGCGCGGTGGACCACTTCGCGCACGTTCCCGCCCTCAACATGTCCCTGGTCGACGCCGAGGGCAACGTGGACTACTACCACGGAATGCTGCGCATCATCGACGAGAACAAGCGCACCGTCGGGGAATTCGACTATCACGACTACCTCGATCATTTCTCGGAAGCCGTCGAGGAGTGGAGCTACATGAAGTTCCCCTTCCTCAAGCATCTCGGTAGGGAGAAGGGCTCGGTCCGGGTGGGCCCGCTCGCGCGGATGAACGTCACGAACTCGCTTTCGACTCCGCTCGCTCAGGCAGCGCTGGAGCGCTTCCACGCGTACACCGGCGGCATCCCGAACAACATGACGCTGCACACCAACTGGGCGCGGACCATCGAAGTGCTACACGCCGCCGAGCTGATCGAAGTGTTGCTGCGCGATCCCGATCTGCAGAAGCAGGACCTGATCGTCACACCCGCACCCGGCGCGTGGGTCGGCGAGGGAGTCGGTGTCGTCGAAGCGCCTCGCGGCACGTTGCTTCATCATTACCGTGCCGGTGCAGAAGGTGACATCACCTTCGCCAACCTCATCGTGGCCACGACACACAACAATCAGGTCCTCAACCGCACCGTGCGCTCTGTGGCCGAGGACTACCTCGTCGGTCGCGGGGAGATCACCGAAGCGATGATGAACGCCATCGAGGTCGGGATCCGCGCTTACGATCCCTGCCTGAGCTGCGCGACCCACGCCTACGGGCAGATGCCGCTGGTGGTGACCGTTTACGATCCGGCGGGAAATGTGCTCAACGAACGCGTCCGGTCGTGAATCTCGACGCGTTCGACGACGACTCCTGCCTGATCTACGGGATCGGCAACGTGGGCAGGCAAGACGACGGGCTGGGCTGGGCGTTCGTCGATTGGCTTCAGGCGGAGGACATCTGCTCGAACGCGGAGCTCCGCAGGAACTATCAGCTTCTGCTCGAGGACGCCGAACTGATCAGCACCAAACGGCGGGTATTGTTCGTCGACGCCACCAAGGACGAAGCGGTCACGTCGTTCACGCTGGAGCGCGCGGCGCCGAAGATGGACTTCACCTTCACCTCACACGCCATCTCGATCCCCGCCGTCATGGCGACCTGCAGGCAGTGCTTCGAGCGCCTGCCGGAAGTACACGTGCTCGCTATCAGGGGATTCGAGTTCGAACTCGAATTGGGGTTGACACCCGCCGCGCAGCGCAACCTCGATGACGCCACGGCGCATCTCTCGCAGGGATTCTCCTCGACCAAGGTGCTCTGAGACGACCAAGGTGCGCTGAGACTCGCGAGGCCGACCACTACTTCTCCACGTTCCTGAGTCCGGTCGACCTGTTGTGGTCCTGCGCCCAAGCCATCCTGATGGCGGTGGCGATCCTGTTGATACACAGTTATTTCAGGTTCGACACTTCCGGCGGGCCTTTCGGTGTCGGGGTCGCGACAGGTGGCGCGGTGCGTACGTCTCTCGTAGTGGTCGTGACGGTCACCCTTATCATCTCGCTGGCCTGTCTACGGTTCGGGCGGCACCCGGGGTTCGGGTCCGCCGCGTCCACCGCGGGAATGAAACTCACGGGCCTTCCTGAGCGGCAGGACAATCTGCGCTCTGATACAACCGGCGAAATACCGTCTCGGCACCCTAGTTGGTCGATGGTGGTGGTTGTGGTTGGAACGGCTCATACCACCACCAGTCGGCGCGTTCGCCGGTAGGGCCTGGATAGGGCGCAACCGCGGGCGGGGGTGTGGTGGGTGGGCGGGCCAGCGACCCGTTACGCAAGGGTCTGCCGGCGCTGTCGGTGACGGTGAGGTGGCCGGCGGGGCCGGTGATGGTGATGATCCTGCGGTGGTGGGACCGGTGGTGGTAGGGGCACACCAGCACGAGATTGTCGAGTTCGGTGCGTCCGCCGTCTTCCCAGTGCCGGATGTGGTGGGCGTGCAGACCGCGGGTGGCCCCGCAGCCGGGAACCACGCAGCAGTGGTCGCGGTGCTCGAGGGCGCGGCGCAGCCGGCGGCTGACCGTGCGGGTGGCCCGCCCGGCACCGATGACCTGCCCGTGGCGTTCGAACCAGACCTCACAGGTGGCATCACAGGTCAGGTAGCGGCGTTCGTCGTCTGAGAGCAAGGGACCCAGATGCAGGCAGGCGACCCGCGTGTCGAGGTTGACGTGTGCGACGACGGTGGTGCGCTGCCCGTGGGGGCGGCGGGTGACTTCGGTGTCCCAGCCGTCTTCGATCAGGCTGATGAACGCATCGACGGTGGTCGGCAGCGGGGGCGCCTGCGCCGAGATCGGGTCACCGTGGTCGTGGTCGCGCTTCCAGTCGGTGATCAGCGCGTCGTGATGAGACGCCAGGGCGGCGTCGAAGATCGCGGCCTCGGTGTGCGGCAGGGTGATCTTCCAGAAGCTGAACCGTGCGTCGGTGGTCTTGGTGATCGACCGCCGCGGTTCCGGTTTGGGGGTGGGTTCGGGGCGGGGTCCGAGTTTGATCGCGGTGCGCAGCTGGCTGACCGTCGCGGATTCGGCGAGTTCGGCGTAGTGCTCATCGGATCCCCCGGCGGCGCGGTGGGCGATGACGCCGACCTGATCCAGTGACAGCCGGCCGTCCCGCAGGCCGGCCGCACAACGGGGGAACTCCTCGAGGCGGTGGGCGACGGTGGCGAGGGTCAAGGCGTTTCCCAGCGAGGTGCCGGTCTTCCAGGCCACCAACGCCGCAACCGACCGGGCGCCGGTCGCGCCCCACAGCTCGTCGCGGTCGAGCTCGGCCACGATCGCCACGATCCGCCCGTCGATCGCGTTGCGCTGACCGGCCAGCTCCGCCAACTCCTCGAACAACACCTCCACACGCTCACCCGGGCACACCTCACCGGCCAAAGAAGCTGCGGTCGAGGACATGTCACCATCATCGCAGAGGGGTCCGACAACGAATCCCGGCTCCGCGGCGACGGCCAAGAAGTTCATCGCGTTCCGCGCAGAGGACCGGGACCTTCGTGCCGTTCACGGTGGGCGTGCCCTTCGGTCTGCCGTCCACGATTCCGCCCCATCTGCCGTTGCCGTCAGAGATCATCACCGAGGTTCTGTGGTGACCGGCTCAGTTCACCACGGCCACGTATCGGCGCTGTTCGCCTGGCGCAGCGCGCTGACGTAGTCGCCGCGTTGGTGTGCGGCCTCGTCGGTACCGATGGGCACCGCGAGCAGTCCACGGAATTCGTCGACCGATGCGTACCCCTTGTGCCGCATCCATCGGGACAACCCGTCGAGCATCACGGCGGCGTAGTCGGTACCGTGCCGCAGAAGCGCTGACGCGGTCATCACGACGTCCGCGCCCGCCAGCAGGTACTTGACCAGTTCCTTCGAACCCTCGACGCCGGTCGTCGCCGCGAGCGAGGCGTCGATCCGGCCGTGCAGCAGGGCAATCCAGGTCAGTGGCAGGCGCGCCTCGCTCGACCGCGACAATGACGTCCCCGGTGCGACGGCCAGCGTTTCGGCGTCGATGTCAGGCTGCAGGAATCGGTTGAACAGCACCAGCCCGTCCGCCCCGGCGAGGTCCAGGCGCCGTGCCATCTCAGCGGTGGCGCTGAAGTACGGGCTGAGTTTGACCGCGACCGGCACGCTCACCGCATCCTTGACCCGCTCCAGGATGTCGAGGTGACGTTGTTCGACGTCGCGACCGGAGATGTGCGGATCGCCTGGCAGGTAGTAGATGTTCAATTCGATTGCCGCAGCGCCGCAATCCTGCATCGACCGGGCATAGCCGGCCCAACGTCCCGGCGTGCTGCCGTTGATGCTGCCGATCACGGGAACCGAGACCGCCGCGGCTGCCCGTTCGAGCAGGCTCAGGTACCGGCGCGGCCCATGGTCCTCGTCGGCGGCGTCTGGGAAGTACGACAACGACTCGGCGAAGCTGTCCGTGCCAGCGGCGGCCAGTCGCGCGTTCTCCTCCGCCTCGCGACGGACCTGCTCTTCGAACAGCGAATACAGCACCACCGCAGCGACTCCGGCGTCCACGAGGCGCCGGACGCCGTCGACGGTCTTCGACAGCGGCGACGCCGACGCGACCAATGGGTTGCGCAAATCCAGACCCAGATAGCGAGTGGCGAGTTCCATCAGCGTTCCTTTCGAGCGTCGGGGTGGAAGTGATCTGGACCGCGGGACGCCATTTCCTCGTAGACGTTCCAGCGCTGTTCGATCGCCCGCTCGGCCATTCCGAGCAGCCGTTCGGCCTCGGCCGGATCGGAGTTGGCCAGCGCGCGGTAGCGAAGCTCGCGGTACACGTAGTCCGCGAGGGGGATACGCGGACGGTGTGAATCGAGCAGGAACGGGTTCTTTCCTGCGCCATGCAGTACCGGGTCGTAGCGCAGCAACGGCCAGTGCCCGCTGGCGACCGCGCGGTACTGCTGATCCATGCCGAGGCGCATGTCGATGCCATGCGCGATGCACTGGCTGTAGGCGATCACCAGCGACGGCCCGTCGTAGGCCTCCGCCTCGCGGAAGGCCTGCAGGGTCTGCTGCGGGTCGGCACCCATCGCGACCTTCGCGACGTAGACGCTTCCGTAGGCGATCGCCTGCAGCGCAAGGTCTTTCTTCGGCACCGTCTTGCCTGCGGCGGCGAACTTGGCGACCGCGCCGAGGGGAGTCGATTTGGAACTCTGGCCGCCGGTGTTCGAGTACACCTCGGTGTCGAGCACCAGCACGTTGACGTTGCGCCCGCTCGCCAACACATGGTCGAGTCCGCCGGACCCGATGTCGTAGGCCCAGCCGTCACCGCCCACGATCCACACGCTGCGCCTGACCAGCTGGTCCACCACGCTGAGCAGGTCCGCGGTGACGGCCGGATCGAGGCCGCCGAGGCGGTTCTTCAGCTCGGCGACCCGCGCGCGTTGCGCGGCCAACTCCGACTCCCGCAGCTGAGGCGCCGCCAGGATCTCGTCGACGAGATCGGCGCCGAGCGGGTCGCGCAACTCGGTCAGGCGTCGCCGGGCCAGTTGGACGTGCACGTCGCCGGCCAATCGCAGGCCGAGCCCGAACTCCGCGTTGTCCTCGAACAGCGAGTTCGACCATGCCGGGCCGCGTCCGTCGGCGTTGGTCGTCCACGGCGTGGTGGGCAGGCTGCCGCCGTAGATCGACGAGCAACCGGTCGCGTTGGCCACCATCAGCCGGTCCCCGAAAAGCTGCGACAGCAGTTTGACGTACGGCGTTTCGCCGCAGCCCGCACACGCGCCGGAGAACTCGAACAGCGGGTCCAGGAACTGGGTGCCACGCACGGTGCCGAAGTCCACCTTGGACCGGTCATTGGTCGGTAGCGACTCGAAGAACGCGATGTTCTTCCGCTCGGTCACCATCCGTGGCTCGGCGGGGCCGAGGTTGATCGCCTTGGTCACGGCTGCGCCGGGAATGACGACCGGGCAGGCCTCGACACACAGCCCGCATCCGGTGCAGTCCTCGACGTACACCTGCAGCGAGAACCGGGCGTTCGGCAGGCCGACGGCGTCCAGCGGCGCGGAGTCGAATTCCGCAGGCGCCCCGGCCAGTTGCGACCCGTCGTAGAACTTGGACCTGATCACGCTGTGCGGGCAGACGAAGGCGCAGTTGCCGCACTGGATACAGCTGTCGGGTTCCCACACCGCGACCGACTCGGAGATGTTGCGCTTCTCGTAGGCCGTGGTACCGCTGGGATAGGTCCCGTCGACCGGAAGTACACTGACCGGCAGCAGATTTCCGCGGCCCGGCCATCATCTCCGCGGTCACGGTCCGGACGAACTCCGGGGCCGACGCGGGCACCAGCGGCGGCGGGATCGCGTGTCGAGGTGACCAGAGTCGGCACCTCGATCCGCTGCACACCGGCCACCGCGCCGTCCACCGCGGCCAACTCCTTGGCCAGCACCTCGGCGCCGCGCTTGCCGTACGCCTTCTGAACCGACTCCTTGATCCGGGCGATGGCCCGGTCGTGCGGAAGCACCTCCGAGATCGCGAAGAAACAGGTCTGCAGCACGATGTTGATGCGGCCGGCCAGTCCGGCCTCCCGCGCGATCCGGTCGGCGTCGACGGTGTAGAGCTGGATCCGCTTGTCCAGAATCTGTTCCTGGACCCGCCGGGTCAGGGCGTCCCACACCTTCGCAGCGGGCAGCCGGCAGTTCAGCAGCAGCGTCGCGCCGGTGCCGGCCCGACCGAGTACGTCGACCTTGTCGAGGAACCGGAACTGATGGCAGCCAACGAAATTGGCTCCGGTCACCAGGTAGGGGGCCCGGATGGGATGCGGCCCGAAGCGCAGGTGCGACTCGGTCTGCGAACCCGACTTCTTCGAGTCGTAGACGAAGTACGCCTGGGCGTGCAGCCCCTCTTCGGATCCGAGGATCTTGATCGTGTTCTTGTTCGCGCCGACGGTTCCGTCCGAACCCAGTCCGAAGAAGACCGCCCGGACCGTGTCAGGCGACTCGACGTCGAAAGACGGGTCGTAGGACACGCTGGTCCCGGAGACGTCGTCGTCGATACCGATGGTGAACCGCCGCCGCGGCCGCTCGCGCTCGAGTTCGGCGAACACCCCGGCCACCATCGCGGGGGTGAACTCCTTCGAGGACAGGCCGTAGCGTCCACCGCTGACTCGCGGCATGACCGGCCGCGCCCCGTCGGCGCATGCCTCGGCGAGCGCCGCGACCACGTCCAGGTAGAGCGGCTCGCCGATGGAGCCGGGCTCCTTGGTGCGGTCCAGCACGCCGACCGTGCGCACCGAAGCCGGCAGCGCGTCGAGAAGCGCTGCTGTGGGAAACGGCCGGTACAACCGCACCTGCACCACGCCGACCCGCTCACCGCGTTCGACGAGCGCGGCGACGGTCTGCTTCACCGTCTCGGCGCCGGAGCCCATCAGCACCAGCACCCGTTCCGCCTCGGGGTGGCCCTCGTAGTCGACGACGTGCATCGTCCGGCCGGTGCGCTCGCCGAGGCGGGCCATCAGGTGCTCGACCACATCCGGGACCCGCGCGTAGAACGGGTTGACCGTCTCGCGTGCCTGGAAGTAGACGTCGGGGTTCTGCGCGGTGCCACGGATGAACGGGCGCTCGGGGGACAGGGCGCGTCCGCGATGCGCCCAGATCAGCTCCTCGGGCACCAGCGACCGCAGGTCGTCGTCGGAGAGCATCTCAATGGTGTTGACCTCGTGGGAGGTTCGGAATCCGTCGAAGAAGTGCACGAACGGTATCCGGGTCGCCAGCGTGGCCGCCTGCGCCACCAGCGCCAGATCGTGGGCTTCCTGCACCGAGGCGGACCCGAGCAGCGCGAACCCCGTCTGCCGCACCGCCATCACGTCCGAATGGTCGCCGAAGATCGACAACCCCTGCGCGGCGATCGATCTCGCCGCCACGTTGATGACGGCCGAGGTCAGTTCACCGGCGATCTTGTACATGTTCGGGATCATCAGCAGCAGGCCCTGCGACGAGGTGAAGGTCGTGGTCAGCGCGCCGCTCTGCAGGGCGCCGTGCAGCGCCCCGGCCGCGCCACCCTCGCTCTGCATTTCGACCACCGTGGGGACGGTGCCCCACACATTGGTCCGCTGTGCGGTCGACCATTCGTCGGCCAGTTCGGCCATCGGCGACGACGGCGTGATCGGGTAGATGCAGCACACCTCGTTGAGCCGGTAGGCCACCGAGACCGCGGCCTCGTTGCCGTCCACCGTCGCGCGCGTCATCTCGGTTCCGGGAGCATCTCGATGGCGTGCACCGGGCACTGGTCGGCGCAGACGGCGCAGCCCGTGCAGGTGTCGTAATTGAACTTATACCGTTGCCCGACACCGAGTTTGATAACCGAGTCCTCGGGGCAGGCACCGAGGCAGCCGTCGCATTCGAAGCAGTTCCCACACGACAGGCAGCGACCGGCCTCGTAGGCCGCCTCGTCGGCGGACAGGCCGCCGACGACCTCCTCGAAACCCTGCACACGTGTCGCCGCCGTGAGTTCGGGCTGCCGACGTTGTGCGGTGTCACCGAAGTACCACAGGTGCAGTGCGTCGAACGTCGCCGTCGGGTGCTTCGGCGGCCGGTCGGCCGGCGATCCGCGCAGCCAGGCGTCGATGTGATGGGCCGCCTTCTTCCCGTGGCCCACACCGACGGTGACCGTGCGCTCACTGGGCACCATGTCGCCACCGGCGAACACGCCTGGACAGCCGGTCATCAGAGATTCCGACACCCGTACACTGCCGTCGGCGTCGAACTCCACTCCCGGCAGTGTCCGCATGAACGCCGACTCGGTCTCCTGGCCGACCGCCAGGATCAGGGTGTCGGCAGCCAGGGTCTCGAAGCGTCCGGTCGGTCGCGGGTAGCCCGTTTCGTCGAGTTCCATGACCTCGACCCGGATCTCGGGGCCGTCGAAGGCGGTGATCGTGCGCAGCCAGTTGATCTGCACGCCCTCGCGTTCGGCGTCCTCGGCTTCCTCGGGGTGGGCGGGCATCTGATCGCGGGTGCGCCGGTAGACGATCACCGCGTCCTCGGCGCCGAGGCGGCGGGCGACGCGGGCGGCGTCCATCGCGGTGTTGCCGCCACCGTAGACGGCGACGTGGCGGCCGATCATCGGCTTCCCGCCGGAAGCGACGCTGCGCAGGAACGACACCGCGTCCGTCATCGTGCCTGCGTCGCGGGCCGGGATGTCGACGCGTTTCGCCAGGTGTGCGCCGATCGCGACAAACACCGCGTCGAAGCCGCCCTCGTCCCGTTCGGCCGCCAGATCGTCGACCCGATGGTCACGCGTCACCCGCACGCCCATGCCCACGACCCGGTTCAGTTCGTCGTCCAGCACGTCTCGGGGTAGCCGGTAGCTGGGTATGCCGTAGCGCATCATCCCGCCGGGTGCGGACCCCGCGTCGCGGATCTCGACCTCGTGGCCGAGACGCGCCAGATGGTAGGCGGCGGACAGGCCACTGGGACCCGCGCCGACGACCAGCACCCGCTTGCCGGTACGGGTGGGCGGTGGCTCGAACGTCCAGCCGCGCTCCCGGGCCAGGTCGCCGAGGAACCGCTCGACCGAGTGGATCGATACCGCGGTGTCGAGATTGGCTCGGTTGCAGACGGTTTCGCACGGGTGATAGCACACCCGACCGTGGATGGCGGCGAACGGGTTGTCCGTGACGAGCTGCCGCCAGGCGGCTTCGTGCCGCCCGGCGGTGGCGTGCGCCAGCCACGCCTGAATGTTCTCTCCGGCCGGGCACCCGGCATTGCAGGGCGGCAGCAGATCGACGTAGACGGGCCGGTGTTCGCGCACCGGGCCTGCCCGGGAATGCCCATGGCTCAGGTCCGCGAGCGGCGCGACGTCTTTCCGTGGTCCGGCTGGGCCCGGACCGACTTTCCTGCTGCCGGGCCCGTCACCGGCCATGATGCCAGGGTTCGATATCAAGCTCCATGAGCTTGGCGTCAGGGTGTGCGGTAGTCGATGACGATGCGGCCGTCGATCTGGCCGCGTTCCATTCGGCCGAACACGTCATTGATGTCGTCGAGTCCCGCGCTGGCAACCGTCGGGTGGATGAGGCCGCGGGCGTAGAAGTCCAGCGCCTCGGCCATGTCCTGGCGGGTGCCGACGATGGATCCCCGGATCGTCAGACCCTTCAGCACGATGTCGAAGATCGGTGCCGGGAAATCACCCGGCGGCAACCCGTTGAACACGATGGTGCCGCCGCGCCGCGCCAGCCCGATGGCCTGCCCGAAAGCCTGCGGATGCACGGCGGTGACAAGCACACCATGCACACCGCCGGTGGCCTTCTGCACCTCGGCGACCACGTCGGAAGTGCTGGCGTTGACGACGACCTCGGCGCCCAGGCGGCTGGCCAGGGCGAGCTTGGCGTCGTCGACGTCGATGGCGACCACCCGCAGTCCCATCGCCCGCGCGTACTGCACAGCGATGTGGCCGAGTCCGCCGATACCGGAGATCGCCACCCACTGTCCGGGCCGGGTGTCGGTAACCTTGAGGCCTTTGTAGACGGTGACCCCCGCGCACAGGATGGGCGCGATTTCCAGCGGGTCGACGTTGTTCGGGATGCGTGGCGCGTAGGCGGCGTTGACCAGCATGTAGGTGCCGAAGCTGCCGTTGACGCTGTAGCCGCCGTTCTGCTGGCTCTCGCACAACGTCTCCCAGCCGGTGCGGCAGTATTCGCACTTGCCGCATGCCGACCACAGCCAGGCGTTGCCGACCTTGTCGCCGACCTCGAGATCGTCCACCCCGGCACCGAGCGCGACGACGGTGCCGTAACCCTCGTGGCCCGGGACGAACGGCGGCTGCGGCTTCACCGGCCAATCACCTTGCGCCGCATGCAGGTCGGTGTGGCAGACGCCGGAGGTCTCCAGTTTCACCAGGGCCTCACCATAGCCGGGTGTCGGCAGTTCGAGATCGCAAATCT
Organism: uncultured Actinomycetota bacterium; assembly: GCA_963771335.1. Classification (GTDB taxonomy): domain Bacteria; phylum Actinomycetota; class Actinomycetes; order Mycobacteriales; family Mycobacteriaceae; genus Mycobacterium. Next base: position 7,627 of record CAVYTD010000023.1, on the reverse strand, counting down.
CCAGCGGCGCACCGAATTCGGTGACCACCGCGGCGCGCATCGTGTCGACGGTGCCCAGAGTGGTGGGCGAATCAAGCGTTTGTGTCATAGCTGCTTACCAATCGTGAACGTGGTTGAGGGACGGTCGTGCTGGGCGCCGGATCAGAAGAACCCCTGTGCCTTGTCGCTGTAGGAGACGAGCAGGTTCTTGGTCTGCTGGTAGTGGTCGAGCATCATTTTGTGATTTTCGCGGCCGATGCCGGACTGCTTGTACCCACCGAACGCGGCGTGCGCGGGGTACTGGTGGTAGCAGTTCGTCCACACCCGGCCGGCCTTGATGTCGCGGCCCGCCCGGTAGGCGGTGTTGCCGTCGCGGCTCCACACGCCGGCTCCCAAGCCGTAGAGGGTGTCGTTGGCGATCGAGATGGCGTCGTCGTAGTCGGTGAACGACGTCACGGCGACGACGGGTCCGAAGATCTCCTCCTGGAAGACCCGCATCTTGTTATTGCCCTCGAGGATGGTGGGCTGCATGTAGTAGCCGCCGCGCAGGTGACCGCCCAGGTCGGCACGCTCACCGCCGGTGACGACGCGGGCGCCCTCGCCCTTACCGATCTCGATGTAGGACAACACCTTTTCCAGTTGATCGTTGGAGGCCTGCGCGCCGATCATCGTCTCGGTGTCCAGCGGATCGCCATTTCGGACGGCCTTGGTGCGGATCGCGGCCAGTTCGAGGAACTCGTCGTAGATGTCGGCCTGAACTAGCGACCGCGACGGGCAGGTGCATACCTCGCCCTGGTTCAGGGCGAACATGGTGAACCCCTCGAGCGCCTTGTCCTGATAGTCGTCATGGGCGGCCAGCACATCGGAGAAGAAGATGTTCGGGCTCTTGCCGCCAAGCTCCAAGGTGACGGGAATCAAGTTCTGCGACGCGTACTGCATGATCAGCCGGCCGGTGGTCGTCTCACCGGTGAACGCGATCTTGCCGATCCGGTTGCTCGACGCCAGCGGCTTGCCCGCCTCGACACCGAACCCGTTGACCACGTTGACCACACCCGCGGGCAACAGATCCCCGATGATTTCGAACAGGTACAGAATTGACGCCGGGGTCTGCTCGGCGGGCTTCAGCACGATGGCGTTGCCAGCCGCGAGGGCCGGGGCGAGCTTCCAGACGGCCATCAGGATCGGGAAGTTCCACGGGATGATCAGGCCGACCACACCGAGAGGCTCGTGGAAGTGGTAAGCCACGGTGTCGTCATCGATCTCCGACAGCGAACCCTCCTGCGAGCGGATCGCACCCGCGAAATACCGGAAGTGATCCACCGCCAACGGAATATCCGCATTGAGTGTTTCCCGCACGGGCTTGCCGTTGTCCCACGATTCTGCGACCGCGATGGACTCGAGATTCTCCTCGATGCGGTCGGCGATCTTGTTCAGGATGAGGGCGCGGTCAGCCGCTGAGGTCTTGCCCCAGCCGGGCGCAGCCGCGTGGGCCGCGTCCAGGGCACGCTCGACATCGGCCTCATCGGACCGAGCGACCTCGCAGAACACCTCCCCGGTCACCGGGGTTGGGTTCTCGAAGTAGCGGCCCTGCACGGGCGCGACCCACTCGCCGCCGATGAAGTTGTCGTAGCGGGGCCGGAAGGACATCAACGAACCCTCAGCACCCGGTGGAACGAAAGTGGTCATGGTCTATCTCTCCTACCGGTTCGCACGACACGAATGTGTCGGTGATTCAGTGAATAACGCTATGCGAGGGCAAGCGACATCAGTGGAGTCCAAAGACCCTTCGTCGCCGATAGAGGTCCCCAACCAGAGACTGCTTCAGTATCCGGTCGATCGCCGCGTTCATTGACAGGGTCGCCAGCGGTCCCGCGAGTAGCCGCGCTGACTGGATCGACCCGTCGTGTTCATCGACTTGTTCCATCTGCGAGTAGCCCGGCACAGCCTTGATGACCTATGGCCGAGGCGCAGGGTCTAAAGGCTCCATTGATCTCCGGTGAATATGGATGAGACGGGCTGGGCGATCGCCGCCAACCCGATGGGGATGGAGCTGCTGCCGTTCAAAACAAGGTCTCCGACTGTTCCGATGCCGGGCTACAACGTTCAGGTCCTGCATGCCGACGGCTACGGCTGCGAAGCAGGCGAGGAGGGCGTCATCTGCCTCAAACTGCCGCTACCGCCGGGCACTCTATCGACGCTGTGGGGCGACGATGCCCGTTTCATTGCCTCCTACCTGGCCGAGCACCCCGGGTACTACCTGACCGGTGACGGGGGATACATCGACGAAGACGGGTATCTGTTCGTGATGGGGCGCATCGATGATGTCATCAACGTTGCGGGGCACCGGATGTCGACCGGGGAGCTGGAGGCCGTCCTGGCCGCGCATCCCGCGGTGGCCGAGTGTGCCGTGATCGGCGTCGCCGACGAGATCAAAGGCCAAGTGCCGCGGGGTCTGGTCGTGCTGAAGACCGGTGCCTCGGCCGACGGTCTCGCAGCCGAGCTGGTAGCCGCAGTGCGCAACGAGATCGGCGCGGTGGCGTGCTTCAAACTGGTCGATGTCGTTGCCGCGCTGCCGAAGACGCACACGGCAAGCCGTGAGCTCTCGCTAAGGGAGAACCCGAGCATGAACGCACCGACTATTCCGGTGACCGACTACGTTGCCGATCTCAATTGCGGAACCGCCGAACTTGAGTTCCAAATAATGACGATTGCGTGATCGGGTCCGGCATCGAACGCTCGAGATCGCCCCCGGGTAGACCTGGAGAAGGGCTACCGAGGTCACTCAGGGTTTCCTCGACGGCCCGGACCAGTCAGTGCTCGAGGGCCTTCCCTTCCGCGCCGGCACCGGTCAGTGACCGGACCTCCATCTCGGCGGCCTTGTACTCGAGGTGCTCTGGACTCGTGATCGTACCGATGAATCCGAGCAGGAACGATGCCGGGATTGAGACGAGACCGGGGTTGGCCAGCGGGAACCAGGACCAGTCGGAGTCCGGGAACATGGCCGTCGCATTGCCCGACACTGCCGGGGAGAACGCGATGAGCACCACGGTGATGGTCAGACCGCCGTAGATACTCCACAGGCAACCACGGGTGTTGAACCGCTTCCAGAACAGTGAGTAGAGGATCGTCGGGAGGTTCGCCGATGCGGCGACGGCGAAGGCGAGAGCAACCAGGAATGCGATGTTCTGCCCGTTGGCCGCGATCCCGCCGAGGATGGCGATCACGCCGACGACAACGGCGGAGATGCGGGCGACGCGGACCTCCGAACCCGCCGGCGCGTTCCCTTTGTGGATCACACTCGCATAGATGTCGTGGGCGAACGACGCCGAGGCGGTGATCGTGAGTCCTGCGACGACGGCGAGGATGGTGGCGAAGGCAACCGCCGAGATCAGCCCGAGCAGCAGGGTGCCGCCGAGCTCGTACGCGAGCAGCGGAGCCGCCGAGTTGGCCGCCCCCGGCGCGGCGGCGATCCGGTCCGGGCCGACCATCGCGGCGGCACCGTAGCCGAGGGTCAGAGTCAACAGGTAGAACACGCCGATCAACCAGATCGCCCAAACGACCGACTTGCGCGCCTCTTTTGCCGTCGGCACGGTGTAGAACCGCATCAGGATGTGCGGTAGGCCGGCCGTGCCCAGGACGAGGGCGAGCGCGAGCGAGATGAAGTCGAGCTTCGTCAGGTTCGATTTGCCATACTTCGCCCCCGGCTCGAGCAGCGCGCCCTTGTCGGCTCCGGCGCCGAGCAGCTCCGAGAAGTTCATGCCGAATTTCGCAAGCACCCACACCGTCATCAGCAATGCCCCACCGATGAGCAGGATGGCCTTGATGATCTGCACGTAGGTGGTGCCTCTCATGCCGCCGATCAGCACGTAGGTGATCATGAGCGCCCCGACAGCCGCGATCACCAGGCTCTGGCCGGTGCGGTCGGTGATGTTCATCAGCAGCGCCACCAGCCCACCGGCGCCCGCCATCTGCGCGAGCAGATAGAAGAACGACACGATCAGCGTGGACGTCGCCGCCGCGGTGCGCACCGGACGCTCACGCATCCGGAACGCCAAGACATCCGCCATCGTGTAGCGGCCGGTGTTGCGGAGCAGCTCGGCGACCAGAAGCAGGGCGATCACCCAGGCGACGAGGAAGCCGACGCTGTAGAGGAAGCCGTCGTAACCGGTGAGCGCGATCGCGCCGGCGATACCGAGGAACGAGGCGGCGGACAGGTAGTCGCCGGAGATCGCGATACCGTTTTGCCGGCCCGTGAACGCCGCTCCCGCGGTGTACATGTCCGAGGCGCTCTTGTTCTTCTTGCCGGCGCGCAGCACGAAGACCATCGTGACGGCGACGAATGCGCCGAAGATGGCAAGGTTGAGCCCGGTGTTGCCGACCTGTTCTGTCTGGGCGAGCAGCGTGTTCACAGCAGACCCTCCGCTTCCATCTCCTCGCGGATGCGCGACGAGCGCGGATCGAGCACCCTGTCCGCATATCTGACGTAAGCCCAGGTGACCCCGAAGGTCGTCACGAACTGAAGCAGGCCCAGCACCAACCCAACGTTGATGTTGCCGACAACCCGCACGCTCATGAAACCGGTGGCGTAGGCCGCGAGGATGACGTACAGGAAGTACCACAGCAGGGACGCCACGGTGACCGGCAGGACCCACCGCCGGTAGCGGCGGCGGAGATCCTGGAATTCGGGAGACGCCAATACGGCGAGGTACTTCGCCTCGTTCGGTGTGGGTGGAGGCAACGTACTGCGTTGCCCATCTGCTCTACTCATGGCTCCTCCGGTCCGTGTCCTGCCGGCCTGGAAGCCAACATGTGACGCTAGTCACGGAGGTGACGTTACGCCGTTGAACGGGCAACCGCGAAACGATGTCCGAGCTGGTCAGGAATTGTAAAGGGACCGGTCCAGCCGGGCGCTCGCCGTGGCGCGTGAGGCCGCCACGGCCGCGCCCAGTGTCCCGATTCCGCGCTGCTGCAGCAGCGCGATCATGCGCAGGAAGACCTCGCCGGTCACCAGGGCGTCGCCGAGCGCGGTGTGCCGGCCCAGCACGGCCACACCGAGGCGTCCGGCGATCGCTTCGAGCGAGTGCTCATCGTGGTCGGGATGCAACGCTGCGTCGAGCAGCAGCGTGTCCAGCACCGGCTGAGTGAATCGGACGCCGGTACGTGGCTCCGCAAGCCGGAGGAACTGCATGTCGAACCCGACGTTGTGGCCGACGAGAACGGTGCCCGCGGCGAAGCGGGCGAACGCTGGCAGCACGACTTCAATGGTCGGCTGGCCCGCGAGCATCGCCGACGTGATCCCGTGCACGTCGGTCGAGGTCGCCGGCACCCGCCGTTGCGGGTCGACTAGCCGCTCGAACGACTCGTTGGGCAGCAACCGCCGGTTCACCACACGCACGGCGCCCACCGAGATGATCTCGTCACCGCCGGTCGGATCCAGGCCGGTGGTTTCGGTATCGAAGACGGTGAACGAGAGTTCGCTGAGGTCGCGATCGGCCCACGCCAGGGATTGCTCCTGCCGCTCGAAAAGGTCGAAATCGTAGAACTCCGGTCGGCCGGCGCGGTTGGGGGGCCTTCCTGCGGCCACTTCTGGCTCGGCCGCCATCAGCGGGAGTAGGAGCCGTACTTCCGGCGCGGCCCCGGCCGATCCGCCCGACCAGATCTCGCCGCCGTGACGAGCGATGACGTCGCGCACGCTCGACGCCGCGAGGCCGGCGAGTGGCTCGTCGAGCCAGGCCTGGAATCTGGCGGGTTGGGGCGGTGGTCCGGACCAGTTCACCTCGAGTTGAGCGTAGCCGCCGGTAGTAGTCGCGCCCAACGTCAATTCATCGACACCGACCTCGTCGTGGAGCCGACCCGCCAGCTGTGCGAGTGCCCGGGCCAGCGCATGGCTGTCCACCCTGACCCACAGCGCGTCGGCTGCGGCGTGTCGCACGGACACCTCGACCGTGCCCTCGCGCACGAGCGCTCGGGACACGACCGCCAGGAGGTCCGCCACGCTCATCTCGGTTAGCAGCCACTCGGCTCCGAGATGCACGCCCGACTCGGCGACCCACGTTTCGACCCGACGGCCCAACAGGTGGGACTCCTCGCGCACGATGCCGAGAAACTTTTGGCGTTCCTCGGCGTCCATGTCCGGATAGTCCACGACGGTTTCGATTGCCGCCTGGATGCTTCCGAGGGAGGAGCGCGTCCCCTCGGTCAGATCGCGCACCAGGTCGTCACGCCGGCTGCTGCGGTTCATCCGGTCGGTCAGGTCTTCGAGCAGTAGCACGAAGCCGGTGATGGCGCCGTCGGGCCCACGGGCGGGCGCCACTCGCACCTGCAACAGTTGCTCGCCGCGCACGGTGGTGGTCACGTGCGAGGAGGTGGCGGAATCGTGCTCGATGCGGTCCACCGCGTGCGCGAGCAGGTCTCGATCGATGATGCCGAAAACCGATCGGCCCAGGCCGACGGCCGCGTCGTCGTCCAGAACCGACCGCGCGGCAGCGTTGTAGAGCAGGATCTGCCCGTCGACGTTGCACACGATGACCGCCGCGGCGAGTTCGGCCATCAGCGCGGCCAGCCGGTTCCGTTCCTGCGCGAGGGTCTCCTGCGCGGCGCGGATCTGCGACTCGACCCCCCGCTCGGCGATCCTGCGCCGCTCGGCGAGGTCGTCCACCGCGGCGGCCAACTCCGCGAGTTCGGCGGGTCCCGACCGGTCCAGCCGGTGGTCGGGGTTGGCATCGAGGAGGACACCGATCTCTGTGGTCAGCCGCCTCGCCGTCATGGTGTACCGACCCGCCATATGCGCCACCGCCGCGACGAGTCCGGCGACAACTAGGGCTGTCCCGATCAGCAGCGTGGGGATCTGTCCTGCGACTGCGTCGATCACGGCGTCCCGGCGATCAGTGGGGATGCCGCTCCACAGCAGAAGCGAGATCGCGACAACCGCCACGACAACATATGCCGCGACCGCCATCGCGAGCAGCCAGCGACCCTGGGGTCGTAGCGCCCGCACCTCAATCGCCGCCGGTCAGGAGTCGGGTGACCGTGTCGACCAGCTCGGAGGTCGAAAACGGTTTGGTCACGTAAGCGTCCGCGCCCAGTGCAAGTCCCTTGGTCACCTCGGCCTCGCGCCCCTTGGCCGTCAGCATGACGATCTTGAGGTCGGTCCAGCCTGAACCGCGCAACTGCTGGCAGACCTCGTAGCCGTCGCGCCTGGGCATCATCACGTCGAGCAGGACGAGGTCGGGCCGGAACCGCTCCACCGCGGTCAGCGCCTCGTCGCCGTCGCGCGCGACGGCGGTGTCGAAGCCGGCCTTCTTCATCAGGAACTGCAGAGAGACGACGATGTTCGGCTCATCGTCGACGATGAGCACCTTCCTCGGCATCAGGTGTCTCCTTCTGTGGCTTCTGCGACGGCGGACGAGGCGGCGACGACGGTCGCGACGGGGAGTGTGAACGAGAACGTGGAACCTTCCCCGGCGCGGCTTTCCACCCATAGCCGCCCACCGAGGTGCTCCACGATCTGGCGGCTGATCGGCAGACCGAGGCCGGTGCCGGCGGGACGGTTGATTCGGGTGTCACCGCCCTGACGGAACTTCTCGAAGATGACCTCGCGGTCCTCGCCGGCTATGCCGGGTCCGTTGTCGCGTACGTCTACTCGTAC
>CAVYTD010000022.1:0-346110 GCA_963771335.1 uncultured Actinomycetota bacterium | reverse complement strand
CCCGACGACCAAACAACATCAACGGAGGAATCAGACATGGCCGACGAGTCGCTCACCCTGACCCCAGGGGCCGACATGGCCCTGGCCTTCGGATAACGCCAATGTTCGACGCCGACAAGACAACAGTCACGTTTCCGAAGCGGATTGCGGTGGTTAATCGGGGTGAGGCCGCGGTGCGGCTGATTCGGGCGGTGCGGGAGTTGAATGCTGAGTTCGACTGTGGCATCAGGACTGTGGCGTTGCATACCGACGCGGAGCGTCGGGCGATGTTCGTGCGTCAGGCCGATGAGGCGGTGGTGTTGCGTAAGACCTCGGAGGGTATCGCCTACCTGGATCATGGCGTTCTGGAGCGCGCGGTATTGGAGTCCGGGGCTGATGCGGTGTGGGTGGGGTGGGGTTTCGTCGCTGAGGATGTGGCGTTCGCCGAGTTGTGTGAGCGGTTGGGGTTGATGTTCATCGGGCCTCCTCCGGCGGCGATGCGCACGTTGGGTGACAAGGTCGAAGCCAAATTGCTGGCCGAGAAGGTGGGCGTTCCGCTGGCGCCGTGGAGCGGTGGCCCCGTCGAGACCCGCGAGGATGCCCGTCGTCACGCCGAGGCGATCGGCTACCCGCTGATCATTAAGGCCCGTAGTGGTGGCGGGGGCCGCGGGATCCGTAAGGTGTTCGGCCCTGACGAACTCGACGTCGCCCTGGAGCGCACTCAGGGCGAGGCGGAGCGGTCGTTCGGGGATCCGGTGGTGTTTTTGGAGCGTCTGGTCACCGATGCCCGTCATGTCGAGGTGCAGGTGATCGCCGATAATTACGGCAATGTGTGGGCGCCGGGGGTGCGGGATTGTTCGATTCAGCGCCGTAATCAGAAGGTGATCGAGGAGTCCAGTTCCCCGTTGCTGACCAAGGAGCAGGCCGATCATTTGCGGGGTGTGTCGGCGGATCTGGTGCGTACGGCCGGGTATCGTGGGGCGGGCACGGTGGAGTACCTGTATCAGCCGGAGCACCAGGTGTTCACGTTCCTGGAGGTCAACACCCGGCTGCAGGTGGAGCATCCGATCACCGAGGTGACCACCGGGATTGATTTGGTGAAGTTGCAGATCTTCGTGGCCAGCGGGGGGGTGTTGGCCGGGGAGGGTCCGGCGGAGTTCGGTCACGCGGTGGAGGCGCGGCTCAACGCCGAGGATGCCGATAACGGGTTCGCGCCGGCGCCGGGGGTGGTGCGGTTGTTGAAGTTCCCGCTGGGTTCGGGGATCCGGGTGGATACCGGGATCGCGCAGGGGGATGTGATCCCGCCGGACTATGACTCGATGGTCGCCAAGATCATCGCGTGGGGCCGGGATCGCAGCGAGGCGCTGGCGCGGTTGCGGACCGCGTTGCGGGAGACCACGGTGGTCATCGATGGGGGGACCACCAACAAGTCGTTCCTTCTCGATCTGCTGGACCGCGACGAGGTGATCTCGGCCTCGGCCGATACTGGCTGGCTGGACCGTACCGACGCCGCCACCGCGACCGGTCCCACGCCGGTGGCCGATATCGCGCTGATCGCGGCCGCGGTCGATGCGTATGAGGCCGAGGAAGGTTTGGAGCGGGCCGCGTTTTTGGCCTCGGCGCGGGGGGGTCGACCGCGGGCCAGCCATGCGATCGGCCGGCGGATCGAACTGAACTACCAGGGCCAGGCCTACACACTCACCGTCGGGCAGATCGGTCCGCGCCGCTACCGGGTCGACGGGGACAGCGGGGAACTGGTCGTCGACGTCGACCGGCTCGGCGAATTCGAGAGTCGTTTGACCCTGGATGACCGACGCTTCCAGATCGTGACGGTGGCTGGTGCTACCGGGTTTTTGGTCGAGGTGGATGGGATCAGTCACCGGATCAGCCAGGACGAAGCCGGGTTGGTGCGGGCGTCGTCTCCGGCGGTGGTGGTGGCGTTGCCGGTGGGCGTGGGCGACGAGGTGGAAGCCGGGGCCACGCTGGTGGTGCTGGAGAGCATGAAGATGGAAACCGCGGTGCGCGCACCGGCTGCGGGTCGGGTCCGTGAGGTGTTCGCCACGGTGAACAATCAGGTCGATACCGGCGCGGCGCTGCTGCGTTTCGACGCTGCCGGGGAAAGCAAGACGGCCCAAGCCCTGCCTCGAGTTCAGTTCCGCACCCAGCGCAGGGTGGAGGACGTGAGCCCGCGCGCAGCGGCGTTGACCCGGCTGGAGGAACTGCGCGCCCTGATCACCGGGTATGACGTGGGTGCGGGCCGGGCCCGGGCGTTGGTCACCGAGTATGACCGGCTGCGCGCGCAGCTGCCGTTCGACGACCCGCAACTGGTGGCCGCTGAACTGGCGTTGCTGGACACCTTCGCCGATATCTGCGAGATCTCCCGCAATCGTCCGACGTTGGACGAAGAGGACACCGACGAGCGGGTCCACTCCCCGCGGGAGTATTTCCATACCTTCCTGCATTCCCTGGACGCCGACGTGGAGGGGTTACCGGCGGCATTTCAAACCAAGATCGTGCGCGCGTTGCGCGACTACGACATCGAGGGCCTCGAGCCCGGCCCGGAGCTCGAAGAAGCGGTCTACCGGCTGTTCCTGGCGTTGCAGCGGATGGAGAATGTGGTCCCGGTGATCACCGCGCGGCTGGGGCGCTGGCTGAGCGCCGATGACATTCCGTCGGCTCCCACCAGTGATGTGGGCGAGGTGTTGGAACGGTTGATCGTCGCGACGCAGGTGCGCTACCCGGTGATCGGCGACGTGGCCCGCAATCTGCGGTTCCGGTTGTTCGTCGAGCCACAGATCGCCGCGGCCCGCGAACGTGTCTACGACACCGTGCGCGACGGCCTGCACTACCTCGCCGAGCATCCCGACGCGCCCGACTACGCCGCACGCATCGACGCCCTGGTCGCGACCCCGGAGTTGCTGATCGACCTGCTGGCCGAACGCATCACCGCCCCGGGCGCGTTGCTCGAGGTCGTCACCCGGCAGTACTACGAGATCCGCACCCTGCAAGACGTCACCACCTTTGACCAGGCGGGCAGCCAATTCGTCACCGGCACCTACGAATTGGCCGGCGAGCAGCTGCACCTGGTATCGACGGTGACCGATCGGGCGCGATTGTCGGCAACCCTGGATGCTGTCGACGGGATCGCCGGGCCTACACCGGCCGGCCTGGTCGTCGACATCTACCTGTCCTGGCCGGACGCCCCCGCCGACGGCGACGAGCTGTCGGAGGCGTTGCGTGAGGTGCTCACCGCCCATCCCAGTGTCACCGGCTGGCGCCGGGTGACCGTGACGGTGGTCGGCCCCGACCTGCATCAGGTGACGTTCCGTCCGGCAGCCCAGGGCGGGATGGCCGAGGACCGCACCATCCGCGACATGCACCCGCTGACCGGGCAGCGCCTGGACTTGTGGCGGCTGAAGAACTTCGACGGCACCCGGCTGCCCGCCGCGGCCGGCACCTACCTGTTCCATGTGGTGGCCAAAGACAATCCGTCCGATGAACGGCTGATCGCGCTGGCCGAGGTGCGCGACGTGACCCCGCAGCGCGACGAGGACGGCGAGGTCATCGGGGTGCCGGCCATCGAGCGCACCCTGGCCGCGTGTCTGGACGGGATCCGCCGCGCCCAGGCCCAGCGCGGCAAGAAACGCTTCGACAACAACCGGGTGGTGCTCTACCTGTGGCCGGTGCTCGACATCCCCGCCGACCGGCTCCCCGCGATCGGGCGCCGGATCGCCCCCCTGACGATCAACGCCGGGCTGGAGGAAATCACCATCCTGGCAGGCATCACCGACGGGGCGGCGTCACCACCGCACCGCGTGGCGGTGCGCTTCTCCTACAGCGCCGGGGCCGGCATCGTCGCGACTGTGACCGCCCCCCCGACCGAGCCGTTACGCCCCCTGGACGGATACACCCAGAAAGTGCAACGCTCCCAGGCCCGCGGCCTGGTCTACCCCTACGAACTGATCCCCCAGCTGACCGGCCCGCAGGGCAGCTTCGTCGAATACGACCTCGACGAATCCGGCGCGCTGGTCCCGGTGGACCGCCCCTACGGACGCAACACCGCCGGCCTCATCGTCGGCGTCGCGACCCGCCCCACCGACCGCTACCCCGAAGGGATGACCCGCGTCGCCCTGTTCGGCGACCCCACCAAAGCACTGGGCACCGTCGCCGAAGCCGAATGCGCCCGCGTCGTGGCCGCCCTGGACCTCGCCGAACAACTGTCGGCACCGGTGGAATGGTTCGCCCTGTCCTCGGGGGCCACCATCTCGATGGCCAGCGGCACCGAGAACATGGACTGGGTGTCACGCGCGCTGCGCAAAATCATCACCTTCACCCAGGACGGCGGCGAAATCAACGTCATCGTCGCCGGCATCAACGTCGGCGCCCAACCCTACTGGAACGCCGAAGCGACCATGCTGATGCACACCAAAGGCATCCTGGTCATGACCCCCGACAGCGCCATGGTGCTCACCGGGAAACAATCCCTGGACTACTCCGGGGGGGTGTCGGCCGAAGACAACTTCGGCATCGGCGGCTACGACCGGGTGATGGGACCCAACGGACAAGCCCAATACTGGGCACCGAACCTGCAAGGCGCCTGCGACATCCTCTTCGCCCACTACGACCACGCCTACCGCGCCCCCGGGGAACGCTTCCCGCGCCGCGCCGACACCACCGACCCCGCCGACCGCGACGTCCGCGCCTACCCGCACACCCACCCCGCCAGCGAGTTCCGCACCGTCGGCGACATCTTCTCCCCCGAGACCAACAAAGACCGCAAAAAACCGTTCGACATCCGCACCGTGATGCGCGCCGTCGTCGACCAGGACCACCCCGTCCTGGAACGCTGGGCCGACATGGCCGACGCCGACACCTCCGTGGTGTTCGACGCCCACATCGGCGGCATCCCGGTCTGCGTCATCGGCATCGAATCCCGAGTCATCCCCCGCAAAGGCTGGTACCCCGCCGACGGCCCCGACCAATGGACCTCAGGAACCCTGTTCCCCCAATCCTCGAAAAAAACCGCCCGCACCATCAACGCCGCCAGCGGGAACCGACCCCTGGTCGTGCTGGCCAACCTCTCCGGATTCGACGGCTCCCCCGAATCACTACGCAACGTCCAACTCGAAAACGGCGCCGAAATCGGCCGCGCCATCGTCAACTTCGACGGACCCATCGTGTTCGTCGTGGTCTCGCGCTACCACGGCGGCGCCTTCGTGGTGTTCTCCCAAGCACTCAACGAAAACATGGAAGTCCTGGCCGTCGAAGGATCCTTCTCCTCCGTCATCGGCGGCGCACCCGCCGCCGCCGTCGTCTTCACCCGAGACGTCAACGCCCGCACCGCCGCAGACCCCGCCATCCAACAACTCGAAACCCAACTCGCCGCCACCACCGACGACGCCACCAAAGCCGACCTCCGCGTCAAACTCGCCGCCACCCGCGCCGCCGTCCGCTCCGACAAACTCGGCGAAGTCGCCGCAGAATTCGAAGCCGTCCACAACGTCGAACGCGCCCGCCAAATGGGATCAGTCCACCACATCATCCCCGCCGCACAACTACGCCCCAAAATCATCACCGCCCTCGAACACGGAATCACCCGAACACTGGACTCCATCGGTCACTAACCCCGGCAGTCGCCGAGAGTCTGGTCTCCTGCGACCGGTTATTTCTCAGTGCCACAAGGGATTTGACCCTCCAGCAGCGCGCAACAAATGGCGCTGCCGGCCGAATGCCCATCGATGGAGAGCAGTGCGCCGGGCGGCAACCCATCCTGTTGTAACAGCCGCTACACTTTCCTCTGTGACGGAGAGCGAGTCTGCTCGATGGCTGGTGCTGATGGTGCGGGTGCCGGCGGAGCCGTCGCGTCATCGCGTCGCCGTGTGGCGCGAACTCCGCCGAACCGGGGCGGTGTCGTTGGGGCAGGGCGCCTGGGTCGTGCCCGACGCGCCGGTGTTCGCCGACGGCATCGGCCGCACCATCGAGTTGGCCGAACGAGGCGACGGTGAGGTCGTGGTGTTGATCGCATCGGGTCGCGGCGAAACCGACGCGGCACGGCTGGAGGCTCTGTTCACCGCCCAGCGGGACGACGAGTGGACCGAATTCCTCTCCGAATGCACGAAGTTCGACGCCGAGATCGCCAAGGAGATCCGCATCGGCAAGTTCACCCTGGCCGAACTCGAGGAAGAAGAGCAGAGCCTGGAACGGCTACGCCGCTGGTACCGGGAACTCGCCGCCCGCGACGTATTCGGAGCTCCCAGCGCCGTCGAGGCAGGCCACCAACTCAAGCATTGCACCGAACGGTTAGCCGACTACACAGAGCTGGTCTTCACCGCGCTGCATCAGATGTGACGACACCTCGACCGTGACCCCGAAGCAGCTGGATGCCGTCCGCGGCGACGCACGCCGGGCACTCCTGCCGCTCTATGCCGCCGGGTTTGTCACTGCCTTCGGGGCACACAGCATCGCTGCGAGTCTCGGCGGGTACACCGGTGGCGCGAACACCTCACTGTTGTCGCTCGGGCTGTTGCTCGCCGTCTACGACGGTGCCGAAGTCGTCCTCAAACCCGTATTCGGATCACTGGCGGACCGCGTCGGGGCCCGCCCGGTCCTGCTCGGTGGCCTCGTCGCCTTCGCAGTCGCTTCGGCGGCGTTCGTCGCCGCCGACAATCCTGCCCTGGTGGCGGTCGCGCGGCTGGGACAGGGTGCCGCTGCTGCGGCCTTCTCCCCCGCGGCGGGAATGTTGGTCGCACGACTTACGCCCGAGTCGGGTTGGGGTCGTGGCTTCGGCCGTTATGGAGCGTGGAAGGGCGTCGGCTACACCCTGGGGCCGGTACTGGGCGGCGTATTGATCGCCCTGGGTGGTTACCAGCTGCTGTTCGCGACTTTGGGACTGCTTGGCGCATTGGTCGCCGGCTGGGCCGGAATCAGCGTACCCGCAGTACCGCCTCTGCCGAAGGCGCGGCAGACCGTCGCCGATCTGTGCCGGCGCCTCTCCAGCGCCAGATTCCTCTGTCCGACCATGGCTTTGGCGGCCTCGACCGGCGCACTCTCGGTCGGAGTCGGGTTCCTCCCCGTCGTCGGCGCACAGCGCGGCCTTGGCCCCCTCGCCACCGGCGCTGTCGTGTCCATCCTTGCTGGGACGGCAACCCTCGTCCAACCGCAGGCGGGCCGAATACGTGACAACGGCCGCATCGGTGACCGCACAGGCATGGCCGCAGGGCTCGCGATCACCGCGCTGGGCTGTGTTGCGGTGTGGTTCCCGGGCACCATCGCGTTGCTCACCGCTGCAGTCCTCATCGGCATCGGAGTGGGAGTGATCACCCCGATCGGATTCGCCCACCTGGCTGCGAACTCCCCGCGGGATCGACTCGGGCAGACCATGGGTTCCGCCGAGGTGGGCCGAGAACTCGGCGACGCCGGTGGCCCACTGTTGGTCGGCGCAATTGCCGCCGCCATCACGCTCGTTCCAGCGATTGTGGCCTTCGCCGGCCTACTGGCCGCCACCAGCGTTGTTGTCGCACTGCCCTACAGCAGTCCACGGAGTGCGACCACCGAGGAAACGCCCGGCTGATCGGTCAACGAGGTCGATTCATAAAGCTCGAGATGTTGCTGTTTCATGGCTTCGACGACCGCGCACCCTGCGCTGTCGCTTCCGTAGGCCAGTGCGCAGGCAACACCAGACGACTGCCCCCGTCAGTGCCGTACGGCATGACGGGGGCAGTCACTGTGCTAGCTCGCCGCGACCCTCGTGTCGTTGCACGTTAGTGAACAGCCGCGGGGATCCTTAGCCTTGATCCACCGATAAACAGGCTGTTCTTCGGGGTGTTGGAGTGAAGAAAGTGCCCTCTGAGCTGGAAAGATTGGTGTTGTCTACGCAACAATCCGACCAGCACAAGAAAGGCACTTCCAGTGCGAGTGTCCCATATGTTCACCCCTGGCTCTGCTGTGTTCGATGAGGACAACCTCGTGTCGTGCGCGGGCCTGGTCCCGGTGATGGCACTGGCCGAGCAGGCCGGACTTTCGCAGTTGTTGGACCACAACATTCACATCACATCGACGCGGGTCAAGTCCGGGGCAGCCAACCCGGCCCCGAAACTGGCCACCCTGATCGCGGGCATGTGCGCCGGCGCGGACTACATCGACGATGTCGACCTGGTCCGCGCCGGCGGCATGAAAACCCTCTTCGACCGGGTGTATGCCCCCTCCACCGTGGGAACCCTGTTGCGGGAGTTCACCTTCGGTCACGCCCGCCAACTCGACTCGGTGCTCACCCAACATCTGGCTGGCCTGTGCCAACGGGTGAAGCTGCTGCCCGGAGCCGAGGTGCGTGCCTTTGTCGACATCGATTCGCTGCTGCGCCCGGTGCACGGACACGCCAAACAAGGCGCCTCCTCCGGGCACACCAAGATCGCCGGCAAACAGGTCCTGCGCAATGGACTGTCCCCGCTGGTCACCACACTGAGCACCGACACCGCGGCACCGGTGATCACCGGCATCCGACTACGCGCCGGGAAAGCCAACTCCGGTAAAGGGGCCGCCCGCATGGTCGCCCAAGCCCTGCAGACCGCGCGAGCGGCCGGAGTCACCGGGCAGATCACCGTGCGCGGTGACAGCGCCTACGGATCCCGTGCCGTGATCCGGGTATGCCGCCGCTACCGGGCGGTGTTCTCCCTGGTGCTGACCCGCAACGCCGCGGTGCAACGCGCCATCGACAGCATTCCTGAGGGCGCCTGGACCCCGGTGAAATACCCGGGTGCGGTGCATGATCCCGAGACCGGGGCCTGGATGTCAGACGCTGAAGTCGCTGAAACCGACTACACCATGGCCAAATCCGGCACCTATCCCGCCGTCACCGCCCGGCTGATCGTGCGCCGCGTCAAAGACGCCAACCAACCCCAAGACGGCCTGTTCCCGATCTGGCGGTATCACCCGTTTTTCACCAACACCACCGAGACGGCCACCGCCGCCGACATCACCCACCGCCGCCACGCCATCATCGAAACGACCTTCGCCGACCTCATCGACGGCCCCCTGGCCCACATCCCTTCAGGACGTTTCGGCGCCAATAGTGCCTGGGCCGTCTGCGCGGGGATCGCCCACAACCTGCTACGCGCCGCAGCGACCCTGGCAGGGGCCCGCCACCGCACCGCCCGCGGGGCCACCCTGCGTCGTCACCTGGTCAACGTCCCGGCCCGCCTGGCCCGACCCCAACGCAAACCCATCCTGCACCTACCCACCCACTGGCCCTGGGAAATGTCATGGATGACCTTGTGGCACAACATCATCGGCTACCGATCCAGCGCCTGAACCACCATCCACCCGCCCCCACAACCAGGACCCGACAGGAAAAGCTGGTAAGACCAGCGGTCTCCCCATGCCCACCACCAACCCGAATCAAGATCAACAGCTCAACCCGCCACCACACAGTCGATCAGTGGAATCAGGCTTAGGCTCAGCCGTCGTGGTGGCGGCTACCGGACTTCGCCATACCGCGGCTCACCATGTAGCCGATGCTGAGAACCACGACGTAAAGCCATGCCCGGTCGGCTCTGAAATAGTCCTCATGCGCGTCGGTCGTGCTGACGAGGAACGATGTGAGCAGTACGCCGATGACCGCCACGACAAAAACGATGAATTCTGTTGTCTTGAAAGCAGCTTTCGTTTCGTCGCCACGTCGAGCGGGCACGCGAGCCGGTTGAGCTTCGATCGCGCTGTGTGCGGTCGGCGCGACGGGCCGATGAGCGGCGGTGGGGTTTCCGGTGGTCATGTCGTACTCCTTCTGACGTCGGTCGAAACCATCGACCGATGAATTGGCTTGCAACTTTCAATAGCGCGCATGCGCGATCGCTTGACCGCAGCCGTGTTCGGCGACGGCAGAAATCGGGCATGTTCAGTTCGGCCACGCGGATACGCGGCCGGGGCACGACCTGTCGCACCAGGCTATTGACTGAGTTGAAAGGTGTCCGGTATCGAGCGAACGCTCACGGCATTTCGGGGCAAAACCGCTCCGGACTTGAGTGGTGCCAACATTCTTGAGCACCAACACGGTGAACACTACCTGTGAGTAACCCCTTCACCTAATCGGTGGGTGGTAAGACGCGCGCGCAGCCAAGCCGGCGTCCTCGTGACGCGCACCGTGCTACCTGTTGTCCGCTGCGGTTGTTGCCGTGGGAACTGGCGCCACGGTTTCAGGTGTAGTCGAGGGTGGTCATCATTCCGGCATTCATGTGGTACCCGTTGTGGCAGTGCAGCATCCAGATACCAGGATTGTCAGCCACGAGCGTGACGGCCACTGTTCGCATTGGTTTGACGATGACCGTGTCTTTGCGCGGCCCTGGGGTTCCGTCGGACTTGATGACCTGGAAAGTGTTACCGTGCAGGTGCATGGGGTGCACATCATCGTGTAATTACTTCACTCGACGCCTTCAGCGATCGGTGGCCGAGGTGTCTGCCGCCGCCACCGCTGTGGCCAACGGCCGCTACGACATTCGCGTCTCAGCCCTTCAGTTGGGCGCCGACTTCCCAACTTGTGGAAGCTTTCAACCAGATGGCACAGCGTCTGGAATCGGTTGACACGACCGGCCGCCAACTCCTCGGCGACCTCGCCCACGAGTCCGACACACCAGGTTCGGGTCGAATTCTCTGGGACGACGACTCTTCCGGAGCGATGATTGAAGAATGAGGATCTCCCTGGCGACGGGATCGATCGAAGAGACCCGGACCGAGCGCCAACCCGGTGAGTTCCGCTCGGCGCCTGCATCATCGCAGCGTCGGCGGATATCGGCCATGCCGGCGCCGATGCGACCGATGACCACCCAAGCCCCAAATGAATCTGGCCGACGCCATGCGATGCGAGCAGGTGCTCGCCGCGGTGCGTGACACGTCGCCGATGTACTACGAGCGCTACATGATTGACAAAAGCAACCGCCCGGCCGATGTCCAGCAGGATGCCGTGGACCGGATCACTGGTACTTCAGCATGCCCCTGACAGCACCAGGATGATGGCGGCTCCCGTGCGGTCGCCCAGCCGGGAATTCGCAGCGCGTGCTGTGCGCTCACGGTGAATATCATTTCAATCGAAAAGGAGCAATCGTGAGTTCGCAGATCCAACCACAGACAATCACCATCGACGGGCTGTCAATCCGATTCGCAGAGGGCGGCGCTGGCCCCCGCCAGGCGATGCTGCTCAATCCCTGGCCGGAAAGCATATTCGCGTACGAGCAGGCATGGCATCAGCTGGCCCAAGCAGCGCACCTCGTTGCGGTCGATCTCCCGGGTTTCGGTGGATCCGAACGTCGCCAGTCGCTGATGAATCCACAGGCGATGGGGGACTTCATCATTCGAGTCGCCGACACGTTCGGGTTGGACACGCCCCATGTCGTGGCACCTGATATCGGCACCTCAGCGACATTGTTCGCAGCGGCGGCGCAGCCGGGCCGATTCGCAAGTATCGTGATCGGCTCCGGCGGGGCCGCGGTACCAATCACGCTGGACAGTCCACTCAAGGACTGGGTCGAGGCAACCGACGTGGAACCGTATCGCCAGATCGGAGGCCGCAAGATCGTCGAAATCGCGCTGGACACGATCGCCGCTTACACACCCCCCGCCGAGATTCGCGACGACTACATCGCGAGCTACGACGGAAACAAGTTCGCCGATACCATTGCCTACGTCCAGGCCTATCCAGAACAGCTTCCCGTACTCGGTCCGTTACTGTCGGAAATACAGACGCCCGTGCGCATCGTGCAAGGTGACGACGACCAGGTAGTCCCCCCAGTGAATGCGACCTATCTCGGAGATCGACTCCCTAACAGCAAGGTTGATTTCATCGCCGGTGCCGGACATTTCGTCTGGGAAGAGCGGCCAGACGAGTACGCCACGCTTGTCGTGGATTGGTGGAATCGCCACACGGTCAATGCGGCGAACGAGTAGATATCCGGTCGACGGCATCGCCAAGAAAGGCCACCGGCTGGTCGCCCGTTCACCGCCGCCCCGCAGCGGTCGCAGAATCAGGTCGTCATCACTGCGGACTGCAGGTACGGCGTGATGTTGCCCATCGCGCGCGTGAGGTACTCCCGTTTTTCTCCCACCGGCGCGACATACTCCAGCGCGCTCACCGCCGCGTCGACGCCACTGAGGCGGGCGATCATCCACCCCGCGAGATAGGCCGACGACAGGCAGCCGCCTGCCGTCGCGACATTGCCCTTCGCGAAGAGGGGTTGATTGAGCACCTCGACCCCGGCTTCCTGTACCCACGGTTTGGTTTTCAGGTCGGTGCAGGCAGGGACCCCGTCGAGCAACCCGAGCTTGGCGAGCACCAGCGTGCCGGAACACTGCGCCCCGATCAGCTGTCGGGACGGATCGAGCTGCAACTGCGCCATCAACCCGTGATCCGCGACCACTTCGCGGGTCTGGCGACCGCTGCCCACGATCACCGCGTCTGCGGCGCTGGCTTCCTCGATCGAGACGTGGGATTCGATGACGACGCCGTTCATGGAACGGACGCGCGGTCTTGGGCTGGCTATCGAGACCCGCCAATCCGCCGCATGGACGCGGTTGAGAACCCCGAGGGCGATGAGCGAGTCGAGTTCGTTGTAGCCCTCGAAAGTGAGGATGGCGATGTGCATGGCGGTTGCCTTCCGTCGCTGGTGCTACGGACCAGCGTAAGTTCACAACCCACTACGCTCAAAGAATTGTCATGCATACAATGCCCACCGTGTTCGCTGCCGCCGCCATCGGGAAGCTGAACGTCCACGCCGAGAGCGTGAAGGGACGGCGAAAGTAGTCGGGAACGATGAACAGTTGCAGCCGGCACTGCTCACGGTCGCAGTTTCTCCAGCGCTTCTGCCGTTGGGCTGTCGGGGTCGGCGTAGAAGACGATCACATGCTGCCCGCCTGAGTTCGGCACACTCAACCTGTTGCGATGGAGATATAACTCGCCGACGAGCGGATGACGTACGTGCAAGATCCCCTCTCGGTAACCCACCTCGGCGCGCGCCCACAATTCACGGAAGCGTGCACTCCTAGTGGACAATTCGTCGATGAGCGCCCGCATGGCCGGGTCATTTGAAGCACTACCCGCAACTTCCCTCAACCCGCTGACCGCGATATCCGTCGCCTCGTCCCAATCGACGAAGAACTCTTTGGCCGCTGGTTCCACCAGCCGCCATCTGAGGAAGTTCTGCCCAGGCTCATACGCGGGCGAGAATGCCCGCGCGATCGCGTTCGAGGCGACCACGTCCTGGTACCTGTTCGCAACGATTGCAGGCATCGCCAGCTGGTCGATCCACCGGTCCAGGCCGTCAGCAGCCGTCTCGAGGTCAGGCTGCCGAATATGGCGGCCGCTGGCCAGTTGATACAGATACTCCGTCGCCTTGATGTCCAATTGCAGCGCCCGCGCGAGGGCCTCGAGGATCTGCGGGGATGGGTTCTTGTCGCGGCCCTGCTCCAACCGTAGGTAGTACTCGGAGCTGATACCCGCCACAGTCGCCAGTTCCTCGCGCCGCAGCCCTCGGACTCGTCGGCGCGCACCCGCTATCAGCCCGACATCTTCCGGCTGGACCTGTCCGCGTCGCGAACGAAGGTAGTCCCCGAGGGCGTTTCCTGCAGCCGCCACCCAAAGAGCGTAAGCCTGCCCCTCCCGATACCAGGGCTAACGCGGATTCCCCTCCGGGGACGCAAGGCGCACATCGTGGATGTTGTGCCGCTTGCAGACGGAAAGGAGCCGGACATGAATCGAGAAGACGTCGAGTTCAACGCCGAAGGCGCGGTGAAACTGCGGGGCTGGCTGTTTGTGCCCGATGGCCAGGGCCCATTTCCGGCCATCACGATGGCCCATGGCTTCGCCGGGGTGAAGGAACACGGGCTGGAGCGGTTCGCCCGCTTCTTCGCCGACGCGGGCTTCGTAGTTCTGGTGCACGACCACCGCGGGTTCGGAGCCAGCGACGGCATACCACGCTATGACGTCGACCCGTGGGTTCAGATCGCCGATTGGCGCCGCGCGATCTCCTTCCTGGAGGCCCAGCCAAATGTCGATCCGCATCGGATCGGCCTGTGGGGCAGCAGTTATGCCGGTGGGCACGCCATCGTTCTCGGCGCCACCGACCGACGGCTGCGTGCAGTCGTCGCCCAGGTGCCGACTAGCAACGGCTATGAGCAGAGCATGCGACGGATCGCACCCGATCAGCAACCCGCCCTGGAGGCCGCTTTCATCGACGATGAACGGCGCCAGTTCCGCGGCGAGCCGCCCGCCACCCAGGCCGTGGTCAGCACCGATCCCGCGACTCCCGCCGCCTACCGCGCCCCCGACGCTGTCGGGTTCTACACCCAGCCAGTGCCCGAGGGTGTGTGGGACAACGTGATGACCGTGCGGTCATCGCGTGCCGCTCGGATGTACGAACCGGGAACGTGGATCTCGCGCATCTCCCCCACACCGCTGCTGATGGTCGTCGCCCTCAACGACACCATCACCCTTACCGACCTCGCTCTGGGCACTTACGAAACGGCGCTGCAACCCAAGAAGCTCGTCACTATCGAGGGTGGCCACTTCGCCCCTTATGTCGGCCGGTTCGACGAAGCCGCAGGCGCGGCCCGCGACTGGTTCGTCGAGCACCTCGGCAATCCCACTCCCAACCACCGGAAGGAACAATCATGACCCAGTTGCGCTATGAGGTGATCGTCCACGACGGCCTGCCTCGCCACCGCGACCAGCGCCTGCCCGACGGCAGCCCGATCGTGTCGTCACCGGTTTCCTCGTCGCTGATCTCCGGCACCCGCGATGCCGTCCTGGTGGACCCGCCGTTCACCCGCGATCAGGTGCAGCGCACCGTCGAGTGGATCCAGAATTCCGGCAAGACGCTGACACACGTCTACGCCACGCACGGACATGGGGACCACTGGTTCGGCACCGACTTGCTGTTGCAGCACTTCCCGGGCGTCATCGCGTACGCCACCGAAGGCACGCTGGCCAAGATGCACGAGCAGGCCACCGAGGGCCGCGCCCAGATGTGGGACGTCGACTTTCCCGGTCAGATTCCCCCGAGTCCCGTTGTCTACCAGCCGATTCCGAGTGAAGGCTTCGAGCTCGAAGGCGAGCGGTTGGTGGCGGTCGAGGTCGGTCACACCGACACCGACGACACTACCGTGCTACACGTTCCGTCCATCGGGCTGGTGGTGGCCGGTGACGTCGCCTACAACGGCGTGCACCAATACCTACTCGAGAGCGGACACGGCGGCATCAAGTCATGGCTACAGGCGCTCAACAAAGTCGCCGAGCTGCATCCGCGCTCGGTCGTCGCCGGGCACAAGAACAAGGATCTCCTCGATGCGCCGGGCATCCTCAACGAGACGCGCGACTACCTGCTGGACGCCCAGCGACTGCTCGCCGGCAGAGCCCAGCCCGCGCGAGTTCTTCGACCACATGATCCGCCTCTACCCGCAACGACTCAACGTAGGCCCGGTCTGGTACAGCGCAGTCGCACTGCTGTCCTGACCCATCCGATTCCCGACAAGGAGAAAGCCATGATCATCGACACCGCAGATCTCGATCCGACATCGAGCTACAAACTGCTCATCGGCAGCGTGCTGCCACGGGCGATCGCGTGGGTGAGCACGAGTTCGACCACCGGGGTGGGCAACATCGCGCCCGTCTCGTTCTTCACGGTCGTCGGACGGATGCCACCCATACTGTCGATATCTCTTCAGCCGCGGTCCGACGGTGTCACCCTCAAGGACACCTTTGTCAACATCCGCGACACGAACGAGTTCGTCGTCAACATCGCCACCATCGCGCAGGCCGACGCGGTTCACAAGTCCGCCTTCGAATTCGACACGGGCGTCGACGAATTCGAGGCTCTCGGCCTTGATAAAGCTCCATCGGAGGTCATCTCTGCCCCACGAATCGCCGGTGCTCCGATCTCGTTCGAGTGCGTGGTCAACCGCATCATCCCCATGCCGCCGCTGCCCGACCACGTCGTGTGGGGCGAGGTCAAACGCATCCACGTACGCGATGACCTCTACCTTTCCCGTGGACGCATCGACGTCGGAGCATTGAACGCCTTTGGCAGGCTGGCGGGCGAGTACACGCTCGTCGACACCATCTTCACCACCCCGCTGCCCGACGGTCTCGCCACAGAGCTGGCCGCGACGCGCGCCGAGCGTCTCGATGGCCACTCCAGTGACTACTCCCCCATCGACACCGCCGAATGGTCGCCGTCCGGCGCCACCAAGGCGGCGGCATCATGATCACGACACCAGACACCGTAGATATCACCACCACAACCGCGAGCGTCGACGGTGCGACCACCCTGCTGTTCATCCACGGCTTCCTGGATGACGCGACCGTGTGGGACGGCGTGATCGCCTCACTGGCAGGAAAAGTCAACACCGTCCGCTACGACCTGCCCGGGTTCGGCGCGCGGTCAACAGCGGTCACCGATCCACGCGAGCTGTCGCTGCAATCCCTGGCTGCCGAAGCAGGCGGGATCCTCAACGAAACCGGCACCAGGGTGATCGTCGTCGGCCAGAGCCTGGGGACCCAGATCGCCGAACTCGTCGCCGCCGAACACGCCGACCGTGTCGATGGCCTCGTCCTGCTCACCCCTGTGCCACTCGGTGGCACCCGGCTTCCCGATGAGGTGGTGGCGCCGTTCCGCGCACTCGGCGGTGACCTCGAGGCGCAACGCGCGGCGCGAAGTCAGCTCTCGCCGGCGATCGCAGGAGACCAGCTGGAGCGGCTCATCGGATTGGGGGCGACAGCGTTACCGGAGGTGGTGGCACGCTACGTCGACATCTGGAACAACGGAGTACCCGACGAGCCGGTCATCAGTGAGTACACCGGCCCCGTTCTCGTGATCCGCGGCGGCGCTGACGGATTCGTGTCCAAGCAGCTTGTCGACACGATCGTGCCGCGCTTCCCCGGCGCCGGCGAAAAGGCCGTCGATCGCGGCGGACACTGGCTGCATGTCGAGCAACCACGCGCCGTGGCCCAGATGCTCCTCGAATTCGGCGATGAGATCGCGAACACCGCGACGGCCAGCGGATGGCGTCAGGGTTTCGCGCAACAGTCGCAAGCCACCTTCGCAGACGAATTCACCGACGAGGTCGTCCTGGACGCCACTACCCTTGTCAAACCGATCAGGGGCAAACAGCAAGTCGCACAGCTCCTGGCTACCGCGAGCTCCATCTATGAATCCCTGGAGTTCACCGCCGAGGCCCACGATGCCTCGACGACCTATCTGCAATGGAAAGCGACCGCCTTCGGCGGCGTGCAGATCGGGGGCATCACCATCCTGGACCGCGATGCCAACGGCAAGATCGTTTCTGCCGCCATCCACCATCGACCGCTGGGGGCGGTACTGCGGTTCGCGACCGAGATCCGGAACCGAACCGGCGGCGTCATCCCAGCAGATCATTTCCTGCAGGAGACACCATGACCTCCCCCTTGAACTACAAACTCTTTGTCACAGAACAAATCCCACAATCCGGGCGCGGCCCGCTGCCAGACGGCACCATCCGGATGTGGTCGCCCATCACCTCGACGCTGATTATGGGGGCTCGCGAAGCCGTTCTCGTCGACCCTCCGCTGACCGATGCTCAGGCGGCCGACGTCGGCGACTGGATCGAGTCGTCCGGACGCCGGCTGCGCCAGATCTACATCACCCACGGCCACGGCGACCACTGGTTCGGCGCCATCCCGCTGCGCAAACGGTTCCCCGGGGTGGTGGTGCGGGCCACCGAAGGCACCACCCGCCACATGGCCGCACAAAACACGCCGGAATTTCGAGCCGACTTCTGGGACAAGGTCTTTCCCGGTCAGCTACCCAGTGGTGACCTCGATGTCGAGGTCGTAGACGATCGCGGTTTCGAGCTCGACGGTGTTGGGCTCATGCCGATCGAAGTGGGCCACACCGACACCGATGCGACGACCATGCTGCACGTGCCGCGGATTGGGCTGCTGGTGGCCGGCGACGTGGTTTACAACGGCGTACACCTGTATCTCGCTGAGTCACGCGGAATCCCTGGCATCGACGCGTGGCTCTCCGCCCTCGATGTCGCCGAGTCGCTGCGTCCTGCGGCCGTTATCGCCGGCCACAAGAGCCCGCGTGTGTTCGACACCCTTCACAGATCCAGGCAACGCGGCAGTACCTGACAGACGCCCGGCAGTTGCTCAAGTCCTCAGAACGGCGCAGGACTTCTACGACGGGATGCTTGCACTGCACCCACCCGGCTGAACCCCGGCGCTCTTTGGGGCGCGGCCATCACACTGTTCCCCGAACCCTGACGTCCGATTCATAGTAAAGCCGATGTCGCGCAGATCGATTGCCACGATCTGCCGCGGACGCGGATCTTTGAGGTCTGCTCTTGATCGCCCACAGCCCTCCGCCGGTGACGACGGTCGCTTCCACCCTGCTGAACAGCCGCCAGCTCTCGAGGCCCCCATGCGCATGCAAAACTGCATCGAGCAAAGCACTCATGAAACACCCCTTCGCGTGAGCCAACTGCCGGAATCGTCGGCGTCGCATCCAGTCTCGGCCCCACAGCCCCGCCTACTACCATCCAGCGCTTCCAGCGCCGGTGATGCGCGCCTTGCATCGACTCTTCGGCACCACCAGAGTGATTCGCTGCGGAGTGCCCTGCGCCATGGAAAATCTGTGGTTGTGCACCTCGTCATATCCATTCCGTTCAGAGGCAATGGCCGGCGTCGATCGCGGACTGGGCGACACTGCGATCCTCGTACGAGATGGCCCTCAAGGTCAAAGTTGACCCGAGCGGCGCGGACGTGGCCGAGGCGTTGATCCTGGTGACGACTGAGCAGCTGCGCAGCCTTGCGCTGTTCGCGCGGGAGCCCGCAGACAACAACGTCTGGCTCGCGTTCGAATTCTTCGGTCGCGCTGTGACCGAACGCGACGTCGATACTGCGGCCTTGCACAACGAAGGTTGGACGCCCGAGCCGCGGCAGGACTACGTCGTGTGGACGCCGCCGTCGCTGGCCCAGGTGAGCCGCGCTCAATTCGCTCGCGAGTTGTTTGGTCGCAAGCCATACACGGTCACCGTCGACGCGAACTGCGATCTTGACGACGCATCCCTGTTCGGCGACCTCGTGTCGCCGCGGCGAGGTGGCAGTAGTGCGCTTATGGCGCTCTCAGGTGCCTCGCCGAACGCGGAGTCAGTATTGCTGCGCAACCCAGCGGCATTGGAATTGGACATCATCGCTAGCCGTGATTCTTTGTGCCACTTGGCGGAACGCGGCGCGATTCGAGTGGCGAGCGTGGGCACGGGGTCACGGACCAGCGTGTCGCATCTCGACCTCGACGAGTTCGCCGACCCCGATGCCGCGCGGCGGCACTGGCGCGACCACGGTCGACCCGACCACGCCTTCTGGCTGATCATCCAGATCGAAGCCGTCGTCGATCCGCCGGTCGGTATTCCTCCCGGGCACATCTTTGAGCAACTTTCGGTGAACGGCGTTCAGACGTTGGCAGTCGCGACGAGGCAGGCGCATGTCGTGAACCCAGGTCGACCGCTGACCACGGTCGTTCCAGCGTGGTGCCTGAACCAGGAGTTGAATCCCCCCAGCGGACAACGCCTTCGGGTGACACCGCTGCGCGCGCGTTACGCCGATGGCCAGTCGCAGTCGCAGGTGTGGGCCGATCGGGCCCGCGTACTCGCCCAGTGCTGATACATCAGGGTGTCATGGTTGCCGGTATCGTGATCTGCCTCTTCATGGGGTAGTCCTGCGAATCGTCTTCGACGAGAAGCGCGTGAACGGGCTCGATGAATTCTTGGTGTTCCATCCACGTGCGCTCGTAGTAGCCGAAAGACGGCTCGAACTCGAGGCCGACGTCTAGAAGACCTGCCACGGCGGCAAAGACCGAATCGACGTCGAGCCACAGCGATGTCTGGGTATCCGCGACGAACGGCCGGATTGACGAGGTACCGATGACGGTGACACCAGCTCGTCGTCCCAGCGCTATATAGCCGCCCGGGCCGACCGACGGTACTGCGTTCCCACCGCCTGGATCAATGTTTGGGGTTAGCCCGAAGGCCTCACCGAAGGCGTCACCGAAGGGTGAGTCGGATCCGAGCAGATCGGGATCGATCGACGCGTCAAGCTCGATCCCGATTGCTCGCCCGTATTCGAGACCGGCACTGTAGATCTGCGATGCGATCGCGCGCAGGTCGACGTAGTCGGACGAATTCTTGGGATTCGGTGCGGGAAGGAAGAATCGGTAGCAACCGGAGTCGTGGCGTCCGTGGGTGGGCAGTTCCTGCAGACCCGGGAAAAGGGTCTCCAAGACGTCGCGGCCGTCGTGCAGCACTCTCAGGGTGGGTGGAGGGGCGCCTGCGGTGATGCCTTGCACCCAGGCCCCGAGTTCGTTCCGGGTCAGCCTCACCGGCTCCTCCACCAGCAGAAGTCCGAGACCGTCCTGGCCGGCAGGTTGGCCAGCGATGCGGTGTCGAGCGTGTTTTGCGCGTCGGCTTGAGTGTCGCCGAATCCGATCGCAATGGCCTCGTCTCGCCGTCGGGGAGGCTGGGTGTCCTGGATAGCGTTGAACCAGGATTCCTCGAACGTGCTACCTGCCACGAGGTGTTCGGCAAAGGCCCGCCCGCGCATCGAGGCCGAATAGCCGTCGGTGCGGCACCAACGAATCCCAACACGATCGCAGGTGTCGGCCGTCCCTGCGCCACCCACGCCGAATGGTGAGCCTGCACTTGGCTTGTCGTCACGTTGCAGGTATCGAGTACGAGTACGCGTGGACCGCCGGTTTGGGCCGTACTCGTTGGTGCCCATTCGCCGCGGCGCAGCCGCAGTTGGTAGGTGCGGTTACCGTCCATTCTGCCGTGTGAACTGAAGTAGGCGATGTCACTGCCGCTCAGTGCGGCTGAAGCCTCAGAGGACAGTGCGCCCATGCCGAGATCCTCGTCGAGCATTCCGCGTCCGGCGAGGTTGGCACCGTTGACGGTCAGTGCGCAGCCTAGGTGGTAGTGGAACAGTGCCGGCGGCCGACTCGCGTATAGCAGGCTGCGCACTTTCCACGTGGGTTCGAACTCGCTGCACCACGCGACGGTGACGTCCACGGGAGGTCCGCTATCTCGGTGGGGCCGGGGGTGCACTCGCGCCGGCCGACGGTGCGCCGCCGCCCCCTTCGCCGGGTGGCGCCTGCCGACGACTCTTGGCGACGTTGACCACCACCACGGCGACCACCCAGACCACGAACAGTCCACCCGAAATCCAAAACAGCGGAACCTGTACTTGGCGATAGAGGAACGCGAGGATGAGGGCGACGACGGCGCCTCCCAGCAGGACCTCCCACCCGTCGAACTTCACGCCGGCCGCGGCGAGGTCCTTGGTCTTCCCATTGATTTTCACGTTTTCCCCAGCTCCGTGATCTTGATTCTGTACCGGGCACATCGTAGCCCTGGCACCGATACCACGATCGGTTTCGCGCCTGAGCAGACCGCGGACCGGCGGCGCGCGATTACCGATATGCCTGCCGACTACACGTTGCGCATCAGGCAGTTTGGCGGCACATCCGAACAACTCGCCAAGGAATGGCGGACCGCGCGAGACGAACTCGGGCATGGAGGCCGCTACATGAGTCGTGGTCGCATCCACACCCAAGTTGCCGATCTGCTCGACCGTGCCGTCAGCGAGCGCGACGAGCCGCGCGGAATGAAGGTTGCGCTGTTGAGTATGTATTTCGTACTCTTTAGAAGTACGATTTGCATACTCAAGAGGTGAATGTGGCGCTGAAGCACAGCACTCCGATCCCAGCCGCCCTGGCACAGGCACCGCTGAAGACGATCCGGCCGCGCGATGCCGCAGCGGTTTACGCCCATCCCCGAACCCAGCTGGTCCGACTGGCGGAACAGGGACTCCTTCACCGTCTCGCCGACGGCTACTACGTCGTCGTTCCCCAAGACATGGTGGGGCGCAGATGGATTCCAGACCTGGAGGCGGCCGCCGCCGGAATCGCCACAACGATTTACCACCATAGCGACATCGTCGTCATGGGGGTCAGCGCCGCACGCCTGCACGGCGTAATCCCGCGCGCCCTGGCAATCGCAATCGTCGCGGTGCCGAGCCAGCACCGCCCCATAGCGCTGACCGACCGGCCGGCGGTCGTGCGTTTCGTCAAGCGCGACACCGGCAACCTGGACGCCGAACGCATCCGCACCGAGCTAGGGCCGGTATTGGTGACCACGCCGGAACAGACCGTCCTCGACCTGGCTCACCGCCCGGGCCTCGGCGAAAACGAGGCCGACGTTCCGGCTGCCGTCGCGGCCCTCTACGCGCGCAGCGACAAGAAGCGCCTGCAGGGCCTCGCGGCCGAACAGCGCCGGCTGGCGTCTCTGGGCCGTGCCGAAGACTGGGCCGGGATTGATGATGGATCCTGACGAACGCGACGCGGTCGCAACACAGTTCGGCGTCTCCGCCGAACAGGTCGAGCGTGACCACCTCATCTCCCACGTCCTGGCCTTCCTCAGCCGCGAGTTCGATGACCGAATCCATTTCATCGGCGGCACCGCCTTGGCCCGCACCCACCTGCCGGACGGGCGGCTGAGCGAGGACATCGACCTTATCGCCGTCGGCAGCCGCAAAGAGGTCGCAGGTGACCTCGACGCCGCGCTCCCCCGCGCTGTGGCGCGCACCCACGGCAGACTATCTGTGGAACCGGCGCTGAGTGCCATCGCAGACACCGTGCCCGTCCAGTTGCGACCTTCGGTCGGACGACCGGTCCGGCTGCAGCTGCTGTCGGCCCGGGACCGAACGATCTGGCCAACCGAACGGCGCGATTTGGTGCAGCGCTACACCGACGCCCCCGGCGCCGAACTGCTGGTGCCCACTCTGCCTGCGTTCGCGGCGTCAAAGACCGCGACATGGGCGGACCGGCTCGCGCCCCGCGACCTCTGGGACCTGTGGGCGCTGAGTGAACTCGGCGCCATCGGCGCGGACGCGGGGGCGCTGTACCGGCAATACGGCCCCACTGGAAAGGCGCCGGGGCTCTACCTGTTCAAGCATGCGCCGTCGGACGCTCAGTGGCACGCGCAGCTGGCCGGCCAGACCCGTCTCAGCGTCTCCGCGACCGAAGCGCTCACGAAAGTGCGCGAGGCCTGGCGGCAGGCTTTGCGACCTGCAGGAACTCTCATAAACGATGAATAACCGTCGAGTTCAGAATTCTGATCTTGAAAAACACCCTCTGAAGTGGGGCGGGCGGGGCTCGAACCCGCGACCAATGGATTATGAGTCCACGGCTCTAACCGACTGAGCTACCGCCCCGACACGCGACCTGCGCGGCCACCATGGTCGCATACGGCTCGTCACGTGAAAATCGTCTGCCCCGCCTCGTCGACCTCGAAGCGCTCCACACCCTCGGCAACCCGCGGCGCGTCCGCGCCCAGGGAGACCATGATCTTGTTCGCCGCGTTGCGCATCACATCGAGGGTCAACTCGAACATCTGCTTGCCCGAGAAGTGCTTGCGCATCCCGGCGGCGACCTCCGGGCTGATCTGCGACGGCGTCCAGATCAACGCATCGACGTAGCGCAACGCCGCCTTGTGCGCATCGGACAGTCGGTCGGAGCCTTCGAAATCCGCGATCTGGCTGTACATATCCTCCGACCCGCCCTCGTCGAGCGCGCGGCCTTCCCGCCACGACTTGCACAACCGGCAGTTGTGCGCCTCTGCTCCGCGCAGCCGGATAACTTCCGTCGTGATGGGGTCCAGGCTGCGCAGCCGCGCCACCGCAGGCACGAACCCGTTCAGCAGCGCGTCGACCGGGTCGGTGTCGTGATCCCACGCCACCTCGGCCACTGCGCCCGGCTTGCCCAGTCCGAGCGCCTCACATCCGGCCCAGACCCGCGGCACGAAATCGGCGACGAAGATCGCCACCACCGTGCGGAAGGCGTTGTCGCCCATTGTCGCAAGGAACCGCTTGCGCTGGTTGTCACCGATGCCGGTGACGTCGACCGAGAACTGCTCGGCGAACGCCGCCAGAACGGACTGTTCCTCGGAGCGTTCGTCGGCCAGATCGACCGGCGACGGCAGCGGCGGCAGCGACAGTGCCCGCCCGCACGTCAACCGGATCAAGGTGTCGGCGCCGTTGTCTCCGGAGGACAGCGCAACCAGTCCGGCCAGCCGCTTGGGCAGCTCATGGTCAGTCACATCAGGATTATTGCGCCGGACTGACCGCTATTGCGCCTGACTGACCGACGACATGTGAAAGTCGGGGATCCGCAGCGACGGCATCCGCGCGCGCGTCGCCCAGTCACCCCACTCCCGGGGCAGCGTGACCTCGCTGACGCCGGCCTGGGTGGCGCGGCGCAGCAGGTCCAACGGACTCTCGTTGAAACGGAAGTTGTTCACCGCGGCGGTGACCTCGCCGTCTTCCACCAGGTACACGCCGTCCCGGGTCAGACCGGTCAGCAGCAGCACCGACGGATCGACCTCGCGGATGTACCACAGCGTGGTCAGCAACAGGCCCCGCTCGGTTCCGGCGATCATGTCCTGCAGGCTCACGGGGTTCTCCGCGCCCCCGGTCATCAGCAGATTGTCGGCACCCACGGCCACCGGCGCGTCGAACTCCGCGGCCGACGCCCGCGGATACCCCAGCGCGTTGATGACGCCGTCGCGGATCCAGTCCACCCGATCGATGGTCAGGCCGTTGTCGAACACCGAGGCCCGCTCCGAGGAACTCGATACCGCGACGAACGGCGCGCACTCCAGCCCGGTTGCCGCGGGGTCGGAGTACAGCGTCAGCGGCAGCGACGTCAGCGTCTCCCCCACCCGGGTGCCGCCGCCGGGTGCGGCCAGCGCCGTGCGCCCCTCCTGGGCGGCCCGCCCACCCATCGTCCACGCCAGGTAGATCATCATGTCCGCCACGGTGGATGGCGGCATGATCGTCTCGTAGCGGCCCGCGGGAAGCTCGATGATGCGCCGCGCCCAGGACAACCGGGTCGCCAGCTCGTCGAGCAGCGAAGCCGTTGGCACAGAACCGAAATCCGGGGTGCTGATGCCTACCCAGGCGCTGGCGCCGGCACGTTTGGCGTTGATCTCCACCGAACCGGTGGGCTGGGTGAACCGCCTGCGCAGCCCACCCGAAGTCGCGACGAACGTCGTCTCGACAACGTGACGCGCGTACCCGAACAGGGTGTCGCTGCCGCGGAAACCCCGCGCCAACTCCCCGGCCACGCCGAGGAACACCTCCGCCCCGGTACCGGGGATCGCCGCATCCCAATCGGCCGGAGCATCACCCGCCGGCAGCGCCGGCGCCGCGTCCCTGGCGTACGGCGCCGCCGCCGCGGCCTGCTGGGAGGCCAACACCAGACCGGCGATCACCGCCGGATCCACCGAACTGGAACGCACAGCGCCGACACGCGCTTTGTCACCTTGCCGCACAATCGAAATGACCGTGGTGGTGCGGCTGGTCGATTCGCCGTTGGTGGTCATGGTGTTGTTCGCCCACCGCAGCGCCGCGTCGACGCGATCGGTGACCAACACGATGGTCTCGTCCGCTCGGCCCAGCCGACGGGCTTCGGCCAGCGCGAGGTCGACTACCTGCTGGGCGCCGATCACGGTTTATCGCCCGCCCTCTTCGCGCGTATTGAGCACGGTGATGCCCCGAAACAAGGCCGAGGGGCATCCGTGACTCACCGCGGCGACCTGGCCGGGTTGCGCCTTGCCGCAGTTGAACGCACCTCCCAGACGCCACGTCGACTGTCCGCCAACAGCTTCCAGCGCACCCCAGAAGTCCGTTGTGGTCGCCTGGTAGGCCACGTCGCGAACCTGCCCGTCGAGCTTGCCGTCGCGGATCCGGAAGAAACGCTGCCCGGTGAACTGGAAGTTGTAGCGCTGCATGTCGATCGACCAACTCTTGTCGCCGACGATGTAGATGCCGTCGGCGACTCTCCCGATCAGGTCCTCGGTGCTCACATCGTCGGGTCCCGGTTGCAGCGACACATTGGCCATCCGCTGGATGGGTACGTGGTGGGCGGAGTCGGCGTAGGAGCACCCGTTGGAGCGCGATACCCCGAGCCGGGGTGCGAACACCCGATCCAACTGGTAGCCGACGAACACGCCGTCGCGCACCAGATCCCAGCTTTGCGCCCGCACCCCTTCGTCGTCGAAACCCACAGTGGCCAAGCCGTACTCGACGGTACGGTCGGCGGTCACGTTCATCACCGGTGAGCCGTACTTCATCGTGCCCAGCTTGTCCGGGGTGGCGAACGACGTGCCGGCGTAGGCGGCTTCGTATCCGATCGCCCGGTCGTACTCCGTGGCATGGCCGATCGACTCGTGGATCGTCAGCCACAGGTTGGTCGGGTCGATCACCAGATCGGTCGGTCCGGCAACGACACTGGGCGCCTTGGCCTTCTCAGCGAGCAGCGACGGCAGCTGCGCGAGCTCACCCGTCCAGTCCCACACGTCATCGCCGGCAACGGCTTCCCAACCCCGCGCCGCCGGCGGCGCCAGCGTGCTCATCGTGTCGAACGACCCTGCCGCCGCATCGACGGTGACCGCTTCGAGCTTCGGCAGCGCCCGCACCCGCTGCTGGGTGATCGACGACCCGAAGGTGTCGGCGTAGAACGTCTGCTCCTTGGCGGTGTGCAGCCACGCCGACACGTGGTCGACACCGTCTGATGCCAGCAGCCGACCGGAGTAATCCTCGAGCACCGCGACCTTGTCCTCGGTCGCCACGTCGAACGGGTCGATGCGGTAGCCCGAAACCCAGGACATGTCGCGGTATACCGGTTCGGCAGCCAGTTCGATTCGCTCGGCGTTCAGGGCGGCCAGCGTGGTCGCCACCTTCACCGCCCGCCGCGCCGTATCGGCCGCCACGGCGGTGTCGAGCTCGGCATGAGAGGCGAAGCCCCAGGTGCCGTCGACGATGACCCGCACCGCCAGTCCGATCTCATGGTCGACGACCGCGGACTCCAGCGCGCCGTCGCGCAGCTGCACCGTCTCGGTGGTGATGGCGTGGATGCGCAGGTCGGCGTAGCTGGCTCCGGTCTGCACCGCCGCGGACAGTGCGGCGTCAGCCAGCTCGTGGCGTGGCAACGCAAGAAATTCGGCATCGATTCGTCGGGACCCTGTCACCCGGACCACCGTAGTGGGCTACGGGCTACACGAGGGTGTCGTACCCCGCCCGATCGCGGGCTCCTAGACGTCGGTATCGAGATATCGCGTCTTCACCGGGGGCGCGGCCAACAGCGGAGGCAGGTCGACGAGCTTTCCCTCGCCGGCCCGAAAGCTTCGGTACGCCTCGTCGTGATCGACGGAATCCCAACGCTCGTAGATGATCCAGTGCGCATCGTCCTCTTCGTCGACGATGACGTGCGTCGCCAGATTACCCTCGAAGTTCCGCGTGTCCTTGAGGGCAGCTCCCATCACCTGGCGCGCAGCGGCCACGGACTCGGGCTTGAACCTGAGTTCGAGCAGCACAGTGATCGACATGGTCGTCTCCTTCCTTCGTTGCACAGCAGGTCCGAACGATACTTCCCCGTCGCCACTGGCGCGCTCAAAGGCGATGCAGGCGGCGACATTCGTAGTGATATGAGGTAACGCCCCGCCTGGTCAGCCGCGTGTGCCGCTCGTGCCCAGGACGGTCAATTCGAGCGCCAGAGCGGCGCCGCACACCGCGACGACGACCGCGAACGTCACCCAGTCCCGGCGCTTGGGACGCGTCGGGGCGGCCGAGATCTGTCCGGCGCCTCCGCGGGCGGTGATGGCATCACCCATCTCGTCCGCGCGGCGCAACGCCACGGTGATCGCCGCGGCCATCAGATCGATCACCTCGGAGGCCCACCTGCTCCGCCGCGCCCGTCGGGTCGCATCCACGTCCTTGGGCCGCAGCTGGCGCGCCGCGTAGAGCACCCGGAACTCGTCGATCAGCATCGGAAATGCCCTCAGCGCCAACGACACTGTCACCGCCCAGTCGTCGACCGGTACCCGCAAGGGCCGCAGCGGCCGGCCCAGCGTGGCCACCGCCGGCGCGATCTCGGCGACGTTCGTGGTCCACGACACCATGGCGCCGAGGCCGAGCAGCACGATCGACAGCGCCGTGATGCGCAGGAAGTTGAGCAGGCCGCCCAGGCCGATGTCGACCGAGCCGAGGGCGATCACCGGGCTGCCGCCGGCGAACGTCGCGGTGAGCGCCCCGAGCGCCAGCAAAAACCATAGCCATCGCGGCACGCTCGGCAGCACACCGCGCGGGATGCGGGCCAGCGCGGCGGCCATGACGACGAGCATCCCGACGGCGCCGATGGGCACCCAGCCGGGGTAGAACGTCAGCAGCACGCCGATTCCCGCGACGATCAGCAGCTTCGAGCCGGCCCAGAGGTCGTGGATGACGGTTTGGCCGGGTACCGGCCGCAGCAGCACCACCTGCCTGCGCTGCTTGCGCGCCGGGGCGGTCATGACAGTTCTCCTGCGGCCGTCGGCGCGGTCGCCAGCACCCCGTCCTGCAGGTGCAGGATGCGCGGGCACAATTCCTCCAGGCCCGCGAAGTCGTGGGAGATCACCACCACGGTCAGGCCCTTGCGGCGGCGCAGTTCCACCAATAACCGCAGCAGACCACGCTGGGAAGCGGCGTCCAGGCCGGCCAGCGGCTCGTCGAGGATGAGGACGCGCGGCGACCGTGCCAGCAGGCCCGCCAACACGACGCGCCGCATCTGGCCGCCGCTGAGCTGGTCGATGCGCCGGGCGGCCAGCGTCGGGTCGAGGCCTACGGTGATCAGCGCCTCCGTCACCTTCGCCTGGTCGTACATCGAGAACCCGGCCGACGACGCGATCTCCAGCGCGACATGGCTGCGCATCAGCTGTAGTCGCGCAGCCTGGAACGAGATGGCAACGGCACCGACCTGATCCGACACCGGTGTGCCGTCGAGTAGGCAGCTGCCGGCGGTAGGCATCGTCAGGCCCGCCATGATCCAGGCCAGGGTGGACTTGCCGGACCCGTTGAGGCCGTGGATCAGCACGCCGTCGCCCTCGTGCACCGCGAAATCGAGATCGGTCAATGCGGTCTTCGCCCAAGGGGTTCCGCTGCCGTACTCGTGGCTGACACCGTTGATTTCGAGGACGGGCGCACCGCGGGGGTGGTCGACGGCCGGCGTGGCCGACGGCGCCTCGGTGGTCTCGACCATCCGGGTGTTGTCGGCGGCGTTGCCGGTCAGGTTGACGGTGCGGTCGGCGGCGTCGGCCTCGTCGTTGTAGTGCGTGATGTGCACCAGCGACGTGCGGTGGCGCCGGGTCAACCCCGACAGCACCGACATCAATCCCTCACGCCCCTCCTGGTCCACCATGCTGGTGACTTCGTCGGCGATCAACAGTGCTGGCTCGCGAGCCAGCGCCGCGGCCACCGCCAGCCGCTGCAGCTCGCCCCCGGACAGCCCGCCGGTGTCCCGCTCGGCCAACCCGTCAAGACCCACCTCGGACAGCAGTTGGCTGACATTGGTCGCCGTACCTGGCGGCAGCCCCCAGACGACGTCGTCGGCCACCCGGGTGCCCAGTACCTGGCTCTCGGGGTGCTGCATCACCACCGCGGTGCCGCCGAGCTTGCCCAGCCCCACCGCGCCGGGGCGTTCCATGGTGCCCGAGGTGGGTTCACGACCCGACAGCACCAGCATCAGCGTCGTCTTGCCCGAGCCGTTGGCGCCGGTCACCGCCAGGTGTTCACCGGGTTGTACCGACAGCGACACGGGACCCAGCGCGTCGTGGTCGGACGTGGGATAGCGGAATCGGACGTCGTTGAGCTGCAAGGGAACCGGCACGATGGGGCCCGCGTCGGTCGACGACTCCAGCTTGTGCACGTCAGGGACGCCGAGCAGGCGCGACATCACCCGCGACAACGCCCACCAACCGACCAGGCTGACGAACGTGATGCTGAAGACACCTATGACGAAGAACAGGTATGGCCAGTGGTCCAGCGCCGTCGCGAAATCCGCTTTGAGCCGCTCGGCAGCACCCTCCATCCCCGGAATGCGGGCGAGGATCGCGGCCAGTCCGGTGATGTTGGCGGTGACCGATTCGAACATCAGGTGACGCAGCCGGGTCAGGACGGCCAGCGCGACCACAGTGGCCGCACCGAACAGCGCACCTGCGACGAGCGCGGCCGCAATGACCGTCGGGGTTCCGCGGCCGCGGCGTTTGACGATGCCGGTCAGACCGCCGATGTAGGCGCAGTTGAGCACCGTCATGAACCCGCCCATGCCGGCGATGAGGAACGCGACCAGGCCGCCGGCCACGGTCGCGGCGATCAGCACCCGCAGGCGGTACCGGTAGGCGAGCAGGCCCATCGGGACCGTGCCCAGCAATGACAGCCCGGCGGCGAACGGGACGACGACCGCGATGATCGCGATGGCCGCGCACAATGCTGCCATCACGGCGGCCTGCGCGAACTCGACCGGTTGCAGCGAACCAGTCCGTGGAGGGGCGCTCTCCGGGCCGGCCGAGGTCATTTCCCGATTCTGCCAGTCGCGGGATCCTGACCGACTCCGCCCGGTGTGACCGGCGCAACGTCGCCACATTTGATACGTATAGCAAACCTATGTAATTATGGTCGGCATGTCCTCGATGCTCGGCGCAGACCTGCTCGCAGTGGTGGCCCGGATCAACCGGCTGGCCAACCAGCGTGTCCAGATGCCGATCCCCTTCGCCCAGGCCCGCCTGCTGTCCACCATCGAGGACCAGGGTGAAGCGCGGATCTCCGACCTGGCTGCGCTCGACCACTGCTCTCAGCCCACGATGACCACCCAGGTCCGCCGTCTCGAAGACGCCGGTATGGTGACGCGCACTTCGGACCCGCTGGATGCGCGCGCCGTGCTGATCCGAATCACCCCTGACGGGGTCGCGGCGTTGAGGCAAGCCCGCCTGGATCGTGGCGCGGCCATCGATCCATACCTGGAGCGGCTGAGCGACTCGGAGCGGGAGCGCCTCACGGAGGCCGTCGTCGTGCTGCGCCGGCTGGTCGAGGACGCCACCGCGCCCAGCACCTCCGCCCGCTGACATTCACCCTGTTCACCATCAGAACGAGCACCCCGCCCCATGCGGCGCCAACCCAAGGCCGTCTGGGCCGTAGCCTTCGCAACCTCTTAGGTCTAACACGCTAGGCTCTCGATCGGCACCAGATCGGCTCCAGCACAACGCATCTCACTGTAGCACGCTACTGCTCTCACTCACCTTCTCCCGTTTCCAGGGTCCACCCGTACACGGAAGGGCCGAACGTCCGCCAGCGGCGCAGCACCGTACTCGCGGTGTCAAACACATCGCCGCGTCATAGAGCCGCGCCAGACGTCACCGCCTGATTCCCCCCCGCGCGAACGCACGCAATGTGGCCCGCGATTCCCCCGAGAAGGGAAGATCAAGCCCGTCTGACGTAACAACGGACCCAGAGAAAACCGACACAAAGGAGTGGTGATGTCTACAAGCCAGAATGTGGAGACAGCGAAGAAGGGGTACGCCGCGTACGCCGGCGGCGATCTCGAAACGGCCCTGAGCGTCATGGACGACGACGCCGAGTTTGTCGTGCCCGGTAACAGCACGGCGAGCGGAACGTATCGCGGCAAAGCCGAGATCACCGAATTATTCGCGAAGATGGCCGAGAAGTCCCGTGACAACAACGCCCAGCAGTTTCCTCGCCGACGGCGATGTGGTGGTCGTCCTTACCCAAGTCACCGCCGGCGGAGAATCCGCACCCCAAGCCGATGTGCTCACCTTCCGCGACGGCAAAATGGTCAAAGCCCAGAGCTTCGGGGACACTGCGTTGCAGGAACGGGTCTTCGGCACCAAGTAGTAGAGGGACCGGACCCCGTGCCGGGGATGGCGGGCGGTGCCGCCCCCACCCGGCGGCTGCCGGGGCGAAATCCGTTCCCACCTGGCTTACCCAGGTCGGGCGGGTAATCGAGGACGATGCCCGCCTGTCCTAATGCCTTCGCCTCCGTCGTCGCCTTCATGGGCTCGGACTCGTCGACCCGATCCTCAAACCGATCGCCGACAACCTCGATTCCACGCCGTCGCAGGTGTCGCTCCTGTTCACCAGCTACATGGCAGTCATGGGTGTGGCGATGCTCACACCGGCGTGATCTCCAGCCGAATCGGGCCGAAGCGCTCCCTGCGGGGTGTGGCGTCCGCGGCCTACAGCTTCATGCGGTTCGGCGGCGCAGCGGTGGCCCCGTGGCTGGCGGGTGTGCTCGGTGAGCGCATCAACGCCCACGTGCCATTCTGGGTGGGCGCCGGTGCCGTGCTGTTGGGTGCGGTCGAGCTGTTCACGACCCGCGGTCTCCTGGCGGGCGTCGATGCTCCGGAGTCCGCGGCGGACTGCGTTGCGCCGCCTGGAGTTTCGATTCCTCGCACCGTGGGAGGGCTCCGCTCGACTGCGAATCGGGCGCGGAAACCGACGCTGCCGGTGCGTTACCGCGCCGGATTCGCCACGTTCTACGCCACTGTGGTGCCGATGAGCAGGCCCACGAGGTAGGTCGCCCCGATCGCCACCGCCCCGAACGCCAGTTGCCGAACCGAACCCAGCCAGAGCGGCCTTCGCGTGAGCCGGGCCGCCGCCCCGCCGGCCAACAGCAGGCCGACGCCGCCGCACACCAGCCCGGGCCACAGCGAGCCGAAGCCCAACAGGTACGGGAATAGCGGGATGATCGCGCCGAGGGCGAATAACAGGAACGACGCCCCCGCTGCGATCCAGGGTGACGGCTTCTCGCGTGGGTCGACACCGAGCTCCTGAACCAGATGGAAGTTCACCGCCCGGTTCTCGTCCCGGTGAAGTTCCTCGGTGGCCTTGGTGGCGGTCTCCGTCGTCAGGCCGATGCCGACCAACATCGCCACCAGTTCGGCCCGCTCGGCCTCCGGATGCTTGCGGAAGGCGCGCCGTTCGACGCGCACCTCGGCGTCGACCTGCTCGTTGGCGGTGGTGATGGAGGTGTACTCGCCCAACGCCATCGAGAACGCGCCCGCCAGCAGGCCCGCGACCCCGGCCAGCAGGACAGCGTGTGCGCTGGCGCTGGCCGCCACACCCGCGATCAGAGCCGTGTTGCTGACGAGGCCGTCCATCGCGCCGAACGTGGCCGCGCGCAACCAGCCACCGGACACATCCGCATGTCGATGATCGATCTGGTTCGGCAAGCCTGCGCCCGCCGACGAGGTATCAGGCTCGGTCATGGGTTGATTCAACGCCCACCGATCCGCGCAGCGCTGGTAAGGATCACCTCGGTTTGCAAAGTCACAGTTTCCCGGCGGGTGCCGCGGGCTACCGTTCGGATATGACCACCACCGCGGATCACCTACGCAACGCCCTCGACGGCCGCTGGCGCGACGTGAAGAACGCCGTTCGCGAGGAACTGTCCAACGAGATCTTCAGGCCGCACTACACGCCGAACACCGTCATCGCCCGGACCAAAGTCGCCGAGCAGCTGAGGATCATGGCCGCCCGAGGCGCTGCCGAGGACGGCTTCAAGAAGGATCACGGCGGCAACGGCGACGTCGGTGCCGCGGTGACCCGCATCGAGATGCTCGCGATGAGTGACCTGTCGCTGATGGTCAAGGCCGGTGTGCAGTGGGGCCTGTTCGGTGGCGCGATCGAGAACCTCGGCACCGAGCGCCACCACGAGGCCTACGTGCAGCGGATCATCAACCTCGACCTGCTGGGCTGCTTTGCGATGACCGAGACCGGACATGGCAGCGACGTCCAGGCACTGGAGACGACGGCGACCTACGATCCGGCCACCGAGGAGTTCGTGATCGACTCCCCCACCCGCACGTCACGCAAGGACTACATCGGTGGCGCGGCCCAAACTGCGCGCGTGGCAGCTGTTTTCGCGCAGCTGATCACCCCCGACGGCGTCAATCACGGAGTGCACTGCCTGGTGGTGCCGATTCGCGACGACCAGGGCAACGACCTGCCGGGCGTTACGACGTCGGACTGCCACTATAAGGGCGGGCTTCCAGGCGTCGACAACGGCCGCATCCAGTTCGACCAGGTGCGTGTTCCGCGGGAGAACCTGCTCAACAAGTACGCCGACGTCGCACCCGACGGAACGTACACCTCGCCGATCGAGAACGTGGGCCGCCGGTTCTTCACCATGCTGGGCACGCTCATTCGCGGACGGGTCACGGTCGGCGGCAGCGCCGCCGCGGCGGCCCGGGTGGCACTCGACATCGCGACCCGATATGCGTTGGAGCGCAGGCAGTTCGAGGCACCCGGCGACCAACAGGAGGTGCTGATCATGGACTACCTCGTGCATCAGCGCCGGCTGTTCCCGTTGATCGCGAAGTCCTACGCGCTGCAGTTCGCCCAGAACGAGTTGGTGGCCAAGTGCCATGATCTCCAGACGTCGGACGACCCCGACGCCGAGGAGCAGCGCGAGCTCGAGGCGCGCGCGGCCGGACTCAAGGCCGCCAACACCTGGCACGCGACCCGCGCCATCCAGGAGGCCCGCGAAGCGTGTGGCGGCGCGGGCTACCTGGCGGAGAACCGGCTCATCGCCCTGAAGGCCGACACCGACGTGTTCACCACGTTCGAGGGTGACAACCACGTGCTGACCCAATTGGTCGCCAAGGAACTGCTGACCGCCTACTCCGACGACATCAAGGGCATGAGCCCTGTCGAATGGGTGCGGTTCGCCGCCAACTTCGCCGGCGAGCGGGTGATGAAACGCACTGCGGCGCAGACGATCATGCAGACGATCCTCGATTCGCGCGAGGACAATGAGGAAGAGGGATCGCTGTTCAACCGCGGCACTCAGGTCAAGATGTTCGAGGATCGCGAGGAGTACATGCTGGCGTCCGTCGCGCGCCGGCTGCAGGGCAAGTCGAAGGAGATGTCACCCTTCGACGCGTTCAACTCGGTGCAGGACCACGTGCTACACACCGCACAGGCCCACATGGACCGCATCATCCTGGAGGCGTTCGTCGCCGGCATCGACGCCTGCGAGGACGAGAAGGCCCGTGAGATCCTCGGATTGGTGTGCGACCTGTACGCGCTGTCGGTGATCGAGGACGACAAAGCCTGGTTCGTCGAACACCGTTTCCTGTCGACCGAACGCGCCAAGGCGGTTACCCGCGCTATCAACGACCGCTGCAAGCGCTTACGGCCGCACGCCGAACTCATGGTCGACGGTTTCGGGATTCCCGAGCAGCTGCGCTACGCCGAGATGTTGCATCCCGAGCACATCCCGGATGCCGACGAGCACACTCCGCAGAACGCCACCAGCGCGGGCGTCATCTAAGGTCAGGTACCTCGGCGGCCGCTAGCCGCAGCCGCCACCCCACGCGATTGTGCCACAACCGATGTCGGCCTTGACTTGAGGTGCGAAAGACGCCGTCGAGAGCAG
Source organism: uncultured Actinomycetota bacterium (assembly GCA_963771335.1). Classification (GTDB taxonomy): domain Bacteria; phylum Actinomycetota; class Actinomycetes; order Mycobacteriales; family Mycobacteriaceae; genus Mycobacterium. Next base: position 310,798 of record CAVYTD010000022.1, on the reverse strand, counting down.
CGTCGGGTCCGGCGCCGGCTCGATGGTGCCTCCTTCACCACCGACGTGATAGGAGCCACCTTTCGGGTATGTTCCCGCCTGTGCGACGTCGACGCCGACGGCGCCTAAAAGGGCAGATGCCCCCAGAAGTGCCGCAAAGAGCCTGAATTTGTTGGACATTTCGCATCCCTTCGGTAACCGAAGAATTGGTATTGAGATAACAAGGATCCCGCTGACTGCGGCGAGGATGCCGATCCAGCGCTAGTTCCCTCAGCTTAAGCGCTGCCTTCCGGAATTATTCCGACAGACAGCCGATTACCAACAACAGCACAGCATTTCACTGGTTAGGTATCGGGTCCAGCACCGTGAGCCTGCCGTCCTCGAGCGTGACCCGGACCGAGCCGATTCCGGTCGGGCAGCACGGCTGGTCCTGACCCTGGCGCCACTGGTACTGCACGACTGCGGTGTGCTCGCCCTGCGCCGTCACCGTGATGTAGGGCCGCGGGTCCGGAGTCGGCGATCCGACCGGTGCCGCCGCCCCGTCGAAGAACAGCACCTGCTGCGGGCTGTCGGCTTGATCACCGGAGGTGACCACCACCCAGTGCAGCTGGCAGTCCGGGGTGTTGCCCCGCGCGGTGTCCCGCCACGATCCGGGTGGGAGCAGCGCGAACTCGGCGGTGATCGTGTCAGGAGTGGGACCGGGCCCGCAGTCGACGGTGCTCGTCGGCGGCGGAGCCGGGGGGCTCCAACCGCACCCCGCGGTGATTGCGGCCAGCGTTACCAGCGCCACGACGGGGCGCAAAACTCGCATGCCCCGAGACTAATGCCGCGCCGGCGGGTGGCTCCCCCGCTTGGACTCGAACCAAGAACCGTCCGATTAACAGTCGGAAGCTCTGCCAATTGAGCTACAGGGGATGGCGCTCCCGCGGACGTTGCGCCGCGGGCCAGAGAGCACTTTAGCCTACGTCTGCTTCGGGGTGCCAATACGCTCCCAGCCGGGCGCGCAGGTTCCGCGGTGAGGCAGGATGGACACCGTCACGTCGTCACGCAAGTAAACCTCTGGGAGGAGCCCTGTGATCGGGTATGTCGCCGTTCTGGCTGTCGGCTACGTGCTGGGTACCAAGGCCGGTCGGCAGCGCTACGAGCAGATCGCGGGGACGTGCCGGGCCGTCACGGGTAGCCCGGCCGCCAAGGCTGTGATCGATGCGGGTCGGCGCAAGCTCGCCGACCGCGTGTCACCCGACCCGACGATGGTCACGCTGACGCCGATCGACACCGGCACCGAAATCCTCGAGCCGGATCAGATGGTGAAGAAGACCCGCTAGCCGAAGTCGCGGGTGATCGTGGTGCCGGGCAGCAGGGGCCCGGTTTCGAACGGGATCCCGAATCCGATGCCGCCCCCGTTCAAACCGATCTGGGGCGTGCCGACGAAAACCGGCGAACCGTTCGAGTACCCCATGCAATTGCCGTCTTCTTTGTTGCCGAACCACGCCAGGCAGGCCGGCCCGGCAGTCACCTGCGGTGCAGCGTCTGTACTGGTCAGGGACGCATAAAGGGGAACCGCAACAGCCGCGGCGGCAAAGGCCCCTGCGATCAGCCGGGTGCCGTTGGTCCGGATCGTGTGCACAAGCATCTCTACTCGCCTTCTCACCTAGTTACCTAAACGGACCCGACTGCAGGGCCACTTTAACCCGGCGGGCCTGTTCATGCACTCAGGTCGTCACCACTTGCCTGTTCGAGCAGGCTGCGGCGGTAGCTCTCCATCGCCACCAGGTCACCGAACAGCGCGTGGTACTCGTCCCCCTGTTCGACCGGCGACATTCGCTGCAGTTTCGACTTGACCTCGGCGATCTGGCGGCCGATCCACACTTCCTGCAACCGGGCCAGCACGCCGCTGATGTAGCGCGGCAGCCGATCGTCGTCGGCGTTGATGGCATCGACGCTCAGTTCGTTGACCAGGCTGGCCGCCAGCGGTGACGCCGTCTGTTCCCGCACGGCCTCGATCCATTGCGCTCCGGTCAACCCGGCCGACGTGCCGCCGGCAGCTTCGATGGCCACCCGCACAGCCGTGTAACCGGGATGGGTGAAGCTCTCCCCGACCAGCGAGTCGAACACCGGGCCGGCGAGCGCCGGATACTGCAGCGCCGACTTGAGTGCTTCGCGTTGCGGCCACAGCGTGGGATCGGCGGGGTCGGGCCGGGCGGCCGCGGGTTCTGCCGCTGTGCGAGACCCCTGCGGGGTGGCCGGGTCGGCTGGGGCACCGCGACGGCGCCGGTCGGGCAGGCCGCGCTTGCCCGCCTCTTCCCGCACCCGGGTGAGCACCTGACCTTCGTCGCGCCACCCCGTCCAACCCGCAAGCCGTCGGGCGTACTCGTCGCGCAGCGCATAGTCCCGGATCCGCGCGACCAGCGGCACGCACTGACGCAGAGCGTCGACCTGCGCCTGTGGGTCGTTGTCCAGAACGTCCCCGGCTGGGATCAGGCTGCGGATCGCGAACTCGAACATCGGGATGCGACGCGCCACCAGATCTCGCAGCGCACCGTCACCGGACTTCAGCCGCAGGTCGCACGGATCCATGCCGTCGGAAGCGATTGCCACAAAGGACTTTCCGGCCACCTGCTGGTCGCCGTCGAACGCCTTCAGCGCCGCCGCCTGGCCGGCCGCGTCACCGTCGAACACGAAGATCAGCTCGCCGCGGTACCAGTTGTCGTCCATCATCAGCCGCCGCAGCAGCGCCAGGTGCCCGTCGCCGTAGGCGGTGCCGCAGGACGCGACGGCCGTCGTCTCCCCCGCCAGATGCATCGCCATCACGTCGGTGTAGCCCTCGACGACGACGGCGCGGTGCGACTTGGCGATGTCGCGTCTGGCGAGGTCGAGCCCGAACAGCACATTGGACTTCTTGTACAGCACCGTCTCGGGGGTGTTGACGTACTTGGCTTCCATCTGGTCGTCGTCGAAGATCCGCCGGGCACCGAACCCGATGACCTCACCGCCGCCGGCCCTGATCGGCCACAGCAACCGACGATGGAAGCGGTCCATGGGGCCGCGGCGCCCCTCCCGGGACAAACCGGCGGCCTCGAGTTCGTTGAACTCGAACCCCTTGCGCAGCAAGTGCTTTGTCAGGGACTCCCACCCTGACGGCGCAAAACCGCACCCGAACCGAGAAGCGGCGTCGGCGTCGAAATTGCGCTCGGTCAGGTACTGACGCGCCGCAGCGGCCTCGTCGGACTGCAGCGCCGCGGCATAGAACTCCTGCGCGGCGGCGTTGGCGGCCAACAGCCTGCTGCGGCTGCCCCGGTCGCGCTGCACGTTGGTGGTCGAGCCCCCGGTATAGGTGACGGTGTAACCGACCCGGTCGGCGAGCAGCTCAACCGCCTCGACGAAGCTGACATGCTCGATCTTCTGCAGGAAGGCGTAGGCGTCGCCGCCTTCCCCGCAACCGAAGCAGTGGAAGTGCCCGTGGTTGGGCCGGACGTGGAACGAGGGTGACTTCTCGTCGTGAAAGGGGCACAGCCCCTTCAGCGAATCCGCGCCCGCCCGGCGCAGCTGAACGTATTCACCGACGAGGTCCTCGATGTTGACCTGATCACGGATGGCGGAGATGTCGCGATCGGGGATCCTGCCCCGCCCCCGAGATCCTTCGCCCGCCACCCCGCCAGTCTAGAGCCCACTCCGGGGACGGTTACGCGGGTTCAAGGCGCTCCAGCCGCCCTTCGGTGAATGACGCCACCTGGTCGATCACCACCCGCAACCGGGCACCGTCCTCGGTGGCGGCGTTGAAGACCGGGACGAACAACGGATCCAGCGTCGCCGGTGCACCGGCCAGGATGAACTGCACCACCGCGTCGATCCGGTCGCGCTGCTGCGCCTGCAGCTCCAGGTGCCGGGGGTCGGACATGATGAACTGCAGCGCCAGGATCTTCAGCACCGCCACCTCCGCACGCACCACCGTAGGCACCTCCAAGTCGGTGCGGTAGCGCACCAACCTGCCTGGACCCGACGCGTTGCGGGTGGCGGCGATGGCCGACGACGCGAATCTGCCCACCAGCTCACTGGTCATCGTTTTCAACGCCACCGACGCCGACAGCGTGGCGTCGTATTTGCCGACGGCGGCCACCGCAGGCAGCACCGACAGCCGCTCGGCCGCCTCGATCAGGTCCGCCGCCGCCAGGCCGCCGCCCATTCCGTGCGACTGGCCGAGCCGGCCGAGCGCGCTCACCGCGTCGTCGTCGGCGAGCACCCGCAAGTCGATACGCCCGGAAGTCACCCCGTCCTCGACATCGTGCACGGAGTAGGCGACGTCGTCGGCCCAGTCCATGATCTGCGCCTCCAGGCACGGCCTGCGGTCGGGCGAATTGCCGCGCACCCACGCCGCGGCCGCGGCGTCGTCGGCGTAGAAACCGAACTTGCCCCCCGCCGGGGATCGGTACCACGGATACTTCGTCACCGCGTCGAGCGCGGCGCGCGTCAGGTTGAGTCCGGCGCTGAATTCTCTATGCCCTTGCAGTCCTAGCACTTTGGGTTCCAGCCGGGTCAGGATCCGGAAGTTCTGCGCGTTGCCCTCGAAGCCACCGCACACATCGGCGAGCTCATTGAGGGCCCGTTCCCCGTTGTGCCCGTACGGCGGATGCCCGATGTCGTGCGCCAGCCCGGCCAGGTCGACGAGGTCGGCGTCGGCGCCCAGCCCGACCGCCATCCCCCGGCCGATCTGCGCCACCTCCAGAGAGTGGGTCAGCCGGGTGCGGGGGGTGTCACTTTGCCGCGGCCCCACCACCTGGGTCTTGTCGGCCAGTCGGCGCAGTGCGGCGGAGTGCAGCACTCGCGCGCGGTCCCGTGCGAAGTCGGTGCGATGCTCGGCGCCCGTTCCCGGCAATGCGGCAGTCTTCGGCGGTTCGACCACCAGACGCTGACGGTCGAACTCGCTGTAGGGGTCACGTTGCGTGAGATCAGTGGGCACCGACGCACAGTCTGCCAGGCCGAACACCGGTGTCATCGCAGCCATCGGAGCGCGCGGCACTAGATTGGCTGGCATGCGTGTCGCCCGCGTGCTCAGCATGCTGCTCGCCGTCCTGACCACCGCACTTCTCTGCGCGCCGGGCGTTGCCGCCGAGCCACCGTTCCGCGTCCCGGACTACGTCACCGACGACGCCGGTGCGCTGTCCCCCGGGCAGCGCGCGGACGTCGAGGCCGCGGTGTCCCGGCTGTATGACGAGGAACGCGTCCGCCTGTGGGTGGTGTATGTCGACAGTTTCGGGCAGGAGGCACTGGGCTGGGCGCGAACCACGATGCAGCTCAGTGACTTCGGTGACCGCGATGCCCTGCTGGCGGTGGCCACCCAGGAACGTGCCTACGCCTTCCAGGTACCGGTGTCGCTGATGTCGCAGTCAAGGGCCGACGCGCTGCAACGCGACGTGATCGAGCCGGCGCTGCGACGCGATGACCTGGCCGGCGCCGCCGTCGCCGCCGCCGACGGCCTGGGAGCCTCGGCAGGGGCGTCCTCCCCGTCGACGGGTTCGGGGGTGTCCTGGATCGCCTTGTTCATTGTGGCGGCGGTACTGGCCGTCGCGATCTTCGTGCTGTGGCTGTGGACGCGCCGGCGGCGCCGCAACCGCAGGGAGGCTGAGTTCGCCGCCGCTCGGCGGGTGAATCCCGCCGACCCCAACGCGCTGGCAGCGATATCGACCGATGCGCTCGACGATCTGAGCAAGGCCATCGTGGTGGATGTGGACAACGCGGTGCGCACCAGCGAGAGCGAACTCGCCTTGGCCGTCGAGGAATTCGGCGCCACCCAGACGGAACCGTTCAGCCGGGCCCTCGGCAATTCGCGCACGGCGCTGGCTCAAGCGTTCAATGTGCGCCAGATCCTCGACGACGCGGTGCCGGAGACCCCACAGCAGCGCCGCGACCTGTTGACCCGGGTGATCGTCGCCGCGGCGAAGGCCGACCAGGAGCTCGACTCCCAGAGCGAGGCGTTCGAGCAGTTGCGCGACCTCATCATCAACGCCCCCAGCCGGCTGGACGCACTGACCCAGCAGATGGTCGACCTCACCGCCCGCCTCGGCCCGTCGGAGCAGGCGCTCGCCACGCTGCGCAACCAATTCGACCCGGCCGCACTGACTTCGGTCGCCGACAATCCGGCGACGGCCAAGGAACGACTGACCTTCGCCGACCGCAGCATCGACAACGCCAGAGCACTCGTCGCCCGCCCGGCCGGCCAGCAGATGGGATTGGTCGATGCGATCCGGGCAGCCGAATCGTCGCTGGGCCAGGCGCGTTCGCTGCTCGACGCGATCGACTCCGTGGGCGTCGACATCAATCGGGCGGTGGCCGCCATGCCCGCGGCGATCGCCGACATCCAGAACGGCATCACCGCGGCCGCGACACAGTTGCAGGAGGGCACCAGCGCCCATCGGACAGAGTTGGAGTCCGCCCGCGACGCGGCGACCAGGGCCGTCGACGACGCGCACCGAAACGGCGACACCGACCCGCTCGGCACGTTCACCCGGCTGACCAAGGCGGACGCCGATCTGGACCGGCTGCTGGCCAGCGTCGCCGAGGAGCGCGCCGCTGTCGAACGCATGAGCCGCGCCTACGACCAGGCGCTGCTCACCGCGCAGGCCCGGGTGCGCGGGGTCTCCGATTTCATCGACACCCGGCGCGGCAGCATCGGGCCCGAGGCCCGCACCCGCCTGGCCGAAGCGGTCCGCCAGCTCCAGGCCGCTCAGGACAAGAAGACGACCAACCTCAGCGAGGCCATCGCGCACGCCAACGGAGCCTCGATGCTTGCGGCACAAGCACAGTCGCTGGCCAACGATGACGTGCGCGCCGCGCAGCAGTCCTACACGTCGGGCTGGGGCGGCGGCTCGGGTGGCGGCGGCAATGACATGGGCGCGGTCATCGGCGGCATTATCATCGGCAACATCCTCGGCGGCGCGATGCGCGGCGGCTTCGGGGGTGGTTTCGGCGGTGGCTTCGGCGGGGGGCGCAGCTCCGGGCGCCCGACGTCGTTCGGTGGATCGTCACGGTCGTCGGGCCGCAGCTACAGCGGCGGCGGCGGCCGCTTCTGAGTCACGAACCACCGCGAGCAGACACAAAATCGCACATTCTGTGCGTCAAATGGGCGATTTTGCGTCTGCTCGCTGTGACAGGCCGCGCGGTGACGGGCTCGCGCGGTGACGGGCCGCGCGGTGACGGGCTCGCGGTGACGGGTCAGCAGCCCTTGAGCCGCCCCGCCAGGTAGTCCGGAACCTGCGCGATCGCCACCCGCTCCTGGGTCATCGCGTCGCGTTCGCGCACCGTGACCGCTTGGTCGTCGAGCGAGTCGAAGTCCAGCGTCACGCAGAACGGCGTGCCGATCTCGTCCTGACGGCGGTAGCGACGGCCGATCGCGCCGGCGTCGTCGAACTCGACGTTCCACGACTTGCGCAACTCAGCGGCCAGATCGCGCGCCTGCGGGGACAGGTCGGCGTGCCGCGACAGCGGCAGCACCGCCGCTTTCACCGGCGACAGCCGCGGATCGAGCTTCAGCACGGTGCGCTTGTCCACGCCGCCCTTGGCGTTCGGTGCCTCGTCCTCGTGATAGGCATCGACCAGGAACGCCATCAGCGAGCGGGTCAGCCCGGCTGCCGGCTCGATCACGTACGGCACGTACCGGGTGTCGTTCGCCTGATCGTAGAACGACAGGTCGACACCGGAATGCTTTGAATGCGTGGACAAGTCGAAGTTGGTACGGTTGGCGATACCTTCCAGCTCACCCCACGGGTTGCCGGCGAAGCCGAACTTGTACTCGATGTCGACGGTGCCGTCGGAGTAGTGCGACAACTTGTCCTTGGGGTGGTCGTACAACCGCAGGTTGTCGCGGTCGATGCCGAGGTCGACATACCAGGCCAACCTGGTGTCGATCCAATAGCTGTGCCATTCCGGCGCGGTGGAGGGCTCGACGAAGAACTCCATCTCCATCTGCTCGAACTCCCGCGTGCGGAAGATGAAGTTGCCCGGAGTGATCTCGTTACGGAAGCTCTTGCCGATCTGGCCGATACCGAACGGCGGCTTCTTGCGCGCCGTGGTGACCACGTTGGCGAAGTTGACGAAGATGCCCTGCGCGGTCTCCGGCCGCAGATAGTGAAGCCCTTCCTCGGTCTCGATCGGGCCGAGATAGGTCTTGAGCATCATGTTGAAGTCGCGTGGTTCGGTCCACTGCCCCTTGGTGCCGCAGTCCGGGCAGACGATCTCCGACATCGGCACCGAGTCGGGATCGATTGTGACGCCCTTCTTCGCTTCCTTTTCGCTGTAGGCCTCCTGCATGTGGTCCTGGCGCTGCCGCTTGTGGCAGTTCAGGCACTCGACAAGCGGATCGTTGAACACCTCGACGTGACCGGAGGCCACCCACACCTCGCGCGGCAGGATGATGGCGCTGTCGAGGCCGACGACGTCGTCACGGCTCGTGACGACCGAACGCCACCACTGACGCTTGATGTTCTCCTTGAGCTCGACGCCGAGCGGGCCATAGTCCCAGGCGGACTTGGTCCCGCCGTAGATCTCGCCGGACTGGAACACCAGCCCACGGCGTTTGGCCAGGTTTGCAACGGTGTCGATGATGGACGCCACGGCTCAACAGCGTAGCGAGGCCGGTTCCTCGGTTCCGTGGCGGGCGAACGCCGCACATCGATTGACATGCGCAGTCCCGCATGTATCGTGGACTCTAATGAAAACCGTTTCCACTATGGCCGATTCGCCGGCCAGTCACGACCCGCATCTTCAGGGCGGCACGCCCCCGCCCGAGCTTCCACCGCGCGCGGTTCTCGATACCGCGGGCGATCTGCTGCGCGCGCTGGCCGCACCCGTGCGCATCGCGATCGTGCTGCAGCTTCGCGAGGAGGCGCGCTGTGTCCACGAACTGGTGGACGCGTTGGACGTTCCGCAGCCGTTGGTCAGCCAGCACCTTCGGATCCTCAAGGCGGCAGGCGTGGTGGACGGCGCCCGGTCGGGCCGGGAAGTGTTGTACCGCTTGGTCGATCACCACCTGGCAGACATCGTCCTGGCCGCGGTGACGCATGCCGCCGAGGACGGGGAATGACGGGCGCTGTCCGGGCGACGAGGCAGCGGGCCGCCATCTCCGCGCTGCTGGAGAACCTCGACGACTTCCGTTCGGCGCAGGAACTTCACGACGAACTGCGCAGGCGCGGTGAGGGCATCGGCCTGACCACCGTGTACCGCACGCTGCAACAGATGGCCACATCCGGCTTGGTGGACACATTGCGCACCGATACCGGGGAATCGGTGTACCGGCGCTGCTCGGATCACCACCATCACCATCTGGTGTGCCGGGCTTGCGGTTCGACCGTCGAGATCCAGGGCGGTCACGTCGAGGCGTGGGCCGCCGAGATCGCCCGCGAACACGGCTTCTCCGACGTCAGCCACACCATCGAGATCTTCGGCATCTGCAGCGATTGCGTGGCAAAAGCGTCAGATAACTAGCGCCGCTGGAGGCCTCGCCATCCGCCGACCGCGATGATCACGCCGACAATCGCGATGATCGGTCCGAGGACCGACCACGTGGTGGTGTTGCTCATCGGGCTACCGGATACTGCTCCAAATCCCTGCAGGGTGAACAAGAGACCGAAGAGCGTGACCACCACGCCGACGATGATGACTGTAGTGCGCATACCTGCGACCCTAGTGGTCGAATTCGATTGGCAGAGCAGCGGGCCCGTTGAGCCCAGTGAGCGGTTTCCATGCCGCCGGGCCGCATGCGGCGAGGGTTGCGCATCCGTCCGGTGATCACGCGCAACGCCTCGATGAGGCCGCCGGACGCTAACGGTCAGACGACTAGCGCGCGCCGCACGTCGGCGCCGGTGGCCAGCACCATCAGGATCAGCGTGCGCAGCGCGTCGTCGGTCAGCCCGGCGGCCGGGAAGTTGTAGCGCAGCAGCACGTCGCCGGTCTTCTTCGAGCGGCCGCCGCTCTCGGCGGCGCCGATCTTCTCCACCAGCGACACCGTACCCAGCAGCGTGTCGTGCGCATGCTTGGCGACCTTGGCGCGAATCTTGCTGTCCAGCGGCAGATCCCACGCCAGAACCTGAGTGAGCGACACCAGGTCGAGGTCCTCGGCGATGGTGACGACCCGCAGCGAGGCGAAGGTGTCGTCGTGCCTCACCGTCAGCGCACCGTCGTCCTCGTGCTGAACGGGGATGATCTCCTCGAGTACCGCTGGCAGTCGCTCCGACAGTTCCATCAGGCCACTACGCCCGGCCGAAGCGTCGGTTGCGATGGACGTACTCCTCGCAGGCGGCCCACAGATCGCGGCGGTCGTAGTCGGGCCACAGCTTGTCCTGGAAGACGTACTCGGCGTAGGCCGCCTGCCAGAGCAGGAAGTTGCTCGCCCGCTGCTCCCCCGACGTTCGGATGAACAGATCGACGTCGGGGATATCGGAGCGGTGCAGGTGCTTCTCGAACGCTGCCTCGCTGATCCGGGCGGGATTGATCTTGCCTTCTACCGCCTGCTGCGCGAGTTCGCGTGCCGCCTCGACGATCTCGGTACGACCGCCGTAGTTCACGCAGTAATTGATCGTGATGACGTCGTTGTCGACGGTCATCTGCTCGGCGATGTCGAACTCCTTGATGACACTGCGCCACATCCGGGGCCGTGAGCCGACCCAGCGCATCCGCACGCCCATGTCGTTGAGGTTCTCCCGGCGGCGTCGCACCACCTCCCGGTTGAAGCCCATCAGGAACCGGACCTCCTCGGCACTGCGCTTCCAGTTCTCGGTCGAGAACGCGTACACCGTCAGGTGCTTGATGCCGATCTCGATGGCGCCGCAGGTGATGTCGATGAGCACCGCCTCGCCCATCTTGTGCCCTTCGGTGCGGCCCAGCCCGCGCTGGGTGGCCCACCGCCCGTTGCCGTCCATCACCACTGCGACGTGCTGGGGCACCTGGTCGGCCGGAATCTGCGGCGCGGCAGCCTTGGAGGTGTGCTGCGGCGGGCGGGCGAACCTGCCGTTGGTGCGCGGCGGCAGCTCCGGGAACACGACGGGCCAGGATGACTTGTCCGGGAAGGTCGGGATAGTCGTCAGGCGCCGGGGGCAGCTGCGGGTAGCGGTTCTTCCCCGTCCGCTTGGTTGCCATGCGCCATATCCTGCCCGACCACTCGAACGCCATGTTCGGTGACCGCACGATCCGCCCGGTAGCCCCGGCTTTCCGCTCTTCGCGCAGGCGCTCATTGCCGCTCGACCAGCGGCAACGTCCGCAGCTGCCGTTCCAGATGCCATTGCAGGTGCGCGGCGACGAGCCCGCTGGCCTGGCTGCGATGCTGCGACGACGACGCCTGCGCGTGCTCCCAGTCGCCCTCGTGGAGCGCGACCATCAGCTCCAGCACACCCTGCGGCGGCGTCACCGACCCGGACGGCCGGCAGTGCACGCACACACTTCCGCCCGCCGCGACGTGGAACGCGCGGTGCGGGCCCGGCGCCGCGCACCGGGCGCATTCGGTCAACGACGGCGCCCAGCCGCTGATCCCCATCGCGCGCAGCAGGTACGCGTCCAGGACGAGTTCGCGGGGACGGTTGCCGTCGGCCACCGCGCGCAGCGCGGCCACGGTCAACCGGTGCAGCGCGGGCGCCGGGGCCCGCTCCTCCCCGGCGAGCCGCTCGGCGGTTTCCAGCACCGCGCAGGCGCAGGTGTAGCGGCCGTAGTCGCTGACGATGTCCGAGGCGAACGCGTCGATCGCCTGGACCTGGGTGACGATGTCGAGATTGCGGCCCGGATGCAGCTGAACATCGATGTGCGCGAACGGTTCCAGCCTCGCCCCGAACTTGCTGCGGGTGCGCCGCACCCCCTTGGCCACCGCCCGCACCAGGCCGTGATCGCGCGTGAGTAGGGTCACGATGCGGTCGGCTTCGCCGAGCTTGTGCTGGCGCAACACCACCGCTCGATCCCGATACAGACGCATTCGGTCAGTCTCCCACTGCCAACCGACGAAAACCGGTCCGCAGCGCCGATACTCTCGTACGTGATGGCCGAAACTCCCCCTATCCGCGGTCGATCGCGGCCCCCCGGTTCCCCACCCTGACCTACCAGCTGTATCAGCTGGCGAGTGGCGCCGCCACGTCCGACGAACTGGTCCGCGGATCGCTGGCAGCCATCGAGGCGAGCCAGTCCACCCTCAACGCCTTCCGAGTGGTGCTCACCGATCAGGCCATCGCCGACGCGGCCGCGGCCGACCGCAAACGCGAGGCGGGCCGGGATACTTCGCGACTCCCGTTGCTGGGCATCCCGATCGCGGTCAAAGACGACGTCGACGTCGCAGGCGCGCCCACCCGGTTCGGCGCCGACGGCGAGGTGCGGATCGCCCACGGCCGACGCCGAGGTGGTCCGGCGGCTGCGCGCCGCGGGTGCGGTCATCGTCGGCAAGACCAACACCTGCGAACTGGGCCAGTGGCCGTTCACCAGCGGGCCCGCATTCGGGCACACCCGCAACCCCTGGTCGCGGGAGCACACCCCGGGCGGTTCGTCAGGCGGCAGCGCCGCCGCCGTCGCGGCGGGCCTGGTTGCCGCCGCGATCGGCTCCGACGGCGCGGGCAGCGTCCGCATCCCGGCGGCATGGACGCACCTGGTCGGCATCAAGCCGCAGCGGGGACGCATCTCGACCTGGCCGCTGGCCGAGGCGTTCAACGGCATCACCGTCAACGGTGTGCTGGCCCGCACCGTGGGCGACGCGGCGCTGGTGCTCGACGCCGCCTCGGGCAACGCGGCGGGCGACCTGCACAAACCAGCGCCGGTGCTGGTGTCGGACTACGTTTCGCGCGGGCCCGGGCCGCTGCGCGATCGCGCTGTCCACGAAGTTTCCGTTCACTGGTTTCCGGGCCAGCCTGCACCCCGAGATCCGCTCAGCGCTCGAGGGCGTCGCCGATCAGCTCGAACAGCTCGGCCACTCCGTCGTGGCGGCCGATCCGGACTACGACCTGCGCATGTCGTGGAGCTTCCTGGCCCGCTCCACCGCGGGCATCCCGGAGTGGGTCGAACGGCTCGGCCGCGGCGTGACGTTGGACAAGCGCACGCTGTCCAATGCCCGGATGGGTCGGCTGTTGTCGCAGGACGTCCTGCGCAAGGCCCGCGCCCACGAGGCGGCATCGCAACGGCGGATCGGCTGGATCTTCAACCTGGCCGACGTGGTGATCGCGCCCACGACCGCCCAGCCGCCGCCGAAAGTCGACGCGTTCGACCACCTCGGCGGGTTGGCAACCGACCGCACGATGATCCGCGCCTGCCCCGCGACGTGGCCGTGGAACCTGCTCGGCTGGCCCTCGATCAACGTCCCCGCCGGATTCACCGCCGATGGCCTGCCCATCGGGGTTCAGCTGATGGGCCCCGAGAACAGCGAACCGCTGCTGGTGTCCCTGGCCGCCGCGTTGGAGGCGATCAACGGCTGGGCCGCGCATCAGCCGGAGAATTGGTGGGACACCAGACCGCAGGCGGAACCGGACCTCCCCGCGAATCTGACCGCTCCGGACTCGATCGCCGACGAGGTCGCGTAATGTCCCGGCTGTGACCGTCTGCAGGATCGTGCGGGCTCTGCCCGCGGTGGCGCTCGTGGGTGCCGCGATCGCCGGCATGCCGGACGCGCACGCAGACAATCGGCGACTCAACGAAAGCGTCGTCGTCAACGTCTACACGATCCAGCAGCACAACGACTGCCCCACCGAGATCAAGATCAATCCCCAGCTCAGGCTGGCCGCGCAGTGGCACACCAACGACGTGCTGAACAATCGTGCGCTGAACGGCGATATCGGCTCGGACGGGTCGACCGCGCAGGTCCGCGCGAACAACGCGGGCTTCGTGGGCACGGTGTCCGAGACCGTCGCGATCAACCCCGCACTGGCCATCAGCGGCATCGAGATCATGAACAACTGGTACTACCGGCCCGACTACATGGCGATCATGTCCAATTGCGCGAACACCCAGATCGGGGTGTGGTCGGAGAACAGACTGGACCGCAGCGTGGTGGTCGCGGTCTACGGTCAGCCCGGCTGAGCGATTTCGGTGTAGTCGGTCACCCCTGGCGTGACCGAACTACACCGAAATCCCTAGAAGCCAAGCCGGCCAAGCTGTTTGGGGTCGCGCTGCCAGTTCTTCGCGATCTTGACCCGCAGGTCGAGATAGACCTTGGTGCCGAGCAGCTTCTCGATCTGGGTGCGGGCGGCGGTCCCCACCTCACGCAGGCGGGCACCGCCCTTGCCGATCACGATGCCCTTCTGGGAGTCGCGCTCGACGTAGATGATGGCGTGCACATCGATGAGAGCCTGATCTTCCGGGCGGTCCGGCCGCTGTTCGATCTCATCGATGACCACGGCCAGCGAATGCGGCAGCTCGTCGCGGACACCCTCCAGGGCGGCCTCGCGGATCAGCTCCGCGATCAGCGTCTCCTCGGGTTCGTCGGTGAGCTCGCCGTCGGGGTAGAACGCCGGGCCCGGCGGCAGTTGTGCGGCGAGCAGATCGATGAGCACGTCGAGCTGGGCGCCGGAGGTCGCCGACACCGGCACGATCTCGGTGTCCGGGCCGACCAGCTCGCTGACCGCCATGAGCTGCCCGGCGATCTGGTCCTTCGACACCTTGTCGATCTTGGTGACGATCGCGATCAGCGTCGTCCTCGGTGCCACTGCGCGGATCTGCTCGACGATCCACCGGTCCCCCGGCCCGATCTTCTCGTCGGCGGGGATGCACAACCCGACCACGTCCACCTCGGAGTAGGTGTTCTTCACCAGGTCGTTGAGGCGCTGCCCCAACAGCGTGCGGGGGCGGTGCAGACCCGGGGTGTCGACCAGCACGATCTGGAACTCGTCGCGGTGCACGATGCCGCGGATCGTGTGCCGGGTGGTCTGCGGCCGGCTCGACGTGATCGCCACCTTGGTGCCGACGAGCGCGTTCGTCAGCGTGGACTTGCCCGTGTTCGGCCTGCCGACGAAACAGACGAAGCCCGAACGGAATTCGGTGCCCGGGGCGGTCATCGCGTGGCCAGGCTGCGCAGAGATCGCGATTCCGGCGGATTCTGCGATCTGTGCGCAGTGTCGATGTTCACGTGATCACCGTGCCCGAACGGTCGGTCACGATGACCACGGCATCGCCGGACAACTCACGTACCGCCGCAACGCCGGCGTCGTCAGCGGATCCACCCACCAGCACGGCGGCCTCCAGACCGGTCGCACCGCTGGACACCGCGGCGGCGACCGCGGCCTGCAGCGCCGTCAACTTGAGAGCCGCCAGAGCGACGGGGGCGCCCGCGTAGGTGCGGCCGTCGGCGTCCCGGACGGCCGCGCCGCCCGTCGCCTCGGCCCGGCCCATCGCGCCACGGGCGAGCACCACCAGCTTGGCGTCCTCGGGGTCGAGTTCGCTCATTCGTGCCCATCTTCGTCGTCGGAATCCGGTTCGGCCGGGCTGACCAGCACGGTGCCGACCCGGACACGCCCCCGCGGGTCCGGTCCCCCCTCGGCGCGCAGTCGCAGCCCGTCCCACGTCACCTCGGCACCGGGCAGCGGCACGCGTCCGAGTTCCAGGGCGACCAGACCCCCCACGGTGTCGACGTCGAGGTCCTCGTCGAACTCGACGTCATAGAGCTCGCTGAGGTCTTCGATCGGCAGCCGGGCCGATACCCGATACCGCTTGTCCCCTAGATCTTCGATGGGTGCGACCTCGTCGGTGTCGTATTCGTCGGCGATCTCGCCGACGATCTCCTCGAGCACATCCTCGATCGTCACCAGGCCGGCGATCGCGCCGTATTCGTCGACCAGCAGCACCATGTGGACCCGGTCGAGCTGCATCTCCCGAAGGAGGGCGTCGAGCGGCTTGGAGTCGGGGACGAACACCGCCTTGCGCATCACGTCGGACACCGCGGTGTCCCGGCCGCCATTGGTCGAGTAGTACGTGCGCTGCACGAGATCCTTGAGATAGACGACGCCGATGATGTCGTCGACGTTCTCGCCGATCACCGGAATTCGCGAATGCCCGCTGCGCACCGCAAGCGAGGTGGCCTGGCCCGCGGTCTTGTCACTTTCGATCCACACCATCTCGGTGCGCGGCACCATCACCTCACGGGCGGGTGTGTCGCCGAGCTCGAACACCGATTGGATCATTCGGCGTTCGTCGTCGGCCACGACGCCCCGTTGCTGGGCCAGGTCGACGACCTCGCGCAGCTCGATCTCGGAGGCGAACGGGCCGTTGCGGAAGCCCCGACCGGGGGTCAGCGCATTGCCCAACAACACCAGCAGCCGGCTCACCGGAAGCAGCAGCACCGAGATCGTCTGCAGCGGAAGGGCGGTGAGCAACGCGATGGTATAGGCGTTCTGTCTGCCCACCGTGCGCGGCCCGACACCGATTGCCACGAAGCTGACCACCACCATGATCGCGGCCGAGGCGACCAGCCCCCACGTCACCCCGAGGCTGCCGTCCAGATAGGCCACCAGCAGCACCGTCGCGCTGACCTCGCAGCTGATGCGAAGCAGCACAATGAGGTTGATGTAGCGGGGCCGCTCGACCATGACCCGGGCCAACCGCACCGCGCCAGGTCGCTCCTCGCGGACGAGTTCCTCGACGCGGGCCATCGACACCGTGCTCAACGCGGCGTCGATCGCGGCGAAGACTCCGCCGAAGGCGACCAGCACGATGGCGCTGACCAGTTGACCGATTGGGCTCACGGTTCGTCGAACAGTCGCGACTTGTCCACGAGCCGGCGGTCCTTCTCGGTCTGCCGGTCCTGGTAGTAGGCCTCGACCTGGTCGGCCACCCACTCTTCAAGCAGCTGCCGCTGCACCTCGAACATCTCTTTTTCCTCGTCGGGTTCGGCGTGGTCGTAGCCCAGCAGGTGCAGCACACCGTGCACCGTGAGCAGGGCCAGTTCCTGACCGAGCGTGTGCCCGGCGTCGGCGGCCTGCTTGGCGGCGAACTCGGGACACAGCACGATGTCGCCGAGCATCGACGGGCCGGGCTCCGGCGCGTCCGGCCTGCCGCCTGGCTCGAGTTCGTCCATCGGAAAGCTCATCACGTCGGTCGGACCGGGCAGATCCATCCAGCGCATGTGCAGATCGGCCATCGCCGCCGGTGTCGAGCAGCACCATCGACAGCTCAGCGGCCGGATTCACGTCCATCTTGCGGATGACGAACTGGGCGACACTGATCAGCTCCTCTTCGGAGACGTCGATACCCGATTCGTTGGCAACCTCGATACTCATAGGGTTGTCCGCTACCGCCTCGGTCTGCCCGTACCGGACGAGCGCCGCTGAGCACGGTTCATCAGAGTCGGCTCCTCAATTCTCGCGTAGGCGTCCACGATTTCGGCCACCAGGCGGTGGCGGACCACATCGGCGCTGGTGAGCTCGGAGAAGTGGATGTCGTCGATCCCATCGAGGGTCCGCATCGCCGAGCGCAGTCCCGAGCTGGCCCCACCCGGCAGGTCGACCTGCGTGATATCGCCTGTCACAACGATTTTCGCACCGAACCCCAGCCGCGTCAGGAACATCTTCATCTGTTCGGCGGTGGTGTTCTGCGCCTCGTCGAGGATGATGAACGCATCGTTGAGGGTGTTGTGCGTCAGCAGGAAGTCCTCGGTGACGTAGAGCGAATCCTTGGCCGCCACCCTGATGCAGACCGCCTCCTCGGTGCCGGCTTCTTCGATGCGGTCGATGTAGCGCTTGGGCTGTCCGCCACCGATGACGTCGTACTTCGCCATCTTGTGCGTCATCCGGAACGGCGCGATCCCTTCTGGAAGACGAATGTCCAGGAGGTGCGCGTCGGCGCGGTGGTGAACCTCGCGCCCTCGCGCCAGTCCCGGCTTGCGTCCCAGAGCCTTGCGTGTCCGTCGGTAGACCACACCACCCAGAGATCGTACGAGGAACGTCGACGTCGTCGGCGAGTTGTTCCGACGCTGTTCCATATTGGATTCGACATGTCCTGCCGTCTTCGGTGACCGGCCCACCGCCGGTGTCCAGGAGTCCTTGGAGGACAGCCAATCGGACTGTCCGGGGTGTTTCGCAGGTACTCGCACGGAACGCACTTGTCGTCGCCGAGCCGCAGTCCGAGAGCATAGGGGTCGAGTGGCACCGGCACCGAGTCGAACCTCACGGGAGCGCTCAGCAATGGCAGTTCATACCGATGATGGTGCGCAGCACGGAGATTGCCGATCATCTCCTTGGTCATCAGAACGCGCGCCGGCCTACCCCGGCGACGGTCAGAACGCGTGTACACAGACCACAGATGATCGCCCGAAGCGAGCGTCGACGACCCGTCCTGCGTGTACACGCGATAGATGTCTTTGAACCCCTGGAAATAGGTCCCGAGCACCTCGGTCGGACGACCGTTGGATCCGATGACGAAATCGCCGACCTCGAGGTCTCCGATCGCTTCGAATCCTCTGGGCGTCAACACTTTTGTCGACAGCGGTTGCGCTCGGCCCCGCATGTACGCCAACGGCGCCACCTCGATCACGCCGGCGCTCATCAACTTCGGGATCAGCTCCGGATCCATCATGTCGTGCAGCGCGTCATACAGCGGACGCAGGTACGGGTCGATCTTCTCGCTCAACGTCCCGGGCAGAAAGCCAAGGCGCTCACCGGCTTCCACGGCGGGGCGGGTCAGGATGATCCGGCTGACCGCTTTCGTCTGCAGGGCGTTGACAGCCTTGGCCATCGCCAGGTACGTCTTGCCGGTGCCTGCCGGGCCGATACCGAAGACGATGGTGTGCGCATCGATCGCGTCGACGTAGCGCTTCTGGTTCAGCGTCTTGGGCCGGATCGTCTTGCCGCGCCGCGACAGGATGTCCAGCGTCAGCACCTCGGCGGGCGACTCTTCCACTGTGCCGGTCAACATGGCCACGCTGTGGCGCACCGCGTCCGGGGTCAGCCTCTGGCCGCTGGCAACGATCTCGATCAACTCCGAGATCGCCCGTTCGGCCAGCGCAACGTCCGCGGGTTCACCGGAGAGGGTGACCGCGTTTCCGCGGGCGTGGATGTCGGCGGTCAGGAGGCGTTCCAAGGCGCGCAGGTTCTCATCGGAGGACCCCAGCAGGCCCACGACGAGGTCGGGCGGAACTGTAATACTGCTGTAGACAACCGACGAGTCCGTCGATCGATTCGAGGCAGCGTTCGTCTCGCGGGGGCTCACGTGTGGTTTTCTGCCTACTTTCCGAGTCTTGACCTGCGGTCCGACCAATCTGGAGGTCGAAACCCTAGTTTAGCGCCGCCCACCGTCACCGGCCCAACGATTACCGCCCGACTCGGGCGGGCTGGCGCGGCGGCCGGGTACGCACCACCACCGGCCACCAGAACCACCGGCCCAGCAACGTGGCGATCGAGGGCATCATGAACGTCCGCACGACGAAGGTGTCGAACAACAGGCCCAGCCCGATCGTGGTGCCGACCTGGGCCATGATGCGCAGGTCGCTGACCACCATCGACGCCATCGTCAGCGCGAACACCACCCCTGCGGCCGTCACGACGCTGCCGGTGCCGCCCATCGCGCGGATGATCCCGGTCTTGATCCCCGCGGGGATCTCCTCCTTGAATCGGGACACCAGCAGCAGGTTGTAGTCCGACCCCACGGCGATGAGCGCGATGATCGACATCGCGAGCACCATCCAGTGCAACTCGATTCCGACGATGTGCTGCCAGATCAGGATCGACAGACCGAACGACGCGCCCAGGGACAACGTCACGGTCCCGACGATCACCAGCGCGGCCACCAGGCTGCGCGTCAGCACCAACATGATCATCAGGACCAGGCAAAGCGCCGAGATGACCGCGATCAGCAGGTCATATCGAGACCCGTCGGACATATCCTTGAACGTCGCCGCGGTACCGCCCAACTGGATCTTCGCGTCTTCCAGCGGGGTGCCCTTGAGCGCTTCGACCGCCGCGATCTTGATCGGCTCCACCCGGGAGAGCGCCTCTTCGGTGGTCGGATTGCCGCGATGGGCGATGATCATCCGGACGGTCTTGCCGTCCGCAGAGAAGAAGCTCTCCATCGCCCGCTTGAAGTCCGGGTTGTCGAACACCTCGGGCGGCAGATAGAACGAGTCGTCGTTCTTGGCCTCGTCGAACGCTTTACCCATGTCGGTGGAGTCGCGGGTCAGTTCATCCAGCTGGCTGTAGAAGCCGGCCATGGTGGAGTACGTCGTCAGCATCATCTGCTGCATGTTCTCCATCGTCGCGATCATCGGCGGGAAGGTCGCGAGCATCTCCGGCATCAACGCGTTCATCTTGTCCATGTTCACGACCGACGCGTCGAAGGTGTCGGTCATCCGGCTGATGCCGTCCATGGAGTCGAAGAGCGACCGGAACGCCCAGCACAGCGGGATGTTGTAGCAGTGCGGCTCCCAGTAGAAGTAGTTGCGGACCGGCCGGAACATGTCGTCGAAATCCGCCACGGTCCGCCGCAGTTGGTGGACCGTGTCCTGGATGTCCTTCATGTCGGCGATCATCTCGCCGGTGACGCCGGCGAACTCCGACATCAGCCCGTACATCCGCTTCATCGTCGCCACTGTGGTGCCGATCTCGTCGGCCTGAGCGCGCATATCGGCAACGCGATCCTTCATCAGCTTCATGTTCTGCTGCTGACCGACACCCTGCATGCTGATCAGGAACGGGATCGACGTGTGCGCGATGGGCTGACCGTCGGGCCGGGTGGCCGCCTGGACGCGCGCGACACCCTCCACCGCGAAGACCTTCTTTGCGAGCCGGTCGAGGATCAGGAAGTCCGAGGGGTTCCGCAGGTCGCGGTCGGCCTCGACGAGCAGCACCTCGGGGCTCATCCGGGACATCGAGAAATGCCGGGTGGCCGCCTGCAGTCCCGCGTTGGCCGGGATGGACGCCGGGATGTAGCGGGTGTCGTCGTAGCTGGTCTGGTAGCCCGGCAGCGCGGCGAGCCCGACCAGTGCCAGCGCCAGGGATGCCACCAGGATGGGCCCCGGCCAGCGGACCACCATGGTGCCGATGCGCCGCCACGCGCGGATCCGCATGGCGCGCTTGGGTTCCAGTAGACCGAACCGGCCGGCGACCGTGACGATCGCGGGACCCAGGGTGAGCGCGACGGCGACGCCGGCGACGATGCCGACCGCGCACGGAATGCCCATGCTCTGGAAGTAGGGCATTCGGGTGAAGGACAGGCAGTACATCGCGCCGGCGATGGTCAGCCCGGAGCCCAGCACGACGTGCGCGGTGCCGTGGAACATCTCGTAGTACGCGGCCTCAGGGTCGGCGCCCGCCTGGCGGGCCTCCTGATATCGCCCGACCAGGAAGATCGCATAGTCGGTTCCCGCGGCGATGGCCAGCGAGATCAACAGGTTCACCGCGAACGTCGACAGCCCGATGACCTGGAAGTGCCCGAGTGCCGCGACGATCCCGCGAGCGACCGACAGCTGGATGCCGACCATCACCAGCAGCAGGATGACGGTGACGATCGACCGGTAGAAGAACAGCAGCAACGCGATGATGACCACGAAGGTGACCAGCACGATCGTGACCATGCTGGTCTCACCGGCGATATTGACGTCGGCGGTCAGCGCGGCCGGTCCGGTCAGATGGACACGTACCCCCGGCGGCGGCGACGACCCGTCGACGATGCCGCGCACCGCCGCCACCGATTCGTTCGACTCCGTCTCGCCCATGTTCCCGGCGAGGTTGAGTGCGACGTACACCGCCTGGCCGTCGCTACTCTGCGCGCTGGCTTCGGTCAGCGGGTCGCCCCACATGTCCTGGATGTTGCGGACGTGCTCGGGGTCCGCCTCCAGTCTCTCGATGAGCTGCTCGTAGTAGGCGTGCGCATCGTCGCCCAGCGGCTGGTCGCTTTCCAGGACGACCATCGCGACCGAGTCGGAGTCGGACTCCCCGAAGAGCCGGCCCATGTCGGACATGGCCTGCATCGACGGTGCGTCGCCCGGGCTCATCGAGACCGCGTTCTGCCTGGCGACCACCTCGAGCGGGGGCACCAGGATGGTGAGCACGACGACGAGCGCCAGCCATCCCAGGATGATCGGAACCGCCAGGCGGCGGATCCACTGCGCGGCGAGCGTCGGTTCGTGCAGGGACTTCGCGGGTCTCATGCCGACTTCGCGAAGCAGTAGATGTACGCGCTCACCTCGTAGGCGGTGCGTTCGTCCTTCACCTGGCCGTCAGAAACGATCCGGCAGCCGATGAAGTCGCTGTCGCCTTGTGCCACAACGTTTCCCACCATCGCCGGGGAGTTGGTCTCGACCTCGACCGACCACGGCAGGGCGGCCCCGTTGACCTGGTTGGGGTCGCCGGACGCGTCGATGTAGTTGATGTCGGCGACGGCGCCGGGGGGTCCGAAGATCTCGTAGCGAACCCGTTTGGGATCGGACTTGTTGGCATCCTCGGACCGGCTGCCCGCATAGGTCGGTAGCTGTTGTGAGCCGAAGACGCCACGAATCCGCCACACCGCGAAGCCCCCGGCGGCGAGCACGACCACCAAGACGAGCGGTATCCACGCTCGTGTCAACCGGGTGAGAATCGGGGGGTCCCTTCGCCCTCAGGTGCAGCTATTGAAGGGAAGGCTAACCTACATTCGATGGGAGCCGAAAACCTACCCCGGGAGGGGTGGTATCGCCGCCGGTCAGTGCCACCGCGGTGTCAGGACGCCCAGCGCGCCCAGCGCGACGGCGGCGGCGGTCGATGTCCGCAACACCGTCGGCCCCAGCCGCACCGCGACCGCACCCGCCGCGGTCAGCGCTGCCAGTTCGTCGTCGGAGATCCCACCCTCGGGGCCGATCACCAGGGTCAGCGCACCGGCCTGTGCGAGTGCCACCTCGGTCAGCGATAGGGTGGCCGACTCGTGCAGCACCAGCACCGCGGACGGCGGTGCGGCGCGCACCTGATCGAGGAGCTCCTGCGTCGAGACGACGCCGTCGACGGTCGGGACGTACGGGCGCCGCGCCTGGCGGGCCGCCGACCGCGCGACGGCGCTCCAGCGGCGCAGCCCCTTGCCCACCTTGGTGGGTCCGTCCCAACGCGCCACGCAGCGCGACGCCTGCCAGGCCACGAACGCGTCGGCGCCCACCTCCGTCGCCAGCTCGATCGCCAGCTCCGAGCGCTCCGATTTGGGAAGCGCCTGCACGACGGTGACCGATGGCGCGGGCCGCGGCACCAGGCGACGGTCCTGTACGCGGGCAGACAGCCGGCCCTTGGCGACATCCTCGACGACGCAGTGCGCCACTGCGCCCGCACCGTCGCTCAGATCCAGCTCTTCGCCCGGCCGGATTCGGCGCACATTGGCCGCGTGGAAACCCTCGTCACCGTCGACGACGGCCAGCTCGCCGACCGCGGGCAGCGCCTCGACGTAGAACAGCGCGCGCACGTCGGCGCTAGCGACCGGTGAACGTTTCGCGCAGCCGGTTGAACAGACCGCCGCCATGCGACGAGTTGTTGCTCTGCGCGCTGCGCACCTCGGCGGTGCCCTTGGTGCGCTCCTTGAAAGCCCGCAGCAGCTCGACGTCCTCGTGGTCGAGCCGGGAGGGCACGACCACGTCGATGTGGGCGTGCAGGTTGCCGCGCACCCCGGAACGCAGGTGAGGCATGCCGTGTCCGCGCAAGGTCGTGACCGAGCCGGGTTGGGTCCCGGCGCCGATGGTGATCTCGATGGGTCCGTCGATGATCGCGTCGAGGGCGACCGTGGTGCCCAGCGCGGCGTCGACCATCGGCACCGAGATGGTGAAGTGCAGGTCGTCGCCGTCGCGGACGAAGACGTCGTGCGGCTTCTCATGGACCTCGACGTACAGGTCGCCCGCAGGCCCGCCGCCGGGGCCGACCTCTCCCTGGGCGGCCAGCCGCACCCGCATACCGTCACCGACCCCGGCGGGGATCTTGACGCTGATGTCCCGACGTGCCCGCACCCGGCCGTCACCGGCGCAGCGGTTGCACGGATCCGGAATGACCTCGCCGACGCCGCCACACACCGGACACGGCCGCGACGTCATCACCTGACCGAGCAGCGAGCGCTGCACGGTCTGGATCTCGCCCCGTCCGCCGCAGGTGTCGCAGGACACCGGCGTCGATTTGCCGTGGGTCCCCTTGCCCTGGCACAGGTCGCACAACACGGCGGTGTCGACGGTGACCTGCTTTGTCACCCCGGTCGCGCACTCGGCCAGATCCAGGCGCATCCGCAGCAGTGAATCGGAACCGGGTCGCACCCGGCCCGTCGGCCCGCGCGACGTGGTTCCCCCGCCGAAGAACGCCTCGAACACGTCGCCGAGACCGCCGAACCCGGCGAAGCCACCGCCGCCCGCCGCCGCGGATTCCAGCGGATCGCCGCCGAGGTCGACGATCCGGCGCTTCTCCGGATCGTTGAGCACCTCGTAGGCGGCGCTGATCTCCTTGAAGCGGGCCTGCGCCGCCTCGTCGGGATTGACGTCAGGGTGCAGCTCGCGGGCGAGCTTGCGGTAGGCGCGTTTGATCTCCGAGTCACTTGCACCTCGGCTCACCCCGAGCATCCCGTAATAATCGCGTGCCACGCTCAACCTTTCCCACCCGCATGAATCCGACCGAAACGAAACCGGATCAGCGGTTACCTAGTACCTCGCCGATGTAAAGAGCAACCGCGGCGACATTGGCGATAGTTCCCGGATAGTCCATCCGTGTGGGACCAACCACCCCCATGCCGCCGAACACCTTGCCCGAACTGCCGTACAGGGTGCTGACCATCGAGGTGCCCGCCATCTGTTCGGCTTCCGTCTCGTGACCGATGCGCACGGTCACCTTGCCCGCCTCCTGCTGCGCGTCGAGCAGCCGCAACACCACGACCTGCTCCTCGAGCGCCTCCAGCACCGAACGCAGCGAGCCTCCGAAGTCTGCGCTGTTGCGCGTCAGGTTGGCGGTACCACCCAGCAGCAGCCGCTCCTCGCTGTGCTCGACCAGCGACTCCACCAGCACCGTCGCCGACCTGCCGACCGCGTCGGGGAGGCCGCCCTGACCATTGAGGTGTGATGCCAGATCGGACACCGCGACCGACGCGGCGGCCAGCGGCTTTCCCTCCAACGCCTGCCCGAGCACGTCACGCAGCTGGGCCACCTGGCCGTCGTCGATGCCGTCGCCGAGTTCCACGATCCGTTGGTCGACGCGGCCGGAGTCGGTGATCACCACCAGCAGCAGCCGCGCAGGTGTCAGCGCCACCACCTCGAGATGACGGACCGACGACGTCGACAGCGTCGGGTACTGCACGATCGCGACCTGACGGGTCAGCTGCGCGAGCAACCGCACCGCGCGGCGCAGCACGTCGTCGAGATCGACGCCGGTCTCCAGGAAGGTCAGGATCGCGCGCCGCTCGGCGCTCGACATCGGTTTGACGTTGTCGAGGCGATCGACGAACTCCCGGTAACCCTTCTCGGTGGGCACCCGGCCGGAGCTGGTGTGCGGCTGGGTGATGTATCCCTCGGCTTCCAGGACCGCCATGTCGTTGCGCACGGTGGCGCTCGACACACCGAGGTTGTGGCGCTCCACGAGACTCTTGGACCCGATGGGCTCCTTGGTGGCCACGAAGTCGGCGACGATGGCGCGCAGTACCTCGAATCGACGATCGTCAGCACTACTCATTGTTCACCCACCTTTGGTCAGTTGAGGCCGCCCGCACCATTTTCATTTCAGTTTACGGTGATCAGCGGCGGGTTCACCGACTCCGCCCTCTACAACGACCCGCAGCATCCTCGGCGGCCGCGGGTTAATCTTGCAGATCGGCAGACGATGAGGGGACTGCAGACTACTGACGGGGCAAGCGAAGGCGTGTCGATGATCTTCAAAGGTGTCCGCGATGGCAGGCCCTACCCTGACCACGGGCTGTCACATCGGCAGTGGGCCCAGATCCCGCCGCGCCAGATCCGCCTCGACGAGTTGGTGATGACGACCACCGTGCTCGCGCTGGACCGGTTGCTCTCGGAGGACTCGACGTTCTACGGCGACCTGTTCCCGCATGCGGTCAGGTGGCGCGGCAACATCTACCTCGAAGACGGTCTGCATCGGGCGGTGCAGGCGGCGCTGCGGAACAGGACGGTGCTGCACGCGCGGGTGTTCGACATGGACATGTCGCTGCCCCACCACGGCTGACATCTATCGCGCCGTGGCCGATCGCACCTTCACCGCGGTCAGGTCGAGGACATCGCGTCCCGCAGGCTGCGCGGCCGTAGGTCGGTCCAGTGCTCCTCCACATAGGACAGGCAGTCCGCGCGGGTGCTCTCCCCGAAGACGACGCGCCAGCCCGCGGGCACGTCGGCGAACGTCGGCCAGAGACTGTGTTGCTCTTCGTCGTTGACCAGCACGTAGAAGTTCCCGGTCTCGTCATCGAATGGATTGGTGCTCATTGTTTCGCCTGTTCGTTCGGGCGCCGGTCGCCGCCGGATCCGCGCCGAGGACGCGGTCCGACAGCAGGCCGAGGCAGCTGAGGTTGGGAAAGCCGGGGCCCTGGTTGAGTCCCGCCAGCCCGGGGAGGAACAGTTTCGGTTGCAACCCGTTGACTGCCAGGTCGTACCCGATTGACTCGGCCAGCAGTTCCCCGGTCAGCGCGCCGCCCAGGCCGAGCTCGAGCAGGTCGCGCGCGTCCTGGCCGAGCAGCGGCGCGAACCACAGGGGGTCGGCGCCCTGGCCGTCGATGACCAGGTCGAAGCCGTGCACGGTCTCCAGGCGTTCACCGGCCCGGTCCGTCTGCAGAGTCAGCCGGATCCGTCCGTCGAGAGGAACCGCATGGGCGACCCGGCCGCGCAGGTGGCGGATCCGGTCGTCGGCGAGCAGCGCCTCCTGCACGCGGGCGGAGAACACCCCGCGGTCGGTGCGCAGCATGGCGTCGCGGCGTTCGGCCGGTGTCAGTGTGGTCCATCCGGACGGGTCGGAGAACAACGTGTTCTCGAAGAACCCTTCGCCGCGGGTGAACAAGGTGACCTGCGGCGAGATCACGGTGATCGTCGAAACGCGGTGCCGGAACAGCTCGTTGAGCATCGAAGCGGCGGTCTCGCCGCCGCCGATCATCGCCACCCGGTCGGCCACGATCACCTCGTGTGCAGCGGCCCGCCGCCAGAAATCGGCGATCGACATCACCCTCGGATTGCCCGGCAGCAATGTCCGTTCGGCCTGACCGGGGCCGGTGATCATCACCGCGTCGGCGGCGATCGTCTGTTCACGGGTGTGCAGCCGCCACTGCCGCCCCACGACCGACAGGCGCAGCACCTCGCCGGGCACAATCATCAAGCCGATGGCGTCGGCGACCCAGCGCAGATAAGCCGCCCAGCGGCGGTGGTTCGGCGCAGGCCTGCCACGGTCGATCCACTCCGCGAACTGCGAGGTGGCGATCAGATACGCCTGCCAGCTGTGCCGCGTCATCCGCTCGTCGAGTTCCGCGTTGCGCCTGGGCACCAGAGCCGAGCGGTACGGGAATCCGACGTCCTTCTCCGGGCTGGTGCCCAGCCGGTGTTCACCGTCGGTCCAGCCGCCGGCGGCCGTCCAATTGGCCGCCACCGCAGTGCGTTCCACGACCACGACGTTCGGCGCCGGCACGCCCATACTGCGCAGTTCGGTGGCCTTGGCGGCGACGGCGACGGCCTTGGGGCCCGCGCCGATCACGGCCAGGGTGGCGGTCATGACACCACCTCCCGCAACGCGTCGTGCCACAGGCTCTGCAGGACGGTGATGTCCGCGGCGGTCAGTACATCGGGCAGCGTGCGCCATTGGGTGGCCAGCACGGGCGCGTCACCGTGGGGCAGGACGGCCGCCATCACGGTCAGTTCGTGTCGCACGGCGAGCCGTGGCTCGGGCAGTACCGACACCTCGGTCAGCAGCCCGCGGTCCATCGTCAAGACCCCGCCGGTGCCCACGTCGGCGCGGCCCAGGTAATTGAGCAGCAGCTGCGGCTCCCGGTAGCCGGACAGCTTTTCGGCAGTGTCGGGCCGCAGGTAACGCAGCAGCCCGAAATCGATTCCGTCGCCGGGCATGTCCGCGCAGTTCGTGGGATCGATCCGCAGCGGGTAGATCGCGCTGAGCAGGCCGACGGTCTCGCTGGTGTCGACACCTTCCGGCGACGATGCCGTTGGCGCGGCCGTGTGTCTCCAGGGCGAGCAGCGGCGGCGGTGTCGGCTGCCCCCGCCGCCGTCGCCATGCGGTCACGGTTCGTCCCGCGGCGGCCGTCAGCAGCTGCGGCATCGGCTGGGACGACGAAAGCAACCGTGCGGTGACGTCGGGATCGGCGGCTGCCACACCGACGACCAAGTCGGCGGCGCGGTCGGTGCCGGGACGCACCCGGCGCGCACCCAGGTCGGGGTCGGGGCCCTCGAGTTGGGCGGCCCAGAAGTCGACGGTGTCGAGTCGGCGCGCCCGCTCGTACAGGTGAGCACACCACCGCCGGTAGGTGGTGTGCTCACGCCCGGGGACCGGGCTGCGGCCGCCCGACACGGCGTGCCAGCCGGTGTCGAGTTCGCCGACCACGACGCGCCACGACGCGGGATCCATGGCCAGCACATGCGCGGTCAACACCAACACCCCGGGCCCCGACGGCGGCCGTAACCACACCGCCGACCACAGCCGGCCCGCCTCGGGATCGAGCGACTGCACGGACAGCCGGGTCTGTTCGGCGACCGCGGCGGCCAGCTCACCGGTGACCGAGACCTCCCGCAGGACGCTGTCGAGAGCCGTATCGGTCTGTGGGACCAGGGTCATCGTGGCGCGGTCCAACCGGGTCCGCAGCATCTGGTGGCCGTCGACGACGGCACCGATCATGGCGTGCAACGTTTCGCCGGAGATACCGTCGGGCAGCACGATTGCTTCGGTCTGCGCCAGGCGTTGTGGGTCGCCGTGTTCGTAGAGCCAATAGACGTTGGGCAGCACCGGGATCGGTGTGTCGGAGTCCTCACCGCCGGTCTCGACGGCGGCTTCGGCGTCGACCGCCGCGGCGAGTTCGCGGATCGAGGGACATTCGAGCATCAGCCGGGCCCGCAGCGCGATACCGCGCCGACGGGCGGCCTGCACGACCGACAGCGCGACGATGCTGTCCATGCCCAGAGCGAGCAGATCGGCGCCGACATCGACGGTGGCGGTGCCGAGCAGTTCGGCGACCGCCTCGGACAGTGCCTTCTCGGTCGGAGTTTCGGGCACGGCAACCGGGTGGGCGGCGACGTCACCGTCGAGGGCGGCCAGCGCAGCGTCGTCGATCTTGCCGTGGGCGGTCAGCGGCAGTTGGTCGACCACCGCGATCCGGTGCGGGACGAGGTAATGCGGCAGCCTGTCGGTGAGCATCCGGCGCAGGTCCGCGACCGCGACGTCGGCGCCTGCGGTGGCGGCGTAGGCGACCAACCGCGGCCCATCGGGATGCCTGCGCACCGCGATGTGGGCGGCCCGCACCGCGGGATGGCGCGCCAGCACCGCCGACACTTCGCCCGGTTCGACCCGGAACCCGCGGATCTTGACCTGGTCATCGCTGCGGCCCCGGTACTCGAGGGCGCCAGTGGTGCTGCGGCGCACCAGATCCCCGGTGCGATACATCCTGCGGCCGGGCTGGAACGGGTCGGCGACGAAGCGGGTGGAGGTTTCCGCGGCACGGTTCAGGTAGCCGCGGGTGAGTTGGCCACCGGCCAGATACAGTTCGCCGGTGGCCCCGTCGGGAACCGGACGCAGCCAGGAGTCGAGGACGTAGGCCACGGTGTGGCGGGTGGGCAGCCCGATCACCGGCTGCTGATGTTCGGCGATGGCGCCGACGACGGCCTCGACGGTGGTCTCGGTGGGGCCGTAGCAGTTGTAGGCCGCCATCCCGCTGCGCGCGCACTCGTCCCGGATGGACCGCCACGTATCCGTGCCTACCGCTTCGCCGCCGAGCGCCAGCACCGCCACCGGCACCCGCGACAGCAGGCCGAAGGCCTCGAGTTGGCCGAACATCGACGGTGTCGTGTCGATCATGTCGATGTGGTGGCGCTCGATCGCATCGACCAGTGCTTCGGCATCGCGCTGGATGTCGTCGCCGACGATGTGGATCGCATGACCGTCGAGCAGCGCGACCAACGGCTGCCACGCGGCGT
Source organism: uncultured Actinomycetota bacterium (assembly GCA_963771335.1). Taxonomy (GTDB): domain Bacteria; phylum Actinomycetota; class Actinomycetes; order Mycobacteriales; family Mycobacteriaceae; genus Mycobacterium. Next base: position 280,779 of record CAVYTD010000022.1, on the reverse strand, counting down.
CGAACGTGAACGACCAGGCGTGCGCGATGCGCAGCGGGCGTCCCAGCCTCGCGGCGGCGGGCCGCAGCACGCGCGCCGGATGTGGTCGTCACCGTAGGCCAGCACCGCGCTCGTGTGTCCCGAGCACGCCCTTGGGTACGCCGGTGGTACCGGAGGTGAACACCGCGTAGGCGGCCTGCGCGCCCACCACGTCCGCCGGCAGACCAGGCGCCGTCCGAGTCGGTCGGCGCTCGCCAGCAGCGCCTCGTCCACGACGACCGGTCGCCGACGGTCTGGCGCAGGATCTCGCGCGACGCGTTCACGCGGCATCCCCGGGTCGAGCGGCACGATCACGCCGCCTGCCTTGAGGATCGCCAGCATCGCGACGACGTAATCCGGGCCACGCGGAAGCAACCACCGCGACAGGGGTTTCCATGCGCCACTCCCCGGTCGCACAGGGCGCCGCGGCCAACCGGTCGGCGGCCGCGTCGACCTCGGCGTAACTCAGGGCGCCGTCGTCCCAGCTGACAGCGACGGCGTGGGGAGTTGCGCGGGCAGCCGCGGCGAACGCGGTGTGGACACCGGAAGACACCGGTCCCGCGTCCACCGGGTGGCCGGCGCCGCCGGTGCGCGCGGCCTCGTCCGCGGACAGGATGGTGACGTCGCGCAACGGCCGGTCCCACAGCGCGATCAGCCTCTGCACGGTGTCGAGCAGACGCCGCCCCAGACTGTGCGGGGTCATCGGTCCCAGAGCGCCCTCGAGTGTCTCCACGAAAACGGTCAACCGGTCGTCCGCCAGATGCGCGGCGATGGTGACCGGGAAGTGCGACAGGCTCTCCAGCGCGGCCGGGACGAACGTCGCGCCGTTGGCTTCGAACCGTTGGTCGCCGCCGACGAGGCCGCCCGGCGGGAAGTTCTCGTAGACCAGCAGCGTGTCGAACATCTCGCCGACACCGGCGATGGCCCGCAGCTCGGCGTGACCGAGGTAGCTGTGGTCGCGCAGCGCGGCGGCTTCGACGCTGCAGCGCAATACATTGCACACCGACAGTTTCAGAAGGCATCCAGCCGCACCCGCAGCGGCACGGTGTTGATGAACAACCCGACCATCGTGCTCGATGCCGGGGAGTTCAGCCGGACGACCTGACACCGTCACGCCGAACGTCACGTCCGCGCGGTCGGTGAACACCGAGAGGATCGTCGCCCAGGCCATCTGCACGAGCGTGTTGACGGTGACGCCGCGCGCCCGGGCGGCCTCGGCCAGCCGGTGGGTGGCGCTCGACGTCCAGCCGCACCTCGGTGCGCCGCGGCAGCCCGGGTGCGGGTTCTCTGGTGGTCAGCGCCGGTGTCAGCAGCGTCGGCCCATCCAATCCGGCGAGATACTCGACCCACAGTGCCCGGCTGCGGCTCTGGTCACGGCCGGCCAGCCAACCGATGTAATCCCGGTAGGGCCGCGGCGGCGTCGGGCATCGCGGCGATGTCGCCGCCGGACCGGTACAACGTCAGCAGCTCGCCGACGAACAGCGGGAGCGACCACCCGTCGATGACGATGTGGTGCGCGACGATCACCAAACGCCAACCCACTGCGGGCATCTCGATCAACAGGAACCGGATCGCCGGTCCGCGCCCGAGGTTGAACGGACGGCGCCGCTCCCGGTCCTGGAGGCGCTGCGCCTCGGCAGCCGTCCGCGCGCTGACGTGCTGCCATGGCACCTCGACGCGGCTCGGGATGACCTGAACCGGCTGCGGCAGGTCGCCGCGGAAGAAGCTCGCCCGAAGGTTGGGATGGCGCACCAGCATGGCCGCGGCACAGTCGCGCAGCAGCCGCATATCCAGCGTCCCGGTCACGTCGGCGGCCATCGCGATGACGTAGGGGTCGCCGTCGGCGTACTCGTTGCCGGTCAGCACGGCCATCGAGATAGAGCCCCTGCTGCAACGGGCTCAGTGCCATCACGTCCGCGATGGCGCCGCCTGCGTCGGTCGGCTCGGTCCGTGTCACCGGTCACCTTCGCCGGCGGTGTTCCAGGAAGCCGTCAGCCCGGCGAGTTCTTCCGCGGACAGGCCGGACACGCTCATCGGCGCGAAGCTGGTGTCGGCCCCGGCGGCAGAGGTAGCCCCGACGGCGGCCTCGAGTTCGATGGCGGCCGCGAGCTCGTGCAGCGTGGGCTGCTCGAACACCATCCGCGCGGTCAGCCTGAGTCCGGTATCGCGGGCGCGAGCGGCCAACTGCACGGCCAGGATGCTGTCGCCGCCGAGGCTGAAGAAGTCGTCGTGACGTCCGGTCATCCTCGACGTCGAGCACCTCGCTCAGCAGCGACGCCAGCGCGCGTTCGGTGACGGTGGCGGGCGGCTCGCCCGGCCGGCCGGCTGCGCCGGCGCGGTGCCGGTGCCGTGGCGCGCTGGTCCGAGCCGACCAGCTCGAGCACCCCCTGCGTCGCTCCACCTGCCCTGGTCGCCGGTGCGGTGCAGACGCGCTCCGGGTGCGCCGAACGGGTGGGCGACGAACCGGGTGGCCGACAAACCTGCGCCGGTCCAGTGGGCGGTGTCCAGCGCGCCGCCGCCGGTGTACACGTCACCGACGACCCCGACCGGCACCGGCTGCAGCGCCTGGTCGAGCACCCACAGGCGGCCGCCGCCCCATTCTTCGAGGATCTGCTGCCGCTCTCCGGACGCGCCGATCTCCAGGTCACGGATCGTCAGCTCCGGCTGCTCGGCGAACGCGGTGATGACGCGGCGCAGCCACCCGACGAAGCGTTGGGCGGTCTCCCGGGTATAGAGCTCCGGACGGTAGATCGACGTGGCCGCGTAATCCGCCCCCGTCCTGCGCGGCGAAGAAGTTCAGCGATAGGTCAGCGTGCGCGGCGTCGAACGTCGGCTCCAGCATCGTGAACGTCGTGTCACCGTGTGGGCCACGGTCGATCACCCGGCTTCTCGGGAAGCTGCTCCCGCAGGTGGACGACGACGCTGAACAGCGGATTGCGCGACAGCGTGCGTACCGGGCTGACCGCGTCCACCACCTGATCGAACGGCAGGTCCTGATGCGCGTAGGCCGCCAGCGCCATCTCCCGGGCACGGCGGCACACCTCCCGCAGCGTCGGATTGCCGCGCAAGTCGTTGCGCAGCACCACGATGTTGATGAAAAATCCGACCAGCTGGTCGAGTTCGGGCTCCGTGCGACCGGCCACCGGCGTGCCGAGCGGGATGTCCGCGCCGCCGGCCGCCTTGTGCAGGACCACGGCCACAGCCGCCTGCAGCAGCATGAATTCGGTGGCGCCGATTTCTCGGCACAGCGCCGAGAGCTTGTCGCGGGTGGCCCCGTCGATGCGGAACTCGACCGCCTCGGCACGGCCGCTGGGCACCGGCGGCCGCGGGAAGTCCAGTCGCAGGCCCGTCTCCTCGGGAAGCCCGGCCAGCTGCCGGGTCCAGTACTCGCGTTGCGGCCCGGCGATGCCCGCGTCCTCGGCCAGCAGGGCGCTCTGCCATGCGCCGAAGTCGGCGTACTGGATGGGCAGCGGTGCCCACGTGGGCATCTCACCGGCGGCGCGAGCGTAGTAGGCCGTCAGCAGATCGGTGAACAGCACAGTCGCCGACCAGTGGTCACCGGCGATGTGGTGCATCACCAGCGACAGCACGTGTTCGGTCCCCCCAGGAGGGCGCAGCGAGCCGACATCGGCTCCGACGGTGAGGATCGCCGCCCGAATGGGTCGTTGCCGTTCCAGGTCGAACACGTGGCTGCGTTCGCGACCCAGTTCGGCGCGCAGCCAGTCCTCACCGTCGCCGTGGGCACGGCGCACCGTGACCGGTTCGGGTGGGTTGACGATCTGGTAGGGCACACCGTCGATCTCCCGGTAGACGGTGCGCAGGATGTCGTGCCGGTCGATGACGTCACCGATTGCGGCGACCAAGGCGTCGACGTCGCAGGGGCCGTGCAGCCGCGCCGCGAACGGAATGTTGTTGACGACGCTCGGCCCGTCGACGCGATAGCCGAACCACGACCGAAGCTGGGCCGACGACAGCGGCGCGGGCTCCTCGCGGCGCAGCGGGACCAGCCGTGGCCGCGCGGAGGCTCCGCCGCCCGACCGCAGGGCGTCGACGTGATCGGCGATTCGCCCCACCGTCGCGAGCTCGAAGACCTCCTGAACGCCGATGTCCACGTCGCACGAACTTCGGACGGCAGCAACGAATTTGGTGGCCAGCAGCGAGTGCCCCCCGAGATCGAAGAACGAGTCGTCGGCACCGATCTGCGCACGCCCGAGCAGGTCGCCGAACAACCGGGCGATCTGCTGTTCGGTGTCGGTTGCGGGGGCGCGGAACTCGGTGTCCGACGTGAACTCGGGGGCGGGCAGTGCGGCGCGGTCGATCTTGCCGTGCGTCGGTGATCGGGATCTCGTCGATGACGACGTAGGCCGCGGGCACCATGTAATCGGGCAGCGCAGCGGCCACCCGGGTGCGGATCCGTTCGACGGCCACGTTTTCCACGGCTTCGCCGGTCACCGGGGTGAGGTAGCCGACCAGGCTGTTGCCCATGCCGGGCAGCTCGCTGACCACCACCACGGCCCGGCCGACACTGGGGTCGACCGAGATCGCCGCAGCCACGTCGCCGAGCTCGATGCGGAAGCCGCGGATCTTCACCTGCTCGTCAGCGCGGCCCAGGAACTCGATGTGGCCGTCGGGATTGCACCGGGCGATGTCACCCGTCCGGTACAGCCGCCCGCCCGGCGTGAACGGGTCAGCGACGAACCGCTCGGCCGTCAGCGCCGGCCTACGGAGGTATCCGTGCGCCACATGTGTTCCGCCGATGTAGATCTCGCCGATTACGCCGACGGGCACCGACTGCAGCGCGTCATCGAGCAGGTGCAATCTGGGTATTGATCTTGGGCCGGCCGATCGGCACGATGCGGGTGCCCTGCCTGCCTTCCACCTTGTAGCGACTGGCGTTGATGACGGTTTCGGTGGGACCGTAGAAATTGTGCAGCAGCGCATCGAAGGTGGCGTGGAACTTGTCGGCCACCTCCCCCGGCAGCGGCTCCCCACCGATGGGGACGCGCTGCAACGTGCGCCACTGGTTGACCCCGGGCAACGACAGGAACAGGCCGAGCAGCGACGGCACGAAGTGCATGGCGGTGATGCCTTCGTCGTGCAGCAGCGCCGTGAGGTAGCTGATGTCGTTCAGGCCGCCGGGCCGGTGGATGACGACGCGGGCGCCGCAGGCCAGCGTGCCGAAGATCTCGCCGATCGAAACGTCGAAACTCGGTGAGGCGACCTGTAGCAACCGGTCGTTCGCGTCGATCTGATAATCGCCCTTGAACCAGACGAAGTACTCCGCGACCGGCCGGTGCGGCACCGGCACACCCTTGGGCAGTCCGGTGGTGCCCGACGTGTAGATCAGGTAGGCGGTGTTCTCCGGGCGCAGGGGACGTACCCGGTCGGCGTCGGTGGGATTCTCGGCGGAAATGCCGTCTACGTCTTCTACGTCTTCTACGTCGCAATTGCGCAGGACGACCTTTGCGTCGCAGTCGCCGAGGATGAACGACAGCCTGTCCTCGGGGTAGGTGGGGTCGATCGGCAGGTACACCGCGCCGGCCTTGAGCACACCGAGTGCGGTGACGACGAGTTCGGGTGACTTGTCCAGCAGTACTGCGACGCGGTCCTCGGCGCCGACGCCCTGCCCGATCAGCCGGTGCGCGACGCGGTTGGCGGCTTCGTTGATCTCACGGTAGGAGTAGTGACGGCCCTCGTAGACCACGGCGACGGCGTCGGGCGTCGCGGCCGCCTGTGCCTCGACCAGGCCAGGCAGCGTCTGCGCCGGTGTGTCGAAGCGCTCACCGGTGGCGACGTCACGCAGCCATGCGGCGTCCTCGGCGCTCATCAGCTCCAGCCGCGACAGCGGAGTGTCGGGATGACTCAGCGCGCTGTCGAGCAGTACCACGAAGTGGTCGAGCATCTGCTGCGCCAGCGCGGGTTCGATGATCTCCACCAGGTGTTCGAGTTCGACCAGCGCACCCGCCCCGCCAGGTTCGGCGTCGAATTCGACCATGACGCCGAGCGGCAGCTGGGTGAGGTGGCTGCGTAGGTCGGCGCGTTCGCACTGCACCCCGGGCGGGGTGAAGCCCAATCGGTCCGGCTTCGCGGAATCCGAAACTGATCCGGGTCATCCGCTCGGTGCCGTGACGCCGGTCGGGATTGAGTTCGCGCACCATCCGATCGAGATCGATCCGCTGGTGGGCGAAAGCGCCGAACGCCGTGTCGCGGGTCTGGATGAGCATTCGCGGAACGACATCGACGCATGTGGGCGCAGCCGCATCGCGACGGTGTTGCCGAAGTAGCCGATGCTGCCCTCGGTGCCCGCACCGCGGTTGAGCACCGGGCTGGCCACCAGGAAGTCGTCGGCGTGGGTGTAGCGGTGGACCAACGTCCCGAACACCGCGAGCAGCACCGCGTACGGGCTGCATCCGGTCGCCCGGGCCATGTCGACCACCCTGTCGGCGGTGTCGGCCGACAGGGTGACGTTGGTGCGTGCCGAGCGCCAGCCGGTCGGCACGGTCGACCCGGTGGGGCCCGGAAGCTCCAGTGGCTCAGGAGGATCCGCCATCACCGCACGCCAGTAAGCGACGTCCGCCCGTCGGCGTCGCGGGGTCCCGCGGGAACGTGCGGCGCTCGGTCCCCCAGCACGGTCGCCGGTGTAGGCGCGGGTGAGGTCGGCGAAGAACACCTCCCATGAGCCGTCGTCCCAGGCGATGTGGTGTGCCACCAGCAGCATCACGCACTCTCGGTCGCGGTGCGCACCAACGTGATCCGCAATGGCGCGTCGGCGGCAAGGTCGAACGGCGCGGCGAACTCGACGCTGCGCGAGCACTTCGAGTCGCAGGCGCTGCGCCTGCGCGGACACCCGGATCAGGTCGTGTTCGGCCCACTGCGGCCGCAGGCCGGGATGGACGGTGGCGTGCGGGACGCCGCTCTGGTCGGCGACGTAGGTGGTCCGCAGCACCGGGTGGCGGCGCGCGACGGCGTCGAGCGCATCCCGCATCCGGGTGTAGTCCACCTCTCCCGAGATCCGATAGGACAGGCACACGTTCAGCAGCGCACCCGGACGGATCGGCCGCGTGCACGAACCACATTCGCAGCTGGGCGTCGGAGAGCCCGGTCGACGACTGTTCGGCCGGGACGGCCGCCGAAGAGGATTGCGCCGACAGACCTCGTGCGGCGAGCCTGCGGCGCAGCAATTCCAGCCGAGGGTCGGCAGCCGGCCGGGCTTGGGTGGTGTCGGTCATTCGGAAACGTCTACTTTCTCGGCGCTTGTGGGCTGTTGTTCGGATTCGGCCAGCTGAGCCATCAGTTCCCTGCCGGTGACGTCGCCCAGCAGAATGGCGAGCGGAACCGTCCGGCCGATGGCGTGTCGCAATCGCTTCCGGAGCTCGAGGGCCAGCAGCGAATCGACGCCGAGGTCGAACAGCGAGGCGTCGAGATCGATGGTGGTGACGTCGGGAACGCCGAGTACGGCGGCGAGTTCGCCACGCACCGCGTCCGGGACGCTCGGCGGTGCACCGGTGCCGCGCGGCACCGGATGCGGACGCACCGGTTCGCTGCTGTGTAGAAACGTCCGCAGCCGGGTCGTGTCGGCCGAGAACACCACCGGGTCGACGGGATGATCGCGCAGGCTCGCCTCGATGGCCGGTTCTGGTGCCATCGGGCGCAGACCGGATCGCTGGATGCGGGCGGTCTCGGCGGCGTCGACGATCCCGGAGGCGCCGTCCGCCGATTGCCAGAGCCCCCAGCGCACCGCCACGCACTGAACTCCCTGCTTTCGCAGTCGACCTGCCATCGCGTCGAGCATTCGGTTGGCTGCCGCGTACGCGGCATGCCCCTGTCCGCCCCAGAGGCCGGAGACCGACGAGCACAGCACGATCCGGGTGTCGGGCCGCAGCGGCCACAGTTCGGTCATGGCGGCCAGACCGCCGACCTTGGCGGCGAAGGTCTGCCTGACGGCCGCCGCGTCGATGCGATCACCGGGAGCGAAGGTGGCCGCCCCGGCGGTGTGGATCAGCAGCGACGCCCCCTCGCCGGCGAACTCCGCGGCGGCCGCGGCGATGCTGTCGCGATCGGTGATGTCGCACCGCACCGACACCACCTCGGTGCCGTCCGGTGCGAGACCGGCCAGGTCGGCGGCGCGGCGGCCGAGCAACACGATCCGCCGTGCACCGCATTCGGCGAGATAGCGCGCGTACGCCCGCCCGACCGCACCGGCGCCGCCGGTGATCACCACGTCGTCGAGGACGCCGGTGTGCAGCGGCCAGGCCGGGGCGGCAGGCGCGACGGTCAGGCCGCGGCGGTATCGCACGGCGTCGCCGTCGGAGATCCGCAGGGCGAGTTCACCGCTGCCCGCGAGCAGTGTCTCGATCACGGCGTCAGGCGCGACGCCCGGGTGGGGTAGGTCAAGATGGTGGAACTCCAGATCGGGATTCTCCAGCGCCAGGCTGCGGTGCATCGCTGCCGTCGCCGCCGCGGACAGGGACACGACGTCGTCGTCGCGAACCTGCTCAGCGGCGACGGTGACCAGCCAGACGTCGCGGCAGCGAAACCCGACACCGGCGGGATAGCGCAGCACCCCGGCCTCGACGAGGGCGGCGATCTCCGCCGTGGCAGCCGCGGAGTCCGCTGCGCCGGTCGACGGTGCGACGAGCACGGTCAGTTCGGCGGTCCCACCCGCGGCCGGTGTGACGCCCGGATGGCGGTCGACGGCCCTCCGCAACGCGGCGCCGAGCGGTCCGCCGGCGCCGAACTCGACCACAGCGACCGATACCGGCGACCGGTACGGCGAGAAGTCCAGCGGCGCGGGTTGCCAGCTCTCGTGTGCCACGGTCACCGTCGCCACCTCGGGCAGGGGTTCGGACACGGCCCACATCGGGGTGGCCCGCATCGGGGCGTTCGGCACGCCGGACAGCTCCGGTCCGCTCACGAGCAGCCGCCAGTCGTGGCCGGAGTCGGACACCGCGGCGACGGCCAGACCGGCAGAGAGTGTCTCGCTGATCGACGCGTCGCGCCGCCCCGAGCCGATCAGCACCGCGGCACCGTCGCCGAGGAGCTCGCCCATGGCGAACATCAGTGCCGGATGTGTGGATAGCTCTATGAAAGTTGTTGCACCGCAACGCAAGGCGGTGGTAAATGCGCGGTCGAAGCGGACCATGCGGCGCAGGTTGCCGTACCAGTAGTCCGGGAATGCCGTTCCGGCGGGCACCACGTCGCCGGTGGCGGCGCCGATGAATTGCACTGGCGTATCGGCGAACGTCGACTGCGGCAGCTGCTGCTGCAGATCGTCGCGCAGCGGTTCCAGGATGCTGGTGTGCACGGGGAAACCGACGGCGATCTCGCGGGCGAATCTGCCCTGATCGCGCACGGCGGCGACGGCGACGGACACCGCGTCCCGATCGCCGGACACCGCCACCGAGGATCCGGAGTTGACCACCGACAGCTCGAGCCAGCCGGGCGTCGCGGCGATGACGTCCTGTGCGGCGGCGGCGTCGATCCCCAGCACCGCGACCGCGTAGCGGCCCGTGAGGCGATCGACGACGCCGGCGCGGGCCGCCACGCACCGCCACCGCGGCGTCGCAGCCCGATCGCGCCCGCGACGTAGGCCGCGCCCACCTCGCCCAGGCTGTGCCCGATCGTGATGTCGGGCAGCACGCCGTACGAGCGCCAGACCCGCGCAAGCGCGACCGCGTGGGTGAACTGCGCGCCCTCGATCTCGTTCTCGCAGAATGCTTCGCCGGCCTCCGGTCGTGGTCAGGTAGCGCAGCGGCGACAAGGCCCCGGCCGCGACGAACGCCTCGGCGACGGCGTCAGCCTCGGCCCGGTAACTGCGGCAGTTCGCGGTAGGCTTCGGCGCCCATCGACGGCCACTGACTGCCCTGTCCCGGGAAGACGAACGCGATGCGTGGTTTGGACGCGTCGGCGCTGCGGGCCACCAGGGGATGCTCGGCGCCCTCGGCGACCGCCCGCAGACCGTCGGCCAGTTCCTCGCGGTCCGCAGCACGGATCAGCACGCGCCGGTGCGTCGCAGCCGCCGGGTCGCGGCCAGCCGGCGAGCGACGGCGTCCACCGTGGCCTCCGGGGCACGGTCGATCAGGCCGAGAAGACCCGGGCGTCGTCCCTGACCAGGTCGTCGGCGTGCGCGCTCAACAACACCGGTGTGCGGCCGTCGGGCCACCGGTTGCGCTCATCTCACAGCACTTCTCGGGAATGGTCGGGCATCGACACGATGACGTGGGTGTTGGTGCCGCTCATGCCGAACGCCGACACCGCGGCGACCCGTACCCCGTTGCGGGCGGGCCACGGGTCAGTTTGTCGGCCAGGCGCAGACCGGTGCTGGTCCCAGTCGATTTCGCGACTCGGCTTGTCGGCGTGCAGCGTCGGCTGGAACGGTCGCACGGTCCGCGGCCAGCAGCACCTTGGCCAGGCCCAGGGCACCGGCGGCGGCCTGCGTGTGACCGATGTTGGACTTCACCGAGCCGAGCAGCGGCCCGCGCCCGGGTGCGGTCTCGCCGTAGGTGGCGGCGAGCGACCGCAGTTCGGTGCGGTCGCCGAGCCGGGTTCCGGTGCCGTGTCCTTCCAGCATGCCGACGTCCTCGGCCGCCACACCTGCTTGCTGCATCGCCCGGGCGAACAGCCGGGTCTGCGCACTGCTGCTCGGCGCGGTCAGGCCGGCAGTGCGCCCGTCGGAGTTGACGCAGCTGGCGCGCACCTCGGCAAGGATCGTCCGCCCGTCGCGCACCGCGGCGGACCGGCGTTGCAGGACGAACAGTCCCGCTCCTTCGGCCCAGACGGTGCCGCTGGCGTGCGCGCTGTAGGGCCGGCAGTGGCCGTCGTCGGATAAGGCGTGCTGCTTGGAGAATTCGACGAAGTAGCCCGGCGAACCCATCACGCACACCCCGCCCGCCAGCGCGAGGTCGCAGTCCCCCGTCCGCAGCGCCTGCACGGCCAGGTGCAGCGCGGACAGCGCCGACGAGCAGGAGGTGTCCACGGTCACCGCGGGGCCGGCGAGGTCCAGCGTGTAGGCGATGCGCCCGGAGATGACGCCGAGCGACGTGCCGGTGATGAGATGACCGCTGTGATGGGAGTATTCGGCCATCGCGGGGCCGTACTCCAGTGCGCAGGCGCCGATGTAGCAGCCGACGTCGTGGCCGGCGAGATCGTCGGGATTGATGCCGCAGTTCTCGAGCGCACGCCACGCGAGCCGCAGCGCCACCCGCTGCTGCGGGTCCATGGCGACGGCTTCGCGTGGCGAGATGCCGAAGAACTCGGGATCGAACACCGCAGCGCTGGACAGGAATCCGCCGCAGGTCCTGAATCGGCTTGAATCCGTCACGGCGAGAGCCGTCGAACAGCTCGGGTAGCGCCCAGCCCCGGTCGGTGGGGAACGGGCCCAACGCTTCACGATGGTCGGACAGCAGTGCCCAGTAGTCGGCGGGAGTGTCGACGCCGCCGGGGGCCTCCACCGCCATACCGACGATCACGACGGGGTCGATCTCGGTCATCCGCCACTCACCAGCGCGGCGATCGCGTTGAGATGCTCGTTGAGGTAGAAGTGGCCGCCGTCGAACATCGACAACGTGAATCGCCCCGCGGTGTGAGATTCCCAGCGGTCCGACCACTCCCGGCTGATCCGGTGGTCGCGGTCGCCCCGCAGGGCGTGGATGTCGGCGGTGATCCGCACATCGCGCCGGCAGGAGTACCGGCTGAACGCGCGGTAATCCGCTCGGACCGCCAGGACGAGCAGTTCCACGAAGTCGTCGTCCTCGAGCAGACGCGGGTCGGTACCGCCCAGATCGACCATGTCGGCCAAGACCTCACTGTCGCTGGTCGGCAGCGGCGGCGCCTCGGCGACCGTCGAGGGCGCCTGGCCCGCCGACGCCCACAGTTCGCGCACGGTGAGGCCGCGGCCTTCGGCGATGCGGGCGAACTCGAACGCGACCACCGCGCCCATGCAGTGGCCGAACAGCTCGCAGCGGGCCCAGCTCGGTCCCACGGCGCCCGCGTCGAACAGCTGCGCGGCGAGCCCGGCGACGCGTGTCCGGGGCGGGATGCCGCAACCGGTCCGCCGCGCTGCGGGTACTGCACGATGAAGGTTTCGATGCCCCCGGCCGCACAGCGCCTTCGCGAGCGGCCGGTACGCCGCGGCCGCGCCACCGGCATGCGGGAACACCACGGTTGCCGCACCACCCTGGCCGGGGAACCGCTTGACCCACGGGGCGAAGTCGAGTTGTCGTGCCGTCATCGCACCTGCGCCGACGACGCGCCCAGGGCGGCGGCCACCTCGTCGGGTTCCATGCCGGCGACGTCCAGGTAGAGCTCCGCGACAGTCTCGAGCCGGTCGCTGCGCGACTCGCGGTCGGTCAACCGACGCGCCAGCGCGGCGACGGTGCGCGCCGCGAAGATGTCGGCGACCGTGACGCCGGGGGCGTCGAGCCAGTCGCGAATGCGCGCGACGGCCTGTGTCGCGAGCACCGAATCGCCGCCGAGTGCGAAGAAGTCGTCGTCCAGCACCCACCCGGTCGGTGCGCAACACCGACGCGATGATGTCGGCCAGCGCCCGCTCCAGCGCCGTAGCCGGGGCGCGATAGCCGTGACCGTCGGCGCGCTCGGCCACGTGCGCGCCAGCAGCGCGGCGACCGCCCTGCGGTCGATCTTGCCGCCCACCGTGAACGGAATGTGGTCGACGAACGACAGATGAGCCGGCACCATGTGCGGCGGCACGATCTCCGACATCGAGCGAGCGCAGTTCACCGGCGCTCCGCCGCGGATCGGTCACGTCGACGATGGCCGCGAGTTGCTCGCCGCGCAGATCGCCCGGCGGGGCCACGACGGCCGCGACCGCGGCCGCGACGCCGTCGATGCGCCGCAGCGCCGATTCGACCTCGCCGAGTTCGACGCGGTAGCCGCTGATCTTGACGCGGTGATCGGCGCGGCCGACGAACTCCAGCTGGCCGTCGGGCAGGTAACGGGCGAGATCACCGGTCCGGTACCACGTCCGGCCGTCGTGGACGACGAAACGTTCGGCGGTCAGGTCCGGCCGCCCGCGGTAGCCCCTGGCGATGCCGCGTCCCGAGACCCACAGTTCACCGGGCACCCAGTCCGGGCAGTCGGCTCCGTCGGTCGCGACCACGCGGCAGGCGTTGTTGGGCAGCGGACGCCCGAACGGCACGGCCGTCCAGTCCGGCGGCAGCAGCTCACCCGGTTCGCAGATGGTGTTGTGGATCGCCGTTTCGGTGGCACCACCCAGCCCGGCGAACCGCACCTGCGGCGCCGCGTTGCGCAGTCTGCGCACCATCTCGGTACGCACCCAGTCGCCACCGGTCGGCACCACCCGGACAGACGACAGATCGCCGTCGACCTCGAGCAGCATCTCCAGCCAGCCCGGCATGAAGTTCAGCACCGTGACGCGGTGCCGCTCGATCAGCCGTGCCCAGGCGTCCGGATCGCGGCGGTGCTCCTCGTCGACGACGACGATCGAGCCACCCGCGCGCAGGGTGGCGAACACGTCGAGCACCGACAGATCGCCCTCCAGGGTGGACAACGCCAGGCATCGGTCCGCTGGGCCGATCGCGAAGTGCGCGTTGATGAACTCGACGGTGTTCATGGCCGCGTCGTGCGGCATCTCCACACCCTTGGGCTCACCCGTCGACCCGGACGTGAACAGGATGTAGGCCAGCTGCTCCGGATCGACCGCGGCGGGGACGAATCCGGTGTCCCTGCGGCCGACGCGGAGAGCTTCCGTGATGGTGAGCCCTGGCGTTGCCGACGGTGGTTGATCACCGCACATCAGCACCATGCGGACCGTCGCGTTCTTCAGCATCCGGCTCGCGCGCTCAGCCGGATGGTCGACACCGACGGGGACGTAGACCGCTCCCGCGGTCGCGATCGCCAACAGCGCGATGACCTGCTCGACGTTCTTGGGCCCCAGCACCGCGACGGCGTCGCCCCGGCGGACGCCGGCCACGGCCAGCGCTGCGGCCACCGCCAGTACCTGCTCGCGCAGCTCGGCGTAGGTCAGGTCGCCGTCGCTGCTGAACACCGCGGGTGCCTCGGGCCGGGCGGCGGCGGACCGGAAGAAGCCGTCGTGCAGCGCCTCGCCGCTCGACGGCGCCGTGGTGGAGTTGACGGACTCGCGGACAGCCTGCTGCGCGGCCGTCACTGCCGGGGGATCGGTTGCCTCCCAAGCAGATTCATCGGTGGCCAGCCGCTCGAGCTCGGCGACGTGATAGCCGAACATCGCATCGGCGACGCCCGGCCGGAACGCGTCCTCGCGGACGTCCCAGTTGATCATGAGCCCTTCGGCGACCGGGGTCACCTGGGCGTCGAGCAGCACCTGGGGGCCTTGCGAGATGGTCCACACCGGCCTGCCGAACTGCGCGGTCACCTCGCCGGCGAAGAGGTCACCCAGTCCGAGAGCGCTGGTGAACACGAACGGCGCCAGCGTCGGGGAGCCGTGGTGACGGGTCAGGTCGCGCAGCACCGACAGCCCGGAGTAGCTGGAATGCTCGGCCGTGGCGTGCAGGGTCTGCTGCGCCTCGTGGGCACGCTTGATCGGCGTGTCAGCCTTCGTCAGGTCGAGGTCGAGCATCAGCGACGACGTGAAGTCGCCTACCAGTTTGTCGACGTCGGGGTGGAACTGTTCACGGCCGAACATCGGCAGGTTCATCAGGAATCTGCGGCTCGTCGACCACCGGGCCAGGGTTCCGGCGTAGGAGCGCCGCGACCGCCATCGCGGGGGTGATGCCGCGCCGGTGCGCCGCGGCGAACAGCGCGTCCCGGGTTTGCACATCGAAGATGTGCCAGCGTCGCGTCCCGCGTCGGGGATCGGCCTGCTCGGAACGTGGAACCAGCGGCAGCGCAGGACCTTCCGGCAACTGCGGGATGCGCTCTTGCCACCACCGGCGGTCGTCGTCGGATTCCGTCACCGTCGACGTCAGTGCGGCGCGGTACCTGCGGTAGGAATACCCGAGCGCCGGGAGTTCTCCGCCGCGGTAGAACACCGCGAGGTCGGACATGAAGTTGCGGTAGCTGACGGCGTCGGCGGCCTGCATGTCGAGATCGACGTGCAGGCGGCTGCGACCGTCGGGCAGCAGCGACAGTGAGAGCTCCAGCACCTCGCCGCGAAGGAGTTGGTGCGATTTGGCGTCGCGGATCTCTTCGAGCCGCTGTGCGGCCGCGGCGCTATCGAGGTCGCGCAGATCGTGGACGTGGACCGGGAGTTCGCGATCACCGATTCGCTGGGTGCCGTCGGACAGGATGTCCACCCTCAGCATCGGATGGCGAGCCGCCAACTGTGCGGCCGCCGTGCGCAACCGCTCCGGGTCCACTCCGACGCCGTCGAATTCGACGTACAGGTGGGCGGCGACGCCGCCGAGTTGCTGGTCGTCGTTGCGTCCCACCCACAGCGCGTGCTGAATCGGCGCCAGCGGGAACGGCTCATTGTCGTTGGCCGTGCAGGACTCGCAAGGCAGCGGGTGGTCGTCGGCGTCCGGCGGCGCGGTGGTCCCGGCGATCAGCTCCGTCCACGCGCGCACCGTCGGGTTTGGCGGCCAGCGCGGCGAACCCCACGTCGATGCCCTGGCTGCGCCAGCGCCCCGACAGTGTCATCATCCGGATCGAATCGAGACCAGCGGCGATCAGGTCGGCCTGCGGATCCACCTCATCCGGGCGCACGCCGAGAAGTTCGGCAACCTCATGGCGGACGGACTCCGACGTCGTCGCTGCTACACCCACCAATCCTCCTCGACTGCCTCCAGAATTTAGCGCAGGCTGCCCTAACTTTGTGGAGGCTACCCTATATTCGGGTCACCGAAAACTCCTACCCAGAGCGGCGATTTTGACTGATGAGCACGGGATTCTCGGCTGATCGGGGCGATCACCAGCGCCCTGGACGCAGACCACACCGATCGTGGATCGTGGGTTCGTCCCCTTTCCGCCCGACCGCGCAGCGGAATACCGCCGCGCGGGCTACTGGACGGGCCGTCCCCTCGACTCGATCCTCACCGAGGCGGCCGCCTCGTGGCCACAGCGAGCCGCAGTCGTCGACCCCGCACTGACCTATTCATTCGCCGAGCTCGACGCGGTTGCCGACCGGGTGGCCGGCGGGCTGGCCGATCTCGGCATCGCCGAGGGCGACCGGGTGCTGTTGCAGCTTCCGAACTCGTCCCAGTTCGCGGTCGCGCTGTTCGGGCTGCTGCGCGCCGGGGCGGTCCCGGTGATGTGTCTTCCGGGGCACCGGACCGCCGAACTGGGGCACTTCGCCGACGTCAGCGGCGCGGTCGGCGCTGATCATCGCCGACCGGGTGGGTGGCTTCGACTACCGCGACATGGCCGCGCAATTGACCGCCCAACACCCGGCGCTGCGCCATGTGATCGTCGACGGCGACTCCGGACCGTTCATCCCGTGGTCGGCGGTCGTCGAGCGCGACGGCCCGCCCGTGCAGCGGCGCCCTGTCGATCCGGCGCTCCCTGCGCTTCTGCTGGTGTCCGGTGGCACCACGGGGCTGCCGAAACTGATCGCCCGCACCCACGACGACTACGTGTACAACGCGGTGCGCCTGCGCGCAGGCGTGCCACATGACCGGCGACGACGCCTATCTGGTGGCGCTGCCCGCCGGGCACAACTTCCCGCTGGCCTGCCCGGGCTGCTCGGCTCGATGACCGTGGGAGCCACCACCGTGTTCACCGCCGACCCCAGCCCCGAGTCGGCGTTCGCGCTGATCGATCGACACCGCGATCACCGTCACCGGGCTGGTGAACGCGCTGGCCAAGGTCTGGGCGCAGGCCTGCGACTGGGAACCGGTGCTGCCGACGTCGCTGCGGTTCGTCCAGGTCGGTGGATCGCGGATGAGCCCCGAGGAGGCCCGCTTCATCCTGGACAAGCTGACCCCGGGTCTGTCGCAGATCTTCGGCATGGCCGAAGGGATGCTGAACTTCACCCGGCCCGGCGATCCCGGCGACGTCGTGGTGCACACCCAGGGCCGGCCGATGTCTCCGCACGACGAGATGCGGGTGGTCGACGAGAACGGCGACGAGGTGGCGCCCGGCGAAGAAGGTGAACTGCTGGTGCGCGGGCCGTACACGCTCAACGGTTACTACCGGGCAGACGACGCCAACGCCCGATCGTTCTCCCCCGACGGGTTCTACCGCACCGGAGACCGGGTGCGCATCTTCGCCGACGGCCCGAGGGCCGGCTATGTGGAGGTGATCGGCCGGATCAAGGACGTCATCCACCGCGGCGGCGAGACCGTGTCGGCGACCGACCTCGAGGACCACCTGCACACCCATCCGGCGATCTACGCGGCGGCCGCGGTGGCGCTGCCCGACGAGTATCTCGGTGAGAAGATCTGCGCTGCAGTGGTTTTCAGCGGAAAGCCGATCACCCTGGCCGAGGTGAACGCGTTCCTGGACGACGCGCGGTGCGTCGACCCATGCGCGGCCGGATGTGCTCGCGCCGATGCCGTCGTTGCCGACGACGCGCCGTGGGCAAGGTCGACAAGAAGCAGGTGGTCGCGCGCCTTACCCAGTGATTTGGGTGTACTTCGTCACGCCGGCGTTGACCTGAGGACACCGAATTCGCTTCCGAAACACACAGTTCGACGATCCGAGCGGATCACCGCGGCCGCTGTCGGGTACTCCCAGAGCAGGGTCGGCGGCAGCGCCAGGCCGGTGCGCTTCTCCAGCGCGCGACGCAGTGCGACGGTCATGATCGAGTCGACCCCGGTCTCGACGAGCGGCACCCGCAGCTCGACATCGCTCGCGGACAGTCCGAGCTCAGCGCCACCGCCTCGACGACCTGCTGTGCCACCCACTCGCCGATGTCTCCGTCACCCGGGCCCACCGGACGTCCCACCGGCGACCGGCTCCAGCTCCCCCGTCGGCGCCACATCGGCCAGCATCGGCACCGCGGCGGCCCCCGGGAGCACCGGCAGCACAACGACATTGGCATCATCACTGCGCATCGCCGAATCCAGGGCCCGCATCGCGTCGTCGGCGCCGATGGTGCCCATCCCGAGCGCCGCCAGTTGGGCCGCAACGAATCCCGATGAAGATCCCATCCCGAGGCCGCGCCACGCGGTCCACGCGACGCTGACGGTTCGGTCCCCCAGGCTGCGCCGGTGCCGAGCCGTCGCGTCGAGGAACGCGTTCGCGCACGCGTAGGCGCCCTGCCCGGGGAAGCCCGCCAGATAGCCGCACGACGAGAACAGCACCATCCAGTCCAGCTGCTCCGGCGGGAACAATTCGTGCAATGTCAGGGTGCCTGCGACTTTGGGGCGCATCGCCGTCCGGATCTCATCGGGCGTCGTATTGATCAGCAAGCGCACCGGCTTCCACGCCCGCGGCGTGCACGACACCGCGTACCGGGGGCAGCTCCCGCAGCGCCACCCGCAGTTGCTCGCCCGCCCCGCTCGCGCCGATGTCAATCGCTACGCACGTGCACGGACACGCCGCGCTCCTCCAGCTCCGACACCACACGGACCACCTCTCGATGGCTCTGGCCACTCCACTGCTCGCGGCGCGGAATGCCCGAACGGGACAGCAGCACCAGGCGGCGCGCACCCAGGTCGGCCAGTCGCTGGGCGATCCGCAAGCCGAGCACGCCGGTGCCACCGGTGATCAGATACGTTCCGCCCGGGGTGCATGTCATCGGCGCGCCGCCACCGGGACGCGCATGGGCGAGCCGGGCTGTCAGGGCGACGCCGTCACGCACCACCACGACGCCGTGGCCGTGCAGCGAGGCCAGCACGCCGACGGGCAGGGCACCGTCGGACACGTCGAGCACCCCGCCCCACAGGTGCGGATGCTCGGCTGCCGCGACCCTCGCCATCCCCCACAGCGGGGCATGCACCAGATTGGCGCCCTCGTGCACGTGGCGCGTCAGCACCCAGATCCGGGACTGAGATCCGTTGTCGTGCAGATGGTTCAGGGTGCGCAGCACCAACTCGGCCGGCACCTCCGGGGGGTCGCCGACGGGTGGCAGAACCAGCACCACCGACCCGCGTGAGCGACGATCCGGCAGCTGATCGGGGGTGGCGCACCTGCGGCTCGGCACC
Source organism: uncultured Actinomycetota bacterium (assembly GCA_963771335.1). GTDB lineage: Bacteria > Actinomycetota > Actinomycetes > Mycobacteriales > Mycobacteriaceae > Mycobacterium. The sequence goes on along the minus strand of CAVYTD010000022.1, from coordinate 261,721 downwards.
CCCGCGGCGGCGAGATCGCGCTCCACCGAGCAGATTTCGTCGTCGGCGCCGCCGAGAAGGACCACATCGGTCGGACGGTCGTCGAGCCGGCACGGTGTCGCGTGCCACGCCACGTGGTGCAGCAGCCGCGTGGTGTCACTGCCGGCCGGATCCTCGAGCTCTTCGAACGTCATCGCACGTGATCGAGGCGAGCACCGCGCCGGAGTCGTCGGCGATGGAGATGTCGGTGGTGGTTCCGTCCCGGCGACGCACGTGCAGCAGCGCCACCGCAGGTGGCTCGCCGCAGACATGCACCCGGTCGATCCGCGCGGGCATCCGCAGCCGCGGGGGGCCGCCGAACACCGTGGACGCCGCCGACGTCGCCGCGTCCAGCAGTCCGGCCCACGTCGGCGGGGTCGATCCGTCGGCCTCGGTGGACACCCGGACCAGAAGTTCACCCTCACCACGACGCATTTCGAGCACCTGCCAACCGAACCCCATGGCCGCCACCCCGACGCCGGCGAGGGTGTCGACGATGTGGCTGGGCGGCAGCACCTCGGAGCATCGCTGCCAGGTGTGCGCGTCGACGCCGTGGCCCGTCAGCTCGTTGACCTCGTCGTCGATCGCGACCACGGCGCTGATGTGGGTGAGCCAATTGTCGTCGGCATCGTCGTGGATCAGTCGCGACGACAGCCGCAGCGACCGGTCCTGCAGGACCACCTGAACGTCGCGCACCCGCGCCGGGGCCACCGGCGTGCGCAGCCGCACATCGGCCAGCGCGCCGCCCGCGGCGAGGAGAAAAGTGTTGAGCAGCACCGCGGCAGGCACGATCTCGGTGCCCTGTACGGGATGGTCACCGGGGTACGGGCGGTTGTCCATGTCCAGCCGGGTCTGCCAGACCCGCGCAGGCACCGCGCCGGCACTTCCATCACGCCGCCCAGCAGGGTGTGGGACGCGACGTCGTGCAGCGCGCGGGTCCCGGGAGGCGGCGTCGGCGTGCGCCAGAATCGGCGGTGCTGCCACTGCGTGCCGGGCAGGTCGGCGGCCCACGGAGTCGACGCGGTGAAACCGTGAGCGACCGGCGCGCCGTGGCAGTAGAGCGCCGCGACGGCGGCGCCGATGGCCCGCCGCTCCGGCTGGTCGCGGCGCAGCACCGGCACCACCGCGTGGTCACCGAACCCACCGATCCCACCGACCGCCCAGTGAAGCAGCGTCTCGACGATCGAGTGGGACACCACCGGATGGGCAGACACCTCCAGGAACAGCCGGTGGCCGTCCTCGGCCGCGGCCTGCACCGCTTCGGCGAAGCGCACCCGGCCGCGCAGGTTGGCCACCCAGTAGTCGGGATCACGCGGCGCCATCGACCTCGGGTCAGCCAAAGCCGTTGTGTAGAGCGGCACTCGGGCCGTACGGGACGCGGGCAAACCGCCGACCAGCCGGGCGAGCTCGCCGGTCAGGGAATCCATGGCGGGGCTGTGGAAGGCGACGTCGGTGTTGACCCGGCGCACCATCATCCCCTCGCCGCTCCACGCCTCGACGACCTCATCGACGGCAGCCACCGTGCCCGACACCACCGTGGACGCCGCCGACGCACTGATGGCCGCCACCACATCCGCGCGCCCGCGCAGCCGGCGCTGCGCCTCCTCGAACGGCAGCCGCACCAAGGCCATCGCGCCCTCGCCCGCGACCGCCCGGAAGCCGCGCGCCCGGAAGCAGGCGACCGACGCGCCGTGGGCAAGGTCGAACACCCCGGACACCACGCAGGCCGCGACCTCGCCGACCGAGTGGCCGAGCACCGCCGCGGGCGTCACCCCGCGCTCGCGCAGCACGGCGGCGAGGCCCGACCTGCATCGCGAACGTCAGGGCCTGCACCTGATCGGTGCCGCCGAGTTGCTCGGCGGTCAGTGCGTCGCGCGCGGAGAAGCCCAGCTCCCTGCGGAACACCACATCGATCTCGTCGATGGTGGCCGCGAACGCGGGCTCGGTGGCGAGCAGCTCGCGGCCCATCCCGGCCCAGTGCGACCCATGTCCTGAAAACACCCACACCGCACCGTTTTCCGCGCCGGGCACGGCGGCGCCGGTCACCATCCGAGGGTCGCGCACCGGCGCGGCCATGGCGTCGAGTGCGTCGATCACCGCGTTGGTGTCCGGGATACCGTCGGTCACCACGGCGCCCCTGACCGGTTCATGCGAACGGCGCGTCCACATCGTCGCCGCAACCCGGTCGACGGAGAACTCCGACGCCCGCAGATGGTCGGCCAGCGCGGACGCCTGCTGGGCCAGGCGGGCCTCGGAGCGGGCCGACAGCGGGATGACGACGGCCCGCGCCTCGGCGGCATCCGGGCGCACCACCTCGGGGGCGTCCTCGATCAGGACATGGGCGATGGTGCCGCCGTAGCCGTAACTGCAGACCGCGGCGCGGCGGGGTTCGGCACCGCGCGGCCAGGGCTCCGCCTCGGTGGGCACCCGCAGCCCGCTGGCGGCCCAGTCGACCGCGGTGCTCAGCGTGCCCAGACCCGCAGTGGGCGGCAGCATTTCGTGGTGCAGCGCGAGCACCGTCTTGATCAGCCCGACGACGCCCGCCCCACCTTCGAGGTGCCCGGTATTGGGTTTCACCGACCCGACGGCACACGGGTCACCGCCCGGCCCGCCCCGTACACCGCCGACAGCGCGGCGAGCTCCACGGGATCGCCTGTCGGGGTGCCGGTCCCGTGTGCCTCGATATAGCCGACGCTGGCCGGGGGCGACACCGGAGCGCCCAGCACGCACGCCGGAAAAGGTCCTGCTGCGCCTGGCCGTTGGGCGACATGATGCCGACGGTGCGACCGTCCTGGGCCACCGCACCGCCGCGCACGACGGCGAGCACCCGGTCACCGTCGCGCCGCGCGTCGGCCAGACGCTTGAGCACGACGACCCCGGCACCCTCGCCGCGTCCGTAGCCGTCGGCGGCGTCGTCGAACGTCTTGCACCGGCCGTCGGGCGCGGTGGCGCCCGCGACATCGAGCACCCTGGTCAGGCCGGGACCGATGAGCGCGCTGACACCACCGGCGAGCGCGAGGGACGTCTCGCCGTGCGCGCAGCAGCTGGCATGCCTGATGGACCGCGACCAGCGACGCCGCGCAGGCGGCGTCCAGCGCGACGCTCGGGCCGCGCAGGTCGAGAAGGTGCGACACCCGGTTGGCCACCCCGCACAGCGAGGTGCCGATCCCGGTCCAGGCCTCGATGCCTGCGAGGTCCTCCATGATGAGCTTGGCGTAGTCGTCGGAGTTCACGCCCATCAGCACCGCGGTGTCGGTGCCCGCCAGTGCTCGCGGCGGAATTCCCGCGTGCTCCAACGCTTCCCACGACACTTCGACGGCCAGGCGCTGCTGCGGGTCCATCAGCTCGGCCTCGCGTGGCGACACCCCGAAGAATTCGGCGTCGAATCCGGGCAGGTCGTCGATGAAGGTGCCCCACGGCGTCGTCTCGCGCAACACGGCCGCGTTGCGCGGGTCCCGGTGCAGGTAGGGCTCCCAGCGCTCGGCCGGCACCCGCCGAACAGCGCTGCCACCGGCGAGCAGGAACGAGAAGAATTGCTCGGGGGTGGTGATGTCGCCCGCGAGGCGGCAGCCGGCACCGATGATGGCCACCGGCTCCGGTGCAGTGTGGTTAGCCTTTCCTAAGCCTGACCCCGGCATGCCGAGTATCCTGGCACAACACCGGTGCGCTGAGGGAGTTACCCGGCGCCGGCAGGCGATTCCTGTGAGCGGTGTCCGTCACGCACGCGGCGGCGGCTGCGCGCCCGGATCACCGGGATCCACCTCGACCGCGTAGGACGTGATCGTGCTGATCTTCCCGCCGTCGAATTCGTAGACGTCACAGCTGGCGACCGCGGTGACCCCGTCCGGCCCGATGTAGCGGGCTACGGTGTCCACTGCGACGACGTCGGCACCCGCCGCCGTCACGCAGCGATCGAACTCCGTCGACGTTCCCTCGAGGCTCTCCAGGGTGTCGCGGCACGTCCGCCGCACGGCGTCGGCACCCTCGAGGGCCATGTAACCCACGATCGTCCACTTCACATCCCTGGCGAGGTGGTCCAGCGCGTCGTCGAAGCGATGCTCAGAGAACGCGCGGCCGACGGCGCCGGGGTCGAATGCCATCCAGCGACCGTAACGCCGTTGCCTGTCGTGTATGTGTAAAGCATGGAGCTGTCCGGAATTGGTCTGTGGAGTTCGCAGTTGCGTTACGGCAATCCCGGAGAGGCGGCCGAAGCCGCCGCCGAACTCGACGAACTGGGGTTCACGGCGCTCTGGATTCCCGACGTGGGCGGCCCGGTTCTGGATTCGGTCGACAACCTGTTGGGCGCCACGAAGCACACGGTGATCGCCACCGGCATCCTCAACCTCTGGATGCACGAGCCCTCGGAGGTCGCCGCCCGCTACGCCGCGCTGACCGAGACACACGGCGAGCGATTCCTGCTCGGCATCGGGGTCAGCCACGCGCCGCTGATCGACTCGAAGGAGCCGGGCCGCTACCGCAAGCCGCTGGCGGCCACCAAGGCGTTTCTCGACGGGATCGACAGCTCGCCGCAGCCGGTTCCGCCGGCCAACCGCGTGCTGGCCGCTCTCGGACCGAAGATGTTGCAGCTGTCCGCGTCGCGCGCGCGGGGTGCGCATCCGTATCTGACGACGCCGGATCACACCTACACCGCCCGCGAGGTTCTCGGCGACGGCCCGTTGCTGCTGCCCGAGCAGACCGTGCTGCTCACCGACGACAGGGACCAGGCGCGTGCCATCGGAACCGATTGGCTGCGTAAGTATCTCGTGCTTCCGAACTATGCGAACAATCTGCTGCGGTCGGGGTTCACCGAGGACGATGTGAGTTCGGTCAGCGACCGGCTGTTCGACGCGATCATCGCCTGGGGCGACGAGAACGCCATCGCCTCCCGGGTGGCGGAACATCGGGCTGCGGGCGCCGACCATGTCTGCGTCCAGGTGATCACCGCCGAGCCGAAGGCGTTTCCCCGCGACCAGTGGCGCCGCCTGGCCGCGGCCCTGCTGTAGAGCGCCGGAATTGCATTCCACGCGGCAAATCGCGAGGTGAAGTCACGTGGAATGCAATTCCGGCACTAGCTGAGCAGGGTGCGCACGACTCCGTCGGCGAGCAGCCTGCCGCGGTCGGTCAGCACCAGCCGCTCGCCGTCGCGGCACAGCAGCCCGTCGTCGACTGCGCGTGCCGCCCGGTCACGCTCAACGCTGGACAACACCGCCGTCGGCAGGCCGGTGCGCAGCCGGATCCGCAGCATCACATCCTCGGTGTGCGAAGTCTCGGCGTCGAGCTGCTCGAAGTCGGCGACGGGCAGCGTCGCCACCGCCAAGTACTTCGGCATAAGCCTTGGGGTGCTTGACATTCCACCACCGGACGGAGTCGACGTAACCGTGCGCGCCGGGGCCCGCGCCCCACCATTCGCCGCCGTCCCAGTAGCCGATGTTGTGCAGGCAGTGCCCGCCGGGAAGGGCCCAGTTCGACACCTCGTACCAGTTGAAGCCCGCGTCGGCGAGCCGACGGTCCAGCAGTTCGTACCGTCGGGCCAGCACGTCGTCATCGGGCGCGGGCATCTCACCGCGGCGCACCCGCCGGGCCAGTGCGGTGCCGTCCTCGACGATCAGCGCGTACCCGGAGAGGTGGTCGACACCGGCCTCAATGGCCGAGCTGGCGGATCGTATCAGGTCGTCATCGGTCTCCCCCGGCGTTCCGTAGATGAGGTCGATGCTGACGTGGTCGAACCCCTCGGCCCTGGCTTCCCGCGCGGCATCGAGCGCCCTGCCCGGGCGAGTGCACCCGGTCCAGCGCTGCGAGCACATGCGGTGCCGTCGACTGCATGCCCAGCGACAATCGCGTGAACCCGGCGGCGCGCAACCCGGCGAAGAACTCCGGCGACGTCGACTCCGGGTTGGACTCGGTGGTGACCTCGGCGTCGGGGGCGAGCGCGAAATGGTCGCGGATCGAGTCGAGCACGGCCGTGAGCCCCGCCGCTCCCAGCAGCGACGGGGTGCCGCCGCCCACGAAGACGGTCTGCACCTGCGGTGCGGCGCGCAGGTGGGACGCGGCGAGGCGGAGTTCGGTGCGCAGCGCGGCCAGCCAGCCCTCCTGCGTTCCGCCCCCCGGTGGAGCCGCAGAATCGACCGTGCCCAGCTCAGCCGGGGTGTAGGTGTTGAAGTCGCAGTATCCGCACCGGGTCGCGCAGAACGGCACGTGCACGTAGATACCGAACGGCCGGCTGGTGCACGCGGCCATGCCGGGCAGCGTCACCTCCGTCTCGGCCGTCACTCGACCAGTGTCCCATCGCGGACTTTCGCTCATCGTGATCGCAAATTTCGCCCGGTTAGGGCCGGTGGTGGCATCCGTGGCACAATTGGCTCCGTGACTTCAGCCCACAGCCTCCCCCGCCGGGTCTCGCTGGTGGTGCGTCGTCATGTCGACTTCAAGCGCGTCTGCACCTGTTGTTGTCTGCCTTGACCTCGTAGACCTGCCCACCTGCTATCAGCTGGCCGCCGGATCTGCGCATCCGGACAGCCACCGGTGAGAACGCGCGATCGCCAACGCCGGCTCCGACGAGGAGCACGACCCGATGACCACCGCAAACAGCCCGCAAAGCGTCCCCGTGGCGAAGGCCAATGGGCACTCGGCTACCGCGAGCCGCTGAACGCCAACGAACAGTCCAAGAAGGACGACAACCCCCTCAACGTGCGCGCCCGCATCGAGGGCATCTACTCGAAGAACGGCTTCGAGAGCATCGACAAGGGCGACCTGCGCGGCCGTTTCCGGTGGTGGGGCCTGTACACGCAGCGCAAGCCCGGCTACGACGGCTCGTGGACCGGTGACGAGAACACCGACCTGCTCGAGGATTCGTACTTCATGCTGCGGGTGCGCTGCGATGGCGGCGCGTTGTCGACGGCGGCGCTGCGCACCCTCGGCGGCATCTCCACAGACTTCGCGCGCGACACCGCCGACATCTCCGACCGGCAGAACGTCCAGTACCACTGGATCGAGGTCGAGAACATGCCGGAGATCTGGCGGCGCCTCGACGAGGTCGGTCTGCAGACCACCGAGGCGTGCGGCGACTGCCCCCGCATCGTGCTGGGTTCGCCGCTGGCCGGCGAGTCCCTCGACGAGGTGATCGACGGCACGCCTGCGATCAACGAGATCGTCAAGCGCTACATCGGCAAGAAGGAGTACTCCAACCTGCCGCGCAAGTTCAAGACGGCGATCTCGGGCCTTCAGGACGTCGTGCACGAGGTCAACGACGTCGCCTTCATCGGTGTCGAGCATCCCGAGTACGGCCCGGGCTTCGATTTGTGGGTGGGCGGCGGCCTGTCGACCAACCCGATGCTGGGTCAGCGGGTCGGCGCGTGGGTGCCGCTCGACGAGGTGCCCGATGTGTGGGAAGGCGTGGTCAGCGTGTTCCGCGACTACGGCTACCGCCGGCTGCGGGCCAAGGCTCGGCTGAAGTTCCTGATCAAGGACTGGGGCGTAGAAAAATTCAGGGCGGTTCTCGAACAGGAGTACCTGAAGCGTCCCCTGATCGACGGACCGGCGCCGACCCCGGTGACGCGGCCCATCGACCATGTCGGCGTGCAGAAGCTCCGCAACGGGCTCAACGCCGTGGGGGTGGCCCCGATCGCCGGCCGGGTGTCCGGCACGATCCTGTCCAAGGTCGCCGACATCGCCGAAGCCGCGGGCTCCAACCGCGTCCGATTCACGCCGTACCAGAAGCTGATCGTCCTCGACGTTCCCGACGAAAAACTCGATGAACTGCGTGCCGGGCTGGACGCGCTGGGGCTGCCGTCGACCCCGTCGCACTGGCGCCGCAACCTGATGGCCTGCACGGGCATCGAGTTCTGCAAGCTGAGCTTCGCCGAGACGCGCAAACGCAGCCAGACGCTGGTCCCGGAGCTGGAGAAGCGGATGGAGGACATCAACGCCGAGCTCGACGTCCCGATCACCGTCAACATCAACGGCTGCCCGAATTCGTGTGCCCGCATCCAGGTCGCCGACATCGGCTTCAAGGGCCAGATGGTCGATTCAGGCGAGGACGGCGGCGACTCAGTGGAGGGTTTCCAGGTCCACCTGGGCGGCAGCCTGGGTCTGGACAGCGGTTTCGGCCGCAAGCTGCGCCAGCACAAAGTGCTGTCCAGCGAGCTGGGTGACTACATCGAACGCGTCGTTCGCAACTTCGTGAAACAACGAGAGCATGGTGAGCGTTTCGCTACGTGGGCGGTAAGAGCCGACGAAGCCGACTTGCGATGAGCGCTTGCGCGAAGAGCAGATCTGGGGTGACTGCATGACTGACACGAGAACCGAGATGACTGACACGAGAACCGAGCAGGATCTGATCCGGCTGGCCGAACGCGGTGCTGCTGAACTGGTGAACGCCTCGGCCGAAGAGCTGCTGCGCTGGACCGACGAGCACTTCGGCGGCGAATACATCGTGGCGTCGAACATGCAGGATGCGGTGCTGGTGGATCTCGCCGCCAAGGTCCGCCCCGGCGTGGACGTGCTGTTCCTGGACACCGGATATCACTTCGTGGAGACCATCGGCACCCGTGACGCCGTCGAGGCGGTCTACGACGTGAACATCGTCAACGTACGGCCCGAGCACACCGTCGCCGAGCAGGATGCGCTGCTGGGCAAGAACCTGTTCGCGCGCCAGCCCAACGAGTGCTGCCGGATGCGTAAGGTCGAGCCGCTGTCGAAGGCGTTGCGCGGCTACTCCGCGTGGGTGACCGGAATCCGCCGGGTGGAAGCCCCGACGCGCGCCAACGCGCCGTTGATCAGCTGGGACAAGGCCTTCGGGCTGGTGAAGATCAACCCGCTGGCGGCGTGGAGCGACGACGATGTCCGGGACTACATCGACAGCAACGATGTCCTGGTCAATCCCCTTGTCTTCGAAGGCTATCCGTCGATCGGATGCGCGCCCTGCACCGCCAAGCCCATCGAGGGCGCCGACCCGCGCAGCGGTCGCTGGGCGGGCCAGAACAAGACGGAATGCGGGCTGCACGCCTCGTGACGCTCGTCCTGACCGCGCACGGGAGCGCCGATCCGCGGTCGGCAGCGACGGCGCGGTCGGTGGTCGACTGCATCCGGCGGCTGCGGCCGGGTCTGGACGCACGAGTGGCGTTCTGCGAGCAGAACTCCCCGAATCTGCGCGACGTCCTGGCGACGACGACGCACGGCCACGCGGTGGTCGTTCCGCTGCTGCTCGCCGATGCGTACCACGCGCGGGTCGACATCCCCGCGATGATCGCCGAATCCGGCGCCGACGTCCGCCAGGCCGAGGTGCTCGGCGAGGACGACCGGTTGGTCCACGTGCTGCGCCAGCGCCTCGAGCACGCCGGGGTGTCACGACTGGACTCCGGAGTCGGGGTGCTGGTGACCGCGGTCGGCTCGTCGCGGCCGCAGGCGAACGCACGCACCGCCGCGGTCGCAGATGAGCTGACGCTGATGACACGGTGGACGGCCATCACCGCGTTCGCGACCGGCCCGCAGCCCACGCTGGCCGAGGCGGCCGAGGAGTTACGCGAGCGCGGGGCCGCCCGGCTTGTCATCGCGCCGTGGTTCCTGGCGCACGGCCGCATCACCGACCGCGTCGCGGAATTCGCACGCGCACAACGCATTCCGATGTCGGCACCGCTGGGCGCGCATCGGCAGGTGGCCGAGACGGTGCTGGACCGCTTCGACGCGGCCACGGCGGCCCGCGGCCGCCGCCGTAGCGACCACCGGCCTCAGGAACGGTGCCGGCCTACCGGTGCGACGACCGGCGCATCGGCGGGCAGCGACGGCACCCGGGTCGCGCGGACGTAGACCGTGTCGCCTGCCTTCAGGCCGAGCGCCTCGGCGTCGCCGCGGGTGATCTGTGCGATGAACGGCGCCTGGGTCGCGGCGTTGGTGAGTTCCACCCGAACCTCGAAGCCCAGCACCACGACTCGGTCGATCGACCGCCCGGGTCACGCCGGTGGCCTGCACAGAATCGTCGGTCGTGGCGATGGCCATGTCGGGATTGCGGCCCACGCGCATGTCGTGCGGGCGCACCAGCACCCCGTTCAGCGACGACACCGCCCGAGGAACGACATGACGAACGCGTTGGCCGGCGAGTCGTAGACGTCGGTCGGCGAACCGACCTGCTCGATGCGGCCCTTGTTCAGCACCGCGATCCGGTCGGACGACATCGAGCGCCTCCGACTGGTCATGGGTGACCAGCACCGTCGTGACGTGCACCTCGTCGTGCAAACGGCGCAGCCACGCCCGCAGATCCTCGCGGACCTTGGCGTCCAGCGCACCGAACGGTTCGTCGAGCAGCAGCACCTCGGGATCGACCGCCAGCGCCCGCGCCAGCGCCATGCGCTGGCGCTGGCCACCCGAGAGCTGGCTGGGGTAGCGATTCTGGAAACCGGCCAGCCCCACCACTTCCAGCAGGTTGTCGACCTTGTCCTTGATCTCGGCCTTCGGCTTCTTGCGGATCTTCAGGCCGAATGCGACGTTGTCGCGGACCGTCAGGTGCTTGAACGCGGCGTAGTGCTGGAACACGAACCCGATGCCGCGATGCTGCGGCGGCACGTGGGTGACGTCGCGGCCGTTGATGATGATGGTCCCGGTGTCGGGCTCGTCCAAGCCCGGCGATCGCCCGCAGCAGCGTCGACTTGCCGGACCCGCTGGGGCCCAGCAGCGACGTCAGCGACCCTTCGGGCACCGCGAAGTCGACGTTGTCCAGCGCAGCGAAATCACCGAAATGCTTGTTCGCGCCCTTCACGGTGATTGCGTAGGTCATGGCTTCCCTTGCTCCAAGCTTCCTGCTCGGCACTATTTTGCTGCCCGCGCGCGGCGGGCGTCGAGAATCACCTGGGCGACGAGCACCAGCACCGCCACCGTCATCAACAAGGTCGATATGGCGTAAGCGCCGTATTCGGCACCGCGGTTGTACCGGTCGGCCACCAGCAGCGTCAGGGTCTGCGACTGCCCCGGCAGATTCGACGCCACCATGATCACCGCGCCGAACTCCCCCAGCGTGCGTGCGATCGTCAGCACGATGCCATACGTCAGACCCCAACGGATGGAGGGCAGGGTGATCCGCCAGAACGTCTGCCACCACCGTGCGCCCAGCGTGGCAGCGGCTTCCTCCTGATCGGTGCCCAGCTCGTGCAGCACCGGCTCGACCTCGCGGATCACAAAGGGCACCGTGACGAAGATGCTGGCCAGCACGATGCCCGGGAAACCGAAGATGATCTTGAAGCCCAGGTCGTTCTCCGCGAATCCGAAGAGACCCGCCGAACCCCACAGCAGGATCAGCGCGACGCCGACAACGACCGGCGACACCGCGAAAGGAAGGTCGATCACCGCCTGCAGAATGCTCTTGCCACGAAACCTGTTGCGCGCCAGCACAAGTGCGGTCGGAACGCCGAACAGCACATTCAGAGGCACCACGATGGCGACGACCAACAGAGACAGCTGAAGGGCCGACACCGCCGCCGGCGTCGAGATCGAGGCGAAGAACGCGCCCACACCGGGTGACAGTGTGCGCCACAGGATCAGCCCGACCGGCACGATCACCAGGATGGCGATATAGCCGAGGGCGATCCAGCGGATGAGATGGCGAGTCAGCGGAGACAGCGTCATCGTGCCAGTTCCTCCCGCTTGGCCGCCCGGGCTCCGACGGCTCGTAGGATGAACAGAACAACGAACGAAATCGCCAGCAGCACAATCGAGATCGCCGCGGCACCGACGCGGTCGTCATTCTCGATCAGCGTGCGGATCCACTGCGAGGACACCTCGGTCTCCCCGGGAACGGCGCCGCCGATCAGCACCACCGAACCGAACTCGCCGATGGCCCTGGAGAACGCCAGCCCAGCACCTGACAGCAGCGACGGCAACAACGCCGGAAGTATCACCCGGTCAGGATGGTGTAGTTGTTGGCACCCAGAGATGCCGCGGCCTCCTCGACTTCGCGGTCGAGTTCGAGCAGCACCGGCTGCACGGAGCGCACGACGAACGGAAGCGTGACGAACAGCAGCGCGATGCCCACACCCCATCTGGTGTGTTGGAGGTGGATGCCCACGGGCTGCTGGGCCCGTAGAGCGCCAGCATCACCAAGCTGGCGACGATGGTCGGGAGGGCGAACGGAAGGTCGATCACGGCGTCGACCAGCCGCTTACCGGGGAATTCGTCTCGGGTCAGCACCCAGGCGACCAGCAGCCCGAAGATCGAGTTCACGAGGCGTACGCCGACCGAGATGGTCAACGTCACCTTGAACGACGCGACCGCGGCAGGCGAGCTGACGGCGGACCAGAACGCGTCCCAGCCACCCCCGGCCGACTGCCACAAGATCGCGGCGAGCGGGAGCAACACGATCAGCGACAGCCACATCGTGGCCGCACCGACCCGCAGCGAGGTGCTGCCGTACCTGCCGCCAGCGGCCCGGCCGACCCGAGCCACCGTCACCGGTGAGCTCGGGCCGGATCGCCTCCGGCTTGGGGTCGACCACCCAGTGGTCATCCGGTGGCCTGCTTGTAGATCTTGGTGATGGAGCCGTTCTCCTTGTCGAACAGCTCCTTGTCGACCGTGCTCCAGCCGCCCAGGTCGTCGATGGTCCACAGCTTCTCGGGCGCCGGGAACTTGTCGGCGAACTCGGCCAGCACGGCCGGATCGACCGGCCGGAATCCGGCCTCGGCCCACAACTTCTGCGCCTCGGGGGTGAACTGGAAGTTGACGAAAGCCGTCGCCTTGCTCCAGATGGGCGCTGCTGTTCACCACCGCCGTCCGGATTCTCGATCTTGAAGGTCTGCGGCGGGTTCACGTACTCGAGATCGAAGTTGAGTGCCTCGTTCTCGTAGGCCAGCAGCACATCGCCGCTGCCCTGCTTGAACACGTCGGTGGCCTCGCGACCCGAACCGGGACGCAGTTTGACGTGCTCGGTCACCAGCTTGGTGACGAAATCGATGCCGGCCTGGGGGTTCTGGCCACCGTTGCTGGCCCATGCGTAGGGCGCGAGCAGGTTCCACTTGGCCGACCCCGAGCTCAGCGGGCTGGGCGTGATGACCTCGACGCCGGGCTGCAGCAGGTCGTTCCAGTCGCGGATGTTCTTGGGGTTGCCCGCGCGGACCGCGAAGCTGACCACCGAACCGAAGGGAATCCCCTTGGTGGCGCCCGCATTCCAGTCCTCGTCGACTTTGCCTGCCTTGACGAGCCGGGTGATGTCGGGCTCGACCGAGAAGTTCACCAGGTCGGCGGGCTTGCCGGACTCGACGGCCGCGGGACTGATCACCCGAGGCGCCGTAGGAACCGGTGACCGCGACGCCCTTGCCCTCCTCGGTGGCCGCGAACGCGGGAGCCACCTTCGACCAGCCCGGCTCCGGCACCGCGAAAGCGACCAGCGTGAGCGTGGTCTCGGCGTTCGGGCCGGCCGTCCTCGCCCGCCACATCACTGGCCCCGCCACCGCAGGCGGCGAGAACAGTCGCCGAAAGTGCGAGCGCGGCCGCGGTACGCCACCTCGATGTGGATTTCAGGATGCTTCTGCATGGATGACCTTTCCCGGATTCGGATTTCGGAGTTGGAGCATCCGTTCCGGAAGGAGGCGGGGTAATCGAAGAATCACTGAGGGCAGCTACGCCACAGTCATCCCCGACACCAGACCGCGAACGGACAAGGAGTCAGAGACAACAACAACACGTGTCAGAAACGGCACTCAAACCCACGGCAATGAGAGCCACGATGTGGCCGCTCTTGTTGCCGGACGCCGTCTGCATGGCGCGAAGCGTAGCAGAGTTGCTGTCGGCGAGCGGTCCGGGGGTTTCGCACCCCTCAACGAGTCACCAACCACATGACGACGACCAGGACGATCAGCGCGACCAGAGCCAGTGTCACCCGCGAACGGGGCATGCCGCTCATGGGTCGCCACCCTCTTTCTCGGCCGCTCCGCTCCGCTTCTGGGGACGTACCCGATGAAGTACCCGGATCCCGTTGCCCAGTGCGCCGTCGAGTAGCACAGCAATCCCGTACGCCAGGGCGAGCACCACCGGCATCACCACCGCCGTCTGGGCGACGAACGACAGCCCGGACAGCCAGAGCTCGACCCCGTCCCACCAACTCAGGAAGCCGCCCACCCGGTCAGACTATGCGCGTGACCGCCGCAGCAGCCACCGGGTGTTCCGGTGGACGCCGGGGTACCCGGCAGTCGATGATGTGCCCATGGTTTTGCAGCACACCGCGTCATCCGACGGAGCGCGTCTTGACGGTGAATCGACCCTCGCCGTGGCCACCGAGGCGCCGTATTACGCGGGCGGCTCATTGCGGAACCCGTTCCCGCCGATCGCGGACTACGCCTTCCTGTCCGACTGCGAGAACACCTGCTTGGTCTCGTCGGCCGGTTCGGTGGAGTGGATGTGCGTTCCGCGGCCCGATTCCCCGAGCGTGTTCGGGGCGATCCTCGATCGCGGCGCGGGCCATTTCCGGTTGGGGCCGTACGGGGTGTCGGTGCCCGCGGCACGGCGCTACCTGCCGGGCAGCCTGATCCTGGAGACCACCTGGCAGACGCACACCGGCTGGGTGATCGTGCGTGATGCGCTGGTGATGGGACCGTGGCACGACATCGAGACCCGGTCCCGCACCCACCGTCGCACCCCGATGGACTGGGACGCCGAGCACATCCTGCTGCGCACCGTTCGGTGCGTGAGCGGCACGGTCGAACTGGTGATGAGCTGCGAGCCGTCGTTCGACTACCACCGCTCGAGCGCGGGTTGGGAGTACTCCGCTCAGGCCTACGGCGAGGCGATCGCGCGCGCGACCAAGAATCCGGATTCCCACCCCACCCTGCGGCTGACCACCAACCTGCGCATCGGGCTCGAGGGCCGTGAAGCGCGTGCCCGGACCCGGCTCAGCGAGGGGGACAACGTGTTCGTCGCGCTGAGTTGGTCCGGGCATCCGGCGCCCCAGACCTATGAAGAGGCGGCCGACAAGATGTGGAAGACCAGCGAGTGCTGGCGCCAGTGGATCAACGTCGGCGACTTCCCCGATCATCCGTGGCGGTCTTACCTGCAGCGCAGCGCCCTGACGCTGAAAGGCCTCACCTACTCGCCGACCGGCGCGCTACTGGCCGCCCCGACCACGTCGCTGCCGGAGACGCCCCATGGCGAACGCAACTGGGACTACCGGTACGCATGGGTGCGCGACTCGACGTTCGCGCTGTGGGGCCTGTACACCCTTGGCCTGGACCGGGAGGCCGACGACTTCTTCGCGTTCATCGCCGACGTGTCCGGCGCCAACAACGGTGAGCGGCACCCGTTGCAGGTGATGTACGCCGTCGGCGGGGAACGCAGCCTCGTCGAAGAGGAGCTCAACCACCTCTCGGGATACGACAACGCCCGTCCGGTGCGCATCGGTAACGGCGCCTTCGACCAGAGGCAGCACGACATCTGGGGCACCATGCTCGACTCGGTGTACCTGCACACCAAGTCGCGCGAGCAGATCCCCGAGACACTGTGGCCGGTCCTGAAGGAACAGGTGGAGGAGGCGATCAAGCACTGGCGCGAGCCCGACCGCGGTATCTGGGAGGTGCGCGGCGAGCCCCAGCACTTCACCTCCAGCAAGATCATGTGCTGGGTGGCGCTCGACCGCGGTGCGAAGCTGGCCGAGCTGGAAGGCGAGAAGTCCTACGCGCAGCAGTGGCGGGTGATCGCCGAGGAGATCAAGGCAGACATCCTCGAGAAGGGTGTGGATTCGCGCGGCGTGCTCACCCAGCGGTACGGCGACGACGCGCTGGACGCCTCGCTGCTGCTGGCGGTGCTGACCCGGTTCCTGCCGAACGACGATCCGCGGATCCGCGCGACCGTGCTGGCGATCGCCGGCGAGCTGACCGAGGACGGGCTGGTGCTGCGCTACCGGGTCGAGGAGACCGACGACGGCCTGTCCGGTGAGGAGGGCACGTTCACGATCTGCTCCTTCTGGTTGGTGTCGGCACTGGTCGAGATCGGGGAGATCCACCGGGCCAGGCACCTGTGCGAACGGCTGCTGTCGTTCGCGAGCCCGCTGCATCTGTATGCGGAGGAGATCGAACCGCGGACCGGACGGCACCTGGGTAACTTCCCGCAGGCGTTCACCCACCTGGCGCTGATCAACGCCGTGGTGCACGTGATCCGCGCCGAGCAGGAGGCCGACAGCTCCGGGAACTTCCAGCCGGCGAACGCACCGGTGTAACCTGCGCCGAATGCGCTCAGCGAGAACGCAATTATCGAGTCCGCACTCGATGCCGCACCGGCGGTGGTGACGCCGATCTGCGGGCGTATCGGCGGATACCGCCGGATCTATCCGACGACTGCGCCGCGTCAGCCCGAGGGGGTCGCCCTATACCTGTCGGCCGGCTACATCCCGCTCTGCGATCCGGCATCGGCAGAACTAGTCGGCGCGCACCCGTTCGAGAAGCTTCTGCGCACGGCGGCGCGTCCCCAGCATTAGCCGTTCGCACCGCGTTGACCGCGTCTGGCCGGCCGTGTGCGCCCGGTAGTCCCGCGGGTTGTGGATCGCCGGGGTCCGCGCATTGCGCGAGTGCCGGTACAGATTTCGTGCTCATGCGCTGCGCTCCGAACAGGAGGCGCTTGGCGATCCTATTTCACGTTCAACGAAATGAAGGTGCCCGGCAAAGAATGCAAAAGAAACGACAAGATGCTGAACTGGCAAATGTCGGATCATCACCGCAGGGTGGGCAGGCCGAGGTATCCATGCGTGACGGTTCGCCCGGCCGGCGCGGTCACCGCACCCAGCTCGTACCGCCCGGCGGTGACCCGAAGCCCGAGGTTGATTACTACGCGACGTCGAAGAGCCGGTACGGACAGCGACCGGCCCGTCCACTCGCGACTGCGGCTATTGGGGCGCATGTGGTTCCATCCAAGATTGGGAATCACGAGTTTTATCGGTCGCACGGCGAAACCACGATGAATATAGGACCATCTCCCCATGGCCCGAGAACGCAAGGGAGACGCCACTCCGGCCCAACGACGGGGTGGAATCGCTGACGAGTTGGCGGCCGCCGGATTCTTAGATGCTGTCGAAGTCGGCAGGGGCGGCGCGGGCTTTGTCTACCGCTGCCACCAGACAACGCTCGCACGAAGCGTTGCCGTCAAGGTGATGGCATCTGACCTAGATGGAGACAGCCGCGAACGGTTCCTGCGTGAAGGCTACGCGATGGGCAAACTTTCCGGCCATCCGAACATCGTGAACATCTTGCAGGTCGGAGTAACCGATACAGGCCGGCCGTACATCGTGATGCCCTACCACGCGGCCGGTTCCCTCGCGGAGCGGATACACCAGGTCGGCCAGATCGCGTGGCCCGATGCACTGAAGATCGGTGTGAAACTGTGTGGGGCACTTGAAACCGCACACCAGACGGGCACCCTCCACCGAGATATCAAACCCGCGAATGTGTTGCTCACTGATTACGGTGAGCCGCAGCTGAGCGACTTCGGAATTGCGCGCGTCGACGGCGGATTCGAGACCAAGACAGGGTTCTTCACGGGCACGATCGCCTACACGGCAGCCGAGGTGCTGAGCGGATCCCCACCGACGACCGCCTCTGACGTGTACTCCCTCGGCGCCACGATCTACGCGCTCATCGCCGGGACCGCGGCGCACGAGCGAAAGACCGGCGAGGACCTCATCGCGCACTACCTGCGGATCGGCTCGACGCCCGTGCCGGACATGCGGCAGAAAGGAATACCGGCCGATGTGTGCGCGGCGATCGAGAAAGCGATGTTGCCCGACCCGGCAAGCCGGCAGGCCTCGGCGGCGGATTTCGGTCACGAACTGCAGGCCGCACAGCGTCGCAACGGATTGATACCGGATTCGATGGCGCTGAGCGCGCCGGTCAGCGGTGATCAAGATCAGACCCTTTCCGCCGAATCCCTGCGATTGCCAGGGGCCGGCACTCAAACTGGTGGGCGCACGCAGTCGGCCAGCGTTCCTCCACCGCCCGCGAATACGCCGGTGCCGATGTCGGATACGCCGACATCGCACGCCATGCACCCGTCCAGCAGGCCCTGGCCCGTCCAGCAGTCAGCCGCGCCGCCCACGACTCCACCCAAGACGGGGAACCGCAGAAAAGCACTGCTGATCGCCGCAGCGGCCGCCGTCGTGGCGCTGCTGGTGTTCAGCGGTGTCTACTTCATTTCATCAAATGACGAAGGCGGCGGGGATGCCGCAGTCAGTGCAAGCCAGCCGACCACCACCGAGACCCAGGCCGGTTGGTACCCGATCACGAATGCACGTGTCGCCCGCCAGGCAGCGACGACCACCCAGGCCGACGGCACCATCTGGATTTTCGGCGGCACCGGGGCGGACGGCCAGGTCAGCGGACGACATGAAGGGTATGACCCGGCGATCGACAACTGGAAGGGCGGTGACGATCTGCCTGTTCCGGTACAGCACGCGATGTCGGTGACATGGCAGGGGAACCCGGTTGTGCTTGGCGGATGGCGAACCGACGGCGCCGACACAGAGGTCGCCAGCGACCAGGTTTGGCGGGTCGTCAACAGTCGTTGGGTGCAACTGCCGCCGCTGCTTCAGCCCCGCGCTGCGGCCGCAGCAGCGGTGGTCGGGGATCGCTTGGTCGTCACCGGTGGAGTGGGCGCCAACGGCGAACTGCTCGACACCACCGAGGTCTTCGACGGTTCCTCGTGGTCGCTCGGAACCGAAATGCCTACTCCACGACAGATGTTGGGCGCTGCGTCGGACGGCAAGGTGGTCTACGCAGTCGGCGGAAACGATGGGGACGCCGACCTTCCCACCGTGGAGGCGTACGACCCGGTAGCGGACTCCTGGACGTCGTTGCCCGCCCTTCCCCAGCCGCGCAGCGACCTCGGCGTGGCCATCGCCGACGCGCGTCTGGTCGCGGTCGGTGGTCTGTCAGCGGGGGAGGTCCTCAAAAGCGTTGCGGTGATGGATCTCGCGTCGAAGACATGGACCGGTTTGCCGGAAATGAGCACCCCACGGCATGGCATGTCCGTCGCCGCGGTGGAACGGTCGGTGTATGCGATCGGCGGCGCGACCGGTATCGATGACACGCAGGTGACCTCGGCGGCGGAGGCGGTGAAACTGGCGCCACGCACTCTCCAGCCGGCATCCGAATGGCGGACGCTGCCGGATGCGCCAAGCCCCAGACTGATGATGGCCTGGACTGTGCTCGACGACAAGATCTGGGTCGCCGGTGGCATGAGCCATGGAGACAACATTCAGCTGGTGCAGAGCTACGATCCGGCGACTGGATCGTGGCAACCGCAGCCTCCCCTGCCCGTCCCCTTGCACCACGCGACGGCAGCCACCTATCGCGGTGAGGTGGTGGTCATCGGGGGATCCAGCGCCGAACTCGCACAAGGGTCGAACAAGGTTTTCGCGTTGCGCGGAAACAGCTGGGTGGAGTTGCCCAGCCTCAAACATCCCCGAGCAGCCGCGGCCGCAGCGGTTGTGGGTGACAAACTCGTCGTTGTCGGCGGGCAGAACGAAAAGCAACTCGTTCCACAGACCGAGGTATTCGACGGTCAGTCGTGGACGGATGCGGCCGGTCTGCCGACCCCGCGCGAGCACCTGGCGGCGGTATCGGACGGTCAGTACCTGTACACCGTGGGTGGACGGTTCCTGTCCGCCGACAAGAACTCAGCGGCGTTCGAGCGCTTCGATCCGGCAACCGGGGAATGGACGAAGCTGTTGGACATGCCGACTCCGCGCGGCAGCTACGGCGCCGCCTTGATCGATGGCCGGATCGTCGCCGTCGGCGGCGAGGAACCGACTCGGGTTTTGACAACGGTCGAGATGTACGACATCGCGCAGAGTAAGTGGATTCCACTGCCGCCGATACCGACGGCACGGCACGGGGAGGTGGTCGCCACCGTTGGCAACACCGTGTACGTGATCGGCGGCGCAAACCGCCCGACCCACGAAGGTGCCGTCGCGACCGTCGAGGCCTTGGACTTCGAGTAGTCGGCGTCGGACTTGTCAAAATGCAGCCGCAGTATGTCGCTCCCAGCACTTCTCCGTTCCCGCTGCCCAATTGGAGGTTCTCATGAACATTTCGCGCCGAGTCCGAATTATCCTGTCGGTCTTCGCCGTAGCGATCACTGTCACCGCATCCGTCGGCTTCGCCACGCCGACGGCCCAAGCGTTCTACATCCAAATCCACGAGATGATCACGCGTAATGCGCTACCAGCCGATCAGGTCACTAACGACGCGATGATCCAGATCCTGGTCGGCCCACCACCCGGAGGGGGTGCCGTCGGAAGTGATGCTTTCGCCACCGAGGACTGGCGACATCTGGACAACGCGGCCAATCCAGTAGACCTCTGCGCCCGAGCGCGCATTGCGTGGGATGTCTTCTCACCGGTTCTGCTCAGCGGGTCGTTCCTTGCCGGCGGCAATTTGGTGAACGGACCGGCGGCGCGCGCGGCATTCGGCGCCCTGCTGCACACTCAGCAAGATTTCTACTCTCACACCAACTGGGTGGAAGACAATATCGCCGTGGGCGACGTTTATCGGATCGCGCCTCCGATTTTCCCCGTCTGCAACCCGGCCGACTTCCCGGCCGATCTGCACACCGGGTTCTTCAACATGGACTTCTCCCAAGAGTTCCCGCTCCAGGGCTGCCCGCCGGCAGGTCCGCCCCCACCCTTCCAAGAATGCCACTTGACCTTGAGCAAAGATGGCCCGGGTGATATCCGAGGTGGTCAACCGGTTCCCGGCACCAACCAGAACATGTTCGACGTCGCGACCGCACTCGCCACCACGGCCAGCACGAATCTCTACAACCAACTGCGCGGGCTCGTGACCACCACCAACGGCACGCCCGCCGCCACCATGCTGTTCACGACCGGCGGTCCCGGTTGGGTCTATCCCGAACTCCAATCGGTATACCAGCAGATCACAGGGTAGGGGTCGTCACCACACGCTCATTGCGCGGTACACGAATGCCACTGTCCAGCAGTGGATTCGCCCTACGCGTTCGCCCTCCGTCGGCGCCCCGGTGTGACTGACCCGACTCGCTCTGATCGCGATGTCGAATCACGATGCGCCGATGTCTATGCGAGTGGCGACGGTGGACGGACCATCTGAGCATGCGCCATCCCAACCCTCAATCTGACGAGGCCTTCGCAGAGCTGGCCCGGGTGAACCAGACCGGCATCGGACTCGGCACGATTGCGTCCGGCTTGGTCGCGCTCGCCAGCGGGTCCTCGTCGGAGCGCTCGCGCGAAGAAGAAACGGACCTGATGAGCGCTCGCGCGAACGACTACTTCGCGGCGTTCTCGACCATCGCGGTGGCGATCTCGGCGGCCTCGTCGGTGATGCTGTAGCCGCACGCCCACACCTCGACCGTCAGGTTGGAGATCACCGACAGTGCATGCTGGCAGGCCCAGCCGTCGGCGCCTTCCTGACTGGTCGCCTGGGTGATCATCGTGTCACCGATCTCGACGTCGTCGAGCTCCCATAGGTAGTCGCCGTCGCCCACCGCGATCGCGTCGTTGGCGCAGTCCTGCCAGGTGGCTGACGAGCCGTCGAAGAAGTCCTGGGCGTTTGCGGCAGCGGGATACAGCACCGCAGTCTGCTCCACCCAGTGGTCGTTGTCGTCGGAGGGTTCGCGTGCCACTTGGTCACGAACCGCCGTCCAGCCGGATCCCGCGTACACCGGCTCCTCGGCTCCGTAAACCGCGCCCAGGCAGTCCGGATCGGAGACGTCGGCGGAATGATCGGTCATCTCTTCGAGCTCGCTGGCGAGCTTCATCTCCGTCGAGCCCACGATGCCGTTGAGCTCATCGATGGTCAGCAGGATGCCGTCCAGCTCGGCCTCGTCGAGGGCCGGCACGTTCTGCGGATCCGCGCCCTCGGCACGGATCGCCGTTCCCTCCACCGTGCTGGCACATCCCGAGAGCACCACGGATACCGCGATCACCGCACGGACGGCACAGTCGCGCAGCATCGTGCGGATGGCGTTCACCGCGCCATTCTCCCCCACGGCTGTCCCCCACGGACCTCGATCACGGCAACGTCAGCGCTGCGCGGCGATCTTGTCGAGGATCAGCTCGGCAACTCCGACAGCGGGCTGCGCGCCGCCGACCGAACGGGGGTCGGTGATCTCGACGTCGACGATGCAGTCTCCTGCTACGCCGAGAGCGCGCATGGCGCGAGACGACGCGTGCAGCACGCTCGCCGACACCACCCGCTGGTCGAAGGAGACCTCGGAGATCCTGATCAACTCCTCGGCTCCCTGCCCGGGCTGCTGCAGCACCACGGTCTGGCCGTTGCAGCGCCGCCACTTGTCGGCCAGTGTCGCGAACAACTCCTGGGCACCGGCGCCGCTCGCCATCTGCACCACCCCGAAGAAGCCCGAGACCGGCGGACCGTCGAATCCGCCTCCGGCCCAGGAACTGCTGGCTACCGATTGCACGGGGCTGAGGTCGTAGACGACCTTCTGCAGCCGGTAGGCGGTGCTGACGCAGTCCAGCGGTGTCGCCTGGGCAGCCCCGATGCTTCGCAGCAGCATGTCGGCGTCGCCCTCGACGAGTTGTCCCATGAAGCCGTCGGGGCCGGTACCCAACGTCGCGGACAGTTCCTGCGTGCTGGGCAGGAATTCGCCGAGCGGAATCGCCACCGAGGGTTGGGCGGCGTCGACGATGCGGACGACAGGCCGCTCGTCGACCGGCTCCCCGGCGCAACCCACCAGCGCGAGGCACGCGCCGACCGCGCCGGCCATACTCGCCGCGCGCTTGGTCGTCATCTGGCCTCTTCTGCCGAATGTGGCACTTCCGTAACACTTCGATAGCACGTCCCGGGCACCCGCGCGAGCGGTTCACCGAACTCGGCTCCCGGCATCGACGCCGGGAAGTGTTGCGTGTCAGAAGTAGCCGTTGGCGGGCGGGGTCGTGCCGTTGACCAGATAGTTGCCCACCGCGTACGCCTTGTAGTCGAGCGGGTTGTGGCTGGCGACGGTGCGGACGTTGCGCCAGTGCCGGTCCAGCCCCAGATGCCGTACCGCTCCGGACGCTCGCGGCATGTTCGCGGCAGGTGTTCAGCACCGGGCAGCTCTGGCAGATCCGCTTGGCCTGTTCCTCGCGTCGACGGCGGATGTGACGGGGTGCGCTCTCGGGGAAGAGCAGGTCAGCGGGAGAGTCCACACAATTCCCGCGCAGCTGCCAACTCCAGTTTTCGTCGCCGTGGAGCTCGGTTACCGGCCAGGCCGCTGCTATGGCTGCATCGTCTCCCGGAAACCACCGGCGCGGCCAGACATCAACTCCGCGTGAACTTTACGGATCCGCTACCGGGTCCAGACGATTTCGAAGTCGACGACGAGCTCGGCGGGGACCGCCAGCGCCAACGGCGTGAACGTACTCGACACCTCGTCGCGTGCCACGCCGGTGAGCACCCGCCCCCCGTACCCGTCCTCAGTGCCAGGGACGGTCATCGTCACCGTCGCCGAGGTCTGGCCCTTCAGCGGGCGCAGGTAGATGACGCTGCCCGGCTCGAGTGCACCGGTCACCTCCGCTCCGGTGCTGTCCACCACGAAGGCGTTCTCCGAGCTCAGCCTGGCCGAATCGGTCGCACCGAGTCGCAGCGGTCCGATCAGACCGCCGGTGTCGATGGTGGCGCCTGCGGCACTCAACCGTGGCGCGCTGGTTTGTTCGCGAGCGCGCCGCGCACCGGCGAGCAGATAGTCGTAGAGCTGCACGATGCGCTCGGCGTTGCGATAGGTGCCCGAGCCGTCAAGCCAGAAACCGATGTCCCCGATGGTGGCGCTACCGCTGACGGTCAACCGGTAGAACCGGTGGCCCCGCGCCGCGCGGCCGTGCCGATGGGCCGACACGGTGGCGCCGACGCCGACCCGCTTGCGGTGCTCACCGGCGCCGCGCACCGTCAGCCGCGATGACGGCACCTCCCGCCAGGTCCGGCCGTCGACCGACTTGTGCAGCGTCACCGTCACCTCATCCTGCGCCACCAGCTCGACGGTGTACCCGCCCAGTTCGGGGGCGCCGTCGAACTCGACGGTCACGCCGTCGGCGCTGCGCTGCACCGCGGTGGGCTCGTTGAGCGGCCGGGTATCGAGGTCCAGTCCATTGGTCAGGTGCCAGATCGCGGCCTGCGTGGCGGCGATCGCCTCGTGCTCGCTGATGTTTCCCACTCCCAGCGGGACGCCGGCGGCGCGCAGCCTGCGGCTCAACTCGGCGACGCCGAGCTGCGGAACCGAGTTACGCAGTATCCAGTCGACCTCGGCCTCGTGTCCCTGGACCCGCAGGTTGGGCACCGCCGCCCAGGTGCCCACCTGGTATTGCGACGGTCGGGTGGGTGCCACGCCGGTGAAGTCCAGGGAGTACGCCTCGACGCCAGGATTGAGCCGGATGAGGTCGGTGCGCGCCCAGGTCCCGTCGGTGAACACCACCCGGTCGACGGTGTGCGAATAGGTCCCTGCGCGGTACCGCATCAGCCGCGCGACATCGACGAGCGGGCGCGGGCGCACCCGGCGACGGACGGTCACCGACGGTCGGGTATAGAGCAGATCGGATGGGGAGGTTGCAGCAGTCATGCCGAATTGACTTTCTGGAGTTCTGAGCCGCGTGCATCAACACACCGCCGAACGAGGGCGGGCTGGAACGCGAGGGATTACAGCGTCAGAAAATCAACGACAACAACAGCGCACAGCGAGGCAGCGCGAGGCATCAATGCGCAGCTGTGCGGTGAAGGACATGCCGGTAGCATACGTCACCCGCGCAAACGAGGACAGTCTGGTTCGCCTCATCATGATCATCAAGCCTGTGCAATGCCTGCCCCGTAGGACATGATTGGCCACGACATCAGTCGGGAGGAACCACAATGACGTCGGTACAGAACGAATCCCAGGCTCTCGGAGACTCCGCCGCACGCCAACTCGCCAACGCCACGAAGACAGTCCCCCAGCTCTCCACGATCACCCCGCGGTGGCTACTGCACCTGCTCAGCTGGGTGCCGGTCGAGGCCGGTATCTACCGCGTCAACCGGGTGGTCAACCCCGAGCAGGTGGCCATCCACGCCGACGAGGGCGGCGCCGGGTCCGAGGACCCGCTGCCCCAGACCTACGTCGACTACGAGACCAGCCCACGCGAGTACACGCTGCGCTCGATCTCCACGCTGCTCGACGTGCACACCCGGGTGTCCGACCTGTACTCGAGCCCCCACGACCAGGTCGCCCAGCAGCTGCGACTGACCATCGAGACCATCAAGGAACGCCAGGAGTCCGAGCTGGTCAACCACCCGGAGTACGGACTGCTCGCACAGGTGACCCCCGAGCAGACGATTCAGACGCTGGGCGGCGCTCCCACCCCCGACGACCTGGACTCGCTGATCACCAAGGTGTGGAAGACGCCCGGCTTCTTCCTGACCCACCCGCTGGGCGTGGCCGCGTTCGGCCGCGAAGCGACCCGCCGCGGCGTGCCACCCGTGGTCGTCAGCCTGTTCGGGGCGCAGTTCATCACCTGGCGCGGCATCCCGATCATCCCCAGCGACAAGGTGCCCGTCGACGACAGCAAGACCAAGTTCATCCTGGTCCGCACCGGCGAGGAGCGCCAGGGCGTCGTCGGCCTGTTCCAGCCCGGACTGGTAGGCGAGCAGGCGCCGGGTCTGTCAGTGCGGTTCACCGGCATCAACCGCTCGGCGATCGCCTCGTATCTGGTAACGCTGTACACCTCGCTCGCCGTGCTGACCGATGACGCGCTCGCTGTGCTCGAGGACGTCTCGGTGGACAAGTTCCATGAGTACGAGTGAGTGGCGGGGCGAGCGAAGCGACGGGAAAGAATGGCGGGGGGGCGAGCGAAGCGACGGGAAAGAATGGCGGGGCGAGCGAAGCGACGGGAAAGAGTACCGGTCCGTAGACGCCGAGGGTGACCTGCCGATCAGTGCCGCCGAACTGGCGGCGCTGGCCAACCAGTTGTTCGCGGTCGGCAATCGGCCGGGACCGGACAGTCCGCCGCAGACCACCCAAGTGGCGCCGCGCGGCAACGTGCCCGACACCACCGCGGTGACGTCGGCGGGCGCCACGGCCCTGGGCGAGTCCCATCCGGTGGCCCCGCCCGCCCACTTCGTGGCGGTGCCTTCCCAGGTAGCTCCGGTGCCGAGTTCGCCTGGGCCGGAAGCGATTCCGCCGCAAACGGTGCCGGTTGCGCCACGTGGCACAGTGCCGGACACCACTGCGGCCCCGTCGTCCGGACATGCCGCCGCCGGTGTCGTTGACCCTGTCCTGGCACCCGGGTCATCCGGACTGTCGGCGTTCGCGGTGCCCTCGGGCATCGTCCCGACGATTCCCGGTGTGCTTGCCGGCGCACCGCCGACCACTCCCGTTGCGCCGCGTGGATCTGCACCGGGCTGGCCCGCGTCGGCTCCGGCGGTCGCCGATCTCGAATGGTTCGGCACGCCGCAGGCCGCACCCGGCGGCAGCGAAGCCGACTACTACTTCCTCACCGATCGCAGGTTCGCGTCGCCAGCGACATCGGAGTTCCCCAAACTTCACGACGACCACGAGGTTTTCGACGTCGACGCGGTGCGCGCCGACTTCCCGATCCTGCGGGAGACGGTCAACGGCAAACCGCTGATCTGGTTCGACAATGCCGCGACCACGCAGAAGCCACAGGCGGTGATCGACCGGCTGGCCTACTTCTACGCCCACGAGAACTCCAACATCCACCGCGCCGCCCACGAACTGGCCGCCCGCGCCACCGACGCGTACGAGGAAGCACGCGACACGGCCCGGCGGTTCGTCAACGCCTCGAAGAGCGAACAGATCATCTTCGTGCGCGGCACCACCGAGGCGATCAACCTGGTCGCCTACTCGTGGGGCGGCAAGCATCTGGGCCCCGGCGACGAGATCGTGATCACCCATCTCGAGCACCACGCGAATATCATTCCGTGGCAACTGCTTTCACAGCGGACCGGCGCGGTGCTCAAGGTCGCGCCGGTCGACGACGCCGGCAACCTGCTGCTCAACGAGTTCGATAACCTTCTGGGACCCAAGACCAAGCTGGTGGCGGCCACCCATGTTTCCAACGCGTTGGGCACCGTGACGCCGGTGCACAAGATCGTCGAGCTCGGACACCGCTACGGCGCCAAGGTGCTGATCGACGGGGCGCAGTCCATTCCGCACATTCCGATCGACGTGCAGTCCCTCGGCGCGGACTTCTTCGTGTACTCCGGGCACAAGATCTTCGGGCCCACCGGGATCGGCGTGCTGTACGGCACCGAGGAGGCGCTGGAGGAGACACCGCCGTGGCAGGGCGGCGGCAACATGATCGCTGACGTCACGCTGGAACGTGCGCTCTACCAAGGGATTCCCAACAAGTTCGAAGCAGGTACCGGCAACATCGCCGATGCCGTCGGGCTGGGTGAGGCGCTGCGCTACGTGGAGAAGGTGGGCATCGAACGGATGGCCGCCTACGAACACGCACTCCTGGAGTACGCCACGCCGCTGCTCGCCGACATCCCCGGTGTCCGACTGGTCGGCACTGCCGACGAGAAGGCCAGCGTGCTGTCCTTCGTGCTCGCCGGACACGAACCGTTGGAGGTCGGCAAGGCACTCAACAGCGAGGGCATCGCGGTGCGGGCCGGTCACCACTGCGCGCAGCCGATTCTGCGTAGGCTGGGACTGGAGGCCACGGTGCGGCCGTCGTTCGCGTTCTACAACACCTTCGACGAGATCGACGTCTTCATCCGTGCGGTGCGCCGGATCGCCGAGGGCGGAACGACCACCGGATAGCACCGCGGTCATACAAGTACGAGAAGGGAAGACTCTTGAACGGGATCTACGACGACGTCAGCAAATTGGTCGGGCGGACACCGCTCGTCCGGCTCAACCGGTTGACCGAGGGCATCGATGCGCAGGTAGTCGTCAAGCTCGAGTTCTACAACCCCGCCAACAGCGTGAAGGATCGCATCGGGGTCGCGATCATCGACGCCGCCGAACAGTCGGGTGAGTTGAAGCCCGGCGGCACCATCGTCGAAGCCACCAGTGGCAACACCGGCATCGCGTTGGCGATGGTCGGCGCCGCGCGGGGCTACAAGGTCATCCTCACGATGCCGGAGACGATGTCCACCGAACGCCGGGTGATGCTGCGCGCCTTCGGCGCCGAGATCGTCCTGACGCCGGGGGCCGAGGGGATGGCAGGCGCGGTCGCGAGGGCCAAGCAGATCATCGCCGACACCGAGAACGCCGTCGCCGCAAACCAGTTCGCCAACCCAGCCAATCCCGCGATCCACCAGAGCACCACTGCCGAGGAGATCTGGGCCGACACCGACGGCGCGATCGACATCTTCGTCGCCGGCATCGGCACCGGGGGGACGATCACCGGGGTCGGGCGCAACCTGCGGGCCCGCAAGCCCGAGGTGCAGATCATCGGCGTCGAACCGAGCGATTCCCCGATCCTCAACGGCGGTGATCCCGGGCCCCACAAGATTCAGGGCATCGGCCCGAACTTCATCCCCGAGATCCTCGACCGGGGGATCTACGACGAGATCATCGACGTCACCTTCGACGATTCGATCACCGTCGCGCGGGCGCTCGGCACCGACGAGGGGATCCTCGGCGGCATCTCGACCGGTGCGAACGTCTGGGCCGCGCTCGAAGTCGCCAAGCGCCCGGAGAACGCAGGCAAGCTCATCGTCACGGTCGTCTGCGACTTCGGGGAGAGGTACATCTCGACCCTGCTGTTCGAGCACATCCGGGAGTGATCGGCGATGTCGGTCCTGTCCACCGTTCGTGAAGACCTCCAGAACGCGCGAGTGCACGATCCGGCCGCGCGCGGGGATCTGGAGAACGCACTCGTCTATTCAGGCCTGCACGCGATCTGGGCGTACCGGCTCGCGCACCTCTGGTGGGCGAAACCGGCTCTGCGTCCGGCCGCCCGGGTGCTGACCCAGTTCATGCGATTCCTCACCGGCATCGAAATTCACCCGGGCGCGACCATCGGCCGTCGGTTCTTCATCGACCACGGGATGGGTGTGGTGATCGGCGAGACCACCACGATTGGCGACGACGTGATGGTCTACCACGGCGTTACGCTGGGCGGCCGGTCCCTCCAGCAGGGAAAGCGCCACCCCACGGTCGGAAACCGGGTGACCGTCGGCGCCGGCGCGAAAGTGCTTGGGCCGCTGAACATCGGCGACGACAGCGCGATCGGCGCGAACTCGGTGGTGACCCACGACGTGCCGGCGGACTCGATCGCCACCGGTATCCCCGCGGTCGTGCGTCCCCGCACCGAGAAGCAGCGGGAGCCGGGGGTCGATCCGACCAGCTACATCGATCCCGCGATGTACATCTGAACCGGCTTCGTCAGCCGCCTTGTGGCGCAGCCAAGCGCGCACAGGGTCGGCACGGTCGTCGGCGCGGCCGTGGGGTGGAGACACCCTCCCACAGTTCAAATCACTGCGATCGTACTGTCGCCGTCGTCATCCGGAGCAGAACAGGAGGCCACCGGCCAGCATGACCGTGGTCCCCAGCAGTAGGGTCATCCACGCCCACCGCACCGACATCGCCCAAGCCTTCGTCGCTCGGCGACGAGCCAGGGCGTTGCCCAGTCCTCGATACCGCCGACACTAGGAGATCCACGGCGGTCCGACGACCGGGATCCCCCAGAACTACGCCCGATGTGTGACTGAAATCCGTTCTCCCACAGCAATATCGATGGTCGCGTCGGATTTCGATCAGGCTGCGGCCAAGTGCGCTACTTGTCGGCAGCTTTTGCGATCATCTCGAGGACCATCGACTTCGCGTCGTCGCGGATACGGACACCACACACCGTCGCCTCGACGATCGCGTTGCCCGCCGCGGCGATCGAGTGCTGACAGTGCCAGCCGGTCGACTCCGCCCACTTGGATGGTTGACTGACGATTCCGCGATCTCGGACGACGTCCTGCAGGTCCCAGTCGTGCCATTCCTGGCCATCGGTGACCGACAGCTCCATGGCGGCGCAGTCGCTCCACGCCTGCGCGGAGTCGTCGACGAACTTCTCGGCGGCCTCGACCGAGGGCAGGATCACCCCGGTCTGCTCCACCGTGAACCCGTACTCGTCGGGTTCGCGGGCCAGCCGGGTATGCACGGCGGTGTAGCCGGTGTCCTTGTAGATCGGTTCCTCGGCGGTGTACACCGCGCCGAGGCATGCCGGTTCGGAGACACTCGCCGAATCGTCTGTCGTCCGGTGGAGGTCTTTGGTGACCTCGATCTGGGTGCTGCTCATGAATTCGTTGAGCTCATCGTCGCCGAGCAGGATGCGGTCGAGATCCCGCGCGTCCAGCAGCGACTGGACCTGCGGGGACGGGACCTCGGCGCGGACCGCGGAACCGTCCACGGTGGTGGCACACCCGCACACGCATGCTGACACCGCGAGCAGGGCCAGAGCCGCGCCGGGACGGAATCTTCGCGTCAGCAGGGCCATTCGCTCATTGTGAACGGCCGGTGACGGCCCCGCTCATTTCTTCGACTTGTCGCTGGCGGCGTCGGAGGACAGCGCCGCGACGAACGCCTCCTGCGGAACCTCGACCCGGCCGATGGTCTTCATCCGCTTCTTGCCTTCCTTCTGCTTCTCCAGCAGTTTGCGCTTGCGGGTGATGTCGCCGCCGTAGCACTTGGACAGGACGTCCTTGCGGATTGCCCGGATGTTCTCGCGGGCAATGATTCTCGAGCCGATCGCCGCCTGAATGGGAACCTCGAACTGCTGGCGCGGGATCAGTTCCTTGAGTTTGGTGGTCATCTTGTTGCCGTACGCCGCCGCGGAGTCCTTGTGGACGATCGCGCTGAACGCGTCGACCGCCTCGCCCTGCAACAGGATGTCGACCTTGACGAGGTCGGCCTCCTGTTCGCCTGCCTCCTCGTAGTCGAGGCTGGCGTAGCCGCGGGTGCGTGATTTCAACGAGTCGAAGAAGTCGAAGATGATCTCGCCCAACGGCATCGTGTACCGCAGCTCCACGCGCTCGGGCGACAGGTAGTCCATGCCGCCGAGCTCGCCGCGCCGCGACTGACACAGTTCCATGATGGTGCCGATGAACTCGCTGGGCGCGATGACCGTCGTCTTCACGACCGGCTCGAAGACGGCGCGAACCTTGCCCTCCTGCCAGTCCGAAGGGTTCGTCACGACAATCCCGGGATCACCGGGCACCGTTCCCTCCAACACCACCCGGTACACCACGTTCGGCGCGGTCGAGATCAGGTCGAGGTCGAACTCACGCTCCAGGCGCTCCCGGGTGATCTCCATGTGCAGCAAGCCGAGGAACCCGCAGCGGAAACCGAAGCCCAGCGCCACCGATGTCTCCGGCTCCCATGTCAAGGCCGCGTCGTTCAGCTGAAGCCGCTCCAGGGCGTCGCGCAGGTTCGGGTAGTCGGAACCGTCGACCGGGTAGAGACCCGAGTAGACCATCGGCCTGGGTTCGCGGTAGCCGGTCAGCGCCTGGGTGGCGCCGTTGCGTGCCGTCGTGATCGTGTCACCGACCTTCGACTGACGGACGTCCTTCACCCCGGTGATGAGGTAGCCCACCTCACCGACGCCGAGGCCCTCGGTGGCCTTGGGCTCCGGCGACACGATGCCGACTTCCAGCAACTCGTGGGTGGTGCCGGTCGACATCATCTTGATCTTCTCTCGCGGGTTGAGCTTGCCGTCGACCACGCGCACGTAGGTGACGACCCCGCGGTAGATGTCGTAGACCGAGTCGAAGATCATCGCCCGCGCCGGCGCATCGGCGTCGCCTACCGGCGCGGGAATCAGCCGGACCACTTCGTCGAGCAGCTCGCGGACGCCCTCACCGGTCTTACCCGACACGCGCAGCACATCGTCGGGCTCGCATCCGATGATGTGCGCGATCTCGCCCGCGTAGCGGTCCGGATCGGCGGCGGGCAGATCGATCTTGTTGAGCACCGGGATGATCGTCAGATCGCGGTCCAGCGCCAGGTAGAGATTCGCCAACGTCTGCGCCTCGATGCCCTGGGCGGCGTCCACGAGGAGCACGGCGCCCTCGCACGCCTCGAGCGCACGGGACACCTCATAGGTGAAGTCGACGTGGCCGGGGGTGTCGATCAGGTGCAGGACATACTTTCCCTGGTGTTCACCGCTGTCGATCTCCCAGGGCAGCCGCACGTTCTGCGCCTTGATGGTGATGCCACGCTCGCGCTCGATGTCCATCCGGTCCAGGTACTGGGCGCGCATGTCCCGGTCCGCGACGACCCCGGTGATGCCCAGCATCCGGTCGGCCAGCGTCGACTTGCCGTGGTCGATGTGCGCGATGATGCAGAAGTTCCGAATCTGCGCCGGCGCAGTGAAGGTCTTGTCGGCGAAGCTGCTGATGGGAATCTCCTGGTGAGCGGGATCGAGTCGGCCTCGAATTGCCTGGACACGCCCATCAAGAGTATCGAGCGCAAGCCTCCACGACACAATCGAGCATGCCGCCGCACCCCTTATGCTTGGACGGTATGGCGTCATCGTCGTCGTACTTGAAGACGTTCCAGCGCTTCTTGCTCAAGAGCACCGAGAACCTCGTCTTCAACGAGGCTCCCAAACTCGTCCGTCAGCTGCAGCGATCGGACACCCTGCAGCGGGGTATCCAGGAGGGCATCCGGATCGGCCTGGACGCCCTTGTCGGCTCCCCCGACAACCCGACACCCGCGCTGCCCGCGGGCCGACCGGTGTCCAGCAACTTCGTGCCGACCGCACACCGGGCCCGCAGGGTCGCCTACGCGCCGGACCTGGACGGCCAGGCGGACCCGGGCGAGGTCGTGTGGACCTGGGTGGTCTACGAGGACGACCCGAACCGCGGCAAAGACCGCCCGGTGCTGGTCGTCGGCCGTGACCGCCGGGTCCTGCTGGGCCTGATGCTGTCCAGCCAGGATCACCACCGCGACGACCCGAACTGGATCAGCATCGGCAGCGGCGGCTGGGACCACGAGGGCCGGGTCAGCTGGGTGCGCCTCGACCGGGTGCTCGACGTGCCCGAGGAAGGCATCAGGCGCGAGGGCGCGATCCTGGAGCGTGAGGTGTTCGACATCGTCGCCGGCCGCCTGCGGGCCGAGTACTCGTGGTCGTGATTCCCCGCGAGCAGTCCTGACACCCCGCGAGCAGACACAAAGTGGTGCTTCAGAGCGCCGAAGTGTGCGATTTCGCGTCTGCTCGGCAACGGGGTGGTGCCCCAGCTCGGAGGGATCTCACCCCTGGGTGATGTAGGCCTGCAGCTGCTGCTGTTCGCGCTCGAGCTCCTCCATGCGGGTCTTGACGACGTCGCCGATACTCACGATTCCCGCGAGCCTGCCGTCGATCACGACGGGCACGTGCCGGACCCGGTTCTTGGTCATCAGCACGCTGAGGCTGTCGACTGAGTCGTCCGGCGAGCAGGTGGCCACCAGCGTCGTCATGATCTCGGACACCGGACGCGTGAGCAGCTCGGCGCCCATCTCGTGCAACATGCGCACGACATCCCGCTCGGACACGATGCCGACCAGACCGTCCGGCGACACCACCACCATCGCGCCGATGTTGCGCACGGACAACTCCGTCAACAACCCGGCGACCGAAGTCTCCGGGGTGATCGTCGCCACCGCCGCGCCCTTGTTGCGCAACACGTCGGATATCCGCATGGCCTTCTCCGCCCGTCGTGACTTTCCTAACACCAGGCTAGGCACAAATCGCGGCCGCGTCGGTGTTTTCCGTCCCCCCGACCCCCAATTGGAGAGTTAGGTGGGTTCCATGATCGAAGTCACCCTGCTGGGAACCGGCAGCCCCATCCCCGACGCGCAGCGTGCGGGACCGTCCACGCTCGTGCGCGCGGGCGGCCAGACCTTCCTCGTGGACTGTGGTCGCGGCGTGCTGCAGCGCGCCGCCGCCATCGGGGTGGGTGCCAATAGCCTGACCGCGCTGCTGTTGACGCATCTGCACAGCGACCACATCGCCGACCTGGGTGACGTGCTCATCACTCGGTGGGTGTCGAGCTTCGCCCCCGAGCTGCCCCCGCTGCCGATCATCGGCCCCCCGGGAACAGCCGAGGTCGTCGAGAACACGCTGAAGGCGTTCAGTTTCGACATCGGCTACCGCATCGCCCATCACGCCGACCTGACGACGCCGCCGCCGGTCGAGGTGGAGGAGGTGACCGACGGGGTGGTGTGGGGCCGCGACGGGGTCCAGATCACCGTGGGCCCCACCGATCACCGGCCCGTCGCGCCGACCATCGGCTTCCGCATCGAACACGACGGGGCGTCAGTGGTGCTGGCCGGTGACTCGGTGCCGTGCCGGAGCCTCGACGAACTGGCCGCCGGCGCGGGGGCATTGGTGCACACCGCGATCCGCAAAGACCTCATCGACCCGATGCCGATGCAGCGGATCCGCGACATCTGCGACTACCACTCTTCGGTGGAACAGGCCGCCGAAACCGCGGCCCGCGCCGGTGTCGGCATCCTGATCCTCACCCACTACGTGCCCGCCATCCAGCCGGGTCAGGAAGAAGAGTGGCGGGCACTGGCCGCCTCGGTGTTCGACCGTCAGATCGAGATCGGCGACGACCTGCACCGAGTGGAGGTTCACCCCGGCGTGTGCGCTAGGCCAGCCGGGTGATCTCCACGACCACGTCCAGGTCGGTCGAGCCCTCGACCGGAGTAGATGCCCTTGAGCGGCGTGACATCCGCGTAGTCACGGCCCACACCGACGCTGATGTACTGCTCGTTGATCTCCTTGTCGTTGGTGGGGTCGTAGTGCCACCACTCCCCCGTCCACGCCTGGATCCAGGCGTGGCTCTGCCCTTCGACAGTGTCGCCCATTTTCGCGTTTCGTCTTGGGGTGCAGGTAACCCGACACGTACCGCGACGGAATTCCCATGCCGCGCAACAACATCAACGTCAGATGCGCGAAGTCCTGGCAGACTCCTCGGCCCTCGCGCAACGCGTCGACGCCCGAGGTGTGCACACCGGTGGTGCCGGGTACGTACTGCAGTTCCCCCTGCACCCAACGGGCGGCTTCGATGACGGCCTCGGTGGGATCGTGGTATTTCGCGATGCGGCGCCCCACCCGTTCGATCCGCCTGCTCGCCGGGACGTAGTGTGTCGGGGCGAGGTACTCGTCGTACTTGTCGATCACCGTCTCGCCCGCCAGATCCTCCCAGCTGACCTTGATCTTCGGAACTTCGGGCTTGTCGGTCTCCACCACCGAGGACGCCGTCACCTCGAGTTCGGTGTGCGGCGCGTGCAGGTCGAACGCCGTCACCGCGGTACCCCAGTAGTCCACATAGCGGTATGACCGCGTGGCGGGGATGGTTTCGACCCGATTGAGGATCACGTTCTGTCGGGAATCAGAGCGCGGCGTGAGGCGCGCCTCGTTGAACGACGCCGTCACCGGGGACTTGTAGGCATAGCCCGTAGCGTGGATGACCCGCATGCGCCACATGTCTCAGACCTCGCCTTCCTCGATCACCAACGAGCCATTACGCCCCGCATCCGACCACGCCACCCACGGTGCAGCGTGGAAGTACTCCAGCGCCAACGCTTCTCCGACGTCCGCGCACGTCGCCTGAATGCCGGCGAGCCTCTCCTCCAGCGACTCCAGCAGAACGCCTGGGGGCAGGAACTCCAGCTCGCTGCGCGCGCGACCGAGCAGCCGCTGCGCCTCCGCGGTGGCGCCCTACCCGGGCGAGACGACGCTTGTGCAGTTCGTCGAGGCTGTGTTCGGCCAGCCTCAGCGAGTACATCACCGAGCGCGGGAAGAGCCGGTCCAACAACATGAATTCGACGACGCGGACTGCGTCGAGCACGCCTCGATACGTGCGTAGGTAGGTGTCGTGCGCACCTGCGGAGCGCAGCACCGTCACCCACGCCGGCGAGGAGGCGCTGTCACCGACGCGGGACAGCAGCAGCCGCACCGTCATGTCGACGCGTTCGACCGCCCTGCCCAACACCATGAACCGGTATCCGTCGTCCCGGGACAGGGTGGAGTCGGCCAGGCCGGCGAACATCGCCGCACGACCCTCCACGAACGACAGGAACTCGTGCGGCCCAAGGCGTTTGGCGGCGCGTTCCCGCTCGGCCAACGCGTTGTAGGTGGTATTGAGGCACTCCCAGATCTCGGTGGAGGTGACTTCGCGTGCACCGCGGGCATTTTCCCGGGCCGCCGAGATCGCCTCCACGATCGAGCATCCGCCTTCGGTGTCCCGGCTGAACGCCACCAGGTCGGTCAGCGACCACAGGTCGAGCGCGGTCTCCGGCGGCTCGATGCCCAGCACCCTGAGCAGGGTTCGTGACGCGTGGTCGGGATCGACGCTGGAGTCTTCCAGCAGCTGATGCACGGTGACGTCGAGGATTCGGGCGGTGTCGTCGGCCCGCTCGACGTAACGGCCGATCCAGTACAGCGATTCCGCGTTGCGCGCCAACATCAGTGCACCACCTGCTGCTGCTGCTGTTGCTGTTGTTGTTGTTGCTGCTCTTCCTGGCGGTTGGCTTGCGACTGTTGCTGCTGGGATGACGTTCCGTCGCCGTTCTTCTCGGCCTTGGATCCCTTGGCGGCCTTCGGAAGTGAACGGACGACTTGGGCGGCAGCCAGTTCGCGGTCGGCCGCCGACGCGCGGGATGCCAGCACCCAGGTGTCCTTCGATCCACCTCCCTGGCTGGAGTTGACCACGAGGGAACCCTCCGGCAGCGCCACCCGGGTCAGCCCACCGGGCAGGACCCAGACGTCGTCGCCGTCGTTGACCGCGAAGGGTCGCAGGTCGACGTGGCGCGGCGACAGTTCGTCGCCGATCTGGGTGGGTACGGTCGACAACTGCACCACCGGCTGAGCGATCCAGCCGCGGGGGTCGGCGTTGATCTTCCTGGTGATCGTGGCCAGTTCCTTTTCGGAAGCGTTAGGGCCGAACACGATGCCGTACCCGCCCGAACCTTCGACCGGTTTGATGACGAGCTCGTCGACGCGGTCCAGCACCTCCTCGCGTTCCTCATCGAGCCAGCACCGGAAGGTGTCGACGTTGGCCAGCAGCGGCTTCTCACCCAGGTAGTACTCGATGATCGTCGGCACGTAGGTGTAGACGAGCTTGTCGTCGCCGACGCCGTTGCCCACGGCGCTGGAGATGACGACGTTGCCTGCCCGGGCGGCGTTGAGGATCCCCGCCACGCCGAGTACCGAGTCCGGCTTGAACTGCATCGGGTCGAGGTAGTCGTCGTCGATGCGTCGATAGACGACGTCGACCTGGCGCTCGCCCTCGGTGGTGCGCATGTACACGGTGTTGTCGCGGCAGAACAGATCGCGGCCCTCCACCAGTTCCACACCCATCTGCCGGGCCAGCAGCGAATGCTCGAAGTAGGCGGAGTTGTACACCCCGGGGGTGAGGACGACGACGGTCGGATCGGCGACATTGTTGGCCGCGGCGTTGCGCAGGGCCCGCAACAGGTGCGACGAATAGTCGCCCACCGCGCGCACCCGGTGGGTCGCGAACAGGTTCGGGAACACCCGGGCCATCGTGCGGCGGTTCTCCATGACGTAGGAGACACCCGACGGCGACCGCAGGTTGTCTTCGAGAACGCGGAAGTTACCCTGCCCATCCCGGACCAGGTCGATGCCCGCGACGTGGATTCGCACCCCGTTGGGCGGGGCGATCCCGACCGCCTCGCGGTGGAAGTGTTCGCACGACGTGATCAGGCGGCGCGGGATGACGCCGTCGCGCAGGATCTCCTGTTCGCCGTAGATGTCGTCGAGATACATCTCCAGGGCCTTCACGCGCTGGCGGATCCCCCGCTCCAAGCGGGTCCACTCTGCCGCCGAGATGACCCGCGGCACGAGGTCAAGCGGGAACGGCCGCTCCTGCCCCGAGAGCGAGAACGTGATGCCCTGGTCGATGAACGCCCGACCGAGCGCGTCCGCGCGCGCTTCGAGTTCGGAGACGTCGGACGGGGCGAGTTCGGTGTGAATGCCCTTGTAGGGTCCGCGGACGTTGCCCTGACCGTCGAACATCTCGTCGAAGGCCTGGGCATACGAGCCGAGAGCGTTGTAGCCGCCGAAGACGCCTTCATGCCGTTTTTGCACCGGCTTGGCGCTGCTGCGTGAGGTCCGTGCGGTGTCGGTCGGCAAAGTCGCTCCTGCTCCTCGCATGTGCAGGATTTCTCCTGCTCCTCGCCACAACGGTGTCGTGGTGGTCTGATGTTGTCACCCGTGCGCAGCGTTCCGCATGCCATGCTGCAACATTTCCGCCATTTCGGCAGGCCAGTGGGTCTCGCTTTGGGACATTTCTGGGCTCGCTGGTACCCTGAACACTCGCTGCCCGCATTGGGCGCCCACAGACTCAAGCAACCCCAGACGAGATTTACGAAGGAATACACGCGTGGCCAACATCAAGTCGCAGCAGAAGCGGATCCTGACCAACGAGCGCCGCAGACTGCGCAACAAGTCGGTGAAGTCGTCGCTTCACACGGCGGTCCGTGGATTCCGTGCGGCCGTCGAGGCCGGCGACAAGGACAAGGCCGGCGAGCTTCTGGCCGCCACCAACCGCAAGCTGGACCAGGCGGCCACCAAGGGCGTCATCCACAAGAATCAGGCCGCCAACCGTAAGTCCGCGCTCGCGCAGGCCTTGAACAAGATCTGACCCTCGCCGGACTGCTCGGCCGGCTCAGTCTTCTCAGTCGGCTCAGTCCGCTCAGTCTCCTGACGAGTTCCGCAACTTTGCGGACCGCAGTCTCCAGTGCATAATCCGCGTCCGCCGCGGCGCCCTTGACGTCGGCGTTGAGTGTGGCCACCAGCCGCATCGCCTCCGCCACCGAGTCCCGCGACCACCGGCGCGCCTGCTTCTGCGCCTTCTGCACCCGCCACGGCGGCATGCCCAGTTCACCGGCGAGCCGGTACGGGTCTCCGGACAGCGGGCCGACCCGGGCGATCGTGTGGACAGCCTCGGCCAGCGCGTCCGCCAGGACCACCTGGGGTTCGCCGCTCATCATCGCCCAGCGCAGCGCCTCGGCGGCCCCCGCCACATCGCCGACGACGGCCTTGTCGGCGATATCGAAACCCTTCACCTCGGCCTTGCCGGAGTGGTAGCGGCGCACGGCCGCCGCGTCGACGTCTCCGCCGGTGTCGGCGACCAGCTGCGAACACGATGAGGCCAGCTCGCGGAGGTCCGAGCCGACCGCGTCGAGCACCGCAGTGACCGTGTCGTCACCCACCTTCACCCGGAGTGCGCGAAACTCCCGGCGGACGAAGTCGGCCCGCTCGGACGCCTTGGTGATGCGCGCGCATGGATGCACCTGAGCTCCCAGTTTCTTGAGGTGATCGGCGAGCGCCTTGGCTCGACCGCCCCCGGAGTGCGCCACCACGAGCAGCGTCCCTTCAGGCAGGTCCGCGGCAGCGGCCTGGATGATCGCCACGGCGTCCTTGCCCGCGTCGGCGGCCGACTCGAGCACCACGACACGTTCGTCGGCGAACAACGACGGGCTGAGCAGCTCGGCGAGTTCACTGGTGCTGACCTCACCCGCACGGAGCCGGTCCACAGGCACATCGGCGGTACCCGCCGACGCGCGCGCGTCCCGCAGCACCGCCGCGACCGCACGCTCGACCAGTAGCTCTTCGTCACCCAGGATCAGGTGCAGGCCGGTTACCTCTTGGCTCACCGCACGATCGTGTCACGTCCCGATGACAACGACTGCACCACCGATGCCACACCACCGCGGCACCGAGCGCGGCGACCGCAACGGTCACGACACCGGCGCCACCCGACGGCACAGGCACCGACGCCGCAGGCACGGTCGCGGCCCAGCGCGCCACGCTCATCAGCCACCACACCTCCGGACCGGTGAAGCGGATCAGCAGCTCGGCACCCGCGGGCCACAACGGGCACAGCGCGGCGGCGGCGCTGCCGATGACGGTGATCGGCGGGATAACCGGCGCCACCACCAGGTTCGCGCCGACCGCCACCAGACTCACCGATCCGGAGATGCCCGCCACCAGCGGGGCCGTGACCAGTTGCGCGGCGACCGCGACGCTGACCGCCGCCGCGAGCGGTCGTGGCCAGCCGCGCTCGGTCGAGACGCCGCGACCACACGGGAGCGATCAGCACCAGCGCGCCGGTGGCCGACACCGAGAGCGCGAACCCGACGTCGACAGCGAGTTCGGGGGCACCGACCATCAGGACCACGACAGTCGCCGCGAGCGCGGGCAGCGCCTGCCGCCGCCGATGCGACAGCACCGCCAGCAGCGTGATCGCGCCCATCACGGCGGCGCGCAGCACGCTGGGCGACGGCTGCACCACCACGACGAACCCCAACAGCGTCACAGCGGCCAGCCCGACGGCTGCCCGCGGCCCGATCAGCGTCGCGGTCAACAACACCGCGCCGCAGACGATCGTCACATTCGCCCCCGACACCGCGGTCAGATGCGCCAGACCCGACGTGCGGAACTCCTGCGTCGTCTGCCCCGGCACCGTCGACGTGTCGCCGAGAACGAGCGCGGGAAGCATGCCTGCCTGGTCGGCGGGCAGCACCATACGAGACGCTTCGCGCGAAACGGGCGCGGATGTGGTGGGCCGCCCGGTGGATCGGCGCCGCGTCACCGAGGGTGGGCTCGCCGTTCGCCGTCAGCACCGCGACGGTGAGGTCCCGACGCTTCGGCATGGTGATTCTTGCGCGGAACGCGGCGGGCTGCCCTGCCGTGAGGCGCGAGTAGCCGGCGCCCGAGGCGAAAACCATTACCTTCCCTGAGGATTGGGCTCCGTCGAGTTCCAGCAGCGACCCGCGGAACATCATCCGGGCACCCGCCGAGCGACCGCGTGGAGTTTCGGTCGGGGCGACGACGACGGCGGTGACCTCGCCGAGGTGGCCGGAGACGGCGTGGTGGCGCACCTCGTCGACACGCAGGGCGACGGCGACGGCGAATCCACCGCCCACCAGCAGCACAGCCGAGACACCGGCGGCCAGCGCCCGCTGGTCCGCGGGTCGGCCATGGCTACCCCACCAGCCGGCCGCAGCGGTCGTCGCGACCGACACCGCAATCGCGACCAAAGAACCGGCCTGATCCCACAGGATTCCCGCCGCGGTCACCGCCCAACTGGTCAGCGCCGCGGGGACGAGGCGCAGGTCGAGGCCCGCGGCCTCGGGCGATCCGGGCATCACCGTCGTCACACATGGACGTGATCGCGCAGCTTGTCCAACCGGGCCGGCCCGATGCCGTCGACCTCACCGAGCTGATCGACGCTGCTGAACCGGCCGTTGGCGTCGCGCCAGGCGATGATCGCCGCAGCGGTCACCGGCCCCACCCCGGGCAGCGTGTCGAGCTCGTCCGACCGTCGCGGTGTTCAGGTCGACCAAAGTCCCTGGACCCGAAGGCTTTTCAGCTGGCGACGGGCCGACGGCCGACGCGGCGGGATCCGATACGATCGAGCTGCCCATCTCCACCGGCTGGCCCG
This sequence comes from uncultured Actinomycetota bacterium, assembly GCA_963771335.1. Classification (GTDB taxonomy): domain Bacteria; phylum Actinomycetota; class Actinomycetes; order Mycobacteriales; family Mycobacteriaceae; genus Mycobacterium. The sequence continues at coordinate 220,328 of CAVYTD010000022.1, read as the reverse complement.
GCGGCGCACCGATACCGACCACAATCTGTTCGCCGTCCATGACACGTCTGGCCATGTTCAGGCCCATCACGTCGGCGCCGTCGAGCGCTCCGCCCGCGGCATCCAGCGCATCGGCGATCCGGGCCCCGGGCGCAAGGGTGACCAGCCCGGGCGTGTGCACCAGGCCGACGACGCTGACCACCACGGGCGCCTCCGGCCCGGGTGCCGTCGGCCCCGGTGTCGGCGCGGCCGACGAAACCATCTCAACGGGAGGGAGTTTGGCCGACACCACCGCAGGCGGCCGATCGCGGATCAGGCTCAACACCGTCACCAGCACGGCGACGGCGCCGATGACACCCAACGCGACGACGCCGGCGCGGCCCGGGTCCGCCCTGATCGTCGAGATCCAGCCGGCCGGGCCCGTCGGTGCGGACTCCGGCAGCCACCGGGACAACGAGGTGTCCGGTTGCTCGTCGGCGTCCTCGGCGCCGCCGTCGTTCTCCGCGCCGAGGCGTCGGCGCAACCGCTCGGCGGGCAGTTCGGTGGACATGCGCCGACGGTAAGCGCGCCGGCTGACGTCAGGCTGCCGAACCGCGCCGCACCGGCGCAGCCTGGGGATTAACTCCGCATTGGGGATGGCGGTGGCTACGATGCTCCCTGAATGAACCGTCGTGCCTCGATGATCGCAGGCGTCGCGTTCGCGGTGCTCTACGCGACGGCCGTGCTGGTGATCCCCGCGCTGCCCGGGGCCGACGACAGTGCCGCCCGGGTCCAGGCGCTGCTCCTGGCGTTCTCGACGCTCGCCCTGGCGGTCGGTGCTCGCGGTCGCGCGGGACCGGCTGACGGGACCCTCTGCCCACCTGTTCACGATCGGCTCGGCGGTGCTGGTCGCGCAATTGTGCGTCGCGATCTGGTTCACCGCAGGGCCGGCGCTTCGCCCCGGCCAGCTGGACACCGGTGCCGCGCGCGTCGTCGGCGACGTCGGCTCGATGTGGCTGCCCGTCGCCACGATCGCCAACATCCTGGTGGCCATCCCGATCCTGTTGTACGCCAACGATGGTCACTTGCCACGATGGCTCGGCATCGGTACTGCGGTGTTCACCGTCGAGCAGCTGATCGAGACGATCACCATCATCGGGCCGCCCGGCAGCTTCATCGCCCCCGGCGGCCCGATGAACCACTACCTCGGCGGCACGCTGACGGCCGCGTTCTTCTTCGCCGTGGGAATCGCCCTGTCGCTCCCTGAGCCCTCGCCCCCCGGGCCCTCGGTCGACGAACCCTCGGTCGACGAACCCGCAGGAGACTGATGGCACTTCCCCGCCTGGTGCCGCGTTCGGCCATCGACGCGTCCACCACTCAAGCGTTGCGAGACGAGGTACGGCAGTTCCTCGCCGAGCAGCTTGCTGCGGGCACGTTCACGCCGTCGGTCGACGCCTGGCTCAGCGGTTGGGACGAAGACTTCACCGCCGCGCTGGCCGAGCGTGGCTGGCTGGGCATGACGGTGCCCGTCGCCTACGGAGGGCACGGCCGCTCGTTCCTCGAACGCTTCGTGGTCACCGAGGAACTTCTAGCCGCGGGTGCGCCCGTGGCGGCCCACTGGTTCGCCGACCGGCAGATCGTGCCGTCACTGCTCAAGTACGGCACCGAGTTCCAGAGGTCGGAGTTCCTGCCGAAGATCGTGCGCGGCGAATGCTTCTTCGGCATCGGTATGAGCGAACCGGATTCGGGATCAGATCTGGCCAGTGTGCGCACCCGCGCTGACCGGGTGGACGGCGGCTGGGCACTGGCCGGCACGAAGGTCTGGACCTCCGGCGCCCACCTCGCCCACGCCTTCATCGCACTCGCCCGCACCGAACCCGTCGACCCGGCCCATCGGCATGCCGGGCTGAGCCAGTTCATCGTCGACCTGCGCGGGCCCGGTGTCGACATCCGGCCCATCGTGTCGATGAACGGTGCGCACCACTTCAACGAGGTGATCCTCGACGGGGCGTTCGTTCCCGACACCATGGTGTTCGGCGAGATCGGTCAGGGGTGGCAGCAGGTGACCTCGGAGCTCGCCTTCGAGCGCAGCGGCCCGGAGAGGTTCCTGTCGACGTTTGTGTTGCTCGACGCCTGCGCGGAAAGGATGTCTCTGCACCAGCATCCCGCGCTCCGCCGACCTCGGGCGGCTGGTGGCACGGGTCACCGGGTTGCACCAGATGTCGTCCGCGGTCGCAGGCGCACTGGAGCGTGAGGAACCCGCCGACACCCCCGCCGCCGTGGTCAAGGTTCTGGGTACCGCCACTGAGGGTGACATCGCCGAGTTCGCCCATCTCAGCACCGATCACACTGCCGACCTCCGCTTCTCGGCCATCGCCGAGGCAGCCGTGGATCAGCGGCCCGGCTTCACGCTGCGCGGCGGCACGAACGAGATCCTGCGGGGCCTGATCGCCCGCGGATTGGGGATGCGGTGAACGCTCCGGAGGTCGAACCCGCGCTCGTCGACATGATGGATGCCGTTTTCGCCGAACACAGCCGCGACGCCGGCCTGTGGCACCGTCTCGACGAACTCGGGCTGGTCCGCCTCACCGGCTCCGAGCAGACCGGCGGAAGCGGGGCCGGATGGTATGAGGCGGCCGAACTGCTGTCCGCCGCGGTCCGCCACGGCGTACGGATTCCGTTGGCCGAACACGATCTGCTGGCGTGCTGGCTGCTGGAGGCCGCCGGCATCCCGGTCGACGGCGCGGTGCGCACGGTGTGCCTGCTCGACGAGGACGGCCGAGCTCCCGGGGTACCGTGGGCGTCAGGCGCCGATCGGATCGTCGTCGTGTGGCAGGTGGCGGGCGACTATTTTGCGGCAGACGCCGAACCCGACCTTATCGGGATCACGGTCGGCACCAACATGATCGGCGAACCCCGGGACACAGTCATCGCCGACCTCGGGTCACTCACGGGCGTCCCGGTCGACGCCGATCTCGTCGCGCAGCTGCAATTGAAGGCCGCCCTGACACGGTCGATCCAGGTATGCGCCGCGTTGGACACGGCGCTGGCACTGTCCATCGACCATGCGACGACGCGTGAGCAGTTCGGTCGCCGGCTGTCGACGTTCCAGGCCGTTCAGCATCTGATCGCCGACATCGCGGCCGAAGCTGCGCTCGCCCGATCCGCCACCGAGGCCGCACTGTCCGCTGCCGTGGCGTCCAACTGGTCGGCTGCTCACCTCGAATTCCTTGTGGCAGCAGCGCGCTCGTGCACAGGACACGCCGCGTCGGTGGTAGTGCGCAACGCCCATCAAGTGCACGGCGCGATCGGAACCACCAGCGAGCATCGCCTGCACGAGTTCACCAGGGCCGCCCTGGCATGGCGCTCAGAATTCGGTTCGGTGCGGCACTGGGACGACCGGATCACCGACATGGCGCTGCGGGCGGGAGCCGGCCGGTTGTGGGACCTGATCAGCCGCTGACTGTTCTCAGCGAACGATGATCGAGCTCGGTTCCCTTGGGGTACCCAGCATCTCACGGTGTGACGGCGGCCTGCGACCACCCTCCTCGGTGATTCCGTACTTTTCGGCCAGCTCCGCCCCGATCACCGTGTGGCCACTCATGTCACCCAGCTGCGGATCGCGGTACAGCGCATCGATCAGGTGCCCGGTGAACTCCGGTGTCTCCGCCTGCTCGGCGAACCCGGCCAGCGCCTCGGGATTTCCGTGAAACGCCGAGCGCAGCTTGTCGGTCAGCAGGATCCCCATCCAGATCGACACGGTGGCCACTCCGGTGCCGCGGAAGTCGACAGCCATGTCGGCGACCATCTTGTCGACGCCCGCCTTCTGGGCCCCGTAGGCCGGACCGTGCATGTAGCAAACCGAACCCGGCGAAGAGGTGAACACCATCAGGCCGCGGTCGGCTGCCAGCAGCAGCGGTGCGGCGTGCCATGCCGCGATGTAGGACGAGCGCAGTCCGATGTCCAGTACGTCGGCCAACTCGCGGGGTTTCTCCCAGAAGGGCTGCGGCCCGATCAGCTCGTCGGAGATGGCCGCGGCGTTGTTCACCAGCAGATCCAGCCGGCCGCTCTCCTGCCCGACACGCTCAAACAGCCGACCGACGGCCTCGTCGTCACGATGATCCAATCGGACCGCGTCGACTCCTGCGGCAGTGTCGGAGATGGTGCGTCCCGTCCCGTACACCCGCCACCCCCGGGCGGCCAGCGCGGTCGCAATGCCGCGCCCGGCGCCGCGGCTAGCACCGGTCACCACGGCAACCGGCGCCGTGTCAATCATGTGGCCCACCTTAGAGGCAGTAGCTTCATCTGTTGAACCACACTCGACGAGGAGATGCCATGGGCACACCGACCACCGACCGACCGCTGCGTGTCATCCAATGGACTACCGGCAACATCGGGCGGCGGTCACTGCACGCCATCATCGGCCGCGATGACATGGAGCTGGTCGGCGTGTTCGCCCATGGCGCCGACAAGGTCGGGGTCGACGCCGCCGAGCTCGCCGGGTGGCCGGAGCCCACCGGGGTCAAGGCCACCAACGACATCGATGAGCTGGTGGCGCTGCGGCCCGACGCCTGCTGCTACAACCCGTTGTGGCCCAGCATCGATGAGCTGACCCGGCTCCTGGAATCCGGCATCAACGTGTGCTCGAGCGCCGCGTGGATCACCGGCGGCAAGCAGTCGCCGGAGGACCTGGAGCGGATTCGAAAGGCCTGCGAAACAGGCAATTCCACGATCTTCGGTAGCGGTGCACACCCCGGGATGAGCAACCTTGTCGGAATGGTCCTGAGTGGCGCCGTGCGAACGGGTCGACGAGATCCGCATCACCGAATCGGTCGACTGCTCAACCTACGAATCCGCGGGCACCCAGACCGCGATGGGATTCTCGCAGGACCCTGACACCCCCGGGCTGGCCGAGAAAGTGCGCAGGGAGAGCGAAGTCTTCGCCGAATCGGCGGCCATGATGGCCGACGCGATCGGAGCCACCCTCGACAGAATCACCTTCGACGTTACGTTCACCGCGGCCACCGGCGACAGCGACCTCGGCTTCATGCAGATCCCCGCGGGCACGGTGGCCGGAGTCCTCGGCTACCACCGCGGCTGGGTCGGCGACCGCAACGTCGTCAGCGTCGGGTTCAACTGGATCATGGGCGAGCACGTCACCCCGCCGAAGCCGCTCGAGCACGGCCACGTCGTCCAGGTGTTCGGGCTGCCCAACATGCGCACCGTGGTGCACTGCCTGCCGCCCAAGGACTGGACCGAGCCGGGATTCATGGGCCTGGGCATGATCTACACGGCGATGCCGGTCACCAACGCCGTCCCGGCGGTCGTCGCCGCAGCGCCGGGCATCGTCACGTTGGCGGATCTGCCGCCGATCACCGGTCGCGCCGCGGTGTGAACCTCGACCGGCAGACGTGTGTGGGTCGGGCAATCCGACCTCGCTGTCCAATGGACCTTGTCTAAAAGGCTTTGTGCCTCTGCCGAATCCGCCACCAAACGCACATTATCGGTCGAGGAACCGGTGATAACAGCCCGGAATGCGGGCTTGCTGCCAATGCGCCAGGCAACGCTGCGCTCCGCGGCCGCTGGCATCGAAGAATTCGACGTAATTTGCCCCTACTGACCGTTTCGCCTGCCGATGGTCAGGTCCTTTGTTTTGTCTGAACTTTCCAGGTGTGTTGAGGTTGTTTAGGGCGTTGCAAAGAAGTCATAGGTGGACGATGCTGCTGAGTTGGTCGAGCACCTGGTGGTGCTCGGCAGATCCAGTTACTGAGAACCCGGTGCCATCTGCGGTTTCAGGGCCAGCGCACGGGATGCCGGGCCGGGATTTGCCTTGTCGCGGGCGTCTGGGAATGCGGCGGCGCGAGCCCAGGGTATTACCTCGCGATCTCGGTCCGGACTTAGCTGAACGCCTTGCCGGTGCTCAGTCGCCTCCCACGAGCATCCGTGGCTGTCACCCAGTCCATCCTGACGCTTTGCGAGTAACACCGCGTCTGCAGCCGTCAGCGCTCGACGCAATTCGGCCTGTATTGGCATATCACTGGCATTTCGATTCGAGACGCGCCGATCACGCTTTCTCCCTCGCGTCAATCCAGGGCGTTTCGAGCCGCAACTGCAGCTAAGACGACGCCACTACCACCGCAACCCCGACAGCGCCCGCACCCACATGCACCGACAACACCGGACCCATGTCGGTCACGGTGAGCGACGAAATCTGCGGAAGCCGTTGCGTCAGCGCAGCACCCAGCGCGTCGGCGGCGTCGTGGTTGTCCACGTGATGCACCACGACGTCGGCGGTGTTGGCGCCCACCACGTCGGCGACCCGATCCACCAACGCCGCGTGCGCCTTGGTGACGGTGCGGATGCGCTGGTCGAGCACCAGCCGCCCGTCGACGTCCAGACACAGTAATGGCTTGAGCGACAGCGCGGTTCCCAGCCAGGACGCGGTGGCGCGGATCCGCCCGCTGCGCCGGAGGTTGTCCAGCCGGTGCACGACGAGGAAGACATGCGTCCGGTTCAGCGCCGACCGCGCCGCGGCCTCGACCGCGTCGAGGCCGCCACCCGAGGCCGCACAGCGCGCGGCGGCCGTCGCGACGAAGCCGACTCCCATCGCCGCCGACCGCGAGTTGACGACACGCACCGCCGGGCCGAACTCCCTTGCCGCAGTGACAGCCGCGCTGTAGGTGCTCGACAACGCGGCCGACAGATGCACCGCCACCACGCCGTCGCCGCCACTGTCGGCCAGCGCCTGCCGGTACGTCTCGACAAGCTCGGCCGGCGTCGCTCCGGCGGTCGTCACCTTCGGCCGGTCGTAGACGTCGTACGGGATGTCGTCGATGCCGTCCCGCAGGTCCATGCCGTCGACCAACACGTGCAACGGCACTTCGCGAATGTTCCACTGCTTGAGTTCATCGGCCTGCATTCGCGACGACGAATCGCTGACCACCACCACGGACATGACTGATCGCTAGCCGCTCGAATCGGGCAGTTGAACGCCCGCTTCGGCGAGTCCCTTGATCATCAGTTCCGCCACCGCCTGGTGCGCCTCGAAGTTCCAGTGGATGCCGTCCGGATTGGCCCGGCCGCTCAACACCTGCTCCCCCACCGCCTCCTTGAGGTCCACCAGCGGCACGTCGTGCTCGGTCGCCCACCGGGTGATCGCCTCGACCGTCCCCGGCCTGCCGTGGTGGGCCATCCCGTAGCTCGGCGCGATGTGCACCGACGGCAGCGACGCCACCACCGGGATACCTGGGCGGTTGAAGTCGATTGCCGCCCTGGTCATTTCGAGGTACTCGGCGCTCAGATGCGGCGGCAACGCTGCCCGTGCCACCGGCGACAGTCTGGGCTGCACCCAGCCGTAACCGTCGCGCGCCCAGCGGCGCAGCCACGGCGGCCGCACGTAGCGGATCAGCTCGCGCAGGGCCGTAGGCAACGGTGACGGCAGCGAATCCATCCCCGAGGTCGCGAAGATCACCGCGCCCGCCCGCGGCAGCGCCGCCCACGCCCGCGGATCCTGGGTCGCTGCCCACCACACATCGCGACTCGTCCAGCCGATCCTGCCGATCAGCTCGAGATCCCAACTGAGCTGGCGGGCAACGATATTGGGCCATATGCGGGGATCGTCGGATGGCAGACCACCGCCGGGCCCGTAGTAGGACAACGAGTCGCAGAAGACCAACAGGGTGGCTCGGGCGCCGGGGGCCGCCTTAAAGAACATCGTTGGCGACCTGCGCCGAGGCGTTCCACACGTCGAGACGCCACCGGATGTCGTCGAACGCATCGGCGGCCCCGTCCGGCCGGGTGTGGCCGGCCAGCTGCACCCAGCTGGCGTTGCCCATACCGCCCAGGATCGGCCAGTTGTCGACCGGCAGTCCCAGTAGCGCGCCGGTCAACGCGGCGATCAGCCCGCCGTGGGCCACCAGCACCACCGGCCGATCGGGTTCGTCGGCCCCCCAGTCCCGCTGTTGGGCCACCAACTCCCGCACCAGCGGCACGCTGCGGGCGGCGACGTCGACCCGGCTCTCTCCGCCGTGCGGAGCCCAGCGCGCGTCGTCGCGCCAGGCGAGCCTGGCGCCGGGGGCCACGGCGTCCACCTCCACGTGCGTCATCCCCTGCCAGTCGCCGAGATGCGTCTCGCGCAGCCGGGTGTCGATGCTCACCGGTTGTCCCGAGCGGTCGCCGAGCGCGACCGCGGTGTCCGACGCGCGCCGCAGATCCGACGAAACAATCAGCAGCGGTTGACGTTTGGCGAGTACCTCGGCCGCGGCGACGGCCTGTTCGCGGCCGAGGTCGCTCAGCTCGGTGTCCAGCTGGCCCTGCATCCGGCTGCCTGCGTTGTACTCGGTCTGGCCGTGGCGCAGCATGACCAGTCGGCGGATCGTCATTCGGAGGCCGCCGTGTCGTCTGTGTCCTCTAAATCCACCGGCACCGTCGGGCAGTCGCGCCAAAGCCGATCCAGCGCATAGAAGTTGCGCTCGTCCTGATGCTGGATATGCACCACGATGTCGACATAATCGAGCAGCGTCCAGCGGCCTTCGCGGGTGCCCTCACGGCGGGCCGGTTTGTACCCGGCGGCCCGCATCTTGTCCTCGACCTCGTCGACGATGGCATTCACCTGCCGCTCGTTGGTGGCCGACGCGATGACGAAGCAGTCGGTGATGACGAGCTGGCCCGACACGTCGATGACGACGACGTCGTCGGCGAGTTTCGAGACCGCCGCCTGGGCGGCGACGGTGGCCATGTCGATGGCTTCCTGGATGGCGGTCAGGGGCGGTCTCCTCCACGTGCGGGGCTTTGATTGAGATAGAGGTCTCGTTTGGCGACGTACTGGACGACGCCGTCGGGGACCAGGTACCAGATAGGACGGGACCCTTCGGCACGGTTCCGGCAGTCGGTCGACGAGATCGCCAGTGCGGGCACCTCCACCAGATGCAGGGCGTCGGGCGGCAGCTCCGCCGCGGCGGCCGAGATGTGCTTGCCGTCGAGCTCGTATCCGGGCCTGCTGACGCCCACGAACCTGGCGATCTCGAACATCTCTTCCCAGTTCTGCCACGACAGGATCGACGCGAGCGCATCAGCGCCGGTGATGAAGTAAAGATCCGCGTCGGGATTCAGCGCATGCAGGTCGCGCAGCGTGTCCTTGGTGTAGGTAGGCCCACGGCGGTCGATGTCCACCCGACTGACCGAGAAGCGCGGGTTGGACGCGGTGGCGATCACCGTCATCAGGTAGCGGTCCTCGGCGGCCGTGACCAACCGGGTGCGCTTCTGCCAGGGTTGACCGGTGGGGACGAACACCACCTCGTCGAGTTCGAACAGGTCGGCGACCTCGCTGGCCGCGACGAGGTGACCGTTGTGGATGGGATCGAACGTCCCGCCCATCACGCCCAGCCTTCTCTGCCGCCGCCCGCCTGTTTGCACGAATAGCCAGCTTACGGGAGCGACCGGGCGGGCCGAGTCCGGCTCAAACCCCCGAGAGCCGATGCGTCCTGAGAACTTCGGAGACCTCGAACGCCGCGCGGTCGGCGCGGTAGACGTCACGCGCGTACTCCACGCAGCGTCCGTCGGAGTCCTCGGTGGTGCGAGTGAGCAGCGTCCCCGCCGATCCGGCCCGCACGCCCAGCTGCATGCTGGAGCTGTCGTCGAGCACGATGGATTCCAGCACCGCCGTCGAGCGGGCCAGGTCGACGCCGTACTTGGACCGCAGTACCGCCCACAGCGAGCCGTCGTCGGGCTCGTCGAGGATTCCCGGGGTGAGATCGACGGGCAGGAACGTGGTCTCCAACGCGAAGGGGACGTCGTCGACGGAGCGCAACCGGTGAAAGACGTGCACCGACGCGCCGTCGGCGAGGGCAAGCGCTCGCCGCACGGCGGGCGTGGCGAGCTGGCTTTCTGCCCACAACAGCTGTGCGGCGGGCCTGCGCCCCATCCGGGTCACTTCCTCGGAGAAGCTGCCGACGTGGAAGCGCACCCGGGGCTCGGCAACGAAGGTGCCGCGCGGTGGCTTCCGGTAGACGAGACCTTCGCTTTCCAGCAGGGCCAACGCCTGGCGCGCGGTCATCCGGCTGACGCCGTGGACTTCGGCCAACTCGCGCTCGGACGCCACCAGCGTGTGAGGCCCCAGCTGTTCGGTGGTGATCCGATCGCGAACGTCAGCGGCGATCCTCATATGCAACGGCGTGCCTGAAGGCATCTGTGCAGCGTAGCCTCGCTGGCGCGGTATCGGTCGGCCTCACCGCTGAGTAAGAACTGTGCGTCACCCTTTGACACAGGTAGGTCGGCGGGTCGATAGTGCGGTACAACTGCATGGTCTATACCAACCAGTCGTCAATGCAAGCCATCGCGCGGTACGCCACGACACTGCTGTCGGCTGCCGGGTGCGCCCGACGGTGGTGCTGTACTTGGTCACGCGCAAGTTCTGCCGGATGACGGCAAGTTCGACCGTAGGGGAGATCCCGAACTGACGACTCGGCACATCCTGGCCATCGACCAGGGCACCTCGGGCACCAAGGCCGTCGTCGTCGATCTCGGGAACGGCGGGGCAGGAGGGATCGCCGCCATCGCCGAGGTCGAGGTGCGCCCGCAGTACCTGGCCGGGGGCGGGGTCGAGCAGGACCCCGATGCCCTGTTCGACTCGGTGGTCACCGCCGGACGCCGGGCGCTGGCCCAGGCCGGCGTTCCCGTCGCCGCCGTCGCCCTGGCCAACCAGGGCGAAACCGTGCTCGCGTGGGACCGCGACACCGGACGGCCCCTGACACCGGCGATCGTGTGGCAGGACCGACGCGCCGAAGCGCTGTGCGCGGCCCTGGGCGGCCACGCCAAGGAGCTGGCCCGCCGCACCGGGCTGGTGTGTGATCCGTACTTCTCCGCCCCGAAAATGGCCTGGATCCGCGCCAACCTGACACGCGCCGGTGTGGTGACGACCACCGACACCTGGCTGGCGCACCGGCTGTGCGGAGCGTTCGTCACCGACGCGTCGACCGCGAGCAGGTCGCTGCTGGTCGATCTGGACACGGTGACGTGGGACCCCGAGCTGGTGGAGCTGTTCGGCCTCACCGGCGAGCCGCTGCCGGACATCGTCGGCAGCGACGAGATCGTGGGCACCACAGACATCTTCGGGCCGACGCTTCCGGTGGCCGGGCTGATCGTCGACCAGCAGGCGGCGCTGCTGGCCGAAAGCTGCCTGGAGCCCGGGTCGGCGAAGTGCACGTACGGCACCGGCGCGTTCCTGTTGGCGCAGCTGGGTGGCGAGCCGGTGCGCTCGACGTCGGGGTTGACCACCTCGGTGGCGTGGCGGCTGCGGGACCAGACGTCCTACTGTGCCGACGGCCAGGTGTACACGGCAGCCTCCGCAGTGCGGTGGGCCGTCGACCTGGGCCTGGTACCGGCTGCCGACCAGATCGATTCTGCTGCAGCGGATTCCAGCGATGGGGTGGTGTGCGTTCCCGCCCTCGCCGGCCTGGCCGCGCCGTGGTGGGATTCGGCGGCCACCGCATCGTTCTCCGGGATGACGCTGTCCAGCGGTCGCGGGAACCTGGTGCGCGCGTTATTGGAGGGCCTCGCCGCGCAGGTGACCGCGTTGACGGACCTGGTGTCGACCGACCTGGGCACGCCGCTGACCCGGCTGCGGGTGGACGGCGGCCTGACCCGGTCCGCGGTGCTGATGCAGGCGCAGGCCGACCTATCGCGGATCCCCGTGGACGTGTATCCGTCGCTGCACGCCACCGCGCTGGGAGCGGCAGCGTGCGCGCGGCTCGCGCTGGAACCGGGAGCCACCGTCGCGGACACGGTGGGCACCTGGACCCCGCAGCATACCTACCGGCCGCACTGGTCCGACGAGCGCGCCGCGGAGTTCCTGGCCCGTTGGCGATGTGCCGCGGAAACCGTTCTTGCCCAAAAGGATTCACAGAGGAAGACGGTCCCATGATCTCGGACGTCGTGGTGGTGGGCGCCGGGATCGTGGGCTGCGCGATTGCCCGGGCGCTGGCCGGTACGCAGCTGTCGGTGACGCTGGTCGAGGCCCGCAACGACGTCGGCGACGGCACGAGCAAAGCCAATACCGCGTTGCTGCACACCGGGTTCGACGCCACGCCGGGCACCCTCGAGTCACGTCTGGTCGCCCGAGGCTACGACATGCTCGGCGAGTATGCCGAGCAGACCGGCATCCCGGTGGAACGCACCGGAGCAATGCTCGTCGCGTGGACCGAGGAGGAATCCGACGCGCTGCCGGTGCTGATGGTCAAGGCGGAACGCAACGGATACCACCGGTGCGGGATCGTCCGTACCGAGGAGATCTACCGTCGCGTGCCCGATCTGGGACCGGGGGCGCTGGCCGGATTGGACGTCCCCGGCGAGTCGATCATCTGCACGTGGACCACCAACCTGGCGCTGGCGACCGACGCCGTCGCGCGTGGGGTGCGGTTGCTGCGCGGAGCCCGGGTGACCGGTGTGGTCACCGGCACCGGACATAGCACGCTGCGCACCACCCGCGGCGACGTGCACGGTCGATGGGTCATCAACGCCGCCGGGCTGGGCGCCGATCATCTGGACGCCGCGTTCGGGCACGACCGCTTCACCGTCACCCCCCGCCGCGGTGAGTTGCTGGTCTTCGACAAGTTCACCCGGCCGATGGTTCCGTTGATCGTGCTGGCCGTACCCTCGTCACGCGGCAAGGGGGTGTTGCTGAGCCCGACCATCTACGGCAACGTCATGGTGGGTCCGACGTCGGAGAATGTCGAAGACCGCACCGCGACAGGAACATCCGAGCACGGCTTCGAGTTCCTGCTATCCAAGGGACGCGCGTTGATGCCCGCCCTGTTCGACGAAGAGATCACCTCGACCTACGCCGGACTTCGCGCCGCGATCGATCACGACGACTACCTGATCGACTTCGATCTCGCGCAGCGCTACGTCCTGGTCGGCGGAATCCGCTCCACCGGACTGACGTCCGGGATGGCGATCGCCGAGTACGTGACGGGGTTGCTCGCCGAAGCCGGCGTCGACGTCACCGAGCGCGCCGAGCTGCCGGCACCGCCGAGAATGCCCAACCTCGGCGAGGCCGGGATGCGCCCCTACCAGGACGGCGAACGCATCGCCGACGACCCCGAGTACGGCCGCATCGTGTGCTTCTGTGAACGGGTCAGCGCGGGCGAGATCCGAGATGCGTGCAACTCCCCCATCCCGCCGTCCGACCTCGACGGACTGCGGCGCCGCACCCGCGTGATGAACGGCCGCTGCCAGGGCTTCTACTGCGGCGCGCACGCTCAGGCACTACTGCAATCGGGTACGGGCCGATGAGCGCTTGCGCGAAGAGGAGACGACACCCGTGAGCGCTTGCGCGAAGAGGAGGCGACGCCCGTGAGCGCTTCTCCCGGGCACGTCGCGGTCGCCATCGTCGGCGGCGGACCTTCGGGTCTGACCGCCGCCGCCGCCCTCGGCCCCACGGTCAACGACGAGGTCCTGGTCCTCGAACGAGAAGCGCAGACCGGCGGAATCCCATGCCACAGCGACCATCTCGGCTACGGCATGCGCGATCTTCGGCGTTTCCTCTCCGGCCCCGCCTACGCCCGGCGGCTCACCGCCACCGCCGCCGGGTCCGGTGCTGTGCTGGAGACCGAGGCGATGGTCACCGGGTGGGGCGCGGATCGCACGCTACAGATCACCTCTCCCCGCGGCGTGCGCACCGTCACCGCCGACGCGGTGATACTCGCCACGGGTGCGCGCGAGCGACCACGACCGGCACGGCTCGTCGCCGGGGATCGACCCGACGGGGTGTACACCACAGGCCAGCTACAGAACCTGGTGCACATGTATCACACCCGCGTCGGCGAACGTGCCGTGATCGTCGGCGCCGAACTGGTCAGCTGGTCGGCGGTGCTGACTTTGCGCGAAGCCGGTTGCGCGACAGTGGCGATGGTGAGCGGTCACCGACGCGCCGAGGCGTACGCGGGGTTCCGGATGGTTGGCCGCGTGCTGCTGGACGGTCCGGTGCTGACCGGCAGCCGGGTGATCGCCATCCACGGCAAGGACCGGGTCCGTTCCGTCACCGTGGAGCAGATGCAGACCGGCGTTCGCCGCGACATCGCCTGTGACACCGTGGTTTTTACCGGCGATTGGATACCCGACCACGAACTGGCACGCACTGCGGGACTACACATGGACGCCGCCACCCGCGGCCCCGTGGTGGACGCCGCGCTTCGGACCAGCCGCCCCGGCGTGTTCGCGGTCGGCAACCTCATCCATCCGGTGGACACCGCCGACGGCGCCGCACTCGACGGCCGCCACGTCGCGTCAGCTGTGCAGGCCTGGCTACGCGGCCGCGGCGAACCCGCACCCAGCCCCGGGGCTGCCCGCATCCGCGCCGAGGCTCCGCTGAGATGGATCACACCGCAACTCATCTCGCTCGACGGCGGCGTGCCTGCGCGCGGTGACCTGCTGCTGTGGACCGACGAGTACCGCAGGCTGCCCAAGCTGCGGGCCGTGCAAGACGGCAGGGTGATCGCCGCCAAACGCACCCCGTGGCCGGCGGCGCCGGGACGGATCTACCGGGCGCCGTGGTCGCTGGTGTCGAATGCCGACCCGAAGGGCGGCGAGATCACCGTGTCGCTCACCTAGCGCCGGAATTGCATTCCACGCGCGAATTTCCGAGAACACGCCACATGGAATGCAATTCCGGCGGAGAACTAGACGGGGAGCAGTGCGTCGATCACGGAGGCCAGTTGCTTGGCCGACCGGCATTCGTGCATCGTGATGACATCCTGGTAGCGAGGCACCGCCGAGTCACCGCTGCCCCAGAGGTGCTTGGGCTCGGGGTTAAGCCAGTGCGCATGCCTGCTGGCGTTGACCATATGGGCGAGCAGATCCGTTTCGGGGTTGCGGTAGTTGTTGCGGCCGTCGCCGAGGACCAACAGGGAACTGCGCGGCGACAACACATTCGGATACTGGTCGAGGAACGACACGAACGCGTGGCCATAATCGGAGTGTCCGTCGCGGGTGTACACACCCGCCTCGCGGGTGATGCGCTGCACCGCGACCGCCAGGTCGGAGTCGGGGCCGAACAACTGGGTGACCTCGTCGGTGGTGTCGATGAAGGCGAACACCCGGACCCGGGAGAACTGCTGACGCAGTGCATGGACCAGCAGCAGGGTGAAGTGGCTGAAGCCGGCGACCGAACCGGACACGTCGCACAGCACCACCAGCTCGGGCCGGGCCGGGTGCGGCTTCTTGAGCACCACGTCGATCGGCACACCACCGGTGGACATCGACTTGCGCAGCGTCTTGCGCAGGTCGATCTCCCCGGCCCGCGAACGCCGCCGGCGCGCCGCCAGCCGGGTGGCCAGCGTGCGTGCCAGCGGCTGGACCACCCGGCGCATCTGCCGCAGCTGTTCGCCTGAGGCCCGTAGGAACTCGACGTTCTCCGCGAGCTGCGGGACGCCGTACATCTGCACGTGATTGCGGCCCAGCTGCTCGGCGGTGCGCCGCTTAGTCTCGGCGTCCACCATCTTGCGCAGCTGAGAAATCCGCTGTGCAGCAAGAGCTTTGGCGATCTGCTCCTGGGTCGGGGTGGGCTCCTCGCCGTACGGTGCCAGCAGCCCGGCCAACAGCCGGCCCTCGAGATCGTCGAGGCTCATCGCCTTGAGCGCCTGATACGACGAGTACGACGGGCCGCGGCTGGAGTTGTAGCGGCCGTACGCCTCCACGATCTGGGCGATCATCGCCGCCAGTCGTTCGTCGAGGTTGGCCAGTTGCTCGTTGTCGGAGAGCATGTCGACCAGTGCGCTGCGTAATGCCTCGATGTCCTCCGGAGGGAGACCGTGATCGTCACCGCCTTCGTCATCGGAATCGGGCAGCACCGTCTTGGCGCCGAGCGCGGCCGGGAAGTAGAGATCGAACAGCGCGTCGTAGGTCTCGCGATGGTCCGGGCGGCGCAGCACCGCGCAGGCGATGCCCTCGCGTAGCACCCTACGGTCGGCAAGGCCCAGCGTGGACATCACCAGGCCGGCATCCACGGTTTCCGACGGACCCACCGAAATCCCTTGTCGGCGCAGCGCTTCCACGAACTCCACCAGATGGCCCGGAATTCCGTGGGGCGCCAACGGCTGCGGCGGGCGGGTGCGTCGGACCGCCATCAGTTGAGCCTCAACTCCCCGGAGGCCTTGATCTGGTCGGACTGGTGTTTGAGCACGACGCCCAGCGTGGCGGCGATCAACTCGTCGTCGATGGTGTCGAACCCCAGCGCCAGCACGGTGCGGCCCCAGTCGATGGTCTCGGCGACCGACGGCACCTTCTTGAGCTGCATGCCGCGCAGTACGCCGATGATGCGCACCAGCTCCTCGGCGAGGTGTTCGGGCAGCTCGGGGACCCGCGACAGCAGGATGCGACGCTCCAGGTCGGGGTCGGGGAAGTCGATGTGCAGGAACAGGCAGCGGCGCTTGAGTGCCTCGGAGAGTTCGCGGGTGGCGTTGGATGTCAGCACCACCAGAGGCCGACGCTCAGCGACGATGGTGCCGAGTTCGGGCACCGTCACCGCGAAATCGCTGAGCACCTCGAGCAGCAGCCCTTCGATCTCGATGTCGGCCTTGTCGGTCTCGTCGATCAACAGCACCGTCGGCTCGGTGCGCTTGATCGCCGTCAGGAGCGGACGGGTCAGCAGGAACTCCTCGGAGAAGACGTCGGTCTTGGTCTGCTCCCAATCGCCGTGCCCTGCCTGGATGCGCAGAATCTGCTTGGCGTGGTTCCACTCGTAGAGGGCGCGCGCCTCGTCGACGCCCTCGTAGCACTGCAACCGCACCAACTCCGAGCCGGTCGCCTGCGCGATGGCGCGGGCCAGCTCGGTCTTGCCGACACCCGCAGGCCCCTCGACCAGCAGCGGCTTGCCCAGCCGGTCGGCGAGGAACACCGCGGTGGCGGTCGCGGTGTCGGGTAGGTAGCCGGTCTCGGCCAGCCGCCGCGCGACATCGTCGATGTCGGCGAACATCGGCACTGCGCGTGCGGGACGCATCATGTCGGCTCATCGCCATCGTCTGCTCTTCGCCGCGAAAGCGTTCACTGGTGGCTCCTGGGTGCTCTAGGCGGGACGGGTGTGGCCGTCACCCCACACGATCCACTTGGTCGACGTCAATTCTGGCAGGCCCATCGGGCCTCTGGCATGCAGCTTCTGGGTGGAGATGCCGATTTCTGCGCCGAAACCGAATTGCTCTCCGTCGGTGAACGCGGTGGACGCGTTCACCATTACTGCTGCCGCGTCCACCTGATCGGTGAACCGTTGTGCGGCAGCAAGATTCGTGGTGACGATGGCCTCGGTGTGACCGGTGCCGTATTCGTTGATGTGCGCGATCGCGGCGTCGAGGCCATCGACGACGGCCACCGCGATGTCCATCGACAGGAACTCCGCGCGCAGCTCCTCCTCGGACGGGTCGGCGTGCACCGTCACACCCGCATCCTGCAGCGCCGCAACCAACCTGGGCACCGCGACGTCGGCGATGGCCGCATCGACCAGCAGCGACTCGGCCGCATTGCACACGCTGGGCCTGCGCGTCTTGGCGTTGAGCAGAATGCGCTCGGCCATGTCGAGGTCAGCCGATTCGTGCACGTAGACATGGCAGTTGCCGACACCGGTCTCGATGGTCGGCACCTGGGCATCGCGCACCACAGCGTCGATCAGGCCCGCTCCGCCGCGCGGGATCACCACATCGACCAGCCCACGGGCCTGGATCAGATGCGTGACGCTGGCGCGGTCGTCGCTGGGCAGCAGTTGCACGGCGTCACTGTCGAGGTCCTCGGACACCAGCGCGGCGCGCAATGCGGTGACCAGTGCGGCGTTGGACTTCGCCGCCGACGAACTACCGCGCAGCAGAACGGCATTGCCCGACTTCAGCGTCAGCCCGAACGCGTCCACGGTCACGTTGGGTCGACCCTCGTAGACGATTCCGACCACACCGAGCGGAACGCGCTGCTGGCGCAGCTGCAGACCGTTGGGCAACACCCGTCCCTGCAGTACCTCACCGATCGGGTCGGGCAGGCCGGCGACTTGCCGCAACCCGTCGGCGATCGCCTCGATGCGGGCCGGGTTCAGCGCCAGGCGGTCGAGCATCGCCGCGGCGGTGCCGGCCGCGCGGGCGACGTCGAGGTCGGCCGCATTGGCTTCGAGGATCACGCGGGTGTGCATCAGCACGTGGTCGGCCGCGGCGCGCAACCCACGGTTCTTGACCTGGGTGCTCAGCGTGGCCAATCCCCGAGCCGCGACGCGGGCCCGTCGGGCTGCGTCGTGCACCTGCTCGCGGAGGCTGTCCGTCGCCTCGCTACGGTGCGGCGACGGGTCCGTGCTCACCGCGCTGCGCTGCGGAGTGTGCAGAGTCATTAGCGCAGCTTATCGGACTTTCCCGCGCCGCCTCGTGTCGGGAACTAGCGTGGGCGTCATGGCGGCGCGGGTCTGCGTGGTGGGCAGTGTCAACGCCGATCTCACCTTCACGGTCGACGCGCTGCCGCAGCCCGGCCAGACCGTGCTCGCATCGGCGTTGTCGACATCGCCGGGAGGTAAAGGCGGCAATCAAGCGGTCGCCGCCGCCCGCGCAGGTGCGGCAGTGCAGCTCGTCGCGGCCCTGGGCACCGATGCGGCAGCTCAACAGCTGCGCACCCATCTGGACGCCAACGGCGTCGGCCTCGCCGGGGTCGTCAACGTGCCGGGCCCCAGCGGGTCGGCGGTGATCATCGTCGACTCCGGCGCCGAGAACTGCATCGTGGTGGCCCCGGGTGCCAACGCGCATCTGAGCCTGACCTCGGCCGCGGTCCGGTCCGTCATCGCCGACAGCGACGTGGTGCTGCTCCAACTGGAGATCCCCATCGACACCGCAACCGCCGCTGCCCGGGTCGGGCGGGAGGCGGGAGCGGTGGTCATCGTCAACGCCTCACCGGCCGTGCACCCCGACGCCCTCGCGGCGCTGGCCGAACTCGCCGACGTCGTCGTCGTCAACGAAACGGAAGCGACCGACTGGCTGACCGAAGGCCGTCCGCCGGTGCCGCACCTGGTCATCACCCGGGGTTCGCGCGGCGCCAGCCTCATCACCGCCGGCGAGCAGTTCGACGTGGCGGCTCCCGCGGTGGAAGCCATCGACACCACGGGTGCCGGCGACGTGTTCGCCGGCGTGCTGGCGGCCACCTGGCCGGGCGGCGTCGACCACGCGTTGCGGCGGGCCTGCGCGGCCGGGGCACTGGCGACGCTGGTGCACGGCGCGGGCGATTGCGCACCCTACGCTGAGGCCATCGACGACGTGATGGACCAGAACCCGGGAGGACCGCAGCAGTGACCACCCCACCTCGGCCACCCGAAGGCGATTGGCTCGGCACGCCGTTCCTGCGCTTCACCCGGGAAGACGCGTTCGGCGTGTGCACGCTCGACCGGCCCGAGGCGCGCAACGCGATGACCCCGGCGATGTACTTCGGCATCAAGTACGCCGTGAAGCACGTCGACGCCGATCCCGACCTGGCCGGGCTCCTGATCACCGGCACCGGCGACGTCTTCGCCCCCGGCGGCGACATGGGCGGCGGCGGAGCGGACAACTGGCTGACGTTCGGGTCGGCCCTCGGCATGGATGCGTTGCCGTTCGACACCCTGCGCCAGTCGTCGAAGCCCGTCGTGGCCGCGGTCAACGGCCTGTGCCAGGGTGGCGGGCTGCAGATTGCGCTGTGCGCCGACATGGCGGTGGTCAGTGACCGGGCGACGTTCCGGGTGCCTGAGCTCTATCGCGGCATCGCCGACACCTACTACAGCCACATGCTGGCGCGGCTGATCGGGCCGGTGCGCACCCGCGATCTGATGTTCACCGGCCGCACGCTGTCGGCGGCCGAGGCGTTGGACTGGGGCATGGTCGCGCGGCTGGTTCCGCATGACGATCTGCACGATGCTGCGCGGGAAGTCCTGGCCCAGTGTTGCCGCACGGCACCGGGAGCCCGGGCGGTCATCAAATCGAGCCTGGACAGCTACATCGGTCTGTACGACCGCATCGGTATGCAATCGAGCCTGGGTGCCCCCGAGTCGATCGAGGGGTTCATGGCGTTCAAGGAACGCCGCTCACCGGAGTGGGTGCACCCCGATCTGCGCATCGACGGCCGGCTGTAGCGTCCGGATAGTTCAGTCTTTTCTGAATACAGATTTTGGTGTACCGTCTGCGTCATGCAGATTGCGCTCGGCAGCGACGCCCTGTCCCGGTTCGGCTGTGCCCTGTCGGATCCCACGCGCGCGGAGATCCTGCTGATCCTGCGCGACGGACCCGGTTACCCGTCCGAACTCGCCGACCGTATCGGGGTGTCGCGCCAGATCCTGTCCAACCACCTCGCCTGCCTGCGGGGATGCGGCCTCGTCACCGCGTGCCCTGAGGGCCGGCGCAGCCGGTACGAACTCGCTGACCCCCGAATCGCCCACGCACTGAACGACCTCATCGGCCTGGTGCTGGCCGTCGACCCCGCCTGTTGCCCCGCCGCCGGCGACCAGGCTTGCTGCTGATGGTGATATCGGATCAGCGCAGGGACGTGCTGACCCGGCGAATCCGGATGCTCGTCGCCGCGACGATCACCTACAACGTCGTCGAAGCGGCGATCGCGCTGACCGAGGGCACCCGCGTGTCGTCGTCCGCGCTGGTCGGGTTCGGACTCGACTCCGTCGTCGAGATTTCCTCGGCGGCCGCGGTGGCCTGGCAGTTCTCGGCCAAGGACCCCGAAACACGGGAGAAGACCGCCCTGCGCTTCATCGCGTTCTCGTTCTTCGCCCTGGCCTGCTACGTCACCGTCGACGCCGTCCTTGCCCTGGCCGGCCTGCGGGAGCCCCGACCCTCGCCGATCGGGATCGCGCTCGCGGTGGCCAGCCTGATCGTCATGCCCGCGCTGTCGCTCGCTCAGCGGCGCTCCGGCCGCGAGCTCGGCTCGGCATCCGCGGTGGCCGACTCCAAACAGACGCTGCTGTGCACCTACCTGTCTGCGGTACTGCTGGGCGGTCTGGTGCTCAACGGACTTCTCGGGTGGTCATGGGCCGACCCGGTCGCCGCGCTGGGCATCGCCGCGCTCGCAGTGCGTGAGGGCATCAACGCCTGGCACGGCGACCCCTGCTGCCACTAGACATCGGAAGGACAGACATGCCCGCCATCGCACTCTCACTGTTCGCCGTCTTCGCGGTCCTCGGATTCGGTTGGCGCAGTTGGGTTCAACGGCGCCGGACCGGATCAACCGGCTTCAAGGGAATCAGCGGACGCCCGGGTTCTGGCGAGTGGATCGCCGGGGTGGGGTTCGTCGTCGCGATCGCGGTGGCGGTCATCGCCCCGGCGCTGCAATGGTCCGGCGTGGTGTCCCCACTGAGCGTGCTGCACGCGGCGTGGATCCAGATCCTCGGCATCGTGATCGCGACAGTCGGTATCGCGGCCACGGTCTACGCGCAGTTGGGCATGGGCGATTCGTGGCGCATCGGCGTCGACCCCGCCGAGACCACGACGCTGGTGCATACCGGGGTGTTCGCCCGTGTCCGCAATCCGATCTTCACCGCCATGATCGTGTTCGCGTTCGGCATCACGCTGGTGACCCCGAACCTCGTCGCGCTGGCCGGATTCGCGCTGCTGGTGTCGAGCATCGAACTCCAGGTCCGCCGCGTCGAGGAACCCTACCTGCAGGCCGTACACGGCGACGCTTACCGTGACTACCTCGCGTCGGTCGGCCGGTTCGTGCCCCGCGCGGGACGGATCGGCCGTTGAGGCTGCGCTGAGGGCAGACGACACGCCGAGGACCTGCACCGTCAGCGCAGTATCAACGCATCAGTCGTTCGGGATCGCTCTCTCGATCTCGTCGAGCCAGGTGCGCGCCGACATGTCCGACGGCGCCCGCCAATCCCCTCTCGGCGACAGTGAGCCGCCGTGGGACACCTTGGGGCCGTTGGGCATCGCCGAGCGCTTGAATTGAGAGAACGAGTAGAAGCGCTGCGCGAAGATCTGCAACCAGTGCCGGATCTCGCCCAGGGTGTAGGACGGACGCTTGTCTTCGGGGAAACCGGGAGGCCAGTCACCGCGCGACGGATCGCTCCATGCGTGCCATGCCAGAAACCCGACCTTCGACGGCCGGAAACCGTAGCGCAGCACCTGGAACAACGAAAAGTCCTGCAGCGCATAGGGACCGACCTTGGCCTCGCTGCTCTGGATCTCCTCGTCCTCCCCGGTGGGGACGAGTTCAGGGGTGATCTCGGTATCGAGCACCGACCGCAGCACCTCGTCGACGGCCTCATCGAACTGGTTCGACGAGATCACCCAGCGGATCAAGTGCTGGATCAGCGTCTTGGGCACTCCGGAGTTGATGTTGTAGTGCGACATCTGGTCGCCGACACCGTAAGTGGACCAGCCCAGCGCGAGCTCGGAGAGGTCTCCGGTGCCCAGCACGATCCCGCCGCGCTGGTTGGCCAACCGGAACAGGTAGTCGGTGCGCAGGCCCGCCTGAACGTTCTCGAACGTGATGTCGTAGATCTTCTCACCGCGCGCGAAGGGGTGGCCGATCTCGGAGAGCATCAGCTGTGCGGTAGGCCGGATGTCGATCTCGGAGAAGGTCACACCGAGCGTCTCGCCGAGCCGAATCGCGTTGGCCTTGGTGCGGTCTCCGGTCGCGAACCCAGGCAGCGTGAACGCGAGGATGTCGCTGCGCGGACGCCCCAGCCGATCCATCGCCTTGGCGGCGACGATCAGCGCGTGCGTCGAATCCAGACCGCCGGAGACGCCGATGACGAGCTTCGGGGAACCCAGCGCACGGATTCGCTGCTCCAGCCCGGACACCTGGATGTTGTATGCCTCATAGCAATCCTGTTGCAGCCGTGTGGGATCCGCGGGCACGAACGGGAACCGCTCGACGCGGCGCAGCAGTCCGATGTCTCCGGTCGGCGGGTCGAGCAGGAACTCGACGCGACGGTACTTCTCGGCGGTGATGCCGTGATGGACGCGGTTGTCGTCGAAGGTGCCCATCCTGAGTCGCTCCGAGCGCAGCAGTTCGAGGTCGACGTCGGCGACCGAGCGCCGCACCCCTGCGGGGAACCGCTCCGAGGTGGCCAGACACGCCCCGTTCTCCCAGATCATCGTCTGGCCGTCCCAGGCGAGATCGGTGCTGGACTCGCCCTCCCCCGCCGCGGCGTAGACATACGCCGCCAGGCACCGCGCCGACGCCGAGCGAGCCAGCAAGGCGCGGTCCTCGGCGCGCCCGATGGTGATGGGGCTGCCCGACAGGTTGGCCAACACCGTCGCACCGGCCAGCGCGGCCTGAGCACTCGGCGGGATCGGCACGAACATGTCCTCGCAGATCTCCACGTGCAGCACGAAACCCGGCACGTCGGTCGCCGCGAACAACAGATCGGACCCGAACGGCGCGTCGACGTCGCCGATCCGCAGCACACCCCGGACGTCGTCGCCCGCAGCCATCTGGCGCCGCTCGTAGAATTCCCGGTAGGTCGGCAGGTACGACTTCGGAGCGACGCCGAGGACCCGGCCCCGGTGGATGACGACCGCGGCGTTGTAGATCCGGTGCCCGTAGCGCAGCGGCGCACCGACCACGAGCACCGTCATCAGGTCCGCGGACCCGGCCACCACCTCGAGCAGCGCCTCCTGCACGGCCTCCAGCAGCGCGTCCTGCAGCAGGATGTCGTCGATGGAGTACCCCGACAGCGTCAGCTCCGGGAAGACCGCGAGCGCCACGCTGTCGGCGTCGCAGTCACGCGCCACTGCCAGCACGGATTCGGCGTTGGCCACGGGATCGGCGAGCGCCGTGTGCTGCGTGCAGGCCGCGACACGGACGAATCCCTGGTGGTAGGCCGAGTAGAAGTCCATCCCCACCATTGTCGCCCGCTAACGGTGGCAATTCGGTCAGGGGGGTGTGTTGGCCTGTCGTTCGCCCGCCCGAACCATGGCCGACCCGAGGATTTTCCCTGCGAAGCGCACGCTGGAACGCGTGAATAAGGTTGCTGCTCAACGCCAGTCGCGTCCCTTGCTGACCGATCTGACGGGCCTGCTCGACAATCTCCCGGCGTTTGCGGCGCTGCGCCCGCTATTCGTCACCCGCGCGATCCGCATCGAGGAGGAGTTGCACGACGACGCATACGAAATCCGTGCCGAACTTCCCGGGGTGGACCCCGAGGAGGACATCGAGGTGACGGTGTTCGACGGCCGGCTGACGATCAACGCCGAAAGGGCACGCCCGGGCGAGAGCCGCGGCCGCTCGGAGTTCATCTACGGATCGTTGACCAGGACCCTGGTGCTCCCCGACGGCGCCGATCAGGACGACGTCAACGCCACCTACGACCGCGGCATCCTCACCGTCTCGGTGCCGCTGTCCGACCAGCACCGGCTGGAGAAGCACGTCGACGTCGTGGAGATCGTCAGCGTCGAAGATGAGGCCGGTCACCAGGACGGCGGCGCGGACGACGCCACCGATGAACCCTCTGACCAGCTCGTATCCGCCGACCAGGGCTGATCACCTACATTCGAACACGTGGAAGCACCTGAACTGGTCGCCCTGCTGCAGGGCACGCGTGTGGCGGTGCTGACGGGCGCGGGAATGTCCACCGATTCGGGCATCCCCGACTATCGCGGCCCGGACTCGCCGCCGAGCAACCCGATGACGATCCGGCAGTTCACGTCGGATCCGGTGTACCGGCAGCGCTACTGGGCACGCAACCACGTCGGATGGCGGCACATGCACGCGACGTTGCCGAACGCCGGGCATCGAGCGCTCGCCGAGCTGGAGCGAGCCGGTGTAGTCACCGGGCTCATCACCCAGAACGTCGATCTGCTGCACACCAAGGCAGGAAGCCGAGCGGTGGTGAACCTGCACGGCACCTACGCGCAGGTGGTGTGCCTGGCGTGTGCGTACACCATGACCCGCGAACGGCTGGCCGCCGAGTTGGAGCGACTCAATCCGGGATTCACGGAGCGGGCCGAGGCGGTCGGCGGGATCGCCGTCGCGCCCGACGCGGACGCGATGGTCACCGAGACGGCGTCGTTCCGCTTCCTGGACTGCCCCCGCTGTGGCGGCATGCTGAAGCCGAACATCGTCTACTTCGGTGAGAGCGTGCCCAAAGATCGTGTCGAACAGGCATATTCAGTCGTCGACGACGCCGACGTTCTGCTCGTCGCCGGGTCGTCGCTTACGGTGTTCTCGGGATTGCGTTTCGTCAGGCACGCTGCCGCGAAAGGTAAGCCCGTCGCGATCATCAACCGCGGACGCACCCGCGGCGATGACCTGGCCACGGTGAAGGTCGACAACGGCTGCTCACCGATGCTCGCGCTACTCGCCGACGAATTGCCCAGGCTGACATCCCCCAGCGCCGCGCTTCCGGACCGACCTGTCGGACCTCGCGTATAGCTTGGCCGGCGACCCTCGCGGACCACAGGACGACGTCGCGCTCGTCAGGGGAGCGAATTCAGGAATCAAAGGACCTGGCACGGCTCTGAACCTCACGCGACATCATCGGTTTGGCCGCCGGTAACACGCACGTCGACGCCCCGTGCCGGAGGCTCGGAATGCTTGGCGATGAAAGGCGCACAAAAGGGAGGGCCATGGCGCGGGAGAGCTTCAGTGTCGCCACATTCAACCTGTTCAATCTGCAGGAGCCTGGCAAGCCGATGCACCAGGGCCAGACCTGGAGCGACGAAGAGTTCGACGTCAAGATCAAGTGGATCGCCTGGCAGCTTGGGATTCTCGACGCTGACATCGTTGGGCTGCAGGAGCTGTGGAGCAAGGCAGCCATCGAGGCCGTACTCGAGGTGCACAAACCGCTCAAGGATCAGTACGACGTCCTCGCCGAGCCGGCGACCGGCGAAGATCGCGGCGAGAGGAAGACTTCCAACTCGGAAAGGATCCAGCGGATCCACAGGCTCCCGAGATCAAGGTGGCGATCAACGGGTTCTCCCGGCCCGTCCTGCGCTTCGCGGTCGAGCTTCGCGACGATCAGCCCGCCACCGAAGTGTTCGTGACGCATCTGAAGTCGAAGCTGCCGACGCAGATGTCGAGCGAGGAACGGTTCACGAAGAACCCGGA
This sequence comes from uncultured Actinomycetota bacterium, assembly GCA_963771335.1. Taxonomy (GTDB): domain Bacteria; phylum Actinomycetota; class Actinomycetes; order Mycobacteriales; family Mycobacteriaceae; genus Mycobacterium. The sequence continues at coordinate 194,330 of CAVYTD010000022.1, read as the reverse complement.
CCTGTTCAAGCCCCATCAGAAGGCGCTCGGCGCCGGGATCTCGACGATCCGCCGGACCGCCGAGGCCGTGGCGCTGCGCGTCCTGGTCACCGACGCGCTGAAGGGGACCGGGACACCCGTCGTCGTGCTCGGCGACATCAACGACGGTCAAGCGAGCAACACTGCCAATATCCTGACCGAACAGCCCCGCTTCCTGGTCGGAGGCTCTACCGGCGGCAGCGACGTCGGCCTCTATACCGCGCAGACGCTGCAGGAGTATCGGGACACCCGTGACGTCTACTACACCCATGTGCACCAGGACCTGCGGGAGTCGCTCGACCATGTGCTGGTCAGCGAGCAGTTCTATGACAACAGCCGACGGCGTCTGTGGTTGTTTGACGGGCTGGTGATCAACAACGATCACCTGAATTTCGACAACCACAAGGAAACCGGCACCGGCGACCACGGCGTGGTCAAAGTGAGCTTCGTGTTCAACCCGGCATAGCTACACGGCGACGAGGTCGTCGGCGTGTACGGCGGGACGACGCATCTCGGCGGGCAGGTCCGAGGTGGACCGGCCCAGCATCGTGGCCAGCTCGGGCGCATCGTAGGCAACCACACCGCGGGCGACCATCGTCGAGTCCTGCGCACGTAGCTCGACGACATCACCACCGTAGAACCGCCCGGCCAGCGCAGTAATGCCTGCGGCGAGCAGAGAACGTCGCTGTCGCACAACGGCATTGACCGCACCGTCATCCAGCGTCAGCGTTCCTGCCACCTCCGCGGCGTAGCGCACCCAGAACCGGCGCGCCGACATGCGCTCGGCACGCGGCGCGAACACGGTGCCCACCGAGGCGTCGGCCAGCGCGGCTGCCGCATCCGAGGCGGCCGCCAGTAGTACCGGAACGCCGGCGTCGGCGGCCAACAGCGCCGAGGACAGCTTCGAGACCATCCCGCCGGTACCCAGATGGCTGCCGCGTCCGGCCGTCACACCGTCCAGGTCACCGGGATCGGCGACCTCGGGAATGAAGTGCGCGTTACCTTTTCGCGGATCGCTGTCATAGAGGCCGTCGACGTCGCTCAACAGCACCAGTGCGTCGGCTCCCACCAGGTGTGCCACCAACGCCGAGAGCCGGTCATTGTCACCGAATCTGATCTCGTTGGTCGCTACGGTGTCGTTCTCGTTGACGATCGCCACCGCGTGCAGCGCCCGCAGCCGGTCAAGGGTGCGCTGAGCGTTGGTGTGCTGCACGCGCATCGAGATGTCGTGCGCCGTCAGCAGCACCTGTCCCACCGTCCGGCTGTAGTGCCCGAAGGCCGCGCTCCACGAGTTCACCAGAGCGACCTGTCCGACGCTGGCCGCCGCCTGCTTGGTGGCCAGATCCGTGGGCCGCCTGCTCAACCCGAGCGGCTCGATTCCCGCAGCGATCGCACCGGAGGACACGATCACCACATCGGATCCGGCCTTCATGCGCGCTTCGATCGCGTCGGCGAGGTGCTGCAACCGGCCCGCGTCGAACATGCCGGACGGGGTGGTCAGTGCGGTGGTGCCGATCTTGACGACGACGGAACGCGCAGAGCGAACCGCCTCCCGGTGAACGGAATTCACCGATGCGGCACTGTCACTGCTCATCACGGTTGTCTACTGTCCCTGCGCGCCTTGCGCGCCGCCTTTCGCTCGTCGGCCCGCACCCGGTCGGTCTGCTCGAGCCGGACGTCGGTGCCGCGACCGGACATCTGCAGGTCCACGCCCGCCGGGGTCTGCGGCTCCCAGTCGAACGTCATGTCGCCGATCGTCACGGCGCAGCCTGGCCGGGCACCGAGCTTGAGCAGCTGGTCCTCGACACCGAGGCGGGCCAGCCGGTCCCCGAGGTATCCCACCGCCTCGTCGTTGTCGAAGTTGGTCTGGGCCACCCACCGCTGCGGCCGGGTGCCCTTCACGACGAACCCGCCCGTGCCGTCCGCCTTGACCGTGAAACCGCTCTCGTCGACGGCAACCGGCCGGATCACCGGACGACGTGGCGCCACCTCGGGTTGCGCGGCGCGGTAGGACGCCACCATGTCCCACAGAGCGAATGTCAAGGGCCGCAAACCTTCTCGGGCCACGGTCGAGACCTCGAACACCGGCCAACCGAACCTGCGGGCGACTTCCTCACGGACGAACTCGGCGAGTTCACGCGCCTCGGGCACGTCGATCTTGTTGAGCACCACCGCTCGTGGCCGTTCAGCGAGGTCGCCCAGGGTGGCGTCGCCCTGCAGTGTCGGGGTGTACGCGGCGAGTTCGGCCTCCAACGCCTCGATGTCGGAGACCGGATCGCGGTCGGGCTCCAGTGTCGCGCAGTCGACGACGTGCACCAGCACCGCGCACCGTTCGAGGTGCCGCAGGAAGTCCAACCCCAGTCCACGCCCCTGGGAGGCACCGGGGATCAGCCCGGGGACGTCGGCGACGGTGAACGTGTGATCGCCTGCCGACACCACCCCGAGGTTCGGCGCCAGCGTGGTGAACGGGTAGTCGGCGATTTTCGGCTTCGCCGCCGAGATGGCGGACACGAGCGACGATTTACCCGCCGACGGGAACCCGACGAGGCCGACGTCGGCGACCGTTTTGAGCTCGAGCGTGAGCTCGCTGGCCTCGCCCTTCTCGCCCAGCAGTGCGAATCCGGGGGCCCTGCGGGCGCGCGAGGCCAGCGCGGCATTGCCGAGCCCGCCCCGCCCGCCGGCGGCGGCTTCGAAGCGGGTACCCGCACCGACCAGGTCGGCGAGGAGGCGGCCGCGTTCGTCGAGGACGACGGTGCCGTCGGGCACCTTCACCTCGAGGTCAGCCCCCGCCGCGCCGTCGCGGTTGCTGCCTGCACCCTGTTTGCCGGACGGGGCGACCACGTGGGGGTGAAAGTGGAAGTCCAGAAGGGTGTGGACCTGTGGGTCGACGACGAGCACCACGCTGCCGCCGCGTCCGCCGTTGCCGCCGTCAGGTCCACCGAGGGGCTTGAACTTCTCGCGGTGTACCGAGGCGCAGCCGTTTCCGCCGTTGCCCGCCCGCGCGTGCACGACGACGCGGTCGATGAACCTGGTCATCGGGCTCCTCCCCTCTTAGCCGAAACCGACATTTGGGCGCGAAACAGCGAGTGCTCAGCACCAAAACGTCGATCTCGACGCGAAAGTCAGGCCTCGGTGCGAGTGGCGCGGACGACGTTGACGAACTTGCGGCCGCGCTTCTTGCCGAACTCGACGGCGCCGGGCGCAGTGGCGAACAGCGTGTCGTCGCCACCGCGGCCGACGTTGTCGCCGGGATGGAAGTGGGTGCCGCGCTGCCGGACCAAGATCTCGCCTGCCTTGACGACCTGGCCGCCGAACCGCTTGACGCCGAGGCGCTGCGCATTCGAGTCACGACCGTTGCGTGAGCTGGAAGCGCCCTTCTTGTGTGCCATGTGTGTCGCTCCCGTCGCTACTTGATGCCGGTGACTTTGAGGACCGTCAGCTGCTGACGGTGACCCTGGCGCTTGTGATAGCCGGTCTTGTTCTTGAACTTGTGGATGCGGATCTTCGGGCCCTTGGTGTGCTCGAGGACCTCGCCGGTCACCGCGACCTTCTCCAGCGCCTTGGCGTCGGTGGTCACCTCGGCGCCATTGACGACCAGAGCGACAGGCAGCGAGACCGTGGCACCGGCCTCCACGTCGAGCTTCTCCACCTTGACGATGTCACCGGCCGCGACCTTGTACTGCTTGCCACCGGTCTTGACGATCGCGTACGTGGCTGATTCGGCTGCCATCGTTGGTCTTCCTCTGCTTCGCGTGCGGGCGCGCACTACCCGGGGGTGTGCGTGCGGGTCTGGGGTGCGGGGGCCCGAGAACGTGTCCTCGTGACGTCCCACTGTCTCCCGCCGGCCATGAGCTGGCCCTGGAGACAACTGCTCAAGGTTACGTGACCAGCGGGTAGAGGGTCAAACCGCTCAGTTGTTCGCCGGCGGGCCTGCGGGTCGCGCCGCTGCGCGTCTGCGGTGCCGACCACCCGGAGCAGCAACGGCGACCGGCTGCTCGGGCTCGTCGTCCTCGTCTGAGTCGTCATCGGAATCGTCGAGAACATCGATCTCGTCCTCGTCGTCCTCGTCGTCCTCGTCGTCGTCTTCGTCGTCGTCCTCGTCTTCGTCAAGGTCGATTTCGTCGACGTCCTCGTCGTCCTCGTCCTCGTCGTCGTCGTCGAGTTCCTCGTCGTCGAGTTCCTCGTCGGCATCCTCGATGACGGCGTCGCGGATCGTGTCGGGATCGAGCTCGACGATCTCGTCGGCAGTCTCTGCGGCGCCGTCAGTGTCGTCAATGTCGTCAGTGTCGTCGTCGTGATGTTTGCCGTTGGCCGCGGCCATTGCCTTGAACATCGGGTGTTCGCCCGGCAAGTGCGCGGGCACCTTCACGACCGGCACATCCGCATCCTGCAGGTCTCGTCCGGCCCGCTTCCCGCGCTTGCTGCGGCGACCAGCACCGGCGCCGGCACCGCCATTGAATTCGGACCTGCGGCCGGCAGCCGACGAGGAGTCGACGGGGTCGCCGTGGAGCATGATGCCCCGGCCTGCGCAGTGCGTGCAGGTGGTCGAGAAGGCCTCGATCAAACCGGTACCGAGTTTCTTGCGCGTCAGCTGCACCAGCCCCAGCGAGGTCACCTCCGACACCTGGTGGCGTGTCCGGTCCCGGGCCAGCGCCTCGGTCAACCTGCGCAGCACCAGATCCCGGTTGCTCTCCAGCACCATGTCGATGAAGTCGATCACGACGATGCCGCCGATGTCGCGCAGCCGCAGTTGCCGCACGGTCTCCTCGGCGGCCTCCAGGTTGTTGCGGGTGACCGTCTGTTCGAGGTTGCCACCCGAGCCGGTGAACTTGCCGGTGTTGACGTCGACGACCGTCATGGCCTCGGTGCGGTCGATGACCAGCGTGCCGCCCGAGGGCAGATACACCTTCCGGTCCATCGCCTTGGCGAGCTGCTCGTCGATCCGGTGCACGGCGAAGACATCAGGCGCATCGGGTGAGGCGGGCTCGTATTTCGACATCCGCGGAACCAGCTCCGGCGCCACGGTGTTCACGTAATCGTTGATCGTCGTCCAGGCATCGTCACCCGACACGATCAGACCGTTGAAGTCCTCGTTGAACAGGTCGCGGATGACCTTGACCAGCACGTCGGGCTCTTCGTAGAGCGCGACCGCCGCGCCAGCGGCCTTCTTCTTGGTCTCGGAGGCGGTGGCGTCGATCTGGTTCCACCGCTCCTGCAGCCGGTTGACGTCGGTGCGGATGTCGTCTTCCTTGACGCCTTCGGAGGCGGTGCGGATGATCACGCCCGCGTCCGAGGGAACCACCTCGCGCAGGATTTCCTTGAGCCGCTGACGTTCCGTGTCGGGCAACTTGCGGCTGATGCCGGTGGACGACGCGCCGGGCACGTACACCAGGTAGCGGCCGGCCAGCGAAACCTGCGTCGTCAGCCGGGCCCCTTTGTGGCCGACCGGGTCCTTGGAGACCTGAACGACGACGTAGTCACCCGGCTTGAGAGCCTGCTCGATCTTGCGCTGCGCGCCGCCGAGGCCTGCGGCCTCCCAGTTGACCTCACCGGCGTAGAGCACGCCATTGCGGCCGCGGCCGATGTCGACGAATGCCGCTTCCATCGACGGCAGCACGTTCTGAACGATGCCGAGATAGATGTTGCCGACGAGGGATGCCGAGGCCGCTGACGTGACGAAGTGTTCGACGACGACGCCGTCCTCGAGAACCGCGATCTGGGTGTACCGCGCGCCTTCGTGCGGGGGTTCGGTGCGGACCTTGTCGCGAATGATCATCATCCGCTCGACGGCCTCGCGCCGGGCCAGAAACTCGGCTTCGCTCAGGATGGGCGGGCGGCGACGGCCGGCATCGCGGCCATCCCTGCGCCGCTGCCGCTTGGCTTCCAGCCGGGTCGAGCCGCTGATGCCCTGGATCTCGTTGTTCGGCGAGTCGCCGTTGCCGCCGCCCTTGGCGCGTCGCGGGGGCCGCTCGTGCACCACGGTGTTGGGCGGGTCGTCGGGTGAGGTGCCGCCTTCGTTGTCATCGCTGGAGCCGGACTTGCGACGCCGCCGCCTCCGTCGGCGGGTCTTGCCGCCGTCGGGGCCCGACCCGTCGTCGTCACCGCTGTCACTGTCGTCGTCGGCATCGTCGTCGGAATCGGACTGGTCACCGTCGCTCTGGCCGTCGCCATCGGTGTCCGCTCCCGGATCGTCACCGTTCTGCTCACCGCGCCCACGGCCCCGACCGCGTCGCCCGCGCCTGCGGCGCTTGGCGGCCGGACGTTCGGCCTGCTCGTCGTCGTCGGAGTCGGCCCCGTCGTCGTCCTCGGTGTCGTCGTCCTCGGTGTCGTCGTCCTCGTCGGTGTCGGTGTCTTTGTCGTCTTCGAAAAGCACCGGCTTGGGGGCAACGAACAGCGGCAGATAGTCAGCGGGTTCGGCCGTCTGCGTGGCCGGGGTCTCCAGGATCAGCCGCGACTCCGGCTCCTCCTCGGCCACGAGTTCGGAAACCGGTTCGGGAGTCGACTCAGCCACCGTTTCGGGAGTCGACTCAGCCACCGTTTCGGGAGTCGACTCAGCGGCGGGTTCAGGTGCGGGAGCCGACTCAGCAGCGGCTGCAGGTACGGGAGGCGGCTCAGCAGCGGCTGCAGGTGCGGGAGGCGGCTCAGCAGCGGCTGCAGGTTCGGATTCGGCGAGGGCGTCACGCACCCGGTCGGCTTCCTCGCGACCCACCGTGGAGTGCGCACTGCGCGTCCGGCCGTCCAATTCGACCAGGGCGTCGATGATCCGCCTGCTGGTGGTGCCCAGCACTCTGGCCAGCGAATGCACCCTCAGCCGTTCAGGGGGCGGCGTGCGCTTCGCTTCACCGGATGGGACCGCGATCTGCTCGGTCTCTTCCGGGAGGTCGTGGGTGGAACCTTGAAAGTGCTCATTGTCAGCCACGTATTCTCCTCAAGCCCCCGGGCGCGTCACTTTGCTGACGCGGCCACGCGAGGGCTTCGATTCTGTGTCCGGGCCAACTACTCCCGGACTTGTATGGTCTCGCCCCGAGCGATCCACAGGGGAACAATCTCGGTGCCGGTCTGAATGATGGCCGGACGGTCTGCGCCGCACCGCGGGTTGCAGTGGTCGCGCTCGTCCAGGTCGTCATCCGGGTGGCCAACCTGGGTTGTAAGGCCGGTCACCCGAGCCCAGTATCCCACATCCCGACGGCGGTTGATAAAGGCTGGGTCAATCCGTTCGGCGCGGCCCTACAGGCCGGGGAACCAGAGGTCCATTTCCCGGACGGCCGAGTCGGGCGAATCGGAGCCGTGGACGAGGTTGAACTGGGTCTCCAACCCCAGGTCACCGCGGATGGTGCCGGGCGTCGCCTTTTCGACGGGATCGGTCCCGCCCGCCAGCTGCCGGAAGGCCGCAACGGCACGCGGGCCTTCCAAAATCGCTGCGACGACCGGACCGGAGGTGATGAACTCCAGCAGCGACGGGAAGAACGGCTTGCCCTCGTGCTCGGCGTAGTGCGCACGGGCGAGCTCGTCGCTGACGTTCTTCAGCTCCAGGGCCGCGATGGTGAGGCCTTTGCCTTCGATTCGGCTGAGGATCTCTCCGATGAGGCGGCGCTCGACGCCGTCGGGCTTGATCAATACGAGGGTTCGCTCAGTCACGGCGACAGCCTAGCCGGACGACGATCAAGCGGGCGAGGAACGAGCCCGCGCTGAGAAGTCCGGCCATCAAACTCAGCCGGACGGCGGCTGCTGCCCCGGGAAGAAGGCCACGCTTCTGCCGACGGAGCACCTCGGCCCGCAGGTACACCAGGAGCAGCCAGACGACCGTGAACAGCAGCCCGATGAAGCCCATACCCGGGTAGACCACCCATCCGGCGATCAACAGCACCTGTACGCCGACGTTGGCCCAAATCGCCCAGGACCGGCGCTGCACGCCCGCCATCAGCACCAGCAGCACCGCGACGCCGACGATGTAGACGGTCGAACCGGTGGACAGCCCGCCTCCGACGGCACTGACGACCGGCAGCGCCAGCAGCACGACGATGGCTTCCAGGATCAGCGTGCCCGCCATGACACCGCGGAAGCTCTTCCACGGGTCCGGGGCACCCTGGCCGGCGTCACCCCGACCCGGTGGTTGCTCGCTCACGCGGGGTCGTTCCCGAACAGGGTCCGCGCCGCACCTGCGGTGACGACCGATCCGGTGATGACGATTCCGACGCCGCCCAGGCCGCCGACACCGTCGCCCTGCTGGGCGGCCTCCTCCACCAGTGCGGTCGCCGTCTCGATGGCGTCCGGCAACGTTCTCGCGGCGACTGACGCGCTCCGGGCCGAAACGGTCCTCTGCCTTGAGCGCGAGCGTTTCCACGTCGAGTGCCCGAGGCGACCCGTTGTGCGTGACGACTATCTGGTCGAGCACCGGCTCGAGCGCGCCGAGGATGCCGTCGATGTCCTTGTCGGCCATGACGGAGATCGACACCGACCAGGAACCGGAAGTCGAACTCCTCCCCCAACGCCCGCGCCAGCGCCGCGGCGCCGGCTGGATTGTGTGCAGCATCGATGAAAACCGTTGGGGCACTGCGCATCCGTTCCAGCCTGCCCGGTGAGGTGACGGCCGCGAACCCGGCCCGCACGGCGTCGATGTCGAGTTGACGCTGCGCACCGGCGCCGAAGAATGCCTCGACCGCCGCGAGTGCGACCACGGCGTTGTGCGCCTGGTGCTCGCCGTGCAGCGGAAGGAACACGTCGGTGTAGGTCCCGCCGAGCCCCTGTAGCTCGAGCAACTGCCCGCCGACGGCCACCTGCCTGCCGAGCACCGCGAACTCCGAGTCCTCGCGAGCGACCGCGGCGTCGGCGCGTACCGCCTGCGCCAGCAGCACGTCCATCGCTTCCTGCGGTTGACGGGCGATCACCGCGACCGTGTCGGTGGGCACGAGGTCGTCGGATTGCTTGGTGATGATGCCGGCCTTCTCACCGGCGATCTCGGTGACGGTGTCGCCGAGATAGTCGACGTGGTCGATTCCGATGGGTGTGATGACCGCGACCGGCGCGTTGATGACGTTGGTGGCATCCCAGCGCCCGCCGAGCCCGACCTCGACGACCGCCACGTCGATGGGGGCGTCGGCGAACGCCGCGAACGCCATGGCGGTGACGACCTCGAACTTGCTCATCTTCGGTCCGCCCGCAGCTTCGGACTGCTGGTCGACCAATTCGACGAACGGCTCGATCTCCCGATAGGTGTTCACGTACGTGGCCGGGCTGATCGGCTTGCCGTCGATGGAGATACGTTCCACGGCCGACTGCAGATGCGGGCTGGTGGTGCGGCCGGTGCGCCGGGCGAGTGCGGTCAGCAGCGCGTCGACCATCCTGGCTACCGAAGTCTTGCCGTTGGTTCCCCCGATGTGGATCGACGGATACCCGAGCTGAGGCGATCCGAGCATCTCCATCAGCGCCGAGATCCGCGCGGTGCTCGGTTCGATCTTGGTCTCTGGCCAGCGCTGATCGAGCAGGTGCTCCACCTGGAGCAACGACGCGATCTCGTCCGGGGTGGGTTCCGTCATGCGAGGCCGTCGAGCCTGGCGGTGATGCGCTCCACTTCCTCGCGGGCCAGCTGCTGGCGGCCGCGGATCTTGTCGACGACGTCGGCGGGCGCCTTGGACAGGAACCCCTCGTTGCCGAGCTTGTCGGTGGTGCCCGCCAGCTCCTTCTGGGCCGCGGCCAGATCCTTCTCGAGACGCCGCCGTTCGGCCGCCACGTCCACGGTTCCCGATGTGTCGAGTTCGACGATGACGGTGGCCGCCGACAACCGCACCTCCAGTGACGCCGACGGGGTGAAGTCGTCGGCAGGCGGAGTCAGCCAGGCCAGAGCCGTGACTGCCGGCACGTGGGCATCGAGCCCGGCGGTGGTGACGTCGGAGAGCCGTGCAGGCACTTTCTGCCGGTCGCCAAGGCCCTGGTCGCTACGGAACCTGCGCACCTCGGTGATCAGCTTCTGCATATCGGTGACGCGTTGTGCCGCAGCATGATCCACGCCGAACCCGGACGGCGTGGGCCAATCGGCGATGACCAGCGACTCCCCTGCGGTCACCGTCTTCCACAGCACCTCGGTCACGAACGGCATCACCGGATGCAGCAGCTTGAGAAGGGTGTCCAGCACCGCTGCCAGCACCGCGGTGGTATGCGAAATACCTTCACCCAACTGAACTTTCGCCAGCTCCACATACCAGTCGCAGAACTCGTCCCACGCGAAGTGGTAGAGCGATTCGCATGCCCGGTTGAACTCGTAGCTGTCGAACGTCGAATCCACCTCGGCGCGCACCTCTTCCAGCCGGCCGAGGATCCAGCGGTCGGCATCAGTGAGGTCGGCTGCGGGGGGCAACGGTGCCGGGCTGGCCCCGTTGAGCAGCGCGAATCGGGTGGCGTTGAACAGCTTGGTGGCGAAGTTGCGCGACGCGCGAGCATGGTCCTCGCCGATGGCGAGGTCCCCACCGGGGCTGGCGCCACGGGCCAGGGTGAACCGCAGTGCGTCCGCACCGAACGTCTCCACCCAGTCCAGCGGGTCGATGCCGTTGCCGCGCGACTTGCTCATCTTGCGGCCGAACTCGTCGCGAATCAGGCCGTGCAGGAACACATTCTCGAAGGGCACCTGCGGACCGCGGGCACCGTCGCGGGTGATCGCGGAATCGTCGGCGACGAAGGTACCGAACATCATCATCCGCGCCACCCAGAAGAACAGAATGTCGTAGCCGGTGACCAGGACCGTGGTGGGGTAGAACTTCGCCAGCTCGGCGGTGTGCTCCGGCCAGCCCATCGTGGAGAACGGCCACAACGCCGCGCTGAACCACGTATCCAGCACGTCGGGATCCTGCTCCCAGCCGTCCGGCGCCGTCTCGTCAGGCCCCACGCACACCGTTTCGCCGTTGGGCCCGTGCCAGATCGGGATGCGATGGCCCCACCACAGCTGGCGCGAGATGCACCAGTCGTGCATGTTGTCGACCCAGCTGAACCAGCGGGGCTCCAGGCTGGCCGGGTGAATCACGGTGTCACCGTTGCGGACCGCGTCGCCGGCCGCCTTGGCCAGAGATTCGACCTTGACCCACCACTGCAGGCTCAGGCGCGGCTCGATCGGTTCGCCGCTGCGTTCGGAGTGACCGACGCTGTGCAGATAGGGCCGCTTCTCGGCGACGATGCGCCCCTGCTCGGCCAGCGCCTCGCGGACCGCACCCCGCGCGTCGAATCGGTCCATGCCGTCGAATTGCGTTCCGGTGTCGGCGATCCGGCCCTTGGTATCCAGCATCGACGGCATCGGCAGCTGATGGCGCATCCCGATCTCGAAGTCGTTGGGGTCGTGGGCGGGGGTGACTTTGACTGCGCCCGTGCCGAACTCGGGGTCGACGTGGTGATCGGCGACAATAATGATGCGACGGTCCAGGAACGGGTGCGGCAACGTCTGACCGACGAGGTGGCGGTATCGCTCGTCGTCGGGATGCACAGCGATCGCGGTGTCGCCGAGCATCGTCTCCAGACGGGTGGTGGCCACCACGATGTGGGGCTCGGCATCGTTCATCGATCCATACCGGAACGACACCAGTTCACCCTCGACGTCCTCGTACTTGACCTCGAGGTCGGAAATCGCAGTCTCGAGGACCGGTGACCAGTTGACCAGCCGCTCGGCCTGGTAGATCAGCCCGGCGTCGAAGAGCCGTTTGAAGATCGTGCGCACGGCGCGCGACAGACCGTCGTCCATGGTGAACCGGTCACGGCTCCAGTCCACGCCGTCGCCGATGGCGCGCATCTGCCACCCGATGGTGCCGCCGGACTCCCGCTTCCAGTCCCAGACCTTGTCGATGAACAGCTCGCGACCGAAATCCTCTTTGGTCTTGCCGTCGACCGCGAGTTGCTTCTCCACCACCGACTGGGTGGCGATGCCGGCGTGGTCCATACCCGGGAGCCAGAGAACCTCGTAGCCCTGCATGCGCTTGCGCCGGGTCAGCGCGTCCATCAGCGTGTGGTCCAGCGCGTGACCCATGTGCAGATTGCCGGTGACATTGGGCGGCGGCAGCACGATCGAGTATGGGGGCTTGGCGCTGGCAGGATCGGCTCTGAAGTAGCCGGCCTTGACCCAGCCCTCGTACAGGGCGCTCTCCAGCGCCCCCGGGTCCCACGATTTGGGGAGGGCTTCAATGCGTGGGCCCCCTTGGAGGCCACTGCTGGCGATGGGCTGGGAGCTGGCGGTCACCGAGCCATTCTAGGAAGACCGCTGCAGGCGGCTCACCTCCGCCCGACAACCTGCGCTACCTCTTGCCACCCAACAGGCCGCCCAGGATATCGCCGAGGCCGCCGCCCTTACCGCCGCCAAGGACGCTGCCCAGGATGCTGCCCAGCGGGTTGTCGCCGCCGCCCCCGCCTGCAGCACCGCCGCCGAGGATGCTGCCCAGGATGTCACCGATGCCACCACCACTGCCGGCCTGCGCCTGCGGCTGGGCCGCCTGGCCGCCTCCGGAGAGCTGCTTTCCGATGTAAGCAAGCACGATCGGGGCCAGGATCGGCAGTAGCTTCTTGATCAGATCGCTGTTGCCTGCGCCGCCGCCGGCCAGCGCCGACGCCACCTGGCCGGTGTCGTTGCCGCCGAAGATCTTCGCGATCGCCTTGGAGCCGTCTGCCTCGTCGACCTGGTCGACGCTCACGCCTCCGTCGAGCAGACCACTCGCTGCGTGGTTGTTGGCTGCCGACGCGATGTTGGTCGCAGTGTTGGGATCCTGGGCGTTCTGCTGCAGGCCTCCGACAAGCACCGGCACCAGCGTCTTGATCGCACTGTTCACCTCGCCTTCGTCGACGCCCAATCTGCTGGCGATCTGCTGCGTGGGAATCTGGTTGAACAGTTCATCGAGCCCGGCCATCACACTCCACCTTCATTGCTGGAAACTGCGTGTCCGCCCGACACTAAACCACCCCATCGGCGCCGACAGCGATTCGGCTCAAGCTGGCCGAACACCCGAATCATTGCAGCCGCGACGTCTCCAACGACACTCCAGCTGCGGGGAACCGGGCCAGCAGCGCATCACCCATCGCCGCTGCCGGAGTGAGCACGCCATGGAGGTCAGCGAGTTTGCCGCGGTCCAGCGCGAGCGCCAGCCCGCTCTCACCGAGCAGCACCGAGGTCGCCTTGTATCCCGGGTCGCCGCGCTGCGACATCCGCGCGAGATAGCGGGCACCCGTCGACGTGGTGGTGTAGGTCTCGACGGTGTAGTGGCCCTGCTCGCGCGCCTGTTCGCTGGGGCCCGTGCCGGGCTTGGGAAGGATGCGCTCGAGCAGGCCGCTGGGCACGCGGTTGAGGAATCGGCTGGCGAGCTCGATCGTCGCGACGTTGCCGCCGGTCGCCATCGCCGCGGCCAACGGCGCGACGATGGAGCGCCCGACGCTCATCTGCTCGGCGTACTCGAACCGTCTGCCGTAGGCGTAGCCGAGCAGCGCATTGCTGCGCCGGACGATTCGAGTGTTGGGCACCGCCATCGCGAACGCGCCCACCCAGTAGCCGTCGAGCTCGGGGGCGATGTCACGGCCGCGGCGCCACCGGGCATCGGGTTGGCCGCCCAGTTCCGGTTCCGCCGAACGGTCCGGTGTCAGCGTGTACGGATCGTTGAGCAGACGACGCGCCTCCGGATCGGCGGATGCCTCCCGGGCGAGCTCGGCCATCGACGCGACCGTACCGCCCGACATCCCTCCCGCGAACCTGCGCACCACGAAGTTGGTGTCGCCGAGCTGCCCCGCGCCGTCGCGCTCGACCTGCCGGTACAAGGCGAACACGGTGAGATCCGAAGGGATGGAGTCGAATCCGCACGAGTGCACGATGCGGGCCCCGGTATCGACCGCCTGCTTGTGGTGCAGGTCGATGCACTTCCGGATGAACAGAGGCTCGCCGGTCAGGTCGGCGTAGTCGGTTCCCGCCGCCGCGCACGCCGCGACCAACGGGAGGCCGTACTTCAGGTACGGCCCGACCGTGGTGATCACCACCCGGGTGCTGGCGGCCATCGCATTGAGCGTCGACGGCTGCGACGCGTCGGCGGCGATCAGCGGCCAGGACTGCGCCGTCTCCCCCAGCGAGTCACGCACGGCCAGCAACCGGTCGGCGGCCCGGCCGGCGAGGGCGATGCGCGCGCCGCCCCCTGCGGCGGCGAGGTACTGGGCGGTCAGCTTGCCGACGAATCCGGTGGCGCCGAAGATGATGATGTCGAACTCGCGGTCGGACTTGGCGGCTTCCGATTCGGGATGGCCCATGGCAGCCGACGCTACCCGAGCGTCTCGGGCAGCCCGGCGTCGCTGCCGAGCACATGCCTGGACAGGAAGGCAGTCACCACCTGGTACCAGATCTTGGCATGCTGCGGATTGAGCACCCAGTGGCTCTCCGAGGGGAAATACAGGAAGCGGTGCACGGTGGTGCCGTCGTCGGCGGCGGGTAGCGCCGACCTGCTCAGGAGCTCGTACCAGAGCCGCAGCGCCTCACCGATCGGCACCCGGTAATCCTTGTCGCCGTGGATGACGAGCATGGGTGTGGCGATGTCGGAGACGAAACGGTGCGGGGAATTCGCAGCTGTCATCTCCGGGGTCATCTCCCGGGTCCACCAGTACCCGCCGTCGGTGGTCGAACCGAACTGATCGAGCGCCCACAGGCTGGCGTGGGTGACGATCGCGGCGAATCGGTCGGTGTGCCCGGCGATCCAGTTGGCCATGTACCCACCGAACGAACCGCCCATCGCCGCGGTCCGTGTCTCGTCTACCCGCGGATGCCCGCACGCGGCGTCGGTCGCCGCGATCAGATCCGTATACGGGGCGAAACCCCATGCACCCCAGCCTCGTTGGATGAAGTCCTGGCCGTAGCCGGTCGACAGGGCGGGGTCGGGCAGCAGCACCGCGTAGCCCTGGGCGACCATGAGCCACGGGTTCCAGCGCCAGTGCCAGGCGTTCCAGCTCGCCAGCGGGCCGCCGTGGATCCACAGCAGCAGCGGCGCAGGCTCGGCACCGTCCGGGAGCGCCAGCCACGACCGCACCGCCTGCCCGTCGTCGGCGACCGCCGTCACCTCGGTCAACGTGCCAGGCAACTCGGGCATGGACACGCACGGCAGCACGGTCACCGACCCGTCGGCATCGATTCGCACCGGATGCTGTGGAGTCGCATAGGAACTGCGCAGGGCGAACAGCACTCCACCGGGGGCGGCGCGCACCTCGGAGTAGGTGAAGTCATCGGTGACGATCGGGTGCACAGCGCCTGAGGCCGGATCGACGGCGAAGACCGGACCCCGCCCGTTGTCGTCTGCCGTGACGATCAACGACGAGCCGTCCACCGACCACGTCACCGACGTCGGCCACCGGTCCCAGTCACCCGTCAGCTCCACCGGCTCAGCGCCGAAGCGCGTGAGGCACAGTGTGATTCGCGGTGCCTGCCGAGGTGTGGAGAGGGTCTCACGGAGAAACGCCACCGACTGCCCGTCGGGCGAGATCGCAGGCAGCCCGAGGTCGGCGGCGGGATCGTCGGCAATGGTGGACCGTTGCGCAGTCGCCACATCGATGCGGGCCAATGTGCTGCGGATCGCCGCACCGGGCGCGGGTCCCTGCCACGTCGTCACCACGAAGGTGCCGTCGCGGCTGAGGTCGAACTGCGCTTCGCGCAGCCCATCGGCCGGGTCAGGGGTCAGGTCACGCAGGTCATCCGCGCTGAACAGATGCGCGCGGTCGGGACCGAGGTCGTGGTCCCAGTACCGCACCGGGTAACGGTCGTGCAGCACCGCCGACACCTTGTTGTCCTTGCGTGTGGCCCGCAGCCGCCGGTCGTCGTCGACGTCGGCCGCCGAGGCCAACAGCGACGACGCGACGACGGTGGTCGCCGCCGCTGACACGGCACCGCCGACACCGCCGGGCAGCGTGACGGCCTCGAATGCCTCGCCGCCGGCTGCGGGCAGCCGCCACAGCGATTTCGGCGGCTTGTCGTCATCGTCGGTGGGTCTGGCGGCGAGGAACAGCAGATCGCCATCGACGGTGAATTCCGGTGACGACTCCCCCTTGGCGCCGTGGGTGATCCGGCGGGCCGGCTGCCGCCCGGCCGGGTCGAGTTCCCAGAGCGCGCTGACGAACTCGGTGCGCTTGTCGTTGAGCTGCGACACGGTCGTGACGACGCGCGAGCCGTCGGGCGACACGGCGAGACCGGCCACCCGTGGAAGCGCGAGAAAGGCGTCGAGGTCGGCAAAGGGCGTGGGGGGCGTGGCGGGTCCTGAGACCATGCCCCACTTCGTAACACAGCCGGGCGAGTTCACGCGGAATCAGCGGCGCCCGTCCCAGTCGTCCGCGGTTCAGCTGCCGTCGCCGTCGCCGACGGCGCCGGTGACCGGCCGGATAGTGTCACGGCATGCCTGCGCGAATCACCGTGATCGGCGCCGGCATCGCCGGGCTGGCCACTGCTGTCGCTCTGCGTCGCGCCGGACACGATGTGACGGTGCTCGAGCAACGCACCGACACCATGACGGGGGCGGGCATCAGTATCTGGCCCAATGCGCTGGCCGCCCTGGACGAGATCGGACTGGGCGATGCAGTGCGACGCGCCGGCGGCAGGGTGACCGGCGGCGCCATCCGGTGGCGCGACGGCAGGTGGCTGCGCCGCCCATCGGCTGAGCGGATTGTCGACGCCCTCGGCGAGCCCCTGGTGGTGGTGCGCCGGTCGGCATTGACCGGCATCCTGCGCGGTGCGTTGCCTGCCGACATCGTCGAGACCGGGGTGACCGCGACCGCACTCGTCATCGCCGATTCCTCGGTCCGGATCACGTTGTCGGGCGCGCCGACGCGCGAGGCCGACGCGGTGGTCGGCGCTGACGGCGTCAACTCCATGGTGGCGCGCACCCTCAACGGCCCGCTACGCAGCCGGTACGTCGGTTACACCGCCTGGCGTGGGGTGGCCGCCTGCAGGCTGGATCCGGCAGTGGCCGGCGAGACCATGGGCGCCGGGACCGAGGTCGGGCACGTGCCGCTTGGCCCCGACCACACCTACTGGTTCGCGACCGAACGGGCGCCGGAAGGCAGCAGTGCGCCCGGTGGCGACCACGCGTACCTCACGGCCAAGCTCGCCTCGTGGGCGGAGCCGATACCCCGGCTGATCGCCTCGACCGATCGGGCGGATCTGTTGCGCAATGATCTCTTCGACCACGCCCAACCGAGGTGCTGGTCCCGCGGTCCCGCGGTGATCGTGGGTGATGCCGCTCATCCGATGCGGCCCCATCTCGGGCAGGGTGGGTGCCAAGGGCTCGAGGACGCGGCGATTCTGGCCCGTTTCGTCGACGTTGTCCCCCGACCTGCCGACCGCCTTCGACCGGTTCGGCGAGTTCCGCAGGCGGCGGGTCCGGCCGCTGGTGCGGGAATCGGCCGCGATCGGCCGGATCGTCAACCTGCGTCCGGCGTTTCTCAGCGGTGCCGCAAGCTGGGCCACCGCCCTGATCCCCGAACGCGCGGTGACGTCGCACCTGGCGTCGATCGCAGCCGCTCGGCTTTCGTCCCGCCTACTGCCGCGGATGTCGCTCGCTGAGCAACCGGCCGTCAGCGCGCCGAGCGGGGCGTGAACAGCGCCATGCACATCTTGCGCAGGTCGATGAAGCCGCCGAAGGCCGAGGTCGGCATGCCCGCGCACCCCTTCGCCGTCGCGGGGACCGTGACGGGCGCGGCGGGAGCGGCCGGCGTATTGCCCCACACCTGAGCAGCGAGGCCCTTGGCGCCGCAGGTCGGCCATGCCTTCAGTCCCTGGGTCCGCAGCACGTTCTCGGCCACCCGGATCTGCTCGGCGCGCGACGCGGTGGCGGGACTGCCGACGCCGCCGTTGGACGTCCAGGTCGCCTGCTTGAACTGCAGACCGCCGTAGGCGCCGTTGCCGGTGTTGATCGACCAGTTACCGCCCGACTCGCACTGCGCGATCGCGTCCCAGTTGACGGATTCGGCGTGCGCGGTGGCCGTGGCGCCGTCCAGTGCCATCGGGACGACGGCGAGCGCTCCGGAGATCGCGGTGGCCATCAGGGCCTTGGTAACAACCTTGCGAACGTTCATCTCTGCGGTCCTTCCCCGACCGTTGTGACTCAAAGGCCCGCAAGTGGAGTGATGGAGCGCGCTCTCACGCTGCGGTTATCTGGTCTGTCGGGTGACGCACGTCACGTGTTACGCACGAGGTCGAGAGTTTTAGTAGTTACTTATCTGACGTAAGAGACCCCTGAGAAACGGAGGCGGAGCCGACCATGAACGCGGAGGCGGAGCCGACCAGGAACGACGGAGGCGGAGCCCTGAAGAAAGAAAGAAGGCGGTGCCGGCAGCAGCCGGCACCGCCTCTTCAGGTGCTCATGGAGTTACCTAGCCGCGTCTGCCGCAGGCCGGCCACGCGCCGATGCCCTGCGACTGCAGCACGTTCTCGGCCACGCGGATCTGCTCTTCACGGCTGGCCCCGTGCGGCGAGCCCGAGCCACCGTTGGACCGCCAGGTGCCCATCGTGAACTGCAGCCCGCCGTAGTAGCCGTTACCGGTGTTGATCGCCCAGTTGCCGCCCGACTCGCAGGCAGCCACAGCATCCCAGTTGACGCTGTCCGCATTCGCGGTTCCGGCCGCCAGGCCGGTGACCACAGCCATGGGGGCCACTGCGAGCGCCCCGGCAATGGTGGCCAGACCAAACGTCTTGCGGATGTTCTTCAACTTCGATCCTTTCGCCAAGCGCGTGCCATCACCACCACGCGAGGATTTACACGCGGGCTCAGTGCCTGGTCTCAGGCCGGTTTCGACTGGGCCGTGCCATCTCGGTCAGGCACGACAGGGAAGGCGCTAGATCGCCTCGCCGGATCATCAGACCCGGCAGCCGCGGGGAGGCCGATCCGCCTCCCACAGCCCCACACACGCAGGTTCGTGGTTTTTATTTATTTGCTCCATAAAGAAGCTATTTGGACCGTACAAAGCGACTCGCCCAAAGTCATATCGGTAAAGGGCGTATCGCCAACAGATCACGGAATGATTACGGCCGCTCTAGGCAATCGTCCGTGCAGGTCAGCGGTTGGTTCTGCGCCGGCGAAGAGATCGGCACACCCGGCCTGGAACGTGAGTCAAATCACGGTGAATTTGTGAGCTGCGACACTCACGCACGAAGATGGCAGCGGCTCTCCGGCTCGAAAACTCATGTTCAGAGCCAAAAGCCTAGCCGGACCGCTGCCAGACGGATGCGATTTTTCGCTGAGCGCGGTGCGCTTCGTTCTCTTGGTTAATACTTCAGCCAAACGAGCTGAAACAAAGGGCTTTTGGATGCGCTCGAAGCGAAGCCGGGCTGGCGAGAAGATGGCCCTCCTGGGCAACCCGGGCCTTCAATAAGGCTATATCGCTTGTCCAACAACAGATTTGGAGAGATAGCTCCGAGTAGTAGTCCGGACAGGTCGACGCCAGCGTGGCGCTCCCGGCGCGTCCGGCCACACCCGGAGCGTCGACCGCCACCTTTCTGATGCGACCGACATCGAAAAGCGTTCCGAATGCCGCACTTTCGTACCAATTTTCGCCCAACCGCGTTGCGCGCCAATCATTTTGACATCCGGAGCCGGCGTGCACAGAAATAGCTTAGGGCGGCAAACCCGTTACCTATTACGATCAGACCCGTAGGGAAATTGGTTGCCACGAATAGCACAATTCATCTCGCAAATTCCGTGACGCTTTAATCGAGTTTGCTAGGCCAATCGCGGCGGCACTACGGTCTCCAGATCGGCCACGGTGTTGACGTTCGTCAACGCCGACTGCTCCGGCATCACGATCCGCTGGGTGTCCACCGAGTCGACGAGCGAGCGCATGCTTCGCTCGCCGGCGCTGACCAGCCCGGCGATGGTGGTGAACAGCTCGGTGCGGTAGATGCCTGCGAGATAATGGTCGCGGCCGTCCCACGGCAGCACCACGTCGGCGCCCAGCCGTTCGGCGGGTCCGGTCAGCGTCTCGATGAGCTCGGTGGTCAGCTCCGGCATGTCCACGGCGCAGACGAAAGCGTGCTCCAGCCCGGCCTCCGCGGCTGCCCGTAGCCCGCGGCCGGTGGCCAGCAGGGGGCCCACCCCACGCACCTCGTCGCGGAGAACGATCCCGGGCAATTCGGGGAGCGCCTGACCGGGAGCGGCGATGACATAGACAGGCCTACAACGCGCACTCACGATCGACACGATGCGCTCGACGAGGGTCACGGGACCCGCAGGACCCTCGATGACCAACGTCGCCTTGTCGCGGCCCATCCGCCGCGACGCCCCGCCGGCCAGCACCACGGCGGCCAACGGCAGGGACGACGTCACACCGGTGACGTTAGCGCAATCAGTCGACGGTCCACGTGTCCTTGCCACGAAGCAGCGATTGCAGTGCGGCCGTGTCGTGAGGCTTGGCATCGCGTGCCGCGGTGAGCTGTTGACGGGCTGCATCGTCGTAGGTCGGCTTGCTCACCTGGCGGAAGATGCCCATCACCATATGGTCGAGGTTCTGCTCGGACAGCCGCGACAACGCGAACGCGTACGCCGGATCCTCGAGTTGCGCGTCGTGGATCACGATCTGGTCGGCCGACACATCGGCGGTCTTGGCGACCTCGAGCCCGAACCCCGACTTGACCACGCAGTATTCGCCGTCGGCCCCGAAGATGATCGGCTCGCCGTGCCTGAGGTTGATCAGCCGCTCCTCGGCACCGTCCTTGCGCAGGGCGTCGAACGAACCGTCGTTGAAGATCGGGCAGTCCTGCATGATCTCGACGAGGGCTGCACCGCGATGCTGGGCGGCGCCGCGCAGCACCTCGCTGAGGCCCTTGCGATCGGAGTCCAGGGCGCGGCCGACGAACGTCGCCTCGGCGCCGAGCGCCAGCGACACCGGGTTGAACGGGTAGTCCAGCGACCCCATCGGGGTGGACTTGGTGACCTTGCCGACTTCGGACGTGGGTGAATACTGACCCTTGGTCAGCCCGTAGATCCGGTTGTTGAACAGCAGGATCGTCAGGTTGATGTTGCGTCGCAGCGCGTGGATGAGGTGGTTGCCACCAATCGACAGCGCGTCACCGTCACCGGTGACCACCCACACCGACAGGTCCTCACGGGCCAGCGCCAGGCCGGTCGCGACAGTCGGCGCGCGCCCGTGAATCGAGTGGAAACCGTAGGTCTCCAGGTAGTACGGGAACCGGCTGGAGCAGCCGATGCCGCTGACGAACGCGATGTTCTCGCGGCGCAGGCCCAGCTCGGGCAGGAAGTTGCGGATCGTGTTGAGGATGACGTAGTCACCACAGCCGGGGCACCAGCGGACCTCCTGGTCGCTGGTGAAGTCCTTCGACTTCTGCGGTTCGTCCGTCGTCGGAACCAGGCTGGTCTTCGTCAGCCCGGGGGTCAACCCCAGATCGCTGCCGATCAGCTGGTTCGATGCGCGATCCGTTTCGCTTCTTGTTGTCGTCATGCGCTCGCTCCCACGCCCGCTGTGTCGTCGATGGTGGCCGCTGCCAGTCGGGCGAACTTGGCCTTTTCGAGTTCCTTCTCGCCTAGCGTTCCGTCCAGCGCGGCATCGATGATGCCCTCGACCTCTTCGGCCAGGAAGGCCATGCCCTCCACCTTGGTCACCGACTGAATGTCGACAAGGAACTTGCCGCGCAGCAGAAGAGCCAGCTGGCCGAGGTTCATCTCCGGCAGGACCACCGTGGAGTACTGATTCAGCACCTCGCCGAGGTTCGCCGGGAGCGGGTTGAGATTGCGCAGGTGCGCGTGGGCGACCTTGATGCCCTTGCGCCGAGCCCGCCGGCAGGCCTCGCCGATGGGGCCGTAGCTGCTGCCCCAGCCGAGCAGCAACAGGTCGGCTTCGCCGCTGGGATCGTCGACCGCGACGTCGGCAACCTTGACGCCTGCCACCTTCTCCTGGCGCAACCGGACCATCAGGTCGTGGTTCTTGGGCTCGTAGGAGATGTTGCCCGAACCGTTGGCGGCCTCGAGGCCGCCGATCCGATGCTCCAGACCGGGGGTCCCGGGGATCGCGAACTGGCGGGCCAGGGTTTCCGGGTCACGCGCGTAGGGCGCGAACGGCTCACCGGACTCGGCGAAGGTGTGCTTGATCGGCTCGTAAGAGGTCACGTCGGGGATCCGCCACGGTTCGGAGCCGTTGGCGATGGCGCCGTCGGACAGGATCATCACCGGGGTGTGATAGTGCACGGCGATGCGGGCGGCCTCCACGGCGATGTCGAAGCAATCCGACGGTGACCGCGGCGCCAGCACGACGACGGGTGATTCGCCGTTGCGGCCGAACAGCGCCTGCAGCAGGTCGGCCTGCTCGGTCTTGGTGGGCAGACCGGTTGACGGTCCACCGCGCTGCACATCGATGACGATGAGCGGCAGCTCGGTCATCACCGCCAGGCCGATCGCCTCGGACTTCAGCGAGATGCCGGGCCCCGACGTGCTGGTGATCCCGAGCGCACCGCCGTAGGACGCGCCGATCGCCGCGCCGATGCCGGCGATCTCGTCCTCGGCCTGGAAGGTCAGCACGTTGAAGTTCTTGTGCTTGGACAGCTCGTGCAGGATGTCGGAGGCCGGCGTGATCGGGTAGCTGCCGAGCACCACCTGGATGTCACCGAGGTGACCCGCGGTCACCAGGCCGTAGGCCAGCGCGGTGTTGCCGGAGATCTGCCGGTACTCGCCGGTCTTCAGCTGGGCCGGCGACACCTCGTAGGTGGTGGCGAAGGCTTCGGTGGTTTCGCCGAAGTACCAGCCCGCCTTGAGTGCCAGCACGTTGGCCTCGGCGACGTCGGGCTTGCGGGCGAACTTCTCCCGAATGAACGACTCGCTGTGTTCGAGCTCGCGGCCGTACATCCACGACAGCAGCCCGAGGGCGAACATGTTCTTGGCGCGCTGGCCGTCCTTCTTCGTCGCGCCGATGGACTCGACCGCGCCCAGTGTCAGCGTGGTCATCGCAACCGCCTGCACGACGTAGTCCGACAGCTCTTCGCTCTCCAGCGGGTTGGCGTCGTAACCGACCTTGGCGAGATTGCGCTTGGTGAATTCGTCGGAGTTGGCGATGATCAGGCCGCCGCGTGGCAGGTCGGAGACGTTGGCCTTGAGCGCGGCGGGGTTCATCGCGACCAGCACGTCGGGCCGGTCACCGGCGGTCAGGATGTCGTAGTCGGCGATCTGGATCTGGAACGACGAAACACCCGGCAGCGTGCCCTGGGGCGCGCGGATCTCGGCGGGGTAATTCGGTTGCGTCGCAAGGTCATTGCCGAACAGTGCGGCTTCCGAGGTGAACCGGTCACCGGTGAGCTGCATGCCGTCGCCGGAGTCGCCGGCGAATCGGATGACGACCTTCTCCAGCTTCTGACGTGGGGCGGGTTCGGTCACGGCGCCGTCGCCGTTGGCTGTGCTGTTTTGACCCACGGACCCTGCCTTTCGTGTCTCGTCAGGCTGCGCCACTCCGAGTCGCAAGACGAGGCTGCGAGAGCACGACGCACCGTCAGATGAGGTCTACCCAAATGTTTCTGTCACTGGGAGTACCGATTATTGCACTTCTCTTAGGCTGACCTGAACAGGACGCCGCCGGTTACCGAAAGGTAAAGGACGCACGAAATGTCCAGCTCAGGCGCCTGAACCCACCCGGCGGACAGGCAATATGTGTGGTCTTCGTCACGTTTCGAGAACGTCATTCTCTAAGACTCGGGGTTACCCGCCGGTAGCTCATGGCTAGCTGCTCAGCGGCCGGACAGCATCCGCGCACCCTTGTCAGCCGAGTTGAACCGACCTGGCGTGAGGCCGCTTGTCGAGCTCTGCGGCGACCAGGTCGCTCGCCAGCTCGGCGGCCCGCCGTGGATCGGCCCCCGCTGCGCGGTTGGCCACGTAACAGGCGGTGAACATGTCGCCGGCACCTGTGGTCTGCACGTCGAGCACCCGCCACGCCGCGGGTACGCGGATCACGTCGCCGTCGATGTAGATGTCGCAGCCCTCGGAGCCGTACGTCACCACGATCTCCGGCACCCCGAGCCGCTTGGCCACCTCAGCGTCGAACGGGCCGTCCGCGACGACGACGGCCTCGTCTTCGGCCAGCTTGAGGACGTCGATGTGGGCCAGCAGGTCCGCGGGGAAGTGGCGGTCTTCGACGAGAGGCCCCAGTTGCGGGGCGCGCACCAGACCCTGCCCGTCGTAGGCGACGTGGTGGCCGCGTGCGGAGAGCAGCGCCAGCGTTTCCGCCGGAAAGTCGGTGCGCAGCAGCGGAGCGAGGTGCACCCAGGTGGTGTCGGGATCGGCGGCCTCGACGTCGGCCTCGCCCCAGACGGGGCCGATGGCGTCGACCGACATGTGGCGGTGGTCGACGTCGTCGTAGTCCAGACGAAACCCGCTGGTGCGGTCCGAGGGAAGAACGCGGACCAGGTCACCGAACCGTTCGACGAGCGGATCGAACAGCACGTGATCCTGCTCGGCGCCCATGGCCACGATCCGGCCGGGGCCGCCGGAGGCCTCCAGTGCCACGCCTGCGAACGACGCGCAGCCGCCGGGGCTCTTGGGCGCCCCGTTGATCACATCGATCGCCAGGTTGCCCAGCACGGTCACACCGTTGACGAGCTTTCGCGGCACCGATCGATCTCCTGGGTATTCATCGGCGCGTTCTCGCCACCGTGGGGCGAATGGTATCGGGGATCGCTGAGTTTCGACGATTCAGCGGTCAGGCCGGGAGGTTGTACGGCGTGACCACCTGGATGGGAACCGGCCGCACAGGCTCCACCGGCAAGGCGCCGCGCTCCTGAAGGATCAGCCGCAGCGCCAACCGCGCGTCGGCCCGCAGATCGTTGTGCAGCACCGCCGAGATACGGCCTTCCCGCAGGAGTCGCCGGTTGTCGGCGTCGAGGTCGTGGGCCACGAACACTCGGCACGCCCGGCCGATCCTGTCGAACGCGGCGACGGTCGCGGTGTTGCCGCCGCCGACGGAGTAGACAGCCTCCACTCCGGGATGACGCTCGAGGGCTTCCAGCACCAGGTTCTCGTTGGTCGCGTCGATGCCGTCGCTGCCGCTGACCTCGACGATCGCCCGCCCCGAACTGCGCAGCGCCGACCGGAATCCGACCTCGCGCTCGCCCTCGCCCCGGAACGCCGTCCGACTGAGGGTGATGAGGACATCGGACGTCGCCTCCCCCAGCCACTGATTGACGAGGTAGGCCGCGGTCACCCCGGCACCGTGATTGTCGATGCCGACGTAGCCACAGCGCGAACTCGCGGGCACATCGGTCGCGTAGGTCACCACCGGCACGCCGGCATCGACCAGACGGTCGACCGCCTCGGCCACCTCGGGTTCGTCCTGCGCCTTGAGCACAACTCCGTGGCTGCCGCGAATCCGGCCGAGGGTGTCGACCATCTGCTGCGTGGTGCCCGACTCCCACAGGTGGAACCGTGCCCGCAGCATCGCCGGCGCGAACGCGGGCAGCTCGGCCTCGACGGCGGCCCGGAAGGCGTCCGAGAAGCGCTGCGGGGTCTGCATGACGACGTCGATGAGGTACCGGCGCCCGTTGAGTCGCAGCTGGGCACGCTGTTTGTCCAGGTCAGCGATCGCCTGGTTGACCTCCGCGACGGTGTTCTCGCGCACCCCGGGGCGGTCGTGCAGCACCCGGTCGACGGTCGCTTCGCTCAGCCCCGCCTGCTGGGCGATCTCACGGACCTTGAAGCGGTGCGCCATGCCCGGACCTCCCTTCCTTGGCGAGTAGGGTGCACCTTCCTTCGCGAGCAGACACAAACTCGCGTGCATTGCTGCCGAACAGTGCGACTTTGCGTCTGCTCGGCGCGCCTTTCTGAGGTGTTTTTGATGGGTTTATGCTGTTGAATGCGGCGCCGATCACAGCAAGACTAACTGTCATGGCAGCACCTGTGAATACGACGCCGACGCAATGGCTCGGCGAGTCCGACTTCGACCTCGACGACTTCCGCGCGCAGGTCGAACGCGACACCGATCTCGCCGACTATCCCCTCGCCGACGACATCCGCAGCAATGTCCTCGTCTACTCGGCGCAAACTCTGGCACGAGCCGAGGCCCGGGGCGCCCGACGCACCCTGCAGGCCGAGCTCATCCGCGCGCTTGCGGACGGCCCCGGGGTGATCGTCTTCACCGGTGCGTTCGACCACGACGTCGTCGACCGCGCCAGCGAGGCCTTCTTCGCCATCATCGAGGCGCAGCGCGCCGACGGAGTGGCCGCGGGCGACCACTTCGGCAAGCCGGGCGCCAACGATCGGATCTGGAACGCCGCCCAGAAGCTGGCGCTGCACGACCCCGCGGTGTTCGCCGACTACTACGCCAACGACGCGCTGGCGATGGTGTGCCAGGCCTGGCTCGGTCCGCGCTACCAGGTCACCTCCCAGGTCAACGTCGTCAATCCCGGCGGCAAGGCCCAGGTCCCGCACCGCGACTACCACCTCGGCTTCGTTCCGGACGAGCATCTGGCCGCCTACCCCGCGCACGTGCACCGCACGTCGCCGGTGCTGACGCTGCAGGGCGCGGTCGCGCACTGCGACATGCCGCTCGACAGCGGCCCGACGATGCTGCTGCCCTACTCCCAGCGCTTCGAGGGCGGCTACATCGCGTTCAACCGCCCCGAGTTCATCGACTACTTCGCCGCTCACCACGTGCAGTTGCCACTGCAGAAGGGCGACGCGGTGTTCTTCAGCCCGGCGCTGTATCACGGTGCGGGATCGAATATCTCGGCCGACATCAGGCGCATCGCGAACCTGATGCAGATCTCTCCCCGTTCGGTCGGGCGATGGAGTCACTGGACCGCACCGCGATGGTGCGCGTCGTCTACCCCGCCCTGCGCGCCATGCAGGCCGCCGGGCGGTCCGCACCGCGACCTGGAGAACGCGGTGGTCGCCACCGCCGAGGGCTACGCCTTCCCCACCAACCTCGACAGCGATCAGCCGATCGGCAGCCTGGCACCGCTCAGCCAGGTCGACACGGTGCTCGCTGCACTGGCCGATCAACCTCACCGAAGAAGACCTCGACATCGCACTGCGCGACCAGAACGAACGGAGAATCCCATGACCACCCTCGGCTTGATCGGGCTCGGCCGAATCGGCGCATTCCACACCGAGACGCTGATCAACCTGCCGGAGCTCTCCGGTCTGGTGATCACCGACGAGCGACCCGACGTCGTCAACGAGGTCGCCGCGAAATACGGTGCCACGCCGGTCGATTCGGTCGAGAAGCTGTTGGCCTCGGGGATCGACGGCGTCGTGGTCGCGGCGGCCACCCCTGCGCATGCCGAGTTGACGCTGGCCGCCGTCGAGCGCGGCCTGCCCACGTTCTGCGAGAAGCCGATCGCCTCGACCGCCGCCGAAAGCGCGCGGGTCGCCGAGATCATCGCCCGCTCCGGCGTGCCGGTCCAGGTGGGTTACCAGCGCCGGTTCGACGCGGCGTTCGCGGCCGTCAAGCGCGCCGTCGACGACGGCTCGCTGGGCAAGCTGCACACCGTGCGCAGCACCACGATGGATCCCGCTCCCCCGCCGATGGACTACATCAAGGGATCCGGGGGCATCTTCCGCGACTGTGCGGTGCACGATTTCGACGTGCTGCGATGGGTCACCGGGCAGGAGGCCGTCGAGGTGTACGCCACCGGCAGCGTGCAGGGTGATCCGTTGTTCACCGAGTACGGCGACGTCGACACCGCCGCGATCGTGGTGCGCTTCGACGGCGGCGCGCTCGGTGTGGTGTCCGCGGGTCGCTACAACGGCCGCGGCTACGACTGCCGGCTGGAGGTCCACGGGTTCGACGACACGATCGTCGCCGGCTGGGATCAGGGTGTTCCGGTGCGCAACGGCGATCCGGCGAATGACTTCCCGAGCCGGCCAGCCGCACCACTTCTTCATGGACCGGTTCACCGAGGCGTTCCGCACCGAACTGAGCGGGTTCGTGAAAGTCGTTGAGGGCGGCCCGATTCAGGGCGCCACCGTCGACGACGCGGTCGCGGTCGCCTGGATCGCCGAGGCCGCAACAGAGTCCCTGCGCCGGGGCGCCCCGGTAACGGTCGAGTCGGTTCGAAAGGAGATACAGCAGTGAAGTTCGCAGGTGCACCGATTTCGTGGGGGGTGTGTGAGGTCCCCGGTTGGGGGTATCAGCTGACGCCGGAGCAGGTGCTCACCGAGATGCGCGACGTCGGGCTGTCGGCAACCGAATTGGGCCCCGAGGGCTTCCTGCCGACGGAGCCCGAGGCGCTGACCGCGCTGCTGGACTCCTACGGGCTGAGCTGCGTCGGGTCGTTCGTGCCGGTGGTGCTGCATGACTCCGCGCACGATCCGGTGCCCGACATCGCGGGGCCGCTCGATGCGCTGACGGCGTGCGGCGCCGACGTCATCGTGCTTGCGGCGGCGACGGGGACGGACGGGTATGACTCCCGACCGACACTCGACGAGGCGCAGTGGTCCACCCTGTTGGCCAACCTGGATCGGCTGGCCGAGGCGGCCGCGGCACGTGGCCTCCTGGCGGTGCTGCATCCGCATGTCGGCACGATGGTGGAGAACCACCGCGAGGTGCAGCGCGTGCTGGACGGCTCGACGATCCAATTGTGCTTGGACACCGGCCATCTGCTGATCGGCGGGACCGACCCGCTGCAGCTCGCGCGCGATGTGCCGGGCAGGATCTCGCATGCCCATCTCAAGGATGTCGACGCGGCGCTGGCCGCGCGGGTCCAGTCCGGTGAACTGACGTACACCGAGGCGGTGCGTGCCGGTATGTACACACCGCTGGGCGCCGGTGACGTCGACATTGCCGGCATCGTCACCGCGTTGCGCGCCGACGGCTACGACGGCTGGTTCGTCATGGAGCAGGACACCATCCTCGACGGCGAACCCGCCGGCGAAGGCCCGGTCCGCGACGTGCGTGCCAGCGTGGCGTTCCTCAGCGAGGTATGCGGCACGGTCGTCGCGTGAGCGACGCTTGCGGAGCGAACAGACAGCAGAAGAGCGACGCCTGCGGAGCGAACAGACAGAAAAGACATGAGCCTGCGGATCGGCCTGCTCGGCGCATCCCGCATCGCCGAGTCCGCGATCGTCGCCCCCGCCCGGGAACTGGGCCACCGCCTGGTTGCCGTGGCGGCACGTGATCCGTTGCGCGCCAAGGTGTTCGCGGAAAAGTACGGGGTGGAGCGGGTGGTTCGGTCGTACCAGGATGTGGTGAGCGACCCGGAGGTCGATGTCATCTACAATCCGCTGGCCAACTCCCTGCATGCGCCGTGGAACCTGGCCGCCGTGGCTGCGGGCAAGCCGGTGCTGACCGAGAAGCCGTTCGCCCGCGACCGCAACGAGGCGCAGCGCGTCGCGGCCGCCGCCGACGCCGCCGGTGTGACGGTGATGGAGGGATTCCACTACCTGTTCCACCCGGTCACCCGTCGGGCGCTCGAACTGGCCGGTGACGGCACGCTCGGTGAGCTGACCCGCGTCGAGGTGCGGATGGGCATGCCTGCACCGCAGTCCGACGATCCGCGGTGGTCACTGGAGCTCGCCGGTGGGGCACTGATGGACCTCGGCTGTTACGGATTGCACGTCATGCGCCGGTTCGGTGCGGCCGCGGTGGTGCGGGCAACTGCGCAACAACGCAGCCCCGGCGTCGACGAATCATGCGATGTGGAGCTCGAATTCCCGTCCGGCGCCACCGGGCTGTCCAGCCACTCGATGGTCGCCGACGAGTACTCCTTCACCTTGCGGGTCATCGGTACTCGTGGAGACGCCGTGGTTCACAACTTCGTCAAGCCGCAGGAAGACGACAGAATCACCATCACCACCGCCGCTGGGACGACCGTGGAACACCTCGGCCGCCGCGCGTCCTACACCTATCAGCTGGAGGCGTTCGCCGCTCATGTCCAACGCGGTGAACCGTTACCGCTCGACACGGCCGACGCGGTGGCGAATATGGCCCTCATCGACGACGCCTACCGCGCTGCGGGCATGAACCCGCGGTAGCAGAACTCCGTAACACGTCGTCGTGATGCCGGGTCTCGGCGGGAGCCGCAGCTGCGCGAGGACATCCGAAAGCGT
Organism: uncultured Actinomycetota bacterium; assembly: GCA_963771335.1. GTDB lineage: Bacteria > Actinomycetota > Actinomycetes > Mycobacteriales > Mycobacteriaceae > Mycobacterium. The sequence goes on along the minus strand of CAVYTD010000022.1, from coordinate 164,298 downwards.
TGGGGGACATCTCCGTCCGTCACTCCGTGCGGCAGTGCTAGAATCAAACGGGGTCTACCGAATCAGACGCCGCCGCACGCCGCTCGTGCCAGCGCAGCCGCAGCAACAGCAGGTTGCGGTGCGCACGCCAACCCGCCGACAGCGGGTCGCGCCAGACGGGGACACCCGTCTGAGATTCGAGATCACTGTCCATGGCGTCCATTGTGCCGGGTATGACCGCTGTCGGCCCGTCGACGTGGGCAGCGACACCATGTCGAGACCGTGAACGTTGGCTGCCGACGGAAATAAATCAGGGCCTCCCCGAGTTCGGCCTACCATGCGAGCGGTTGTCTACGACCCGGATGCCCCGACGAATCTGAGCTTCGGTGACGTCGCCGAACCCGTCCCCGCCTCCGACGAGGTGGTCATCGACGTCAAGGCGATCGCCCTGAACTTCGGCGAGATCCACTGGATCGAGAACACCCGTCAACCCGGCGAGGTCCCCGGCTGGGATGCCGCCGGCATCGTCGCCCAGGCCGCGGCAGACGGCAGCGGACCACCCGTCGGCACCCGCGTTGTAGCGTTTCACTGGGCAGGCAGGCTGGGCGCAGCGCCGCGCTGCCGCGGTCAGCAACGTCGCCACGCTGCCGGACTCGGTAGAGTTCTCCGACGCCGCCGCACTACCCGTCGCCGGGGTGACGGCGCTGCAGGCGATTCGCGCCCTCGGGCCCGTCGTCGGGCGGCGCGTTCTGATCACCGGGGCGTCCGGCGGGGTCGGCCGGTTCGCCGTCCAATTGGCCGCGCGCGCAGGCGCTCACGTCGTCGCCGCCGTGGGTAGCGCCGCGCGCGGAGCCGGGTTGCCCGAGTTGGGCGCCGCCGAGGTGGTGGTCGGTCTGGACGACGTCCGCGAGCCCGTCTTCGGTGTGCTCGACAGCGTCGGCGGCCCGTTGCTCGCGCAGGCGTTCACCCTGCTCGGCGAGGGCGGTTCGGCACAGTCCATCGGCATGGCGTCCGGCCAGCCCACCACCATCGACTTCGAGGCGGAGCGTCAGTTATCAATCCGGAAGCGGTTGGAACCCTTCAATGTTCGGGCGCCGTTCGGCCCCGACCTCGAATATCTTCTCGAGTTACTGGCCACCGGTGACCTGGACCCGCAGATCGGCCTCCGGGATTCGTGGGACAACGTGACCTCGGCGGCTCAGGCGTTGCTGAGCAGGCAGGTCCCCGGCAAGGCCGTCCTCGACGTCTCCTAATGCACGCGGTATCGGTCGGCCAATGAGGTCAGTGTGGACTCGATGCCGTCGGCGTTCTTCTTCTGAAACCCGGTCAACTCGACGAACAGGGGCAGTTTGGCCGTGGAGTAGTCGAACGTCTCGGTCACCTTCGTCGTCCCCGGACTGACCTCGGCGAGTTCCCACCGCCAGCGGTGTCCCAGCGGGTGCTGCCACTCGACGACCCGGTTCTCCTCCACCGCAGTGGCCGTCGACGTGATCTTGTACGGCAGGCCGAACTGCGTCATCCCGACCGTGAACTTGTCGCCCTTGCTGAGGCGGTCCGGACCCTTAACGTCCACGTCACGCACCGTGCCCGACCCGTCGATCTCGGGGTGTCGGTGGGGATCGACGATCAACGCGAAGATCTCCGCGACCGGCGCAGCGACGTGCACGCTGCGGCTGACGGTGCGCGGGCCTGCGTCTTCTGTCTTCAGTGTCGATGTGGTCATGGGGCCCGCATACCCGAAGGCCCCGCCACCCAATCTGTCGACGTGCGCGGCGCGGTCAATGCCCGGTCACCGGGACCTGCCGTGGCGGAGCTGTCGATCCGCGCACCACCAGGCGCGGCTCACAGACCGCGTCAATCGCGCTGCAGGCGGGTCCTTCGATGCGGTCGACCGCTCGAGCCACCGCAAGCTCGGCGAGGCGGGCACTGTCCTGCCCGATGGTCGTCAGATCGACGTGTGCCAGGCCCGCCAACGGACTGTCGTCGAATCCGACGACCGATACCTCGTCGGGTACCCGTACCCCGGCGCGGATCAGCACGTCGAGCAGTCCGAGCGCGCATCGGTCGTTGAACGCGAAGACCGCGGTGGGCAAGGGGTCCGATGCCGCGAGCAGTGCGGTTGCCGCAACCGCGCCTTCACGCTCGGTCAGGCCGCCGCCGAGGATCGTCGTGGCGATGCCTGCATCCTTTCCGGCCCTGCGGAATCCGTTGCGCCGCTCTACGGCCCCCGGTGCTCGGCCGCCGTCAAGGTGAAGCAGCGCCCGATGCCCCAGCCCCCTGAGGTGGTCAACGGCGAGGGCTGCGCCGAAGGCGTCGTCACTGCGGACCGAGTCGACCTTCCTCGCCTTGCGGGCTAGGGCCACCACCGGCAGCCGAGAGTCGACGTCGACGAGATCACGGATGGGCAACTCGCTGCCGATGAGTATCAACGCCTCGCACCGATCGTCGAGCAGTGTTCGTACCGCGCGACGCTCGTCGCGGTGGGTGGTGACACAACTCATCACCACGTCGTACCCACGCGTCTCCGCCGCGAGATAGACGCCATCGATGAGGCCGGCGTGAAACTCCTGTCCGGGGGTGAAGACGACGCCGAGGAGCTTGGTCCGTTGCGAGCGCAACATGCGCGCCCGCGGGTCCGGTCGATAGCCCATATCGTCGGCGGCCTTCCGCACCCGCACACGCGTGTCAGCACTGGCACCCGGTGCCTCGCGCATGACGATGGACACCAGGGCGCGCGAAACTCCCGCGCGCTCGGCCACGTCCTGCAGTGTCGGTCTGTCCCGCATGGCATGCAGTCTAGAACGTTCTAGGGATTCGCTTGACGAACGGCATCGCGGCGGCTTTAATTTCCCCAGACCTAGAACGTTCTAGTAGTAGGAGCATCACGTGACCGATCAGCTTCGCTTCGGCCTCATCGGAACCGGCTGGATCGGCCGATTCCACGCCGAAACGTTGGCCCGGCGGCTGCCGAACACCGCCCTCGTCGCCGTTGCCGACCCGAATCTCGAAGCGGCACAGTCGATCAACGCGCCGCGGGCGTACTCCGACCCGCTCGCACTCATCGCTGACGCAGACGTGCAAGCCGTGGCGATCAGTTCGCCTGCGACCACGCATGCCGATCTCGTGATCGCCGCCGCGCAGGCGGGCAAGCACGTGTTCTGCGAGAAGCCGATGGCGTTGACGCTCGACGAGGCCGACCGGGCCATCCAGGCGGCAGAGGACGCCGGCGTGGCGCTGCAGGTCGGGTTCAACCGCCGCTTCGCGACGGACTTCATCGCCGCTCATGACGCGATCGTCGCCGGTTCGATCGGGACGCCGCAGATGTTGCGTTCGCTCACTCGGGATCCCGGTATCTCCGCGGACGTCGCGGCGCGGGTCAAACCGTGGACGATCTTCAACGAGACGCTGATCCATGACTTCGACACGCTATGCTGGCTCAACCCCGGCGCTCGCGTCACCGAGGTGTACGCGCAAGCGGCCGCCCTCGTCCATCCGCAGTACGCGCCAGGCGGCTATCTCGACACCTCCATCGTCCAGTTGCGTTTCGACAATGGGGCTTTCGCGACGGCTGAAGCCAGTTTCCAGGCGGTCTACGGATACGACGTCCGCGGTGAAGTGTTCGGATCCGAGGGGGTGGTGCTGGCCGGCAGGGCGCCTGAGGATGCCGGCAAGCTCAACACCGAGTTGTTCGCGCAGGCCTACGCCGACCAGTTCGGACACTTCGCGGCATGCGTGCTGGCAGGCACGAAACCTTCTGTCACCGGACACGACGCACGCATCGCGCTGGAGATCGCTCTGGCCGCGGCCGAATCGATCCGCACCCGCTGCCCTGTCACGCTTTCGGGTGCGGTGCGCTCGTGAGCTCCTTCGAACTCGCGGTCAGCGCCGAGATGGTGTTCACCGATCTCCCCTTCGTCGAGCGGGTGCGCCGCATCCACGACATGGGCTTCGCCGCCGAGATCTGGAGCTGGGACGACAAGGACCTCGATGCCCTGGCCGCGACCGGCGCGAAGTTCACGTCGATGACCGGGTATCTGCACGGCGACCTGATCGACCCGCAGACCGCCGACGAGGTGGTGCGGACGGCGAAGCTGAGCATCAGGGCCGCGGAGACGCTCGGCGTCACGCGCCTCAACCTGCACACCGCGGAGCTTGTCGACGGCCTGCCGGCGCGCCCCCGCCTTCGTGCGACCGGTGCGATGTGGACCACCGCGTTGCGGACCCTGGAACGACTGGGTGAGCTGGGCGCGTCGGCTGGAGTGCAGTTCTGCGTCGAGAATCTCAACACGATCGTCGACCATCCTGGGGTGCCGCTGGCTCGAGCCAAAGACACGCTCGCGTTGATCGAGGGCCGTCGGCCATCCGAACGTGAAGATGATGCTCGACCTCTACCACGCACAGATCGGCGAAGGGAACCTCATCGAGTTGGTCCGCCGCTGCGGCGAAGCCATCGGCGAGATCCAGGTGGCCGACGTGCCGGGCCGATGCCAGCCGGGTACCGGCGAGATCTTCTACCCGGCGGTCGCGAAGGCGTTGCACGACATGGGTTATCGCGGCACGGTCGGCCTGGAAGGATACGCCGAGGGCGACGACGTGGCGGCGCTGGAGGCCTTCCGCGCGGCGTTCACGGTGTAGCCCCTTCAGCGGGTGACGCGGGTCGCAGCAGGTGACGCGATCACGCCCGGATCGGCGCGTCCGTCGTCCCCCGGACGACGAGTTGCGGCACCAGAACCGAGGACACCGGTTCCGTACGGCCACCGTCGAGACGCTCGACGACCGCCTCGACGGCACGATTGGCCTGCTCGCGAGGCGCCTGGCTCACCGACGTCAGATCGATGTGGCCGAGTTGGGCGAGCACGCTGTCGTCGTAACCGGTGATCGACACCGCCCCCGGCACGTCCACTCCGGCGCGGCGCAGCGCGTCGAGCACGCCGACTGCGCTGCGGTCGTTGGCACAGACGACCGCGGTGGGCAGGCGGTCGGACGTCAGAAGAGCCTTGGCAGCGTCGACTCCTGCGTTCTCGGTGAAGTCGCTCTCGATCAACGCGACGTACTCGTCCAGGCCGTTGCGGCGCATCGCCCGCAGATAGCCCTTGCGACGGTCGGCGGCGATGGACCCGGACCCACCCGTGACGTGCACGATGTCCGCCGGTGCCCGAGCCCGACGAGGTGATCCACCACCAAACCGATGCCGCGCGCATCCGCGGCGCGCACGACATCCAACGCAGGCGAAGCCACCCGGCGGCCGACGACGACGGTCGGGACCTGGCGTCCCATCTGCGGTGAGCGCCGCGGTCTCTGACTCCGGTCCGAGCAGAATGACTCCTTCACAACGGAAGTCGAGAAGGGTGTCGATCACCTTCGGCTCGCCGTGGGTCGGCGTCACCGCACCGAGGACCACCTCGTAGCCCGCGCGGTCGGCCGCCTCGACGATGTCCTCGACCATCTCGGCGTGAAAACTATTGCGGATGTCGGTCATCACACCGATCAGATGCGAGCGGCGCGCCGTCATCAGTGCGGCGGTGCGGTTGACGCGATAACCCAGTTCCTCGGCGGCGGCAAAGACCCGGGCCCTGGTGTCGTCGCTCGGCCCGGGGGCCTTGCGGATCACCAAGGAGACCAGTGCCTTCGACACCCCGACCTTGTCCGCAATGTCCTGCATGGTCGGTCGTTCGCGCCTGAGCTCCACTCAATCTCCTCGTTGCTCCCAGGGGCTTGACAGAACCCTGTGACTCGCCCCATAGTATCAACTTAGACCGGTCAAATAGACCGGAGTAAGTCACAGATTCGAGGGACCGGCTCAGGACCTCGGACCTCGGCAACAGGGAGCATTTGATGTCTGACTCGATCGGGGTCGCGGTAATCGGCGGCGGGATGGCAGGGCGGGCCCACGCAGCCGGATACCGCTCCGCTACTACACTTTTCGGCACTGAACGACCCGACGTGCGCCTCGTCGCCATCGCGGACATGAACGAAGCCGTCGCCGACGACACCGCCAAGCGCTACGGCTACGAGCGCGCCGAGTACGACTGGCGGGCCATCGCCGACGCGCCCGACATCGACGCGGTCAGCGTCGTCGTCGCCAACCACCTGCACCGCGAGATCGTCGAAGGGCTGCTCGCCGCAGGCAAACACGTGCTCTGCGAGAAGCCATTGGCGGGCTCGCTTGCGGACGCCGAGGCGATGGTCGCCGCGGCGCAGAAGTCCGACAAGGTGACCGCGGTCGGCTACACCTACCGCCGCTCCCCCGCGGTCGAGATGATCCGTCGTGAACTCGCTGCGGGCACGCTCGGCGAGCTGGTGCACTTCAACGGCCACTACTGGTGCGACTACGCCCTGGACCCCACCTCACCGATCACGTGGCGCTACAAGGGCGGCCCCGGCACCGGCGCGCTCGCTGACGTCGGCAGCCACCTGCTGGACCTCTCGGAGTTCGTCTGCGGTCCGATCGTCGAGGTCAGCGGTGCCGCGTTCGCCACGATCGTCACGCAGCGCCCGGTACCGCTCGGTGTCACCTACGGCCACACCAAGGGTGCCGTCAGCGACGAACTGGCCCCGGTCGAGAACGAGGACGTCGCCACGTTCACGGCACGGTTCGAGAATGGCGCCGTCGGGACATTCTCGGCGTCTCGCGTCGCGCACAATCTGCCTGACGGGCTCGGTTTCGAGCTCTTCGCCTCCAAGGGTTCGGCCGCCTGGGACCTGCACCGCGCCGGTGAGTTCCAGATCTCGGCCGAGGACGTCCGCAGCGATATCGGCGGTGCGCGGCGAGTGCTGATCGGGCCCGAGCATCCCTACATCCGCGGTGGCCTGCCGATGGACGCAGGCGGCGTCGGGCACGGCGTCGCGGACCTCTTCAACTATCAGACCCGGGCGTTCCTCGATCAGATCGCCGGTAGACTATCGGCGACCTCGGCCCGCTTCCGGGCTTCGAAGCCGGTCTGCACGGCCTGCAGGTTGTCGCCGCCATCACCGAATCCGCCAATACCGGCGGCGCTGCCGTCAAGGTTCTCTGACCACCACATCATCACGAATGCGCCTGGCATTTCCTCACTCTCGAAGGACACCATGAAACTCGGCCTCTACAACGCCATCCTCCACGACCGGCCGCTGCCCGATGCCCTTGCGGCGATCGCCGACGTCGGCCTGACCGGCATCGAGATCAACACCGGAGGGTTCCTGCCTCCGGTACACGTCCCGACCTTCGACGACATCCTGGTCAGTGACACCGCGCGCGACGACTACCTCGGTATCTTCGAGGGCACGGGGGTGTCCATCGCCGGGTTGAACTGCAACGGCAACCCTCTGCATCCCAACCCGGACATCGGCCCGAAGCACGCCGAGGACATCCGCCGCTCGATCCGCCTCGCCGGAGCGACTCGGCCAGCATCGCGTCGTGACCATGTCGGGCGTGCCCGGCGGCGAATCCTCTGCAACGCGCACCAACTGGATCGTGAACGCCTGGAACTCGGCCGCACTCGACGTCCTCGACTACCAGTGGGCGATCACTGCGGACTTCTGGCGCGAGATCGACAAACTCGCCCGTGACAGCGACGTCAAGGTCGCCCTCGAACTACACCCGCAGAACATCGTGTTCAACAGCGCGACGATTCATCAACTTGTCGAACTCGCGGGCACCACCAACATCGGCGTGGAACTCGACGCGTCACACCTGTTCTGGCAGCAGATGGATCCCGTGGCCGCGGTCGACCTCGGCGAGCTCGTGGTTCACGCGGCCGCCAAGGACGTCCGCGTCAATCCCGAATACGCCGCTCTGAACGGCGTGCTCGACAACAGCTTCCGTCGGCTGTCACCTGACGAGCCCCGCACGAATCTCGGCGGCGACGAATGGGCCAACGAGTGGCCCAAGGATCCGCGTGGGACTTCGTCGCGCTCGGCAAGGGCCACGACACCGCCTACTGGACCGAGTTCCTGCGCGCCCTGCACGAAGTCGACCCGGACATGCTGGTCAACATCGAGCACGAGGACACCGAGCTGGGTCGCATCGAAGGCATCGCGGTGGCGGCGGAGGTGCTGAAGGCGGCCAACTCCGCTCTCTCCTCGCCCGTGAGCTGATGGACGTCGTACGGCACTGCGTCGCTTAGGACATGTTCGAGGAGGCGTGATGCGAGTCGGACTGGTCGGATACGGCGTGGGCGGTCGCTATTTCCACGCACCGTTCATCGAGGCCGCGGACGGATGTGAGTTCGTCGGCGTGGTGGCGCGCTCACCACAACGGGTCGCCGAGGTCCACCAGGATCTGCCGGGCATGCCCGTCTTCGGGTCGTTGGGCGAACTGCTCGACTCCGGGGTCGACGCGGTGGTGATCTCGACGCCGCCGCAGACCCGTCGTGAACTCGTCCTGGAGGCGATCGGCAGGGGCGTGCCCGTGGTGGCCGACAAGCCGTTCGCGCCGACGGCCGCCGCCGGTCAGGAACTCGTCGACGCGGCCGCCGCAGCCGGGGTCCTGCTGAGCGTGTTTCACAACCGCCGCTGGGACACCGACATCACCACGCTTCGCGGTGTGCTCGACAGCGGTGTGCTCGGCGACATCTGGCGTTTCGACTCCCGCTTCGATCTCGACCAGCCGCAAACCCTGGAGGCCGGACCCGACGGCGGCCTATTGCGCGATCTCGGCAGCCACCTTGTGGACCAGGCGCTCTGGATGCTCGGTCCGGCACAACGGGTTTCGGCGAACCTCGACTGGGTCGATCTGCCCGAAGGGCGCACCGACGCCGGCTTCGTCATCACCATCTCGCATGCCGGCGGCGCGCACTCACACATCTCTTCGAGCAAGGTCAACCGAGTCGAATCTCGGGAACTTCGGGTGTTCGGTTCCCAAGGTAGTTATGTCTCGTCCCAGTCCGACGTGCAGGCCCAGGCGAGCTTCGCCGGACAGCGCCCGGCAGACGACCCTCAGGGCTGGGGTTACGAAATCGAGGAACGCTGGGGAACGTTGGCCACTGCTGAAGGGACCCGCAGAGTGCCGTCGGCCCAGGGGTCGTACGCGGACTACTACACACGTTTCGCCGCGGCGGTCGCCGGAACCGGGCCTCAGCCGGTGCCCGCCGCGGAAGCGGTGGGCACGCTGGCCGTGCTGGATGCCGCCCGGCTCAGCGCAGCCGAGGGCATCACCGTCGCTGTGTAAGACGGGGCTGCGCGCCAAATTGTTGCGCCGAACGTACGGTTGTTGACGCCCTCTCCCGGGAAATGCGTCAGAAACCGTACTCTCGGCGCATGATCGGGTGAAAGACAGAACCCCGCCGACCATACGGCCGACGGGGTTCTGCGATCCGTGAGTGCGCCGCTACTTGCGGCCCAGTTCGTGCGACAGCGCCTCGAGCTCGTCGCCGCCGGCCATCTGCTGCGTCAGGTGCTCCAGGTGATCTCGTCGTAGGTGCAGTCCAGCTTCTGCCGGCCGCGGTTGAGCAGCACGAAGTGGTCACCGACCATGTGGGCGTGGTGCGGGTTGTGGGTGATGAACACGACGCCGAAGCCCGGCCTCCTTGGCCGCGGTGATGTACTTCAGCACCACACCGGACTGCTTGACGCCCAACGCGGCCGTGGGCTCGTCGAGGATCAGCACCCGCGCCCCGAAGAAGACCGCCCGCGCGATCGCCACGCACTGGCGCTGACCACCGGACAGCGAGCCGATCGGCGCGTCGACGTCGGGCAGGTCGATGCCCATCTTCGTCAACTCGGTGAGCGTCGTGGCCCGCATCGCGTTGGCGTCCAGCGAGAACGGGAACGACTTCTTGCGCAGTTCCTGCCCGAGGAAGAAGTTGCGCCACACCGGCATCAGCGGCACGACGGCCAGGTTCTGGTACACCGTGGCGATGCCCTTGGCGAGCGCATCCGCCGGCGAGCCGAACGTGATCGCCTCGCCGTCGACGAGCAGCTCACCCTCGGTCTGCTGGTGCAGGCCCGGCGATGATCTTGATCAGCGTGGACTTGCCTGCACCGTTGTCGCCGAGGATGCCGGTGACCTCGCCGGCATGCACCCGCAGGCGAGATGTCCTTCAGCGCGGTGATGTTTCCGTAGGACTTGCCGACGTTCTTGAGCTCGACCAGCGGCACCTTGCCGCCGGACGGAGCGTCGTGCACGGGAGCTCAACTGTTGCGGTCATCGGATCACTTCTTCGCTGCGTAGTTACGGAAGGCATTGTTGGCGATCACCGCGAACGAGCAGCATCGCGCCGAGGAAGAACTTGAACCAGTCCGGGTCCCAGCCGGCGTAGACGATGCCCTGGTTCGTCATGCCGAAGATGAACGCACCGATGGCCGCGCCGATCGCGGTGCCGTAGCCGCCGGTGAGCAGGCAGCCGCCGATGACCGCGGCGATGATGTAGAAGAACTCATTGCCGATGCCCTGGCCGGACTGCACGGTGTTGAACGCGAACAGCAGGTGCATGCCGACGAACCAGGCGCAGAAACCGACGAACATGAACAGCCCGATCTTGACCTTGGTGACCGGAACACCCACGGCGCGGGCACTGTCCGCGTCGCCGCCGACGGCGAAGATCCAGTTGCCGATCTTGGTCTTGAACAGCACCCAGGTCGCCACGGCGGTGAAGAGGAGCCACCACACGCACGGTGATGCGGATGCCGACGCCGGCGACGGTGAACGACGACGCGAACACCTTCTGCGCCGAGTCCCAGCCCTGCATGTCGCTGACGCTCTGGGTGGCCACCTGGCCCGCGACCAGTTTGGTGACCGCGAGGTTGATGCCGGCGAGCATGAAGAACGAACTCAGCGTGATGAGGAAGCTGGGGATCTTCGTCTTCATCACCAGGTAGCCGTTGAGGAAGCCGACGCCCAACGCGAGGACCAGCGCCAAACGCCGCACCCACCCAGAGGTTGAGGTGCAGGTTGAAGGCCAGCATCGATGCCGCCAGGGAGCTGAACGTCACCGCGACGCCCGCCGACAGGTCGAACTCGCCGCCGATCATCAGCACCGCGACACCGCAGGCCATGATGCCGATGGTCGAGCTGGCGTACAGCACGGTGGCGAGCGACGGCGGCTTCGCGGAACGGGGGCGCCACGATCAGGAAGAAGACGAAGATCGCCGATCGCACCGATCGCGGCACCCATCTCGGGTCGGATCAGTATGCGCTGCAGTCGGTTCCGTTCCTTGACCCGTTCGTCGCGGACCACCTTGTGGGCGGCGACGTCCAGGTCTGCTTGAGTGGTCATCTTGTACTCTCCCCGCGTCGCTATCGAGTTCCGCCCTTGGCCAGTTCGGCCACGGCGTCGATGTTGGACTTGTCGATGAAGGACGGCCCGGTCAGCGTCGGCTGGCCGCCGCCGATCAGGTTCTTGTTGTTGACGTAGAGCCACAGCGAGTCGATCGGCCAGGTAACCCTGCAGGTACGGCTGCTGGTCGATGGCCCACTGCACCGTGCCGCCCTTGATGGCGTCGACCAGAGCGGCGTTGGTGTCGAAGGTGCCGACCTTGGCGGTGCTGCCCGCGTTCTTCGCCGACTGCACGGCGGTCAGCGCGAACGGCGCGCCCAGGGTCACGACGTAGTCGATCGCCGGGTCCTGCTGCAGCTTGGCGGTGATGGTCGACTCCACCGACGGCATGTCCTTGCCGTTGACGTTGAGCATCTCGGTCGGCCGGGAAGCGTCTCCTTCACTCCGGCGCAACGCGCTTCGAGGCCGACGTGGCCCTGCTCCTGGATCACGCAGATCGCCTTCGTGGCGCCGTCCGTCGTTCAGCCGCTTGCCGGCCGCCTGGCCGGCGATGTACTCGTCCTGGCCGAAGTACTCCTTGCACCCCCATGGCCTGCCAATCGTCGATGCCCGAGTTGAACGCCACGACCGGGATGCCCTTGGCCTCGGCGGCCTTGACCGCGGCGCTGTCATCGCGTCGGGCTTGGCCAGCGTGACGGCGATTCCGTCGACGCCGCTGTCGACGGCGCTCTGAACCAGGTTGGCCTGGTTCGGCGCCTCGGGGTCGTTGGAGTAGCGCAGTTCGATGTTGTCCTTCTTCGCCGCGGCCTCGGCGCCCTTGCGGATCAGGTCCCAGAACGAGTCGCCCGGCACCTCGTGGGTGATCATCGCGATCGTCATGCGAGGGGTGTCGACGGTCCGCCGCCCCCACCGCCTTCGCCGGAGCCCTCGGGCTTGCCACCGGTGGACGAACACGACACGATCCCCAACGCGATTACGCCTGCTCCGGCGAACGCCGCGAGCCGCTTGAACGTCATTGTTTCTCCTTGTCTCGAGATCGTCGCGTCGCCTCGTCGACCCGACGGGTCGTGCCGAGCGACACGCCTCAGCTGATGTAATACGGCTCACACTAGAAAGTCAAGACTTTGTCCTGACATTAGGACTGCAAGTCATATGTGCATCGCATCATGGCAGTTCAAGAGGTCTTCGGCTCCGCTGGCATCTTGCAGGCTGCGCGCCCGTGAACGGGCCGGCAGCGCGAACGTCGACGGTTCGCCGATGCGTACGCGGCCCGGTTCGCCCCGATTCACCCACCAGGTGCAGGCGGGAGCCAAACGGTCGGTGCACCGGCATCGACTCCAGCCAGCGTGACCGCCGCCGGAATTGCATTCCACGCGCGAAAATTCGAGCAGGGCCCGCGTGGAATGCAATTCCGGCGGGGAGTTGAGTCAGCGGTCGACGAGCGTGGTCTCGAAGTAGTACCGAGACGCCCGGTACACATGGCTGCCGTATTCGACGATGCGTCCCGAATCGTCGAACGCGGTGCGGTTCATGACCAGCAGCGGCGCCTTCGGCTTCTCGTCGAGCAGGCGCGCCTCCTCGCGGTCGGCGACCTTCGCGCCGATTTGCTGGCGGGCGAGCCTGATGTGCACACCACGCGAGCGCAGGGCCTGATAGAGCCCAGCCCGCTCCAACTCGTCACGGTCGGGAGCAAGCGCCGCGGGCAGATAGTTGGTCATGAGCGCCAGGGGCTGCCCGCCGGACGAGCGCAATCTTCGCATCGTCAAGACCTCCGCGTCGGTCGTGAGGTTGAGGTGCGCGACGATGTCTTCCGGTGCGTGCCCGATGTGGTAGTCGAGCACCGTAGTCGTCGGTTCCTGACCTCCTCGGACGAGGTCGTCGAACAGACTGGTCAGTTCCACGGGGCGGTGGACCGGCGTCTGCACAACCTGGGTGCCGACCCCGCGCTTGCGGACCAGCATGCCCTTGTCGACCAGTTCCTGGATGGCGCGCCGCGTCGTCGGGCGCGAGAGATTCAGCCGTTTCGCCAGTGCCAGTTCGTTTTCGAATCGATCACCCGGTTTGAGCTGCCCATCCACGATGGCCTTCTCGAACACCTGCGCGACCTGGAAGTACAACGGCACGGGACTCGAACGATCGATGTCGACGGTCAGCGTCGTGGTCACGCGCGCTCCTAAGCATCGGCCAAAGATTAGCTGGCAATGTGCATAAGCGTACCTGGCAATGATAGGAGGTAAGAATGTCAGGACAAACTATTGACACGACGCGGTGACGCGGAGCACAGTGAGATCAACACAGAGGCGCCCCCGTCGCCACGAAAAGCTCACACACCGCATTGGGAGTTCGCCTTGACCGACCTAGTCAACCAAGCCTTCGATGTCCTCGCCATCGGGCGCAGCGGCGTCGACATCTACCCGCTTCAGATCGGCGTAGGACTCGAGCAGGTGGAGTCGTTCGGCAAGTTTCTCGGCGGTAGCGCCGCCAACGTCGCGGTCGCCGCGGCTCGGTTGGGTAACAGCACCGCACTGGTGTCCGGTGTCGGTGCCGACCCGTTCGGCCGCTTCGTCCGCGCCGAGTTGAACAGACTCGGCGTCGACAACCGCTACGTCACCGTCCACGACGAATACCCGACGCCGGTCACGTTCTGCGAGATCTTCCCGCCGGACGACTTTCCGCTGTACTTCTACCGCAAGCCGTCGGCGCCCGACCTGCAGATCACCCCGGACGAGATCGATGCCGACGCTGTCCGGTCCGCACGCCTCTTCTGGTCGACGGTCACCGGGCTGTCCGAAGAGCCCAGCCGGAGTGCACATTTCGCAGCATGGGAGGCACGCGGGGCCAGCGAGGCGACGGGGAGCGACGGAGGTCGGGCTCCTCTGACAGTCCTCGACCTCGACTATCGCCCGATGTTCTGGGAATCGCCTGCCGCCGCGACCCAGCAGGTGCAGCGTGCCCTCCAAAACGTCACCGTCGCCGTCGGCAATCGTGAGGAGTGCGAGATCGCCGTCGGCGAGACCAACCCACACAAGGCCGCTGACGCGCTGTTGGACCTCGGCATCGAGTTGGCGATCGTCAAGCAGGGTCCGCGGGGCGTGCTCGGCAAGACCAAGCACAGCTCGGTGACCGTCCCGCCGAACGAGGTGGACGTCGTCAACGGCCTCGGTGCCGGAGACAGCTTCGGCGGCAGCCTGATTCACGGTCTGCTGCGCGCATGGCCGCTGGAGAAGACCCTGCGCTATGCCAACGCCGCAGGCGCCATCGTGGCGTCCCGCCTCGAATGCTCGACCGCCATGCCGACCGCCGCAGAAGTTGCCGAGTTGGCCGAACAGACCGCATCGGAGGCCGTCAATGTCTAACGCACTTTGCTCCGACTACACCCAGGTGACCGACCTGCGAGCCGCCGATCCCGGTGCCGTCGCCCGCGCCTGGGAGAGCCGCATCACCCGCCCGACCATCCAGGGCGACGGTCGCTTGATGATCGTCGCCGCCGACCACCCCGCCCGCGGCGCACTGGCCGTCGGCAACCGTCCGACCGCGATGAACAGCCGGACCGACCTGCTTGACCGGTTGCGTGCCGCGCTCGCCGATCCCGGTGTCGACGGCGTTCTCGCCACCTCCGACATCCTCGACGATCTGCTGCTTCTCGGCGCGTTGGAGAACAAGGTCGTCTTCTCGTCGTTCAATCGTGGCGGTCTCGCCGGCGCGTGCTTCGAATTCGACGACCAGATGACCGGCGCCACCGCCGAGTCGACGGCAGCCGCCAGGATGAACGGCGGAAAGATGCTGTGCCGCATCGCTCTCGACGATCCAGGAACGGTCGCCACCATGGCGGCCTGCGCGCAAGGCCGTCGACGAGCTCGCAGCGCACGGACTGATCGCCATGCTCGAACCGTTCATGTCGAGCCGGGTCGACGGCAAGGTCCGCAACGACCTGAGCCCCGACGCGGTGATCAAGTCGGTGCACATCGGCCAGGGCCTCGGGTCGACGTCGGCGTACACCTGGATGAAGCTGCCGGTCGTCCCCGAAATGGACCGCGTCATGGAGTCCACCACGCTTCCCACGCTGCTGCTCGGTGGCGATCCCCCCGATCCCGACGAGGCGTTCGCCAGCTGGGAGAAGGCGCTCGGTCTGCCGTCGGTCCGTGGGCTCATCGTGGGCCGCACCTTGCTCTATCCGGCAGACGACGACGTCAGCTCCGCGGTGGCCACCGCCGTGTCGATGGTGCGGTGACATGCACAGCAAGCTCTACATTCCGGCGCGCAGCGCCGAACCCCCGTACACCGTCGACATCACGCCGGAGTCGGCAGGCTGGACCGAGTCCAGCCTCCAGGTCGTCGAACTGGCACCGGGTCAGACGTTGTCGCTCGAGACCGGTGACAACGAGGTGATGATCCTGCCCCTCGCCGGCGGAGGCACCGTCGAGTGCGACGGCGTCACCTTCGAACTCGCGCCCCGTGCATCGGTTTTCGACGGTCCGAGCCGACATGGTGTACCTCGGCATCGAGCAGGAATACCGGATCAGCGGTGAGGGCAGGTTCGCGATCTGCGGCGCGAGGGCCCAGCGGTCGTTCCCCAACCGTCGGGTCGCCGCCGCCGACGTGTCCGTCGAGCTGCGTGGCGCAGGAAACTGCAGTCGCCAGGTGCACAACTTCGGCACCGCAGGGGTTTTCGAGGCCGACTCGCTGATCGCCTGCGAGGTCATCACGCCCGGCGGCAACTGGTCGAGCTATCCCGCGCACAAGCACGACGAGAACACCCCGACCCAGTCGGAGCTCGAAGAGATCTACTACTTCGAGATCGCCGGTGGCCCGGACGGTTCGCGCGGGTTCGGCTACCACCGGGTCTACGGCACTCCGGACCGTCCCATCGAGGTGCTCGAAGAGGTCCGCACCGGCGACGTCGTCCTGGTCCCCCACGGTTACCACGGCCCGTCTGTCGCAGCACCCGGCTACCACATGTACTACCTCAACGTGATGGCCGGCCCGGGCGCAGAACGGGCCTGGATGATCGTCGACGACCCTGAGCATGCGTGGCTACGCGGCACCTGGGACGACCAGGCCGTCGACCCGAGGCTTCCGCTGCACTCACCCTCATCCCAAGGAGCATGACTGTGGTTTCCACCGCGCCGAAGCGGGCCGAGAAGATCGCCGACACCGAATCGACTGTGCGACTCACCGTCGCACAGGCCACCGTTCGGTTCCTCGGCAACCAGTACGTCGAGCACGACGGTGACCGCACCAAGTTCTTCGCCGGCGCCTTCGGCATCTTCGGACACGGCAACGTGGCCGGCCTCGGCCAAGCGCTGCTGCAGGACGAGATCACCGCGCTGGAGTCGGGCACCGAACCGGCGCTGCGCTACGTGTTGGGCCGCAACGAACAGGCCATGGTGCACAGCGCCGTCGCCTACGCCCGGCAGAAGGACCGGCTGCAGACCTGGGCCGTGACCGCCAGCGTCGGCCCCGGCTCGACGAACATGCTGACCGGCGCGGCGCTGGCGACCATCAACCGGTTGCCCGTCCTGCTGCTACCCGCGGACACGTTCGCCACCCGGGCCAGTTCGCCTGTGCTGCAGGAACTCGAGCTGCCGTCCTCGGGCGACGTCACCGTCAACGACGCGTTCAAGCCGGTGTCGCGGTACTTCGACCGGGTCTGGCGTCCCGAACAGCTGCCCGCCGCGCTGATCGGCGCGATGCGGGTGCTCACCGACCCCGTCGAGACCGGGGCAGCCACCGTCTCCATCCCCCAGGACGTCCAGGCCGAGGCCCACGACTGGCCGGAATCCCTGTTCGCCGAACGCACTTGGCACATCGCCCGGCCCCTGCCGGAGCGTTCGGTGATCGCCCGTGCAGCCGAGGTCATCCGCAGCGCCCGCAAGCCGCTGATCGTCGCCGGTGGTGGCGTGATCTACTCCGGCGCCACCGATGCCCTCGCGGCGTTCTGCGAGCAGACCGGTATTCCGGTGGGTCAGAGCCAGGCAGGCAAGGGATCGCTGGCCTACGACCATCCGCAGTCCGTCGGGGCGATCGGGTCCACCGGCACCACGGCCGCCAACGCGTTGGCCACCGAGGCCGACGTGGTCATCGGAATAGGCACCCGCTACAGCGATTTCACCAGCGCGTCGCGGACCGCGTTCAACAACCCCGACGTGCGGTTCGTCAACGTCAACGTGGCATCGCTCGATTCGGTCAAACAGGGCGGCGTCAGCGTCGTCTCGGACGCCCGCGAGGCCATCGAGGCGCTCGGCGTTGCGCTGGGCGACTACTCGGTCAGCGACGAATACCGGACCCGCACTGCCGAACTGGCCAAGGAGTGGGACGACATCGTCTCCGACGTCTACCGAATCGACGACGGAGTTGCGCTCAACCAGAACCAGGTGATCGGCCTGGCCAACACGCTGTCCGACCCTCGCGACGTGGTGGTGTGCGCGGCCGGCTCGATGCCCGGTGACCTGCACAAGCTGTGGCGCACCCGCGACCGCAAGGGCTACCACGTCGAATACGGCTTCTCCTGCATGGGGTACGAGGTCGCCGGCGGCATCGGCGCCAAGATGGCCGAGCCGGACCGGGACGTGTTCATCATGGTCGGCGACGGCTCCTACCTGATGATGGCGACCGAACTGGTCACCGCGGTCCAGGAGAACGTCAAGGTGATCGTCGTGCTGGTGCAGAATCACGGCTTCGCCTCCATCGGCTCGCTCTCGGAGGCGTTGGGCTCCCAGCGGTTCGGCACGTACTACCGATACCGCAGCGACGACGGCCGGCTCGATGGGGGCAAGCTGCCCGTCGACCTCGCCGCCAATGCGGCCAGCCTGGGCGCCGACGTCATCCGGGTGGTCACCGCCGCCGAGTTCACCGATGCGGTCAAGGTCGCCAAGGCCAGCGAACGGACCACGGTGATCCACGTCGAGACCGACCCGCTGATCGCCGCGCCCGACAGCGAATCCTGGTGGGACGTACCGGTTTCCGAGACCTCCACACTGGAGTCCACCCAGGCCGCGTACCAGACGTACGCCGACTGGAAGAAGATCCAGCGGCCATTCCTCCGACCTTCCGACAGCTAAAGGACCGCAAAACGCATGAGCACCATCCTCGTGGGGTCGGCCCCCGACTCCTGGGGCGTCTGGTTCCCGGACGATCCCCAGCAGACCCCCTACACGCGCTTCCTCGACGAGGTCGCGTCCTCGGGCTACGAGTGGATCGAATTGGGCCCCTACGGCTATCTGCCCACCGACCCGAAGCAACTGTCCGACGAGCTCGCCGCGCGCAACCTGAAGCTCTCCGCGGGAACGGTGTTCGAGCACCTGCACCAGGACGACACTCGTGGGATGCCGTGTGGAAGCAGATCGAGGACGTCGCGAAGCTGACTGCCGCAGTGGGCGGCAAGCACGTCGTCGTCATCCCCGAGATGTGGCGTGACCCGGCCACCGGTGAGGTGCTCGAGGACCGCAACCTCACCACAGAGCAGTGGCGCAAGAAGACCGAGGGCATGAACGAGCTCGGCAAGGCGATGTTCGAGAAGTACGGGGTACGTGCGCAATACCACCCGCATGCCGACAGCCACGTCGACACCGAGGAGAACGTCTACCGCTTCCTCGACGGGACCGACGGCGAGTTCGTCAACCTGTGCCTGGACACCGGCCACATCAGCTATTGCGGCGGCGACAACATCGCCATCATCGAGCGGGCCCCGGAGCGGATCGGCTACCTGCACCTCAAGCAGGTCGACCCGGTCGTCCGCGCGAAGGTCGAAGCCGAGGACCTGCCGTTCGGCGAGGCCGTCAAGCTCGGCGCGATGACCGAGCCGCCGTTGGGCATCCCCGACATGCCGCCGCTGCTGGCTGCGATCGACAGGCTCGGCATCGACGTGTTCGCCATCGTCGAGCAGGACATGTACCCCTGTGCGGTCGACGCGCCCCTGCCCATCGCCCAGCGCACCCGGAAGCTACCTCGGGTCCTGCGGCGTCCCGTCCGTTCGTTTCACCTGACCGCGAGGAGTCGAGAAGTCATGTCTGATCTACGAATTGCGGTCCTCGGCGTCGGGATGATGGGTGCCGATCACGTCGCCAGGATCTCGCAGAAGATCGCGGGTGCGCGGGTGAGTGTCGTCAACGACTACGTGACCGAGAAGGCCGAGCAGCTGGCCGCGACGATCCCCGGATGCCGCGCGATCGCCGATCCGTTGGACGCCATCGCCGATCCCGACGTCGACGCGGTCGTGCTCGCCACCCCGGGGCCGACCCACGAGAAGCAACTCCTGGCGTGCCTGGAGTACGGCAAGCCGGTGATGTGTGAGAAGCCGTTGACCACCGACGTCGCGACGTCGCTCGAAGTGGTCAAGCGTGAGGCCGAACTCGGCAAGCGCCTGATCCAGGTCGGCTTCATGCGCCGATTCGATCTGGAATACACCGCGCTGAAGACGCTTCTCGACGACGGTGAGCTGGGCACGCCGCTGGTCATGCACTGCGCGCACCGTAATCCCGCGGTCCCGCCGAACTTCGACAGCTCCATGATCGTCAAGGACTCGCTGGTTCACGAGGTCGACGTCACGCGCTTCCTGTTCGGCGAGGAGATCACGTCGGTGCAGATCGTCAGGCCGGCCGCGAATCCCGCTGCACCCGAGGGTCTTCAGGATCCTCAGATCGCGATTTTTACGACGAGCACGGGCAAACATGTTGATGTCGAGGTGTTCGTCACGACGGGCGTCGCCTACGAGGTGCGCACCGAGGTGGTCGGCGAAAAAGGCAGTGCGATGATCGGTCTGGACGTCGGACTTTTACGCAAGAGCGCACCGGGACACTGGGGCGGACAGATCACCCCCTCGCTTCAAGGAGCGGTTCGGCCAGGCCTATGACATCGAGATCCAACGCTGGGTGAACGCGGTCCGGTCCGGGGACGCCACCGGTGACTACACCGATGGCCCCGGCGCCTGGGACGGTTACGCGGCCGCCGCGGTATGCGCCGCTGGGGTCGAGTCGTTGGAGACCGGACAGCCCGTCACGGTCGACATGGTCGCCGCGCGATTCGATCAAGGGGGCCTGACGATGAAGATCGCCCTGGATCCCACGCCATTCCATCACGACTTCGAGCTGCTCGAATTTCCGCGTGTGGTAGCCGAATTGGGCTACGAGAACCTGCAGCTCACGCCGCACCGGGACTTCATCCCGTTCTACAACCACCCGCGTGCCGACGACGATCTGGTGTCCAAGTTCCGCAAGGCCTGCGCCGACGCCGGCGTCGGCATCGCCTCGGTGCTGCCGGTGCTGCGATGGTCGGGCCCGGATGAGGACGCCCGCGAAGCTGCGGTGCGAAACTGGAAGCGCGTCATCCAGATCACCGTCGACCTCGGGGTCAACGTCATCAACACCGAGTTCTCCGGCAGGCCGGAGACGCGCGGAGGAATCCGAGCGGGCGTTCTTCCGATCCATGGAAGAGCTGGTGCCGATCTTCGAGCGTGAGGGCATCGACGTCCGAATCGATCCGCACCCAGACGATTTCGTCGAGGACGGCCTCGAGGCGGTGCGGATCATCCGCGGGATCAACTCCTCGAACATCGGGATGGTTTACGTCGCGTGCCACACCTTTCACATGCGGGGCGCGACATGACGTCGATCATGCGGGCCGCCGGCGACAAGCTGCGCCTGGTGCATGTCGCCGACACCATGGACCACCACCGCAGCCACGGGCTGCGCTACATCACGAACCCGCCGGGCAACCCGGCTCGGGTGCACCAGCACCTCAAGATCGGCGACGGCGACGTCGACTGGGATGAGTTCTTCGGCGGCCTCGCCGAGATCGGATTCTACGACCGCCCGGACACCGTCATGGTGTCGTCGGTGTTCGCCGAGGACGAGAACGCCGCACGACGTCTCGCGCTACCAACTGAAGACCATGACCGACTACGTCTCCAAATACAAGAAATGAGAACCGAAATGACTTCGCCCAACACCATCGCCCACTGGGTCAACAACAAGGCCTTCGCGGGCACCAGCAGCACCACCGCGCCCGTGACCAACCCGGCCACCGGTGAGGTCACCGGTGAGGTCGCGCTGGCCAGCGTCGAGGATGCCCGCGCGGTGATCGACGCCGCCGCCGCGGCGTTCCCGGCGTGGCGCGACACCTCGCTGGCCAAGCGCACCCAGATCCTGTTCAAGTTCCGGGAGCTGCTCAACGAGCGCAAGGGCGAGCTCGCCGAGATCATCACCAGCGAGCACGGCAAGGTGGTCTCCGACGCGCTCGGCGAGGTCAGCCGCGGCCAGGAGGTCGTCGAGTTCGCCTGCGGTATCCCGCATCTGCTCAAGGGCGGGTTCACCGAGAACGCCTCGACCAAGGTCGACGTCTACTCGATCCGCCAGCCCCTGGGCGTCGGTCGGCGTCATCTCGCCCGTTCAACTTCCCCGCCATGGTGCCGATGTGGTTCTTCCCCATCGCCATCGCCACCGGCAACACCGTCGTGCTCAAGCCGTCGGAGAAGGATCCCACGCGCATCGCTGTGGATCGCCAAGCTGTGGGCCGAAGCCGGCCTGCCGCCGGGGTGTTCAACGTGCTGCAGGGCGACAAGACCGCCGTCGACGAACTGCTGACCAACCCGAAGGTCAAGTCGATGTCGCTTCGTCGGGTCCACCCCGATCGCCCAGTACGTCTACGCCACCGGCACCGCCGCAGGCAAGCGCGTCCAGGCCCTCGGCGGCGCCAAGAACCACGCCGTGATCCTGCCCGACGCCGACCTGGACCTGGCCGCCGACGCGATGGTCAACGCCGGCTTCGGCTCCGCAGGCGAACGCTGCATGGCCATCTCGGCCGCTGTGGCGGTCGGACCCATCGCCGACGACCTGGTCGCCAAGATCGCCGAGCGCACCACGCCGCTGAAGATCGGTGACGGCACCAAGGACTCCGACATGGGCCCGCTGGTGACCAAGGCCCACCGCGACAAGGTGGCCTCCTACATCGACGCCGGCGAGGCCGACGGCGCCAAGATCGTCGTCGACGGCCGCAACGTCTCGGCGAACGGCGGGGCCGAGGGTTTCTGGCTGGGCCCCACCCTGATCGACCACGTCACCCCCGCAGATGAGCGTCTACACCGACGAGATCTTCGGCCCGGTGCTCTCGGTCGTCCGCGTCGAAACCTACGACGAGGCACTGGATCTGATCAACTCCAACCCCTACGGCAACGGCACCGCGATCTTCACCAACGACGGCGGCGCGGCCCGGCGCTTCCAGAACGAGGTCGCAGGTCGGCATGATCGGCATCAACGTGCCGATCCCGGTGCCGATGGCCTACTACAGCTTCGGCGGCTGGAAGGCCTCGCTGTTCGGCGACAGCCACGCCCACGGCATGGACGGCGTGCAGTTCTTCACCCGCCAGAAGGCCATCACCAGCCGCTGGCTCGACCCCAGCCACGGCGGCATCGAACTCGGCTTCCCGCAGAACCAGTAGAGCAGACTTGCCGAGAGTGCAGTTGTCGTACACGTTCAGCGAGTAGCGCCGTCAACAACTGCACTCTCGGCGTCTGAAAGGACGGCATGGCAGAACCGACACTTGTCGCGACCGCATGGACCAGCGCCGGTGACACCTCGCCGAGGCGGACGCCTTCGGTCAGCCCGGTACCGATCGCGGAACGCGTTGCGGCCGTGGCAGACGCGGGTTTCCGCGGCATGGGGCTCATCGCCGCTGACCTCGCGGTCGTGCGTGACTCCATCGGTTTCGCTGGTCTGCGCGAGCTGATCGCGAACGCTGGACTCACGCACGTCGAAATCGAGCTGATCGAGCGGTGGTGGATCCCCTGCGGCGAGCCGGGTAACTCGTACGGCGTTCGCGACCTGCTGTTCGAGGCGGCCGACGTGCTGGCGCCGTCGTTCATCAAGATCGGTTCGGAGTTGGGGCCATGCACGTCGCATCCCGAGATGCTCATCGAGCCCCTGCGGGAGCTCGCCGATCAGGCCGTCGACCACGGCACCAGGATCGCCATCGAAACCATGCCGTTCTCCATCATCTCGACCGTCCCGATGGGGGCCGAAATCATTGCGGCTGCTGAGCATTCCGCTGTCGGACTGCTGGTCGACGCCTGGCACGTGTTCCGGGCGGGTACCAGCCTGGA
Source organism: uncultured Actinomycetota bacterium (assembly GCA_963771335.1). Taxonomy (GTDB): domain Bacteria; phylum Actinomycetota; class Actinomycetes; order Mycobacteriales; family Mycobacteriaceae; genus Mycobacterium. Next base: position 141,029 of record CAVYTD010000022.1, on the reverse strand, counting down.
CGAACTGCGCGCCGCGCTGACACCTGAGCTGATCTTCGGGGTCGAACTCGACGACGCCGCCAAAGAGCCGGTCGGATCCCTCTTCGAAGACACCGTGGACAACCGATTGCTCTGCGGTGACGGCACGTTCGACCTCACCGGCCTCGTCGCGGTGCTTCGCGAACTCGGGTTCGACGGGCCCTGGGGCGTGGAGATTCTGTCCACATCATTCCGGGCGTTGCCGGTAGGCGACGCGCTGAAGCTTGCCGCCGAGTCGACACGGCGCGTGCTGTCCACGCGACGCTGAGTCGCGGGACTAAGCTAGCGCTCGTCGGGAAGGAAGCCCTGCCTGCACACCTCGCGTTGCTAGTGAAGGAAAATGGTGTCGACGAGCACGTAGGCCGCCACCGTGAAGACGAGGTAGGCGAACCACCGCTGCAGCCGATGGGTGTCGAGCTTGGTGCCGATGTGGCCCGCGATCAATGATCCGACGATGGCGGTGCCGACGAACGCCGTGGTGATCGGCCAGTCGATTCCTGGCGCACCGAGATGGGAGACCACGCCGGCGGCGGAGTTGGCAACGATGATGAGCAGTGAGGTACCGATGGCGATCGGCATCTCCACGCCGAGCATCAGCACCAGTACCGGAATGATCAGGAAACCGCCTCCAACGCCGAACAAGCCGGTCAGCAGACCGACGAGAAATCCGCGGGGATGGATCGCGGGGCGCAACGGCGCCAGTTGATGCCGGCGTCTCCCACCGTGCAGGCGGTACCGGTGTCCCCGTTGTCCTGCAGCATCCGGATTCCCGCCATGACCATCACCAGCGCGAAGCCGGTCAGCAGCACCGCCTCCGGCAGGTGCCTGCCGATCGCGGTTCCCAGGAAGGTCGCCGGGATGCCTACCGCGGCGAAAATGGCGGCGAGTCGCCACTGGACCTGGTGTGCAAGGACTTTCGGGACAGCGCCGAAGATGGAGGCGACGCCGATCACGATCAATGACATCGGAATCGCCTGGCCGATGCCGAGTCCCAGTATGTACACCAGCGCCGGCACAGCGAGGATGGATCCACCGCCGCCGAGCAGCCCCAGCAGGACGCCGATGACGGCGCCCAGTGCCAGGGCGATTCCGATGTTCATGGCCTGCCTTTCCCCGCAGATGGCGGGCTCCGGTTAGTCCGCCGGTACGGTCTGGGCTGCGCGTCGATTCACGAATCACACGCCACGAATAGCGGATTCGACCTCCTGCTCGGTGATCTCCTTGGTACAGAAGAACCAATCCTGGCACTCGACTCCGTCGACGTGGCGGTCCATCCGCTCTTTGGCGGAGCCGCAGGATCCGGCTGGCGGCACGATGACCCGGTCGCCCGGGCGCCAATCAGCCGGCGTCGCCACCGAGAAGTGGTCGGCGGTCTGCAGGGCCTTGATGACGCGCAGCAACTCGTCGAAGTTACGACCGAGGCTCAGCGGGTAGTAGATGACGGCGCGAATCGTGCCCGTGGGGTCGACGACGAACACTGCGCGCACGGCCTTCGTCGAATCCTCCCCCGGCATGATCATTCCGTACATCTCAGCGATTTTCATCGACACATCCTCGATGAGCGGGAACGTGACCTCGACGTCCTTCATGTCCCGGAAGGAGATCTTGTCCTTGATCGTTCGCAGCCAGGCGATGTGGCTGTAGAGTCCGTCGACCGACAGGCCGACCAACTGGGTGTGGTAGGCCGCGAACTCCTCTTGCATCGTGGCGAAGGTCATGAACTCGCTGGTGCAGACCGGGGTGAAGTCGGCGGGATGGGAGAAGAAGATGACCCACTTGCCCAGGTAGTCCGCCGGGAAGTTGATCCTTCCCTGGGTGGTCTCAGCGGTGAAGGACGGGGCGGGGTCACCTATGCGCGGCATGCCGGCCACAGCTGCGGAGAGCTCACTGGTTGTCATAGTCGATTCCTTGTCTTCTGATGGTTCTCGGGGGAATCCCGCTCGCAGGTACATCTCCGGGCCGGGGGTATCGAGCGCATGACGTCGTCGGCATGCTGGCCGCAGCCGGCCCAGCCGGTCTTTCCGCAGCGGGGGCACTTCTCGGGGTAGCACATGACTTCTCCTAGCAGCGGTCGGTTTCGGTCAGGACTTCACCGCGGCGAGTTGGTGCTCAGCCTCGGTGTCGACTTTGGCGTGCACGACGTCGGGGTGCGATTGCGACGAGCGGTCGTAGACCGGGGCGAAGGCGCGGCACGGGCCGCACCACGAGGCCCAGAAGTCGATCAGCACAACGGGGTTCTCGGCGATCGTCGTTTCGAAGGTCGACTCGGTCAGGTTGATGGTTGTCATTGCAGTGTCTTTCGTTGTGTCGCAATCGCATTGCTAGGCCAGGCCCTTGAGCATCAGGTTCCAGTACATGAAGGGGAGCCCGTATTTCTTGAGGTACCAGTAGGCCCGGTGCGGCGTGGTCGGGTTGAGCAGCGGGAACGACGGTTCCAGGTTCAGGTCATAGTCGAACTCCGCCAGCAGCATCGCGTGCGACGAGGTGACGATCGGGCACGACGAGTATCCGTCGTACGACGCGCTGCAGCGGCCGGTTGTTCAGGAACGAGTCGATGTTGTCGACCACGACGGGGGCCTGTTGCGGATCGCGGCGCCGGTCTTCGAGTTCGGCGTCGAGCCGGCGTCACCGAGGCTGAACACGTTGGGGTACCGCACGTGCTGCAAGGTGTGCTTGTCGACCTCGACGTAGCCGGCCGCGTCCCTGTCGACAGCGGGCTGGATTTGATCCAGTCCGGCGCCGACTGCTGCGGCACGACGTGAAGCATGTCGTAGGGCAGCATGGGGTCGCTGCCACCTTCGCCGACACTGTTGACCGCGACCTTCCGCGCCGCCGGCGTCCACCGACATCACCTCCGAACTGCTGTGCAGGTGGATGCCGTAGTCGGCGATGACGGTGTCGAGGCTGTCGGCGATCGCCGGGATCCCGAAGGGCCGCGCGCCCGGCATGACGAGGTGGACGTCGATGTCCTTGAGCACGCCCTGCTTTCGCCAGTAGTCAGCCGCCAGGTAGGCGATCTTCTGCGGCGCGCCGGCGCACTTGATCGCCCCGGACGGAACCGTGAACACGGCGCTGCCTGAACGCAGGGTCCGGATGAACTCCCAGGTGCGCGGCGCCAGGTCGAACCGGTAGTTCGACGACACCCCGTCCTTGCCGAGCGCGTCTTCGAGCCCCTCGGTGCGGTTCCAGTCGAGCTGGATACCGGGGCACACGACGAGCACGTCGTAGGCGTAGGTCGCTCCGTCGGCGCACGTGACCGTGTTGGCTCTCAGGGTCGAACGCGTTGGCGGCGGTCTTGATCCAGGTGGCGCCTTTGGGCATCACCGAGGACTCCGGACGCGCGGTCGTCGACGCCTTCGCCTGGCCGCCGCCGACCAGGGTCCACAGCGGTTGGTAGTAGTGCGCGGTGGACGGCTCGATGACCGCGACGTCGGTGTAGCCCTTGCGCAGCATGCGTGCGGCGACGGTGATGCCGGCCGTTCCGCCGCCGACGATCAGGATCTGGTGTTTGGCCGTGATGGTCATGGTGATGGGCTCCTTGGATCGCTCAGGCGTTCTGGATGGCTGTCTTCCCAGGCGCCGTAACCGCCCAGGATGTCGCTGACGTCGGTGAAACCGTGCTGGCGCAACAGGCTTGCCGCGACCGAGGACCGGTAGCCGCCTGCGCAGTACACGACGGTCGGCTTGGTGGCGTCGAGTTCGCCCAGCCGGGCAGGCAACTGGCCCACCGGGATCGGGATCGCGTTCGGGATGCTTCCCGCCTCGACCTCACCCGGGTTGCGGACGTCGACGATCTGCAGGTTGGTGAGCTCCGATGCCCGTTCGTCGAACGCCTTGGCGGTCAACCGCGAGGCCACCCGGACATCGTCCTGGTGGGAGAACATCACCTGGAACGGCTCGGCCAGGTAACCGATCACCCGGTCGAAGCCGATCCGGGCGAGCCGATTCTTGCCCTCGAGCTCCTGGCCCGGTTCGGTGAACAGGACGATGTCGATGTCGGACGGAAGCACCGAGCCGGCGAACTCGGCGTAACGGCCCTCGAGGCCGATGTTGATCGCGTGGCGCAGGTGGCCCTGGGCGAACTCCTCAGGTGTACGCCCGTCGACCAACACGGCTCCTCCATCGATCGCCTCGAGCACCGCCTGATAGGTCATTGCCGCCGGCATCTTGGTCTCGTCCAGCAACTCACGGTCCTTGCGGTTGAGGATCGCGTCGTAGACGAAGTAACCGGGCGCCGGTGGCTGTCCTTCGGTGACGAGGTTCATGAACGTCGCCTTGTCGGGGGCCCGCAGCGCGTAGTTCGTCGCCTTCTGGTCACCCATCGTCGACCACAGGTCGGTGGACAGGTTCTTGCCGCACGCCGAGCCCGCACCGTGCGCCGGATACACCCGGGTGGCGTCGGGCAGCGTCATCAACTTGTCGTGCAACGAGTCATAGAGCTTGTCGGCCAGCTCCTCGCGGGTGAAGCCGATCGACGCCAGCAGGTCGGGCCGGCCGACGTCGCCGATGAACAGCGCATCGCCGGTCAGCACCCCGTACGGGACCTCGTCGCCGGCATGCTCGTAGACCACGATCGCCAACGACTCCGGCGTGTGTCCCGGCGTATGGCGGAACTCCAACGTCACCTCCCCCAGCGAATAGCGCTCGCCGTCGGCAACGCCCACCGACTCGAACTCGGTCTCGGCGACCGAGGAGTACACGATCTTCGCGCCGGTCGCCTTCGCCAACTCGAGATGGCCGGACAGGAAGTCGGCGTGGAAGTGCGTCTCGATGACCAGTTCGATGCGTCAAGCCGAGCTCCCTGGCGTCGGCCAGATACTCGGCCACATCGCGCTGCGGGTCGACAACGACTGCGCGCCCGGTGGTTTCGTCAGCAACCAGGTACGAAGCGTGCGACAGACAATCCAAGTAGTACTGGATGAATTTCATGATGCGAGTCCTTTCGTTCCATTACGGTAATGCCATCATGGCATATACCCCCCTGGGTATGTCAACTACCCTGGGGGGTATGACATTCCCTGCTTGACAATACCCATGGGGGTATGGGTACCATTGCGATCAGATATACCCCCGGCGGTATCCAGAGCCTAGAGGCTTAGGGCCCCGCCGGCGCAGCCGGAAGGACGCTGATCACCATGACCGCTCCCGCCACCATCGATTCGCAGAACCTCAGTGACCGACTCGGATCCGCGGTTCCGCCGCGGGTTCTGGATGTGCGGACGCCGGGCGAGTTCGAGACCGCCCATATCGCCGGGGCCTACAACGTGCCGCTCGATCTGCTTCGCGAGCACCGCGACGAGATCATCAAGCACCTCGACGATGAGGTCGTCCTGGTGTGCCGGTCCGGGAAGCGCGCCGCGCAGGCCGAGGAGACCCTGCGCAACGCGGGCCTGTGCAACGTGCACATCCTCGACGGCGGCATCGTCGCTTGGGAGTCGGCGGGTTTCGCGGTCAACCGCGGATCGCAGCGCTGGGACCTCGAACGCCAGGTGCGTCTGGTCGCTGGGTCGATGGTGCTGTCCAGCGTGCTGGCCAGCGTGGCCGTCCCGAGGCTCAAGTGGCTGGCCGCAGGTGTCGGCGGCGGGCTGACGTTCGCGGCGCTGTCCAATACTTGCGCCATGGGCATGATGCTGTCCAAGTTGCCCTACAACCGCGGTGCCACCTGTGACGCCCAGAGCGTCGTGGCACAGCTGCTCGGTCCGCCGACAAGAAGGTCGGGTAACCGACATGATCGCCTTGACCATTGCACTGGCCGTGTTCGTCGGCGTCGCCCTCGGTCTGCTCGGCGGCGGGGCTCGATCCTGACCGTTCCGCTGCTGGCCTATGTGGCCGGCATGGACGCCAAACAGGCCATCGCCACGTCGTTGTTGGTCGTCGGCGTGACCAGCGCGGTCGGCGCCATCTCACATGCGCAGGCCGGCCGCGTGCAGTGGCGCACGGGCCTGATCTTTGGCAGCGCGGGCATGGCGGGCGCCTACCTCGGCGGAGTCCTGGCCCGGTTCATTCCAGGGTCGGTCCTGCTCATCGGCTTCGCGCTGATGATGATCGCCACCGCCATCGCCATGCTGCGCGGTCGCAAGGATGTGGCCGCGCCGGACACAACGCATCGCATGCCCGTCCCGAAGATCCTCGCCGAGGGTCTTGTCGTGGGGCTGGTGACCGGCCTCGTCGGCGCCGGCGGCGGATTCCTCGTCGTGCCCGCGCTTGCGCTGCTCGGCGGGCTCCCGATGCCCATCGCCGTCGGCACCTCGTTGGTCGTCATCGCGATGAAGTCCTTTGCCGGTCTCGGCGGATACCTGTCGAGTGTGCACATCAACTGGACGCTGGCGCTCGCCGTCACCGCGGCCGCAGTGCTCGGCGCATTGATCGGCGCGCGCCTGACCGCACTGGTCGATCCCGATGCGTTACGGAAGACCTTCGGCTGGTTCGTTCTGTTGATGTCGTCGGTGATCCTCGCCCAGGAGGTCCACCTGGCGGTGGGAATCGCTGCCGCGGCGCTCACCGCGATCGCCGCGGGAATGTATCTGGCCTGCAACCGAAACAGGTTCTGTCCACTGCGCCGCTCGTCGGTGGTCCGCGCGACCGGGCGGCCACCGGCTGACCCGATCACATACACAAATCCATGAGTGCCGTAGCACGAACGAAGCAAAGACAAGGGAAGCAACATGATTGGTGACGAAGACACCGCGGCCACGGTACTGAACCGGCTGCGGCGCGCCCAAGGTCAACTGGCCGGCGTCATCTCGATGATCGAGCAGGGCCGCAACTGCAAGGACGTCGTTACCCAGCTCGCCGCGGTGTCCAAGGCCCTGGACCGCGTCGGCTTCAAGATCGTCGCCACCGGGATGCGGGAATGCGCCACCGGCGAAACCGGCGAGGGCGCCCCGCCGATGACCGAGGCCGAGCTCGAGAAGCTTTTTCTCGCCCTGGCTTGACAGCTGCATGGCACCCGCGGGAAACCGCACCCTCGACCAAAGGCAAGACCGATGGACTCGACATCCTGGGACGCACGCTACGCCGCCGCCGAGCATCCGTGGGGCTCGGCGCCGCCGAGCGCACCCATCTCCTCAGGCCGCAGGGCGACCGTCAGGCAGTTGACATCCTGCTTCACACCCAACCGTGGGACCCCGACCTCGGTGAGCCGGCCACCGCTGCCGCCTACGAGGGCTGACCGTCACCCTCGTCGGAGAATTCGCAGAAGGCGGCGTAGGCGCGGGCGCCATATATGGTGGCCGGCCCGCCGTGCATCATGATGCTGACGCCGATGACCTCGGCGGCCTCCTGTTTGGTCGCACCCGCGCGGACCGCGCCGCGCGCGTGCGAAGCGATGCACCCGTCGCAGCCATGGACGACGCCGATCACCATCGCGATCAGTTCCTTGATCTTGGCGTCAAGTGCGCCTGAGCCCAGCGCCGCTTTGCTCAGCGCGCCGAACCCGTCGTACACCTCGGGAATCATCTGCCGCAACGCGCGATGCTGCGGTCTCAGTTCGTTGAGCACAACGGTGTGGTGATCGTGATCTGTCATGCGCCCAACGTAGGCCGCGGGGGTATCAAGCAGCAGAGACTTAAGGCCCTGGTGTTCCGCGCCGGAAGCGGCCAACCCTCAGCCGTCGGTGCCGCGGGCGTCGAGTCGGCGTAGTACGCCGTCGACGATCGTGGGGTCTGCTCCCGATTCAGCGCGGGCGCCGACGACCGCATCCGCGGGCGGCTTCGAGCAGTTCCTCCTTCAAAGCATTCACCGTGTCGGCATCCTGGTCGTGCACCGTGCCCCGCCGCCCAGAGGGGGCGCAACGTACCCTCGGCGTCTGACTGGGCTGGCGCACCAGACGTTGGCCAGCGGGTGGATATAGCGAGTGCTCTATCCCGCACCCACACAGGCATTCTGATCCCCTAGCGTTGCGCGAACGCCGCCATGCCACACCACCCCGTTACCGCCGCCTCGATCGCGGCCGGAGTGGGATTGTCCGACGCCCAGGCGACGTAGCCGTCTGGGCGCACCAGCACCACCGCGGGCAGATCCGCGTCTTCACGGTGCACTGCCTGGACCCGGTCTGACCACCGTGCACCCACCCGCTCCGCTCCGGGTACGCCTGCGCCCGACACCAGCGCGAACCGGCCGTCGCGTAACAGTTCGTACAGCCGCCCTCCTGTGCAACGTGCGTCGGGCATCCGGCGGCCGACCCATTTGTGCGCCCCCCGCTCGCGGGGCGGATACGCGATGCCCAGACCCGTCAACCTGCCACCGATGAACAGTCGCATCGGCCGAACTCGCAAGAGCGACACGATCAACAGCCGCGGAGCTGCGCGACCGACCCGCGAGTTGCCGACCATCATCCGGTTGAACGTGTCGGTCATCCTCAGCACCAGCGCGCCCACCGGATGCCGCTCCGATTCGTAGCTATCCAGCAGCCACGACGGAGCCCAACCATGAACGGCGCCAGCCAGTTTCCAGCCCAGATTCATCGCGTCACCGATACCGGTGTTCATCCCCTGCCCACCGAGGGGCGAGTGCACGTGCGCGGAATCCCCCGCCAGCAGAACTCGACCCACCCGGTAGTGCCGCGCCTGCCGGTGTTCGCTGAGGAACCTCGAACTCCACCGCGGCTCCCCCATCCCGAAGTCGTCTCCGGCGATTCGGAGAAAGGCTGAACGCATTTCGGCACTGGTGACCGGCTCGTCGAGCGGTGCCTGCTCCCGCAGCCGGTCCCAGGCAATCACGCGGTACCAACCGTCGCCAAACGGCACGCACAACACGACGCCCTCATCGTTGTTCCGCGCGAACATCGCTTCCTCGGGTGGATTCGGAAGCTGCACGTCGGCGAGGAGGATGTGTGTCGGATACCGCTCGCCGACGAAGTCCACCCCGATCAGGCGCCGGACGGCGCTGCGCGAGCCGTCACAGCCGACGACGTACGCCGCCCGCTCGGTCGTCGCGGCGCCGTCCACCCTGATGTCGAGGTCCACGCCGTCGGCGTCCTGGCGCAGCCCGACCAGTTCGGCGCCGTAGACGATCTGCACCCCGAGACGCACCGCGCGCTCTTCCAGCACGTGCTCGGTGGCGCTCTGCGGCGCGATCAGCACCATCGGGTAGTCCGTCTCGAATTCGCCGAGGTCGAGCAGGGCGCCCGGCGCCGGCGCCACCGAGCGGATCGGTACGCCTCTGGGCACCAGAGCGTCGGCCATGCCGCGGGCATTCAGCAGCTCGAGGGTGCGGGCGTGCACCGCGAACGCGCGGGTGATGTTCGGCTGTTCGCTGCGGCGCTCGAGAATGCGGCAACGGACACCGGCCAAGGCCAGTTCGCATGCGAGCATCAGTCCGGTCGGTCCGGCACCGATGACGACGACGTCGGGGTGGTCCATGGTGTTCTCCAATCAACGGGGATCGTTCCTTGTTGAGCACCACGATCCCCCGCGGAGACACCGGTCGAATCGGTGAGATCACCAGTCTTCACCGGTGGCTGCGACCGTACGATGCGGAGATGCTACGCGGCCGCGAGCTGGAGTGTGCACGCATCGACGCGATGCTCGCGGAGGTTCGCGCTGGTCAGAGCGGTTCGCTGGTGCTCCGCGGCGAGGCGGGTATCGGCAAATCCGCGCTGCTGGATTACGCCGCGGCGAACGCGGCCGGGTTCCAGGTTCTGCGCGGCACCGGCATCGAATCCGAGTCGGAGTTCCCCTTCGCGGCCGTCCAGCAACTGCTGTGGCCGGTCCGCGCGCACCTCGACGGTGTCCCGCAGCAACAGCGCACCGCCGTCGAAGCGGCATTCGGCATGGGCCCGGGGGCCGGCCACGACCGATTCCTGGTGTCGCTCGGCATCCTGAGTCTGCTTTCCGACGTCGCCGAGACACAGCCGGTGCTGTGCGTCATCGACGATGCGCAGTGGCTCGACGGTCCGTCGGCCGACTCGCTGACATTCGTTGCACGCCGATTGGAGGCCGAGGGCGTGCTGCTGTTGTTCGGGGTCCGCGATCACGAGACGGAGGTGCTTGGCTCCGCAGCCCTGCCCGAACTGCGTTTGACCGGACTCGATCCCAGTGCCGCACTCTCGCTGCTCGAAGACGGTCTTGTGATCGACCCCCATGTCCGGGACCTGCTGATCGCCGGCGCCGCGGGCAACCCGCTGGGCCTGCGGGAACTGCCGAGGTCGTTGAGCGCCGACCAACTCGCCGGTCGCGCACCGCTACCCGGCCTGATCCCGACCGGCGAACGACTGAAGCAGGTGTTCCTCTCCCAGGTCCGCCGGCTTCCCGAAGACACCCAGACGATGCTGTTGCTGGCCGCCGCCGAACACACCGGAGACTTGCGGGCGGTGTTGGCGGCAGCGGCACTTGTCGGGGCCGGAACCGGCGCTCTGGAAGACGCAGAGCGGGCGGGGATGGTCACCGTCGTCGACAACCGGGTGGTGTTCCGCCACCCGCTGATGCGTTCCGCCGTCTACGGGGGTGCGACGTTTCTGAAACGGCGCGCGGCCAATCAGTCGCTGGCGGCGGTGCTTGCCCGTGCTGAGGACGCCGACCGACGGGCGTGGCAGTTATCCGCTGCGGCGGTCGGCCCCGATGAATCGCTGGCATCGCAGCTAGAAGATGTCGGCCGGCGGGCACTGGACCGAGGTGGCTATGCCGCCGCGGCAACGGCTTTCGCGCGTGCCGCCGAACTGACGCCCGACCCCGAGCCGCAGGCCGCGCGCCTATTGGAAGCGGCTCGCGCGTGCTGGCAGGCGGGCAAGCCCGAACGAGCCCGTGGGCTGCTCGACACCGCTGCACCCCTGGCGTCCGGCAAGGAGTTGCGGGCTGGGATCGCCCGGCTGCGCGGGTCCATCGAATTCTCGTGCGGCGAGCCGATCGCGGCATACGCGAGCCTGCTCGCCGGGGCCGAACTGGTGGCCGAGTCGGCACCGACGACGGCGGCCGCGATCCTCGCCGAGGCGGGCCAGATCGCCTGGGTGAGTGGCAATATCCCACGCCTGAGCGAGGCGGCCCGGCGGCTTGCGGGCCTTCCGGAGCCGACGGATGCTACGGCCGTCACCGCCACACTGGTTCTGGGCCTCGAACGGCTCCTGAGCGGAGACACCGAGGCGGCCGCCGCCGCACTGCTGTGCGCCGCGAAATCCGCCGAAAAGGCCAATGAACCAAGCTCGCTCGGCCAATCAGCCAGCGTTGCGTTGTTCACCGGTGACGATGCCGGCGCGCTGGAGCTCTTCGAGCGGGCCGTTGGCTGCGCCAGATCGGACGGCGCCGTCAACACGCTGCCGATGCTGCTGGGGCCACTGTCCGCGCTACAGGCGTGGACAGGGCGGTACGACTCCGCGACAGCCAACGCAACCGAGGGGATGCGACTTGCGCTCGATACCGGCCAGGAGAACCCCGCCGCCCATCACCGAAGCGTCCTGGCATGGGTCGCGGCAGTGCAGGGTCGAGAACAGGACTGTCGCGCCGCGGCTGCGGCCGCCCTGTCACGCGCGATCGGCCACCGCTTGGGGCCCCAGGCAGCGATCGCCTCGTGGGCGCTGGCACTGCTGGACCTCGGGATGGGCAGGCCCGGCGAGGCATTCGACCGGCTGAACGCAATGATCGGCGCGGGCCCGGGCGAGGGCCATCAGCTGGTCAAGACCTTCGCCGCGGCCGACCTCGTGGAGGTCGCAGTCCGCTCTGGCCGCGACCAACAGGCCGCGGACGTCGCGGCGATGTTACGTGCATGGGCGACGAACATGAAGGCGTCCTGGGCGTTGGCACTCGCCGCCCGGTGCGACGCATTGCTCGACCCGTCCGACTCCGACAACCACTTCGAGCGGGCCACTGCGCTACACGCCCAGAGCGGCAGACCGTTCGACGCTGCCCGCACCGAACTGCTGTACGGGGAATCGCTGCGCAGGCGGCGCAATCGCATACAAGCCCGTACCCATCTGCGGGCAGCTCACGAAGCGTTCGAGAGCCTGGGCGCAGCGCCCTGGGCGGACCGCGCGCGCGCTGAGTTGCTGGCCACCGGCGAGACGGCCCGCAAGCGCGACCCGAGCACGCTCAGTCAGCTGACTCCTCAGGAGTTGCAGATCGTCCGGCTCGTCGGGGCGGGCGGAACCAACCGAGAGATCGCAGCCCAGTTGTTCCTGAGCGCCCGCACAATCGACTATCACCTGCACAAGGTCTTCGCGAAGCTGGGAATATCGTCGCGGACCGAACTCGTGCGGCTCACCGTCAGTGGCGAAGCATAAGCGCCACAAGCCAATCCGGCTCCCACCCTTTCGGGGGTGCTAGCGAACAAAGATGGTGTCGACGAGCACGTAGGCCGCCACGACGAAGACGAGGTCGGCGAACCAGCGCTGGAGTCGGTGGGTGTCGAGCTTGGTGCCGAAGTGGCCGGCGATCAGTGACCCGACGATGGCGGTACCGACGAACGCAGTCGTGATCGGCCAGTCGATACCTGCCGTGCCCAGATGGGAGATCACTCCCGCGGCGGAGTTGGCGACGATGATCAGCAGCGAGGTGCCGATGGCGATCGGCATCTCCACGCCGAGCATCAATACCAGCACCGGGATGATCAGGAACCCGCCGCCGACACCGAACAACCCGGTCAGCAGCCCGACGAGAAATCCCGCGGGGATGGATCGCGGCGCGCAGCGGCGCCAGTTGATTCCGGCGTCTCCCACCGTGCAGGCGGTACCGGTATCCCCTTTATCCTGCAGCATCCGGAGTCCCGCCACGACCATCACCAGCGCGAAGCCGGTCAGCAACACCTGCTGTGGCAGGTGCCTGCCGATCGCGGTGCCGAGGAAGGTCGCCGGATGCCTGCCGCGGCGAAGATTGCGGCCAGTCGCCACTGAACCTGGTGGGCAAGGACTTTCGGCACAGAACCGACAGCGGACGCGATGCCGATCACGATCAACGACATCGGGATCGCCTGGCCGATGCCGAGTCCGAGTACGTAGACCAGCGCCGGCACGGCGAGGATGGATCCACCGCCGCCGAGCAGCCCCAGCAGGACGCCGATCACGGCGCCCATTGTCAGGGCGATTCCGATGTTCATCGCTGCCTTCCCCCCGCAGATGGCGGGCTCCGGTTCGTCCGCCGGTGCGGTTTGGGCTGCGCGTCAGCTCACGAATCACGCGCCACGAATGGCGGACTCGACTTCCTGCTCGGAAAGTTCCTTGGTACAGAAGAACCAATCCTCGCGCTCCACACCGTCGACATGGCCGTCCATCCGCTCCTTGGCGGAGCCGCAGGATCCGGCGGGCGGCACGATGACCCGGTCGCCCGGGCGCCAGTCCGCCGGCGTCGCCACCGAGAAGTGGTCGGCGGTCTGCAGGGCCTTGATGACGCGCAACAGCTCGTCGAAGTTGCGGCCCAGGTCAGCGGTGAAGGATGGCGCGGGGTCACCGATGCGCGGCATGCCGGCCACCGGCGCGGAGAGCTCACTGATTGTCATATCGATTCCTTGTCGTTGGCTGGTTCCCGGTGGAATCCCGCTCGCAGGTGCATCTTTGGGCCGGCGGTATCGAGCGCATGACGTCGTCGACGTGCTGGCCGCAGCCGACCCAGCCGGTCTTTCCGCAGCGCGGGCATTTCTCGGGGTAACACATGGCTTCTCCTAGCAGCGTTCGGTTTCGGTCAGGACTTCGCCGTGGCGATCTTCGCGCGCACCTCGGCCATGTCGAGCTCCTTGAGCCGAGTGATCAGATCCTCGAGCGCCGCCGCCGGTATGGCTCCGGGCTGGCGGTGGACGAGCACGCCGTCGCGGAACGCCATGACCGTCGGAATCGCCTGGATCTGCAGCGCAGAGGCGAGCTCGCGCTGAGCCTCGGTGTCGACCTTGGCGTGCACGACGTCAGGGTGCGACTTGGACGAGCGGTCGTAGACCGGGGCAAAGGCGCGGCACGGGCCGCACCACGAGGCCCAGAAGTCGACCAGGACGATGGGTTTGTCCACGATCGTCGACTCGAAGGTCGATTGGGTCAGGTTGACGATTGACATTGCAGTGTCCTTTCGTTGTCGCGCAGTCGATTTACTAGGCCAGGCCCTTGAGCATCAGGTTCCAGTACATGAACGGCAGCCCGTATTTCTTGAGGTACCAGTAGGCCCGGTGCGGGGTTGTCGGGTTGAGCAGCGGGAACGACGGCTCCAGGTTCAGGTCATAGTCGAACTCCGCCAGCAGCATCGCGTGCGACGATGTGACGATCGGGCACGACGAGTAGCCGTCATACGACGCCCCCAGCGGCCGGCCCTGCAAGAACGAATCCACGTTTTCGACCACGACGGGGGCCTGCTTGCGGATCGCGGCGCCGGTCTTCGAGTTCGGCGTCGAGCCGGCGTCACCCAGGCTGAACACGTTGGGGTAGCGCACGTGCTGCATGGTGTGCTTGTCGACCTCGACGTAGCCGGCCGCGTCCCCCGTCGACAGCGGGCTGGATTTGATCCAGTCCGGTGCCGACTGCTGCGGCACGACGTGAAGCACGTCGTAGGGCAGCATGAAGTCACTGCCACCCTCCCCGACACTCTTGACCGCGACTTTCCGCGCCCCGGCGTCCACCGACGTCAGCTCAGAACTGCTGTGCAGGTGGATCCCGTAGTCGGCGATGACCTTGTCGAGGCTGTCGGCGATCGCGGGAATGCCGAAGGGCCGCGCACCCGGCATGACCAAGTGGACGTCGATATCCTTGAGCACGCCCTGCTTTCGCCAGTAGTCAGCCGCCAGGTACGCGATCTTCTGCGGGGCTCCGGCGCACTTGATTGCTCCGGACGGGACCGTGAACACGGCACTGCCCGAGCGCATGGTCCGGATGAAGTCCCACGTGCGTGGGGCGAGGTCGAACCGGTAGTTCGACGACACCCCGTCCTTGCCGAGTGCCCCCTCGACTCCCTCGGTGCGATCCCAGTCGAGCTGGATACCGGGGCACACGACGAGTGCGTCGTAGGAGTACGTCGCGCCGTCGGCGCACGTCACCGTGTTGTTGTCCGGATCAAATGCGTTGGCGGCGTTCTTGATCCAGGTGGCATCCTTGGGCATCACCGAGGACTCCGGACGCTCGGTCGACGAGGCCTTCGCCTGGCCGCCGCCGACCAGCGTCCACAGCGGTTGGTAATAGTGCGCGCTCGACGGCTCGATGACCGCGACGTCGGAGTAACCGTTGCGCAGCATGCGTGCTGCGACGGTGATGCCAGCCGTTCCGCCGCCGACGATCAGGATCTGGTGTTTGGCCGTGATGGTCATGGTGATCGTCTCCTCGTGTCGGTCAGGCGTTCTGGATGGCTTCTTCCCAGGCGCCCAAGCCACCCAGGATGTCGCTCACGTCGGTGAAGCCTTTCTGGCGCAACAGGCTTGCCGCGACCGAGGAACGGTAGCCGCCTGCGCAGTACACGACGGTCGGCGCGCTGGGGTCGAGCTCACCCAGCCGGGCGGGCAACTGGCCCACCGGAATCGGGATCGCATTCGGGATGCTTCCCGCCTCGACCTCGCCCGGGTTGCGGACGTCCACGATCTGCAGGCTGGTGAGCTCTGATGCCCGTTCGTCGAACGCCTTGGCCGTCAAGCGCGAGGCCACCTGCACGTCGTCCTGATGGGAGAACATCACCTGGAACGGCTCGGCCAGGTAACCGATCACGCGGTCGAAGCCGATCCGGGCCAGCCGGTTCTTGCCTTCGAGCTCCTGGCCGGGTTCGGTGAACAGAACGATGTCGACGTCGGACGGCAGCACCGATCCGGCGAACTCGGCGTAGCGGCCCTCGAGGCCGACGTTGATCGCGCGGCGCAGGTGGCCCTGGGCGAACTCTTCGGGGGTGCGCCCATCGACCAGCACGGCGCCGCCGTCGATCGCCTCGAGTACCTGCTCGTAGGTCATCGCCGCGGGCATCTTGGTCTCGTCCAGCAGCTCACGGTCCTTGCGGTTGAGGATCGCGTCGTAGACGAAGTAGCCGGGTGCGGGTGGCTGCCCTTCGGTGACGAGGTTCATGAACGTCGCCTTGTCGGGCGCCCGCAGCGCGTAGTTCGTCGCCTTCTGGTCGCCCATCGTCGACCACAGATCGGTCGACAGGTTCTTGCCACACGCCGAGCCAGCGCCGTGCGCCGGGTACACCCGGGTCGCGTCGGGAAGGGTCATCAGCTTGTTGTGCAGCGAGTCGTACAGCTTGTCGGCCAGTTCCTCGCGGGTGAATCCGATCGAGGCCAGCAGGTCGGGACGGCCCACGTCGCCGATGAAGAGCGCGTCGCCGGTCAGGACTCCGTAGGGGATCTCGTCGTCGGCGTGCTCGTACACAACGATGCTCAGCGATTCGGGCGTGTGTCCCGGGGTGTGGCGGAACTCCAGGGTGACCTCACCCAGCGAATAGCGTTCGCCGTCGGCGACCCCCACCGACTCGAACTCGGTCTCGGCGATCGAGGAGAACACTATCTTCGCGCCGGTGGCCTTGGCCAGCTCGAGGTGGCCGGACAGGAAGTCGGCGTGAAAGTGCGTCTCGATGACGAGTTCGATGCTCAAGCCGAGGTCCTCGGCGTCGGCCAGGTACTCGGCGATATCGCGCTGTGGGTCGACAACCACTGCGCGCCCGGTGGTTTCGTCAGCCACCAGATACGAAGCGTGCGACAGACAATCCAAGTAGTACTGGATGAATTTCATGGTGCGAGTCCTTTCGTTCCACTACGGTGATTGCCATCATGGCATATACCCCTATGGGTATGTCAACTACCCTAGGGGGTATTTGATTCCCGTTTGACAATACCCATGGGGGTATGTGTACCATGAATTCAAATATACCCCCGGTGGTATCTAGGCCGTACGGCAGAGGTCACCGCCGGCCTCGCCGGAAGGACCCTGATCACCATGACCGCTCCCGCCACAATCGATTCGAAGAACCTCAGTGACCGCCTCGGATCTTGCGGTGCCGCCGCGGGTTCTGGATGTGCGGACGCCGGGCGAGTTCGAGACCGCCCATATCGCCGGGGCCTACAACGTGCCCCTCGATCTGCTTCGCGAGCACCGTGACGAGATCATCAAGCACCTCGACGACGAGATTGTCCTGGTGTGCCGGTCGGGGCAGCGCGCCACGCAGGCCGAGGAGACGCTGCGCAACGCCGGCCTGTGCAACCTGCACATCCTCGACGGCGGGATCGTCGCCTGGGAGTCGGCCGGATTCGCGGTCAACCGCGGATCGCAGCGCTGGGACCTCGAGCGTCAGGTGCGGCTGGCCGCCGGGTCGATGGTGCTGTCGAGCATCCTGGCCAGCCTGGCCGTCCCGAGGCTCAAGTGGCTGGCCGCCGGGGTCGGCGGAGGGCTGACGTTCGCGGCGCTGTCCAATACCTGCGCCATGGGCATGTTGCTGTCCAAGCTGCCCTACAACCGCGGAGCCACCTGCGACGCCCAGAGCGTCGTCGCGCAGCTGCTTGGCTCCGCCGACAAGAAGGTCGGGTAACCGCCATGATCGCCTTGACCGTTACGCTGGCCGTGTTCGTCGGCGTCGCCCTGGGTCTGCTCGGCGGCGGCGGCTCGATCCTGACCGTTCCGCTGCTGGCCTATGTGGCCGGTATGGATGCC
This sequence comes from uncultured Actinomycetota bacterium, assembly GCA_963771335.1. Lineage (GTDB taxonomy): Bacteria > Actinomycetota > Actinomycetes > Mycobacteriales > Mycobacteriaceae > Mycobacterium. The sequence continues at coordinate 123,490 of CAVYTD010000022.1, read as the reverse complement.
AAACAGGCCATCGCGACGTCGTTGCTGGTGGTCGGCGTGACCAGCGCGGTCGGCGCCATCTCACATGCGCGGGCCGGCCGCGTGCAGTGGCGCACCGGCCTGATCTTCGGCGGCGCAGGCATGGCGGGCGCCTACCTCGGCGGTGTCCTGGCCCGCTTCATTCCGGGGTCGGTGCTCCTCGTCGGATTCGCGTTGATGATGATCGCCACCGCCATCGCCATGCTGCGCGGTCGTAAGGACGTGTCGTCGGACGGCGCGCATCGCATGCCCGTCGCGAAGATCGTCGCCGAGGGTCTCGTCGTGGGACTGGTGACCGGCCTCGTCGGCGCCGGCGGCGGATTCCTCGTGGTGCCCGCACTTGCGCTGCTCGGTGGGCTACCAATGCCCATCGCCGTCGGCACCTCGTTGGTCGTCATCACGATGAAGTCCTTCGCCGGGCTTGGCGGATACCTGTCGAGTGTTCACATCGACTGGACGCTGGCGTTCGCCGTCACCGCGGCGGCCGTTCTCGGCGCATTGATCGGCGCTCGCCTGACTGCTGGTCGATGCCGATACGTATACGGAAGGCCTTCGGCTGGTTCGTTCTGTTGATGTCGTCGGTGATCCTCGCCCAGGAAGTCCACTTGGCCGTGGGAATCGCTGCCGCGGCACTCACTGCCACCGCGGCGGGAATGTATCTGGCCTGCAGCCGAACTGGGTTCTGCCCACTGCGCCGACTGGTCGGTGGTCCGCACGCCCGGGCTGCCACCGGCTGACCCGATCACATTACAGACGTATTCATGGGTGCCATGGTACGAACGACTATAGACAAGGGAAGCAACGTGATTGGTGACGAGGACACTGCGGCCACGGTACTGCACCGGCTGCGGCGCGCCCAAGGTCAACTGGCCGGCGTCATCTCGATGATCGAGCAGGGCCGCGACTGCAAGGACGTCGTTACCCAGCTCGCCGCGGTGTCCAAGGCTCTGGATCGCGCCGGCTTCAAGATCGTCGCCACCGGGATGCGAGTATGCGCCACCGGCGAACCAGGCGAGGGCGCGCCACCGATGACCGAGGCTGAGCTCGAGAAGCTCTTCCTTGCGCTGGCCTGACGGCAACAGTGCACGCGCGGAAGCACCCCCGAGACACGTCAGCCAGCCTCATCAACGGCCGCTACGCCGGCTGACCTTCGCCGGTGTCGGCGAACTCGCAGAAGGCGGCGTAGGCGCGGGCGCCATAGATGGTGGCCGGGCCGCCATGCATCATGATGCTGACGCCGATGACCTCGGCGGCCTCCTGCTTGGTCGCACCCGCGCGCACCGCGCTGCGGGCATGCGACGCGATGCACCCGTCGCAGCCTTGGACGACTCCGATCACCATCGCGACGAGTTCCTTGATCTTGGCCTCAAGTGCGCCTGAGCCCAGCGCGGCCGCGCTCAGCGCGCCGAACCCTTCGTAGACCTCGGGAATCATCTGCCGCAAAGCGCGATGCTGCGGCTTTAGTTCGTTGAGCACAACTGTGTGGTGATCGTGGTCTGTCATGGAGCCAACATATGCCGCCGGGATATCTAGCAGCAGAGACTTATGACCCTGGTGTGGGCCCCGACTCATGCGTGCCTCCGGGGCCCGTGTTCGAAATCGATCCGTTGTGTTGCCTCGTCTGCCACCCATCAGCTCGCCGAGGAGTGCGGTGTTCCGAAAGAATTAGATCCATACCGACGTGTTGACGATCACGCGGGACGATCATCCACCGAGAACGCCTCGACCTCGTCATTACTGAAATCAAATCCCCTGCCCTGCAACGCAAGCGCGTCATCGGCACTCAGCGCTTCCCGAGGAGGCGCCGGCACCGTGTGCACTTCCCGTCTTCGGTCCTCATGGTCGGCTGCAAGGTTCCCCGTTTTCAGACGAACCAACCAGCGGTCCGACCGAATCGTCCCGGTCGGCGCGGCGCCGGAAGTCATCGCCGTCGACGCGGCCGATGTCGTGGGTCCGTCGTCCATCAAGATCGGGTCGGAGTGGGGTCGCCGCTACACCTATTCAGCGAACGTCTAGGCAATCCCAAATAGTTTGTGTCTCAAGCTAATACGCCGAAACACCCCTGCCAAGGGGGTGGACAGGCTGGTGTCACCACGGCCTCGGGTCGCCGATGCGATATCGCACCGCGTTCTTGAATTTCTGGTCGAGCACGGAATTACCGGCGCTACGCGCCATCTGACGCACGACCGCCGGGGTTTCGGCGGTAGATGACTCCGCGAGATCGCCCAGGAACTCGACCATGACCTGGTACGGCGAGTGGAACGCGAAGTGCTGGGGATCGGTGTCCCAGGTGTTCATCACTCCGAAGTCGAACCTTCCCACGCCGTGGAAGTAATACCAATCGCATTCATTTCCGTTGTCGCACAACGGATGCGACGGGTCGAAGGAGTGCTCGTACTGCCAGTGGTGCCATGACTCGTGCAGAACGGTGGCGGCCCGTAGGGATGGCGAGTCGAAGGTGTGGCCGATATTGAAGCACGGACAGTGCAGGTTGGTGCGGTCGCGAGCAGCGGTGCGCCGGACCTCGGAATCTGCGGGCCGGCTACCGTTGTACTGGATGAACCGCGTGTAAAACGGCCCGTGAAAGCGGTTGTCGTAGCAACTGATCGATGAAACGTAGTCCTCCGTCGAGTGCCACTGCTGGCTGTAGTTATCGGAGAGGCAATAGCCCACGAGAAACCAGCTGTTGACGACCTTGGCAAACGGCTTGGCCACGTTGCATGCATCGAATTTTCCAGCGGGCTCCCACGAGTCGTCCGTCATGTCGTACATGTTGTAGACGGCCAGATAGAGGTCGCGCCAGCAGCCGTACAAAGCTTGGACCGCGCGTTCCTCGACCCCCGCCCCGTCGTTACACATTGCGCGAATCCATTCCCTCATGGCTCGGCACGGATCCCGGTTCGGTCGCCCGGCGCCGAGCATCGGTCGTGCCGATCGGGGGCTCCGCTCGCTTCGGAGGTGGTGGCGTCCCGTCGGCCGCCATCAACTCCGCTACGGTCCTGTCGAATTCCTCCGGATCCATACCGCGCCGCCAGTGCGGGACATTCACATAAGGCTCATCTTCGGGCCGGACATACGGCGCCAGAGCCTCGAGGATCTCCTCGGTGCTTCCCTGGTTGAAGATGTGGGCGTCGATCGCGGCTCGGCGGACCCCCGCCTCGGGATGATCGCGGACCACATTCAGCGTGGCCTGCACCGCGTCCGGCGTTGCGAGGTAGGCCAACATCTCCACCGCCCGGGCGCGCAGCGCCGAACTCATGTCGAACTGGAGTTCACACCTGACCATTTCACTTGTCGTCGATTCGGTCGCGGGCTCGTCCTCTTCGGTCGCTGGTTGGGTGATGGAACCTTCAGACCAGACGAACCGCTCGAGGGGCGTCACAGCGGCCGAATGTCGCGATTCGCCAAGCACCGCCAAGATCGTCAGGTGTCGCCCGATATCTTGGATCGCTCGCGTATCCAGTTCGCCGGAAAGCGCGTCGACCACACCATCGTCGGCACCGTCGGCAATCAGGCGGCGGACGTCGTCGGCTTCGTCGAGCCCTGTGCCCGCCGCCCATATCAAGAAGTCCTCGAGCGAATCCTGGCGCAATTCGACGCGAGGTGGTCGAGGTGCAACGTAGTCGGGTCGCCGGTCGGGAAGGGCGTGCCGACGTGAGCGGTCGTCATGGTGGTCCATCGCTTCGAATTCCCCTACCGTCCATCGTGACGAGACCACGCCGGCCGCAGGAGAATGAAATCGCAGGTCGACGGACGTGATACGGCTCTTTTCCGGCGGCTGGCGTATTCGCCAGCGTAGTCAAGATGATGTCCCGGGGAGGGCGACATCAGGCCGGCGTGTATCAGATTTCTTACGGCGCACGTCGAGGGCGTCCGTGACTCCGGCGCGGGGTAACCCCGGAGCATGACATATCGGCTGCTGCTCGTTCTGGTGCTGCTGGTCGGAGGCTGCACCGGTCAGGAAAGCCGCGGCTCCGAGCAGCCCGCTGCTGAGTCGTCGGCGGCGGCCGCTGCGACGACACCGACGACCACCGGACTCCTGCCGCCCGGCGTGCCGACCGAAGGCAGCCGCCCGCCGGCCGACGCGCTTCCGCCACCGGCCGAACCACGACAGGCGCCCCCGCCGACCGGGCAGGTGCCCGGCCGGATCGTCCCGGTCGGTGCGGCGCCGGAAGGCATCGTCGTCGACGCGGTCACCCGCACCGTCGCAGTCGCCAAGCGCGATCCCGACGAAGTCGTGCTGCTCAACGCCGACACCGGGGAGATCACCGGTCGCACCGCGTTGCCCGGCTTCGTGCGCCACCTACAACTCGCCGCCCCGGGCGGCCCTGTCCTGGTCCCCGTGGAAAGCGCCAATGCCCTGCTGCGCGTGGAGCTGCCCGGCGGCCGGGCCGAACCGCAAGTCCTCACCGGCACCGTTCCCCACGACGCCGCACAGGCCCCCAATGGCACCGTGTTCGTCGCCAACGAATTGGGTGGCACCGTCGCCGCCGTGCGCGGTGACGAAATCGTGAAGGTGTTCACCGACAGCGTCCAGCCGGCCGGGTTGGCGCCCGTGGGCGACGCGATGGGTTTGATCGACGTCCGCAAGAACGACCTGACCGTGTACGACAGCGACTCGCTGACCATCGTCGGGTCGACGCCTGCCGGTGCGGGCCCGACGCACCTGGTCGCCGACAGGCACGGACGGATGATCGCCACCGACACCCGCGGGGATACCGTGCGGGTCTTCGATGCCCAGCCCCGTCAACTCGCCGAAATCGCCCAGCCCGGCGGACCATACGGCATCACCTATGACCCGACCCGGGACAGGCTGTGGGTGGCGTCCTCGGGAACCAACGAGGTGATCGGTTACGACATGTCGGACGCGACGCCCCGGGAGGTCCAGCGAGTGCCGACGGTGCAGAACCCGTACACGCTGGGCGTCGACGCGACGACGGGCCGGCTGTTCATCGCCGGGGTCACCGCGGGTGTGGTGCAGATCGTCGACCCCGGCTGAGCCGTTCGCTCAAACGACTGTGCGGTTTCATACGCGACGCGCCGGGCGGGCGTATGAAACCGCACAGTCGCGGTGCCGTCGAGCAGCGGTCAGAGGATGTAGAGCATCTCCTGGTAGGTCGGCAGCGGCCAGAGATCGTCGGCCACCACGCCCTCGAGGGTGTCGGCAGCGGCACGCACCGCGTCCATCAACCCCAGCAGGCTCTGCGCATGCACGGCCTCCTCGGCCGCGGAGTCGCCACCGTGCTCGCCCATCGCCGTCTTGAGTGCCGCCAATGCGGCGGTCAGCTCCGAGATCGGCGTCGTAACCGCCTGCAACAGCGTGGTATCCGGCTCCAGGCCCGCCGCCTTCAGCGTCGCGACGTTGGACGCCAGCTCGGTCTGGTAGCGGACCGCCGCGGGCAGGATCACGGTCGAACCCATCTCCAGCGTCAGCTTGGCCTCGACCGCCACGGTCAGGGCGTACATCTCGTACCGGACCTCTTCGCGGCTGTGCAGCTCGCGCGAATTGAAGACGCCGTACTTCTCGAATACCTCGATCGCCTCCGGCTTCACCAGCTCCGGAATGGAGTCCAGCGTGGTCTTGAGGTTCGGCAGCCCACGCTCGGCCGCCTCGATCTGCCAGTTCTCCGAGTAGCCGTCACCGTTGAACACCACGGCGCCGTGCTCGGTGATGATCTCGGTCAGCAGCTTCTGTACTGCGGTGTCGAAGTCCTCACCCTCGTCGACGGCCTTCTCCAGCCAGGTGGCCATGTAATCGAGCGAGTCGGCCATGATCGTGTTGAGGATGATCATCGGCACGTTGATGGTCTGCCCGGATCCCGGCGCGCGGAACTCGAAGCGGTTGCCGGTGAACGCGAACGGGCTGGTGCGGTTACGGTCGCCCGGATCGGTCGGCAGGATCGGCAGCGTGTCGACGCCGATGATCATGCTGCCCTTGCCCTTGGACGAGGTGGCCGCACCCTTGGCGATCTGCTCGAACACGTCGGCCAGCTGATCGCCGAGGAAGATCGAGATGATCGCAGGCGGGGCCTCGTTGGCGCCGAGGCGGTGATCGTTGGTGGCCGAGGCCACCGACACCCGCAGCAGGCCCGAGAACTTGTGCACCGCGCGGATCACCGCGGCGCAGAACACCAGGAACTGGGCGTTCTCGTGCGGGGTGTCACCGGGAACCAGCAAGCTGCCGAACTGCGAGTTGCCCAGCGAGAAGTTGACGTGCTTGCCCGACCCGTTGACACCGGCGAACGGCTTCTCGTGGAACAGGCATTCCATGCCGTGCTTCTTGGCGACCGTCTTGAAGGTCGTCATGAGCAGTTGCTGGTGGTCGGCGGCGATATTGGCCCGCTCGAACATCGGCGCGATCTCGAACTGCCCGGGAGCGACCTCGTTGTGGCGGGTCTTGGCCGGGATGCCGAGCTTGAACAGCTCACGCTCGGTGTCCATCATGAAGCCGAGCACCCGGTCGGGGATGGCGCCGAAATAGTGGTCGTCGAATTCCTGGCCCTTGGGCGGCTTCGCGCCGAACAGCGTGCGACCGGAGTTGATCAGGTCGGGGCGTGCCAGGAAGAAGTGCCGATCGACCAGGAAGTACTCCTGCTCCGGGCCACAGAACGACACGATGTGATCGAAGTCCTTGTGGCCGAACAACTTCAGGATGCGCTCGGCCTGGGCACCCATGGCCTGCTGGCTGCGCAGCAGCGGCGTCTTGTAGTCGAGCGCTTCACCGGTCATCGAGACGAACACCGTCGGGATGCACAGTGTGTTGCCGTTCGGGTTCTCCAGGATGTACGCCGGGCTGGTGACGTCCCAGCCGGTGTAGCCGCGGGCCTCGAAGGTGCTGCGCAGGCCGCCGGAAGGGAAGCTGGAGGCGTCGGGCTCACCCTGGATCAGGGTCTTGCCCGCGAACTCTGCGAGCGTCGTCCCGTCGCCGACCGGATCGAGGAAGCTGTCGTGCTTCTCGGCGGTCAGCCCCGTCATCGGGTAGAAGACGTGCGCGTAGTGGGTGGCACCCCTCGACAGCGCCCAGTCCTTCATCACCGAGGCGACCGAGTCGGCGATGGCCGGATCGAGCTTGGCGCCCTTCTCCATCGTCGCGACGACGGACTTGTAGACCGACTTCGGCAACCGCAGCCGCATCTCGGCCAAGGTGAAAACGTTGGCACCGAAAATCTCGCCGGGCGCCTCGCCTGGGATCGAAGCTGATGGGAGGAGGCACGTACGCCTCGACGTTGTTGATCGCCTGGAGGCGTACTGCATTTCCGCTCAATGGAGTTCCTATCACCGCTGGTGTCCGCAGGTCTGCTTCACGGACAGTTGACCGGCCCACACTAGGAAGGTTGCGTTCCGGGATTGTTACGTGGACGTCAACGGGATGAGTCGGTCGCTACCCCACCTGTCGTGGGCCGTTCGTAGGCTGTTGCCGTGATTGAAGGGGTTACCGCCGACTTCCTGTCCGCGTGCGCCATCGAGGTGAAGCCGACGGCCGAGCGCCTCGTCGAGATCGTGTCCTCCTATACGGCGCTGGACTGCGCGATCAAGTGGCGGCAGCTTACGTTCGCCGTCGGGGGCGACTTCGACCACTGGGTCTGCGCGATCGCTGCGACAAAGCGCAGCGCTGCCTTGGTCGTGCACTTCGGCAGCCTGTTCGAGCGCCCCGAGTTCGAGTCCACTGAGTCGAAGTTCACTCGGCGGATCACCTACCGTCCCGGTGTCGAGGTGAACGACGACCTCATCCGCGAGGTCGTAGCCGAGGCGATCGAGACCCTGCCCCGCTTCCAGCGCGTGGTTACCCATCGCTGACGTTGCGCAGCGGCCTACGCTGGCTTTCATGGGACTACGGCTACGCAGGGGTCGGGGTGTCACCCGCGACATCCAGGCGGATTACGACGAGCGCGCGGCGGTGGTCACCGATCGGGAACAGGAAGCGGCCGGGGTCAAGGCCGTGCTGGTGTCACTACAGCGCGGGCTGAAGTCCATGGGCCCGCTGCGCACGGCGGCCGCCCTGATCAGGCTGAATCAGCGCGAAGGCTTCGACTGCCCGGGTTGCGCGTGGCCGGAGGAACCGGGCGGTCGCAAGTTCGCCGAGTTCTGCGAGAACGGCGCCAAGGCGGTCGCCGAGGAGGCCACCAAGCGCGTCGTCACGCCCGAGTTCTTCGCCCGGCACTCGATCGACGATCTCGAACGCCGCCCGGAGTACTGGCTGAGCCAGCAGGGCCGGCTCACCCACCCGGTGGTGCTGCAGGCCCGGTGACGACCACTATCGCGAGATCAGCTGGCCCGAGGCGTTCCGTTTGATCGCCGACCAACTGCGTGCGCTGGACGACCCGAACGAGGCGCTGTTCTACACGTCCGGCCGCACCAGCAACGAAGCGGCCTTCCTCTACCAATTGCTGGTACGTAGCTACGGCACCAACAACCTGCCGGACTGTTCGAACATGTGCCACGAATCCTCGGGCGCATCGCTGGTCGAATCAATCGGAATCGGCAAGGGTTCGGTGACCGTCGAAGACATGACCGGAGCGGACCTCATCATCATCGCCGGGCAGAATCCCGGCACCAACCATCCCCGGATGCTCTCGGTGCTCGAGAAGGCGAAGGCCAACGGCGCGAAGATCATCGCCGTCAACCCGCTGCCCGAGGCCGGCCTCATCCGGTTCAAAGATCCGCAGAAGGTACACGGAGTGCTCGGTCACGGCGTCCCGATCGCTGACGAGTTCGTCCAGATTCGCCTCGGCGGCGACATGGCGTTGTTCGCCGGGATCGCCCGCCTGCTGTTAGAGGCCGACGACCGCAGGCCGGGCAGCGTCATCGACCGCGACTTCATCGAGACGTACTGCGCCGGCTTCGCCGAGTACGAAGCACAGGCGCGCGCGGTGGACCTCGACATCGTGCTCGAGGCCACCGGCATCTCCCGCACCCAGCTGGAACGAGTGGCCACCATGGTCGCCGACTCAGAGCGCACCGTGGCCTGCTGGGCCATGGGCCTCACCCAGCACAAGCACGCGGTGCCGATGATCTCCGAGGTCAGCAACGTGCTGCTGATGCGCGGAATGATCGGCAAACCCGGCGCCGGCCTGTGCCCGGTGCGCGGACATTCGAACGTCCAGGGTGACCGGACCATGGGTATCTGGGAGAAAATGCCGGAGCAGTTCCTCGCCGCGTTGGACGCCCACTTCGGTATCACCAGCCCGCGCGAGCACGGCCTGGACACCGTCGACGCGATCCGGGCCATGCGCGACGGCCGCGCCAAGGTGTTCATCGGGATGGGCGGCAACTTCGCACTCGCGACGCCGGACACCGCGGTCACCGAGGCGGCACTGCGGGCCTGTTCGCTGACCGTGCAGGTGTCCACCAAGCTGAACCGCAGCCACATTGTCCACGGCCGGACCGCGCTCATTCTTCCCTCGCTGGGCCGTACCGACCGCGATCTGCAGCACGGCGTGAAACAGCAGGTATCCGTTGAGGATTCGATGTCGATGGTGCATCTGTCCCGCGGCAGCCTGCACCCACCCGGAGACCAAGTGCGCAGTGAAGTTGCCATCGTCTGCCAGCTTGCGCGTGAACTGCTCGGCCCTGCACACCCGGTGCCGTGGGAGCGGTACAACGACGACTACGACGCGATCCGCGACGCGATCGCCGCTGTGGTGCCCGGCTGCGCGGACTACAACGCCAAGGTGCGGGCACCCGACGGCTTCCAGCTGCCGCACGGGCCCCGCGACTCCCGCGAATTCCCCACCAGCACAGGGAAGGCCAATTTTGCGGTGAACCCGCTCGAGTGGGTGCCGGTGCCTCCCGGTCGGCTGGTCCTGCAGACACTGCGCAGCCACGACCAATACAACACCACCATCTACGGGCTCAGCGATCGCTACCGCGGCGTGGAGGGCGGCCGGCGGGTGGTGTTCATCAACCCGGCCGACATCGCGTCGTTCGGCCTCGCCGAAGGTGACCGGGTGGACCTGGTGTCAGAGTTCACCGCGGGCGGCGAGATACAAGAGCGGCGCGCCAAGGATTTCAGGGTCGTGCCGTATTCGACGCCGGTCGGCAATGCCGCGGCGTACTACCCGGAGACGAACGCCCTGGTCCCCCTCGACCACGTCGCCGCCGGGTCGAACACCCCGGTGTCGAAAGCCGTCGTCATCCGCCTCGAACCGGCAAGTGCCCCAGACGATTTGGTGAGCGGATCATCATGGGACGAGTGACGGCACGCCGGCGCGTGCGGCATGTGACCGCCGACGACGCGGTGGCCCGGCCCGAGACGCTGGTCGTCGAGGAGCCGTTGGAGATCCGGGTCAACGGCGTGCCGCTCACCGTCACGATGCGCACCCCGGGCTCGGATGTCGAACTGGCGCAAGGGTTCCTGCTCACCGAGGGGATCATCGCCCGGCGCGACGACATCCTGTCGGTGCGGTACTGCCGCGGCGCCAACGAAGAAGGTGTCAACTCCTACAACGTGCTCGACGTGACGCTGGCCCCCGACGTGCCTGCACCGGACGTCGACCCCACCCGCAACTTCTACACGACCTCGTCGTGCGGGGTGTGCGGCAAAGCGTCGCTGGAGGCGGTGCGGCTGATCAGCAAGCACTGCCCCGGTGATGATCCGTCGATGGTCAGCGCCGAGACCCTGTCGGCGCTGCCCGCCAAGCTCCGCGACGGGCAGAAGGTTTTCGCCGCCACCGGCGGCCTGCACGGCGCCGCACTGTTCGCATCCGACGGCACCCCGCTGGTGGTGCGCGAAGACATCGGCAGGCACAACGCCGTCGACAAGGTCGTCGGATGGGCGCTCGAGCAGCGCCGGATACCGCTGAGCGGCACCGTGCTGCTGGTGAGCGGACGGGCGTCCTTCGAGCTCACCCAGAAAGCTGTGATGGCGGGCATCCCGGTGCTCGCCGCGGTGTCGGCGCCGTCCTCCCTCGCTGTCGACCTTGCCAGCCAGTCCGGTCTCACGCTGGTGGCGTTCCTGCGGGGCGATTCGATGAACATCTACACGCGCCCGGACCGCGTCAAGAACTGAGCTGCAGCGCTCTGCAGTGATTTTCTTCGCGCAAGCGGCTCATCTGCATCGATTATTCTTCGCGCAAGCGGCTCATCAACCTGCAATCTCCACCCGTTCTCCACACAACCTCCAAGCGGGCACACCCGGTGATCGCCGAGCATCGACGGCATGCCAGAAATCCTCATCGCATCCTGCCCTCCCGTCGGACACGTCGCGCCGCTGCTGAACGTCGCGCGCGGCTTGGTCGCTCGAGGCGATCGCGTCACGTTCCTCACCAGCGCCCGGCACGCCGACAGGATCCGCGCGGTCGGTGCCGAACCCCGTCCGCTGCCACTCGGTGCGGACTACGACGACTCCACATTCGACGCCGACCTGCCCGGCCGCGCCGAGACGTCGGGCATCGCGCGGATCAACTTCGACGTCGAGACACATCTTCGTCCGCCCGCTGCCCTACCAGTTCAGTGCGCTACAGGAACTGCTGGCCGACAACCGCTACGACGCCGTCATCACCGACGCGTTCTTCCTCGGGCGTGCTGCCGCTGCTGCTCGGACGACTCCGCATCCCGGCCGCCGATCCTGGCCTACACCACCACCCCGCTGTTTCTGAGCAGCAGGGACACCGCGCCCGGCGGACCGGGCATCACCCCGATGCCAGGGGCCGTCGGCCGGCTGCGCAACCGGGTGCTCAAGGTCGTCGACCCAGCGCATGCTGCTGCGGCCGGCGCACCGGGCGGCCGACCGGATGCTCGTGGCGATGGGCCTGCCCAAGCTACCGGTCGTTCGTGCTGGAGTCCGGGGTGCTGGCCGATCGGGTGATCGTGCCGACCATCCCCGAGTTCGAGTATCACCGCAGCGATCTGCCCGGCCATGTCCGGTTCGTCGGCGCGGTGAACCCGCTGCCGAGCAGCGACTTCATGCCGCCTCCCTGGTGGAACGCGTTGCGCAGCGGCCGCCCGGTCGTGCATGTCACGCAGGGCACCATCGACAATGCCGACCTCACTCGGCTGGTCGAACCGACGATCGAGGCGCTGGCCGACGAGGACGTCACCGTGGTGGTCACCACGGGCGGCCGTCCCGTCTCCCAGATCCGGATGCCGCTGCCCGGCGAACACCTATGTCGCTGAGTACATTCCGCATGATGTACTGCTCCCGTTGGTCGACGTGATGGTGACCAACGGCGGCTACGGCGCCGTCCAGCGCGCCCTGTCCGATGGGGTTCCGCTGGTGGTGGCGGGTCAGACCGAGGACAAGCCGGAGGTCGCCGCCCGTGTCGAATACTTCGGCGCGGGAATCAATCTGCGCACCGGCAAGCCGTCCGCCGCAGAGGTGCGCCGCGCGGTGCGGGAGGTACTGGGCGACAACGTCGTTCCGCGACCGGGCCCGCCGCCTGCAGAGCGCCTACGCGAAACGCGACGGCGTCACCGAAATCGCCGCTGCGGTCGACGAAGTGATCGCAGAGCGGAACGCGGAGGCCGGTCGAGTGCAGGTGCGACGCTGATGGCTGCCGTCCTCATCGCCTCGCTGTCACCGACGGGTCATATCGCCCCGTTGCTCGCCGTCGCCGAGGACCTGGTGAGCCGCGGGAACCGGGTCACCGTGATGACGGGCCAGGCACACACCGAAGCGATCCGAGCGATCGGGGCCCATCCGCATCCGCTGCCGCAGGCAGCAGACTTCGACGAGGGGCCGTTTGATGCCACGCAGCGGGCGGCCAGCTCCGGAATGGATGCGCTCAGCCGGGCCATCATCCGCCTGTTCCTGCGACCCATGCCATACCAGAGTGCCGAGCTCCGCAGAGCGCTGACCGAACAGCGCTTTGACGCCATCATCGTGGACTACGGCTTCTTCGGAATCCTGCCGCTGCTACTGGGTGGCCACGCCGACCTGCCGCCGGTGCTGTACTACACACCGACTCCGCTCATGCTGTCCAGCCGCGACACCGCTCCCACCGGGCTGGGGCGGCCGCCGGCCACCACCGCGACGGGCCGAATGGCGCAGCGGGGCCTCACCATGCTGTCGCAGAAAGTGCTGCTGCGCACCGCACAACGCGCCGCCAACCGGATGCTCACCGGGCTGGGCGCACAACGGCTTCCGGTGCCGCTGCTCGATGTCGGAGCGCTGGCCGACCGGCTGATCGTGCCGACGGTGCCAAGCTTCGAATACCCGCGCAGCGACCTGCCGGCCGGCGTGCGGTTCGTCGGTGTGGTGCGCCCGCGACCGTCCGACGACTTCGTGACACCGCCGTGGTGGGCGCAACTCGACGGCGACCGCCCCGTCGTCCACGTCACCCAGGGCACCGTCGACAACCACGATCTGTCGCGCCTCATCGAACCCACCATCACGGCGCTCGCCGACTCCGATGTCACCCTGGTGGTCAGCACCGGAGGCCGCGACGTCAGCGCGATCCGCGTGCCCATACCCGCCAATACCTATGTCGCCGAATATCTTCCGCACGATGTGCTGCTTCCGAAGGTCGACGTCCTGGTGACCAACGGTGGCTACGGGGCGGTGCAGCGCGCACTGGCCGCCGGTGTGCCGGTCGTCGTCGCAGGCAGCACCGAGGACAAGCCCGAGGTGGCGGCCCGGGTGGCCTGGTCCGGAGCAGGCATCAACCTGAAAACCGGGACACCCTCGCCGGCTGCGGTCAGGGCGTCGGTGCACCGAATCCGCAGCGACGGACGCTACCTGCGCAACGCCCGCAGGCTGGAAGCCGCGTTCGCCCGTACCGACGGGGTGGCGGAGATCGCGGCGCTTGTCGACGAGGTCGTGCGGCGAACGTCTCCTCAGCAGTCTCACAACGAGTAGGAGTCATCGATGAGTGCATGCGCAGATCCGTTCTGCCGCCCACCCGTAGCCCCGACGAGTGCTGCCCCGAATTCGAGTAGTCGGCTACGCACGCGCGTCGGCGTTCTCAGCAGAAGACTTCAATCATGGTTACCGAACTTCAGTTCCTCGCGGTAGGCGCGTTCCTGCTGTGGGGTCTGGCCAGTGCGCTGTGCGATGTATTGCTGCCGGAATCGACACCCGATTCAGCAGTCCTCGTCGTCGAGGCGTCGCACCGTGACCTCGAGCCGGACCTCCTTGCCGTGCACCAGAACGTCGATGAGACGCGCGAAGTCGGCGGCCACGTCAGCAGGTGACGACCCGCTGCTGCCTGCGGCTTGCGGGACTCCTTCGGCGGCGTGGCGGTTCGTCCGCAGCCACGCTTACCCGATTGGGGCCCAGATCATTCGGTTCGGTTAGGCGCTCTTCTCGCGGCGCTCGGCACGTGAGGGCTTGCGCGGCACGATCGTCGGAAGCACGTTGTCCTCGACGGTCTCCTTGGTCACCACGACCTTGGCGACGTCGTCGCGGCTGGGGATGTCGTACATCACCGGCAGCAGCACTTCCTCCATGATCGCGCGCAGGCCCCGGGCGCCGGTTCCGCGGTGGATCGCCTGGTCGGCGATGGAATCCAACGCATCCTCGGTGAACTCCAGCTCGACGCCGTCCATCTCGAACAGCCGCGTGTACTGCTTCACCAGAGCGTTCTTCGGCTGGGACAGAATCGTGACGAGTGATTCCTTGTCGAGGTTGGTCACCGAGGCGACGACGGGCAGCCGCCCGATGAACTCGGGAATCAGTCCGAACTTGATCAGGTCCTCGGGCATCACTTCGGCGAAGTGATCCTGGGTGTCGATCTCGGCCTTGGAGTGCACCTCGGCACCGAAGCCCAGACCGCGCTTGCCAACCCGGTCGGAGACGATCTTCTCCAGCCCGGCGAATGCGCCGGCCACGATGAACAGCACGTTCGTGGTGTCGATCTGGATGAACTCCTGGTGCGGATGCTTGCGGCCGCCCTGCGGGGGCACCGAGGCCTGCGTGCCCTCCAGGATCTTCAACAGTGCCTGCTGCACGCCCTCGCCCGAGACGTCCCGCGTGATCGACGGGTTCTCGCTCTTGCGGGCGATCTTGTCGACCTCGTCGATGTAAATGATGCCGGTCTCGGCCCGCTTGACGTCGTAATCGGCAGCCTGGATCAGCTTGAGCAGAATGTTCTCAACATCCTCGCCGACGTAGCCGGCCTCGGTCAGCGCGGTCGCGTCGGCGATGGCGAACGGGACGTTGAGCATCTTCGCCAGCGTTTGGGCCAGGTAGGTCTTGCCGCAGCCGGTGGGTCCGAGCATCAGGATGTTGGACTTGGATAGTTCGACCGGCTCGGCGCGGGAATCACGCATCTTCTCGCCGGCCTGAATGCGCTTGTAATGGTTGTAGACGGCCACGGCTAGCGTCCGCTTGGCGGTGTCCTGACCGATCACGTAGCCCTCGAGGAACTCCCGGATCTCGGCGGGCTTGGGCAGCTCGTCGAGTTTGACATCGTCAGCGTCGGCGAGTTCCTCTTCGATGATCTCGTTGCACAGGTCGATGCACTCGTCGCAGATGTAGACGCCCGGACCCGCGATGAGCTTCTTCACCTGCTTCTGGCTCTTGCCGCAGAACGAGCACTTGAGCAGGTCAGCGCCGTCTCCAATGCGTGCCATGGTGCTGGTGTCCTACTTCCCTGTTGGCAGTCGATGATCGATCGGTTCGATGGGTCGCACCGGGCGATACTCCGACGCTACCCGCTTGTTCCGGGGCCGTGCGACCGATAAAGCCGAATAGCGTCGGTGGTATTCACCTGTGGTTGCGTCAACATATCGCCTGATGCGCCCCGCATGGCCACGAACACAACACCGTGTCTCTGGCGTGTCGCCGCCGTTACCGCTACGGAGCCATCCCACACCAACGTACCCGCCGCTGAGCAGGTGACCCCCGGCCGACGGATGAGGGTTGCCCCTCAGCGGCGTCCGGGTCCGATCGGCCCCGGACCTATTGGTCCCGGGCCCACTGGACCCACACCTACTGGACCGACAACTCCCCCGACACCGACGGGTCCGACAGGACCGACGATCGGATTCGGGGGGTTCACGTACACGTCCACGTCGTAATAGAGACACTGCACCGTGTACACGTCCCAATACATTCCGGCGGGACACACCTCATCGGCGCGGCTCACCGCGGGCGACGCCACCTGCGTCAACAAACAGGCCGCCGCCGAAGCCACCAACACGACCATCGCACCGCCAGGCCGCACCCACCCCGTCATCGCCGCTCCCCTATTGTCAGACCCACTTTGCTGTGACGCGACGGACTGTCACGACTGCGGTCAGCCTGCCACGCGCGAAGGCTCCGCGGACGCCGTTCGCAACATTTGCTCTCCGCCGGAATCGAGCTTCTGTCGTACTCTCCGACCATGACCGCACTCGAGGACGCCTTCGGGCTGGCCAGGGATGACCATGGCCTGGCCGTGGTATCGACCCTGCGCGCAGACAACACGATCCAGGCGTCGTTGATCAATGCCGGACCGCTGCCCCACCCCGAAACCGGCCAGCCGACACTGGGTTTCGTCACCTACGGCAGGGTGAAACTGGCCAACCTGCGAGCCCGGCCGCAGATCGCGGTGACCTTCCGGCAAGGGTGGCGATGGGCCACTGTCGAAGGACGCGCCGAACTGGCGGGACCTGACGATCCGCAACACTGGCTCGGGTCCGGCGACACGCTGCCCCGCTTGCTCCGCGACATCTTCACCGCCGCAGGCGGGACCCACGACGACTGGGACGAATACGACCGGACGATGCGCGAGCAGCGCCGCACCGCCGTGCTCGTCACCCCGACGCGGGTCTACAGCAACGGCTGATCGCTCGTACAGTGACGCCGTGGGCTTCACCCTGTCTGCCGACACCGTGCTGGTGAGCGACGGCGGCCTGGCCACCGAACTCGAAGCGCGTGGCCACGATCTCTCGGACGACCTCTGGTCTGCGCGGCTGCTGGCGGATGCACCCGAGGAGATCACCGCGGTGCACACCGCGTTCTTCCGGGCCGGGGCCGGGGTCGCCACCACCGCGAGCTATCAGGCATCGTTCGACGGCTTCGCCGCCCGGGGCATCAACCGGTCCCAGGCGGCCATGCTGATGCGCCGCAGTGTCGAGTTGGCCCGGACCGCGTCC
The DNA here is from genome assembly GCA_963771335.1 of uncultured Actinomycetota bacterium. Classification (GTDB taxonomy): domain Bacteria; phylum Actinomycetota; class Actinomycetes; order Mycobacteriales; family Mycobacteriaceae; genus Mycobacterium. The sequence goes on along the minus strand of CAVYTD010000022.1, from coordinate 106,456 downwards.
AACGACCTCGGCGGCGACGGCCGATGGGTGGCGGCCTCGATCGGGCCCTACGGCGCGGCGCTGGCCAACGGGGAGGAGTACCGCGGACGCTACGGTCTGTCCGTCGCCGGGCTCGCCGCATGGCACCGCCCCCGCTTGGAGGTCATTCTCGAGGCTGCACCCGACCTGTTGGCGATCGAGACGGTACCCGACATCGACGAAGCCGAGGCGGTCGTCGGTCTGGTCCGTGAACTCGGCGTACCCGCCTGGCTGTCGTACACCATCGACGGCTCGGCGACCCGTGCCGGCCAGCCGCTCACCGAGGCGTTCGCCGTCGCGGCCGGGGTGCCCGAGATCATCGCGGTCGGCGTGAACTGTTGCGCGCCCCGCGACGTGCTGACGGCTGTCACCGTGGCGCGGGAGGTCACCGGCAAGCCCGTCGTCGTGTACCCGAACAGCGGGGAGGTCTGGGACGGACCGCGCCGGATGTGGACGGGCACTTCATCGTGGGCGGCCGACCTGGTGCCTCAGTGGGTTGCCGCAGGGGCGCGCGTCGTCGGCGGATGCTGCCGGGTCCGCCCGTCGGACATCACCCGAATCGCCGCAGATGTGTCCGGCACCTGAGTAGCCATCCGCTGAACCGGGCCGAGATTGCAGTGGCGACGTACTGCGAACGTCGGTCATTTCGGTCATGTGGGTGTACTGGCCCTCGCCCTGGGTGTCGGTTTCGCGCCTGCCGGCGTGACTACCGAGTCGTGTGCGTCAGCAGACGTAGGGTCGTCGCCGACGCGACCGCCCTCGTGCTGGGCGGGACGAGCATCCCGACGCCGGACGACGCCTACCTCGACGCCGTCGAGCGGCAATTCATCGGGCCGAGCCATACCGCGCAGGACATCGACTACGTCGCAGTGACCACGCCTCAGGAGTCATGGCCCACTTGCTCCGCGACATCGTCACCGCTGCGGGCGTGCTGATCACCCGATACGGGTCTACAGCAACGGCTACGCGTTCTGAGCCGACAGCTTGCGGTAAGCCAGCACCGTGTCGATGATCCCGTAATCCTTGGCCTGCTCGGCGGTCAGGATCTTGTCCCGATCGGTGTCCTTGCGGATGACCTCGGGGTCCTTGCCGGTGTGGCGGCCCAGGGTGACCTCCATCAAGGTACGCATCCGCTCGATCTCGGCGGCCTGGATCTCCAGGTCGGAGAACTGACCCTGGATCACCCCACCCAGCGACGGCTGATGGATCAGGATGCGGGCGTTGGGCAGCGCCAGCCGCTTGCCGGGCGTACCCGCTGCCAGCAGGACCGCCGCGGCCGAGGCCGCCTGGCCCAGGCACACGGTCTGGATGTCGGCGCGCACGTACTGCATGGTGTCGTAGATCGCCATCAGGCTGGTGAACGAACCGCCGGGCGAGTTGATGTACATCGTGATGTCACGGTCCGGGTCGAGCGACTCCAGCACCAGCAGCTGCGCCATGATGTCGTTCGCCGACGCGTCGTCGACCTGCACGCCGAGGAAGATGATGCGTTCCTCGAACAGCTTGTTGTACGGGTTGGATTCCTTCACGCCGAAGCTCGAGTGCTCGATGAACGACGGCAGGATGTAGCGGGCCTGCGGTTGAAGGCGAGGATCGGTGTGATCGGTCATGACACGACTCCGTTGACGTTGGTGCTGGTGATGATGTGGTCGACGAAGCCGTACTCGAGCGCTTCCTGCGCCGTGAACCAGCGGTCGCGGTCGGAGTCGGCCTCGATGCGCTCGATGGTCTGACCGGTGAACTCCGCGTTGAGTCGGAACATCTCCTTCTTGATGACCGCGAACTGTTCGGCCTGGATCGCGATGTCGGCCGCGCCGCCGGTGATGCCGCCGAGCGGCTGGTGCATCAGGATGCGGGCGTGTGGCAGCGCGTAGCGCTTGCCCTTGGTGCCTGCCGCCAACAGGAACTCGCCCATCGACGCCGCCATGCCCATCGCATAGGTCGCCACGTCGCACGGCGCGAGCACCATCGTGTCGTAGATCGCCATGCCTGCGCTGATGGAGCCGCCGGGCGAGTTGATGTAGAGGTGGATGTCGTTGGTCGGATCCTCGGCTGACAACAAGAGGATCTGCGCGCACAGCCGGTTGGCGATGTCGTCGTCGACCTGGGAACCCAGGAAGATGATCCGCTCGGACAGCAACCGCTCATATACCGAGTCGACAAGGTTGAGGCCCGCTGAGGCGCCACGCATGTCAGTCACGACTATGTACCTGCTTTCTTTACGTACTTCCGACCTTTGCGTACTTCCGGCCATTGCGCGCTTCCGAACCGGTGACCGTCTTACGAATGACACTAACCAACCCGCGCCGCCGGGGAGTCCCCAGACGGCGCCCGTTCGCTCAGAGCGTCACTTGGTGTCGTCGGCCTCGCCGTCGTTGGGAACTTTTGCGTCCTCGGGAACTTCGGCGTCCTCGGGAACTTCGGCGTCCTCGGGACTGTCGGCATCATCGGCACTGCCCGACTCTTCGTCGACCTCGTCGGGCTCATCGACCTCTCGACCTCGTCGGGCTCATCGACCTCGCCCGACTCATCATCGACCTCGTCGGGCTCGTCGGGCTCATCGACCTCGGCGTCGACCTCGTCGGCCTGCTCGCCCGAGGGACCGAAGAACTCCGTGGTGTCGATCTCCGTGCCGTCAGTGTCCGTGACGGTGGCCCCGTGGACGACCGACGCCACGGTCAGGCCACGTCGGACGTCGGCGAACATCGCCTGCAGCTGGTTGTTCTGTTGCAGCATCTGCAGCAGCTGCTGGGGCTCCATGCCGTACTGCCGAGACATCAGTACCAGCCGCTCGGTCAGGTCGTCCTGGCCGACCTGGATGTCGAGCTTGTCAGCGATGGCGTCCATCAGAAGCTGCGTCTTGATGGCCTTCTCCGCATTGGCGCGGTTCTCGGTGTCGAACTCTTCGCGGCTACTGCCCTGTTCGTTGAGCGTCTCCTCGAACTTCGCCTCATCGTGGTCCAGCCCGTGGATGGCGTTGTGCAGCGCGTCGTCGATCTGCGCCTGCACCACCTTCTCGGGCAGCGGCACCTCGATCTGCTCGAGCAGCTCCTCGATCGCCTTGTCGCGGATCTGCTCGGCCTGCTGGACGCGCTTGACCCGGGCGACCTGCTCGGTGAGACTGCTGCGCAGTTCCTCGATCGTGTCGAATTCACTTGCCAGCTGAGCGAATTCGTCGTCAAGCTCGGGGAGTTCGCGCACCTTCACCGACTTGACGGTGACGGTCACCTGCGCCTCCTGGCCAGCATGTTCACCCGCGACCAGCGTGGTGGGGAAGACGCGGATCTCGCCCTCCTTGAGACCGATGATCGCCTCGTCCAGACCGTCGATCAGCTGGCCCGAACCGACCTCGTGCGACAGGCCTTCGGTGCTGGCCTCGGGGACGTCCTCGCCGTCGATGGTGGCCGACAGGTCGATGGACACGAAGTCGCCGTTCTCGGCGGGCCGCTCGACACCGGTCAGTGTGCCGAACCGCTTCTGCAGACCCTCGAGCTCGGAGTCGACGTCCTCATCGCTGACGCTGATCGGGTCGACGATGATCTTCAGTGTCGCCAGGTCGGGCAGGTCGATGTCGGGGCGGACGTCGACTTCGGCGGTGAATACCAGCTGCTCGTTGTCCTCGAGCTTGGTGATCTCGATCTCGGGCTGTCCGATCGGCTGCAGGGACTCCGCGGTCACCGCCTCGCTGTAGCGACCGGGCAGCGCGTCGTTGACGACCTGCTCGAGCACCGCGCCGCGGCCGACGCGGGCTTCCAGCAGCTTGCGGGGGGCCTTGCCGGGGCGGAACCCGGGCAGCCGGATCTGCTTGGCCAGCTGCTTGAACGCGCGGTCGATGTCGGGTTCGAGTTCGGAGAAGGGCACCTCCACGTTGATGCGAACCCGGGTCGGGCTCAACTTCTCGACGGTGCTCTTCACGTTCGTACTCCTCTTTCGCGGTGCGGGTGGGTATCGCTTGTTCGGGCGGCCAGTGGTCGGGGTGACAGGATTTGAACCTGCGGCCTTCCGCTCCCAAAGCGGATGCGCTACCAAGCTGCGCTACACCCCGGTCGTCGCTGCGTCACGCAGCGCCGGACCACCGGCGATACTACGGCCTGACCACCTTGTGACCACATCTGACCTCATCGAGGCTCGATTGATTTGCGTCCGGCGGGGCCGGTACAGTCTGCCGGTACTGTGCAGCACATGCGGGCGTAGCTCAATGGTAGAGCCCTAGTCTTCCAAACTAGCTACGCGGGTTCGATTCCCGTCGCCCGCTCCATTACCGCCCCGGCAGGGGCGGGTTCACAGGTACCCGGACGGTTCAGGCTGATGTCTGTCCCGCCGACGAGTCTCCCGCAGGCGCGACGATCCGCACCAGCGATCCCTGATCGTCCAGGTCGTACACCAGCTGATACAGGTTGCCGTCGGGTCCCTGGGCCAGCACCACGGTCGGGCCGGCGTTCGGGTCGAACATCTGCACGTCGCCGCACGACGTGAGATCGGCGCTGCACGTGAGCACCTTGATCCACCCCTGGACCTCGTCGGCGATGAACACCTTGTTCTGATAGTCCGCGCCGAGCTGGCCACCCGTGTAGAGGAGCCCCGCCGTGATGGCTGCGGAGCCGCCGTGGTCATAGGTGTAGATCGGGTCGACCTGGCCCGCGCAGTCGCTCGTGCAGAGGCCTTCCGAGTCGGGCCAGCCGTAGTTGCCACCCTTCGTCACCAGGTTCAGTTCCTCGAAAAGCGACTGGCCGACGTCGGCGACCAACAGCTTGCCGTCCGGGGTGAACGACATCCGGAACGGATTGCGCAGTCCGTACGCCCAGATCAGCGGGTGCGCGTCCGGCCCGAGGTCAGGATTGTCCGACGGGACGGTGCCGTCGGAGTTGAGCCTGAGGATCTTGCCGAAGACGTTGCTCAGGTCTTGTCCGTTCGCCGCGACGAGGTCGTCACCCTTGCCCCAGTACAGCTTTCCGTCCGGACCGAACGCCAGCCCGCCACCGCGGTGGTACAGCGCCACCTCTTGGTCGGTTTCGAAGAGCACCTCCTCCGAGTCCGGGTCGGCCGTGTTTCCGACGACGGTCAGCCGCGACAGCCGGTCGTGGATCTCCGCTGTGGTGTAGGCGACGTACAGGTATCCGTTCTGGTCGAAATCCGGGTCCACGGCGATACCGCTGATGCCGCGCTCGAAGGCGTTGTTGACCGACAGCGTGATCAGGGGTTGTTCGAGGACGGTGCCGTTCTCGATGATCTTGATCGCGCCGGTCTTCTCGGCGATGACGATCCGTTCGTCGGGCAGGAACCGGAAGTCCACCGGTTGGTGCAGCCCGGACGCGACGACCGTCCGCTGCAATCCGATGAACACGGTCTCGGTCGTCTTGTGGCCACTGTTGCCGAGCAGGCCCAGGGTGAACAGGCTGCGCAGTCCCTCGGACCCGTGGACGTGAAACCCACTGCCGATGTCGCTGACCGTCACCTTGAAGCTGTCCTGACCCGAGTACGTCGAACCGGGGGTGTAGACGAAGGTGCCGTCGGAATTGATCTTGACCGTTCCTTGGGCGGGTCTGGTCGCGGTGTACCTGAGCTTCCGGGAGTCCGGATCGACCGGGTGTAGGTTGCCGACGATCGTTTCGCCCTCGACGACGTCGTCCGATGCATCGTGGGTGAGCGTCGGCGTCACGTTGTTGAGGAACGCGCCGGTGGGTTCGGCCGCGGCGGCCGGGGTGACGGCCATGCTGGGTATCGGTGCGGCGGCCGAAGCGTCGACCAGCTTACGCAGCGAAGCGGCACGTGAAACGCGTTGCGACCGTTTGGGTTCGGCGACCGCGATGTCGTCGTCGACGTCCTGCGGTGTCGCGTCCCCGTCGGACGACTCATCGGTGTCGGTTGTCGGTGTCGGCGTCGCTGTCGGCCTCGGTGCCCGTCGTGTCGCGCGACGCGGCGTCCTTGGTTCTACGTGATGACGCGGGCCTCGTGGCGTCGTCCGACGCCTTCGAGCGTAACGAGGCACGCGCCGGCGACGCGGTCGCCGACGACGCACCGGCTCCCGTCGACGACTCGGATGTGTTCGCTGAGGCAACCGCCGTCCCAGTGAGGATCGCCGCACCGACCCCCAGGGCGAACGCCAGTCCGCCAACCCGTCCGACGTAGCGCGCGTATCCGGCCGAAGTTGTCGCGGCCACAAATTCCCCCATGTCCCCCCCTGCGAATCGGACGCCCGATACGGCGTCCTCTGCGGAGACTCTATTTGCCAGGCTTGCCGGCTACAACGTTATGGGCGAGCCGGCATGAACTCTCGAACGGGCCACCATCAGCAAGTTCATGATCAAAATCGGAGGGCTCCGTACGTCGGCTCGGCCTGGAGCGTCTCTTGACAGGTGTCTGCCGGGTAATCGGCGGTGGCCTCTGCCCCCTGTCGCTGTTACCCCGACGTCGGCGCGGTGCGTGGCGCTCATGGCCACGGGCGGGGTCGTGTCGAACGGCGAGCGGGAGCGCTGCTGTGGTCGATTTGCTGCCGACGCGACCCGCCGTCCCGTATTGATCCCGTCGATGACGACGTTGCTGGACGTGTCGGTGAGCTGGGGTGACAAGCCTGATCTTGGCCCTCTAAGGGCTGCTACCAGTACTAACGCTGATCAGCCCGGTGCCGCCGAACAACGCGCCTAACGTCGCTGTCCGCACGATATAACAGTGTTCCAAACTACGCGGGTTCGGTTACCGCCGCCCGCTCCACCACGACCTGTCGGTGGCGCTGGTGGCTCCATGACGGCTTTTTCGAAGAATGGACCAGCAAACGCCGATGCGGACCCTCCGCGTGCCGGTTCACCACGCAATCCCACTCTGAGATGTCTCGGGCACACCTTCGTGTCGGCGAGGTGATGGCTACGGCCAGGGCGCGTTCCCCGCGACCAACCGAAAAGCCTCACCGCTTTCGCGATCCTCAAATATTGGCGACAGCGGTTCCCGCGGGGCGTAAATTCAAGGCCAAGCAGGGGTCGGGAGGTCCCAGGGAGGCCTGAGATGGAGGCCATACTTCGACGTTTGGCGGGTACGGGGTTGGCGGCCTTCGCGGCGGTCGCATCCGTGACCGTCATTTCGCCCGGGGTGAGCAACGCGGCGGAATGCGGTGTCGGAACCGTTTACGATCCGCCGACGAACACTTGTGTGGCGGCACCGCTGCCGCCGGCACCACCACCACCACCGCCGCCGCCGCGTTGGAACGGCGATCCCACGCCGGGCTTCTCGATCGGTGTCTGCGCGCCCATTCCGTTCGTGTCGCTGTGCACGGGCATTTGACCGGTATTCCTGCAATCTTCTTTCGGTTGGGTTGAGTCGGTGGGCTGATTTGTTGTTCGCCTGACTGTGGGCGGCGTGGTGTGTGAGGTTCTTGAAATGCCCAGGCCGGCTGCGACCTTGGAGCTTTGCCGACGGTTCGGGACGCACCTACTGATGAGGTGATGGAAGCTAGGGAGCGTGGCGGTGGAATTCCGGCTGCTGGGCGATGTCGAGGCGTGGGTGGACGGGCAGCGCGTCGAGGTCGGCCATGTCCGTCAGCGCTGCGTGCTTGTCGCGCTGCTGGTTGATGTCAACCACGCAGTCGCGTCGGATCAGCTGATCGACCGGGTGTGGGGGGACGAAACCCCACACAATGCGCGCAACGCGCTCGCGGCCTACATGTCGCGGTTGCGACACCTGTTCGCCGGCACCCAGGATGTTCAGATCCTGCGCCAGCCACACGGATATCTGCTTTCGGCCGACGCGGCGTCGGTCGATCTGCACCGCTTCCGCGAGCTGACGGCGGCGGCCCGGGCGGCGAGTTCGGATCCCACGGCTGCCACGGAGATGTTCGATCAGGCGCTCCGGCTCTGGCAGGGCGAACCGCTCTCGTCAGTGGACACCCCCTGGATCGCCGAATTGCGAAACACGCTTGCTGTGGAACGGTTCTCGGCTGTCCTCGACCGCAACGACGCCGCGCTCGCGGCCGGGCGGCACGTACAGATCGTCAGCGACCTCATATGCGCGTTCCAGGCGTACCCGCTGGATGAACGCCTCGCCGCCCAGTTGATGCTGGCCCAGTACGGCAGCGGTCGACAGGCCGACGCACTCGACACCTATCGCGTGATGCGCGACCGGCTCGTCGAAGAACTGGGCGTCGACCCCAGCCCGACCCTGCGGGATGCGTATCAGCAGATTCTCGACGGCGAACGGCACACCCGGCCGCCAACAGCGGCGCCTTCCATTCCGCCGCCGGACCGGCCGGCGTCCGCACCGCTGCCGCGACGGCCGACCAGCTTCATCGGTCGCCGCTCGGATATGGAACGGATCGCGGCGGCGCTGCGCGAAGGACCGCTGCTGACGCTGACCGGGGTGGGTGGGGTGGGCAAGACCCGGCTGGCCCTCGAATCCGGAAGCCTGGTGGGCGCTCGCTTCCGCGACGGTGTGTGGCTCTGTGAACTCGCGCCGGTCGACGACGGCGCGGCCGTGGGTCACACAGTTGCCGCGGCGCTGCGACTTCAGCAGCGCCACGGGCTCGATATCGACGCCACCGTGATCGAGTACCTGGGTACCCGAGAGCTGCTGCTCATTGTCGACAACTGCGAGCATCTTCTCGACGCCGCTGCGGACCTCATCGACCAGATCGTCAAGCAGTGCCCGCAGGTAACGGTGCTGGCGACCAGTCGGGAAGCGCTCGGTGTCGCCGGTGAGCGGCTCGTGGCGGTGGCCCCCTTGGACGCCGGCGATGCGGCGGTGTTGTTCGCCGACCGGGCCCGCGCCGGACGGCCGGATTTCGACCTGGACAGCGAGCCGGTCGGCGCCGTCGCCGAGATCTGCCGACAGCTCGACGGTCTGCCGTTGGCGATCGAGTTGGCGGCGGCCCGAATTCGGGCCATGAGCAGCCTGGATCTTGCCCGGCGCCTGGACGGCTTACGGCTCCTGAGGGGCGGTGCCCGCGGTGCGCTGCCGCGGCAGCAGAGCGTCGCCGCAACGATCGACTGGTCCTACCGCCTGCTCGCGGAGCCCGAACAGGCGCTGTTCATGCGACTTTCGGTGTTCGCGGGCGGATTCGATCTCGAAGCGGCCCACGGTGTCTGCGGCGACGACCTCGCGCTCGAGGATGACACCCTCGATGCGCTGACCGGCCTCGTCGACAAGTCGATGGTTTCGGTGCGAAGCGGTGCCGGCCGAACGCGGTACTTCGTGTTGGAAACATTGCGCGCCTACGGTCGGGAACGGCTCGCCGAGCGAGAACTCCACGATGGGGTCAGCACCAGGCACATGGCGTACTTCACGGAACTGGCCGAACGCGCGGCGGCGGGCATGCACTCCGAGGACGAGCAGGCGTGGGTCGAGCGGATCCTGCCCGACTACGACAACCTGCGCGCGGCGTTCGAGCACGCCACCACCACAGGCGACGTGGACTCGGCGCTGCGCTTGGTCACGTCCCTGCCGGAATTCGTGCATCTACGAATCGGTTTCGAAGCCTCCGGGTGGGCGGAGCGTACGCTCTCACGCGCCGATCCCGAGCACCGTTTGTACGCAGCCGCCGTGGGCTTCGCGGCGCGGGGGGCGTGGAACCGTGGCGACTACACCCGGGCCCGGGCACTCGCGACGTCGGCGAACGGGCGGCGGCCCGGCCGTGGCAACGGCCGCGTCGCCTATCCGGGGGACGTGCTCGCCGATGTGGCGCTCTACGAGGGCGACCCGGCAACCGCACTTTCGCACTATGTCGGGGAGATGGAGCGGGCGCGCCGTGACGAAGACCCGATCCGTCTGGTGTGGACATTGTTCTATGTGGCGATCTGCCAGGCCGCGCTGCGCACGCCGGAGGACGGGCGAGCGGCAGCGCAGGAAGCGGTGCAGTTGGCCGACGGCACCCGCAATCCGACGGCGCGGTCGATGGCGCGGTACGCGTTGGGGCTGGTGCTGAAGAAATCCGATCCCGACACAGCGCTGGCCCTGTTCGACGGCGCTGCTGAGCTGGCTGCATCCGTCCAGAATTTCTGGTGGCACGGCATCGCGCTGATGGAAGCCGCCTCCACGCGAGCCGTACACGGCGATCCAGCCCGAGCCGCAAAGGATTTCGTTGTCGTGCTCGACCATTGGGATCGGGTCGGGGACTGGAGCCAGCAGTGGCTGAACCTGCGATACGTGACGCGGCTGCTGGTCCGACTCGGTGCCGACGCCGACGCAGCGATCCTGCATCGGGCGCTGGTCCGCGCCGGTAGGCCGTCCGCGTTGAACACGGTTCCCGATGACGAGGCCGACGTGGTCACCGGCGTCGAAGCGGTCGCGCACGCCCGCACGGCGCTTCGCAGATCCGGCTGAGCCCGGATGCCTGACCAGCGTCCTACGCCAACCCTCTGAACTGGGGATTTCAGCGCTCTGTCAGGACTGCGACACGTCGCTCGAGGACAGTTGCGCCTATCGAACACCATGTGAGTTCCCTCATCGATAACGAAGGAGATCTGGAGATGACCATCACCGACCATGAAGCCGACCGCGCGGTCAAGGCGAAGCACCGCGCAATGTGGGCGTCGGGTGACTACTCCGCCGTCGCGGCGGAACTGATCGCCCCCCTCGGGCCCGCACTCGTCCGGGCATGCGCGGTCAAACCCGGCGACCGGGTGCTCGACGTCGCTGCCGGGTCCGGCAACGCGGCCATTCCCGCGGCGACAGCAGGAGCGGTCGTCACGGCGAGCGACCTCACGCCCGAACTGTTCGACGCCGGCCGTCGGATCGCCGCCGACCGCGGTGTGGCACTCGAATGGGTCGAGGCCGACGCCGAGGCGTTGCCCTTCGCCGATGACAGCTTCGACATCGTGATGTCGTGCGTCGGCGCGATGTTCGCGCCGCGCCACCAGGCAACCGCCGACGAACTGGTACGCGTGGTCCGCCCTGGCGGCACGATCGGATTGATCAACTGGACGCCGGACGGGTTCATCGGCAAGTTGTTCGCAACCATGAAACCCTATGCGCCGCCGCCGCCTCCGGGTGCCAGCCCGCCGCCGCTGTGGGGTAGCGAGGACCATGTCCGGATGTTGTTCTCCGAACGGGTGTCGGATCTGACGACTCGACGCGAAACCGTCCTCATGGACCATTGCCCGACCCCGGTCGAGTTTCGCGAGTACTGGAAGCGCAATTACGGACCGACCATCGCGGCCTACCGATTCAATCAGGACCAGCCCGAACGCCTGGCGGCGTTGGACGCCGACCTCCTGACGTTGCTCACCGACTGGAACCAGGCCGACGAGCCCGGCCGCACTGCGTACCACGCGGAGTACCTGCTGATGACCGCGACCAAGCGCTGAGGGGGTGGATGGTTATGGCGGCAACCCGAGTGGGGATGTTCGCGCCGGTCGGCGCATTCGCCAAGACGGCCGATCCACCGCTCGCGGCACTCACACGGATCTCCGATTCGGACGTCGATCACGTCTGCGTCAACGACCACGTGAGCTTCCGCGTCGGCGCCGGCTCCGACGCGTTGGTGAACGCCACCGCGATGCTGACCCATTACCGGCGCCTGCCCTGTTACGTGGCGCTCTACCTGCTACCACTACGGCACCCAGTGCTCGTGGCGAGGCAGCTCGCCAGCATCGCTGAACTGGCACCCGGCAGGCTGACGCTCGGGGTCGGTATCGGCGGGGACGACCGGCACGAACTCGAGATCTGTGGTGTCGATCCGCGCACGATCGGGCGCCGTATGGATGAGTCGCTGGATATCCTGCGCGCGCTGTCCCACGGCGGCCCGGTCGACTTCGACGGTGAGTTCTTCTCGCTGCGAGATGCGGTAATCAGCCCGGCGCCCGTACCGCGGGTACCCCTGGTTGTCGGCGGGCGTTCCGACGCCGCCGTGCGGCGCGCGGGACGCAAGGGTGACGGCTGGCTGGGGATCTGGGTCTCGGCGGGCAGATACCGTGCCGTCGTCGAGCGGATCGCCGAGCATGCCAGTGCTGCGCAGCGGGATGCGAGCCGGTTCGAGCATGGGCTCAATGTGTGGTGCGGTTTCGGTCCGTCGCGCGCAGCGGCGCGCGGACCGCTGGCCGCGGGAATGCAGAGTTTCTACCAGATGCCGTTCGAACCGTTCGAACGCTACAGCCCGTATGGGACGCCCGCCGACGTCGCCGAATTCCTCCAGCCGTACCGCGAGGCCGGCTGTTCGGACTTCAACATCATCCCGTGCGCGGACCATCAACAAGCCGCGGTCGAGGCGGTCGCCGAGCTCCGGCACCTGCTGGGCGCGGGCAGCGTCCGGGATGAACCGAGCGTGGCGTAAGTGCATCAGCGCGCGGTCAACGCTTTCGTGTGCCGTCTTCTCGCGCGGATCCGTCGTTGGCATTTGTCAGTTGGTGGCCGGTCGGGGTTCGTCGGGATCGGTGAGCGTTGCGGAGAGCCCGGGGAGCAGGAGATCGAGGAAACGGTCGAGTTCGGCGGCGCCGTCGTAGGAGGCTAGCGCGGGTGCCAGCGCCCGCAGTTGGGGGAATTCGGTGATCGTGAGGCGGTGCAGACCCAGCCGGAGCAGGTGGTCGGTTTCCTCCGGTCGCTCGATGAGCTCCTGCAACTCGTTGATGATGTGCCCGTAGAGGAAGCCGAACAGCACCCGGTAGGTGTGCAGCGCATCATCGGCGCTGAACCCGGCGGACGTGAGCAACGCGAGGATGTCTTCCAGTGGCCGCAGCATTCCCGGTGGCCGCTGCGCGAGCGGGGTGGCCAATGGCCGGGTTACCAGCAGCGGCACCACCTTGGGGTGCTCCAAGGCCAACTGGCGGAAATCGCGCGCGACGCTGCGCAGTTGACCGGCCCAGTCAGGGTCGGCGCTGTCCACCGAAAGCTGCGCCAGGACGATCTCGGCGACCCCGTCGAGCACGGCGGCTTTGTTGGAGACGTGGCGGTACAGCATCACGGTGTCGCGGCCCAGTGCATCGCTGAGGCGGCGCATGGAAAGTCCCTCGACGCCGTCGCTGTCGACGATGTCCAGCGCGGCCTGCAGGATCGTCGACCGGCTGAGCTGACCGTTGGGCGAGCGGGAGGGCGCCGCAGCGGGGTCGGCGTCAGCAGCACCCGCGTCGGACCCCGTCTGCTGTCGCGTCATCGCGCTTCACTTCCCGCCTCGCCATCAAGCACCCGGCAATCATAAACAACATCGTAAAACAACGCCATGAGTCAACGACATTGTTCACACTGTTGACACGAGCTCAGGGTGGGCGTGTACTGGAGCTCTGGCACCAGCACAAAGAATGCGACAAGGCTAAAGACGCCTTCGAGCGCTGAGCCCGCAGGCCCGCCGGAAAACACTGACTGCACGACCGGCCTGCGATGCGTGACGCCGACGACACCGTCGATCAGATATCGCTCATTCTCCGGAGCTCGGGATCCCTTCCCGGCGCCACCGGCCGACTTCGCCCGACATGCGGGTGTGTCACGTTTCAACCATTGGAGAACCATGGATCCCACACTTGACCCACCCGTCGGCCAGGACTTGAAGTCCCCCAATTCGTATACCGCTCTGACCCCGTTGGCGTTTCTCGAGCGTTCGCTCGACGTGTTCGCCGACAAGACCGCGATCGCGTACGGCGACCGTCGTTTGACCTACAGCGAGTTCGGAGCAGCGGCGACCCGGTTGGCGAATGCGCTGCGCGCTTCTGGCATCGAGCCAGGTGATCGGGTCGCTTACCTGTGCCCGAACATCCCGGAGATGCTGGTGGCCAACTTCGGCGTGCCGCTTGCCGGGGCGGTGATGGTGCCGGTCAACACCAGGCTCGCCGCGGAGGAAGTCCGGTACATCTGCGATCACTCCGGCGCGAAGCTACTTGTCGCCGATACCGAGTATCTGTCCGCGCTGGCTCCGGTGCTGGGCACTATGCAAACCGTGCGGGAGGTGGTGGCGCTCCACGACCCGCGGGGGCCCGCCTTGGCCGCGGCCGCCGAGCACGCGGACATCTCCTACGACGAGCTGATGGCCCGCGGCTCGGGGGAACCGCTGCCGTGGAAGGTCGACGATGAGTTGGGGCTGCTAGCCATCAACTACAGCTCGGGCACGACCGGCCAGCCCAAGGGGGCGATGTACACCCATCGCGGCGCATACCTGAACGCCATGGGCGAGATCATCCACCAGCGCTTCGACCCGGAGAGCGTGTACCTGTGGACGCTGCCGATGTTTCACTGCAGCGGTTGGTGCACCCCGTGGGCGGTGACCGGGATCGGTGCGACACACGTCTGTCTGCGGGCGGTGCGTGCGGACGTGATCTGGCGGCTGCTCGACGAAGAGCGGGTGACTCATCTCGATGGTGCGCCCACGGTGCTGGTGACGCTCGCCGAGGCCCCGGAGGCGCACCGGCTCGAGCGTGAACTGGTCGCGACGGTGGCCGGCGCCGCACCAGGTCCGACGGTAATCGCGCGGATGCGTGAACTGGGCGCCCGGATCGTGCACGTCTACGGGATGACCGAGGTCTACGGCCCGTACACCCTCAACGAATGGCAGCCCGGCTGGTCGGCCCTGTCGCCGGCAGATCAGGCGCGCCGGCAGGCGCGACAGGGCGTCGCGATGATCCAGTCCGATCCGGTGCGGGTGGTCGACGAGCAGATGAACGATGTTCCGCGTGACGGACAGACGATGGGCGAGATCGTGATGCGCGGCAACAATGTGATGGCCGGCTACTACCGCGACGAGGAGGCCACCAGGATCGCCTTCGACGGCGGGTGGCTGCACTCCGGCGATCTCGGCGTCCAGCATTCGGATGGATACGTCGAGTTGCGTGACCGGGCCAAGGACATCGTCATCTCCGGTGGCGAGAACATCTCCACGATCGAGATCGAGCATGCGATCGAGTCCCATCCCGCGGTGTCCGAGGTCGCCGTGATCGGCGTACCGGACGCGAAATGGGGAGAGCGGCCGAAGGCGTTCGTGGTGCGCAGGCCCGACGTCGACGTGACCGAGGAAGAGCTGATCGCCTACCTGCAGCAGCACATTGCCCGTTTCAAGGTGCCCAAGGCGATCGAGTTCATCGACTTCCTCCCGCGCACCTCGACCGGGAAGCTGCAGAAATTCGCCATGCGCGACAAGGAATGGGCCGGACACAGCAGCCGCATCCAGGGCTGAGTGTGCCGTCCAGCCGATTGCGGCGAGCAACTCAGCACCCCAGGCAAGGCCATGAACGACGAGGACCACCAACACAAAGAGGAAAGACAATGAGTCTGCTAGAACAGGATGTGTCCCATCAGGGCGACCACGCCCCCCGGATCATCCCCGACACCAACGACCCCACCGCAGGTCAGGTCGCCATCTCCCGGGAGCTGGCTTCTGAACAGGTGCGGATGATCGCGGACCCGGCGCCGCTGGGCCTGGGCGCCTTTGCGCTCACAACGTTCCTATTGAGCCTGGTGAACGCCGGGATCATGGATGCAGCGACGGAACCGATCGTGCTCGGCGTCGCGCTGGCCTACGGCGGGATTGCGCAGCTACTCGCCGGCATGTGGGAGTTCCGCAAGGGCAACGTGTTCGGCGCGACAGCCTTTACGTCCTACGGCGCCTTCTGGCTGTCCTTCTGGGCCTACGTCGCCTTCTACGCGAAGGACGTACCGGCCGCGAGCCATGGGCAGGCAGCCGGTTGGTTCCTGATGGCATGGGCGATCTTCACGACCCTCATGGTGATCGCATCACTACGCACGACCGCGGTGCTTGCCGGTCTGTTCGCAATTCTGAACGTGGCGTTCTATCTGCTCAGCTTCGGAGCCTTGGCGTCCAATCCCGATCTGACGAAGCTGGGGGGAATCCTGGGCCTCGTCGCCGCGGCCGTGGCGTGGTACCTGTGCCTGGCCGGGGTGATGGCGTCGACGTTCGGCAGGGCGATTCTGCCCAACCGGCCGTTGTTTCGCACCTGACCCTTTGCGGCAAGAGCAATAACCAAGAGCGCCAATGGGTCTGAGGACCGAGGATGTGAACCCTACGTCGACATGAAAGCAGGACCACTATGAACGCGCCGACCGTACCGGTGACCGAGAACTTTGACGATCTCGATTCCGGCGCCACCGACAATGAGTTCCCAAACGGCGACGATCTTGCGATGTCCCGGGCCACTGACTTCTACCATCTGGACGAATTGCTGACCGACCAGGAACGCGAGATGCGTGATCGGGTCCGGCAGTGGTGTGACACGGAGGTGGCACCGGCGGCTGCCGGTTACTGGGAGCGGGCAGAGTTCCCGGTCGAGCTGGCCAAGGGCTATGGGCGGCTCGGCATTGCCGGCGCCTCGATCGTCGGCAACGGTTGCCCTGGCGTGTCGTTTCTCGCCGAAGGTGTCATCGCCGCCGAACTGGCCCGCGGCGACGGCAGCATCGCGACCCTCAACGCCGTACATTCCGGGCTCGCGATGACGACCATCGCGATGCTGGGCTCCGAAGAGCAACAAGCCCAATATCTGCCACGGATGGCGACGTGTGAAGTTCTCGGCGCGTTCGCGCTGACCGAACCCGAGCACGGGTCCGACGTGGTTGCGTTGGAGACCCGGGCGCGGCGCCAAGGTGACGAGTGGGTGCTGGACGGGCAGAAGCGGTGGATCGGCAACGGCACCGTCGCCGGCGTGGTGATCGTCTGGGCCCGCGACGACGACGGCCAGGTCGGTGCTTTCGTCGTGGAACATCCGGACGGCGCGGAGCACCCGGTTGCCGGGTACCACGCCAGGAAGATCATCGGTAAAGCAGCGAACCGCGGCGTGTGGCAGGCCCAGATCCGCCTGGACGGCGTGCGGGTTCCCGCCGGCGCCCGCCTGGCGAAAGCCCGGACCTGGGACGACACCAACCATGTTCTGGCCAAGTCCCGGCAGACGGTCGCCTGGGAGGCCCTGGGCCACGCGGTCGCCGCCTATGAGGCAGCGCTGACCTATTCGCTGCGACGCGAGCAGTTCGGCCGCCCATTGGCCCGGTTCCAGCTGATCCAGGACAAGCTCGCGCACATGCTCAGCGACATCACCGGCATGCAACTGATGTGCACCCGGATGTCGCAGTTACAGGCCAGAGGGCTGGTGTCGATCGAACACGCCGCGCTGGCCAAGCTGAACACCGGTGACGGTGCCCGCCGGGTCTGCGCGATGGCGCGGGACATCCTGGGCGGCAACGGAATCCTGCTCGATCACCACGTCGCCCGGCACCACGCCGACATCGAAGCCGTTTACACCTACGAGGGCACCGACTCCATTCAGTCGTTGATCGTCGGACGCGCGATCACCGGACTCAACGCCTTTCGGTGAGCACCACCTGCAGATCATCGCTGTAACGCCCATTCCTGTCGGTACGCTGTGAGTCATGAATGGCGCACTGCTGGTCCTCATCATCTTGGTCGTCGCGGCGATCGGCTTCGCCGTGTACGCCACATCGAAAGCGTCGGGCAAGCGCAACGCCGCGTCGCTGGCCGATGCGAAGGCCGACGCCCGCCGCGTCATCGAACGGCTCGGCGGCCAGGTGTTCGCCCTCTCCGGCACCGACGACGCCTCCAAGCAGGCGCTCGCCGACGCATCCGAGCGCTACACCGCGGCGTCCTCCCAGATCGACCAGGCCACCACCGCGACGTCAGGCCGAACTGGCCAAGGAGAGCGCGATGGAGGGTCTGTACTACGTGCGTGCCGCGCGCACCGCGATGGGCATGGACCCCGGACCGGAGCTGGAGTTGCTGTCGGGTCAGCGCACGGCCGGCACCGTCACCGAGGACCGTCGAGTGGAGTTCGAGGGACGCGAGATCGAGGCGTCCCCGAGCCCGTCGGAGCGCACCCCGAACTACTACCCGGGTGGACGCGTCGCCGGCCGTCCGGTGCCCGCCGGCTGGTACTCCGAGCCGTGGTGGAAGCCGGCGCTCGTCGCGGGCGCGTGGGGCGTGGGTTCGGTGCTCCTGTTCAGCACCCTGTTCTCCGGCATGGGCGGAGTCGGCTATGACGCGCAGGCATTCGAGAACGGCTATGGCGACGGTTTCCAGGACGGGATGGACCAGGGCCAGCTCGACGGCGGCGGTGACGGCGGCGGTGACGGCGGCGGGCGGCGGGGGCGGAGACAGCGGCGGTTGGGACGGCGGCGGCGGCGACTGGGGTGGTGGCGGCGACTTCGGTGGCGGCGACTTCGGCGGGTTCGACTTCTAGAACCGGCTCTCCAACCGCGCCGACACCCCGGCCTCCTGCAGATCGAGGCGCTCCAGCATCGCCCGCACCGCCTCGTCGTCGATGCTGCCCGGCGTCGCGCTCCTCGATCAGAGCGCGGCCCGCTGCGCCGAGAGCACGTCGCGGTAAAGCCTCGGCGAACACCTCCGCGCGCCGAGTGTGGGCCTCGGGGTCGGGCATCTCGTCGGCATCCTGCGAATGCCGCGCCACGATGCCACGGATCTCGGCGAGCGCCCGCGGGTCGAGTCCCTCGGGCGGATTGGCCCGGAACGCCGCCAGCACCTGGTCGGCGGCGTCGTGCACCACCCGCTCGGCCTTCGCAGTCTCGGCGCTGGTCGTAGACGTGGTCGTCGTCCGAGGACAGGTCGAGCCTGCGGATCAGCAGCGGCAACGTCCACCCCTGCAGCAGTAGCGTCCCGACACTGACCACGAACGCGATCGCCTGGATAGTGGCGCGCTCCGGGAATGGTTCGCCCGCCGCGGTCGTCACCGGAATCGCGGCGGCTGCGGCCAGCGTCACCACCCCACGCATGCCCGTCCAGGACACCACGACGTTCTCCTGCCAGCTCAGCGCGCGGTTGTCGATCCGGGATCGCCACCGTGCCGGGGCCCTGGCTTGCCTCTTGGTGCCCAGCGCCCCGCGACCGCCGACCTGCGGGATCGGCACGCTCAATCGCCTCTCGACCTGACGTGACAGCACTCCCCTGCCGAACATCAAGAACACCGACAGTGGCCGGATCACCAGCACGATGAGCAGCACGATCAGCGACGCGACGGCCACCTCGGCCAGCGACTCATGTGCCTCGCGCAGATCCTCCAGCACGAACCGCAGGTGCAGACCGATGTAGGCGAACACGAACGCTTCGAGCAGCACGTCCACCGAATTCCACACGTACCGTTCCTGCAGCCGGGTCTGATACCCGGCGTCGACCGTCCCGCTCCCGACGACGAACCCGGCCACCACCACGGCGAGCACGCCGGAGGCATGCATCTCCTCGGCCAGGATGAACGCCGCGAACGGCACCATCAGGCCCTGCACCGTCTCCAGCGCGGGGTTGGCCAGTCGATTGCGGATCCACAACGTCACGTACCCGAGGGCGGCACCGACCAGCGGCCCGAGCACCGCGCTGTAGGTGAACAACAGCAACGGGTTCTCGATGAACGTGTGGCTGCCGGCAACCTGCGCCACCGCCACCGAGAACAGCGCCAGCGCGGCCGCATCGTTGATCAGGCTCTCGCCGGTCAGGATCGACATGACCCGCTTGGGCAGCCCGAGCTTGCGGCCGACCGCGACGGCGGTGACGGCGTCCGGTGGCGCGACGATCGAGCCGAGCACCAGCGCGGTGGCGAAGCGTCAGCGGCACCACCACAAGCCACGAGGACACCGCGGCGACGGTGAACGCGGTGACCACGACCAATCCGACCCCCAGGCCGAGGATCGGTTTGATGTTGCGCAGGAAGGTCGGGAACGAGAAGTCCAGCGCGGCCGAGTACAGCAGCGGCGGCAGCACCACCGACAGCAGGATGTGTGAGTCCAGTTCGGGTGCCTCGAACCCGGGCACGAACGACACCGCGATGCCGACCACGACGATGATCAGCGCCGGCTCGAGACCGCGCCGGTGCGCGATCGCGGTGACGACGATGGCGCCGACGACTACCAGGATCAGTTCCACCCGCAGATTGTCCCGGCTTCTTCACAGGATTGCCCGTTGGGGCGTCGGACGACGATCTAGCGGCGAGGCACGAGCCGCGTTGAGGAGTCCGACAAATTGAGACTGCGCTCACGGCGCGCCCTACTCGAACTTCGTCGCCCTCAGCGCAGTCTGAACGGCCTAGGTCTGGCAGCTGGGGCACCAGAACAGGTTGCGTCCCTCGAGCACCGTGGTGCGGATTCCCGTTCCGCACACCCGGCACGGTTCGGCCGCGCGCCGGTACACGTAGGTGCGTGGCCGGCCCTGCCGGTAGGACGGTGCGCCGCGGTCGTCCTCGGGTCGCAGGACGACGATCTTGCCCCGGCGCACGCCGACCTTCATCAGTGCGACCAGGTCGGTCCACATCGCGTCGAATTCGTCGGCGGTGATCGTCGTGCCGGGGCGGAACGGGTCGATGCGGTGGCGGTAGAGCAATTCGCTGCGGTATACATTGCCCACGCCGGCGATGACGCTCTGGTCCATCAGCAGCGCACCGATAGGCCTGCGGGACTTGCTGATTCGTCGCCACGCCAGTTGCGGGTCGGCATCGGGACGCAGCGGGTCGGGTCCCAGCTTGGCGATCACGTCGGCGATTTCGGGCTCGTCGATCACCTCGCAGACCGTCGGTCCCCGCAGGTCGGTGCCGTACTCGGCGCCGAGCATCCGCATCCGGACCTGCCCGACGGGCAACGGCAGCGGAACGGATCTTTCCGTGAAGGTCCCGTACAGCCCCAGGTGCACATGCACGACGCGGCCGCCCTCGTAGTGGTGGAACAAGTGCTTGCCCCAGGCGGTCGCCTTCTTCAGCACTCGGCCGCTCACCATGGCGGCACCGGCTTCGAATCTGCCCTGCGGGCTGGTGACGAACACCGGCGCGCGGCCGTAGCGACGCTGATGCTGCCGGGCCAGCCGGTGCAGGGTATGGCCCTCGGGCATGGGCTAGGCGCCGGGCACCGGTGGCGCGACGTGGGTGCGCTCGAATTCGGCGAGGATGTCGATACGGCGTTGGTGGCGCGGAGCTTCCGACCACTTGGCGGCCAGGAACGCGTCGACGATGGCCAGCGCCTCCTCGGTGGTGTGCATGCGGCCACCGATCCCGATCAGTTGCGCGTTGTTGTGCTGGCGGGCCAGCGATGCGGTCTCGGTGCTCCATCCCAGCGCGCATCGCGCCCCGGGCACCTTGTTGGCCGCGATCTGTTCGCCGTTGCCGGAGCCGCCGAGGACGATGCCGAGGCTGCCAGGGTCCGCGACCGTCCTCTCGGCGGCCGCGATGCAGAACGCGGGGTAGTCGTCCTCGGCGTCGTAGCTGAACGCGCCGCAGTCGATCGGCTCGTGCCCGGCACCCCTCAGGTGCTCGATGATGGCCGCCTTGAGCTCCAATCCGGCGTGGTCGGCCCCGAGGTAGACGCGCATGCGGACACCCTACCGTTGCCCCCTTGCCCGGCTGGGCGGGTCAGCCGACGGTGATGGCGTCGAGTCGCTCCTTGATGAACGCCGACGTGGTCACCGGACCGAGGCCGGAGACCCTGCCGACCGGCGGCTCCAGCGGCGTGACGACCGCATCGTGATTGGCCTCGTAGAAGTAGATGAGCGAGACCAGATCCTCTTCGGGGGCGTGCGATTGCGGCGGCAGCACCCGATGGCGGCCCGACGGCCAGCGGCGTCCACTCCAGTACTCCAGAAGATCCCCGATGTTCACGGTGAGCGCGTCGGGGTCATACGGCGCGTCTTCCCAGCCCGCCTCCTCGGAGTACACCTGCAGCCCGCCTGCGCCGGGCTCGCGGTCCAGGATGGTCACCGTCCCGAAGTCGGTGTGCGGCCCGATGCGGAACTGACCCGGTTCGGGTTCGCCGACGACGCTGACGGGCGGGTAGTGGTTGATGTTCATCGTCCAAGTCGGCGTGCTGGCCATCGCCGTGAACGGATTCGTGGGCAGCCCCAGTGCGTGCGCGAACAGCGCCAGCAGGTCGTCGGCGACGCGTCGCATCTGCGCGGTGTACTGGTTCACCAATCGCTGCAGCGACGGCACCTCACCCGGCCAGACGTTGGGGGCGAACCAGATCCGGTCGACGTCGGGATCCCCCGAAGCGGTTTCCGCGCCCAGGCTGAAACTCTCCTTGAGATCCGGTGGGGTTTCGGCTCCTTCGGCGTAGGCGTTGGCCTCCGCGCCCGGCCCGATCCAGCCGTGGCCACCCACGGGCACCGAGTACCCGGCCTTGACGGCATCAGGTTGGGCGAAGAACTCCCGGGCCGCAGCCCGTACGTCGCGCGCCAGCGCCGGATCCACGCCGTGACCGCTCACCAGAATGAAACCCGCGCGCTGCAGACCGGCGTCGACGTCGGCGGCGACCTCGTCAGCGGCCCGGCCTCCTTTTTACCAGCGTGAAAGGTCCACGGTCGCAATGACACTCATGTGCCCGCCCTAGTCATCGATGTCCTCCGCCCACAGCTCGACCAGTCCGCTGCAATACCAGCACGGCAACAGCGTGGTCACCATGATCGTCGAGCGGTAGCCGCGCTGACGTCCGGCATTACGGAACGCGTCGGTCTCGGCGTGAATCGATGGGTCACCGAGTTGCACCCGCCGGTTGTGCCCGCTGCCCAGTAGTGTGCCGTCGGCCGAGAACAGTGCAGTGCCGATCGGGATACCGCCCTCGGACAAGCCTTTTCGCGCCTCATCGATGGCGACGTCGAGCATCTCCAGCGGAGACTTCACACCTTCTCTGCGGCGATCTTGGAGCGACACAACGCCAAGTATGCGGCTCCGGCGAGCAGGAAACCGACGAAGAACGTGATGTCGCCCAACTGCGGAACGGACTTGGCGATCACCCCGACGAGCTTCTCCTGGTTGGCGAAGAGCCCTACCGACACCACCAGGCCGATGACGAATGCGGCCAGCCCGCCCCAGTTCGCGTAGCTGTGTGCGGCGTCGGGCAGTGCACATGTGGTTCCGGCCGGGCGAGAGTCAACAGGTGCACGTCGGTGACCTGACGATAGCCGGCGACCGCGGGGACGTCGTTATCGGTGATGGAGACGTCATCGACAAGGAAGCTGTGTCCGGCGACGCTCCTCAGCGACCCCAGGACTCGGCGCGCGCCGTCAATTCCTATGGGCGAGGGCAGGATTCGCGGGTTCGCCGAGACACGCACAAACCCGCTCTCGGTGATCGGGCAGGTCGACCATCCCGCACCGGAGTTCTCCGTGAACCATTCCCGGATCCGGGCGTGGTGGACATGCGAGTCCCACACCAGCGCCACGAGGGCATTGACATCGAGGAGGGCCATCGGCGACTCAGTCCTCGTCGAGGGCGCGCCGCACCATCTCCGCCGTTATCGGTGGCGTACCCGCGGGCACCTGGATGACTGGCAAGTCACCGTCGGCCGCCACCCGCGCAGGGGTCAAGCCGCGCCGCGCCAGCGCGGACACCACGGCACCCAGAGACTGCCGCTGGGAGGCCGCAAGTTCGCGGGCTGCGGCTATGACGTCGTCGTCGATATCCAGCGTCGTCCGCAATGTTTGATGCTAACGCATCACAGCATCAGCGTGGGTCAGTCGAATTCCGGCCGTTCGGTACGGGAGCGCTTGAGCTCCCAGAAGTGCGGGTAGGACGCGAAGGTCACCGAGGCGTCCCACAGCTTGCCGGCTTCCTCGCCGCGCGGGATGCGCGACAGCACCGGCCCGAAGAACGCGACGCCGTTGATGTGGATGGTCGGAGTGCCGACGTCGTCGCCGACGGCGTCCATGCCCTCGTGGTGGCTCTTGCGCAGCGCGTCGTCGTACTTGTCGGTGGTGGCCGCTTCGGCCAGGTCGGCGGGTAGCCCCACCTCCTCGAGCGACTCCTTGATGACCCTGGTGAAGTCGGGGTCGGACTCCCGATATCCCTCGTTGTGGATCTTGGTGCCCATCGCGGTGTACAGCGGCCGCAGGATCTCGCGTCCCTTCAACTGCTCGGCGGCGATGGCCACCCGCACCGGACCCCATGCCGTCTTCATCATCTCGATGTACTCCTCGGGCAGATCCCTGCCCTCGTTCAGTACGGCCAGGCTCATCACGTGGAAGTCGACTTCGATGTCGCGCACCTTCTCGACCTCGAGGATCCAGCGGGACGTGATCCAGCACCATGGGCACAGCGGGTCGAACCAGAAACCGGCGACATCCTTGTTGGCCATCAATAGATCCTCTCGAAAAGCGGCGTGGACAGACTCCACAACGGCATAACCAACGACGCCCGTCATGTCTTCCCGTGGTGAGGATTAGTGTTGACCGGCGTGGCCCTTCCTAATCTCACCCGCGACCAGGCTGCCGAGCGCGCCGCCCTCGTCACCGTCGACAGCTATCGCATCGCACTCGACCTCACCGACGGCGGCGGCAAGCCCGGCGAACGGACGTTCCGCTCGCTGACCACCGTCGAGTTCGACGCACTCGCCGGCGCCGACACCTACATCGACCTCGCCGCGGGCACCGTCCGCAGCGCCACCCTCAACGACATCGAGATCGACGTGTCGGACTACGACGAGTCCACCGGCATCCCGCTGACCGGCCTGGCCGCGCACAACGTGCTGGTCGTCGACGCCGACTGCCGCTACTCGAACACCGGTGAGGGCCTGCACCGTTTCGTCGACCCCGTCGACGACGAGGTCTACCTGTACTCGCAGTTCGAAACCGCAGACGCCAAGCGGATGTTCGCCTGCTTCGACCAGCCCGACCTCAAGGCGGCCTTCGACATCACCGTCACCGCGCCCGCGCACTGGGAGGTCATCTCCAACGGTGCCACCGTCACCGCCGAGCAGACCGGTGACGCCAAGCGGCACACGTTCAAGGCCACCCCCCGGATGAGCACCTACCTGGTGGCGCTGATCGCCGGGCCCTACGCGCGCTGGGACGACGTGTACTCCGACGACCACGGTGACATCCCGCTGGGGATCTTCTGCCGTACATCGCTGGCCGAGTACATGGACGACGAGCGGCTGTTCACCGAGACCAAGCAGGGTTTCGCCTTCTACCACAACAACTTCGGCATGCCGTACGCGTTCGGCAAGTACGACCAGCTGTTCGTGCCCGAGTTCAACGCCGGCGCGATGGAGAACGCCGGAGCCGTGACGTTCCTCGAGGACTACGTCTTCCGGTCCAAGGTCACCCGGGCGTCCTACGAGCGGCGCGCCGAGACGGTGCTGCACGAGATGGCGCACATGTGGTTCGGCGACCTGGTCACCATGCAGTGGTGGGACGACCTGTGGCTCAACGAGTCCTTCGCGACGTTCGCCTCGGTGCTGTGCCAGGCCGAGGCCACCGAGTACACCCAGGCGTGGACGACGTTCGCCAACGTCGAGAAGTCGTGGGCGTACCGGCAGGATCAGCTGCCGTCCACCCACCCGGTGGCCGCCGACATCCCGGACCTGCACGCGGTCGAGGTGAACTTCGACGGCATCACCTACGCCAAGGGCGCCAGCGTGCTCAAGCAGCTGGTCGCGTACGTCGGCGCTCGAAGCTTTCCTCGCCGGGCTGCGCGACTACTTCCGCGACCACGCGTTCGGCAATGCCACGTTCGGCGATCTGCTTGGCGCGCTGGAGAAGTCGTCGGGCCGCGACCTGTCGGGCTGGGGTCGTCAGTGGCTCAAGACCACCGGGCTGAACACGCTGCGGCCGGACTTCGACGTCGACGCCGACGGCAAGTTCACCCGGTTCGCGATCGACCAGGGCGGCGCCAAGCCGGGTGCCGGTGAGACCCGGGTGCACCGGCTGGCGGTCGGCATCTACGACGACGACGAGTCCGGCAAGCTGGTGCGCGTGCACCGCGAGGAACTCGACGTCGACGGATCTTCCACCGAAGTACCTGCGCTGCAAGGGGTTTCGCGCGGAAAGCTGATCCTCGTCAACGACGACGACCTGACCTACTGCTCGTTGCGGCTGGATCCGGACTCGCTGCAGACGGTGCTGAGCCGCATCGCCGACATCGCCGAGCCGCTCCCCCGCACGCTGTCGTGGTCGGCGGCGTGGGAGATGACCCGTGACGCCGAACTGCGGGCCCGCGACTTCGTCGCGCTGGTGATGAGCGGTCTGCACGCCGAGACCGAGGTCGGTGTGGCCCAGCGACTGGTGCTGCAGGCGCAGACCGCGCTGGGTTCCTACGCCGATCCCGAGCTGGGCAGCCGAGAACGGCTGGCCGGCCTTCGGGGACGCGCTGCTGGACCTGGCGCGCGAGTCGGAGCCGGGTTCGGATCATCAGCTGGCGTTCGTCAACGCGCTGTGCACCTCGGTGCTGTCACCGAACCATGTGGCCGTGCTGTCGACACTGCTGGACAACGAACCCGCAGCGGTGAACCTGACGGGTCTGGTGATCGACACCGATCTGCGCTGGCGCATCGTGACCGCGCTGGCCGCCAGCGGGAACCTGGACGCCGACGGCATCGAGACGCCGTTCATCGACGCCGAGGCCCAGAACGACCCCACCGCGGCGGGCCGGCGTGCGGCCGCAGCCGCGGCGGCGGCGCGACCCGCAGGCAGCGGTCAAGGAAGCGGCGTGGCAGCGGGTCGTCGAGGACGACACGCTGGCGAACATCACCGCCCGATCGATCATCGGCGGCTTCGTCCGGCCCGGCCAGGGCGAGCTGCTGGCACCGTTCGTGAGCCGGTACTTCGACGCGATCTCCGGGGTGTGGGAGCGGCGTTCGAGCGAGGTCGCGCAGACGGTCGTCGTCGGGCTGTACCCGTCGTGGGACGTCAGCCAGGGTGCCCTGGATGCCGCCGACGAGTTCCTGGCCGATCCCGAGGTGCCACCGGCGCTGCGCAGGCTGGTGCTCGAGGGCCGCGCCGGCGTCGAACGCTCGCTGCGGGCCCGGGAGTTCGACGCCAGCTGACGCGGCGACGCACCGCGAGTGTGCGGTTTCATACGCGACTCGCCACGCGGGCGTATGAAACGGCACACTCGGCGACCGCAACGGCGCGGGCGTCGATGGCCGGTGGCGGTCAGCCGACCGCCACCGCGTCGACGATGTTCAGCCGGGCCGCCCTGATTGCCGGCGGGATCGCACCGAGCAGGGTCAGACCCATGGCGGCGCAAGCGAAAACGACGGTGAGCACGCTGAAGCGGTACTCCACGTCGATACTCAACACGCTGGTCAGGGCGAACGTGTTCAGGTACTGGTTCGCGACGCCGACCACCGCTCCGAGACCGGCACCCACGACTCCGACGCCGACCGCCTCGGCAAGCACCGTCCGCAACGCGAACCGCCGTGACGAACCCATGGCGCGTAACACACCGAGTTCGCGTCGCCGCTCGAGCACGGACAGCATCAACGTGTTCAGCAACGCCACACTGGCAACGAAGACGACGATCCACGCCATGATCACGATCAACGCCGTGCCCTGCGACATGGCGGCGCCGACCGCGGTCGCCGACTCCTCACCGGTGTACACCACGAGGTCCTTCGGCAGCTTGTCGCGGATGGCCGCCTCGACCGCAACCCGATCAGCGTCAGGGTGCAAGGTGACGGCCAGAATCGTCGACCCGGGACGGCTGAACCACTCCTGCAGCTGGTTCAGACTCATCGACAGCACGCCGCCGAGCAACGAGAAGAACGGCACGACTTCGAGCACGCGAAGGTGTCGTTCCCCGGTGGGGGTCGGCAGCGTCAGTTCGTCACCGGCGCTGATGCCGAGCGTGCGGGCGATGTCGCGCGATACCACGACGCCCTCGCCTGCGAGCACCTGCTGACGGACCTTGTGCACTCATCGCGCCGGACGGTGGCGCGACCGATCCCGGTGCCAAACCCTGGATGATCACCCGCGTGTCACCCAGAGTGGCATAGGCCATCTGGCCAGGAACCACCTGTGCGACACCGGGAATCGCCGCGAGAGTGGGTTCGGTGGCCGGTGGCAGGATCGGGGCGGTCGGAAAGACTCCGGGACCCGAGGAACTCACGAACAGGCCGACGTCACCCAACGATGCGAAACTCGCGTCTGTCGAGTCGATCGCGTTCATATTGGATCCGGTGCTTTGCACTGTCACCGACACGGCTATGAGCACTGTCATCAACGTCGCCCAGACACGGCGCGGCGCACGTTCGACAGTCGCTGCGGCGAGAGCACCGGGCGCGCCGAGGCGCCGCGCAACCGCTGCCGTCGCCGCGACCATCGAAGCGGCGAACGGCGAAGCACAGCGCGATTTCCCCGAGCGTCGTCAGGGCGATCGCGGCTACGGAGATCTTGCCGAGGTCAGCGGTGGCGACGTAGATGGCCGCGGCGATCAAACCGATCCCGATCACACCTGCAGCCACCCGTACCGGTCGCGCGACGGCATCGGCGGTCGACGCACCGACGGGTGCCAATGCCTCGACGGGCGCGACCTTGTACACCTGGCGAGCCGCAAGCGCGGCCGCCGCGACGCTCACGACGATGCACGCGGCGACTCCGACGGGTATCGCGTAGGACGGCAGGATGTATTCAGTCCTGGATTCGTAGCCCTGCAAAGCGCCGCGGGAAGCGCGCGGATCGCCTGCTCTGCCGATCAACACTCCCAACGCCGACCCGAGTATCCCGCCCGACCAGCCCCACCAGCCCGGCCTCCACCAGCAGGTCGCGGACGATCTTCCTCTTGTCGCACCGATGGCGCGCAGCAGCGAGATCACCGGACGACGCTGAGTGATCGCCATACTCATCGCGTTGTAGACAAGGAACCCGGCGACCACGAGTGCGCAGGATGCCGCGGAAAGCATCAGAGCCCGCATCGTGCCGACAGCACCGCCGGACTGGATGGCACGGAAGGTCGGCTCGGTGACGACCGCACGACCTCCGACGGTGTTCGTGATGGCGGCGCGGACGGTGGCCAGGTCGGCTCCCTGCCGCGGTGAGGACCAGGATGGAGTCGATCATGCCCGGGCGGTCCATGAGGCGTTGGATCAACGGCAACGGTCCGACGATGAAATTTCCGCCATTGACCCGTTCGGCATCCTGACCCGAGATCACCGCCGCGACGGTCACCTCACCGTTGCCCAGTGTTACCTTGTCGCCCTTCGCATATCCCGTCCCTGATCCCGACCGCGACCCGGCCGGGCTGGCTGACCAGCGGGCCGATCTGTTCCTGAACGGCACGTTGCAGGTCGCTGAGCATGGCCTTGATGCTCTCGTCGACGCCGAGCAGCACCACCCGCTGCGATGGTGGACCGATCGATGTCCGCAGCATCGGCACCGCCGCCGTGACGCCGGCCACCGCCGCTACGTCGCCCTGTATCGACTGCGGGAAATCCGGTGTCGGTGACGCCGGAGACCTCCAGACTGGCGTTGCCGCCGATACCGGCGGCGAGGCGTTGCGACGATCCGGTGATGGATCCTGCGATGCGACAGCACAGCGACCAGCAGCGTCGCCGAGATCGCCACCACCGTCAACGACATCGCGGTGCGGCCCGGGTGCCGGCGCAGCTCCCGAATGTTGAAGAGACGCAGCCGGTCCAGGATCACTTGGTGTCGCCGCAGCTATCGGATCCCAGCCGACCGTCCGCAGGGTGATGACGCGATCAGTCGATGCCGCCGCCTCGAGATTGTGCGTCACCATCACCACTGAACGACCGTCCTGGTGTGCCATATCGGTCAGCAGTTCCATGATGGCCGTACCGGTCTTGGTGTCGAGATTGCCGGTCGGCTCGTCGGCAAGGATCAGCGGGGGGTCCATCATCAACGCACGGGCGACGGCCACCCGCTGCATCTGGCCACCGGACATCTCCGATGGGCGGTGCTCGGCGCGATCACCGAGTCCCACCACAGCCAGCAGTTCCAGCGCCCGGGGCTTCGCCTTCGGCCATCCGCCCTCCGTCCAGCAGCTTGGGTACCGCGACGTTCTCCCATGCCGTCATCGTCGGCAGCAAATTGAAGAACTGGAAGACGAATCCCACGCTGTGCCTGCGGAATTCGGACTGTTCGTCGTCCTTGAGGTCGCCGATCTCCTTGCCGCCGAATTTGATCGACCCCGAGTCCGGCGTGTCAAGGGCACCCAGCACGTGCAGCAGCGTGCTCTTACCCGCTCCCGACGGTCCGACCACCGACACGAACTCTCCGCCGGTGAGCGTCAGCGTCATACCGTCGAGGGCTCGCACCGTCTGTCCACCCACCCGGTATGTCTTCGTCACTTCCGACATCTCAAGCATCAGGCGACGGCCTCCCTCAGCGGCTCGGGCTCGGTCGTCGCCACGGGTGTGGCCGGCGCCTGCTCGAGTTTCTCGTCGCTGAGTTCCGGCGTCTGTGCCGCCAGATAGTCGGCGAGCGCCCCGATCGAGGGATAGTCGAACACCGCAGTGGCCGTGATGGTGAACGAACTGCCGAATTGGCGCGAGCAGCCGGTTACGAAGTTCGACGGCCATCAACGAGTCCATACCCAATTCGAGGAACCGGCTGGTGGCCGCGGGCGGTTGCGCCAGCCCCAGGATCTGCTGCAGTTCGCGCTGCAGATGCTCGGCGATGAAGCTTCCCCGCTGGGCTTCGGGCACCTCGTGCAGCTGACGCAGCAGCTCCGAATCACCGGCTGTGACCGACCTCGGCACTCGGCAGCACCTGATCGAGGATCGGTGGGCGCACGCCCCCCAACAGCTTGGCGGCCCGCTGCCAGTTCGCCTTCAGGACGGTGGCCTGTCCGGTTCCGTGCCCGATGACCTCGCCCAGGCGCCAGTGCGCGGACCGGGCTCCAACGGAATGAGGCCCTGAGCGCCCAGATTGGCGCGCGCGGCATCCGAGGATGCCATGCCGCCATTCGCCCACGGACCCCAGTTGACGGCCGTCGCCGGCAGACCGCGAGCCTTGCGGTCGGCCGCCGAGCCCGTCGAGAAACGCGTTGGCCGCGGCGTAGTTCGCCTGACCCGGCGATCCGAGCACGCTGCTGCCCGAGGAGTACATGATGAAGAACTCCAGATCGTCGTCCAGCAGTGAGTCGATCCAAGTGCATGGCACCGAACGCCTTGGGCGCCAGCGTCGTACGGAAATCGATCCGCGGTGAGGTTGGGCACCAACGCATCGTCGAGCACGCCCGCGGCGTGCACCACACCGCCGAGCGGTGCCACTCGGTGCGGATCCGTTCCAGCAGCTCGCGTACCTGCGAGCCCATCGCCGACGTCGGCAGCGATCGTGTGGAACCGGCAGTGGTAACGCTCGGTCAGCTCATCGATCGCCGATAGTGTCTCGGCGTCCGGCTCTCGGCGCCCCTACCAGCACGATGTCACCCGCGCCCAACTGGGCGAGATAGCCAGCCGTGTGCAGACCGAGCGCACCGAGGCCACCGGTCATCAGGTAGCTGCGATCTGGCGCGCGGTTGCAACGGCTCGGCATCTGCAGCACGATCTTGCCGATGTGGCGAGCCTGCTGCATGCGGCGGAATGCGCTCTTCGCCTCCGCGATCGGATAGATCTCCACGGGCAGTGGCGCCAGGACACCGGTCGCGAGCTCGCCGGCCAGGTCGGCCATCAACACGCCGGATCCGCTCGGGATCGGATTGCATGATGCCGTCCAACGCCAGAATCTCGTAGTCGATATCCGGCCGCGCCGCCGCCATGTCCTCCGGCGACCAGATGTCTCGCTTGGCGATCTCGACAAAACGGCCGTTCGGCCGCAGTCGCGCGCACCGTCGCCGCCACGAAACCGTCATTGGTGAGACTGTTGAGGACCACGTCCACGCCGGCACCGCCGGTGTCGGCCATGATCTGGTCGGCGAAATCAGGCTGCGCGAGTCGTAGACGTGTTCCACGCCCATCTTCGGCAACGTCGCTCGCTTGTAGGTGCTGGCGGTGGCGAAGACCGTCGCACCACGCTGCTGGGCCAGTTGCACCGCCGCCAGACCGACGCCGCCGCTGGCGGCGTGGATCGAGCACCCGGTCGCCGGGGCCCAGCCGCGCCCAGTCGAACGCCAGGCGCGCCGTCAACACCGCTGCGGGCGTGCTGGCCGCCGCTATCGCTCCGAGCGCGGGCGGTGTACTGCGCCAGGAATTGCACCGGCACGTTGACACGACTGGCGAACGCGCCGCCCGGCCCGAATCCGAAGACGCTTTGCCCGATCTCGAATTCGGTCCACGCCGGGACCCACTGCGGTGACCGATGCCGGCGAGTTCGCCGCCGACGGCCCCTGGATCGCCCGGGTAGAGCCCGAGCACGTTCAGGACGTCGCGGAAGTTCAGGCCAGCGGCCTGAACTCTGACCTGAACTTGGCCTTCGCTCGGTGGCGGCACCTCCATTTGGGTCAGGCGCAGGTTGTCCAGAGCGCCCGCGCTCGGTCGGCGCCAGCACGTAGTCGCCATTGCGCGGCACCGGCAGATGACCGCTGCGCGCCCATGACAGCAATCTGGGCACCAGGCACTTGCCTTGCCGCAGCACGATTTCCGGCTCGTCGCTGCCGGCGCCTCCGAGCAATCGCGAGCAATGCGCCACCGCATCATCGGACCCATCGTGATCCACCAGCCTGCAGCGCAGACCCGGCTGCTCGGCGATCAGACGGTCCGGCCCAGCCCCCAGAGCGCGGCCTGCGCCGGGTCGACCGGCTCGCCCGCTTCGGTCGCCACGGCCCGCTCGGTGACGACCCACAGTCCGCCGGCGCAGTTCGTGCCCTCCGGCCAGCAGGACGTGCACGGCGTCGAGCACTCGCCGATCTCGGCCTTCCATACGGGCCGCAAATTCGGCCTCGACTCTTCGGCTGTTCGGCCGTCCGGTGGCCCGCAACACGATGCCCGCACACCGGCGCGCCGTCGCTCGGCGGCCCGAGCGAGAAGTTGCCGCCAGCTGCCGGGATCGGCAATCCCGCCAACCGCACGGAATTCGGCAGTTCGGCGGCCAGTTCGTCGAACCCGGCAACCAGCCAGTTGCCGCTCGCGCCGTACCTCATCCACGCGGGAGGTGGAGTCTCCCGCCAGCCGACGCCGTACAACATCCGCGTCGCATCGCCGCCGAGGCCCCGCAACAACGCCTCCCGCGGTGCGCGCTTGACCGTGAACTCGCGAATTCCACCGAGGATTGCGACCATCGCGGTCCACGAAGTCGAGGTCGAACGACCTGCATCTCGCTGTCGACCCCGCTGGGCTGCCATCGCGCACGGCAATAGAACCGCCGTGGCATCCGTTCGCGCAGTACGACCCGCCCATAGCGCAACGGCAGGAACAGGTCCGAGTCGACTTCCGTGTCCGACGCCAGCGCCGCCGAGCAGCGCCGGCGCCCGCGATGCCGGTGCACAGGTCGAGCAGCACCGGATGGATCGGCTCGCGGCCGACGTGCTCGGCCAGCTCGTCGCCGACGGTGATGTCGCCGACCGCCTCCCTGTCCCGACCCACAGCGACTTCAGCGACGAACGCCACACGGGGCCCCACGCCAGTTCGTTGTCGACGAAGGCATCGAACAGTTGTTGCGGGCGGGTGCGGTTCAACCGTCTCGAGCGTGACCGTCGACGGGATCACGCGTTCGCCTCCGGCCCTCCTCGACGCCGGCCCGGCAGCGTGCCGCCGGCGTTCAACGACCACTCCGATTCCCGATCGCCGTATGGCCGGCTGGAACCTGGAACGTCCATCCCTGGCCTTCGTCGGACGGATGCAGCGTCAACTGCACGTCACGGGACTCCTTGTCGCGCAGCATAATCGGCTCGTAGAAGAACACCTCATGCACCTGTGCGGGCAGCGCCGACCGCGGCAAGCGCCATCGCCGCATAGGTCGCGCCCGGGCACGACAACGGTGCCGTAGATGACATGGTCGGCCAGCCAGGGCTGTGTCTTGACGCTGAGCCTGCTGGTGTAGACGGTGTCCCCGGACGCGAGCTCCTGCAGCGCACCGAGAATCCCGGACACTGCGACGCCGCCCGAACTGCATGCCAGACGGCCTTCGGCCAGAACGACCGGTGCTGGAACGGGTAGGTCGGTAGTTCGAGTCTGCGACGCGGCCGCGCTGCTGGGCCGCGAAGTTGGGCCGGTGGCCAGCGACGTACGCCGCGGCCACAGCTTCGGTCGATCTGGCGGCGCGGCATCGGTGCCCTTGCGCAGCGAGGCGATCGCCGTCGCCGGCGGGGCCGATGCTCGGGCCAGACCTGCAGCGCAGCGGCGCTCAGAATCGGCTGCGGGCCGATCTCCATCAGTACCGTAGCAGCCCAGCTGCGGCCACGGTGCGCACGCTCTCGGCGAACTGCACCGGCTGGCGGGCATGCTCGCCGCCAGTACTGCGCGTCCAGCGGGGTCGCTGCCGTGAGCACTGTGCCGGTGCGATTGCACACCAACGGCATCGCCGGCAGCGGCGAATTCGAACTGCTCTGCGTACGTCTCGAATTCGTCGAGCGCCGGCTCCAGCAGCTCGGAGTGGAAGGCGTGGCTGGTGTCCAGCCAGGCGCAACGGATTCCCTCGTCACGTGCACGTCTCGACCAGCCGCTCCAGGTCCTCGGCGGGGCCCGACAGCACCGTGTTGGGGCCGTTGTAGGCCGCCACCGAGACCCGCGCGAAATTCGTCGGCGACGTCCTCCACGTGCTTCGGCGTCGGCGAACACCGCCACCATCCGGCCGCCCTCGGGCAGGTCGCCGAACAGCCGCCCCGTTCGGCCAGCAGCCGGGCACCGTCCTCGAGTCCGAACACCCCGGCCACGCAGGCGCGCCGCATACTGGCCGACGCTGTGCCCGAGCACCACGTCGGGCTCGATGCCCCACGACTGCCACAGCCGGGCCAGCCCCATCTCGACGGCGAAGAGGGCCGGCTGGGCAAAGGACGTGTGCCGCAACGCTTCTCCGCTGTCGCGTCGGTGCCGAACATGACCTCCAGCAGCGGACGCGACAGCGATCCCGTCGACCGCTCCGCGCATCGCGTCACGTTCCCGGAACACCGGTTCGGCGTCGAACAACTCGCGCGCCATCCCCGGGTACTGGCTCCCCTGCCCGGTGAACAACCACGCCGTCTTCGGCGGGTCACCGCACACGCCGCGCAACTGCACCGGCGCCTCGCCACCAGCGGTTAGCGCCGCCAATTCGGCTGCGCCGCGGCACCTCGACCGAGTCCACCACCAGCGCGGCGCGATGCTCGAAATGGGAACGGCCCGCACCCGCGGTGAAGGCGACACGTCGGCGATGTCGGCGTCCGGATGCGCGTCCAGCCAGTCCTCGATAGCGCTGCGCCACCGCGATCAGCGCCTCGGGGGACCGCGCGGACAACGGCAGGACAACGGCGTCGACACCGGAGCTCGGTGGCCGAGACGCGTCGCCGGTGGCCACCGCGAGTCGCCGGCGCCTCCTCGACGAGGACGTGGGCGTTGGTTCCAGAGAACCCGAACGAGCTTACGCCGGCCCGCCGCGGCCTGCCGTTGGCCTGCCACGGGGTCGGCTTGTCCGACCACCTGCACCGGCAACCGGTCCCACGGAATGTGCGGCGACGGAGTCTCGGAAATGCAGGTGCTGCGGCAGGATTTCGTGTTCCAGCGACAGCACGACCTTGATCAGACCCGCGATCCCGGACGCCGCCTCAAGGTGCCCGATGTTCGTCTTCACCGATCCCATCAGCAGCGGCCGACCCGGCTCGCGGTCAACGCCGAACGCCGCGGCGGCGGCCTGCACCTCGATCGGGTCACCGAGCGGACGTGCCGGTCCCATGCGCCTCGAGATAGTCGACGTCGCCGCCGGCGAACCCGGCGCGGGCCAAGGCCGTCGCGATCACGCGCTGCTGCGCGCCGCCGTTCGGCACCGTCAGCCCGCCGGAGGCGCCGTCCTGGTTGACCGCACTGCCCCGGATCACCGCACGGATCCGGTCGCCGTCGCGCATCGCGTCGGACAGTCGCTTCAGCACCAGCACGCCGCAGCCCTCGCCGCGCACGTACCCGTCGGCCGCCGCGTCGAACGTCTTGCACCGGCCGTCAGGCGAGAGCATCCGCGCGCGCGAGGTGGCGACGTGGTCGCCGGGCTCAGCAACACATTGACTCCGCCGGCCAGCGCAAGATCGCAGTCGCCGGCATGCAGCGCCTGACAGGCCTGGTGCACGGCCACCAGCGACGAACTGCACGCGGTATCCATCGCCACCGCCGGGCCCTCGAGTCCGAGCGCGAACGCGACCCTGCCCGCGATCGACGTTCAGCGCATTGCCGGTGATGAAATGCGCGTCGATGGTCTCCATCGAGCTCTGCCGGACAGCAGATGCGAGTATTCGTTGGCGCCGACTCCCACGTACACGCCGCTCCGCTGCCGCGCAACGCCGCGGCGCGTAGCCGGCGCGCTCCAGACCCTGCCAGGCGGTTTCCAGCATCAGGCGCTGCTGCGGGTCGATCCACACCGCCTCGCGCGGCGAGATGCCGAAGAACTCCGGATCGAATCCGTCGATCCGGTCGAGGTATCCGCCGAAGCGGGTGTAGATCTTGCCGGGCGCATCTGGATCCGGATCGTAGAACTCGTTGATGTCGTAGCGGTCCTCGGGAATCTCGCTGATCGCGTCCACACCACCGGCGAGCAGCTCCCAGAATGCTTCGGCGTCGTGCGCGCCCGGGAAGCGGCACGCCACCGCGACGATCGCGATCGGGTCGTCGTTGCGCACCGGCACCGCGGCGTCCGGTTCAAGCGCCTTCCGCTCGCCAACCCCAGCACTTCGCTCAAGCACGTAGTCCGCGGCGTCCGACAGCCTCGGATGGTCCATGGCCAGCGTGACCGGCAGGGTCGGCCGTGCCTTGCTCGAGTCGGCTGCCGTAGTTCCATCGCCATCAACGAATCCATACCGAGTTCGAAGAAACCGGTCTCATCGCGAATCTCTGCGGGATCGATGCGGGTCACGTCGGCGACCGCGCCGACGAAGGTAGTCCAGCACGAGGCTTCTGCGTTGTTCCACTGGCGCGACGGTCAGGTGTTCGACGAGTTCGGTGGATCCGGAATGCGACTGCGGCGCTGCCGGTTGCGGCAGCAGCTCTCTCGAACTCGGCGAAGAATGCCGGCCTGCGCTGGAGATGATAGATCGGCAGGAATCTGCTCCAGTCGATCCGGGCTACGATCCCGTGTGGCGTCCGACGCCGTCACGACGTCAGTCCAGCCGGCCAAGGCATCGGGCGACGACAACGTTTCGACACCGCGTTTGTTGAGTTGTTCGCGTGCGTGCGCATCGGCCATCCCTGCTGACCACAGCCCGAAATCGACGCTGCTACCCGGCGATCCCATGAGTACGCTGCCACCACGCCAGGCCGTCGAGGAAGGCATTGGCCGCGGCGTAGGCGGTCTGGCCGAAGCTGCCCCATATCGCCGCAATCGACGACGTGGTGACGAAGAAGTCGAGCGGCAATCCCGCGGTCTGCTTCGGTGAGATGCCAGGCACCCCAGACCTTTCCAGAAAAAATCCGGTCCACTTCGGAGGCATCCATCACCTCCAGTGGGGTACTGCCGATCTCACCGGCCGCGTGGACGACACCCGCCAACGCCGGCAATTCGGCCGCTACCGCGTCGAGCATCGCGTCGACGTCGCCGCGGACCGAGACGTCGGCCGTCATCACCTCGTACCCGGCAGCCGTGCGCCTGCACGAGAACGTCGATGCGGGACTGCGCCGAGTCGCTGGGCGGGCGCCGGCTGGCCAGCACGAGGGTCCCGGCCCCGTGTGCGGCCAGGTGCTCGGCGATTTCCAGCCCTAGCGCCCCAAGCCCGCCGGTGATCAGATAGGTGCGATCGCCGCGTAACGCGAGGCGCTCGGGACGCAGACGTTCGGCCCGACGCCGCAGACGGGGGACGTAGACCGAGCCACCGCGCACCGCGAGCTGGTCCTCCTCCTTCGGAGCCGCCACCACATGGCACGAGCAGCCTGCTCCATTCCTGGGCATCACCGCTGCCGACATCGGCGAGGCCGCCGATGATGGCCGGGTGTTCGAGGGCCGCGGCACGCCCGAAGCCCCACAAGCAGGATTGCGCCGGCGAGACCGTATCGGAGTCGGTGACCTGTTGTGCCCCACGGGTTACCAGCCAGATCGGCGTGCGAAGTTCGGCGGCGATCACGGCACGCACCAGCCGCATGGCCGTTGCCAGCACCTGGTCCTGTATCCGTCGCAGCTCCTGCCCCGACATCGCAGAGCCGGCGTCTGCAAGTACCAGGACACGCAGCGCCGGATCCTCGGCGGTCGCCTCTTTCAGCACGCTTTCGAGTTCGACCTCGTCGGTGTCTGCACCGGACATCGGCAGCACCCGGCATCGGCCCCCGGCGGCCGCCAGTGCCTCCATCAGCCCGGACGGCGCCTGGTCGGTCAACAGGAGCCAGTTCGCGTCCGGCACCGGGTCTGGTGCGACACATTCCTGCCAACGGATCTCATAGCGGGCATCGCCGACGGAATGCGCACTGAGCTGTCGATTATGCACCGCAGCAAGCCTTTTCAAGACCTGTTCGACGGAGTCTGACGTCACGTCGAGGGAACCCGGATCCAGCAGGGCAACAAGTTCGTCGATTCTGCCGTCCTCCAGCAGACGTACGGTCTCGGTGCTGGGCGACACTGCAGCAGGCTGCTTGTCGGCTGTCGTGGTGAACCAGTAGGACCGGTGCTGGAACGGGTAGGTCGGCAGGTCGACCTTGCGTCCGGCGGCATTCGATGACGCCGCCCAGCGGGGCCGGTGACCCGCAACGTAGGACTGCGCCTGCGCCTCGCTGACGTGACGATCATCCGCACCGGTGCGCCGCAGCGAGGCGATGGCCTGCGGTGCGGCAGCCGACTCCGGCCACGCACGCAGCGCGGCAGCGGTGAGCACGGGCTGGGGCCCGACCTCCAGCAATACGCGCGCAGCCCAGATCGGCGAGGGTACGCACACCCTTGGCGAACTCAACGGGCTGCCGGGCATGACGGCGCCAGTAGGCGCCGTCCACGCGGGTCTTCCTGCCGAGCACCGCGCCGGTCCGGTTACACACCAACGTCCGTTGCGGAGAGGCGTACTCGAGCCGGTCGGCGAAGTCCTGGAAATCGTCGAGCACCGGTTCCAGCAGGGCGGAGTGGAAGGCATGGCTGGTGTCCAGCCAGTCACATCGGGTGCCATCGGCGCCGAGGACGGCAAGGGCCCGCTCGATGTCGTCCACCGGGCCGGAGAGCACCGTGTTGGCGCCGTT
Organism: uncultured Actinomycetota bacterium; assembly: GCA_963771335.1. Taxonomy (GTDB): domain Bacteria; phylum Actinomycetota; class Actinomycetes; order Mycobacteriales; family Mycobacteriaceae; genus Mycobacterium. The sequence continues at coordinate 67,591 of CAVYTD010000022.1, read as the reverse complement.
GTAGGCGGCGATCGACAGCCGGGGAAATTGGTCGGCGCAGCTCTCGACGACATCGGCCGGGGCGAAAACCGCAGCCATCCGTCCCCCGTCCGGCAAGCTGCCGAACAGACGTCCCCGCTGGGCGATCAGGGCCGCGCCGTCCTCCAGTCCGAGCATGCCGGCCACGCAGGCCGCCGAATACTGGCCCACGCTGTGGCCGAGCACCACATCGGGCTCCATCCCCCAGGACTGCCACAACCGTGCCAATCCCATCTCGACCGCGTAGATCGCAGGCTGCGCATAGGAGGTGTGGCGCAACACTTGTTCGTCACCGTCGCCGAAGATCACGTCGAGCAACGGGCGATCGAGCACGCCCGCCGTCACCTCGGCGCACCGCACCATCGTCGCCGCGAACACCGGCTCGGTGTCGAAGAGCTCCCTGGCCATCCCGACGTACTGGCTGCCCTGTCCGGGAAAGAGCCAGGCCGTCTTCGGGGGGTCCGAGCAGACACCCCGGATCGAGACCGGGCGCCGGCCGATCGTCGGCGAGCGCATCGAGCAGGTCTTCGGCGATCGGCACGGGAGCCGACCACCAGGCCGGCTCGGTGGGCGAAATGTGACCGTGCGGTACTGGCGCGTGAGGCAGACGTCCGCCAACGTGGCGTCGGGGTTGGTCGCGAGCCAATCCCGGTACCGCCCTGCGAGTTCGGCCAGCGCCTCCGGTGTGCGTGCCGACAACGGCAGCACTCGGTGCCGGCCGGAATCCCTCTCCGGCACAGCTTTTGCGTCGGCGATCGGTTGCGGCGCCTCCTGCAGCAGGACGTGTGCATTGGTGCCAGAAAAGCCGAAAGAGCTGACCCCTGCCAGGCGCGGGTGGTCGGTGCGCGCCCACGGCACGGCGTCGGACACCACGCGCACGGGCAGCCTCTCCCACGGGATGTGGGGCGAGGGCATCTGGAAGTGCAGGTGTTTGGGCAGCACCCCGTGCTCGAGCGACAGCACCACCTTCATCAGGCCGGCGATGCCTGACGCAGCCTCGAGGTGACCGATGTTCGTCTTCACCGATCCGATCAGAAGCGGCCGGTCGGGGTCACGCCCGGCGCCGTAGACCGCGCCGGCTGCCTGGACTTCGATCGGATCGCCCAGCGATGTGCCGGTGCCGTGCGCCTCGAGGTAGTCGACGTCGCGGGGGTCGATGCCAGCTCGCTGCAGCGCGTCGGCGATAACCCGTTGCTGCGCACCACCGTTCGGGACGGTCAACCCACCGGAGGCGCCGTCCTGGTTGACCGCGCTACCCCGGATCACGGCTCTGATCCGGTCGCCGTCCCGGATCGCATCGTCGAGCCGTTTGACGACGATGACGCCGCACCCCTCGCCCCGCACGTAGCCGTCCGCGGCGGCGTCGAACGTCTTACACCGCCCGTCGGGTGCCAACATCCTGGCGCGCGAGAAGTTGATCATCGTTGCGGGACTGAGCAACACATTCACCCCGCCGGCCAGGGCCAGGTCGCATTCTCCGGCCCGCAGCGCCTGACAGGCCTGGTGGACGGCCACCAGGGACGAACTACACGCGGTGTCGACCGCCACCGCCGGGCCCTGCAGCCCCAGGCGATAGCTGATCCTGCCGACGCCCGCCGCAGGCGAGGTCCCGGTCCCGAGGTACGCCTCGACCTCGGCGTGGGTCAGCTGGTCGGACAGCATCCCCAGGTAGTCGTGCGTCGACAAACCCATGTAGACACCGGTTTTGGTGCCCGCGAGGTCCGCTGGCGCGGACCCCGAGTGTTCGATCGCACGCCACGAGGTTTCGAGGAGCAGCCGGTGCTGCGGGTCCATGTAGACGGCCTCGCGCGCGGTGATCCCGAAGAACGACGCATCGAATCCGCCGACGTCTTTGATGAAGCCCGCACGCCGTGTCACCATCTTGCCGCGGGCGTCGGGATCGGAATCGTAGAATTCCTCGGCATCCCATCGGTCGTCGGGGACCTCGGATACCGCGTCGCGACCGTCGTCGAGCACACGCCAGAACTCGTCGGCGTCCGGCGCTCCCGGGAATCGGACCGCATACCCGACGATGGCGAATCCGGAGCCGGCACCTTCCAATTGCCGCACGCGTTCGCGCAAGGTCTCGATCGCCAGCAGGGCGCGGCGCTGGAGGTCGGTCATTTCCGGTTGCCCATCATCTCGTCGAGGCTCTTGAGTTTCATCGCAAGTCCCCAGTCCCCCTCGACGCTCAGCTTGCCCATGAAGAACAGCGCCCGACGATCCGCCCTGCCTTCCACCAGATCGATGAAATCGCGCGGCGCTCATGTAGATGACGCACTCCGCATCACCGTCTCCGTCGACCACCCGCGGGTCGCCCTTCAAATCGACGATGAATGTGCGGCCGCCGTCGCCGTCGAGGACGAATTTGTACACGCCGTTGAATTCGCGGGCCCGATCCGGGTTTTCACCGATCATCGCCGAGGCGCGATCCATCAGATCCTGAACGTTCGTCATGGTCATTCCTTGTCCTGTGGCTGTGAGCGGTGTCGGGTCAGGTCACGGTCGATGCATTGAGTCGGGCGAGTTTCTCCGTGTCGGGTGTGGGGAACTTCGTCAACGGAAGTCCCGCCTCGATGGCGGCGAGTTCACGCGCATAAAGCTTGCGCAGCAGCATGATCGCGGCGTCGGAGCTTCCCAGCCGATTCTTCGATCGGTCGGGCAGCACGCCCTGGCCCAGCAGCACGATGCCGTCCTCGATGAGCACCTGGTCGGGACGGTCCTCGATGTCCTCCCAGCGTTCGCGGCCGCGAGCACCTCCCTGACGATGGTGTCCACCGGCCGCAACCCTGCGAGGTACTTGCGGCCCTCGCGCACCCCCGCGGCCACCCTGGCGCCGACTTCGGGCGGCAGATGGGCGGCGATGAACAGGAAGAACATCATGTGGTTCTCGTCGTCGACCGGGACATTCCACAGGAAGCTGCTGGAATCCGCGCAGCACCCCGGCCCCCGAATTGAAGTAGAGGGTGTTCGGCATGAGCAGCGCCAGCCGACGGACGAAGCCGTGAGTTGAACGCCGACGACTGCACCAGCCCGAAGTCGGTTGGCTCGGCCGTCATCCGGGGTATCTCGCCCGCGACACCGTCGTCGGCGTAGACCCCCGTTTTGTGCACCCAGTACTGATGCACGTCGTCGACGGTGTTCTCGAGGTCGTGGAAGTAGTTCCACTTGCGCAGTTCGATGACGTGGAACCGGCCGTACTGTTCCAGCTCAGGCCAGCGCGGCAGTTCGGGGACCGGAGATGCACCGAGGTAGACCCAGATGAAGCCGAAATACTCCGCAACGGGGTAACTCGGGATCTGCACTTTGGCCGCGAAGCTGTGCGGTTCGGCGGGCTGGTCTACGCACTGTCCGGTTTCGTCGTACTGCCAACCGTGATAGCGGCAGCGGATGCAGTTGCCCTCGACGATGCCCACCGACAGTTGAACACCACGATGTGCACACCGGCCTCCGATGATGTGCGCGGCACCGTCCTCGCCCCGGTAGAGGGTCAGCTCTTCGTGCACGATCTTCAGCGGGACGGCCCGACCCGTCTCCAGCTCTTCTGAGACGTACACCGGTTGCCAGTGCTGGCGCAGCAGATGGCCGGCCGGCCGGCCGGGACCGGTGTGTTCGAAGTCGGCATCTCTCAGGCTGCTCATGTGATCCTCCTCGAGTCCCCCGTGCAGGTCCGCCAGTGACGGGCTGAATACTGAGATGAAGTCGGCGACAAGGCGATTGATCGTTTCGGGCGCGAAAAGTCCGCCGTCATAGGTGACCGTGCCGCTGACCTGGCGCCCCTTGGTGTTCATCGCCACCGTCAGTTCGCGACGGGCGACGACCTGTTCGGGTGGGATGCGGGTGAGTGTGAACTGCCCTGCGGCGAACCTCCCGGGTACCGGGTCGTCCATCAGGAACACCGTCTCGCCGATCCCGCGCGCCGCGGGCCCGTGCCGGGCGGTGAGCGCGTCGAGCACCAGTTGCCACGGTGCGTCCTGGTTCGCAAGAGCCTGCACCACTTGGCTTTTCACTCTGTGGATGAGGCCCGCGAGGTCGGCCTCGGACAGGTCGATGTGCAGGGGCACGGTGTTCATGAACGGTCCCATGATCAGTTGCGTGGCGGGATTGTCGCGTCGCGTCACCGGCGCGGCGATCACCACGCTGCGCTGCTGCGCATACCTGCCCACCGCCGCCGCGAAGGCGGTGAGCAGCACCGAGTACAGCGAGGCCTGTTCGCGTACGGCCAAGGCACGGACGGCGTCGGCGACCGCCGGCGGGAACTCGAATGCGTGCTGGCTGCCGACGCCGAGCCGGCGGTTCGGCACGCGGACGGTCGGTCGGCAGCGGCGGTGGCAGCTCACCTGAGTCGAATGCCGCGCTGAAGTGGTCGATCCGCCGTGCCAATCTGGCATCTGTCAGCCACGATCGCTCCCACGCGGCGTAGTCGGCGTACTGCAGGTCGCCATCCAGCAGCGGGAAATCGTCGAGCCCGAGGGTCTGGGCGGCCAACCCGCCGATCTCGCTGAGCAGCAGCCGCATCGTGTATCCGTCGGCGAGGATGCGGTGCACCCGCAGCCGCAGCTCGTGTTGATCGTCGGCGATCTTGGTCAGCTCCGCGTGGAACGGCGGACGGCTGCCGAGATCGCGCGACGGCATCATGCCGTCAGTCGCGCTGGGCGCCTCACCGACGCCGTAGACGGTGACGTCCGGAACGTACCGATCCAGGATGACTTGGGACACGACGCCATCCGCCGGACGGAACACCGTGCGCAGCAACTCGTGTCGCGCGACAGCCTCCTGCACCGCGCGAACCAGCACGCCCGTCGGCGACCGGTCCACTGATGCGATACCGAAACGTCGATCCAGTGCGCCGGCGACCCGGGATCGGTACCCTCGGCCTGCCACATCAGTTGCTGTGCATAGGAGGCGGGGAGCACGGCCGGTCGCGGCACCGGGGTCAACGGTGGCATAGCGGCGCCGTCGGCGCCGTCGGGGCGGTGGAGGTCCTGCTCGATACGCCGCGCCAGCTCGGCGAGGGTCTGGTTCTCGAACAGCGCCTCCAGCGGCAGTTCGACGCCGAGTTGCAACTGGATCTGTGACCGCAACTGCGCCGCGAGCAGCGAATGCCCGCCCAGGGAGAAGAAGTTATCGCCCGCACCTATCCGGTCCAGATGCAGTGTTTTGCGCCAGATCGTGGCCAGCGACTGCTCGACACCGGGCCGCGGTGTGACGAATACGACGTCCTCATCGCGGGTGATCTCGACCATCGGCAGCGCCGCGCGGTCCAGCTTCCCGTTAGCGGTCTGCGGAAGCGCCTCCAGGCTCATGAACGCCGAAGGAACCATCTGGTCGGGCAACTGGAGGCGCGCATGCTCGCGCAGCTCAGACGCCGCGATCGGGGTCGCTACCGGTACGTAGTAGGTGACCAGGTCGTCGTCGGAACCCGAGCCGTTGCCGCTGAGCTGCACGGTGGTCACGGTCTCGCGCACGCCGGGGTGCTCCAGCATCACCCTGTCCACCTCGGCCGGCTCGACCCGCAGGCCGCGAATCTTGACCTGGCGATCAGCCCGGCCCCGGAACTCGATGGTGCCATCCTGGCGCAGCCGCACCACATCACCGCTGGCGTACAGACGCTCGGCGGGATTCCACGGCGCCGAAACGAATTTCGCCGCGGTCAGGTCGGGCGCGTCCAGATACTCGCGGGCCAAGGCGACGCCGGAGATGTACATCTGACCGGATACGCCGGCGGGCAGCCGGCGCAGCCGGTCATCGAGGACGTAGAGCGCGATGTTGCCTCGGGGGCGGCCAATCGGCACGACGGCCTGATCGCCGCCGGTCGGGGTGGCAACCGGGCAAAGGCTGACGATGCCGGTGGTTTCGGTCTGGCCGTACATGTTGATCCACGTCGACGTCGTCGGCCACATGCTGCTGCCAGGCCCGTACATCGCCGGCTCGCAGCGGCTCGCTCGCGGTCAGCAGTAGCCGAAGCGGACTGTCTCGGCAGGACTGGGCGTGCGAATCCGGCATGCGATGCCGCCGTGTCGGCGATCCGGCGCACCACTGTCGGAACGAGATCAGCGACCGTCACCGACGAGTCCTCGATGCGGCGCAACAACGCGGCGGGGTCGCGCCGCTCGACGTGTGTCGCGATCACGACGCGCGCGCCGACCGCGAACGGAATGAGCAGTTGCCGGATTGACGACGAGAACGAGATCGACGCGGTCTCGAGGACGACGTCGGGCTCGGCGATACCGAGTTCGCGGCTGAGCGTCTGGGCGTACTCCACCACGCTGCCGTGGCTGATCGCCACGCCCTTGGGACGTCCTGTCGAACCGGAGGTGAACATCACATAGGCCACATCGTCTGCAGCGAGTGCGATCTCGGGTCTGGTGGTGGGCTGGCTGCGCACCTCGGGGCTGCCGAGGCGGTCGTCGTCCAGAACCAGTTCGACCGCCGCCTCGGCGAGCATGTGGTGATGCGGTCCTCGGGATATGACGGGTCGATCGGGACGTAGACGCATCCGGCCTTGAGGATGGCCAGCATGCCGATGGGTGTCGACGTGGTTCGGCTCACCCGCAGGCCCACTGCGGTACCGGGCGTCGCTCCCGCGCTTTGCAACCATCGGGCGAGCCGGTTGGCGGCATCGTCGAGCTGCCGGTAGGTCAGCTCGCCGTCACCGGCCTCCACAGAGACCGCGTCTGGAATACGGTCCACCGTGGCCTGGAAGAGCTCCGGCACCGAACGTGCCGTGACCGTAGGCGGTAACAGAAGCCTTCTGGTAGTAGCCGAGCTCGGATTCGGTGAGCATGTCCAGCTCAGCGATGCGACAGCGGCGGTCGCCGCACATCGCGTCAACGACATTGAAGAAGTGTTCGAGCAGCCGGTCGCATGCGGTCCTCGTCGAACAGGTCGCTCGCGAACTCTAGGTGTCCGCTCATCGATTCGTCGTCGAAGAAGGTCAGCGTCAAGTCGCGCTTCGCGGTGTGCGTGTCGATCTCGGTGACGGCCAGCCCGTGACCGCTGAGTTCGCCGCGTCGGCTTGACGGTTGCACCACCAGCTGCACCCCGAACAGCGGATTGCGGTTGGCGGCGCGATCCGGTGCGGTCGCGTTGACGATGAGGTCGAACGGAACATCCTGATGCGCAAGCACCTCGCCCACCCGGTGTCGGATCCGGTCCAGCAGCTCGCCGCACGTCGGGATCGCCCCCGAGCTGAACTCTGCACCGGCAGCGCATTGACGAAAAGGCCGATCAGATCCTCGGTCTCGACGCGACCACGGTTGGCACTGAGGGTGCCGATGACGATGTCGTCGCTGCCCGAATAGCGCTGCAGCACCGCGGCGAAGGCGCCGAGCAGCGGAACAGATCAAGGTGACATTTTCGGTCCGGCACAGGTCGCGCAGTGCGGCCGCGCGAGTGTGACCGAGTTCGAACCGCAGGCGTTGCACCCCGGAACGTCGGGGTCTTGGGACGGGGCCGGTCGGTGTCGAGCTCCAGCGGGGGCGCGCCGGCGAGATCGCGTTTCCAGAAATCCAGATGAGCGTCGAATTCACTCCCACACAACTGTTCTCGCTGCCATTGCGCATAGTCCGCGTACTGGATCGGCAACTCGCCGAGTGGGTCGGCGTCACCGCTGTCGAATGCCTGATACATCCGCGCGAGGTCGCGCAGAAGGACACGGAACGACCAGCCGTCGGTGACGATGTGATGCATCGTCAGCACCAACGCCTGCCGTTGCGGACCGAGGCCGAACAACCGCGCTCTCAGTAGCGGACCCGACCCGAGGTCGAATCCCTTGTCCGCCTCGCGACGACCCGCGGCGTCGATGTCGCCGTCTGGCCCGAGCTCCTCGAACGGCAGCTCGAACGGGTCGGGCGTCAGCGCTGTCGCGCCTGGAATTCCGTGGTCGGCTGCGAAACCCGTCCGGAGCGCCTCGTGCCGGTTCACCACCGCCTCCAGGCTGCGCCGGAGGACGTCGCGATTGACCGTGCCGGCGACGTCCACGCAGACCGCCACGTTGTAGGCCCGCGACGAAGGCAGCAGCTCGGCCAGGAACCACAGCTGCTCCTGGGCGTGCGATATGGGCAGCTCGCGGCCCTCGCGAATCATCCGCGGGATGGGTGCCTGGCGCTCGCGCCGGATCCGCGGAGCCTGCCTGCCACAGCTGCAGCAGACCCTGGGCCAACGCGGGCACGGTCGGATGGGTGAAGAACATGGCGACGGGGACGTCGGCGCCCAACGCGACCTGCACCCGACGACGCAACTCCATGGCGATCAGGGAATCCATGCCCAGAGCCATGAATTCGGCATCACCTGGGATGTCGTCGACAGGCATCCGCAGCGAGTCGGCCAGCGCCTCCCGAATCAGGTTCTCGATCCGAATCGGCATGTCTTCGGGAGATGAGTCGGCCAGCCGATGCACATCCCGGGAAGCTTCATCGGCCACCGCTTCTGCTGCGGCTTTTCGACCGATGTCAGCGGAGCAGCGGTGGTGGGGAACCAATAGGCGCGCCGCTGGAACGGATAGGTCGGCAGGTCGAGTCGGTGCACGCCGTGGTAGCGAGCGGCGAAGTCAAGCGGATACCCGGCGGCATAGGCGGCGGCCAGTGCTTCGCTGAAGCAGCGCTGGGCATCGACATCGCGGCGCAGTGACGCGATCGTGTGCGGCGAGGTGGCCGAATCGGGCCAGATTCGAAGCGCGGCGGCGGTCAGAATCGGCTGCGGCCCCACATCCATCAGAGCGGTACAGCCGAGACGCGCGAGGGTGTGCACGCTGTCGGCGAAGCGGACGGGTTGCCGGGCGTGCCCGCGCCAGTACTGTGCGTCGATTCGGGCCTGACGGGTGAGCACCTTCCCGGTCCTGTTGCACACCAGCGCAATTTGCGGTTCATGGTAAGTGAATCGGCCGGCGTACGACTCGAATTCGTCGAGCGCCGGATCGAGCAGCGCCGAATGGAACGCGTGGCTGGTGTCGAGCCACTCACAGCGGACGCCTGCCGCTGACAGCGTCGCGGTCACCCGGTCCAGGTCCTCTGCGGATCCGGACAGCACCGTACTGGCACCGTTGTAGCCCGCGACCGACACCCGGGGAAAGTCCGCGGCGCCTTCCTCCACCCGGTCGGAATCGGCGAACACCGCGACCATGCGGCCACCGTCAGGTAGTGCACCGAACAGACGCCCCCGCTCGGCGATCAGCCGGATGCCGTCATCGAGGCTCAGGACGCCCGCGACGCAGGCCGCGGCGTACTGACCCACGCTGTGGCCGAGCACCACATCGGGAGTAATCCCCCACGCGCGCCACAGTTCTGCCAGCCCCATCTCCACCGCGAAGAGAGCGGTTTGAGCAAATGCGGTGTGGCTCAACGTCTTCGCGTCATCGCCGAATATCACATCGAGCAACCGCTGGGGCAGCACCCCGTCGACGGCATCGGCACACCGCCTGAGCGTGTCGGCGAAGACAGGTTCGGAATCGAAAAGGCCCTTGGCCATTCCCGGGTATTGGGTGCCCTGGCCGGGAAACAGCCATGCCGTCTTCGGACGGTCGGCGCCGACGCCACGAACAAGACCCGGGGCGGGATTCTCCTCGTGCACCGCGGCGAGCAGTCGGCGGGCCCGCGTGCGCGAGTTGACGACCAACGCGGCACGGTGCTCGAAATGCGATCGGCCCGTCCCCGCGGTCGCGCAGACCTCCACGATAGACGCCTCCGGATTGGCGTCGAGCCAATCGCGGTAGCGGGAAGCCATCTGCTTCAGGGCTTCTGGGCTGCGCGCGGACACCGGCAATACGTGGTAGCGGCGCGAATTGGGATCCTGGGCGGCTGGGCTCGCCGGCGCAATGTGTGGCGCCTCCTCGACGAGCACGTGCGCATTGGTGCCCGAGAATCCGAATGAGCTGACACCGGCTACCCGGGGCCTGCCGTTGCGCGGCCACGGCATCGGCTCGTCGACTACGCGGACGGGCAGCCGGTCCCACGGGATGTGGGGTGACGGGTTGTTGAAGTGCAGATGCTTCGGGAGCAACTCGTTTTCCAGCGAGAGCACGACCTTGATCACACCGGCGATACCGGACGCCGCCTCGAGATGGCCGATGTTGGTCTTGACAGATCCGATGAGCAGAGGCCGGTCAGCGTCGCGCCCGGCCCCGAACACCGCACCGGCCGCCTGCACCTCGATCGGATCGCCGAGGGAGGTACCTGTGCCATGCGCCTCGAGGTAGTCGATGTCGTGACCAGACAGTCCGGAACGGCGTAGGGCGTCGGAGATGACCTGTTGCTGCGCAATGCCGTTGGGTACCGTCAGCCCGCCCGAGGCACCGTCCTGGTTCACCGCGCTGCTACGGATCACCGCCCGGATGTGGTCGCCGTCCCGCTGCGCGGCGGCGACACGCTTGAGCACCACCACGCCGCAACCCTCCCCGCGGACGTAGCCGTCGGCGGCTGCGTCGAAGGTCTTGCAGTGGCCGTCGGGCGCCAGCATCCGCGCGCGGGTCAGATTGATCATCGGAACCGGCGTCAGGATCACGTTGACGCCGCCGACCAAGGCCATGTCGCAATCACCCGCTTCGAGCGCCAGGCATGCCTGGTGCACGGCCACAAGTGATGAGCTGCAGGCGGTGTCGACCACTACCGCAGGACCGACCAGGCCGAGGCGGAAGCTGATTCGGCCTGCGCCGGCGGCCGGAGAGGTGCCGGTACCGGAGTAGATGTCCACGCTCTCGTAGCTGCTGTAGCGAATCAGCATCCCCAGGAATTCGTGGGTCGACAGTCCCATGAACACTCCCGTAGGGCTTCCTGCCAGCGCCGAAGGAGCGATGCCGGCGTGTTCGATCGCCGACCAGGTGGTCTCGAGCATGAGCCGGTGCTGCGGGTCCATGTACATCGCCTCGCGTGCGGACACGCCGAAGAACGGCGCGTCGAAGCCCGCCACATCGTCGACGAAACCCGCACGGCGAGAGATCATCTTGCCAGGAGCGTCGGCGTCGACGTCATAGAACTCGTCGACGTCCCAACGGTCTCCGGGGACTTCGGAGGTGGTGTCCCTGCCGTCGGTCAAGACGTTCCAGTATTCGGTGGCGTCGACCGCTCCGGGCAGCCGTGCGGCATATCCGACGATCGCGACACCGTTGTGCTCCGTCATGCTGTGGTTCCGTTCAAGACCTCGTCGATGCGCTGCCGCAGGACGGCGGCGAGCTCGTCTTCGTCCAGCACCTGGATCTGCTCCGGGCTGTATGTACGTGCCGTAGTGCTGTCCGATGGCGTGAATCCGGTACAACGGCCGAGCTTGGTGCGGCGGATGAGGTCTGCCAGCGAGGCGACCGTTGGATGGTCGAGCATCGATGTCGCCGGCAAGGCGTGGTCGAATGCCTCCGAGAGCACGGCTACCAGCTCCACACCGCGGAGAGACTCGATGCCCAGCTCGGTCAAAGGTGTATGCCAGGTCAAGTCCGTGATCCGAGAGTTCGCGCTGCAGCCAGGCCAAGAAGTGACGCTCCAGCACCCCGGGCTGCGTCAACGACTCGGCGCCCAAGTCGAGGGGCGCGCTCCGGTCACCCGGCATCTGCCAGTCGTGCACCACCGGAAGCGTCTCGGCGGTGAGTTCGTCGCGGGTGCGACCGCGCTGCACCTTGCCACTGGACGTCTTCGGTAGACCTCCGGGGGCGAGGAGCACGACGCGTCGTAGCGCGAGTTGGTGATCGCGGGCCACAGTGCGCCGAATGGCGTCCACGACCGCGGCCGCATCACGATCGGTGAGCCCGTCACGCAGTTCGCGGCGGATCTCGGCGGCGGCGACGAGGTCCACCTGGCCGGCGGCCTCGACACCGATGACTGCACCTCCGGCCGGCGCCAGTGCGCGATGGCTTTCAGCAACGCTGTACTCGATGTCGTGCGGGTAGTAGTTGACCCCGCGGATGACGATCGTGTCCTTGATCCTGCCTACAACGAACAATTCGCGATCGTGAGTGAAGCCGAGGTCGCCGGTGCGCAGGAACGGGCCCTCACCGGTGTGGAGATAGGCGTCGAACGTCTCGGCGGTCTCGGTGGGCTTACGCCAATACCCCTGTGCGGTGCTGTCGCTGCGGATCCAGATCTCGCCGACGGTGTGCGGCGCGACCTCGCGCGCGATCTGTGGTGCCACAATCCGTTCATCGATGCCCGCGGGTGTCCGTCCCGATCCGACGAGCGGTCTCGCGCCGGCATCGGCTGGACCACACACGATGACCTCGCCGGCGTGCAGGGCGGACTCGTCGACCGTCAGCTCGACCGCCAGGCGTGATCCATCGTTGCCGCTGACGACCAAGGTCGCTTCGGCAAGGCCATAGCCGGGGGCAAAGCTCTCAGGCCGAAACCCCTGAGGCGCGAATCGTTTCCGGAATCTGCGCATGGTTTCGGCGCGGACGGGTTCGGCGCCGTTCCACGCTACGCGCCAACTGGCCAGGTCGAGATCCCCGAGGTCGGCGACCTGTGCAGCATCGGCGCATGCGTCATACGCGAAATTCGGTGCACCGCCGTGTGTTCCGCGAGATTTGGAGATTGCCCGCAACCAGCACAGCGGATCACGGATGAAGGTCGTGGGCGCCAGTAGCTGTGTGGGGTAGCCCTGCCACACCGGCAACAACACGCCCGCGATCAAGCCCATGTCGTGGAAGACCGGCAGCCAGCTGACTCCGACCGAATCGAGGCTGGTGCCGAAGACCTCGCGCAGTGCGTACAGGTTGGCGGTCAGGTCGCGGTGGCGCACCATCACGCCGCGGGGCGAACGTGTCGACCCGGACGTGTATTGCAGGAACGCCAACTGCCCGGGGTCGGGATCGGGCAGCGAGTCCGGTGGTGCCGTAGGCGTCCGGGGGTCTACAGCGACGACGTCGACCGGTGTCGAACCGTTCGCGACGTGGGGCTCGACATCGCCGACGCGGCCCGCGGTGGTCAGCACGCAGGCGGCCCCGCTGTCGTGCAGGATCGCCGCAAGCCGCTGCTGGCTGCGGCGCGACAGTGGCAATGTCGCGGGCACCGCTATCGACCCGGCATACAGACAACCGCAGAACGCGGCCACGAAGTCCAGGCCGGCAGGAAACGACAACACCACAGGGGCCCCTGCCAGACCGCGATCGAGCAGTTGCGCAGCGATCGCGCGCGCGTCGCGGTCGAGCCGTCGGTAGGTCAGCGCGTCTACGACCTGCAGGTCTGGGTCCAGAAACGACAGGACGAGCTGGTCAGGCCGTTCGTCCGCGTGCTGTTTGACACGCAGCGAGAGCAGGTCCTCTGAGGGCATGCAGACCATGATCGGAGGCGCCTATGTGCGGCAGCGTCAAAATATCGTCAACACTCTGCGCCGTTCCCGCGCCCGTCGCGAGGATCTGACTCAGTTGGACGGCGCTGACTCCGAGTTTGCACAGCAGTTCCGCTGACGGGAAGACACCGAGTTCGAACCACAGCTCGCGCGAAAACGTCAGCAATTGCGACCACGCGTCGGCGACGTTGTGCTGCCGCAGATGGACATCGATCATCACCGTGTGCGCGGATTCCCGGAGGGGTTCGGCACTGACGACGACGAGCAACAGCTCGATCGATTCGACGAAGCGACCCTGGGCGATCAACCGCACCGCCGCGGACTCCAGAGCCATCAGCCGCTTCTGGCGAAGCTGTTCTCTAGCCATGTTCAGCCAGTCCTCGTCCCAGGTCGGCAGCAGGTCTGCGGCGTCGATCAACGACTGCAGTTCGGCGGGCACAGGCTGGTAGTCGGTGGAAAGCAGTCGCGCGGCAAGACACCGGAAACCGTGCACGTCGATGTCGACGTCGCGGCGGAACCAGACACGCTCTCGATCGGTGTGGACGAAATCCGCGGACTCGCGCCGGATCCGCCACAGCGCCGTGCGCAGACTTGCCGCCGCTTTGTCGTGCGTGGAGTCGGGCCACAGCTGCTCGGCGAGAACCCGACGATCGACGTCGTTGGTCCGCGAGGGGGATAAAGCCAGGTAGGCGAGAACGCGTCGGGCGTGCCGGGGCAGGGTGACCCGTCTGCCCCCCACATCCAGGCAGAATCCGCTGAACAAACGCAGATTGATCGGCGCCCCTTCGGCCGCGGTCGGATGCGCCATCGCGGGGCTGCCGCCCTCCGCCGCCGCTGAGGAGCTGTCGGGTTCGGCCCGCCGCCCCGAGGGCGCGCCGATCGGCCGCACCACATGGTGTCGTCGGAGGATCATGTCGAACCCTTCAGCTTCTGGCGTTGTGAGTGCCTATCGTGCGCCCTGCGCTGGGAGCCTGCTTGAGTATTGGACTACCCGACATATCGGTTGCTGACCATGCCCGAAGCTGATGTGGTGCGACGAGGCATTGACGGTGTCGCAAATAATATAACCGCAAAGGTGCTCACTCACATCTGAAGAAGCGTCAAATGTGGAATTCGCCGCGATAACGATTGGCTCGGCAAACTAGCAGGTTGGGTCGTTTGGCGTGTCCGGAGCAGGTGTGCCGACCCCGGAGAATTAGGTGTGCGGGTATCGAAGGTCGTGGGACACCGGCGCGACGGCGAGCTCGCGCGGATTGCACGGCGTCTCCGAAACTGTTGTCGCGGAGCCGGTTACGGTGACCGACCGTTGCGATTGACGGCGAGTAGACGCAGCGGCCCGCACGGCGGGAGTTGCGTCGCCAGCACGCAGAGCGTCTCGAAGGCCTGTCACGATTCTGAGACGTGAGCACCGCAAGTGTGCGGTTTCATCCGCGACTCGCCGCGCGGGCGAATGAAACGGCACACTCGGCGATCGGCAAAGGGCGCGAACGGCGCGGCCTCAGCGCGGCGAGACGCCCGCCGACAGGACTCGCACGCCGCTGATCAACCCGTCGATCAGGTTGCCCTCTTTGAACGACGCGGCGGCCGCTGACACCCCGAGTGGAGCGGACTCCTCGATGCCGCGGCCCTTGACCTCCGACCCGTAGACCACCTCGATGGCCTTCTGGTTCGGCGACACCGCCAGCAACACCGCGTTGTCGGGCGTCGGCACCTTGGCCAGGAGCTCGCGCGCAGTGGCCGCGCTGTCCGCACCGAGGTCTCCGATGTAGACCGCGAAGCGGGCATGCGCCGCGCGCGAACCGAACTTCAGCGCGTTGTCCAGAACCACCAGGTCCTTGGTCGCAAACGGGTAGTGCACCGACAGTTCGCCCGGCTCGGTGACACCCGAGACGCGGCCGCTGGACGTGACGACAGAAGCCGTGGGGCAGCTCCGCCAGCGCGCTCGACCCGACGGTCGCGACCTCACCACTTGCCACTTGCGCCACCCCCCACCGTCAGATGCGAACCGTGGCCACCATGACCGTGGTCGGCCGGTTCCTGGGCAGCCCACAGGATCGGGTCGTGCGTCCACTGTCTCCGACGTGTCATACGTCGCCGGGCGCGGCCCCTTCTTGGTGAAGATGAACAGGGACAGAAACACCGTGAGTGCGAGCGGCACCAGCACGAAGCTGGCGTGAATCAGTGCGGTCGAGTTCACGCCAGAAACCGTAACGCACCGGCCGGTCAGGCCGCGCCCTCACCCAGATATCTGACCCAGGCCGGGTCGAGCTCCTTGATGCTCGAGAGTAACCGCCAGTGCTGTCCCTTCGGCGGCTGTGGCGTCGCGAGCAGCGCCCACCCGAGCTCGCCCAACAACCGGTCGGCCTTGCGGTGGTTGCACGGCGAGCAGGCGGCGACGCAGTTCTCCCACGAGTGGGCACCGCCACGGCTACGCGGGATGACGTGATCGACGGTGTCGGCCTTGGCCCCGCAATACGCGCACCGGAATCTGTCCCGATGCATCAGTGCCGCCCTCGTCATCGGGATGCGCGCGCGGTAGGGAACCCGGACGAAGCAGCGCAACCTGATGACCGACGGAACGACGATGGTCCGGCTCGCCGAGTGGATCACCGGTCCCATGGGGTCGTCGTGCACCACGTCGGCCTTGCCGCACATCAACATGATCACCGCGCGACGCATCGGTAGCGCGGTGAGGGGTTCGTAGGTCGAATTGAGCAGAAGCACCCGCCTGCGGCCCCAGATCGACTGCTCAGGAACGGTGGCGGAATGGATGTCCAGACCCTGGATGACACTGTGCAGCGCGCGCGACGCGGTGCTCGCTGTCGACCCAGATGAGCCTGCCGCGGACCGGGGGTGCCGGTGGCCGCGGCTGTTCTTACGCTGCGCCATACGTCCTCCGTCCGACAGTCCACCACGGATCACCGCCGATCGCACGGCAATTCTGGGTCGTGTTCGCTGGTCAGTCCGATGAACTTCACGTGACGGGCGACCGCGCCGCCCCTGATGGAACCGACGCGCACGACACCCGTCGACGGCTAGCTGTGCCCGTCCCGACACGCGCATCACCGACCCACTTGTCGCATCGACAGCCGAAGGACTCTGGAGAAACGGCAAAGCCCACGCGATCCGCGACGCGCACGCCAAGAGCCGCGGCATCCTGCATGGCGAGCTCACCGTAAACGCAGACGTCCCCCCGAATCTCCGGCAGGGCATGTTCGCCGAACCTGGCAGGGCCTACCCGGTGATCGCCCGGATCTCGACGACGTCAGGGGCGATCCGGTCCGACCAGGTGCTGGCGCCGGAATGAAGACCGCCAAGACGCTGGCGCGGATACCCGACGCCGGCATGATCGCGATGAACACACTTCTGCGCCGAGGCGCTGCATCACGCTGCCCGGTTCGGGGACCGGACCGGCGCCGACCGGATGGCCGAGCTCACCGGTGTGGTCCACGGCGGGGTCCCGTTGCGCCTTGCGCAGCTGTGCGGCGGCCCACTGCCACTGACCCCCCGCGAGCGCGAGATCGCCGAACTGGTCGTCGCGGACCAGAGCAACCGGGAGATCGCCGAACAACTCGTCCTGTCGGTCCGCACGGTCGAGGGCCACGTGTACCGGGCCTGTTTCAAACTCGGCGTGGCCGACCGCGACGAGCTGGGCAAGCTGATCAGGAAAGAGCGACCGGACACCTAGTCGCGGTCCAGGTGTCGAGCCGGTGTGCGCGATGGCCCACAATGGGAACCGATGGACCCCGGAGATTCAGTCGACAAACCGCAGTCGTTCTATGACGCGGTGGGCGGACACGCGACGTTCCGCACTATCGTGGCGCGCTTCTACCAACTGGTGCGCGAGGACGAGATCCTGCGCCCCCTCTATCCCGAGGACGACTTCGAGGACGCCGAGGTGCGGCTGCGGATGTTCCTCGAACAGTACTGGGGCGGCCCGCGCACCTACTCCGACCAGCGTGGCCACCCGCGCCTGCGGATGCGTCACGCGCCGTTTCGGATCGGCTATCTCGAGCGCGACGCGTGGCTACGGTGCATGCACACCGCGGTGGCCGAGATCGACTCCCAGACACTCGACGACGCCCACCGCCAAGAGCTGATCGCCTACTTGGAGATGGCGGCGCAGTCGATGGTGAATTCGCCGTTCTGAGGGCGGCGGCCCACCCGCCGGAATTGCATTCCACGCGGGCCTTCCTCGGCGATTCCCGCGTGGAATGCAATTCCGGCGAGGGATCTTCAGCGCAGTACTACCGCGGGGTCGCCACGTCGGCGGTAGACGGTGCCGAAGCGCGCGTCGATGCGCAGCCAGGACGGCGTCGTCCGGACCCGCACCACCTCGTCGGCGCTCACCGACTCCGGCGCGAACTCGTCGCCTGACTGCGTTTGCGGCAGAAAACCCATTGCAGTCAAGGCGAATACGCATCGCATCGGGATTCCGACGCTGTCCCCGCCCGCGGTGACGGCGAGCACCTCCTGATCCAGCATCGACGCAGGCGGGCCGTGCGCGCTGGAGTGCTCCTTGGCCAGACGCACGCCCCGCTGCGCCAGATCCAGCACCACCCGCGCCGGTACGTCGTCGAGGTGGACGAAGCCGGTGTCGGGCGGCAGGACGCCCCGCCAGGCCGAGTCCATCCCGAAACCGGGGTTGACGTATCCGTCGCGGCCCATGGCGGTCAACCCGGACAGCAGTGTGTCGGCACCCGTACACAGATCGGCGGGGCGAACCCGGCCGTTCACCACTCTGCTCGCCAAGACATCGAATCCCGTTGCGACCCAGGCGACGACCATTCCGCCCGGACGTTCCCGCAGCCGCACGACGGTTGCCTCGTCGAGCCGCTGTGCCCGTTCGGTGAAGATCGACAGGTCTTCGCGATCGGCGGTGTCGCCGAGCCAGACACCGCGCTCGGTGCCCGTCATCGTGTCCAGCGTTGCAGATACTCTCGCTGACTGTCCGAAAGCCGTTGCAGCCGTTGTTCCTCGATGTGGACTGCCGCCAGCTGCGTGTCGGCGATGACCGCCGGCCTGGAATCCGGCGGCGCCCCGAGCGGGCGCACCTCGTAACCCACCGTGAAGTCGACCGCCCTGACCCGCTTCGACCACATCGTCACCTGCAACGGCGAATCCACCAGTCGCAGTTGGGCTTTGTAGGCGATGTTCACCTCGGCGATCAGCAGCCCGATCGTGGTGATCTGCTCGCCGAACGGCTTACGCAGGAAAGGGATCCGGGCCTCTTCAAGGATCGTGACCATCGTCGCGTGGTTGATGTGCTGGTACATGTCGATGTCCGACCAGCGAACATGTACCGGCGCCGTGAAGCCGTGAGGGCTCGTCACACCCGCGCTCTCCATCACCCGGATGTTCCCGTTCCACTGGTCCGGGTCATGCTGCGGATCTGACGGGAAGCCACCGACAACGTCGCCAGGTCGTGCCCACCGCTCTCGTAGAGTTGGGTCAGCGTGCGGCGGGCCCGGGTGACGCGTGAACTGTTCGTCAGCTCCCACTCGGCGATCTTCTCCTCGCCGTTCTCGTCAGGCTCGCCCACCGCAAGGACGTCGAAGCACAGGGCCCGCAGTGAACCATAGATGTCGTCGCGAATGGCCAAGCGCGCCAATGAATGCCAGCGGTCGTCACGAGGCAGCCGGGACACCGCGGTGAGCAGCCCATCGGTGCCGAGATGGTCCATCAGGGCAAAGTAGGTGTCCGCGACCTCCGCAGTGTCGCGGTCGACGATGTCGGCGATGTCGATCACGTCGAGCAGGCTGAACTGGTACAGACCGGTCGCGACCATGTACGCCACATCCTGCGGCACGCCCTGTGAGCTGAACTCCCCCGCCTCGTTCGCGACGATCGCCTCGTCGTCACCGCGTAACCACTCCGACATCCGGGGGGTGAGCGCGGCGACCTTCTCGGCGAACCGGTTGATCTCGGCGCCCACCGCCAGCGGTTGAGGCCGGTAGTTCAGCAACCAGCGCGCCGCACGGTCGATGAGCCGCCGCAGGTCGAGGGTCATCCGGTCGGTCACCACGACCGACACCCCGGCCTCGCCCGCGGCACGGATCTGACGCCACACCCGTCCGAGTCCGAAGATCGCATCGGCGGCGACGTAGCTGCGGACCGCGTCGATCGGCGCCACCCCGACGTCCTCGGTGACGCGATAGGCATACGAGATCCCCGCGGTGTCGACCATATCGTTGACCAGCATGGTGGCGACGATCTCCCGGCGCAGCTGGTGCGATCGGATATCGGCACCGAACTGCTCTCGCAGGGTGGACGGGAAGTACGAAGGCAGCCTGGCGGCGAACACCTCCTGGTCGGGCAGCTCGCCGGCCAGCAGGCCGTCCTTGAGCGCCAGCTTGACGTGGGCCATCAGGGTCGCCAGTTCCGGCGACGTCAGTCCGATACCGGCCTCGGTGCGGCGCCGGATCTCCTTCTCCGACGGCAACGCCTCCAGTTCGCGGTTGAGCCCGCGCACCTCGACGAAGTCCTTGATCATCCGGGCATGAACCGACAGCAGGCTGGCGGCGTTGGCGCGGCTGGTGCCCATCAGGTCGTTCTGACTCTCGTTGTCGGCCAGCACGAGTCGGCCGACCTCGTCGGTCATCGAGAGCAGCAGTGCGGAGCGCTGAGCGGGCTCCACCTTGCCGGTCGTGACCAGGGAGTCGATCAGGATCTTGATGTTGACCTCGTGATCGGAGCAGTCCACTCCGGCGGAGTTGTCCATCGCGTCGGTGTTGACCCGTCCGCCGATGAGGTCGAACTCGATGCGTCCCAGTGACGTGACGCCGAGGTTGCCACCCTCGCCGATCACCTTGGCGCGCACCTGGTTTCCGTTCACCCGGACCGCGTCGTTGGCCCGGTCCCCGACATTGGCGTCCGCCTCGGACTCCGCCTTGATGTAGGTGCCGATACCGCCGTTGAAGAGCAGGTCCGCAGGTGCCCTGAGGATCGCCTTTATCAGGGCCGGCGGGGTCAGCTCCGACACCTCGTCGTCGATGTCCAGCGCGGCACGGGCTTCGGCGCTGATCGGAATGGACTTCTGTTCGCGGCTGTACACTCCGCCGCCGGCGCTGATCAGCGAGCGGTCGTAGTCCTCCCAGCTGGAGCGCGGCAGGTCGAACAGCCGCTTGCGTTCCTGCCACGACGTCGCGGCGTCGGGGTTCGGGTCGATGAAGATGTGGCGGTGATCGAAGGCGCCGAGCAGCCGGATGTGCTCGGAGAGCAGCATTCCGTTGCCGAACACGTCGCCGCTCATGTCACCGACGCCGACGACGGTGAAGTCCTCGGACTGGGTATCCACACCCATCTCCCGGAAGTGCCGCTTCACCGCCTCCCACGCACCCTTGGCGGTGATCCCCATTGCCTTGTGGTCGTAACCGACGGATCCACCGGAGGCGAACGCGTCGCCCAGCCAGAAGCCATATGACTTGGCGACCTCGTTGGCGATATCGGAGAACGTCGCGGTGCCCTTGTCCGCTGCGACCACCAGATAGGCGTCGTCGCCGTCGCGGCGGATCACCTCCGATGGCGTGACGATGGCGCCGGTGACCTTGTCGACGTTGTCGGTGATGTCGAGCAGGCCGGCGATGAACAGCCGGTAGCAGGCGATGCCCTCTTCGCGCGTCGCATCGCGGTCCACCGCCGGATCCCCGGTCAGCGCCACCGGCTGTTTCACCACGAAACCGCCCTTGGCGCCGACGGGCACGATGACCGCGTTCTTGACCGCCTGCGCCTTCACCAGGCCCAGGATCTCGGTGCGGAAATCCTCGCGCCGATCCGACCACCGAAGCCCACCGCGGGCGACATAACCGAACCGCAGGTGCACACCCTCGACCCGCGGGGAGTAGACGAAGATCTCGAACTTCGGTCGCGGCAGCGGGAGTTCGTCGATCAACTCAGGATTGAGCTTGAACGACATCACATTCTGGGCGCGAGCCGAATCCTGGCGGAGCACGAAATAGTTGGTGCGCAGGGTGGCCTCGATCATCGACGCGAACGCGCGCAGCACCCGGTCGGTGTCCAGGCTGACAAGAGCATCGATATCGGCCGAGACGGCAGCGGCTGCCGCCTGGGCATCCCGGTTCGCGCCATCCCCGGCCTGGTCGGCGGGACAGAACAGCGCCTCGAACAGCTCGACCAACGAGCGGGTGGTGCCTGCGTTGTCGTTGAGCACCGACTCGATGTGGGACTGGCTGTACGGAAAACCGGCCTGCCGGAGGTACTTGGCGTAGGAACGCAGGATGGCGACCTGCTGCCAGGTCAGCCCGGCCCGCAGCACGAGTTCGTTGAAGCGGTCGATCTCGGCGTAACCATGCCAGATCGCGGTGACCGCATCGGCGAAGCGCTGCGCGGCGGCCTGGCGCTCGGGTCCCGGTGGCGCCTCGGGGATGCCGCGGTGGGGTGAGACCTTGAACTGGTAGATCCACACGGGCAGGCCGTCCGGGCGGGTCACCGTGAACGGCCGCTCCTCGAGCACCACGACACCCATCGACTGCAGCATCGGCAGCAACTGGCTCAGCGACGCTGAGCGTCCGCCGAGATACCAGACCAGATCTGAGACACCCGTCTCGGCGGTGTCATCATTGGCGGCAAGCACCAGCTTGACCGAGTTGTCTTGCAGCTCTTCGATGATCGCGATGTCACCGAGGGCGTGCTGCGGCGTGATCGCCTGCTTGTAGACCTCCGGGAAAGCGCCGGCGTAATGCTCGGCAACGGCATGGTCGATCGAACCGGCGCTGACCGCACCGAGCAGCCGGTCGCCCCAGGTGCGGGCGGCCTCGGTGAGCAGGTCCTGGATCCGCGACTCGTTGACTTCCGAAACATCGACGTCCCGCGGACGGGAACCCTCAGGCAGGAGAACAGTGAAATGCACTACAGCCCAGGGTGATTCACTGACCCGGGCGGCGTAGTCGATGCTGACACCGCCGAGCTCACGGACCAGGATATCCTGCATCGCCAGCCGCACGGCGGTGGTGTAGCGGTCGCGTGGCAGGTACACCAGGCACGACACGAAATGGGCGAGCGGGTCGGCCCGCATGAACAACAGCGTGCGGCGGCGCGATCCCAGATCGACGACCGCAACCGCCATGTCGAGCAGACCCCTGGCGCTCAGCGCGAACAGCTCGGAGCGCGGGATGGTCTGGATGATGTCGAGCAGCAGCTGTCCGGGATGGCTCGGGTCGTGGTGGGCCATCGCCAGGGCGTCGTTCACCCGGCGGGCGACCAGCGGAATTTCGAGCACGTTGGCGTTCATCGCGGCGACGGTGAACAGCCCGACGAACCGGTGCTCCACCGCGGCTTCATCGGCGCGTCCAGACTGTTCGCGGATCACCACGATCTGCGGGTAGGCGCCGTAACGCAGGAAGCTGGGAATCGTGGCCTGCGCCAACGCCAGGAGTTCATCTTCGTCGGTCAGCTGCGGCAGCACGTCGTGGCGCAACCGGAGCACCCCGAGTCGGCTGGACGCGTCGACGGAGGCTTCCCCGTCGCGGACCGGGCAGCGCTGGTAGCCCAGCAGGACGAAGTGCCCGTCGGCCAGCCAGCGCAACAACGCCGCGACGTCCTTGCGGTCCGGGCTGGGGAAGCGTTGCCCGGCGTCGCCGTCGAGCTCGGCGGCCAGGCTGCGCAGCGCCGCCGCCATGGCGGTCGAATCGAGGGCAACCTGGCGGGCGTCAGCCAACACCCGCGGTAACAGCTTTTCGGCTTCGGCGAGCGCGCGCCGATCCACCGACTCGGACAACTGAACGTGCACCCAGGTCTCGTCGATGCCGTCGCCGAAGGTCGGGTCCGATGCCGGCGCGATTTCCAATAGCTCACCCGAGGGCCCGCGCCGTACCCGGAACACCGGGTTCATGATCGCCTTGTAGGCGACCCCGACGCGGTGCATCAGCACGGTGACCGAATCCATCAGCATCGTCGCGTTGTCGGTGACGATCTGCAGCGCCGGACCGAAACCGCCGGGGTCGTCCTCGGAGTAGACCGCGACGCGGGTGGCGCCCGGCGATCGCTGAAGACCCAATCGGTAATGGGCCTCGACCGCTGCGGCGCTGGCCAGCTTGCCCGGCGCCTGCCGCTGCACCGGGCCGGTGACCGCCGCCTCGGCGCCGGGTGCGCCCCCCTGGGGTCCCCGGTAGGTCTCCAGATAGGCGGGCACGAGCCGATCGATGACCTCGGAAGATACGACAGCGCCACCTTTGCTGCTAATGGCACCTGGATTCAACGACATCCGCCGCTCCTGATTCACGCGTGCGCACCGGCCCTCGTTGGCTGTCACCGGCTCCCGGGAGGCGCCGGTTACGTGGTCCGCACGACGAGACTATCCCCGCGTGAGCTTCCGATGGGTCACCCGGTGCGGACGGGCCGCTTCGGCGCCGAGTCGCTCCACCTTGTTCTCCTCGTAACCGCCGAAGTTGCCCTCGAACCAGAACCAGTTGGCCTCGTTGTCGCCATCGCCCTCCCACGCCAGAATGTGCGTGCAGGTCCGATCGAGGAACCAGCGGTCGTGGCTGATCACCACGGCGCATCCGGGGAACTTCTCCAGTGCGTTCTCCAGCGAGCTCAGCGTTTCGACGTCCAAATCGTTGGTCGGCTCGTCGAGCAGAATCAGGTTGCCACCCTCTTTGAGGGTCAGCGCCAGGTTCAGCCGGTTGCGCTCGCCACCGGACAGCACACCGGCCGGTTTCTGCTGATCAGGACCCTTGAACCCGAACGCCGACACGTAGGCCCGGGACGGCACCTCGTTCTGACCCACCTCGATGTAGTCCAGCCCGTCGGAGACGACTTCCCAGACGTTCTTCTTCGGGTCGATGCCGCCGCGGTTCTGGTCGACATAGCTGAGCTTGACCGTCTCGCCGACCTTTACCGTGCCACTGTCGGGCTCCTCGAGACCGACGATGGTCTTGAACAGCGTGGTCTTGCCGACACCGTTGGGGCCGATGACACCGACGATGCCGTTGCGCGGCAGCGTGAACGACAGATCCTTGATCAGAATCCTGCCGTCGAAGCCCTTGTCGAGGTGGCTGACCTCGACGACCTGGTTGCCCAGTCGCGGGCCGGTCGGGATCTGGATCTCCTCGAAGTCGAGCTTGCGGGTCTTCTCCGCCTCCGCGACCATCTCCTCGTAACGCCCGAGACGGGCCTTGTTCTTGGCCTGCCGGGCCTTGGCGCCGGACCGGACCCAGGCGAGTTCCTCGACCAGTCGCTTCTGCAGCTTCTGGTCTTTACGACCCTGCAACGTCAGGCGCTCGGCCTTCTTCTCCAGGTAGGTGGAGTAGTTCCCCTCGTAGGGGTAGGCGCGACCCCGGTCGAGCTCGAGAATCCACTCGGCGACATTGTCCAGGAAGTACCGGTCGTGGGTGACGGCCAGGATCGCGCCCTTGTAGTCGGCCAGGTGCTTCTCCAGCCACAGCACGCTCTCGGCGTCGAGGTGGTTGGTGGGCTCGTCGAGCAGCAGCAGATCGGGCTCGGACAGCAGCAGCTTGCACAGTGCCACACGACGCTTCTCGCCTCCGGAGAGGTGGGTGACAGGCTCGTCGGGCGGCGGGCAGCGCAGCGCGTCCATCGCCTGTTCGAGCTTCGAGTCCAGATCCCAGGCGTCGGCCGCGTCCAGTTCCTCCTGGAGCTGGCCCATCTCCTCCATCAGCTCGTCGGTGTAGTCGGTGGCCATCAGCTCGGCCACCTCGTTGTACCGGTTGAGCTTCGCCTTGATCGGAACGCCTTCCTCGACGTTCTCCCTGACGGTCTTCTCCTCGTCCAGCTTGGGCTCCTGCATGAGGATGCCGACAGTCGCGCCGGGCGCCAGGAACGCGTCGCCGTTGTTCGCCTGGTCCAGTCCGGCCATGATCCGCAAGACGCTCGACTTACCGGCCCCATTGGGACCGACGACGCCGATCTTCGCGCCCGGAAGGAAGTTCAGGGTGACGTCGTCAAGGATGACCTTGTCGCCGTGCGCCTTGCGGACCTTCCGCATCGTGTAGATGAATTCGGCCATGCCGTGATGTCGCCTTTCTCGATCCCGCGGCGGGCGGTCTCGGGATCATCTGGGATCTTTGTGATAGTCGGCCCCATCCTAGGCGTGACCTTGGAGGCGGCGCCCGCCGCTACGCGCTCAGCGACAGCGCCTTGGCCTCCAGCCCCGAGTCGAACCCGGCCTCGGCGTCCTCGCCCCCGGCGCTCTCGGTGTCCTCGTCGGTCTCGGCGCTGAGTTCAGCGTCGGCCGAGGTGGTGTCCGATGTCGCGTCCGGGTGCCTGCGCTTGTCGATGCGGACGATGCACCGCGCCAGATCCGGCCCGACAGAGGTGGCCCGAAGCTCCAGTGAGGAACGGCGGTTGCCGTCCCGATCTTCGTATTCGCTGGTGTACACGTTGCCGACAACGATCACCGCGTCGCCCTTCCCGAGCCCTGCGCCCACGCCGGTGACGAGGCGGCCCCAGCAGTTCACCGTGGCGTACAGCGAGTTGCCGGGCTCCCAGTTGCCGTCGGCGGTGCGTCTGCGGGAATTGCTGGCGACGCGGAATTTGATGAGCTCCTGATCGCCGACCCAGCGGCGCTCCGGGTTGGTGATGATGGTGCCCACGATGGTGATGGGTGTCTCGAACATGGGTGTTCCTTCCCTCGATTTCTTCGGCAGCGGGCCAGGCACTGCACCTGACCGTCGGTGACACAGCCATTGACCGCCGCGCCACCGACAACCCGGGACGCTGAGCGGTCCGGCCGGCGCGCGCTGTGGATGAGTTGCGCATTGGGGATAACCGGCACATAGGTTGATCGACATGACGGCTACAGGCGCCCTGGCCGGCCTCCGCGTCGCGGTGGCCGACACCGTGGACGAGGCCGTCGTCTCCGTCCTGCGGGCGGCCGACGCCGTGATCGTCGGCACCGTGGCGCCCACCCGGCCGGGCCACGCCGTCGCCGACATCGCCGTGATGCCGGATGCACCCGCCGTAGCCGGCTGCGTCACCCCGACGGCCGCGGCGCTGCCATGCCGTCTCAGCATCGTCGCCTCCGACCTCGCACTGGCCGACCTGGCCATGACCGTGCTGGGGGCGAACGCGCCCGCGGGAGCGTGGCCGGCCGACGTTCGACTCGCGGCTCCGCCCAATCCGGTGGTCGGGGTGGCGGTCGAAGCCGGCTCCCGCACCGTGTCGGACGCGGTGACCGCGGCGCTGTCGGCCGTGGGCGCGCGTGTCGTCGCCGTGGGGTTCGACGAAGCCGGAGTGCGCGCCATCCCCGACGGACTGGACGCGGTGATCACCCCGGCAGGCCCGACTGTCGCCGGCACCCTGTGCGCGGTCACCGTGGACCTCGACGGATCGGTCCTCGCCGTCCTGGCCCGCGCCTTCGACGATGCGATCGCCATGGATATCGCCGCTTTACTCACGGATGGCCAAGCGATGGAACATGTTTGGCCGCTCAGTGCCGCCGATCCGGTCGAGCTGGTGGTGTTCGGTGCGCACCTGCGCGGCGGGCCGCTGACCCATCAGCTCACCGACCTCGGTTCCCGGTGGGCCGGCGAGGTCACCACCGCGCCGCGCTACCGCATGACCGTGTTGCCGACGGTCCCCGCCAAGCCGGCGATCACCCGGGTGCCCGACGGCGCTCCGGGTACGGCGCTCTACGGGCACCGGTGGTTGATGTCGGCCGCAGCGCTCGGCCGCTTCCTGGCGGCCCTGCCTGCCCCCATGCAGTTGGGCAAAGTCGAATTCGATGACGGCACTTGGCGAACCGCGTTCGGGTGTGACGCCGCCGCGGCCACCGGCACCGACATCAGCGCGTACGGGAGCTGGCCTACCGCGGTCGCCGCGGGTGCGGCGCCGTCCGTCTAGCCCCCTCGGTGCGATTCCCGCCGAGCCAGTTCGGCCAGCATCCTGTTGTAGGCCGCCAGATCCGCGTCGTCGTCACGGTCGGCGGCGCGGTCGAGCCGCTTGGCGGTGCGTTGATCGGTGCGACGCCACTGCACGAACAGCGCGATGAGCACCACAATGAGCGGGACTTCACCTGCAGCCCAGGCGATCCCACCGCCGAGGCGTTGGTCGCCGAGAAGGTCGGTGTGCCAACTCAGCTGCAGCGAGCGGTAGAAACCTTCGTTGAGCACCGACTTGGTGCCCATCAGGAGCACGCCGAAGAACGCGTGCAACGGCAGCGACGCGAACACCATCGCCAGCTTGCCGATCGGCGGTATCGGTCGCGGCGTCGGATCCACACCGATGACGACCCAGTAGAACAAGTAGCCACTGAGCACGAAGTGCAGATTCATCGCGACGTGGGCGGCGTGGCTGCCCGCCGCGGCGTCGAAGATGCCGCCGAAGTACAGGCCGTAGAACCCGACGACGAACAGGCCGGTCGCGACAAACGGGTTGGTGAGGACGCGGGAAACCCGGGAATGCAGGGCGGCGAGCAGCCACTCGCGCGGTCCGGGCGGCTCATCGCGTCCTGCCGCGGGTAACGCCCGCAGGGCCAACGTGACCGGTGCGCCGAGGACCAGCAGGATCGGCGTCAGCATCGACAGCAGCATGTGGGCGCCCATGTGCATGCTGAACATGACCGGCATGTACCGGCCGATTCCCGAGGAGGTCGCCACCAGCAGCACGAGACAGCCGAGCAGCCACGCCGCGACCCTGCCGACCGGCCAGGCGTCACCGCGGCGCCTCAGCCTGCGCACGGCGGCCAGATACACGATCGCGAACACGATGGCCGCCGTGCCGAACACCAGGTCGAAGCGCCAGTCGAACAGCACCCTGCCCAGCGTGGGTGGGCCCGCCAGGTCGTAGCCGATCTCGACCGCGGGAATCGACGGGTGGAGGTTCAGCGGAGGCGGCGGCGGTGTCCGGCCCAGGGCGACCGCCACCCCGAACGTCAGGCCGAAGACCACCGCCTCGACCAGCGCCAGGCGGATCAGCGGGCCCCGGGCTCCGGGGTCCTGCTGCAGGGCGGCCACCCCGTGGCGACGCTGCCGCCAGCCGAGGTAGCCGAGCGCGCACAGTGCCGCCGCCTTCGTCACGATGAGCCAGCCGTAGCTGCTGTGCATCAGGTCGCCTGGCCGGATCCGCACCAGCGCGTTGATCACACCGCTGCACGCCATCGCGACGAAGCACCACAGGGCGACCGCCGAGAATCGCCGCGCCGCCAGGTCGGCGTGCTGGACCATCCCCCGGTCGCTTCGTTCTCCCCCGCCGGATCCCCCGCGGAGCGCATGGATCAGCAACGCCAGCAGACCACCGGCCCACACCGCACCGGCGATGAGATGGACCAGCAGGCTGTTGGTGGCGATGTCGTGCGACCCGCCTGAGGACGAGTGGCCGGTCAGCGCCAGCGGCAACAGTGTCACCAACGATCCGGCGAACAGCACCGGCGTCCACGACCACCGCAACACCGGCGCACTCACCACCGTCACGGCCAATGCGAACAGTGCCGTCCAGCGCCATGCGCCCGCGATGTCGACGAGGCCGGCCGCCGACCAGATGTCGACCGGGCCCATCCGTGTCGACAGCGGCTGGCCACTGACATCGGAGACGGTCAGGGCCACCATCAGCACCGCGCAGACAGCCCACATCCCCGAGGCGACGGTACCCGTGCGCAGGGCGCGGTACCCGGCGACGTCAAGCACACCGGTGCGCTGCGGCGGCACCATGAACGCCGCGAACAGGAACGAGCCCGTGGCCGTGACCGCGGCGATCTCCCCCGCCGCCTTCACGAACGGCAGCCCATAGGTGGTCACCGGACCTGGATCGGGCAGGCCCGTCGCGGTCAGCGCGTCCGCCAGCGACAGGGCGGACAGGGCCGCCGCGGTCACCCCGGCCAGCACCGCCACCCCGTACAACACCGACCACACCCGCGCACTGCGCACACCGGGGGCGGTGAGGCGGCCGGGCGGAGTCATCCGCCCAGGGTATGACCTCGCCGCAGTGGGTCGACTAGACAGGCTCGCTCCGCATCCCGCGACGGCTCCGCTCGCGGGCGAAGAACTGCTCGCGCGAGTAGCTCTCGACCTTGTCCATGTCGGCCAGGATCCCACGGAGCTCGTCGCGGAAGGCCCTCCGCCGGTCGTCCAGGTCGGCTAGGTCTCCGCTGGGTTCGAGCAGCTTCTGGTCGGCGGCGACCTGTCGAGCCGTGGTGAACAGCAGCGCCGACGCCGACTCGGTGCTGTGGACCACGTTCTGGGCGACGTACTGCTGCCCCAACCCCAACGCCCTGGTCGTCAAGTCCTTCTCGGCGATGTCTGCCGGTGCGTCGATCAACACATCGGCGACGATCAAATAAGCCTCGAGGAACGGGCGTAACAGCGGCCCGGCGATCTGCGGACGTTTGGCCCGCAGCAGCGCGTCGAGCCGGTCGCCACCGGCGTCGACGTCATCCTCCCAATTCGCATGCAACGCCATCTCCTGGGCGACGTGTTTCCGGAATCCCGCGGTGTCCGCGAAGTAGAAATCGAACTTCAGCAGGTCACGAAGCCGGGTCACCTGCGCCCAAAAGGCTTCCAGGCGATCGGATTCCACACGTGTAACGTGCGCGAGCGCGAGTTCGACCAACGATGTTTCGAGGAAGGCGTCGATCAGTGAGTTGCGGTAGAACGCGGCCTCGTGCGCGTCCTGCGGCGCGATGTACCAGACGGGTTCTTTGCCGCCGTCGATTCGGGTGACCGGGTGGCGGTTGGACAGTGCATCGACCGCGGCGCGGACGCCGTCGGGGGTGCGCAGTCGCAGCGCGCTGTTGGTCATCGGGGTCTGCTTGCGCTCGAGGTAGTCCAGCGAGTCCTGCAGGGTGTGGTGCAACTGGTCCAGGGTCAGTGCGACGCCGCGGGTGCTGAGCAGCAAAGCCGACACCAGCGCCGTCGCGTTCACCGGGGTGACCTGGAGGATCCGCCACGCGACCTCGAAGGCCATCTTCTGCAGCGCAAGGCGTTTGGCGCCCTCATCGGTGGCCATCGGGCCGTGCGGCTCACCCAAATACTCCCGCATCGAGACCGCCTCGGGGAACCGCACGTAGATCTTGCCGTAGTTGCGTTCGCCCTGCGCCTTGATGAAGTTGTACAGCCACGACAGACCCTCGGGTGTCTTCTCCCCGCCCCGCGCATAGGCCGCGTACTCGGCGGTCTCGTGCAGCTGGTCGAAGCTGATGGACACCGGCTGCAGCAGGATGTCGTCAGTGCGGCCGTCCAGGTAGGCGTCGGCGACGTAAGCGAGCAGACCGAGCTTGGGGGGCAACATCTTTCCGGTGCGCGACCGGGTGCCCTCGATCGACCAGCTGAGGTTGAACCGCTTCTCGACGATGTAGCTGATGAACTGCCGGAGCACATACTTGTACAGCGGGTCGTCGAGCTTGCGGCGGATGAAGATGACACCCGACCGACGCATCAGCGGGCCCATCGCGCCGAACGACAAATTGATGCCCGCGAAAGTGTGCACGGGTGGCAGCCGGTTCTCCCGCATCGCGACCGGCACGATCGCACCGTCGAGGTAGGACCGGTGGGAGAACAGCAGCACCGCCGGGTGGGATTCCAGCGCGTGGCGCATCGTTTCGACCTCGGTGCGGTCGTAGTCGATGTTCGGGTCGAAACCTCTGCTGAAGATCGCGCGGCCAAGCGACGGGATCAGATCGACGGAGAACCGGCTCCATCCGGTGCCGAGTTCGTCGAGCATCTCGCCCGCCTTCTCGACGGTCGCGCCGGGAATCTTTTCGAGCCCTTCGCGAAACCGCGTCGAGGCCAGCATCTCGGGTTTGACCAGTCGGGGCGACTTGTACTCGGGCCCGAGCAACCGCAACTCGACGCGCTCGATGGCCAGTATCGCCCGCCGGATGACGAATCTTGCGAATTCCCTAGGGTTTTCGGCGACGGTGGTGTCGCTCCACTGCTTAAGCAGCTCGGACACCTTCGCGGGCTCGCCCGCGACGACGCGGGCACGCGCCGGATCCCGCTTCAGGATGCGGTGCTGCAGCAGCTGTGGCGGGCAGTACGTGTCGCGGCCCGATAGCAGGGCCACCACCTTGGATCGCGTCGGCAGGCCGCCCGGAACCCAGAACACCCGCACCGGAACGACGGAGCGGTCCTCCTCGGCTTCGAGCAACTCGACCAGCCGGGCCAGCACTCCCGGCGGCGGGTCGTCGTCGGACGGCAGCTCGAGCACCTCGATGTCCGAGTCGGGATGCTCACGCCGCTGACGCCGCAGCCAGTCGTTGAGCAGCTTCTTCTCGGCAGGCGACGACACCGAAGCGAGGACGAGAGTGTCGTCGGTGGCGGTGAAGGCCGCCATGTCGTCGATGCTGAGCTTCACGGCCGCCCCTTGGCGCCGGCGCGCTTGGTCGGCGTCTTCTTGGCCGGTGTCTTCTTCGCTGCCGAGGCCTTCTTGGCGGGCGTCTTCTTGGCTGCCGCTTTCTTGGCAGGCGCCTTGGCGCGCTTGTAGAGCTCGGGGGTGGGCAGCTCGTCGTGCGGCCAGTCCTTGAGCGTGTCGAGATAGAGCTCACGCACCTCGGCGATGCGCTCCACCAGATTGTCGTGGGTCCAGTCGTCGACCGGAATCGGTGGGTAGACAACGACATCGACGGTGCCGGCGTTGAACGTGCTCGAATCGCGCGCAGCGATCACCTCGGCGTTGCGGATCACGATCGGCACGATCGGGATGCCCACCGACATCGCAATCCGGAACGGGCCCTTCTTGAAGTCGCCGACCTCGGTGGTGTCCAGCCGGGTGCCCTCGGGCGCGATGAGGATGGACAGGCCCTTGCGCGCGAGATCCTCGACCTTCTTCAGACCCTCGACCGCCTTCGCCGGGTCGTCGCGGTCGATGAACGCGGCGTCCATGATCTTGCCCATGGTGCCGACGATCGGATCGTTCTCGAGTTCCTTCTTGCCCACCGACGTGAAGTTGTCGCTGACGAGCGTCCCGGCAATCATCGGATCCGCCTGGTTGCGGTGATTGAAGATGAACACCGCGGGCCGCTGCGCGGTCAAGTTCTCCTTGCCGAGCACCTGCAGGTTGATACCGACGGTGTTGAGCAGCGTGCGGCCGAACATCGACGTGAAGAAGTTGACCCCGGTGCGTCTGTTGCGGGTCAGCAGGCCGATGCCGAGCGCTCCGGCGGCGATCGGCATCATCGTCGCGATTCCGGCGGCGGTGCGCAGCTGCGAGAGCGGGCTGGCGCCACTGCGGCTGCTGAACCGCAGCACCGGCCACCCCCGTTTGGCGGCGACCGCGGCCATCTTGCCCGCGGGGTTGGTCGGGCGCGGATTGCCGACGAGGTACATCAGTGCGACATCCTCGTCGCCGTCGGCGTAGAAGTAACTCCTCGCCAGATCAACGCCGTTCGCGCCGGCGAACACCTGCACCGCCCTGGCCTTGCCCGGTCCCCAGATGATCGGCCGCTTGACCTCGCCGGTGATCAGCCCGTCGTCGTCGGTCTCGAACCTGTTGCTCAGCACGTTCTCGATACCGAGGAACCGCGCCACCGGCTCGACCTGCACCGTCAGTGCGGATGAACTGAGCACCACGGTGTGGCCGCGGGCCATGTGCGCGCGGACGAGTTCGCGCATCTCCGGATAGATGCGGCTGACGATCTTCTGGACGAACAGTCGCTCGGCCAGTTCGTCGATGTCGTCGACCGAGTTGCCGCGCAGCATGCGGGCGCCCTTGCCGATGAGGTCCTCGAACTCGGAGCGGCCCAGTTGGTGGTTGAGTCCGGCCTGCACCATGCCGATGAACTCACCGACCGACATCTGGCCTCGCCGCAGCCGGTCCTGGGTCATCACCACGCCGGTGAAGCCGGCGACGAGGGTGCCGTCGAGATCGAAGAACGCGCCGATCTCGGGTCCGGTTGGGCTGGCTTCGATCTCGGCGACCGAACCCGGTAGACGCATCTGGGGGTTACCGGTGGTCCTGGACGTCACTGTGCGGCACTTCCGTTACGTGAGATGGGACTGGACTCTTCGGCTGACGTCGCTGTGCTTCGGCTGAAGTCGCCGGCGCTTCGGCTGAGTCACCTGGCGCGGTGGTGAACGTCGCGGGCGTCGCGCGGCCGTCGCCGCCGAGGGCGAGGACTTCGTCGAAGCCGGCCAGCAGGCAGCTGTCGAGCAGCTCCGGGTCGGTGATCGCCGCCTTGTCGTAGCGCAGGGTGATCGTGCAGTAGCCGGACCGCGATATCAGCACGACCATCATCGCCACGCCGGGCAGCGGCCCAAGGCCGTACTGCCGCAGCACCTTTGCACCGGCGATGAAGGTGTCACCAGCGTAGACGGGCACATTGCTGGCCTGCACGTCGGAGCTCACGATGGACCCGGCCATGGATTCCAGCACGGTGTCCGGCAGCAGGCTCACGACGGGGGCGATCGCCCCGACCATGTCGAGGGCACGCTCTTCGCGCTTCCGAGTCATCTGCGATCGGATGTTCTTGATGCGGACTTCAGGGTCGGACACGCCGATCGGCGCCGCAAGGTTGACGCCCGCGAACCTGTTGCCGCCCGCCGGATCTGCATCGGAGCGCAGGTTCACCGGGACCGCCATCGGTAGGGTCTCGACGGGTACCCCCTTCGCCCGGTGGTAGAGGCGAAGGGCGCCGCACAAGCCGGCGAGGTAGGCGTCGTTGATCGACCCGCCGGCAGCCTTCGCCGCCCGGTGCAGATCGCCGAACTCGATGTCGATGGCCTCGCTGCGCGAGGACAGGCTGCGACGGCGAAGCAGCGGCGACGGGTCGGCGACCGGGCCGATCACCCGGGCACCCGACATCGCGTAATCGATGACGCTGCCCAGCCGGTGCACCGGATCGCGCACCACGTGCCCGACCGCTTGCGCGGCACCGAACAGGACGTCGCGGACGCCGCCGACAATGGTGCCGGGCAGCCGGTTGATCCCTTGACGCATCAGGTCATTGGGCGACAGGTCAGACGGAATGGGAAGTGGTGGGGTGTCCTGCGCGGGTGGGTCACGCTCGAGGTCGTAGAGGTTGGCGAACATCTCGACCCCGCCGACACCGTCGGTCACGGCGTGGCTGAGATGCACCATCAGTCGCAGCCTGTCCGTTCTCCACCCCCTCGATGAG
The DNA here is from genome assembly GCA_963771335.1 of uncultured Actinomycetota bacterium. GTDB lineage: Bacteria > Actinomycetota > Actinomycetes > Mycobacteriales > Mycobacteriaceae > Mycobacterium. The sequence continues at coordinate 33,282 of CAVYTD010000022.1, read as the reverse complement.
GGTGGCCGTCCACAGCGGGCGGGAGATGTCGAGCGGCGACTGCGCGGCGACCTCGGCGAGATCCATCACCTGGCGCAGCGTGCCCGGCTCCGGCACGCGCACCCGACGAAGGTGGAAGTCGAGGTTGAAGTCGGGATCCACGACCCAGCGGGGAGCCGCGGTCGGCAGCGTCGGCGTCACGACCTTCTGCCGCAGCCGCAGCACTTTGCGCGAGGCATTCTCGAAGCGGCGGCGAAAAAGGGTCCAGTCCGGCGTGGTGTCGAGAAGCTCGACGGTCATGATGCCCGAACGGGTGCGCGGATTGGCTTCGCCGCGGTGCAAGATCTGGTCGAGCGCGCTGAGTTCCTCGGGGAGTCCGGCCGCATCCAGTTCCGGCGCGTTGCTCATGGCACCACGCTAGTCGGCGACCCTGGGACACGGAGTGGCTTTAGTCGCCGTCGCGACGGGCGGTCTCATCCGTCGCGTTAGATACACTCCTGGACGCCCGCCCCCGTAGCTCAGTGGATAGAGCAACCGCCTTCTAAGCGGTCGGTCGCAGGTTCGATCCCTGCCGGGGGTGCGTTGCGTTTCGCGTGTGTCAGACGGCGACCAACTCGTCGGCAACGGTGCGGGGAGTGGGGTTGGGGCCCTGGTTGGTTCCCTGGGTGGTGGTCGGCAGCGTCACCGCCACGCTCTGGACATTGATGAAGCCGAACTGCGTCAGGTTCAGGAACGGCGTCGCCGTGGTGAAGATCTGCAGTTCGAGCTCGCTGTCCGGATCCACGGTGTAGGCGATGTCGCTCAGGTCGACCGTGGCGGTCTGGTCCCGGCCGTTCAGCGTGACCGGGACCGGCGAGACCAGGTTGCCGATGACGAGTCCGGTGCTCTTGTCGACGACCTGGGCGTAGACGTGCCTGCTGGTACCGAGACCGCTGTAGTGGATCACCACCTGGGGCGCGCCCACGACATTGGCCTCAGCGGCGGGGTTCTGCAGCGCAATGGTGACCGCGTTGCTCGCGATGGATCCGTCGCCCAACGAATACGGCAACGGCACCTCAGGGTTGGGACCGGAGCCACCGACGATCGGGATGATCGGCAGGACCTTGCCGGTGTTCCATACCGTCGAGGGAACCGAACCCGGATCGTCGTAGAAACCGTTCTCCGTCGGGAGCACCTCGGAGGTCCACCGGTCCCCATTCTGATCGGTCCATTCGAAGGTGTTGTCGTCCGTGGTGTCGTCGTCCTTGATGTACCGATCCATCCACGCCAGCGTCTCGCCCATCACCCATACGTCATCGGCATCGGGATTGCCCTGCCCGGGCAGGCAAGTAGCCGTGCCCACCGCAGTACCAGATCATTTTGACGTTCTCGTTCTGCGCGAGGAAGCCGGCGTTGACGATGGCCTGCTGCAGCGGGAACAACACGTCGACCGTGCCCTGGATGATCAGAGTCGGCGCCGTGATACCCCGCACTGTTTCACCCGGGCCACTGGTCTGCAGAAGTTGGATCTGGCTGGGAGTGAGGATCCCCAGCGATGGCGCCGGTGATGATGCCGCTGTAGATCTGCGGGTTGATCCTGGCGCCCGTTTCCACCAGGCCAAGTAGCAGTAGCGACGAGTATGCGGTCTTGAAGGACTGGTCCGGATACAGCGAACTCGGCAACGTGTTCCAGGCCCAGCCCGGCGCAATCGCGTCAACCCGGGAATCGCCGGCGGCGGTCACGAACTGAATGCCGCCGCCGTACGAGACCCCGACCATACCCATGTTGGGGTCGTCCACTCCGTCGAGTTCGACACCGTCGAGGCCGGCCGACCAGGTGATGAGCTGCGAGACGTCTTGGCCCTCGTACTGCGGGCTGTCGAGCTGAAGCACACCGCCCGAGGCGAATTCGCCACGCGGATCCCAGGTCACGACGTTGTAACCGGCATGCCGGAAGGTGTAAACGAAGGGGTTCGGTGGGGCTGGTGGCACCCGCCTGCGCCAGACCTGGCCCGTTGAAGATCGTCTCGTACCCGGGATTGCTGTCATCGGGATTGCCGGTGGTGATCGCCGGGAAGAAGTTGGTGCTGATCTGGGTGCCGTCCCACGACGTCACAAATGTGGTGTAGGCGACCGGCGTATCCGCCGGGCCTCGCAGAGAATCGACATCGACCACGAATGTCCTGCCTCGCGCCGCTGCCGATCAGGGGAGCAAGAGGGTGTTGATGCCCTGTATCTGTTGCAGGGTCATGATGACTGGCGCGATGATCGTCGATCCCACGATCGGCAGCCCGGTGACGAACGTGGTGAACTGCGTGTTCTGGGCGACGAACACCGAGAAGGTTTCCTGCCCCGACGGCCCGTCGGCATTCTGCGTGCCGTCAGCGTTCTTCTCGGCTGCGAAGGGCAGAAATGTGAATGCACCCGTCGTCGGATCGAGAGCGAGCTTGCCACCTTTGCTCGGATCGCTGACCAGCGTGTAAACCGGACCCGTTGGCGGTCGTGCAGCTGCTGCCGACGACGCAGCCGCCGATGACTCCCTCCGCCACCTCGACGGAGTAGGGAGGGATCGCAAGCGCCTGTTGCTTGTGCCAGTTCCCGTCGCGTCCCGGCCAGCAGCAGCAGATCGGTGACCGAACCGCCGACCGGCGTCGTCCCGCCGGTGGTGGAGGTCGGGCTGAACGCCGGGCTGATGGACGTCAGCAACCCGGACACCAGCGTCCTCACGGGTGTGGCCGTGGTCGTCGCAGCCGTCGTCGGCACCTCCTTGACCTCACGGGCCGCGGCGACGCGCGGGCTGTCCAGCCATGCGCGGATCCGCGGCGCCATACCGCGGGCTTGTCGGCCTCGGGCTTGTCTTCGACGGCGGTGGCGTCGACCGGATCGGCCGCTGTCTGCGAACCTTGAGACGCTGCTTCGTTTTCCGCGTCATCGCGATGCTTACGGCGGTCCCCGGAACGGACGGTGGTCGAGTCCTCGTCGGGCTTCTCCTCGCCGGCGTCGACTTCACCGGCCGGCGCGTCATCGCTGTTGTCGCTGTCCCGGCCAGCACGCTCGTCGCGCTTCTCGGAGACCCGATGCTTCCCGAGCGGGCGCTTGCCGGTCGAGGTGTTCGTCGTGTTCTCGGTCGACGTCGTCGAGGGCTTCGAAGCGTCCGTTTCGTCCGCGTAGGCCACCCCCTGCCCCGTGAGGATCGCGGTGCCGACGCCGAGGGCAATCGCCAACCCGCCGACCCGACCGACATATCCTAGCAGCGCCCATGACATGACCTCCGCGAGTAAGCACCAGAAACGGGGCGAACACTACGCCGACGACGGAGTGACCATCAGCAGATTCGGGCGTTAAATCTTTTACGACGTCAATTGTTTGCGGCTGAGGGTTTCGGCTACTTTCACAGTCGGTGTCATCGCGCCATATATCCGGGCCCAGCTCAGCTTGGTCAGCGACCAAATTGCTCGCGATTGTGGTGCGGGCCGCGTCGAACCTGAGCTTGTGCTCGATGTTCCGGCGAAACCTCGCACACAAGCTCAGTTTCGACGGGCGATCTACCCCAACCCTGCGCACCGGGTCTTCGCGCGCACCGGGTCTTCGCGCGCAGCGAAACCGTCTCCCGCAGTGAGGACACCATGGAAGCGTCACCTGGGTGGCGATACACAACACCTCCCTGCGGCACGAGATCGACGGTGTGCCTTTCGACGCCGTTCTGGTCCACGACGACACCGTGGGTTCGGCTCCCACCGTGCTGGTCTTCCACGGAATGGAAGGACGCAGCCCCGCGCAACTGCAGTTCGCCACCCGCCTGACCGAATGGGGTTACCGGGCCATCGCGGTGGACCTGTTCGGCGAGGACGTCAGCCGTGGCGGCATCGAGAGCACCGGCGCCGCGATGGGCGGCTTCGTCGAGGACCGCGCCGCACTCGCCCATCGCCTCACCGCGGTACTGGACACGCTGACAACCGCGCCGCAGGTGGACGCGAGCCGGGTCGCGGCGATCGGATTCTGCTTCGGCGGGCTGTGCGTCCTCGATCTCGCCCGCGCCGGGCACCCGCTCGCCGGCGTCGCCAGTTTCCACGGCCTGCTGACCGCCCCGCCCGACGGCGCCGCACGAGATGTCACCGCCAAGGTGATGGTGTTCCACGGGTGGGACGATCCCTACGCCCCACCCGACGATGTGGTCGCGCTCGGCCGAGAATTCTCCGGCCGAGGCATCGACTGGCAGCTACACGCGTACGGGAACACGATGCACGCGTTCATGGCGCCCTGGGCCGACGATCCCGCACGGGGCATCCTTCACAGCGAATCTGCGGCGCATCGAGCATGGACTTCGCTCGAGTATTTCCTCGCCGAGTGCTTCGACCCGAATTCCGCTGCGCACTGAGCCGAAGCTCGCGCAGGCCGGGCTGCTCGGATACGGTCCAAGCCGTAGTCGAGGGGAGATACGGCCGAATGAGCAAAGTCCTCACCACAGACAGGGTCACCAGGGCGGCCGTCAGTGTCGCCGCACTAGGTGTCGCGGCCACGGTCGGCGGGCTCGCAGCCACCCAGCCGGCATCGATATCGGCATCGCTCGTCGATCTGACCGCGCTGATCGTCGTCGGCAGCTCCACGCACCCCGACGGCACGGGCAATGAGAACTTCTTCGGCGGGAAGTTCAACCAGGCACCCTACAACCCGGGCGGCCAGCAGGGACCCGATCTGATCGGCGTCGACTTCCGCGGCCGCGCCGCTGCCATCAACGATGCTCTGCAGGCGAACTCGGGTGAGGACAACGCCGTTCTGTCATCTGGGTGGGGAGCCGCGAACGCCAGCCTGCTCCTGACGCGACTCGACAGGGACAACGATGCGGCGCTGCCGACGACGGTGTTCGTCCTCGACAACAACGTCTCGCGCCCGGACGGCGGCTTCGGTACGCGCTATCCGCCGTTCGCGCTGCTCGGGGTGAACCCGTTCCCGTCGCCGACGGACACCGCCGCCCAGGCCGTGATCGACATCGCCTACCAGTACAACTACAACTCGAACGCGCCTGCCGACCTGCTCAACATCGTCGCCCATGTCAACTCGCTGGTCGCCTACCTGTACGGATATCAAGACCAGGACGAGGTCGATCTCCCCGTCAATGCCGACGGCACCCCGGCGGTGTCGTGCGGGAACGCCAACACCTGCGCCGTGCTGGCCAGCGGCGGTGACGCAGTGCCGTGCGACGACGCCCGCTGCGAGACACCCGACGGGGACCGGGTCGTGGCGTATGTGACGACCCGCGGGAACACCACCTATGTCACGTACACGACCGACGAGCTCCCGCTAGCGCGGTTGATCCGCGACGCCGTCCCCCTCGGCGGTGCCATCGCCGATCTCACCGAACCGCTACTCAAGCTCATCGTCGACTCGGCGTACTACGACGGTAACCCGATACCGTCGGACCCCAGCCGCTACCGCCCCGCGCGGCTCGCGCCGTCGCTGGGTGAGGTCGTCAGCACCGTCTCCAAGGTCCCCGGAGCCATTCACGAAGGGCTGGAAGCGTTGTCCGACAATCCTTCTGAGGACGAGGCGACCCGTGACCTGGTGACGGAGCTGACGCAGGCGGCTGACGAGTCAGAGCCCAGGGCGGAACGCGATGCCGATCGGCGTCCGACGCCCGAGACGGAACCAACGCAGGACGACGGGGAGTCGGGCGAGGACGACACCGAGCAGCGTGAGTCGGAAACCGTTGAGGAGAGCGACAACTCGGGGATCAAGGACCCTGAGAGCCCCGATGACGCCGCCGGCGCGACACCCCGCAATGACAGCGCGGATGCCGGTGGCGACGACAACGAGGGCGCCGAGTAGTCGTCCGCGCCGGCCGGCGCCGTCGGGGTAGGTGGAAGCAGCAACTTGACCGGGTCAGGCGTTCTCGGTGATCCACTTCGCCGTGAACCGCTGAATGACCGAGAACTGTGGGACCATCAGGCGGCCGATCAGTCCCTCGATCTTTCCACCCACCAATGGGACTTTGAACTCGACGGTCGCGGTGCACTTCAGACACGAGCCGTTCTTCGCCGGTGCCAGCAGCGCGGTACCGCGCCCGGATCCCGGCGCTCCGTGCGCCGTGATGCCGACTTCTCCGCGCACCAGGCCATCGTCGATCGGGCCCCACGTCTCGTCTTGCACGACTTGCCAGTTCCGGGGAAAGAACTTGGCGAACGGCCGGGGCAGCCCGTCGGGGGCCAGGTCATGAACGAGGGCCACGGTGACGGAGCCCTCGGGTCCGATGATCAGCGAGTCCGAGCTTGCCGAAGCCACCGAAGGCCGCCATCCGCGCGAGCCAGTAGCTCTCCTCGGAGAACGCCCAACGGATTTCTTCGACGCTTGCCGAAGATTCGACGGAGAAGTCGACTGTTCGCGGCATTGCAGGATCACCGCCGACCGTGTCGATGACAAGGAGCGGCGGGCATGGCGCCAGTGGAAACGTCCTCGGAGGATCTGCTCACCACGTTCCCCAAAAGCTCTGGCAATCAGACGCGGCTACTTCTCGCCGTGGGGAAACCGTACATCAAAACCAGGATTCTGACATCTGCGTCAAGATCACGAGATACGCTAGCTACACGCACAAGCACGTCTCAGCTGACTGCGACCGAAAAATAGACAGCGGGCAAGATGTGCGGGAAATCGCTTCTCTCGCAATACGATTCAACCGAACTTCTGGCCTCAGCCCTTGAAGAGAGGCGACGGACGTGAGGGAAGTCCGTTTTGTTAACGTTGCTGTGATCGGCCAGACCTCCAGCGTCACGGGCCGGTCGGTACAGCAGTGCATGGGCGAAAGTCGCCCAAGCTTCAGTCGCAGCGCGGGCTGATGGTGCGCTGGCCGAAGAAGGCGCGGGTACCACCCCGGACGGATCCGACGACATCCGTTCGGCCGTCCATAGGTGTTTTCCCACGGCTGGGCGACTTCATCGTGCGGTGGCCGTGGGCGGTGATCGGGTTCTGGATTGCGCTCGCGGTCGTTCTCCCGCCGTTGTTCCCGACCCTGGCCGAGGTGACTCAGAAGCAGCCGGCCTCCCCGCTGCCGGTCAGCGCCCCGGCGATGGTGGCGAACCGCCAGATGGCCGAGGCGTTTCCCGAAGCCGGTGGTGCGCAGGACAACATCCTGCTGGTGCTCCTGAGCAACGACAAGGGGCTGGGACCGGCCGACGAAGCCGTCTACCGCACCCTGGTCGATCGGTTGCACCGGTCCGTTCAAGACGTCGTGATGCTGCAGGATTTCGTGTCCACGCCTGCACTGCGCGAGACACTCAGCAGCCAGGACGGAAAGGCATGGATCCTGCCGGTCGGTCTTGCAGGCACCATGGGCTCGCAAGAATCCATCGATGCGTACACCGGGGTCGCCGGCATCGTCAAACAGACGGTTGAGGGCACCGCGCTGACGGTGAACCTGACCGGAACAGCGGCCACCGTCGCCGACTTCATCGACGTCAGCGTGCGGGATCAGGTTCGGATCGAGGCCGCGATCATCTCCTTGTTGCTCGTGATCCTGCTCATCATCTATCGGAACCCGATCACGATGTTGCTGCCATTGATCATGATCGGCTTCTCTCTGGCGATTGCACAGACCGTCCTGGCCGGCGTCGCCCAGTTCGGCCTGGCGGTCTCAACCCAGACCATCGTCTTCCTCAGCGGGATGATCGCCGGCGCGGGCACGGATTACGCGGTCTTTCTCATCAGCCGCTATCACGACTACCTGCGGCGCGGCGCGGATTCGGATCAAGCGGTGAAGAGCGCGTTGGCTCCATCGGCAAGGTGATCGCCGCGTCGGCGGGGACGGTCGGCCTCACCTTTCTCGGGATGAGTTTCACCCAACTGGAATTGTTCTCAACAACCGGCCCCGCCTTGTCAATTGGGATCGCTGTGGCGTTCCTTGCCGCAGTGACGCTGCTTCCGGCCATCATCGTGCTCACCGGGCGCCGTGGGTGGATCAAGCCACGACGCGACCTCACGACACGTTTTTGGCGGCGGTCGGGGATCCGCATCGTGCGCCGGCCCACGGCCAATCTGGTCGCCAGCTTGCTGGTGCTGGCCATCCTGGCCGGCTGCCTGGGACTGGTTCGCTACAACTACGACGACCGCAAGGCCCTACCGCCTTCCGTCGAGAGCTCAGTCGGATACGCGGCGATGGATCGACATTTTGATCTGAGTTCGATGATCCCTCAGTACCTGTTGATCCAATCGCCGCACGACTTGCGGACACCGCAGGCGCTCGCCGACATGGAGCAGATGACACAGCGGATCAGCCAGCTACCCGGCATCGCAGCGGTGCGGGGGGTCACTCGGCCCAACGGAGAACCGCTCGAGGCCGCGAGCACGACCCGTCAGGCCGGCGAGATAGGCCAGCGGCTGGACAACGCATCTGGCCTGATCAGAGACCGCGCCACCGACCTCGACCGACTGGCCTCGGGCTCCGACCAGCTGGCGGAGGGTATCAACACACTCCGCGACCAGATCACCAAGCTCATGTCCGGCCTCAGCAACCTCATCAACACTTTTCAGTCCATCCAGGATCAGTTCGGCGCCGGCACGACGTTCGGTCAGATGGGCGACACCGATCGCCTCGTCGGCGGCATGCGTTCGCTGGGCGACACACTGCAGGCGACGTTCGGCGACATGGCCAAGAATCTGGAATGGCTCGATCCCGTGGTGATCGCGCTCGACGGCAGCCCGTATTGCACCGGCAATCCTGTGTGCAGCACCGCGCGGGAGCAGTTCCGTCAGCTCCAAACCGCCCGGAACGACGGCACCCTCCAAAAGGCCGCGGACCAATTGCAAACGACCGGGCCTCTGTCGACCCTGTCCCAGACGGTGACCAAGCTGACAAAGTTGATGAACTCACTCACCAGCACCATGGGCTCGCCGCTGACCGGCTCCATGGGCCTGGGGGCGGGAGGCGGCCAGTCCCCGCTGGGCGGTATGCAAAAAGGCCTTGACTCCCTCGCCGACGGCGGCCGACAAGTGGCCGACGGAGTGCAGGAACTGGTGGCGCAGACGAAGCGGATGGGCACCGACCTCGGGGAGGCGTCAGCGTTTCTGCTGGCAATGAAGAATGACGCGGCGACGCCATCGATGGCGGGGTTCTACATTCCTCCGCAGGTGTTGACGTCTGACGATTTCAAAAAGGCGGCAACGTTTTTCATCTCGTCTGATGGCCGCGCCGCACGGTACCTGATACAAACGGAACTCAATCCGTTCAGCACCGGCGCAATGGACCAGGTCAATTCGATCACCGCTACCGCCCAGGGTGCTCAACCGAATACCTTTTTGGCTGATGCCACCGTATCGATGACGGGATATTCCGCGACCCTCCGCGACGCGCGCGACTACTACAACCACGACATCCGGTTCATCATCGGCTTGACCGTGATCGTGGTGCTTCTCATCCTGATCGCCCTGCTGCGCGCCATCGTTGCGCCGCTCTATCTGATCGCCTCGGTGATCATCTCCTATTTGGCGGCGCTCGGCATAGGCGTCATCGTGTTTCAATTCATCCTCGGCCAGGAATTGCATTGGAGCGTTCCGGGATTGGCCTTCATCATCCTGGTCGCCATGGGTGCGGACTACAACATGCTGCTCATTTCCCGCATTCGCGACGAATCTCCGCGCGGTATCCGGTCCGGCGTCATCCGCACCGTGGGCTCCACCGGCGGTGTGATCACTGCGGCGGGGCTCATCTTCGCCGCCTCGATGTTCGGCCTGCTGTTCTCCAGCATCACCACCAACATCCAAGCGGGCTTCGTTGTCGGGATCGGCATTCTGCTCGACACCTTCCTGGTGCGCACCGTCACGGTGCCGGCGATGGCCGTACTCGTCGGGCGAGCGAACTGGTGGCCGTCGAAATGGCGACCGCGGCCGTCTTCACCCTCGAAGCCCACAGAACAACTACTCGTGCCCGACGCCGGATGACGGCGAAGCACACTCCGGACAGTGAGGAGATCGTTGTGACGAATCGTGAGGGAGAGGCACCGGTCGGGTCCCCGGGTCATCGCGACAAGGTGGACTTCACCGGCGTGCGGTGGAAATCGGTGGAGTGGACGAACTTGTGCATGCTCTACCTCCGCGCTTGCGAGAGCCGACTGCCGCAACCGATCCTCGGCGACGACTTCGCCGCACGGGATGTCGCGCGCATCGAGTACGACTTCGAGCGCATGCATCGAGTTGTCCGCCCGGAGCTCAACCAGTACATGGCGGCCTTGCGCACCGCGCAATTCGACGCCATGGCCACCGAGTACCTGACCGACCATCCCGACGCGGCAGTCCTTCACCTGGGGTGTGGATTGCACAGTCGCGCGTTCCGCATGACTGCGAAAGGTGCGCGGTGGTTCGACGTCGACCTGCCCGATGTCATCGCATTGCGCCGCCAGTTGTACAACGAGTCCGACACCTATCGAATGGTTGGTTCGTCGGTGACCGAGCCCGGCTGGATCGATGAGCTACCCAGGGGTGGCCCCGTCCTGATCGTTGCTGAAGGCCTTCTGATGTACGTGACCCCAGCCGATGTGGCCGAACTTCTGCACCGCCTGCTCGACAGGTTCGACACCGGTGAACTGGTCGCCGACTTCTTGTCGAAATGGGGACCGCGGATGTCGAGGATCTTCACGTCAGGACTCATCAAATGGGGCACCCACGATGGTACGGAGATCACCCGGTGGGATCCCCGGCTGCGCCTCCTCGAAGACAGCCCCGTCATCGCCGGTGTCGACAAGATCCCGGTCACCTCAATGCGATTGCTGTACCGCATGCAGTTCGCCATCCCGACGATCCGGAACTACGACCGCATCTTCCGATACGCGTTCTGAGGCGGCAGCGCCGCCGCTGCCGAGGCGCCCGCCGCGAACGGGTCCGCCAGCAGCGCACAAGCGTTCGGCTCCCCGTACCCACCACCAAACCGGCAGGTCACGCTGGCCGTGCTCGCGCCACGTCCCGACCACGTGAGCGGAGTCAGGAATCAGGGAAATCACTGATTCCCGCAAAGGAAGTGTTAACACTTGATTAAGCGCGGGGTGATGCCTCACAGGCAACTGCCAGTTACGCGCCACCTGCGCGGATCAAGATCAGGCAGATGGTCTAGGCCATGAGCCAGGCGAAGCAGCGAAGCGCCGCACAGCGAACTTCGTCACATTTCCCGAAACCTCGGACCGGCCCTGTCGACTGCAGTAACGTTCGCGACAAATCCACCCGCGTAGACCGTCTGGAGGATCGATGAGCGTCAATCCGTTCGACGACGAGAGCGCCAGCTTCCTTGTCTTGATCAACGACGAGGAGCAGCACAGCCTGTGGCCCACCTTCGCCGATGTTCCAGCCGGCTGGCGGGTGGTCTTCGGCGAAGCTGACCGCGCCGCGTGCCTGGATTTCATCGAACAGAACTGGCCCGACATCCGGCCAAAGAGCCTGCGCGAGAGGCTCGCAGAGAGCAAGAGCTGACGACTCGGCCGACTGGATTGGGGGACAGGCGGTGGAGCGTGATAACCGGGCGGCACTTCCGCTGACAAGCCGACAACGAGAGTTGTTGCTTCGTCGGAAAGGGGGGCACTGCGATACGGACTCGCAGCACGCACATACGGTCAGCGGCCGTGGATAGGGCACGCGACGCGCCCATTGCCGTCATCGGGATGGCCTGTCGGCTTCCCGGCGGGGTCGACTCTCCCGAGAGGCTGTGGGAGGCGTTGCTGCGCGGCGATGACCTCGTCACCGAGATCCCGCCCGATCGGTGGGACGCCGACGAGTATTACGACCCACAGCCGGGGGTGCCGGGTCGGTCGGTGACGAAGTGGGGCGGATTCCTCGATGACGTCGCGGGCTTCGATTCCGATTTCTTCGGGATCAACGAACGCGAGGCTATCGCGATCGACCCGCAGCACCGGTTGCTTCTGGAAACCTCCTGGGAGGCAATGGAGCATGCCGGGCTGACGCGAGACACCATGAAGGACTCGCTGACCGGTGTCTTCGTCGGCTTGACGCATGGTGACTACCAACTGCTGGCCGCCGATGCACATGCGGTCGAGGCGCCGTACGGCTTCACCGGCAGCAGCTTCAGCTTGGCGTCAGGGCGGATCGCGTACGCCCTGGGGATCCACGGTCCTGCGCTGACGGTGGACACCGCATGTTCGTCCGGTCTGACGGCGGTACACCTGGCCTGTCGCAACCTGATCGACGGCGAAAGCGACCTCGCCCTGGCGGGTGGCGCCGCCGTGATCCTGGACCCGCGCAAGTACGTCGCCGGGTCGGCCGAGGGAATGCTGTCTCCCACCGGACGGTGCCATGCATTCGACGTCGCGGCGGACGGGTTCGTGTCCTCCGAAGGCTGCGTCGTGGTGTTACTCAAACGCTTGCCCGACGCGCTGCGCGACGATGATCGGATTCTGGCCGTGATCCGCGGCACGGCCGCCAACCAGGACGGCCACACCGTCAACATCGCCACACCGTCGGTCACCGCGCAGACCGCGGTCTACCGGGCGGCGTTGGCCGCTGCAAGCGTCGACGGCCACAGCATCGGCATGGTCGAGGCGCACGGACCCGGCACCCCGGTCGGTGACCCGATCGAATACGCCAGCCTGGCCAACGTGTACGGCATCGAGCACCCCTGCGCCTTGGCCACGCTGAAGACCAATTTCGGGCACGCCCAGTCGGCCGCTGGAGCGTTGGGACTGATGAAGGTGGTCCTGGCTCTGCAGCACGGCGTGATTCCCCAGAATTTGCACTTCAACCGGCTACCCGACGAGATGGCCGGAATCGACACCAAACTCTTCGTGCCACAAGAGATCACGAAGTGGCCCACCAATGGTCATCATCCCCGGCGAGCGGCGGTGTCGTCCTACGGGCTCTCCGGAACCAATGCGCATGCCATCGTGGAGCAGGCACCGGAACTGCCCCCCGAAGACATCTCAGCTGAACTGCCGACGGCGCCACTGCTGTTCCCGGTGTCATCGACCTCGGCCGACGAACTGCGCCGCACCGCCGGGCGGCTCGCCGACTGGGTGACAACACATGAGGACGTGGCGCTACCGGATCTCGCCTACACGCTGACGCGTCGACGCGGACACCGCCCGGTCCGCACCGCCGTCATTGCGAGCAGCCGGACCGAGCTCACCACTGCCCTGCAGAAGGTCGCCGACGGCGACACTCCGTATCAGGCCGCGGTAGGTCAGGACGACCGCGGACCGGTGTGGGTCTTCTCCGGGCAGGGTTCGCAGTGGGCCCAGATGGGTGCGGAGCTGCTGGCGACCGAACCGGTGTTCGCCGCCACCGTCGCGGCGGCTGAGCCGCTGATTCTCGGCGAGTCCGGGTTCTCGGTCACCGAGGCGATGACCGCGCCGCAGCTCGTGACCGGTATCGACCGGATCCAGCCGACCCTGTTCACCATGCAGGTCGCGCTCGCCGCGACCATGCGCTCCTCTGGGGTGCGCCCGGGCGCGGTCATCGGGCATTCGCTCGGCGAGGCCGCGGCAGCCGTCGTCGCCGGGGCCCTGTCGCTCGACGACGGGGTGCGCGTTATTTGCAGGCGCTCGCGGCTGATGTCCCGCATTGCCGGCGCAGGCGCCATGGCGTCAGTGGAACTGCCTGCCCAGCAAGTGCTTTCGGAGCTGATCACCCGCGGTGTCAACGACGCCGTGGTGGCGGTCGTGGCCTCGCCGCAGTCCACGGTGATCGGCGGCGCCACCCAAACCGTTCGCGATCTGGTCGCAGCCTGGGAGCAACGTGATGTGATGGCCCGCGAGATCGCCGTCGATGTCGCCTCCCACTCCCCGCAGGTCGATCCGATCCTCGACGAGCTGACCGACGTGCTCGCCGACCTGCACCCGATGACACCGGAAATCCCGTACTACTCGGCGACCCAGTACGACCCGCGCGACCAGCCGCTGTGCGATGCCGCTTACTGGGTGGACAATCTGCGTCAGATGGTCCGGTTCGCTCCGGCGGTCCAGGCCGCTCTGGAGGACGGCTACCGGGTGTTCGCCGAGCTGTCGCCCCACCCGCTGCTCACGCATGCGATCGAGCAGACCGCCCGGAGTCTCGACATGTCGCCGGCGGCTCTGGCCGGCATGCGCCGCGAACAAGCGCTGCCATACGGGCTGCGTGGCTTCGTGGTGGATCTGCACAGTGCGGGTGCCGCGGTGGACTTCTCCGTGCTCTACCCGGAGGGCAAGCTGGTGGACGCGCCGCTGCCGACCTGGACTCGCCGTCGGCTGTTGTTCAGCCGCGGCGCCCAGGAATCTCCGACGCATGGTGGTTGCACCGTGTCGGTGCATCCGCTGTTGGGCGAGCATGTGCGCTTGCCGGAGGAACCGGAGCGCCACGTCTGGCAGGCCGAGGTGGGCACCGCCGCCCAGCCGTGGCTGGGCGATCACCGAATCCGCGATGTGCCAGTGCTTCCCGGGGCGGCCTACTGCGAGATGGCGCTGGCGGCCGCGCGTGCGGTGATCGGTGAAGTTTCTGAGATCCGCGACATCCGCTTCGAGCAGGCGCTGCTGCTGGATGAGCAGACGACGGTCGGAGCATCGGCGGCGTTGTCGTCGCCGGGCGTCGCCGACTTCGCCGTGGAGACCAATCAGGGTGGCGAACAGGCGCGGCAAGCCACCGCGGTCCTGCATGCCGCCGACGAGGAGCAGCCCGCCGCGCATGACATGCCCGCGCTACTCGCCGCGCACCCGCACCGTGAGGATGGCGACGAAGTGCGCAAGCGGCTGGAAGATCGTGGTGTGCAGTACGGTCCGGCGTTCGCCGGCCTCACCGCCGTGCACACCGGCGAAGCGGCTGCCGACACTGTGCTGGTCGAGGTCGCGTTACCCCGCCAGATCCGCTCGCAACAGGATGCCTACGGCATCCACCCGGCGCTGCTGGATGCCTGTTTTCAGTCGGTCGCGGCGCATCCGAATGTCCAGGCCCTCGGCGACGATGTGCTGGCGTTGCCGTTGGGTATCGGCCGACTCCGCGGCTACGGTGCGGCCCGCAACGCCCGCTACTGCTACACGCGGGTGACGAAAGCCGATCCCTGCGGGGTCGAGGCCGACCTTGACGTGCTCGACGAGCACGGGGCGGTCCTGGTCGCGCTGAAGGGCCTGCGATTGGGCACCGGAGCCTCCGAGCGCGGCAACAACGATCGGTTACTGGCCGCGCGGTTGCTGACCATCGAATGGCGGCAACGAGAACTGCCCGAGGTGGAGCCCGCACACGCCGGAACCTGGCTGCTGATCGACACCGCCACCACCGACGCGGTCGCCACCTCCGTGACCGACGCACTGAGAAGCCATGGCGCGCAGTGCGCCACCATCAACTGGCCACCGCACGCCGACCACGACTCGAACGCGGAAACGCTTGGAAATCACCTGCGGGCCGGTGGATTCACCGGTCTGGTGATTCTCACCGGACCCGAGAACCGCGACGCCGACGACCGATCCCCGATGCTGGGTCGCGAGTCCGTGCAGCATCTGGTGCGAATCATCCGCGGCCTGCCGGAGATTCCCGGCGAGCTCCCCCGCCTCTATGTTGTGACGCGTAACTCCCAGACCGTGGTGGCCGGTGACATGGCCAACCTGGAGCAGGCCGGGCTGCGGGGTTTGATGCGGGTGATCGGCATCGAACATCCGCACTTGCGCGCCAGCCAGATCGACGTCGACGATGCCACCGATGCCGAGCAACTGGCCCGGCAACTGCTCGTCGGGTCGGAGGAGGACGAGACCGCCTGGCGGGACGGCGCCTGGTATGCGGCGCGCCTGTCCCCCGCTCCTCTTCGCCCCGAGGAGCGACACACCACCGTCAACGACCATGAGCGCGACGGGATGCGTCTGCAGATTCGGACTCCCGGCGATCTGGAGTCGATGGAACTCGTTGCCTGCGAAAGGGTGCCACCGGGACCCGGGCAGATCGAGGTTGCGGTCAGCGCGTCCAGCATCAACTTCGCCGACGTGCTGATCGCATTCGGCCGCTACCCCGCCTTCGACGGGCAGCTGCCCCAGCTGGGAACCGACTTCACCGGGGTTGTGACCGCGGTTGGGCCAGAGGTCACCGACCACCAGGTCGGCGACCATGTCGGGGGTCTGTGCGCCGACGGCTGCTGGGCCTCCTTCATCACCTGCGACGCACGCCGGGCCGTCACCCTGCCTGCAGGTCTGGCCGACGAGCAGGCGGCCGCGGTCACCACCGCGCACGCCACTGCCTGGTATGGCCTTCAGGATCTGGCCCGCATCAGGAGCGGGGACAAGGTGTTGATCCACTCCGGGACCGGGGGCGTGGGACAGGCGGCAATCGCCATCGCCCGCGCCGCGGGAGCCGAGATTTTCGCCACCGCCGGTAGCGAGCAACGTCGACAATTGTTGCGCGACATGGGCATCGAACACGTCTACGACTCCCGAAGCCTGGAGTTCGCGGAACGGATCCGCCGGGACACCGACGGGTACGGCGTCGACATCGTGCTCAACTCAGTCTCCGGCGCCGCCCAACGCGCGGGACTTGAATTGCTAGCGCTCGGTGGACGATTCGTCGAGATCGGCAAACGCGACATCTACGGCGACACCCGATTGGGGCTCTTTCCGTTCCGGCGCAACCTCGCGTTCTACGCCGTCGACCTGGGGTTGCTGGCGTACAGCCACCCCGACCGGCTCCGCGACTTGTTGCGCACGGTGTACCAACTCACCGCGGACGGTGTGCTGCCGGTGCCGCAGAGCACCCACTACCCGCTTGCCGACGCCGCCGCAGCCATCCGGCTGATGAGCGGGGCCCAGCACACCGGCAAACTCGTGCTCGATGTCCCGCGCACCGGCAGGCGACGCGTCATGGTGCCGCCGGCACAGGCCCGGGTCTTCCGCCGCGACGGCGCCTACGTCATCACCGGCGGACTGGGTGGCCTGGGGCTGTTCCTGGCCGAGAAGATGGCATCGGGCGGCTGCGGGCGCATCGTGCTGTGCGCGCGCTCGCAGCCGACGCCCCAGGCGCTGGAGACGATCGAGCGCATCCGCGGGATCGGCGCCGACGTCGTGGTGGAACGCGGCGACATCGCCGAACCCGGCACTGCGCAGCGCTTGGTGTCCGCTGCTACCGCCACCGGTCTTCCGGTGCGCGGGGTGCTGCACGCCGCGGCGGTGGTCGAGGATGCCACGCTGACCAGCATCACTGACGAGATCATCGAGCATGATTGGGCGCCAAAGGTTTACGGTGCGTGGAATCTTCATACGGCCATCGCCGACCAGCCGCTGGACTGGTTCTGCTCGTTCTCCTCAGCGGCCGCGATGGTCGGGTCGCCCGGGCAGGGCGCCTACGCCGCGGCCAACAGCTGGCTGGACGCCTTCACCCACTGGCGGCGGGCTCAGGGCCTCCCGGCCACCGCGATCGCCTGGGGCGCCTGGGCCCAGATCGGCCGGGCGACAGCACTGGCGGAGAGCTCCGAGGTTGCCATCACCCCCGACGAGGGCGCGTACGCGATGGAAGCACTGCTGCGCCATGACCGCGGCTACACCGGCTATGCGCCGATCACGGGCACCCCGTGGTTGACCGTCTTCGCCGAGCGCAGCCCCTTCGCCGAGGTTTTCCGATCCAACGCGCAAAGCGCCACGGGTACAAGCAAACTGCGCGCCGAGCTCGACGAGCTGCCCGCGGACGAGTGGCCACCCCGACTGCGCCGTCTCATCGCCGATGACGTCAGCCTGATCCTGCGTCGCAGCGTCGATCCCGACCGGCCACTCTCCGGGTATGGACTGGACTCACTGGGCGCCCTGGAACTACGTACCCGCATAGAGACCGAAACGGGGGTTCGCATCTCGTCCACCGATATCACCACCATCACCATTCGCGGTTTGGCGGAGCTGCTGTGCGAAAAGCTGGCGCCCCCGGAAGCCGCCTGACATCGAGGGGCGGTCGGTCAGATGGAGCTTGATGAGCGGGCACTTCCGCTGACGCGCGGACAGCTGGATATTGTGGCTTGCGCAGCAAACGGGTCGCTTCGGCACGGAGTGGCAGCTCGGCCTCTTCGTGAAAATCGAGGGCCCGGTCCAACGTGGTCCCCTCGAGTGGGCCGTCCGCCGAGTGATACGAGAGGCTGAACCAGCCAGGGCCGCATTCTTCGAGGAGAACGGCCAGGTTTTCCAACGGGCGATCGATTACCCGGATGTCGATCTCGCCTTCCATGACCTGGGCGGCTCGCAGCATCCCGCACAGGAAGCCTTCGAGATAGCGTCATCGATCCAGCGCACGCCGATGCCGTTCACCGGCCCGCTGTTCAAATTCGCACTGTTCAGAACGCGGACCCGCGGAGTTCTACTGGTTCACCTGCTGCCACCACATCATCACCGACGGATCCGGCGTTGCGCTGGTCGGCCATCGGATCGCCGCCGTCTACTCCGCAATTGTTTCTGGCGCACCCATTCCCGCTGCCTTCTTCGGCTCGCTGCAGGACCTGGTCAGCAGCGAGTTGGAGTACGAAGCGTCGACCGACTATCTGGAAGATCAGGCCTATTGGACCGAGAACCTTCCATCGGAAAGTCGGACCGCATTGTCGGATGCCCCAGGCATCGGGCGAGCGTGATCCGTATCGGCCTTCTGCGCCGGTTCAAATAGACCCTGCGGTCCTTCGCCGCGTGCGACGAATTCTCCAAAGCGTGGAACGTGCCTCGATCATCGGTCATCACGGCGGCGTGCGCACTCTTGGTGCGAGGCTGGTGCGCCGAAGGCTCAGAGGTAGTGCTCGACTTCCCGGTCAGCAGGCGGGTACGCCCGGAGTCGAAGACAGTCCCCGGAATGGTTGCCGGGATTGTGCCGCTGGTTGTTGAAGGTTTCGCCGGAATCTACGGTCGCCGATCTCTGCGAGCATGTTGACACGCGAATACGAGAAGCAGCTGCAACATCAGCGGTTTCCGGTGCAAGCCCTTGAGCGAAAAGCCAACCCCGGGATGGGGCAGCCAGCCGACAGGGTGAGTGTCAATTTCATCCCATCCAAATTCAGCCTGGATTTCGGTGGCGTCTCGGCGTCGGCGGCATATACGAGTTCTGGCGTCGTAGGCGGCTTCGGGTTGTTCTTCTCCGGCGTCGGCGATGAGCTCTTTCTGAGCACGGCGGGTCCGGGGCAGCCGTTCTCGAATTTTGACGTCTCCGATTTGGCGGGACGGTTGCAGCGGGTGTTGGTGGCGATGGCCGCCGATCCGGCTCGGCGGTTGTCGTCGATCGATGTGCTCGATGAGGGTGAGCGCGCCCGGTCTTGATGCGGTGGGTAATCGGGCGGTGTTGACCGGGCCGGTGTCGGGGGCGGTGTCGATTCCGGTGTTGTTCGGTGAGCATGTGGCGCGCGCTCCGGAGGCGGTGGCGATCCGGTGCGACGGGGTGTCGTGGAGCTACCGGGAACTCGATGAGGCCGTCAAATCGGTTGGCGCACCTGCTGGTCAGCGCAGGGAGCCAGGCCCGGGCAGTGTGTGGCGTTGTTGTTCACCCGGTCCGCCGAGGCGATCGTGGCGAT
Source organism: uncultured Actinomycetota bacterium (assembly GCA_963771335.1). GTDB lineage: Bacteria > Actinomycetota > Actinomycetes > Mycobacteriales > Mycobacteriaceae > Mycobacterium. The sequence goes on along the minus strand of CAVYTD010000022.1, from coordinate 13,862 downwards.
GCTGGCGGTGCTCAAGACCGGGGCGGCGTACCTGCCGATCGACCCGGCGGTTCCCGCGGCGCGGATGGAGTTCATGCTCGCCGATGCCGCCCCGATCGCGGTGATCACCACCGCCGAGTTGGCCGACCGCGGCTCGACGGCGTACGACCGTCTCGGTCATCGATATCGACGATCCCGCGGTCGCACACACCAACCCAGCACCGCGTTGCCGGCGCCGGCGCCCGACGACATCGCCTACATCATCTACACCTCGGGCACCACCGGTGTGCCCAAAGGGGTGGCGGTCACCCATCACAACGTCACCCAGCTGCTGGAGTCGCTGGATGCCGGGCTGCCGCGCACGGGAGTGTGGACGCAGTGTCACTCGCTGGCCTTCGACGTCTCGGTGTGGGAGATCTTCGGCGCCCTGCTGCGCGGTGGGCGGGTGGTGGTGGTGCCCGAGGAGGTGGCGGGCTCACCGCAGGACTTCCACGCCCTGCTGGTGGCCGAGCAGGTCGATGTGCTCACCCAGACGCCGTCGGCAGTGACGGCGCTGTCGCGCGACGGGCTGCAGAACGCGGCGCTGGTGGTGGTCGGCGAGGCCTGCCCGCCGGAGGTCGTCGATCAATGGGCACCGGGACGGGTGATGATCAACGCCTACGGCCCGACCGAAACCACGATGTGTGTGGCCATCAGCGCGCCGCTGACCCCCGGGGCCGGGGTGCCGATCGGTGCGCCGGTGCCCGGGGCGGCGTTGTTCGTGCTCGACAAGTGGTTACGGCCGGTGCCGGCCGGGGTGATCGGGGAGTTGTACGTGGCCGGCGCCGGGCTGGCCCTGGGATACTCGCGCCGCACCGGGCTGACCGCGTCACGGTTCGTCGCCTGTCCGTTCGGCGGCGCCCGGCGCGCGGATGTATCGCACCGGGGATCTGGTGCGCTGGCTGCCCGACGGGCAACTGCAGTACCTCGGGCGCGCCGACGAGCAGGTCAAGATCCGCGGCTACCGCATCGAGCTCGGCGAAATCCAGGCAGCGCTGGCCGGATTGGAGGGTGTCGAGCAGGCAGTGGTCATCGCCCGCGAGGACCGCCCCGGCGACAAACGCCTCGTCGGCTACGTCACCGAAACCGCCACCGGGACCACCGACCCCGCCGCGCTGCGCGCCGCGCTGGCCGAACGGCTCCCGCCCTACATGGTGCCCGCCGCGGTCGTGGTCCTCGACGCACTGCCGCTGACGGTCAACGGCAAACTCGACACCCGCGCCCTGCCCGCACCCGAATACACCGACACCGATCACTACCGCGCCCCGGCCGACGCCAGTCGAGGAGATCCTGGCCGGCATCTACGCCCAGGTCCTCGGACTCGAGCAGGTCGGCGTCGACGACTCCTTCTTCGACCTCGGCGGCGACAGCATCCTGGCGATGCGCCTGGTCGCCGCGATCAATACCGGCCTGGACGACGGCCTTTCGGTGCGCGCCTTGTTCGACGCGCCCACCATCGCCCAGCTGGCGCCCCGTCTCGGCGGGGATGGTGGCGGACGTGAGCCGTTGGTGGCCGGCCGAGCGGCCCGCGGTGGTTCCGTTGTCATTTGCGCAGAGCCGGTTGTGGTTCATCGACCAATTGCAGGGGCCGTCGCCGGTCTACAACATCGCGATCGCGCTTCGGATCAGCGGGGCACTGGATGTCGACGCGCTGGGTGCGGCGCTGGCCGATGTGGTGGCCCGCCACGAGAGCCTGCGCACCGTTGATCGCGGCACCCGAAGGGATACCCCAGCAGGTGGTGGTCCCGGCCGAGCGGGCCGAGTTCGGTTGGGACGTCGTCGATGCCACCGCCTGGTCGGCGGATCGTCTCGGTGAGGCCATCGAGGAGACGGCCCGACACAGTTTTGAGCTGGCGCACCGAGATCCCCTTGCGGGCAAGGCTTTTCCGCGTCACCGATGACGAACACGTGCTGGTGGGCGTGGTGCACCACATCGCTGCCGACGGCTGGTCGATCACCCCGCTGGTGCGTGATCTCGGTGTGGCGTATGCCAGCCGGTGCGCGGGCCGGCCGCCGCAGTGGGCGCCGATTGCCGGTGCAGTACGTCGATTACACGCTGTGGCAGCGCGACCAGTTCGGTGATCTCGACGACAGCGACAGCCGTATCGCCGCGCAGCTGGCCTACTGGCAGGATGCGCTGGCCGGGATGCCCGAGCGGCTGCAGTTGCCCACCGATCGGCCCTATCCGGCGGTGGCTGATCACCGTGGCGCCAGTGTGCCGGTGGAGTGGCCGGCGGAGTTGCAGCAGCGGGTGCGCGAGGTGGCCGCGTGAGCACAACGCGACCAGCTTCATGGTGATGCAGGCCGCGTTGGCGGTGCTGTTGTCGCGGCTGAGCGCCAGTACCGATGTGGCGGTGGGGTTCCCGATCGCCGGGCGCAATGATCCGGCGCTCGATGAGCTGGTCGGGTTCTTCGTCAACACCCTGGTGCTGCGGGTCGATCTGGCAGGCGATCCCACCGTCGCCGAACTGCTCGCCCAGGTGCGGCGGCGCAGCCTGGCCGCCTACGAGCATCAGGATGTGCCGTTCGAGGTGCTCGTCGAGCGGCTCAACCCGACCCGATCGCATGACCCATCACCCGCTGGTCCAGGTGGTGTTGGCCTGGCAGAACCTCCCGGGCACGACCAGCGATCCGGCCGCCGGGCTGGCGTTGGGTGATCTGCAGGTCACCCAGATGCCGGTGGACACCCACACCGCCCGCATGGATCTGACGTTCTCGCTGTCCGAACACTTCACCGAGGCCGGTGAGCCTGCCGGGATCGGCGGAGCGGTGGAGTTCCGCACCGATGTGTTCGACGCCGCCAGTATCGAGGCTTTGATCGAGCGGCTGCGGCGGGTGGTGGCGGCGATGACCACCGATCCCGCACAGCCGGTTGTCGTCGGTGGATGTGCTTGACGGCGGTGAGCGCGCCCGGCTCGATGAGATCGGTAACCGGGCGGTGTTGACGCAGGCCGGCACCGGCGGCGGTGTCGATTCCGGAGTTGTTCGCCGAACACGTGGCCCGCACGCCCGGAAGCGGTGGCGATCACCTGCGGGCAGCGCTCGTGGACCTACCGCGAGCTCGACGAGGCGTCGAACCGGTTGGCGCAGCTGCTGGCAGGTCAGGGCGTCGGTGCCGGGCAGTGTGTGGCGCTGCTGCTCGAGCGTTCGGCCGAGGCGATCGTGGCGATGCTGGCGGTGCTCAAGACGGGTGCGGCGTACCTGCCGATCGACCCTGCACTGCCCGACGCCCGGATCGAGTTCATGCTCGCCGACGCCGCACCGATCGCCGCGATCACCACGGCGGCCCTGCGGTCGCGGCTCGACGGGTGCGACCTGGCGGTCATCGACGTCGACGATCCCCGCATCGACACTCAACCCAGCTACGGCGTTGCCGGCGCCGGCGGCCGACGACCTCGCCTACATCATCTACACCTCGGGCACCACCGGCGTGCCCAAGGGCGTGGCGATCACCCACCACAACCTGACGCACCTGGCGGAGTCGACGCCCGACCGCACCTGCCCGCCGAGCAGGTGTGGACGCAGTGCCACTCCTATGCGCTTCGACTTCTCGGTGTGGGAGATCTGGGCTGCGCTGCTCGGTGGCGGACGGCTGGTGGTCGTGCCCGAGGAGGTGGCGGGCTCACCGGAGGACTTCCACGCCTTGCTGGTCGCCGAACAGGTCACCGTGCTCACCCAGACCCCCTCGGCGGTGGCGGCGCTGTCGCCTGAGGGGTTGGAGTCGGTGGCGGTGCTGCTCGGCGGTGAGGCCTGCCCGCGCCGAGGTGGTCGATCGGTGGGCGCCGGGGCGCGTGATGATCAACGCCTACGGCCCGACCGAGACCACGGTGTATGCCTCGATGAGCGCGCCGCTGACGTCGGGCTCGGGGGCGGCGCCGATCGGTGCGCCGGTGTCGGGGGCGGCGTTGTTCGTGCTCGACGAGTGGCTGCGGCCGGTGCCGGCCGGGGTGGTCGGCGAGTTGTATGTCGCCGGCCGCGGCGTGGGCGTCGGGTATGTCGGCCGGACCGGGCTGACCGCGTCGCGGTTCGTGGCCTGCCCGTTCGGCGGCCCGGGCGCGCGGATGTATCGCACCGGGGATCTGGTGCGCTGGCGCGCCGACGGGCAACTGCAGTATCTCGGGCGCGCCGACGAGCAGGTCAAGATCCGCGGCTACCGCATCGAACTCGGCGAAATCCAGGCCGCGCTGGCCGAACTGGACGGCGTCGAGCAGGCAGTCGTCATCGCCCGCGAAGACCGCCCCGGCGACAAACGCCTCGTCGGCTACGTCACCGGAAGCGGCCGACCCGGCCGCCGCGCGTACCGCGCTGGCCGAGCGGCTGCCGGCCTACATGGTGCCCGCCGCGGTGGTGGTGCTGGACGCGCTGCCGTTGACGGTCAACGGCAAACTCGACACCCGCGCCCTGCCCGCGCCGGAATACCAGACGACCGACCAGTACCGCGCCCCGACCAACGCCGTCGAGGAGATCCTGGCCGGCATCTACGCCCAGGTCCTCGGGCTCGAGCGGGTCGGCGTCGACGACTCCTTCTTCGACCTCGGCGGCGACAGCATCCTGTCGATGCAGGTGGTGGCCCGCGCCCGGGCCGCCGGTCTGACTGTGCCGGCCCCGCGACATCTTCGTCGAGCAGACCGTGGCCCGGCTGGCCCGGGTCGCCGGCGTCGCCGACGGTGCGGCCGGCGTGGTCGACGAGGGTGTCGGGCCGGTGGTGGCCACCCCGATCATGCGCTGGCTGCACAACGTCGACGGCCCGGTCGACCAGTTCAACCAGACGATGGTGGTGCAAGCCCCCGCCGGCGCCACCCACGCCGACGTGGTCGTCGTGCTGCAGGCCCTGCTGGATCGGCACGCCATGCTGCGGCTGCGCGCCGACGACGTCGCCGGCGGACTGGTCATTGACAGGTCCCCGAGCCGGGTTCGGTCGACGCCGCCGAGTGCCTGCACATCGTCGACGTGTTGTCCGACGAGACGCTGGTCGCCGCCCGGTCCCGGTTGAACCCGGCCGCCGGGGCGATGCTCAGCGCGCTATGGGTGGCCTCCACCGGCCAGCTGGCGCTGATCATCCACCACCTCGCCATCGACGCGGTGTCCTGGCGGATCCTGCTCGAAGACCTCAACATCGCCTGGGCCCAACACCACAACGGCCAGCCCGATCGCGCTGCCGGCGGGCGGAACATCGTTCGCCCGGTGGGCCGCACTGCTCGCCGAACACGCCCACACCCCAGCAGTGCTCGAGCAGGCCGACACCTGGAAGCAGGTGGCCGCGACCCCGGCCGCGCTGCCGGCGGTGCACCCCGCCGACGACACCTACGCCAGCGCCGGGCACCTGTCGGCATCACTGGACGCCGAGACCACCCGCCTGCTGCTCGGCGAGGTCCCCGCAGCGTTTCACGCCGGCGTACAAGACATCCTGCTGATCGCCTTCGCGCTGGCATGGACCGAATTCCTCGGACGCAGCCGGCGCGCCGATCGGCATCGACGTCGAAGGCCACGGCCGCGACGAAGAGCTGGCCGCCGATGTCGACCTGTCGCGCACCGTGGGCTGGTTCACCGCCAAATACCCGGTGTCGCTGGCCGTCGGTGGGCTGCGCTGGGCGCAGGTCATCACCGGCGACGCCGCGCTCGGCGCCGGTGATCAAAAACGCCAAAGAACAACTGCGCGCCCTGCCCGACGGCCTGACCTACGGACTGCTGCGCTACCTCAACACCGATGTCGACCTGTGCCGGGTCCGACCCGTCGATCGGATTCAACTACCTCGGCCGGCTCGGCGCGGCGCGTGCCGCCGACATGTCCGGCGACCTGTGGCGGATCAGCCAGGACGGCCTGTCGGTCGCCGACGCCGCCACCGCGGTGCCCATGCCGCTGGGCCACACCGTGGAACTCAACGCCGCCACCGTCGACACCGACACCGGCCCACAGCTGCACGCCACCTGGACCTGGGCGCCACTCGGCACTGGATCGACGCGCAGATCAGCCGGCTCAGCCAGCTGTGGTTCGACGCCCTCACCGGCATCTGCGCCCACGTCCGACACGGCGGCGGCGGACTGACCCCCTCCGACATCGCCCCCGCACGGCTGACCCAACACCAGATCGACGAGCTGCAGCAGCAATACCGCATCGCCGACATCTTGCCGCTGACCCCGCTGCAGCAGGGGCTGCTCTTCCACGCCAGCACCGCACAGGATCTCGGCGATCTGTACGCGATGCAGCTCGACATCACCGTCACCGGCCCGCTGGACCGCGATCGCCTGCGCGATGCGGTGCACACGGTGGTCAACCGCCACCCCAACCTGGCCGCCCGATTCTGCGAACAGTTCGACCAACCGGTACAGATCATCCCGGCCGATCCCGTAGCGCCCTGGCGATATCGACGAGCTGGACTCCGAGGAGCAGATCCAGCAGCTGTGCGCCGCCGAACGCGCCGCGGTCTGCGACCTCGCCCACCCGCCGGCCTTCCGCGCGGCGTTGATCCGCACCGCACCAGATCGGCACCGGGTCGTGCTGACCTATCACCACATCGTGCTCGACGGCTGGTCGCTGCCGATCCTGCTGCAGGAGATCTTCGCCAGCTACTACGGGCAGCGGCTGCCCGCGGCCGACGCCGTATCGCAGCTTCGTCACCTGGCTGGCCGATCGCGACCTCGAGGCCGCCCATGCGGCCTGGCGCGAGGTGCTGGCCGGTTTCGACACCCCCACGCTGGTCGGCCCGCCGGGCCGGTTGGGCCTGGGCGCGCGAGGCACTCAACTACTTCCGGCTGTCCGAGGAGACCACCCGGGCCCTCAGCGAGCTGGCGCGCTCGTACCACACCACCGTCAACACCGTGCTGCAGGGCGCCTGGGCGCAGCTGCTGATGTGGCTGACCGGCCAGCACGATGTCGTCTTCGGCACCGCGGTCTCCGGACGGCCGGCCGAGGTGGCCGGCGCGGAATCGATGGTGGGCCTGCTGATCAACACGGTGCCGGTGCGCGCGAACATCACCCCGGCCACCACCACCGCCGACCTGCTCGACCAACTGCACAGCGCCCACAACCACACCCTCGACCACCAACACCTGGCGCTCAACGAGATCCACCGCGCCACCGGTCACGACCAGCTGTTCGACACCCTCTTCGTTTACGAGAACTACCCAGTCGACACCGGCGCGATGGCCGGCAGCCGACGGGTTGGCCATCACCGAGTTCACCAGCCGCGAATCCACCCACTATCCGCTGACATTGCAAGCCACTCCCGGGTCACGAACTGGGCCTTCGCGTCGAATACGACACCGACGTCTTCGACACGGAAAGCATCGACGCGCTGACCGAGCGGTTGCAGCGGGTGTTGGTGGCGATGACCGCCGAACCCACCCGGCGGTTGTCGTCGATGGATGTGCTCGACGCCGGTGAACACGCCCGCCTGGATGAGCATCGGCAACCGGGCGGTGCTGACCCAGCCCGCGACGCCGGTGTCGATTCCGGTGCTGTTCGCCGCGCAGGTGGCGCGCACCCCCGAGGCGGTGGCGGTGGTGTGCGGAGACCGTTCGATGACCTACCGCGAGCTCGATGAGGCCGCGAACCGGTTGGCGCACCTGCTGGCCGAGCACGGCGCCGGCCCGGGCAGTGTGTGGCGCTGCTGTTGGAGCGTTCCGCCGAGGCCGTCATCGCGATCCTGGCGGTGCTCAAGACCGGGGCAGCGTATCTGCCGATCGACCCGGCGCTGCCCGCCGGCCCGGATCGAGTTCATGATCGCCGACGCCGCGCCGATCGCCGCGATCACCACCGCCGGGCTGGCCGACCGGCTGGACGGATGCGACCTGCCGCGTCATCGATATCGACGACCCCCGCATTGCCGAGCTACCCATGCACCGCGCTTGCCGGCGCCGGCCCCGGACGACATCGCCTACATCATCTACACCTCGGGCACCACCGGTGTGCCCAAAGGCGTTGCGATCACCCACCACAACGTCACCCAGCTGTTCGACTCACTGGATGTCGGCCTGGAGCTGGCGCCGGAGCAGGTGTGGACGCAGTGGCACTCCTTGGCGTTCGACTGTCTCGGTGTGGGAGATCTTGGGCGCGCTGCTGCACGGCGGGCGGCTGGTCGTGGTGCCCGAATCGGTGGCCCGCTCACCGGAAGACTTCCACGCCTTGCTGGTCAGCCGAACACGTCACCGTGTTGAGCCAGACCCCCTCGGCGGCCGGGATGCTCTCGCCGCAGGGTTTGGAGTCGGTGGCGCTGATGGTCGCCGGTGAGGCCTGCCCGGCCGAGCTGGTGGACCGGTGGGCACCCGGGCGGGTGATGATCAACGCCTACGGCCCCACCGAGACCACGGTGTATGCGACGATCAGCGCGCCGCTGACGGCAGGGTCGGGGGTGGTGCCGATCGGTGCGCCGGTGCCCGGCGCGGCGTTGTTCGTGCTCGACGGGTGGCTGCGCCCGGTGCCGCCCGGGGTGGTCGGCGAGCTGTATGTGGCCGGCCGCGGCGTCGGCGTCGGCTATGTGCGCCGGGCGGGTTGACCGCGTCACGATTCGTGGCGTGCCCGTTCGGCGGTGCCGGGGCGCGACAGGATGTATCGCACCGGGGATCTGGTGCGCTGGGGCGCCGACGGGCAACTGCACTATCTCGGCCGCGCCGACGAACAGGTCAAAATCCGCGGCTACCGCATCGAACTCGGCGAAATCCAGGCGGCCCTGGCCGGACTGGACGGGGTGGAACAAGCGGTGGTGATCGCCCGCGAAGACCGCCCCGGCGACAAACGCCTGGTCGGTTATGTCACCGGAACCGCAGACCCGGCCGATGTGCGGAGCCGCGTTGGCCGAGCGGCTGCCGGCCTACATGGTGCCCGCCGCGGTGGTGGTCGTCGATGCGCTGCCGCTGACGGCGAACGGCAAACTCGACACCCGCGCCCTACCCGCACCCGAATATGCCGACGGCGATCACTACCGCGCCCCGACCAACCCGATCGAGGAGATCCTGGCCGGCATCTACGCCCAAGTGCTCGGCGTCGAGCGGGTCGGCATCGACGACTCGTTCTTCGACCTGGGCGGGGACTCGCTGTCGGCGATGCGCCTGGTCGCCGCGATCAACACCGGCCTGGACGCCGAACGTTTCGGTGCACACCTTGTTCGACGCGCCGACGGTTGCCCAGCTGGCGGCCACGTCAGCGGGGAGGCGGGTCGGCGTAAGCCGTTGGTGGCCGGTCAGCGGCCCGCGGTGGTTCCGCTGTCGTTCGCCCAGAGCCGGCTGTGGTTCCTCGACCGGTTCCAGGGCGGGGCTGCGACCTACAACATGCCGACCGCGCTTCGGATCAGCGGCCCGCTGGATGTCGAGGCGTTGGGCGCGGCGCTCGACGACGTCATCGCCCGCCACGAATCGCTGCGCACCATGTTTCCCGACACCGACGGTGTTCCGTTCCAGAGGTGTTGCCGGCCCAGGCGGGGATGTGGCGGCGCGGGGACGCACGCGTGGTGTCATTGTCCGAGCAGGATCTGCCGGCGAGTTGATGGCGCTGGCGGTGCACCGATTCGATCTTGTCGGCCGAGATCCCGATTCGCGCGCAGATCTACTCGGTCGGGACCGAACAGCATGTGGTCGCAATTGTGGTGCACCACATCGCTTTTGACGGGTGGTCACTGGCTCCGATGGTCAGGGATATCGGCGAGGCGTACAACAGCCGGGCGCGGGGCATGGCCCCGGGCTGGGCGCAGTTGGCGGTGCAGTACGTGGATTACACGTTGTGGCAGCGCGCGCAGTTCGGTGATCTCGACGACAGCCACAGCCCGATCGCCGCGCAGCTGGCCTACTGGCAGGACGCGTTGGCCGGGATGCCCGAACGCCTGCAGCTTGCCCACCGATCGGCCCTATCCCGCGGTCGCTGATTACCGCGGCGTCAAGTGTGTCGGTGGACTGGCCGGCGGAACTGCAGCAGCGGGTGCGCGATGTCGCCCACGAGCACAACGCCACCAGCTTCATGGTGATCCAGGCCGCCCTGGCGGTGCTGCTGTCCGAGGTCAGCGCGAGCAGTGATGTCGCGGTTGGGTTCCCGATCGCCGGGCGCCGCGATCCCGCGCTCGACGAGCTGGTCGGGTTCTTCGTCAACACCCTGGTGCTGCGGATCGAGGTGGCCGGCGATCCCACCTTCGCCGAGCTGCTGGCCCAGGTGCGGCGGCGCAGCCTGGCCGCATTCGACCATCAAGACGTGCCCTTCGAGGTGCTCGTCGAGCGGCTCAACCCCACCCGGAGCCTGACCCATCACCCGCTGATCCAGGTGATGTTGGCCTGGCAGAACGTTCTCGGGCAGGACAGCAACGTCCGGCGCCGGGCTGACCCTGGGTGATCTGCAGGTCACGCCAGATGCCGATGGACACCCACACCGCCCGTATGGACCTGGTGTTCCACCTGGCCGAACGCTGGACCGACGCCGGTGAGCCCGCCGGGATCGGCGGAATGGTGGAGTTCCGCACCGACGTGTTCGACGCCGCCAGCATCGCGACGCTGATCGAGCGGCTCGAGCGGGTGTTGGTGGCCATGACCACCGACCCGAGCAGCGGTTGTCGTCGGTGGATCTGCTCGACGCCGACGAGCACGCCCGCCTGGATGAGTGGGGCAACCGGGCGGTGTTGGCCCGGCCGCCGACCGCTCGGCGTCGATTCCGGCGCTGTGGGCCGACCAGGTCGCGCGTACGCCTGAGGCGGTGGCGGTGACCTTCGACGGCCTGTCGCTGACCTACCGGGAACTCGATGAGGCCGCAAACCGGTTGGCGCACCTGCTGGTCGATCACGGCGCGGGCCCGGGACAGTATGTGGCGCTGCTGTTTTCCCGTTCCGCTGAGGCGATCGTGGCGATCCTGGCCGTGCTCAAAACCGGGGCGGCCTATCTGGCGATCGACCCGGCGCATCCCGATGCGCGGATCGAGTTCATGCTCGCCGACGCCGCGCCGATCGCCGCGGTCACCACCGCAGGCCTGCGGTCGCGGCTGGACGGGTGCGACCTGCCGGTCATCGATATCGACGACCCCCGCATCGACGACCAACCCGCACCGCGTTGCCGGCGCCGGCGGCCGATGACATCGCCTACATCATCTACACCTCGGGCACCACCGGCGTGCCCAAGGGCGTGGCGGTCGCCCACCACAATGTGACGCAGCTGCTGGACGTCACTGGACGCCGACGTGCCGCGCACGGGTGTGTGGACGCAGTGTCATTCCCTGGCCTTCGACTTCTCGGTCTGGGAGATCTGGGGTGCGCTGCTCGGTGGTGGCCGCCTGGTGGTGGTGTCCGAGTCGGTCGCTCGCTCGCCGGAGGACTTCCACGCCTTACTGGTCGCTGAACAGGTCAGCGTGCTGAGCCGGACCCCTTCGGCGTTCTACGCGTTGCAGACCGTCGACGCGCTGAACCCCGAGCAGGGAAGAAGCTGAAGCTCGAGGCTGTGGTGTTCGGTGGCGAAGCGCTTGAGCCACAACGTCTTCGGACGTGGCTGCACAACCATCCGGGATGCCGCGCATGATCAACATGTACGGCATCACCGAGACGACGGTGCACGCCTCGTTCCGGGAGATCCTCGACGACGACGTCGACAGCAATGGCAGCCCCATCGGGGTGCCCCTGACGCATCTTGCCTTCTTCGTGCTGGACGGATGGTTGCGGCCGGTGCCTGCAGGGGTGGTCGGCGAGTTGTACGTCGCCGGCGCCGGGCTGGCATACGGGTACGTGCGCCGGAGCGGGCTGACCGCGTCGCGTTTGTGGCGTGCCCGTTCGGGGCCGCCAGGAGCGAGGATGTATCGCACCGGGGATCTGGTGTCCTGGGGCGCCGACGGACAGCTGCAATATGTCGGGCGCGCCGACGAACAGGTCAAGATCCGCGGGTATCGCATCGAATTGGGCGAAATCGAAAACGCCTTGCGGCTTCACCTGAGGTCACCCAGGCCGTCACCACCGTGCACCAGAGCGGCAGCGGCGCCCACCTCGTCGCCTACGTCACCCTCGATCACACCGCCACCGCCGACCACGACGCCGAACTCGTCGGAGAGTGGCAACACATGTACGACGACCTGTACGGCGCTGAGGTTCCGGCGCCGGATTCGGCTCGGATTTCCGGGGCTGGAACAGCAGCTACACCGATGAACCGATTCCGCTCGAGGAGATGGCGGAGTGGCGTTCGGCCACAGTGGATCGCATCATGGCCCTGCAGCCACGACGAGTGTTGGAGATCGGCGTGGGCTCGGGGCTGCTGTTGTCACAGATCGCCCCGCATGTGAACGCTATGTCGCCACCGACATGTCGGCTGTGACCATCGACAACCTCGCCCGCTCGCTCGAGCATCTGCACATCCCTGGCGTGATCGGGTCCAGCTGCTGGCCCAACCCGCTCACGTCACCGAGGCACTGCCGCAGGGCTACTTCGACACCATCGTTGTCAACTCGGTCATCCAGTACTTCCCCAACGCGGGATACCTGGCCGACGTCATCGACAACGCCATGGATCTGCTCGCTCCCGGTGGGTCCCTGTTCATCGGCGACATCCGCAACCACAGCCTGCAGGGTGCGTTCCAAACCGCTGTAGCGCTCGCCCGTACCACTATCACCGACGCCGCCGAGGTCCGCCAAAGAGTCCACCGTGCCTTGGTCAGCGAGCCCGAATTGCTCCTGGCCCCAGAGTTTTTCACCACCTGGGCCGCCGACCGTCCGTCGCCGACGGGGCTCGACATCCAGGTCAAACGCGGATCGGCCGACAACGAGTTGACCCGCTACCGCTACGACGTCATCGTCCGCAAACGCCACGCACCGGCACGCTCACTTGCCACCGCACCCGCCTGAACATGGACGGAATGCGAAGGTCTGCACGGACTGCACACCCGGTTGATGTCGCAACGTCCCGCCGCCGTCCGCGTCACCGAGATCCCCCGCACCGGACTGATCGCGACGTCCGCATCGAACACGCCCTCGCCGCCGGACTACCGCTTCCCGACGCATTCGCCGACGCCACATCGATCCACAACACGGCCACCCCCGAAGAATTGCACCGCCTCGGTGAAACCGCCGGCTACCGGGTCGCCGTCACCTGGGGCGCCAGCCCGGCACCCTCGATGCCGTCTTCATCACCCCGACCGACGCCCGGCCCGCCGCGGCGCTGACCGACGTCTACCTGCCCGCCGCCGAAGCCCACCGACGCAGCACCCACGCCAACAACCCGCAGACCAACACCAAGATCGGCGCGGTGCGTCAAAGGTTGAGCGCGCGCCTGCCGGAATACATGGTGCCGGCGCAGATCGTGGCGCTCGAGGAGTTCCGTTGACCTCCTCGGGCAAGATCGACAGAAAGGCGCTGCCGGAACCGGTGTTTGCCGCCACCCCCTTCCAGGCGCCGCAGACCGAGACCGAGAAGATCATCGCCGGCATCTACGCCCAGGTCCTCGGGGTCGAGCGCGTCGGGGTCGACGACTCGTTCTTCGACCTCGGCGGCGATTCGCTTTCCGCAATGCGGGTGGTCGCCGCGATCAACACCACGCTGGGTGCCCACCTCGCGGTGCGCACCGTGTTCTACGCGCCGTCGGTGCGAAGCCTGAGCCAGCAGTTGGGCAGCCAAGACAGTGCGGTGGAAGTAGTCCCCATCGAGGTGTTCAAGGAAGGTCCGGGCGTTCCGCTGTGCTGTATTCACGACGGTCTCGGGCTCAGTTGGTCCTACCGGACTCTGGGCACCTATCTGGATTGCCCGATCATCGGCATCAACCAGGTCTCGCAAGATGGCGAGGCCGAGGCTCGATCGATTCGCGCCATGGCAGCACGCTATGCAGACAGGCTCCAAGCGGTTTATCCCGCTGGGCCCTACAAGATTCTTGGCTGGTCCTTCGGGGGCGTCGTAGCCCACG
>CAVYTD010000021.1:0-39183 GCA_963771335.1 uncultured Actinomycetota bacterium | reverse complement strand
GGCAATCCGGCGACTTGACTCACGAAAACTGCCCGCGAAACACCCTCGGTGCCTCAGATAAGAATGCCCGCGAAATGGTGACTGTCGTCAGGCATGGGAAGTGGGTTGTCGATGGGGTCTCGGGCCGAGGTCACCACGAGGTACGCCAAGGCGTATGGGAAGGCATCGAAGAAGGACAGGGGCCTGATTTTGGATCAGGTGATGTCGGTGACGGGCTGGTCGCGCGATAACGCTCGGCGCCGGCTTGCGCAGGCGGCGAGACGGCCGCCGGGTTCGGGCCGCAGTGTCACTGTGCGGCCTCGGAAGCCGCGGTCCCCGAAGTATTCCTATGCCGCGCTGAAGGTGTTGCAGAGGGTGTGGGCCGCTTCGGGTGGGCAGTGCGGGAAGTACCTTGCCGCGTCCATGGCGCTGCAGCTCGATGGGTTGCAACGGCACGACGAGTTGAAGTTCGGGCGTGACCGCTACAGCGCCGAGGTGCGGCAGGAACTGCTGACGATGAGCGCGGCCAGCATCGATCGTTATCTGAAGACCGCGAAGGCCAAGGACCAGATATCGGGTGTGTCGACGACCAAACCCTCACCACTGCTGAGGAATTCGATCCAAGTCCGCAGAGCTGGGGATGAGGTCGAGGCGGAGCCGGGGTTCTTCGAGGGTGACACCGTGGCCCATTGCGGACCCACGCTCAAGGGCGAGTTCGCCCGCACCCTGAACTTGACCGACGTGCATACCGGATGGGTGTTCACCCGCTCGATCCGCAATAACGCCCATACCCACATTCTTGCCGGACTCAAGGCTTCTGTCATCGCAATCCCCTATGGGATAACTGGTCTGGACTTCGATAACGGCACCGAGTTTCTCAACAAGACCGTCATCGGCTGGGCCGGCGATGCCGGAATCTACTTCACCCGCTCGCGGCCCTACAAGAAGAACGACCAGGCCACCATCGAGTCGAAAAACAACCACCTGGTCCGCAAATACGCGTTCTACTACCGCTACGACACTCCCGAGGAACGGGCCGTACTCAATCGGTTGTGGAAGCTGGTCAACGACCGGCTCAACTACCTCACCCCGACCATCAAACCGATCGGGTATGCCAGCAGCGCCGACGGGCGGCGCCGGCGCCTCTACGACGCCCCACAGACTCCGCTGCAGCGACTGCTGGCCGCCGACGTGCTCTCCCCGGCCCAGCAAGCCGATCTGATCGCTTACCGCGACGGTCTCAACCCCGCCCAGATCGGCCGCCAGATCGCCGACCTGCAGAACCGACTTCTCATCCTGGCCAAGGACAAAACCGAACAGCTCTACCTATCCAGCATCCCCACCGCCCTACCCGACATCCGCAAAGGCATCCGGACCAAGGCCGTCTGAACCGGCCCGTTTCGCGGGCATTTCTATCTGAGGCATCGATCAACTTTCGCGGGCACCTTGATTTGAGGCATTACGTACGCAGCCCGGCAAGAAGGTCGCCGCACACTGGAACGAACAGGGCAACCGCGTCGCCGACTCGCTTCGCTCGATGGGGGCGAAGACTAGCTCGACATCGGATCGGGCAGGCGCCCGGCTACCCTGCTCAGATGACGTCGTTCCGTAGGCTGCTCGCGACACTCGCGATCGTCGGGATATTCGCCAGCGGCGTCGGCATCGCGTCGTTCCTGTTCCTCGGCAAGTCCGACCAGCAGCAGTCGGCGGCCCCGCGCCGCGAACCTCCCAAACCACCACCGCCGTCGGTGCCCACCGTCAAGGAGTTCCTCGTCGGCGTCACCGTCACCGCGCAGAACTGCGATCCCGCCGGGGCGTGCGTGTACACCTATACTATCGACCCGAAATACGTTGGGCTGCATCCGTTCCCGGAGACACCCTTCACCGTGGAGTATGAGGTGACGGGCGGGCATCAGCCCCAGCCGGGCAAGTTCACCGTCACCGGAGATCAGGCCGAGATCCTCAAGGACGTCACCGTGGCGGGGCCGCCCGGGGCGGTGCTGCACGCCAATGTCCTGCGGATCTTCGGAGGCACATCGCCTTGACGGCACCGTCCGAGCGCAGCCGCTGGATCCGCAACTTCCACCCCGCGCCCACCGCCCGGACGCGGTTGGTGTGTTTCCCGCATGCGGGCGGTTCGGCCAGTTACTTCTTCCCGCTGGCGAAGGCACTGTCCCCCGAGTTCGACGTGCACGTCGTGCAGTACCCCGGCCGACAGGACCGCCGCAGCGAGCCGCTCGTCGACAACATCGACGACATGGCCGACCGTGCTTTCGCCGCCGTCGAACCGCTGACCGACGCGCCTGTCGCGCTCTTCGGCCACAGCATGGGCGCGGTGCTCGCGTTCGAGGTCGCCCGCCGGTTGGAGACGTTGGCCGGGCGCCGGCCCGTCCTGGTATTCGCCTCCGGCTCGCGAGCGCCGAGCCGCTACGGCGACGACCAGGACGGGAAGGACGACGCCGGCCTCGTCGGCGTGATGCGTGACCTGGGCGGAACCGACCCGCGGGTGCTGAACGACCCCGAGATGCTGGCCACGTTCCTGCCCGCGTTCCGCAACGACTACCGGGCACTGCAGGCGTACCACCGCGGGACCGAGGTCGGCATCGATGCTCCGATAGCGGTGATGGCGGCGACCGACGACGCGAAGACCAGCCTGGACGATGCGCGCGCGTGGCACGAACACACGTCGGGCGGCGGCGAGGTGCACATCTTCCAGGGTGGCCATTTCTATCTGGAGAAGCAGCCGCAGCGCGTCATCGAGGTGATCGCGCAGACGCTGCGCGCGACCGAGTACCCCTGAACTTTCATCGCGGGGCCGCCTCGGTTCGCCGGGTGGCCAGCACGGAGCCGGTGAGGATCAGCGCCAGGCCCGCGAGATTCCACGGCGTCAGCGGTTCGTTCAGCACGACGACGCCTGCGGCCAGGGCCACCGCGGGGTTGATGTAGGTGAAGACCAGCGCGCGAGCCGCGCCGACCTCACGGATCAGCGCGAAGAAGATGATGAACGCCAGCGCGGTGCAGATCACCGCGAGCGCGGCCATTGCCACCAGCACGCGGGTCTCGGGAACGGTGTCGGGCCAGGTGGCGGCGGCGGGACCGGCGTACACGATCGCAGCCAGCCCGAGGCAGGCGGCCGTCATCGGCAGCGTCGGGACGTCACCGAGGTAGCGCGCGGCCACCAGCGGCGCGATCGCGTAGCAGACCGCCACCATCAGGACCTGGCTGACGGGCCACGCGCTGCCGCCCGTCAGGGCGGGTCCAGCGAGCACGGCGACGCCGATCAACCCGACGCCAAGGCCGGCCATCCGCTTCGCCGTCAGTGGGCTTTCGCCGCCGGTGAGCCTCTCGAGAAGCGCTGCCACGATCGGCGAGGCCGCGATGAGCAGACCCGTGAGCGAGCTGGAGATGTGCCGCTCCGCGTCGGTCAGCAGCAGCCACGCGGCGATGATCTCGAAGAACGCGAACACCGCGACCGGCTTCCAATGGGCCAGCACCGGAGCCCATGCGGGGCGGCGCAGCGTCAGCGGTAACAGCACCAGTGCACCGACAGCGGTCCGCGCGAGCACCAGCACAGGTACCGAAACCCCTTCCACCGCAACCTTGATGAGCAGATAGGGAATGCCCCAGATGACGCTCATCGCGGCGAACAGCACCCATCCGCGAAGGCTCATCCCTCCATGAAACCGGACGGCCTGCTAGCCGATGGGGACCACCCCTCGGGGTTGGGGCAGCGGCAGGTCGTTGTAGGTCGCGATGCCCGGCGCCGCCGCGACGACGGCCGGGATCGCGTGGATCGGCGGCATCGCGGTCAGGATGTGGCCGAGCACGAAGAAGTCCTCGATCGTCGTGGCGTTCTCGATCATGTCCGGCGGCGGCAGGAACCCGACCGCCATGGTGACCGACGGCCTGCCGTCGATGGTGATCTTCCAGCCGTCGCCGTCGAGTTGCCAGTCCGGCTCGAGGGTCTGCCCCTTCTTCCACCGGACGTTGATGTCGATGACGGTCTTGCCGTTGACGAAGCCCTGCCAGCTGGCGAACACGCCCGCGACGTGTCCGGCGGGGATCGTCCACGACGTCATCGGAAGGTCCTCTGTCGTCTGGGCATATTCGGACACACAGGTGATCTCGTCGAGCTCGATGCCGAGAGCGTCTGCGACCAGTTGCACGGCCTCGGCGAACACCGCAGTGCCCGTTGGCGGCCATCGGCTGCAGATTCGGATCGTCGATCGCGGTGCCGAAGCCGACGGGCCGCTCGGTGTCGGGGGAGTCGTAGAGGGTGGTGTCGGCTGACTCGGCGATGGTGATCTTGTCGATGCGGTCGCACACGGTGCCCGCCACGATGGCGAGCAGTTCGGCGAAACCGGGGCTGACGCCGGAACCGAACAGCGTCGATCCGCCGCGCTGGCACGCGTCGGCGAGCCTGTCCCGGTCGGCACCCAGATTGTGCCCGGTGATGAAGGACGCGGACGCCACCACGTTCACGCCGGCCTCCAGGATGCGTACCAGTTCGTCGACGTCGATCCACATCGGGTTGTAAACCACCACATCGGGTTTGAGCGCAAGCAACGCGTCGACGTCGTTGGTGGCGGTCACCCCCAGCGGTTCGATCCCGACCAGCTCGCCGACATCACGGCCCGCCTTGTCCGTCTGACCAGGCGTAGCAGCCGACCAGTTCGAGGGTCGGGTTCTTCGCTATCGCGGCGACCGAGCTTTTTCCGACGTTTCCCGTCGTCCACTGGACGACCCGATATGGCGCATTGTTGGGCACTCGCTCAGCATAGGGTTCCGCCGCTGGGACGCCCGATGCGGATTTCCGTCAATTCACGCCGGGGGTCAGCACCGCCTTGCCGGTGCGGGTCTGCCCGCTGCCGTCGATCCACGTCAGGTCGATCACGTCGCCGGGATAGTGCCGGTCGAGCACGGATGTCAGGGTGTTCGTCGAGTCCAGCGTGACGCCGTCGAGGACGGTGATGAGGTCGCCGCTCACCAATCCCGCCTGGTCCGCGGGACCGCCACGCATGACTTCCTGGATCAGCACGCCGACCTCGTCCCGCGGTGCGGTGCGGACCCCGACACCGAGCAGTACCGGTGGGCCGATGTGGACCGTGTCGGACGGGATCCCGGCCCGGATCTGGCCGACCACTCCCATCGCGTCGTTGATCGGGATCGCGAAACCCTTGCCGCCGGGACCCATCCGGAAGTTCACCGACGCCGCGGTCGTGACGCCGACGACCTGCCCGAACCCGTTGACCACGGGTCCGCCGGAATCACCGGCGCGCACCGGCGCGGCGAACTCGATGAGGCCGGTCAACTCGTCGGAAGTTCCGGTCAGCGCGTCCTCGGCGTTCACCGTCCGGCCGAAACCGGTTACCGTGCCCACCTCACGGGTCAGCGGGGCGTCGGAGCCCATGGCATTACCGAGCGCCACCACGGGTTCGCCGGGGACGAGCGCGTTCGAGTCACCGATGACCGCCGTAGGCAGCCCGCCGGCACCGATCAGCTGGATGACTGCGACGTCGCGTCCACGGTCGTAGCCGACCAGGTTGGCCGGGTACGACTGGCCTGCGACCGTTCCGGTGATCCGGTCGGCGCCCTGAATGACGTGGAAGTTGGTCAGCACCTGGCCGCCGGGGTCCAGCACGATGCCGGTCCCCGTGCCGATGAGGCCCTGGTAGTCGACTGCGGTGTCGATACGCACCACCGCAGGCTCGACCTGCGCCGACGCCGCGACGGCATCGCCGGGTGCGGCGGCCGCCGGCGCCACGGGGGCGACGAGCGAGACGACGGCAGCCAGCACGATCAACAGGAGTCGGTGCGGGGGAAACAGGCCCATACGTGTTAATACTGGCCGCGACGTCGGCTGCTGTCGATGTGGGCGCAGCGCTCAGTCCATCGACAGCGACGCCGCCACGGGTCCGCTTACGCCTGCCCAGCACGGTCCCTTTGCCGGTCGGGCGCCGATTCTGCAGCTTCCCGTTGGCGTGTTCGTCGGTCTCAACTGCGGCGGCAATCTCCGGCTCAGAAGCCGCCCTGGCCGTCGGGACAGGGCTCCTCGGCGGTCTCGTCGTCAACCTCAGATTCCTCGGTGGCCTCGGAAGTCTCGATTTCCCCAGAATCCTCAGCGGTTTCCGGCTCGACGGTTTCGGGGTCGGAGCCCTTGCGGCCGCGCCGGGTTTTGCGCTGCTTGACCTTCAGCGGTTTGGGCGGTGGCGGCGGCAGTTCGGCGATGAACGCCAAGTAGAAGGCGAGCACCGCCGAGCAGCGCGATGGCGGCTGCCGCGCCGTAGATCCCGAACAGCCACTGCCCGGCGGAGTCCAGGGAGAGCCAGATCTCGCTGACGGCGGCGCCGATGATGAGCGCACCCGACAGGACGTGCAGTCGCGATCGATGAGGTCCGCAGGGTCAGCGCGAGCTTCGGGGTGCTGAGCTCGGGCCGACGGGTGCGCAGCAACGTGAACACGACGGGCAGCGCCGCGAGTCCGATCAGGGCGCCGGTGATGATGCGCAGTGCCGTGCCCTGTGTGTGCGAAATGTCGCCCAGCAGCTCGAGCGTGCGGGGGAGCACGAAGAAGAAATAGAGGACGCCACCGGCGAGGGAGAACGACGCGTGCCAGATCACCGCAACGGTGCGGCCCATACCCCTCCTCGATGGTGTTGCCCGAGGTGCGACCGTGCTGTCGACCAGGAGGTCGCACCCCGGACCGAGTGCGGAGGATAGGGGATTTGAACCCCTGAGGGCTGTTAACCCAACCCGCGTTCCAGGCGAGCGCCATAGGCCACTAGGCGAATCCTCCGTCGGCAATGGTAGCCGACCGTTGCGGCGGCCCCACAAATCCGTGAGGTCATCGCTCGGCCGCAACCGACCCCGGCGCGGGTACTACACTCTTCGTGGACCCCGCGCGGCGTCTATCCTGTGAACTCCCCCAGGGCCGGAAGGCAGCAAGGGTCAATGGGCTCTGGCGGGTGCGCGGGGTCCCCTTACGTTTCACAGATCCACGCATGACGGTGAAAGGCGCGCGGTGTCGTTTCAGTCCCTGGGCCGTGACGAACTGCTCGCACAGCACCAACTTCAGCAGCGCAACTATGCCGACCTTCAGGCCAAGGAATTGCACCTGGACCTGACACGGGGCAAACCGTCACCCGCGCAACTGGACCTGTCCAACCGATTGCTCGAGCTTCCTGGGACTGGACGCGACGCCTTCCGGGACGGGGACGGCACCGACACCCGCAACTACGGCGGCCTGCACGGCCTGCCCGAACTGCGGGCGATCTTCGGCGAGCTCCTCGGCGTCCCGGTGCCGAATCTGATCGCGGGCAACAATGCCAGCCTCGAGTTCATGCACGACGTCGTCGTGTACTCGCTGCTGCATGGCGGCGTGGACTCGCCGCGGCCATGGATCGACGAGCTCCGGGACGGCCCGGGCGTCAAGTTCCTGTGCCCCTCACCGGGCTATGACCGCCACTTCGCGATCACCGAGAGCCTGGGCATCGAGATGATCACGGTGCCGATGCGCGAGGACGGGCCCGACGTCGATGAGATCGAGGAGCTCGTCGCCGCGGACCCGGCGATCAAGGGCATGTGGTGTGTGCCGGTGTACTCCAACCCGACGGGCGCCACCTACTCCTGGGAGACGGTCCGTCGGCTGGTGCAAATGAACACGGCCGCAAGTGATTTCCGGCTCATGTGGGACAACGCGTACGTAGTGCACACGCTCACCCACGATTTTGTCCGGCAGGTCGACATCCTGGGTCTGGCCGAAGCGGCCAACCATGCGAACCGGCCGCTGATCTTCGCCTCCACCTCGAAGATCACCTTCGCGGGGGCGGGCGTCGGCTTCTTCGGTGGTTCGCTGGGCAACATCGCCTGGTATCTGCAGCACGCAGGCAAGAAGTCGATCGGCCCCGACAAGGTCAATCAGCTACGTCACCTGAAGTTCTTCGGTGACGCCGACGGGGTGCGCCTGCACATGCAGCGCCACCAGGAGCTGCTTGCCCCGAAGTTCGCGCTGGTGCTGGAGATCCTCGAGGACCGGTTGGGCGACGCCAAGATCGCGTCCTGGACCGAACCGAAGGGTGGCTACTTCATCGGCCTGGATGTGCTGCCCGGCACCGCCAGGCGGACCGTGGCGCTGGCGAAGGACGCCGGTATCGCGGTGACCGAAGCAGGCGCGTCGTTCCCCTACCGAAAAGACCCGGAGGACAAGAACATCCGGATCGCACCGACGTTCCCGGCATCGGCTGATCTGCGTGAGGCCATCGACGGACTCGCGACGTGCGCGCTGCTGTCGGCGACGGAGTCGTTGCTGTCCCTTCCGCCCGAGAAGTAGTCGGACGACGATCAAGCGGCGAGGTACGAGGCGCGTTGAGGAGTTCGACCATTGGGTCTAGTCGGACGACGATCAAGCGGCGAGGTACGAGGCGCGTTGAGGAGTTCGACCATTGGGTCTAGTCGGAGTCGGTAGGTAGCCTGCATCCGTGGCTCTATACCGCAAGTACCGTCCGGCGACCTTCGCTGAAGTCGTCGGCCAGGAACACGTCACCGAGCCGTTGTCGACTGCGCTGAACTCCGGTCGTATCAACCACGCCTACCTGTTCTCCGGTCCGCGCGGCTGTGGCAAGACGTCGTCGGCGAGAATCCTGGCACGCTCACTGAACTGCGAGCAGGGTCCCACCGCAACCCCGTGCGGCGGGTGCGACTCCTGCGTGGCGCTGGCGCCGAACGGGCCAGGCAACGTCGACGTGGTCGAGCTCGACGCCGCCAGCCACGGCGGTGTCGACGACACCCGCGAACTCCGCGACCGGGCGTTCTACGCACCGGCCCAGTCGCGCTACCGCATCTTCATCGTCGACGAGGCCCACATGGTCACCACCGCGGGTTTCAACGCGCTGCTCAAGATCGTCGAGGAGCCGCCCGAACACCTGATCTTCGTGTTCGCCACCACCGAGCCGGAGAAGGTGCTGCCGACTATTCGGTCGCGAACCCACCACTACCCGTTCCGGCTGTTGGCGCCGCGTACGATGCGCACGCTGATCGAGAAGATCATCGCGTCGGAGAACGTCGACGTCGACGACGCGGTGTTCCCGCTGGTGATCCGGGCCGGCGGCGGTTCACCGCGCGACACGCTCAGCGTCCTGGACCAACTGCTGGCCGGGGCGCAATCCAATTCGGCAGGCGCGAGCCACGTCGCTTACCAGCGCGCGCTGGCCCTGCTGGGCGCCACGGACCTGGCCCTGATCGACGATGCGATCGACGCGTTGGCCGCCGGTGACGCCGCCGCGCTGTTCGGCGCGGTGGAGGGCGTCATCGACGCAGGCCATGACCCGCGCCGGTTCGCCACCGATCTGCTCGAGCGGTTCCGGGACCTGATCGTGCTGCAGGCCGTGCCCGACGCGGTAGCGCGCGGCGTTGTCGACGGGGCGGAGGACGTGCTGGAGCGGATGCGCGACCAGGCGGCCCGGGTCGGCACGGCCACCCTGACCCGCTACGCCGAAGTGGTGCACGCCGGCCTGGGTGAGATGCGCGGAGCGACCGCGCCGCGGCTGCTGCTGGAGGTGGTGTGCGCCCGGCTGCTGCTGCCCTCGGCCAGCGACACCGAGGCGGCGTTGCTTCAGCGGGTGGAGCGCATCGAGACCCGGCTCGACATGTCGATCCCGGCCGGCGAGAACGTCGCCGCCGTTGTCGCTCCGCCGAAGCAGTACGCCCGCAGAACAGTGGCAGCGCCGGAACCCGAACCGGCGCCCAAGCCACAGGACACCACTCCGGCGCCGCCACCTACCCCGCCACCGGTCGAGCCTAAAGCCGTTGAGCCCGAACCTGTCTCACCGCCACCCGTGAGGCAACCGGCGGCGCCTGCAGTGGAGGCACCGGCGGCGTCGCCTGCGGCCGCCGTAGCAACCGGTGAACCCAACGCCGCCGCGGTGCGCAGCATGTGGACCACGGTGCGGGAGAAGGTCCGCGAACGCAGCCGCACCACCGAGGTGATGCTGGCAGGCGCGATCGTGCGCGCCGTCGACGGAGACACCCTGGTCCTCAGCCACGAATCGGAGCCGCTGGCGAAACGTCTGACCGAGCAACGCAACGCCGACGTCATCCGGGAAGCGCTCAAGGATGCACTCGGCGTGAACTGGAAGATCCGCTGCGAGACCGGCGCTGCAACCCCCGCGCCTGCGGCGGCCCCGGGACCGCGGGACGTCCCCGCCGAGCCCGAGCCGGCCCACGACGACGACGTGGAAAGCATGCTGGCCGAGGCGGGCAACGTCGATCCTGCCGCGCCGCGCCGCGATCCCGAGGAGGCCGCGCTCGAACTGCTGCAGAGCGAACTAGGGGCGCGACGCATCGACGGCTGAGTTCGGCGCGTCGATGCCTCGGCTCACGCCGCTTTTTTCTTCTCCCGCAGCACCAGCACCGGTAGCACCACCGTCGCCACGGCAGTGACCAGCCACACCACGACGGTGGCAGCGATCCACGATCCGATGCCGCGAATGCTCAGTCCGTTGGACAGCAGCGACGCCAGGAGCAGCGCGACGAAGGTCGACACCAACCCGATGCCGCCCAGGAAAGCCGACGCATACCGGCTGGCCATCTTGAGAAAGAACGGCGACAGGATCGCCTGGGCCACAGTGAAAATCACCACCGCGGTGATGAACCCCCAGGTGGACAGCGAGACACCGGGCACCAGCCAGGCGGCCACGAGCAAGCCGATCGCCGAGGATCCGAGGAATACGGCGACACGCAACAGGAAGCGGATCACCCGCGTGAGCCTAGTGCCCTAGGCGGTCCACCAGGGCCGCAACGGCAACCCGCCGTCGCCACCTCGCTCGTCGAGCTTGGCCGCGAGCACCTGGTGCAGCTGAATCGCGTTCTGTTCGAAGCCGACCCGGGACCCGGCCATATACAGACCCCACACCTTGGCGGTGGGCAGACCCACCTCTGCGACCGCCTCATCCCAGCGTTCGACGAGGTTGCGGCACCAGTCGCGCAGTGTCAGCGCGTAATGGTGGCGAAGGTTCTCCTCGTGCACCACCTCCAGACCGACGTCCTGCACCTCGGTGATGATCCGTCCGGCACCGGTGAGCTCGCCGTCGGGGAAGACGTAACGGTCGATGAATCCGCCGGCGGTTGCGCCCTGCTTGTTGTCGTGGCGGGTGATGCAGTGGTTGAGCAACAGCCCTCCGGTGCGCAGCTTCGTCTTTAGGAAACCGAAGTACGCCTGGTAGTTGGCGACGCCGACGTGCTCGGTGAGCCCGATCGAGGACACCGCGTCGAAATGGGCCTCGCGCACGTCTCGGTAGTCGCTGTGGCGCACCTCGGCCAGGTTCCCCAGGCCCTCCTTGTCGATGGCGTCCTGAGCCCACGCTGCCTGCTCCTTGGACAGCGTCACGCCGATCACCTTCACGCCGTGCCCTGCGGCATACCGCACCATGCCGCCCCAGCCGCAGCCCACGTCGAGGAGACGGTCACCCGGCTTGAGCCGCAGCTTCTCGAACACCAGCCGGTACTTGTTCTCCTGCGCCTCCTCCAGCGTGGCATCGGGATGCGGGTACACCGCGCAGGTGTAGGTCATCGATGGGCCGAGCACCCACTCATAGAAGGTGTTCGAGACGTCGTAGTGGTGCTGGATCGCCCCCGCGTCACGGGTCTTGCTGTGCCGCAACCCGTCTGCGAAGCGCCGCCAGCGAGGTAGCGCCTCCTGCGGAGGCGGTGCGATCGGCTTGAGGTGCTCGATGCCGATGGACCGGATGATGTTGGCCAGCACCCGAGCAGGCGGGCGTTTGAAGTTCAGCTTCTCGGTCAGCGCGGTGAGCAGATCGTAGGGGTCACCCGGATGCACCCCGTGAGGCTCCAGGTCGCCGGACACGTACGCACGGGCCAGTCCGAGGTCTCCCGGCGCGGTCGCCAGGTAGGTCGTGCCGCGCGGCGTCCGCAGATCAAGCCCGAGCGTCGCGTCGTGGGGCCCGGCGCTGCTGCCGTCGTAGGCCGTGAATTTCAGCGGCCGCCTGCCCGCGGCGAAGATCTCCAGGACCTCGGCCAGATTGAGTCTGCCCTCCAAGTTGTCCGCCGCTTCTGTGGCACGTTCCCGAAATGTCGTCATCGCAGTCCTTTGCTCTTCGCGCATGCGCTCATCGCCTCTGCACCGCCTTCGCATACAGGTCGAGGAAACGTGAATCGGGGTCGTAGCTCTTCTTCACCGTCTTGTAGATCTCACCGCCATAGAGTTGGTCGAACTCCTCGGGTGAGTAATACGCGTCGGAGTACAGCGACTTGTGGCCGTCGAGGTCGCTCACCTTCTGTTCGATCATCTTGTTGGTGTAACCCTCCTCGGGCCCGACGGGCACCGAGGACCAGAAGCCGATGTTGACGTAGCTGTGGTGCGGGCGAAGCGGGTACAGCGGCCAGTTGCCCTCATCGCGAAGCCGCAACGGGCACAACCAGATCGGTTCGATCGGCACGTTATCCAGGAACCAGCGCAGGAACTCGGCGGTGCGCCCGATCGGCACCTCGACGTCCTGGACCACCCGTTCGCGCGGTGGACGGCCGTTCCGCTTCTCGATCCGGTCGGCGATGTCGAAACGCTGATCGTAGCCGATGAGCTTCCAGTAGAAGCTGCTGCGCCGCAATCGGCGTGGCCACCACCGGCGGATCCGCGGATTCTGAGCACCGAACGCCCTCGAGCACCAGAACCAGTCGGTGTCCCAGCGCCACAGGTAGTCGTGGATGGTGAGCCGGTCGTGCTTCTCGCCGTCCTCGTGCTGAATCGACTGGTAGTAGATGTCGTCACCGGTGTAGTCGCTGACCGGTCCCGGTGTCGCCGACTGGATTCCGACGCACAGATAGCTCTCGTCGGCGCTGAACACCACGCCGTCGAGGTAGTCGACCCGGTCGCCGTTGAGCCCACCGGTCTCGATGATCCCGTCCATCGCTGTCGACCAGGTCGGTCAGTGAGTGAAACCTGATGTGGCGCAGCGCGACGAACGGCTTCACCGGCTCCAGCTCGATCTTCAGACGAACCGAGTAGCCAAGGGTGCCATAGGAATTCGGGAACGACCGGAACAGATCGCCGTGGTCCTCGGGTGAGGCCCGCACGATGTCGCCGGTGCCGGTGAGGATGTCCATCTCCAGGACCGACTCATGGGGCAGACCATTGCGGAACGACGTCGACTCGATGCCCAGCCCGGTGACCGCACCGCCGAGCGTGATGGTCTTGAGCTGCGGCACCACCAGCGGCGACAGGCCGTGCGGCAGCGTGGCCGCGACCAGATCCTCGTAGGTGCACATGCCTGCCACGTCGGCGGTGCGCGCGTGCGGGTCGACCGCGATGACGTTCGTCAGCCCCGAAGTGTCCAGCCCCGGGCCGGTGTTCTTGGCCCGGGCGCGGAACAGATTGGATGTCGGCTTTGCGAGCCGGACCGCGGCGTCGGCGGGAATAGCCCGGTAGCTGGTTAGAAGCCGCTGCACGCCGTCAGTGTGAGCGGCCCGTGCGTCGGTCGAGGCAACAGACACACATATACGCTAGTCCGCGGTTGCAGCCGATGCGACCGCACCACGGCGTAGTCACCCCCTTTTAAACACGGCTTGACAAGGAGTTTCACTGATGGGACAGGTCAGCGCGTCCAGCACGGTCTTGATCGACGCCGAGCCGGCGACGGTGCTGGCCGCCGTCGCGGATTACCAGACCGTGCGGCCGAAAATCCTGTCCGCGCACTACAGCGGCTACCAGGTGCTCGAAGGTGGTCAGGGCGCAGGCACCGTGGCCGTCTGGAAGTTGCAGGCCACCAAGTCGCGCTCCCGGGACGTCAAGGCCAACGTCGATGTCGCTGGTCACACCGTCATCGAGAAGGACGCGAACTCGTCGATGGTGACGAACTGGACGGTCGCACCGGCGGGTCCCGGCTCGTCGGTCACCGTCAAGACGTCCTGGCAGGGCGCGGGCGGGATCGGGGGCTTCTTCGAGAAGACCTTCGCCCCGCTGGGGCTGCGCAAGATCCAGGCCGAGGTGCTGGACAACCTCAAGAAGCAGGTCGAGGGCCGCTGATTGTCAGCGAGCGTGAAGGCACGGTTGCTGAGTGCGTGAAATCACAGCCATGGCTGCACGCTCGGCGAGCCGAGCGCGCGGTCAGCTCTGGGAGCTGAGGAAGGCGACGATGCCGCGGACCACGGCGTCGGCGTATTTCTGACGTCCCTCGGGAGTCGTTATCAGCGCCGTGTCGGCCGGGTTCTTCATGTTTCCCAGCTCGACGAGGATCGACGGGTACTGCGCGAGGTTGAGCCCGGCGATGTCGGATCGCGGATTGAGTCCCGATGATCCGATGTACGTCGAGGGCGTGATGCCCGATCCGGCCAGCTGATCGCGCATCACCCTGGCGAACTGCACCGACGGGCCCGCCTGCGCCGTGTTGAGCGGGGGCGAGGAGTACAGCACGTGGAAGCCGCGCCCGGTAGGCGGACCGCCGTCGCCGTGTATCGACACGACGGCGTTGGGCCGGATCGCGTTGGCCATCGCGGCACGCTCGTCGACGCATGGCCCCAGGCCGGTGTCGTCGCCGCGCGACATCGCCGTGCGCACCCCGAGGGCGGTCAGCGCCTGACGGATCCGCAAGGTGGTGTCCCAGGTGAAGGTGTGCTCAGGGAATCCGTCGTCGGTGGAAGTGCCGCTGGCCTGGCAGTCCTTGGTGCCGCCGCGCCCGTTGGGAACCTGTCTGCTGATCGAGCCGTCGTTGGAGCCGTTGTGGCCGGGGTCGAGGAAGACGATCTTTCCGGCGACGTTGGTGGGGGCGGCGTGGGCCGGGCCGGCGAGCGTCGACGCAGCGACGAACATCGCGGCGGCGATCGCTGAAGCTATCCGCATGCCGACACGGTGGCAGGCTGGTACGTGCACGGCGCCACGGTAGCCCCCTTGCCGACTACGCTTAAGTCCAAAGTGCCGGATCCTGGCGAGCGCAATCAAGTCGAGACCGATACGACATCTCTTCGAACCAACACGTGCAGAGGATCAGTCATGCAGCCCGGTGGCCAACCCGATATGTCAGCCCTTCTCGCGCAGGCTCAGCAGGTGCAGCAGCAGCTGATGGAGGCCCAGGAGGCCCTCGCGAGCGCCGAGGTGCACGGCCAGGCCGGGGGCGGGCTGGTTCAGGTCACCATGCGGGGTAGCGGCGAGGTGGTGGCCGTGGCGATCGACCCGAAGGTCGTCGATCCGTCCGACGTCGAGACGCTGCAGGATCTGATCGTCGGCGCGATCGCCGATGCCGCCAAGCAGGTCACCATCCTGGCCCATGACCGGCTGGGGCCGTTGGCGGGCGGTTTAGGCGGGCAGGGATTCCCGAGCCTGCCGGGGTTCTGACTTGTACTCCAATGTTTGAAGGCCCGGTCCAGGATCTGATCGACGAGCTGGGCAAGCTGCCCGGTATCGGACCGAAGAGTGCGCAGCGCATCGCGTTTCATCTGCTGTCGGTCGAGCCGCCTGACATCGACAGGCTCACCGCGGTACTCGGCAAGGTCCGCGACGGGGTGAAGTTCTGCGCGGTGTGCGGAAACGTCAGCGACGAGGACCGCTGTCGCATCTGCAGCGACCCGCGTCGCGACGCATCACTGGTCTGTGTGGTCGAGGAACCCAAGGATGTGCAGGCGGTCGAACGCACCAGGGAGTTCCGCGGGCGTTACCACGTGCTCGGCGGTGCGCTCGATCCGTTGTCGGGCATCGGACCCGACCAACTGCGAATCCGTGAGCTGCTCAACAGGATCGGCGAGCGTGTCGACGGGGTCGATGTCGCCGAGGTGATCATCGCGACCGATCCGAACACCGAGGGTGAGGCCACCGCCACCTATCTGATGCGGATGCTGCGGGATATCCCGGGCCTCTCGGTGACGCGCCTCGCCTCCGGCCTGCCGATGGGCGGTGACCTGGAGTTCGCCGACGAGCTGACGCTGGGCCGGGCATTGGTGGGCCGCCGCGCAATGGCCTGATTTTGCGCCCACTCCCTGTGCGCCCCTCCCTGTGCGCCCAAACCGACAACTGGGCGCAGAAATGCGAGTAGATCGCGCCCTTTCGTCATTCTCGGCAGCCGATGGCGGCGCATGTCAGACCCTGTGACGACGATCCCGACATGACTGAGATATTTCTGGGCAGGGAGGCGTTGGGCGACGGTCTGCCCCGCCACGAACTGCGTCGCTGGTATCGGCCCCTGTTCCGTGGGGTCTATATGCCCAAGAATGCAACGCCGACCCTGGGTGATCGCATGGTCGGCGCCTGGCTGACATCGGATCGGCGTGGCGTCATCGCCGGCGTTGCTGCCTCGGCGCTGCACGGTGCCAAGTGGGTGGACCCGACGGAGCCGATAGAACTCCTGGTCGACGAGCGCCGGCGACAGCGCGGTTTGCAGATACGGATGGATCGCTGGGGCACCGATGAGGTGACGACCGTAGCGGATCTACCGGTCACGACACCGGCGCGGACGGCATTCGAACTGGGCCGCTACCATACGCGCGCGCTCGCCATCGGGCGGCTCGATGCGCTGATGCGTGCCGCACCGTTCAGTACCGTAGAGGTCCAATTCCTGATGGACCGATACGGTCCGGTGCGTGGTGTGCGCCAGTTACGTGAGCTGTTGCCGTATATCGATGGTGGCGCTGAGTCCCTCAAGGAGAGTTGGCTGCGAATGCTGTTGATCGACAAAGGGTTTCCAGTTCCAGAGACACAGATTCCGGTGTACGACGCCGATGGGCCGTTCGCCTTTCTCGACATGGGTTGGCCTGAATTGCGGTTGGCTGTCGAATACGACGGGGATCAGCACCGCAAGGATCGAGCGCAGTACCTCAAAGACAGGCGGCGCATGCCGAGAATCCAGCACCGGGGTTGGGAGGTGCTGACCTTCGTCAACGAGGACAGTCCGACCGAGATTCTGGCACGCACCTATGAGGCGTACCGGCGCCGAGGTGGGGGCGAGATCGACGAAATGGCGTGGGTTGGTCGCACTTTTGCACCCAATCGTTGGTTTGGGCACCAGGAGGAGGGGCGGGTTGCCTAGACGCGCCGCGGCGCCGCCAGGCGTTCCCGGCGCAGTTGTGTGACCTCCGGAAGCTCCAGCGGGGCTAGCGGACCGACCACCTCGGCGAGCAGGAAGTCCGCGAGTTCCGGATTGCGGGCCAGGCAGCAGCCGTGCAGGTAGGTGGCGACGACGCTGCCCTGCACAGCGCCGTCGACACCGTCCCCTGCCCGGTTGCCAGCGCCCTTCGTCACCGTCGCCAGGGGCCGCGCGTCGGCACCCAACACCGTTCCGCCGCGGTGATTTTCGAATCCGGTCAACGGCTGGGTCAACCCCTTGACGAGCGGGGTCGCGGCGACCTCGCCGATGGTGCGCTCGGGCTGCGGCGACGTCGTCAGGTCCAATACTCCGACACCGTCGACACGTTCCCCGGCCGAGGTCTCGTACCAGTGGCCGAGCACCTGGATGGCCGCGCAGATCGCCAGCACCGGAGCGCCTCGCGAAATCGCCTGCTGCAGACCGGGATAGCGGATCAGGTGCTTGGTGGCCAGCCGCTGCGCGTAGTCCTCGGCACCGCCCAGCGTGTAGAGGTCCAGCTCTGCGGGCACCGGGTCGTCGAGCGTGATCGGCACGATCTCCGCGCCGAACCCTCGCAGCCGCAACCGTTGTCGCAACACCACCGAGTTGCCGCCGTCGCCGTAGGTGCCCATCACGTCGGGCAGCACCAGCCCGATCCGAACCGTCGACTCGGAGGTCTTCCCCCAGTCGTCCCCTGCCCTTCGGGCGTGGGCCCATCGCTCCTGCCCCCTGGAGTCACTTGAGGCGCTCCAGTACCCGGTTCAGCTGCAGGAAAGCGGTGTAGTTCGCGATCACCTCGACGTGACCGGGCGGACAGGCTTCGATGGCGCGCATCGTGTCGTGCACCAGCGTGTGCTCGACGCCCGCGTAGCCGAGCCGCACCGCGAGGTCGGTGCCACGTTCGCCGGCCGCCACGACGGGCACGTCCTCGAAATGTTCGAATTCCACATCCCACAACCAGGACAGGTCCTCCCCGTCGGGGACCTGCCCGTTGACGGCGATCACCACACCCGCGGCGTCGCGGTCCACCATCGACAACGCCTCCTGCCAGCCTGCCGGATTCTTCGCCAGCAGCAACCGCGCGGTGTGCGGACCGATCTGCACGGTCCGGTACCTGCCTGCCACCTCGTCCACCAGCGACACCGCCGCCACCGCTGCGGCGGGGTCGGCCCCCAGGGTCACCGCGGCGGCCACCGCCTGCGTCGCGTTACCCCGGTTGACCGCGCCGGGCAGTGCCAGCGTCATCGGCAGCGACAGACCGTCGGGTCCGTGGATGTGGGTGTCGTCGAACCACCAGTCCGGTGGTGGACGCTGGAAGGCCGGAGGGCCTCCGGGCCCGACATCGGACGGGGTGCCCGTCGAGTACCAGTGCGTCTGCTCGCGCACGATGATCTCGCCGGACCGCGGACAACTCACCGAGTCCCCCGCCCAGCCGCCGCCCGCGGCCACCCACACCACGTGCGGGCTGTCGTAGGCTGCCGACGTCATCAGGACGTCGTCGCAGTTGGCGACGATCACCGCCCCGGGGTGACGGGCGAGCCCGCCGCGCAGGGTGCGCTCGATGTGATTGATCTCACCGACCCGGTCGAGTTGGTCCCGTGACAGGTTGAGCAAAACGATCACCGCGGCATCAACTGCGTCCAAGACGTGCGGGACGTGCATTTCGTCGACCTCCAGCGCGGCCAGCGACGCGCTGGGCGCGGCGGCCAGGGCGGCCACCAGCCCGGCGTCCATGTTGGCGCCTTCGGCGTTGGTGGCCACTTGTCCCAGGGTGGCCAGCGCGGCGGCCGTCATCCGGGTTGTCGTCGACTTACCGTTGGTGCCGGTCACGATGACGGTGCGACGGCCGCGGCCCAGCTGGCTCAGGATCGAGCGGTCCAGCGTCATCGCGACCAGTCCGCCGATCATGGCGCCGGCACCCCTGCCCGTGACCCGCGACGCCCCCCGCGCGGCGGCGCCAGCCGCGAGCGCGATTCGTCCACGTCCGGTGACCATTCCCGGCAGTCTAGAAGAGGTTCAACTGAGGTGGCCGACACGCGGCGTATGGAGCGAGGCATGTCAGCGGTGCGTGCCATCCTCGAAGGGTGAGCGCAACCGCCCGAAGTCACTGGGGCAGGCCAGCCGACCAGACCGGTGCCGGCTGGGCCGTCGTAGACGTCGAGACGTCCGGATTCCATCCTGGGCAGGCGCGCATCGTGAGCATCGCGGCACTGGCCCTCAGCGACGACGGCAACGTCGAGAAGAGCCTCTACAGTCTGCTGGACCCCGGTGTCGACCCCGGGCCCACGCATGTGCACGGGCTCACCGCCGAGATGCTGGAGGGCCAGCCGATATTCGGCGACATCCTCGGCGAGCTGACCGAACTGGTGCGCGGGCGCACCCTGGTCGCCCACAACGTCGGCTTCGACTATGCGTTCCTGGCCGCCGAGGCCGAGCTGCTGCAGGCCGTACTGCCGGTCGAGACCGTCATGTGCACCGTCGAGCTGGCTCGTCGCCTCGACCTCGGCACCGAGAACCTGAGGCTGGAGACGCTCGCCCGCCACTGGGGCATCACCCAGATGAAACCCCATGACGCACTCGACGACGCCATGGTGCTCGCCCAGATCCTCAAGCCGGTGCTGGTGCGTGCCCAGGAGCGCAGGGTGTGGCTGCCGGTGCATCCGGTGACGCGCCGGACCTGGCCCAACGGCCGGGTCACCCACGACGAGCTGCGTCCCCTCAAGGTGCTGGCCGCCCGGATGCCGTGTCCGTACGCCAACCCCGGACGGTTCGTGGCGGGACGGCCGTTGGTGCAGGGCATGCGCGTCGCGCTGGCGGCCGAGGTGAGCCGCACCCACGAAGAGCTCATCGAGCGCATCCTGCATGCAGGACTGGCCTACATCGACGCCGTGGACCCGCACACATCGCTGGTCCTCTGCGACGAGGACGCGCCCGAGCAGGGCAAGGGCTACCAGGCCCACGAGCTCGGCGTGCCGCTGGTCGCCGTGCGACGAGTTCATCCGGCGCCTGGACACGGTGATCGGCGGCCCCACCGTCGACGAGTTCGTCGACACGTCCGCCGCCGACGACCAGTTCACGCTGTTCTGATTGTCCGGTCCTCAGCCCGGCTCGTTTTCGAGAGTGTCCTGCTGGCGAGTTCCGTAACGCTGCAACCACTCCCGCAAAATGTCCTCAAGGGGACGGCCTCCGGTGTCGAAATCCGGTGGGTTGATCGGTGTGACACCTGACGTCGCGCCCGCGGCGCATCCTGGGCGGTATCGCACCGATATTCGGATGATGCGGTCTTCACCGTCCCACTGCTCCACTCTTTCGACCGCCGACAGGTCATTCCACGCCCAGCGGTCGGTGCCCAACTCGAAGCCCGTACTGTCCAAGCGCAGGCGCCGCGACCGCAGAGACCGTAGATCGTTGTACGCGAGCATTCCCGCGCCCACGACGAAAAGCAGGTTGAAGACGATGCCAAGGATCACCCACGCGACATGTAGGTGCCTGGCCGGCGGTGTAAGAAAAAAGACAACGCCCCCAACACATATCGCGAGGACGCCGAAGGAATAAAGCGTGCGGCTGAACACTCGCCACCGTTTGATCGGGATGATCAGTTCGCCATCGACTGGATCCGCCGCTTCGTGCACGCCACCTCCCATTGGCAGCTTCAGAATTTCGTGAGGATACGGAACACGCATATTTGGGGCAAGCCTTGCAGCCGACGGGCCCGGGATGTCGCGGACCGCTTCACGCTCTTCTGACGCTCAGCATCTGGATCAGTGGCTCGCCGCCGGTGAGACCGGCGCCGCAGAGGAACGTCCCGAGGACGGCGAATATGCCGGAGCGGAGGTGGTCGCCCATCCCCTCACCGCCATGGACAAACTGAAAATCGTCGACGTCGCTCCAGGCGAACGAATGCTTGGGCAGGTCGAACCCCTCGGTTGTCAGGCGCAGGCCGGGCGATTGCAGGGAGCGGCGGTAGGACACGAGCGCTGCCCCGAAGATCAGCATCATGATGCCGCCCGATGCGACGAGCACGTAGCCGAAGTCGAGGTCCTTGCCCTCGCCGCCGATGAAGGTGATACCAACGATGACCGCAGCCAGCCCACCGAGCACGAATGGGGTTATGAGGACCGTTCCGAGGATGCGGTTGCCTCGCCCGGCCGGACTCACCAACTCATCCACGCCGCCACTGACGCGCCATGCCGGGAGCGTACAACGCACGAGCCCGGCACGCCGCTACGAAATTAGCTCAGCGCCTTGGCTTTCAGCGCGTCGAAGTCCGCCGGGGTGATGGTGCCTGCTTCCAGGAGCGCCTTGGCGTCGGCGATCTCCTGCGCCGGCGAGCGACCCGCGGCCTGCTTGATGTAATCGTCGGTCTGCTGCTTGGCCTGCAGTGCCTGATCGTGCGCCCGCTCGGACATGCCCGTGCCGCGGGCGATCAGGTAGATCAGCGCCGTCACATACGGGAACACGATCAGGAAGAGAACCCAGACCGCCTTGATCCACCCCGAGGTCTTGTGATCACGCCAGAACAGGTCGGCCAAGATGTTGAACAGGATCATCAGGTACGCGATGAACGCGAAGATGACGACCGCTGACCACAGATAATCCCAGAACGAATCCCACATGTACGGCTGCTCCTTAACCGAGTCGCGCGATGTGCGCGGACGTCAGTTAACCACGCGCAGCGCGGTTTACCGCCGACACGACAGCCCTCAGCGAGGCAGTAGTGATGGACGTCGCAATCCCGACACCCCACACGGTCTTGCCACCGATCGAGGCTTCGACGTAAGCCGCTGCCTTGGCCTCTTCGCCGGCCGACATGGCGTGCTCGGAGTAGTCCAGCACGCTGATGTCGTAGCCGACGGTCCCGAGTGCGTCGACGAATGCCGCCAACGGCCCGTTACCGGCGCCGACGATTTCGCGTTCCACATCGTCGATCTTGACGATGGCGGTGATGGTGTCGGTACCACCGTCCACCTCGGAGGCATCCACCTTCTGGCGGATCCGCTCCAGCGGGGTGAGCGGAGCCAGGTACTCGTCGGAGAACGCTCCCCACATCTCCTTGGGAGACACCTCGCCGCCCTCACCGCCTGAGCCCTCGGCGATCTCTTGGATCACCCTGGAGAACTCGATCTGCAGCCGCCGCGGCAGGGCCAGACCGTGATCGGCCTTCATGATGTAGGCCACACCGCCCTTGCCCGACTGGGAGTTAACCCGGATGACGGCCTCGTAGTTACGGCCGACGTCCTTGGGGTCGATGGGCAGATACGGCACCTGCCACAGCATGTCATCGACATCGGAGTCCTGGGCATCCGCTGCCGTCTTCATCGCATCGAGGCCCTTGTTGATGGCGTCCTGGTGGCTACCGGAGAACGCGGTGTAGACCAAGTCGCCGCCGTAGGGATGGCGCTCGTGCACCGGCAGCTGGTTGCAGTACTCGACGGTGCGGCGGATCTCGTCGATGTTGGAGAAGTCGATCTGTGGATCGACGCCGCGCGAGAACAGGTTGATGCCCAGCGTCACCAGGCACACGTTGCCGGTGCGCTCGCCGTTGCCGAACAGGCAGCCCTCGATGCGGTCGGCGCCGGCCGCATAACCCAATTCGGCTGCGGCGACGGCGGTTCCGCGGTCGTTGTGCGGGTGCAGCGACAGGATGATGGAGTCCCGGCGGGCCAGGTTGCGGCTCATCCACTCGATGGAATCGGCATAGATGTTGGGTGTGGCCATCTCGACGGTGGCAGGCAGGTTCACGATCAGCGGGGAATCCGTTGTCGGCTCGATGATTTCGGAGACCGCGTCGCACACTTCGACCGCGTACTCCAGCTCGGTGCCGGTGTAGGACTCGGGGGAGTACTCGAACCGCCAACGGGTGCCGGGGTACTTCTTGGCCTCGTCGACGCACATCCGGGCGCCGTCGGTGGCGATCTTCTTCACGGCGTCCCGGTCGGCGCGGAACACCACGCGGCGCTGCAGTATCGACGTCGAGTTGTAGAAGTGCACGATGGCCTTCGGCGCGCCCTCACAGGCCACGAAGGTGCGCTCGATCAGCTCCGGGCGGCACTGCGTCAGCACCTGGATGGTGACGTCCTCGGGGATGGCGCCCTCGGTGATGATCTCGCGGACGAAGTCGAAATCGGTCTGGCTGGCCGACGGAAAGCCGACCTCGATCTCCTTGTACCCCATCCGGACCAGCAGATCGAACATGCGGCGCTTGCGGGCCGGGCTCATCGGATCGATCAACGCCTGGTTGCCGTCGCGGAGGTCCACCGCGCACCACATCGGCGCGGTGGCGATGATTTTGTCGGGCCAGGTGCGATTGAAAGGAATGTGCGCTGCATCTGATGCCGGGCTCCCGCCCGGGACCTCGTCGGCGAAGCTGCGGTAGCGGCTGACGGGCATCGAGGAGCCGCGCTGGGTGTTCCAGGTGGGCTGCGCGGAGTGGGGCGAACCGGATGGGGTGCGGATGGTGCGTACCGAGCTGTAGGCGTCAGCGGGGTTGAGGTTCGGGGTGGAGAAGCTAGTCATTTCGGTGCTCCGGAAGGTCTTGGGTGGACTTCAGACCGGCGCATCGCGAAACACCCGCGACGGGAAGCCAGTCTGGTTCAGACCCCGCCGCGGCGTCCGAGAAGGAGCACCCGCTGCACGCCCGTCACCTTACTCCGGTCGGCTCGCGGGACAAAACCCCATTTCATCGCCGAGACTGCGGGGAGATCGCCTCTTCGGCCAGTTCCGCGATCTGTGCGCAGTCTCGGCAAACCGGCGGGTCCGAGGCTCAGACCTGGGAGTCGGGGAACGCGATGACCGACAGGAAGCGGATGGGCAGCGACACCAGGTCGATAGGACCGTGGGCGCCCTCGCCGTCGATCTGCAACGAATCACCCGGATTCAGCCGGTACACCGAGCGGCTGTGGCTGTAGTCCATGACGCCTTCGAGCATGTAGATGAACTCGGTGCCGGGGTGTTGGAACAGCGGATAGGTCTGACTCTTCTCCGACAGCGTGACGTGCAGGCATTCCAGGCGTTTGTGCTCGCCGCGCAGCGACCCGAGCAGTTGGTACTCGTGGCCTTCCTTCGTGCCGTTCCGCACGATGCGCGCGCCGGTGCCCGCCTTGACGAATGCGGCGGGCCGCTCGACGTCCGCGCCGCGGAACAGGCTGGTCACCGGCACGTCGAAGCCCTTCGCCAGCAGCGCGAGGGTGGACAGGCTGCAGGAGGTCTGGGCGTTCTCGATCTTGCTCATCATGGCCTTGGAGATACCGACGCGGGCGGCGGTCTCGGCCACGGTGAGGCCCTGCTGCAGCCGCAGCTGGCGCACGTTGTGTCCGATCGCGGTCTCGATCTCGAGCTCTTCGACGGGCGCGGCGGGATCGCGGTCGCGGGCCGTGCCGGCCAGGTTGCGCAGCAACGAGTCGGCTGCCGTGTGGAGCAGCGGAACGGGATCTTCGGGGGAGGCCACAAGTCTCCTGTCTAGCGCATCTGCCCGGCGCCGACGTAAGGGTAGGGCGTCTTGAGTGGGTCACCTTCGGCGAATCGCGACAGCCGGAAGTCCGACGCCGGAATACGCGGATCGCCGCTGTGTCCGTCGACGACGATGTCGGCGACGAGCCGGCCGACGGCGGGGGCGATCTTGAAGCCGTGACCGCTGAACCCGGCCGCCACCACCAGCCCGTCCAAGCCGGTGGCTGCGAGATGACCGGGTTCCAGTCCGGGGTGACGTCGTAGCAGCCGGCGTAGCTGCTGGCGATCGAAGCGTCGGCGAATCCAGGGAAGCGGGTGCCGACCTTGTCGACGGTGACGTCGACGAACGCATCGGTGGCGCGGTTGAGGTAATCGTCGGGGTCAGGCCCATCCGCCGCCAGATCATGCGCAGCGAGGTCGCTGTTGCCGAACAGGATGTGCCCGCCGACCTCGGGGCGCACGTACTGCAGCGACACCAGGTCGGAGAAGACTGGAAGCCGCCCGATCACAGTGTCGTCGATGCCGGGGTCGATCATCACGATCTGTTCGCGGACCACCCGGATGGGGACGTCGACGCCGTAGGGCTCGAGGAACGGCCGGGTCCACACCCCGGTGGCGACGACGACGGTGCCCGCCGAGATTTCGGTGCCGTCGGCGAGCCGCACACCGGTGACCCGGTCACCGTCGACGAGCAGACCGGTGACGGGGGTTCCCTGCTGAACCCGCACCCCTGCCGCGCGGGCGGACGTCGAAAACGCCTGTGCGGTCAGGTACGCGTCGCCGTAGCCGCCGCGGGCTTCCCATCCGAACGCCGCGAACGGCGTCAGGTCGGCGAACGGCCACATCCGTGCCACCTCGGCGTGGTCGATCTCCTCGGTCTCCACCCCGACAGCGCGTTGCGCGGCAAGGCTTTTGCGCAGCGAGTCCACGTTGGGTTCGCCGACGCCGACGACATAGCCGGTCTGACGGAACCCGATGTCGAGTGCCTGATCCCAGAAAAGCTTGAGGCTGCTCGAAAACCTCGAGGCCGACGGCGGCCATTGCGGCCAGCGAGCTGACGCCGTAGTGGCAGCGGACGATGCCGCTGGACTTCCCGGTCATCCCAGAACCGACCGTGTTACGTTCGGCGACAACGACATCGGTGACGCCGCGCCGGCTCAGTGCCCACGCCGCCGCGGCTCCCTCGATGCCGCCGCCGACGATGACGACGTCCGCGGTGTCCGTCACCGGTGTGCTCCTCTGTTGCTCTTCGCGCAAGCGCTCATCGCCGGGATCCAGTCGGTGCCTGCCAGCGGCACCCGCGCCATCGCCGCGGCCTCGATGGTCACCGCAACGAGGTCGTCGGGCTCGAGGTGGCACACGTGCGACTTGCCGCACGCCCGCGCGATCGTCTGGGCCTCCATCGTCAGCACCCGCAGGTAGTTCGCCAGCCGATGGCCGCCGGACACCGGGTCGAACCGGCCGGCGAGTTCGGGGTCCTGCGTGCTGATCCCCGCAGGATCGTTGCCGTCCTGGTAGTCGTCGTAGAAACCCGCTGCGCTGCCGAGCTTCTCGTACTCGGCGGCGTAGCGGGGGTGGTTGTCGCCCAGCGCGATCAGCGCCGCCGTGCCGATGGCGACGGCGTCGGCACCGAGCGCCAGCGCCTTGGCGACGTCGGCGCCGTTGCGGATGCCGCCGGACACGATCAGCTGCACGCCTTTTCGGTCTCTGGCTCCACTGGCACCGGTGCGGTGTACGCCGAGTTCCTGAAGTGCCTGCACGGCCTGCGGGATCGCCGCGAGCGTCGGAATCCCGACGTGCTCGATGAATACCTCCTGCGTGGCCGCCGTGCCGCCCTGCATGCCGTCGACCACCACCACGTCGGCGCCGGCATGCACCGCGAGCTTGACGTCGTAGTAGGTGCGCGTGGCGCCGACCTTGACGTAGATCGGCTTCTCCCAGTCGGTGATCTCGCGCAGTTCGTTGATCTTGATGGTCAGGTCGTCGGGGCCGGTCCAATCGGGGTGACGGCAGGCAGAGCGTTGATCGATCCCCTCGGGGAGGGTGCGCATCCCGGCGACCCGTTCGGAGATCTTCTGTCCCAACAGCATTCCGCCACCGCCCGGCTTCGCGCCCTGGCCGAGGACGACCTCGATGGCGTCGGCCTTGCGCAGGTCGTCGGGGTTCATCCCGTACCGCGACGGGAGATACTGGTAGACGAGGTACCTGCTCTGTCCCCGCTCCTCGAGGGTCATGCCGCCGTCGCCGGTCGTCGTCGACGTCCCGACCTCGCTGGCGCCACGTCCGAGCGCCTCCTTGGCGGGCCCGGACAGCGCACCGAAGCTCATCCCGGCGATGGTGACCGGGATATCCAGGTGCAGAGGAGTTTTGGCGAACCGGTCGCCGAGCACGACGTCGGTGGCGCAGCGCTCTCGGTAGCCCTCCAACGGGTAGCGCGACATCGACGCGCCGAGGAAGAGCAGGTCGTCGAAGTGGGGCAGCGGCCGCTTGGCGCCCCAGCCCCGGATGTCGTAGATGCCGGTGTCGGCGGCGCGCTGGATGGCGGCGATGGTGGCCCGGTCGAAGGTGGCCGATTCGCGCAGCCCCAGCCGTGCGCGGTCGTCGCTGGTGTAGTTCATCAGTAGGCGCTCGCATTGTCGACGTGGAAGTGATACAGCGAACGGGCCGACCCGTAGCGGGTGTACGCACCGGTGTCGTCGTCGTCGAAACCCGCTGCCTTCAAAAGCTGTTCGAGCTCGCGGTGGTGCTCGGGGAGCATCGGCTTGGGCACACAGTCCGCTCCGAGCGACGCGACATCACCGCGGACGTACATGCGTGCCTCGTAGATCGAATCGCCCAGTGCCTCGCCCTGCATCGCCGCGGATGACCAGCCGTCCGGCCTGCGCCATGAACGCGCTCATGTGCCCGACATTGCCGCCGACGACGATGTCGACACCCTTCATCGAGATGCCGCA
Source organism: uncultured Actinomycetota bacterium (assembly GCA_963771335.1). Lineage (GTDB taxonomy): Bacteria > Actinomycetota > Actinomycetes > Mycobacteriales > Mycobacteriaceae > Mycobacterium. Next base: position 11,742 of record CAVYTD010000021.1, on the reverse strand, counting down.
CCGCGCAGCGGCGTTGCCTTCGATGACGAGCAGACCGCCGTGCGCGGTCGCTCCGGCGGACTGCGAAGCGTTCCCCTTCACCCACACCGATCCGCTCATCATGTTCTCGGCGACGCCGGTGCCTGCGTTGCCGTTGATGATGACCTCGGCCTGCTGATTCATGCCGGCCGCGTAGTACCCGACGTGTCCGTCGACGGTCGCCTTGATCGGCGCATCGACGCCGACGGCGACGTTGTGCGCGCCGGCCGGGTTGAGGATGACGAACTCCCCGGCGAGACCCGGCGCGTGCAACGCGGCGTTGACCTCGCGCAGCGGCATGGTGCGTAGATCGAAGGCAGATGTGGGGGCACTCCCCTCGCAAGCTGGGGGCCCACCCGCTTGCGGGGGACGCTCGGGCGAAGAGCGTGATGCTGTCACCGCCGACGAGCGCTCGCGCGAGGAGAAATTCAACGCTGCCATGCGTACACCACCTCCGGTTCGGGCTCCCAGATCCGGGCTTTCGCGACGCCAGGCAGACCTGCCAGGGCGCGGTACTCGCTGCCCATCGCCACCCAATCGTCGGTTTCGGCGATGACCGCGGGCTTGCAGGCGATGGCATCGCGCACCACGGCGAAGGAGTCGCGGTTGGAGACCAGCAGCGTGTAGAAGCCATCGAAGGTACCGCACAGTTCCTTGAGTGCAGCCTCCACGCCGAGCCCCTCCGCGAGCAACTCGGCGATGAACCGGGCGCCCACCTCGGTGTCGTTATCGCTGTCGAAAGGCACGCCAGCGGAGCGCAATTCGCGCCGGATGGTGGCGTGGTTGGCAAAGGAGCCGTTGTGCACCATGCACTGTCCCGGGCCCACCGCGTAGGGGTGGCAGCCCGCCGGTGTCACAGCCGATTCGGTGGCCATCCGGGTGTGGCCGACCCCCTGCCACCCCTCGGCCTTTTCCAACCCCCATCCGTCGGTGAGCATGCGCGGGTGTCCCACACCCTTGAGAACGGCGATGTCCGAACCGAATCCGGCGACGAGGGCCTGCGGATGAGCCGATCGCACGGCGGTGAGCAGCTCCTCGGAGTCCACTACCGCCGACAGCAGGTAGCTGTTGTTCACCGCCACGCCGTCGACGTCCCTGCCGAGCGCCGCGGCGACCGAGGACGTCACCCCGGCGATGTCCGTAACGAGGCCGGTGCCGAGGTCGGCTACCGACACGCAGCCGTGGCCGGGCGGCGACCAGGTCGGGTCGCCGTAGACCGCGACGCCGGCGGAGTCGCTGCCGCGCTCGCCCATCTCGCACAGCATCCCGGTGAGCAGCTCCCCGAGCCGGGGGTATAGCTCGGGGGTGCGAAGATGCAACCCCACGATCCCGCACATGGCTAGATTCCCTTCGTGTTTCCGGCCGCTCAGAACGCCGTCAGGTACTGGTCGATCTCCCACGGGCTGACAGCGCTGTGATAGGCGAAGAACTCCTCGCGCTTGACGTTCGCGAAGTAGCCCGCGACGCCCTCGCCGGCGGCGTCGAGCACACCGGTCACCACCGCATCGCCCTCGAATTCCTCGACCGCGTGCAACAGCGTCGGTGGCAGCGCCCGCGTGTTGACACCGCCGCCGACGCCGCCGGGGTCGGTGCTGCGCTTGATGCCGTCCATCCCGGCGCCCAGCGCCGCCGCGATGGCCAGGTACGGGTTGGCGGATCCGTCACCGCCGCGAAGCTCGACGCGGTCGGAGTCGGGCACCCGGATGTAGTGGGTGCGGTCGTTGCCGCCGTACGTCGGCAGCCTTGGTGCCCAGGATGCCCCCGACGCGGTCGAGATTGCCCCGGTTCGCTTGTAGGAGTTGACCGTTGGGCCGACCACGGCCTGCAGGGCGCAGGCGTGGTCGAGGATGCCGCCGATGAATGCGTATGCCGTCGCGGACAGGCCGAGGCCCTTGGTGTCGTCTTCGGCGGGGAAGACCGGTGCGCCGCCGCTGGTCAGAGACAGGTGCAGGTGCAGCCCGCTTCCCGTCTTGTCGGCGAACGGCTTGGGCATGAACGTGGCGACCATGCCGCGCTCGGCCGCGATCATCGACAGCAGATAGCGCAGGGTGATGACGCGGTCGGCAGTGGTCAGCGCCTCGGCGAACTTGAAGTTCTGCTCGAACTGGCCGTTGCCGTCCTCGTGATCATTGGCATAGTTGGACCAGCCCAGCTGATTCATCGCCGTCGACACCGCGGTGAGGTGGTCATACATCCGGGTGACACCGCGGGCGTCGTAACACGGCTGGGCGGCGGTGTCGGCGGAGTCGGCAACCGCCACGCTGCCGTCGTCGGTGCGGCGTAACAGGAAGTACTCGACCTCGGCGCCGACCCACGGCTCGAAGCCGGCGTCGACGCACCGTGCGATGAGGGCCCTGAGGATCACCCGCGGCGCGTACGGCCACGGCTCGCCGTTGACGTGCGGGTCGCAGTGCACGATCGCCAGGCCGTCTTTGATGAATGGGATCGGAGTGAACGACGCCGGGTCCGGGATCGCCATCAGGTCGGGGTCCTTGGGTTCCTGCCCGATGGCGCCGACAGCGTAACCGGCGAAGCCGACCCCCTCGGTGGCGAGCAGCTCGACCGCCTCGACCGGGACCAGCTTGGCGCACGGCTTGCCGCGCAGGTCGACGAACAGCGCGAGGATGAACTTGGTGCCGGCTGCCGTGGCGAGGTCCTGGAGTTCGGTGGCCATCTCGGTCCCTGTCTCTTGTTAAGAATCAAAGTATCACGTTATGAAACACCCGGCAGACGAACCGGCCGCCGCGGCACGTGCTCCCGCGGCGGCCGGTTGTCAAGGGTCAGATGCCGGCGAGCTCGTACGACGATTCGCGATGGAACGCCGAGTCGATGCCCTTCTCCTCTTCTTCGGGGGAGATGCGGATGCCGATCGTCTTCTTGATCGCGAAGGCGATGGCGAAGGCGACCACGAACGAGTACGCCATCACGGCGAACGCGGCGGCCGCCTGCCTCCACAGTTGGTCGACGCCGCCGCCGTAGAACAGGCCGTTCGTTGCGTTGGGCATGCTCTCGCTGGCGAACAAGCCGATCAGCAGGGTGCCGATGACACCGCCGGCGAGGTGGACGCCGACGACGTCGAGCGAGTCGTCGTAGCCGAACTTCGACTTCAGGCCGACGGCGTACACGCAGACGGCACCGGCGATGGCACCGACGGCGATCGCGCCGACGGGCGTCACCGCACCGCAGGCGGGGGTGATGGCAACCAGGCCGGTGATGGCACCGGAGGCCGCACCGACGCCGGTGACGTGGCCGTCCTTGAACTTCTCGACCGCCAGCCAGGCCAGCGTCGCTGCGCACGTCGCGACGAAGGTGGTGACCATGACGATGGCCGCCGAGTTGCCCGCGGCCAGCGCCGAGCCGCCGTTGAATGCATACCAACCGGCCCACAGCAGGCCCGCGCCGAGCAGGGTGAGCGGCACATTGTGCGGCTTGCGCAGCTGGCCGAACATCGCGGACTTGCCGAGCACGATCGCGACAGCGAGTGCAGCGGCGCCCGCATTGATGTGCACCGCGGTACCGCCGGCGAAGTCGATCGCCTTCAGGCTGTTGGCGATCCAGCCGCCGATCGAGTCCTCGGTGACCACACCGTCGAACGCGAACACCCAGTGCGCGACCGGGAAGTACACCAGTACGGCCCAGACGGTGGCGAACAGCATCCAGGCGCCGAACTTCATCCGGTCGGCCACCGCACCCGAGATCAGCGCGACGGTGATCGCGGCGAACAGCGCTTGGAACAGGGAGAACAAACTGACGGGAAGTCCGGAGATGGTGGTCTGTGACTCGAGGAGGTCCTTCATCCCGAGAAACTCGGTGAAGCTGCCGACGAAGCCGTCGTAGGACGTGCCGAAGACCATCGAGAAGCCGAAGAGCACCCAGAGGACTCCGACGATGGCAACAGCACCGAAGGTCATCATCATCATGTTGGTCGAACTCTTGACCGAGACCATTCCGCCGTAGAACAGCGCGAGCCCGGGAATCATCAGGGTGAGCCCGATGATGCAACACAGCATGAATGCTGTGGTGCCTGTGTCGACTACGTCCATTACTTAGTTCTCCTGGTGACGGCGGCCCTCGGAATGGATTAGCTGGGGCCGATCACTGGCAGTAACCGATGACTCTGTTACGTGGAGAGGATCCTGATGTTGCGTTGAGGTTAAGGATGCGGTCGCCTATCGAAGTGGCTGGTCCCAGCGGCCGGCGAAGGCGATCTGCTCGAGGGGGAGTCGCTCGCGCGGCCGTGAGTCGCGGTCGACGACGTCGTCGGGGACGTTCGTGTAGTCGCCCAGGACCCCGAGAGCGACGACCGCCAGCGGCCGCACTTCCGCCGGTATCCCGAACGCCGCCCGTGCGCCGTCGACGTCGAACCCCGCCATCGGATGGGCGATGAGCCCGCGCGAGACCGCTTCCACGGTCAGCTGGGCGATCGCCGCACCCGCGTCCAGGGCCGCGTACCTGGCGGTGCGCTCGTCCTCGCCCTCATCGGCGCAGACCAGGATCAGCGAGCTGGCCGCCGTGGCGTAGCTGTTGCCGCGCCTGAGCAGCCCGGCGAGCGTGGTGAACGTCGAGTCCCCGCGCCGGCCGACGAGGAATCGCACCGGCTGGCGCCGTCCCCAGGTCGCGGCCCAGCGTGCAGCCTCCAGCAGCGCGGTCAGATCGTCGTCGGCGAGCTCGGCGTCGGGGTCGAAAGCGCGCGGGCTCCAGCGGGCCGCGAGGTGGGGGTGGATCGGAACCGAGGTATCGGCCGACCGATCGGGCACAGCGACGGAGCTCGCGGAGTCGCCTGAAGGCACAGCCGGCATCCTCGTGACGGTACCGGCCGGATAAATCAGATGCGTCCAGCCCTTATCCTTGGTGGAATCCTTCCCAGCACCTTGAAAGGTTGAGTAGTGGCGCTCGTCGTACAGAAGTACGGCGGATCCTCGGTGTCCGACGCCGACCGCATCCGTCGTGTGGCCGAGCGCATCGTGGAGACCAAGAAGGCGGGCAACGACGTCGTCGTGGTGGTCTCGGCGATGGGCGACACCACCGACGAACTGCTCGACCTCGCCAAGCAGGTGTGCCCGGCACCGCCGGCCCGCGAGCTCGACATGCTGCTGACGGCCGGTGAGCGCATCTCCAACGCGCTCGTCGCGATGGCCATCGAGTCGCTCGGCGCGCACGCCCGCTCGTTCACCGGATCGCAGGCCGGCGTGATCACCACCGGTACCCACGGCAACGCGAAGATCATCGATGTCACCCCTGGTCGGCTGCGTCGGGCGCTCGACGATGGCCAGATCGTGCTGGTCGCGGGGTTCCAGGGCGTCAGCCAGGACACCAAGGACGTCACCACTCTCGGCCGCGGCGGCTCCGACACCACTGCGGTCGCCGTGGCCGCCGCGCTGAAGGCCGACGTGTGCGAGATCTACACCGATGTCGACGGCATCTTCACCGCCGATCCGCGCATCGTCCCGAACGCGCGCCGCCTGGACACCGTCTCCTTCGAGGAGATGCTCGAGATGGCGGCCGCAGGCGCCAAGGTGCTGATGCTGCGCTGCGTGGAGTACGCCCGCCGCTTCGACTTGCCCATTCACGTCCGGTCGTCGTACACCGACAAGCCCGGCACGCTCGTCCAAGGATCGATGGAGGACATCCCGATGGAAGACGCCATCCTTACCGGAGTTGCGCACGACCGAGGCGAGGCCAAGGTCACCGTCGTCGGGCTGCCCGACGTTCCGGGCTATGCCGCGCAGGTGTTCCGCGCGGTCGCCGACGCCGACGTGAACATCGACATGGTGCTGCAGAACATCTCGAAGGTCGAGGACGGCAAGACCGACATCACGTTCACCTGCTCGCGCGAGAGCGGGCCGGGTGCCGTGGAGAAGCTGACGTCCCTGCAGGACGAGATCGGGTTCACCCGAGTGCTTTACGACGACCACATCGGCAAGGTGTCGCTGATCGGCGCCGGAATGCGCAGTCCATCCCGGTGTCACCGCGACGTTCTGCGAGGCGCTGGCCAAGGCGGGCATCAACATCGACCTGATCTCCACGTCGGAGATCCGGATCTCGGTGCTGATCAAGGACACTGAGCTCGACTCGGCCGTTACCGCGCTGCACGAGGCGTTCGGCCTCGGCGGTGACGAGGAAGCGGTCGTCTACGCGGGAACGGGGCGCTGAGATGTCGGGCGAGCGAAGCGACGGGAAATGTACATGGTGAACATCGGGGTGGTGGGAGCCACCGGCCAGGTCGGCCAGGTGATGCGGAAACTGTTGGCGGATCGCGACTTTCCCGCCGACGAGGTGCGGTTCTTCGCCTCCGCGCGCTCGGCGGGCAAGAAGCTGGAGTTCCGCGGCCAGGAGATCGAGGTCGAGGACGCCGCGACGGCGGATCCGTCGGGGCTGGACATCGCGCTGTTCTCCGCCGGTGCCACCATGTCGCGGGTCCAGGCGCCGCGGTTCGCCGTCGGCAGGCGCGGTGGTGGTCGACAACTCCTCGGCGTGGCGCAAGGATCCCGAGGTTCCGCTGGTGGTCTCGGAGGTGAACTTCCAGCGCGACGCGGGCAACCGACCTAAAGGCATCATCGCCAACCCGAACTGCACGACCATGGCCGCGATGCCGGTGCTCAAGCCGCTGCACGACGAGGCCGGGCTGGTGCGGATGATCGCCTCGACCTACCAAGCGGTTTCGGGTAGCGGGCTGGCCGGTGTCGAGGAACTGTTCGGTCAGGCCAGTGCCGTCGTCGAAGGCAGCCAGGCGCTGGTGCACGACGGTCGGCGCGGTGGACGTTCCCCGCGCCGGACAAGTACGTGGCACCGATCGCGTTCAACGTCGTCCCGCTGGCGGGCGCGCTTGTCGACGACGGGTCCGGCGAGACGGACGAGGACCAGAAGCTGCGCAACGAAAGCCGCAAGATTCTCGGCATCCCCGACCTCTTCGTCAGCGGCACGTGCGTGCGGGTGCCGGTGTACACGGGGCACTCGCTGTCGATGAATGTCGAGTTCTCCCGGCCGTTGTCGGTCGCGCGGGCCACGGAAATCCTGGCCTCGGCGCCGGGGGTGAGGCTGGTGGACGTGCCGACGCCGCTGGCGGCCGCCGGTGTGGACGACTCGCTCGTCGGCCGGATCCGTCAGGACCCCGGCGTGCCCGATGGTCGCGGACTTGCGCTGTTCGTCTCCGGAGACAACCTGCGAAAAGGCGCGGCGCTGAACACCATTCAGATCGCGGAGCTGCTGGCAGCCGAGCTCTGAGACGCCGATACCGACATTTGCGGCGGAAATGCGAGAGATCGGCGCCTTCTCGGTCTTTCTCGGCACTGACGACTGCCTGATTGCCGCTCCGGCGGCGCATGCGCGACGCCCGTCGACTTGCCGCCGCTGCTGCCGGGCCAGGTCATCCGGATCGGTCCGGCGGCCGGAACGGGCACGCCGACGGGGGACTACGGCATCGGCGCGACCGACCTGTGCGAGTTCATGGAATTCCCGGAGCAGGTCCTGCAGGTGTGCGGCGACAGTTTCCGCGGCCAGGGGGTGGGCTTCGGTGGCTGGTTCTCGCCGATCGCACTGCACGTCCAGGGTGACTCGCTCGATGACCCGGCCGGAATCCGCTACGACGGCGTCACCGGTGTCGACACCCCGCTGCTGGCCGACCCCACCCCGCCGGGTGCTTCGCAACTACCCGCGGGCGTCGTCGAGATCAACCGCGAGAACTACCTGCTGGTCACCACCACCAAGGATCTCCGGCCGCAGACCTCGCGATTGGTGAAAGCAGTTCCGGGACAAGGCAACTGGGCCACCGTGCCGGGATCGGAGAGGGACGTGGGGTACGCGGGTGGTCGTCAGTCGCAGATCAGCGGGTACTACGACCCGATCCCCACCGCCGCATCCGCGAGCGGCTGGATCTACTTGGTGGCGAACAACTTCGACCGCAGCGGACCTGTGGTGCTTTATCGGGCGACGCCGGAATCCTTCACTGACCGGGCTACGTGGCAGGGCTGGTCGGATGCCCAGGGTTGGGGACATGAGCCGACGCCGTTGTGGGACGACCGGGTGGGGGAGATGAGCGTGAGGCAGATCGACGGCAGGACCGTGCTGTCGTACTTCAACGCGAGCACCGGGAACATGGAGGTGCGCGTCGCCAACGATCCGACGGGGCTGGGCGCCGCGCCGGTCACGACGGTCGTCTTCGCCGAGGCGTGGCCCGACTCCTGTCGAACACCTGCCGCCGCCGGAGATCAACCGACTCGCCCAGCCGTACGGCGGGTACATCTCACCGGGTTCCACGCTCGACGCGGTGCGGGTGTTCGTCAGCCAGTGGAACACCACGCCGCGGGGCGGAACCCCCTACCGCGTCATCCAATTCGCGGTGAACCCCGTCAAGCCGTGAGTGTGCATGTCAGCGCCTGCGCATATTGATCCCCCGACGATTCCCCTGGAGCCGGCGGGTCGGCGTCGGACACGTGCGGTGTTACGCCGTGCGTACGGACGCCGGTTATCCGCACGAGAATTGCAAAATGTAGCTGGCCGACACTTGACCCTCCCCCTGGGGGAAACCTCACGCTGAGGCTATGACAGATGACAACACCACATGGAACGCGTTGCCTGCCGTGGTGACGACGTACCTTACGGCCCACCAGGCTCGTGACGTCGCCACGGCAATCAGCATCTTCACCGACGACGCCGCGGTGACCGACGAGGGCCACACCTACCGGGGACGGGATACGATCGCGACCTGGCTGGGCAGCGCGGGCGAGGAATACACCTTCACGACCGAATTCACCGGCGCCACCATCACGGACCCAGCGCACGTCGACGTGGTTCAGCGCCTGGAAGGAAACTTCCCGGGCGGCGTGGCCGACCTCCATTACCGATTCACGCTGGACGGCGACGCGATCCGCCGACTGGTGATCGAGCCCTGAACCGATGTCGACGAGAAACTGGTTCATCACCGGGGGCACCCCCGGCGGCTTCGGAATGGCGTACGCCGATGCCGCACTCGAGATCGGCGACCGGGTGGCGCTCACAGCGCGCCGACCCGCTGAGTTGGAGACGTGGGCACGAGGCTACGGCGACCGCGTGCTCGTCCTGCCCCTCGATGTCACCGATGCAGGGCAGGTGCAGAACGCCGTCCGGACGGCCGAGGAGCGCTTCGGCGGCATCGACGTACTGGTGAACAACGCCGGACGCGGTTGGTACGGGTCGATCGAGGGCCATGGACGACGCGGCTGTCCGCGCGATGTTCGAGCTGAACTTCTTCGCGGTGCTCGTCTGTCATCCGGGCCGCGCTACCGGGCATGCGCGCCAGAGGCACGGGTGGATCCTCAACATGTCATCGGTGGCAGGGCTGCGCGGTGTCACCGGATTCGGCCACTACAGCGCGACCAAGTTCGCCGTCGAGGCCGTCACCGACGTTCTCCGCGAAGAGGTTTCGCCGCTGGGCATCCGGGTGCTGGCGGTCGAGCCGGGAGCCTTCCGCACCCGCGCCTACGCCGGCTTCGCTGACGAGCCCGTCGCCGAGTCCATCGCCGACTACCAGCCGATGCTGGAGCAGGTCCGCGCCGCGATGATCGAGCAGGACGGCACGCAGCCCGGCGACCCGCACCGCGGAGCCCGGGCGGTGATCGCCGCGATGGCCCAGGACCCGCCGCCCCGACGGCTGGTCCTCGGCAGCGGCGGGTTCGACGCCGTCGTCGCGACGCTCGAAGACTCGCTCGCCGAGATCCGCGCCCGCGAGGCGCTGTCCCGCAGCGCCGACTTCCCGACCAGCTGACCAGCACCTCTTGACAAGTCGGCAAGTCCGATATGCAATATATTGCAGGTGGTGAGAGGTGCGGAAGCGTGGCGGAACTGTTCGGTCGTGGCGTCGAGCTCCAACGGATCGCGCGCTTCCTCGATAGGGCGCAACACAGCGGCGACACCCGGCTGATCCGCGGCGAGCCCGGCGTCGGCAAGTCCGCCCTGCTCGACGCCGCGGCAGATCAGGCGCACGCGGACGGCATCCTCGTGTTCCGCGCCTCAGGGGCGGAGTTCGAGGCCGACGTCAGCTACTCCGGGCTCAACCAGCTTCTTCTCCCCCTGCGCGACGAGTTGGGCCGCCTTCCGCCCGGAGCGCAGGACGCCCTGTCGGTCGCGCTGGGATTCGGGCCGGGCCCGCCGCCGGGCGCGCTGCTTGTCTGCAACGCTGCGCTGTCGCTCGTCATGGCGGTAGCAGACCAAAGGCCGGTGCTCCTACTGGTTGACGATGTCCAGTGGATCGACCGTGCCAGCGCAGTAGTGCTTGGATTCATCGCCCGGCGGGTGACCGGCCACCCGATCGGTGTGGTCATGTCGTGCCGAACCGGCAGCGAGACCTTCCTCGACCGGCGAGGGCTGACCGAGCAGCTCGTCGAACCGCTCGCCCGCGAGGCAGCCGAGCAGCTGGTCGACGACCGGTTCCCCCACCTGCCGCCCCGGACCCGCCAGCGGGTACTCGACCTGGCTCGGGGAAACCCATTGGCGCTCGTGGAGCTGTCCGCCCCGCTGACCGGACCCGAGACGCAGACCATGGACCAGCCCGACGCCGTGCCACTGAGCGATCGGCTCCAAGCTCTCTTCGCATCCCGTATCACGGCGCTCCCCGAACCCACCCGCCGGTTGCTGCTCGTTGCCGCCTTCGAAGGCGCCGGCGACGTCCGGGTGCTCCGGGAGGCGGCCGGCGAGCAACCCGGCTTAGGTAATCTGGCACCCGCCGAGCGGGCGCAACTGGTACACGTCGACGACGGCGCCGCCCGAATCACGTTCCGGCACCCGCTGATTCGGTCGACGATAGTCGCCATGTCCACCCACGAGGAACGGCGCCACGCCCACCTCGTCCTCGCCGACTCGCTACACGGTGACGAGGAACGGCAGGCCTGGCATCTGGCCGCCGCCGCGGTCGGACCGGACGACGCGGCCGCCGGGCGCCTCGATCGAGTGGCGCGTCGGACGATGCTCCGCGGCGATGCTCTCGGCGCCGTCTCGGCGCTTGTTCGTGCAGCCGAACTGAGCACCACGGCCGCTGCCCGGGGACGCAGGCTCGCAGAGGCCGCGTACATCGGCGCGGAATCCGGCGACACCGTCGGCGACCCCGAGACCCTTCTGGTAGAAGCCAGGCGAGCCGGTCCGGACTCCAGTGGGTCGCTGCACGCGGCGAACGCTGCGACGTTCCTGATGCTCAACGGCGACGGTGACGTGAATACCGCACACCGGCTCCTCGTGGGTGCCATCGAGACCGCCGACCACGGCTACCGGGCCGACGACACCGCGCTGATCGAAGCGATGCACACCCTGCTGCTTCTCTCCTGGTACGCATGTACCCCCGCACACTGGGAGCCGTTCTTCCGCGCGTTGCGGAAACTGACCCCCGAACCGCCGGAGATACTTGCGCTGGCCAGCAGAACCTTCGCCGACCCGCTACGCACCGGCGCTGCGGCGGCACCTGAGCTGGAGCGCATCCTCGCCACCTTGCCCGGTGAGGACGACCCGTCGAAGATCATCCGCATCGGCGCGGCGTCGGTCTACCTGGACCGGCTTGCAGACAATCGGGAAGCACACTGGCGGGTGGTGCACCAGGGGCGCGGCGGCGGTTCCCCGCGCAGGCATATCGGCGCGCTGATGCACCTGTGCCTCGATGATTACCTCACCGGCCGGTGGGACCAAGCCGAGGAACTCGCCCACGAAGGGCAACAGCTCTGCACCACAACCGGTTTCACCTTCTTCACGTGGTACTTCCTG
>CAVYTD010000020.1:0-188224 GCA_963771335.1 uncultured Actinomycetota bacterium | reverse complement strand
ACTCATGATCGCGACACCGGTAGCCAGGTAGCCGACGTCAACACTGGCTTGACAGCGGCGGCTCCGCAAACGCGTACGGCTTGCAGAGACCAGTACCGTACCGTACCGTTCTGAAGCGCCGCACCTGTAGGCGCGCTAAGAACCGCGGGTGAACAGGTCGCGCCCCGAACGCGAAAGGCGATCCGGTGAGCAGTTGGTCGGTCGGCAGCTTCGTCAGACGACACTGGACGGTGATCGTCGCGGTGGTCGTCGTGGCAATCGTCGCCTTCACCGTCTACCGGCTGCACGGCATCTTCGGCTCCAACAACGCGGTGTCGCGGCCCAGCGCCGACTCGCTGGAGAACACCGGACTACAACCCCAAGCGGGTGCTGTTCGAGGTCTTCGGACCGCCCGGGATCGGTGGCCACCATCAACTACCTCGACGAGGACGCCCAGCCACAGCGGGTCGACGACGTGGCCCTGCCGTGGTCGCACCACGCTGACCACGACGGATCCCACGCTGTTCGCCGATCTGCGCGCCCAGGGTGACGGCGAGCACCATCGGTTGCCGCATCACCGTCAACGGCATCGTCAAGGACGAAAGGTCCACCAGCAACGTGAACGGCTACATCGCCTGCCTGGACAAGTCCGCATGAGCGAACACCGCGTCGACGGATCCGAATGCCCAGCCGACAAATCACACGCTCAAGGTTCACGGATCGCGCGCAACATCCGTCGATTCGCCGTGCCCGATCCTGCTCGTCTGGGTCGCGATCGCCGCGTTGACCAACATCTTCGCTCCGCAACTGGAGGTCGTCGGAGCAGCGCGCTCGGTGGCGCTGAACGCGCCCGATTCGCCGTCGATCATGGCGATGCGGCACATCGGCAAGGTCTTCGACGAGTTCGATTCCGACAGCGCGGCCATGATCGTGCTCGAAGGCGACCAGCCGCTCGGGCGCCGACGCCCACCACTTCTACGACGACGCTGGTCAAGCGACTCGGCCAGGACACCAAGCACGTCCAGCACATTCAGGACTTCTGGGGGGACCCGCTGACCGCGGGCGGTTCGCAGAGCAAGGACGGCAAAGCCGCTCTGGTGCAGGTGTATCTGGCCGGCAACCAGGGCGAGGCGTTGTCCAATGAGTCCGTCGACGCCATCCGCGACATCGTGGCAGCATGCCGCCGCCACCGGGGGTCAAGGCCTACGTCACCGGCGCCGCACCGCTGATCACCGACAACTTCGAGGTCGGCAGCGAGGGCACCGAAAAGGTCACCGCCATCACCTTCCTGGTCATCGCGGTGATGCTGCTGATCGTCTACCGCTCGATCGTCACCATGCTCATCATGCTGTTGACGGTCCTCGTCGAACTTGTCCGCTGCCCGGGGTGTCGTTGCCTCGCTCGCCAACTCCGGGGTCATCGGCCTGTCGACCTACTCGACGAATCTGCTGACGCTGCTGGCGATCGCGGCGGGCACCGACTACGCCATCTTCATCGTCGGCCGCTATCACGAAGCACGAGACGCCGGCGAGGAGCGAGAAGCACGCTTACTACACCATGTTCCGCGGCACCGTGCACGTCATCGTCGGCTCGGGACTGACCATCGCCGGCGCGGTGGCATGCCTGTACTTCACCCGGCTGCCCTACTTCCAGACCCTTGGCGTTCCCGCCGCCCTCGGCGTGCTGGTGACGTTGGCGGCGGCGCTGACCCTCGGGCCTGCCGTGCTGGTGATCGCCAGCCATTTCGGGCTGCTGGAGCCCAAACGCAAGATGCGCACCCGCGGGTGGCGGCGCATCGGCACCGTCATCGTGCGGTGGCCCGGTCCCATCCTCGTCGTGTCGCTGGCGATGGCGCTGCATCGGTCTGCTCGCCCTGCCGGGCTACAAGACCAGCTACGACGCCCGGCCGTACCTGCCGGCACTCGGCGCCGGCCAACGTCGGCTACGCGGCCGCCGAACGGCACTTCTCCGAGGCCCGGCTGAACCCCGAACTGCTGATGATCGAGACCGATCACGACATGCGCAACCCGGCGGACATGCTGATCCTCGAACGCGTCGCGAAGGCCGTCCTGCACACCCCCGGCATCTCGCTGGTGCAGTCGATCACCCGGCCCCTCGGCACGCCGATCACCCACAGCTCCATCCCGTTTCAGATCAGCGCGACCAGAGTGCCAGCCAGATCATGAACCTCAGCTACCAGCAGGCCCGAGGCGCAGGATATCCTGAAGCAGGCCAACGAGATCAGCAACACCATCGACATCCTGCAAACAACAGCTCGACGCTGCAGCAGGCCAGCGCCGCCGCGACCGACGAACAGATCCAAGGCGTTCCACGACACCGTCACGACGATCAACGAACTGCGCGACAACCTCGCCAACTTCGACGACTTCTTCCGGCCGCTGCGCAACTACTTCTACTGGGAGCCGCACTGCTTCGACATCCCCTCGTGCGCGGCGTTGCGATCGGTGTTCGACTCACTCGACGGCATCTCCGAGCTCAGCGATCAGTTCGGCAAGATCACGGCGAGTCTGGACAAGCTCAATGCCCTGCAACCGCAACTCGTCTCGCTGCTCCCACCCCAGATCGACGTCCAGGAAGCCAACCGCGACCTGCTCCGTCCAACTACGCCACCACGGCCGGAACCAACGCGCAGAGCCGAGGAAGCGCTCAAGAACGCGACCGCGCTGGGACAGGCCTTCGACGCCGCCAAGAACGACGACTCCTTCTACCTGCCACCGGAAGCGTTCGACAACCCCGACTTCAAGCGCGGCCTGAAGCTGTTCCTCTCGCCGGATGGCAAGGCCGCCCGGATGATCATCACCCATGAGGGCAATCCCGCTACGCCCGAGGGTATCTCGCACATCGACGCCATCAAGAACTCGGCGTTCGACGCGATCAAGGCCACGCCGCTGTCGGACGCCAAGATCTACGTCGCCGGAACCGCATCGACCTACAAGGACATTCAGGACGGCGCCAAGTACGACCTGCTGATCGCCGCGCTCGCCGCGCTGGCCCTGATTCTGCTGATCATGATCTTCATCACCCGAAGCCTGGTCGCCGCGCTCGTCATCGTGGGCACCGTCGCGCTGTCGTTGGGTGCATCCATCGGGCTGTCGGTTCTGGTGTGGCAGTACATCTTCGGCATCCAGCTGTACTGGATCGTGCTGCCACTGGCCATCATCCTGCTTCTGGCGGTGGGCGCCGACTACAACCTGCTGCTGATATCCCGATTCCAGGAAGAGATGCAGCGCCGGACTCAAAACCGGCAGATCCGCGCGATGGCAGGCACCGGTGGAGTCGTCACCGCGGCAGGCTTGGTGTTCGCCGCCACCATGTCCTCGTTCATCTTCAGTGATCTGGTGGTGCTCGGCCAGATCGGCACCACCATCGGCCTCGGCCTGCTGTTCGACACGTTGATCGTGCGATCGTTCATGACGCCGTCGATCGCAGTGCTGTTGGGCCGCTGGTTCTGGTGGCCGCAGATCGTGCGCACCCGCCCGGCCAGCCGATGCTCCGCCCTACGGATCCGCGGCGCGCCGTGCGCGAACTGCTTCAGCCCGAGCCCAACGAGGCCGGGTGAGCTGCGGGCCCTAGGCCATTCACGCGGGTTCGGTGGGCGCGAGGACTTCGATGAATCCGTTGCGTTCACGCACCTCGATCTTCGGCAGCGGCGGCGGCGCGGTGGGCAACTGCTGGGTCAAGCCGCCGGTGCAGATCCGAGAAATTGCTCGCTCGGTGCAACGCACCGACCATGTCGACGATCATCGGTAGCGTGGCCAACCTGTCAGCACGGCCAACCAGAATCATTACACCGCAGCCGATCTCGAACACGCCGTCGAGGTAGGTGAGCAGTCGACGCGGGTATCCCGGACTTCTCGAAACGGCCAGGCCCCGAGCGTCTCTGGCCGGAGGAACTTCAGGACGCCCTCACCGGCGAAGACCAGCCCAGCATAGAGACGGATCAGAACCACAGCGCCCGACGCTCGGGTGGCGGTCAACTGGGCGATCGAGACGGCGCGTGGCGACAACACGGACATGGGTTGGGCCTTCCTGATGGTGGTCTCCCCATAGGTAGGAGGCGGGGTTACAGCCAGCGCCGACGCGCCGATCGGTCGGCTGATTACACACCCGGATCACGAGGTCCCCTCGGCCGCATATACGGCGGGGCCGGCGAAAGACGCCGGAGCCGACGGATCGCCGGGTTTGCCTGCGAGGTGGCACCCATGGGCAATCGACGGGCATGACGGATCATCGACGACACCGGTGTCGAACGTCCGGACACCGCCCGCTGGGTGGCCGTGCCATCGCGCCACGAATCCGCCCGGTCGGATGCCTCCGCGACCCGTATGCCGACCGCCTCGCCGGCAAGCGCGGACGCGAGATCGTGGCGACAGTTCCCCGGATGATGCGTTCGGGATGGTGGTTGGTAGCCCGCACCAAGGTGATCGACGACATCATTCTGGAGGCGATCGAGGCCGGCTGTGACCGGGTTCTCAACTTGGCAGCCGGACTCGACACCCGGCCCTACCGATTGGACCTGCCGGCAGATTTCACCTGGGTAGAGGGCGATTTGCCGGCATTGATCGCCGAAAAGGAACAACTGCTCGCCGGTGAGACTCCACGATGCCGCTTGACCAGGTACCCCGTGGATCTTTCCGACGCCGAGGCCCGGAAGCGTTTCCTGGACGAGACGCTGGCGGGTGCGACGAAGGCGCTGGTACTCACCGAGGGCCTGTTGATGTATCTCGAACCGTCCGACGTCGTCGACCTGTCGCACGCGCTGGAACGTCCCGAGGTCGCCTGGTGGATGCTCGACATCGCCGGGCCGGGGCTCAAGAAATTCATGAATGACAAGACCGGCGGCTTGCTGCGCAACGCACCGTTCAAGTTCGCCCCGGACAACGGCGTGGGCTTCTTCGAGGATCTCGGCTGGCGAGTGGGCGAGGTGGAGTCGGTGTTGGTCGCCGCGCACCGTTTCCGTCGGCTGCCCTGGTTTCTGCGCGTCGTGGCGCGTCTTCCTCAGCCCGACCCCCATCGACCACCGCACCGCAGGCCGTGGAGCGCGGTGACGCGTCTCGCGCGGTGATCGGGACAGCTACCGAGGCGCGGTGGCGCCGAGCATCAGGAAGGATCCTGCGAGGCATCCGCCACCGGTAGTGGCGCAGGTTGCGAGAGCGTTGGCGCGATCTGCGAGCGCCACGACGGCCTAGTTGTCGTAGGTTTACTGGGAAGCGACCCGCACCAGGCGGTCAACTACCCGAGGAACATTCATGAGCTGGTCCACGAAAAACATCCCCGATCTGCACGGCAAGATCGCCGTGGTCACTGGAGCCAACGGCGGGCTCGGACTCGCCTCCGCCAAGGCCCTCGCCGCTAGCGGCGCGCACGTGGTGATGGCGGCACGCAACCAGGCCAAGGCATCCGACGCGCAGGCCGAGATCCTCGCCGCCCACCCGGACGCATCACTGGAGATCGTGGAACTCGACCTCGGCTCGCTCGCCTCGGTCGACACCGCCGCCAAGAAGATCGCCGCCAAGCACGACCGCATCGACATCCTGATGTGCAATGCCGGCGTGATGGCCCTGCCGCAGGGGACGACCGAGGACGGCTTCGACACCCAGATGGGCACCAACGTGCTCGGCCACTGGGCGCTGATTTCGCACCTGCTGCCCATCGTTGTCGCGACGCCCGGCGCGCGGGTGGTGACGCTGTCGAGCACCGCCCAGCACGCCGGCCGCGCCATCGACCCCGCTGACCCGCACATGCGCAAGAACTTCGACGAGTGGCGCATGTACGGCCAGACCAAGTTGGCGATGCGGCACCTCGCCGTCGGCCTCCAAACGCAGTTCGATCGGGCCGGCGTCGACGCCAAGGCGCTGTCCGCCCAACCGGGACTGACGAATTCCGATCTGCAGACCACGACCCAGTCCCACGGCAGTGCCGGCCTGCTCGGCGCCGTCTCCGAGAAGTGGGTCAAGGTGATGGGGATGTCGACCGATCGTGGTGCGCTGAGCCAGCTTCGGGCGGCCACCGATCCGAAGGCCCCCGGGCGGCGGGTTCTACGGACCGCTGTTCGTGACCAACGGGCCGCCGGTCCGCAAGCCGCTGATCCGGCCGGGCAGCGCCGGCGCCATCGAGGTGCTGTGGCAGGTCGCCGAAAAGGAGACCGGCCTGCAGGTCGACGTCAGCGCCGCCGTCAGGACATGAGCACTCTGGTTGCGCCGTTCCGGATTTCGCTCCCGTTCGTGCGGGTGCTACTCGCCGACCTCGGTGTCCGGCCGGCCGACCTTCTCGACGCGGCAGGTCTGCCCAGGGATCTGCTCAACCGCGACGACGCGGTACTGTCTCCGCCGCAGTACTACGCCCTGTTCGACGCGCTGGACCACCTTGTCGGCGATCGTGACCTGGCGATCACGATCGCCGACAAGTTGAGCCCTGAGGTGTTCGACCCGCCGATCTTCGCGGCGATGTGTAGTCCCAACCTGCAGATGGCGGCGGAGCGGATCGCCGTCCACAAACGACTGCTCGGACCGTTGCGCCTGCATGTCGAACCCGATGCCGACGGCGTGAACCTCGAGATCGCTTGGCCGGCAGGGGATCCCCCACCCGCGGTGCTGCCCGGCGTCGAGGTCGCCTTCTGGGTCGCGCTCGCCCGGCTCGGAACCCGCACCCGCGTCGTACCCCAGCGGGTCGTCGTGCCGCAGCCACCGAAGGACGTTGCCGCGGTGGAGGACTGGCTGCGTGCCCGGATCGAGCGTGGCGATACGACGCTCGTCCGGTTCTCCCGGCTCGATGCCACCCGGCCATTCCTGACCGCCAATGCCGGGATGTGGGACTTCTTCGAACCCGAATTGCGGCGACGCCTCGACGATCTCGGTGGCGACGCCACGCTCGGCGCCAAGGTCCGCGCCACGCTGGTCGAACTCCTGCCCGCCGGCGCTGGAACGGCCCATGGCGTCGCACGTCACCTCGGCATCAGCACCCGAACGCTGCAGCGCCGCCTCGGCGACGAAGGCGTCACGTTCCAGGAACTCCTGGCCGACGTCCGCGAAGGACTGGCTCGCCACTACCTCACCCAGTCCACGCTGTCGCTGACCGAGATCGCCTTTCTCCTGGGCTATGACGACCCCAACTCCTTCCACCGCGCGTTCAATCGATGGACGGGTCGCACCCCACTCGGGGTCAGGGACACGGCGACCGGATGAAGGTGACGCCAGTCTGCGAGGCGTTGCGCTAATGACGCTCGGAAGCCTAGCGCGATTAGCGGGCGCGGACCGCGACGATCCGACGGGCTGCCTCGACGACGGCGGCACGGCGCCGGGCGATGATGCTCGGATCGTCGGTCACGGCGTCGGGGTGAGGCAGGTGCATCCAGGACAGGCCGATCCCGATGAGCAGAACGAGCAGGTCGACGGGTTGCCAGAGCCGTCGACGTGGCCGCTGGCCTGGGCGGCTTCGATGGCGGCGAGGTGTCGGTCGGGGATGGGCAGGCCGTCGGCCGTGGGTTCGTCGAGCGTGACGCCTTCCAGATGTGCCCAGGTGATCATGCGGTAGTGCTCGGGGTGATCGCGGGCCAGATCGTAGATGTCTCCCGCGAATTCGGCGACTGCGTGGGGGCGCAGGGTGACCGCCCGGAAGAATTCGGCGCTGTCGGCGGCCACCACGTCACGAAAGAGGGCCTCTTTGTCCCCGAAGTGAGCGTAGAGGCGTTCCTTGCTGGCCTGCGCGGTCCGGGCGATGCGGTCGATCCGGGCCTCCAGCCAGACCATATTGGGCGAACTCGGATCGTGCGGCCGCCAGGATTTCGCCGCGTAGTTCGGTGCTCGTTCTCACCCCGGGATCATATACAGACGAACTAGTTCGTTCGGTATAGTCGGACGCATTCGGCGGCACGAAGGTGTGAGGAGCTGACGGTGAGCGAGGCGATGGCAGTGGATCCGGTGATCGCGGCGATGCCGCGGGGCGGCCCGGACGCCTCGTGGCTCGATCGGCGACTGCAAACCGACGTGTTGGAGTACACCGACCGTTACGACATTCCCGCTGAGGTCAAGCAGACCGTTATCTCGGCTCTTGGCCGGATGGGTGCCCGAGGCAGCCAGCACGAACGAAACGCCCGTCTCGCACTGGAACTGGTCGCCGACATCGTCAATCCGCGCATCCTCGAGCTGGGCGCCGGGCACGGCAAGCTGTCGGCGAAGATTCTCGAGTTGCATCCCACCGCGACCGTGACGATCAGTGACTTGGACCCGACCTCGGTGGCCAACATCGCCGCCGGAGAGTTGGGAGCCAACCCCCGGGCCCGTACCCAGGTGGTCGATGCCACCGCGATCAACGCCGCCGACGACAGCTACGACCTGGTGGTGTTCGCCATGGCGTTTCATCATCTGCCGCCGGCCAGCGCTGCCCGCACGATCGCCGAAGCGACCCGGGTGGGTCACCGATTCCTCGTGATCGACCTCAAACGTCCACGCCCCCTCGGGGCGATGTTGTTGCCACTGATGGCGGTACCGGCTGCTCGGTGGCGGTGGCGATACGGCCGGCAGCCAGACACGTGATTCACGACGGGTTCATCAGCATGCTGCGCGCCTACAGTCACTCGGCACTGGTGGCCCTGGGCAAAGCGCCGACCCACAGATGGGTATCGAGGTGCTGCCGTCGCCACGTCGGTTGGGC
The DNA here is from genome assembly GCA_963771335.1 of uncultured Actinomycetota bacterium. Classification (GTDB taxonomy): domain Bacteria; phylum Actinomycetota; class Actinomycetes; order Mycobacteriales; family Mycobacteriaceae; genus Mycobacterium. The sequence continues at coordinate 179,572 of CAVYTD010000020.1, read as the reverse complement.
TTGGGCCCCAGACCCGTCATCATGCTGTTCTGCCGGCCCGACACCACGCCCGCCGCTGTCAGAAGAGTGGAGCCCATGGACACCGCACCGTCATGACCACCCCGGTGAACATCGACGCGATCATGAATCAACCCCGCCAGGTACGGGTGCTGCGCCGTGCGGTGGAGACCATCGCCGACCGGGTTGCACCTGTCGTTGACCTCTGTCGGCCATATGTCGACGGGCTGGCGAACCTGCCGGCCGATGGGCGATTCCTGTTGGTGGGCAACCACACCCAAGCTGGCACCGAGGCAATATTGATCCCCTACTTCGTGCGGCGGGTGATCGGTGCCCGGGTACGGCCGCTGGCCGACCGGAACTTCGGCAACATGCGCGGGCCGGCCGGTGAACTCTTTGCCGCCGCGGGCGCTGTGGTGGGGGCACCGGAGACCGCGCGCGAGTTGATGCGCCACGACGAACCGATTCTGGTGTTCCCCGGCGGTGGCCGCGAGATCGCCAAGTACAAAGGCGAGGAGTACACCCTGCTCTGGCAGGGCCGCGCCGGATTCGCCCGCCTGGCAGCGGAGCACAACTATCCGATCGTGCCTGCCGGGCTGGTCGGCGGCGACGATGTGTACCGGAGCCTCATCACGCGCGACAGTCCGTGGGGACGGCTGAGTCAGGGCCTCGCCGAGAAACTCTCCGGCCGCTCGGACGTGGCCCTACCTTTGATGCGCGGGATCGGCCCCACCCTGATTCCCCGGCCGCAGCGGATGTACCTGCGGTTCGCCGCCCCCATCGACACGACCAAACCGGCGCGGGTCTCCGACCAGACATGGGTGGCCACCGTCAAAAAGAAGACCCAGCAATCACTCGAGCAGACTCTGGGCGAGCTCCTGGAGATCCGCAGCAGCGACCCCTACCGAGAGCTGAATCCGTTGGCATGGCGCTCCGCGATCCAGCCGCAGGCGCAGCGCTGAGTTCCTGAGCGACAATGCGTGGCGACCGTGAAGTGCGTATCTTCTCGACGCTGACGGGGCGCACCCGCGGATCGATAGGGGGTGACCTTTCAGGCGTCGCCGGCCGAGCGCGAATGCCCCTGTGTATCATCGCGATAATTGTTACCGTGCAGTCAATGGCACCTGGCTTTCGTTGGGCCGCAACCAGGTACCGACCGAACTGGATGCAAGGAGAGCACGGTGGCGAAGCTGGTGTCGGTCAATGTCGGTCTTCCCAAGGACATCCCGTGGAACAACCGCACCGTGTACACCGGCGCCTGGAAGCAGCCGGTCACCGGTCGGCGGATGGTCCGGCGGCTCAACGTCGATGGGGACGGGCAAGGCGATCTCGGGGGGCACGGCGGGGAGAACCGCGCCGTCCTGGTGTACCAACTCGCTTCCTACCGACACTGGGCCGAGGAGTTCGGCCGCAACGACCTGGTGCCCGGGACGCTGGGTGAGAACCTCACCGTCGAAGGATTGCCCGACGATGAGGTATGCATCGGGGACCGTTACCGGATCGGGCAGGCCGTTTTCGAGGTCACTCAGCCGCGGGTCACCTGCTATCGCGCGGGCATCCGGATCGGCGAACCCCGGATGGCTGCGCTGCTGGTCTCCCACCAACGCCCGGGGTTCTACTGCCGGGTCATCACCGAAGGCGAAGTCGAAGCCGGCCAAGACATCGTCAAGATCGCCGACGGCCCCGAACAGGTGACGGTCGCCGAGATCGACGCACTGCTCTACCTTCCGGGTCACCCACGCGACGCTCTGCAGCGCGCCCTGCGCATCCCCGCACTGAGCGCCGGCTGGAAGACGTCCTTGCAAAGCCTGGCCGAACAGGCCGACAGCACGTCGACAACGGCAGGCAACACCGGACTCACGGCGGCTGCCAGCAGCCCACCGCCGGCGTGGGCCGGGTTTCGCCCGCTGGAAGTCATCGCCATCCACGAGGAAAGCCAGCACGTGCGCTCGGTATCACTGGCTGATCCCGACGGCGCGACGCTGCCGCAATGGCTTCCGGGTCAATCGATCACGCTGCGGCTGGCCCCCGACGGCGAGCGCACCCTGATCCGCAATTACTCACTGTCCAACCGCTCGGGCGCCGATTACTACCGCATCAGCGTGAAACGTGAATCGCGTGGCGCGGCCAGCAGTTACATCCACGCCCGGGTGAGGCCCGGTGATCGAATCGACGTTGCCGCGCCGCGGGGGACATTCTTCCTCGCCGATCGCGACACGCCGGTCATCCTGCTGTCCGTCGGAGTCGGCGCCACCCCGGTGCTCGCCATGCTGCACACGCTCGCCACCACCGAACCCAAGCGGCAGGTGTGGTGGCTGCACGGCGCCCGCAACAGCTCCGAGCATCCCTTCAGCGCGGAGGCCCGCGCGCTGTTGAACACGTTGCCCGACAGCCAATCCCACATTTTCTACACTCGTCCGACGGTGGCCGACCGGCAGGGGATCGACTTCACCGACCACGGCCGCCTCTCGGTCGCAGCGATCCGTGAACTCGGCCCGCCCCGCGGCGGGGACGCCTATCTCTGCGGACCGTCGGCGTTCATGGCTGAGGTCGGCGCCGGCCTGGTCACCTACGGTCTGGATCCCGCCCGGGTTCACACCGAGATCTTCGGCGCCGCACCGGCACTCACACCCGGGATCGCCGCGACGTCGACCCCTGCGCACTTGCCGGCCGGGCCACCCGGACCCGGGCCCGACGTCGAGTTCGCCCGCAGCGGCGTGTCCGCGCCCTGGGGTCCGCCGAGCGCCAGCTTGCTCGAATTCGCCGAAACCTGCGACGTCCCGACCCGGTGGTCCTGCCGCACCGGGGTGTGTCACAACTGCGAGACCGCACTGCTGTCCGGGACCGTCCGCTACGACCCGGAACCTCTGGAACCACCAGCAGAAGGAAACATCCTGATCTGCTGCTCGCAACCCACCGACGGCGTGGTGATCGACCTCTGAGTGAAAAGCCACGCAGGCTTAGTTCGGCGAACTGTCCTCGCCCGCGTCAGCCTCGGTGGATGGCAGCGCCGCTGCTCCCGGGGTGGCCGGGGTGGTCAATATTTCTTCAGTTTCATCTGTCGGCTCCGGAGATGTCATCGCTTGCCTTCCTGGATTCTGGTGATGTCGCTGCGCCGTGACATCGAGAGATGTATTCGTAACGGCGTCACACATCTGGTACCCGCGCGACGGCCGCCGAAACCAGCGTGGCGATGGCATGATCGCCACGACGAAAGGAGTCGATCCGCCGTGAACCATCCGTCGCAGGACGCATTCGCCGCCGAGGTCACGCACTGGTCGGACATACCGGGCTGGTTCCATTGGCGCGAGGGCCAAGAGGCAGCGGTCACCACTTTTTCCGAGGGAAGCACCTTTGTGGAGGTCGGGTCCTATCTGGGCCGCAGCCTGTGTTCGTTGGCCGACGTCGTGCGCGGCTCGGGACGTGAGTACACCGTGATCGGCATCGACACCTGCCGTGGCAGCGGGCAGGAGGGACCGGCCAGTGTGAATGCGCATGGTCCAGCCGTCGAGTACGGCGGTGGAACGTTTGCGGGCCTGCTGCACCGCAACGTCATTGCATGTGGGTTCGCCGACGCGGTGCATCTCTTCATCAGCTCATCGCCAAGGGCGGCCGACTTCTTCGCCGACGGGTCGCTGGCGTGGGTGCACCTCGATGCGCAGCACGACTACGACAGCGTCGCTGCCGACATCGAGGCGTGGGCACCCAAAGTGAAGGCGGGTGGTTGGCTGTCCGGGGACGACTACGACGATCGTCTGTGGCCCGGCGTCGTGGCTGCGGTTCGCGACCGGCTTCCCGATTCGCACGGCTGGTTGACGGCACAGTGGCGGTGGCTCAACCCCTGACGAGCGCGGATCTCATACGCCGGCATCGACGGCGCGAGAGATGCCGACGTCCATCATCTGCAGCAACGGAGCTTCTCGCGCGCCGCATCAACAAGTGCGGTAGTCACGGTTGCGAGACAGCATGTTATGGCGAAAGGCGGTTCTGCAGGGCGCCGTATGCAGTTGTCGCTGACGGGGTGTGCGGGATGCGGGGGTGCAACACTCAGGTATGGAGAATTTTGTTGAGATGGGCAAGAAGTTTCGACGGTGGCTGTCGAGAACAGCGTGACGGCTCCGTCCCAGGGGTAAGCGACCAATACGGGTCGCCGGTCCGAACGGACCAGGAAGGAGACAGTCATGGCCAAGTACCTGTTCCTCAAGCACTACCGAGGCGCGCCGGCGGCCGTCAACGATGTGCCGATGGATCAGTGGGCACCCGGCGAGATCGAGGCGCACATTCAGTACATGGAGGACTTCGCGGCCGGCCTGAAAGACACCGGCGAATACGTCGACAGCCAGGCCCTCGCAAAGGAGGGTGCCTGGGTCCGCTCCGACGGCGAGGGCAAGCCCCCGGTGACCGACGGCCCATTCGCGGAGACCAAGGACCTGATCGCGGGCTTCATGATCATCGACGTCGACTCCTACGAGCGCGCCGTTGAGTTGGCTGGTGAGCTGTCCGCGGCGCCCGGCGCGGGCGGCAGGCCGATCCACGAGTGGCTCGAGGTGCGACCGTTCATGGGCTCTCCGACGACCGTCACCGATTAAGTGGCCGAGTGCCGCGATATGACGGAGCAGAGACGGTGGACGAGGCTGAGCTGCGGGACCTGATCCCCGGCGTCTTGGCGGCCCTCGTCCACCGCGGGGCGGACTTCGCGACCGCCGAAGATGCCGTCCAAGAAGCACTGATCCGCGCCCTAGAGGCGTGGCCGACCCAGCGCCCCGACGACCTCAAGGGCTGGCTGATCACGACCGCGTGGCGCCGATTCCTCGATCTTGCCCGAGCCGACGTCGCGCGTCGCCGGCGTGAAATTCGGGTGTATGCCGAGCCGCCTCCTGGACCGTCCACCCAGACGGATGACACGCTGCAGCTCTATTTTCTCTGCGCGCACCCGAGCCTCGCGCCGGCGTCGGCGGTCGCCCTGACGCTGCGGGCCGTCGGCGGCCTCACCACCCGCCAGATCGCCCAGGCGTACCTCGTGCCCGACGCGACGATGGCCCAGCGAATCAGCCGGGCAAAACGCACCGTCAGCGACGCCAGGCTGGATCGTCCCGGAGATCTGCGCACCGTGCTGCGGGTGCTGTACCTGGTGTTCAACGAGGGGTACGGCGGCGATGTCGACCTCGCCGCCGAGGCGATCCGGCTGGCCCGGCAGCTGACGGCGACAACGGACGACGTCGAGGTCGCGGGCCTGCTCGCGCTCTTTCTGCTCCACCACGCGCGTCGCCCCGCCCGGACGCGTGCCGACGGCCGCCTGGTGCCGCTGGCCGATCAGGACCGCGGCCTGTGGCAGCGCGACCTGATCGCCGAGGGTGTGGCTGTGCTCCAAGCCGCGCTGGCCCGCGATCGGCTCGGGGAGTACCAGGCACAGGCTGCGATCGCGGCCCTGCACGCCGACGCGCAGACAGCCGACGAGACCGACTGGGTCCAGATCGTCGAGTGGTACGACGAACTCGTCGCACTCACCAACAGTCCGGTGGTGCAGCTCAATCGCGCCGTCGCCGTCGGTCAGGCGGACGGACCGCAGGCAGGGCTCGCGGCACTCGCCGACCTCGACCCGACACTGCCGCGGTACCTCGCGTCATCGGCCTATCTCCATGAGCGGGCCGGCGATATCGCCACGGCGGCAACGCTTTATGTGGACGCCGCGGCTCAGGCGCAGAACGTGGCCGAGCGTAACCACCTCACGCTGCAAGCGGCCACTCTGCGGCAACGCCTGTCGGGCGGAGAGTTCTAGCTAGAGGTAGCGAGCGTCCTCATACAGACGCTGGCTCGGTCGTTGACCGTCGGCCCGCACACGGCCGAAGGTGATGAGCAGGGCGAGGGATCTCCGCTGTCGGAGATCCCTCGTGTCGGTCGTAGCCTCGGGTTGCTGAGACCAAGGAGGCAGTGATGGCCGACTATGCAACTTTACTGCGGGATCACGTCACGCTGACCTGCCGATCGGTGGATCGGATCTTTCTGCAGGCCTACGTGCCGAAGCTGCAGTGCGTGGGCGGGGTGTGCCAGTTCCTGTACTGGCAGAAGGCGGTTCGGGATCCCGTCCTCGGCGGCGTTCGGCAAGATCGGCGACGCCTACGTCGCCGAGGTGCACCGGTGGGCCAAGGCGAACGGCATCCCGGTGCGCCGGTTCGCCAAGGGTGAGAACAAGGAGCAGATCGCCCGCCCGCTGATCGAGGCCGCCGAACGCGAGGGCGGCGACGGGCGGGTGGTGCTGATCGGGATTGCGCAGGAGAAGACCCCGGTGTGGCGGTCCTGGAAGGCCAAGGGCCAGGAGCACGCTGCGCATCCGCACATGGAGTGGGGCCGGCAGATGGCCTTCGTCAACCACTTCTACTTTTACCTCTGGGATCCCGACTGGGGTGGGGCGTTCTGGAAGACCAACGCCTACGCGCCGTGGCCGGTGTGGATCTGGCTCAACGGGCACTCCTGGGCGCAGCGCCAGTGCCAGCGGCTCGGCATCGGCTACACCGCGCTGGACAACGGGTTCCGCGCCTGCGATGACCCCGAGGCGCTGCAGCGGATCTGCGACCGGCTCGGCCCGGGCGCGGTGAAGGCTTCTTCTGGCGCTGGCAGCGCCGGCTACCCTCCCCGTTGACCCGCGACGACCTGCGCGCCGGCTACGTCTACGAACTGGCGTTTCGCCAGTTCGAGATCTCCGACACCCGGGTGTTCGACCGCCCGGCGGCGGGACGGTCGTTCTTCGAACAGCTCATCCGCGACCACCTCGACGTGGGCCGCCCGGACAAGGTGGCGCTGATCTTCGGCCGCCGGATCAACCGGCGCACCCCGGGAACGTTCCGCACCCAGGTGATCACCAAAGACGTCGACCCGCAGATCAGCTGCTACTACCGGTCCAGCCGGATCAAACAGTATTTCAAGGAGCATCGGGCGTTGCGCACCGAAACCGTGGTCTGCAATACCCGCGACTTCGGCATCGGCCGGCGGGTCACCGCCGAAAACTGGAAAGCCCTTCGGGCGGTTGGCGAAAGCGCCAACCAGCGTCTGTGCGACGCACAAGCCTCCGATGCCCGTCCCGCTCCCGATGTGGCCACCTTCGCCGAGGTGACCCGGCCGTCCACCAACGATGGCCAACACGCCCCCGCGCTCCGTTCGGGGACCCGCGTGTGATGGCGGTGCTGGCCGCCACGGTCGGATTCACCCATCTGCTCGCCGGTTTCGACAACCCCACCCTGGTCCGGGCCGTGAGCGCGCAGCTGGGATGCCCGTACACCAGCCGGCAGGCCACCTACGACCTGCGACGCCTCAAACGTAAGGGGCTCATCGTCAGGCTGCCGGGCCATCACTGTTACCAACTCACCCCGCTCGGTCGCCGCGTGGCCGTCCTGTTCACCAAGGTCTACGGTCGCGTCCTGGCACCCGGCCTGGCCGACGTTCGACCCTAGGCTACCAACAGATCTCGCCCACCGCAGCGATCTGGCCCTGGCATGGCGACAACTGGACCGCCGACTGGACCAATTCACAAACGCAGCGACTCACCGCAGCCTGAACCCCAACTTGATCCGATTGTGAACTCCGCCCTCACCAAGCGAAGCTAGACCGGCGCCACGCGATCCGCCCAGGGCATCGCCTGCTCGAGTTGGGCGGCCAGCCGGATGAGCAGCGACTCGCCTGCGAGTGGCGCCACGAACTGGACGCCCAGCGGCAGACCGTCCTCGGTCCAGTGCACGGGTAACGAAATAGCGGGTCTGCCAGTGAGATTCGCCAGTTGCGTGTAGGGCACCCAACCGAGGTTCTGGTCCACCATGTCGTCGACGATCTTGGTGTAGCGCAGGAAGCGGGCGGTGCGGGTCTTGATCAGCACATCAGAAGCATGTTGCAGCGCGACCGGCGGGTCGAACTCACCGATCTTGGGCGGCGGGGTCGCCAACGTGGGGGTAAGCAGCAGGTCATAGGACTCGAAGAAGGTGGTCAGCCGGCGCGTGTGCTCGTGGCGCCGCTCGACGGCATTGACGTAGTCGACGCTGCTCGTCGCGCGCCCCAGCGCTGCCATGATGAGCGTGTCCCGCTCGAACGAGTCGTCACCCGCGCCCGTCAGCCGTTTGGCCTCGTCGACTTCCCAGGCGCAGTAGACGAACCAGGTGAGCAGAAAGTCCCGGGCGAGTGTGGCGTCGTCGAAGGGTGCCTGCTGCAGCTCGTCGACGTGGTGGCCGAGATCGGTCAGCGCCCGCACGGTCGCCTCGACGGCTGCCAACGCCTCGGGGTGCGGCGCCGGGTTGATCGCCGTCGGTACCCGAACGCCGATCCGCAGCTTGCCGGGATCCGCTCCCACACAGGACGCGAACGACTCAGCGGGCATCCCTGGCACGTACGGTCCGGAGGGCTCGCCGCCGCTGATGACGTCCAGCATCGCCGCCGTGTCGCGCACCGTCCGGGACACGACGCCCTGTACGGCCGCGCCGTGCATGGACTCGCCCGTCATCGGCCCCGAGGGCGTCAGCCCGCGGCCCGGTTTCAAGGCCGACCAGACCGCAGCACGCCGCCGGGATGCGGATCGATCCGCCACCGTCGGTCGCCCCCGCGCACGGCACGATGCCCGCCGCGACCGCGGCCGCCGACCCGCCCGATGAGCCGCCCGGCGTCCGCGCCAGGTCCCATGGGTTGCGCGCCGGACCCCAGGCGACCGGCTCGGTGATCCCCTTCGCCCCGAACTCCGGGGTGTTGGTCTTGCCGAAGATGACCAGGCCCGCGTCGATCCAGCGCTGGACGACCGTCGCATGCTCGGTGGCGACGGTGGTTGCCATCAGAGAGCGCGAACCGCTCGAGGTGGGCAGCCCCGCATAGTCCTGTGCGAGATCCTTGATCAGGAACGGCACGCCGGCGAACGGGCCGCTGAGCTCGTCGGAGGGCGACGCGGGAACATCGCGCACGATCGCGTTGATGCGCGGATTCACCGCCGCCGCCGCGCGTCCCGCGCCAGCGGACAGCAGCTCTGCCGGTGTCACCTCGTTGTCGGCGACGAGCTTCGCCAGTCCGGTCGCGTCGTGCGCGCGGTAGTCGTCGAAGTTCATGCCTCTGACCGTATGTCCCGCAGGCTGGCCCCCGGGTGCTTCGACGGCTCGCGCTACGCGCGGTCCACGACGCTGCGCAGAACGATGTCGACGGCCGCACCTATGGCGGCGTCGTCGGGCAGTGTGCCGAACATGATCGACGGGCAGGCAACGACTCCGGCGAGCATGGACACCGCCGCTTCCAGTTCGAGCCCCTGAAGCATTCCTCGAGCATGGTGCGCAGCGGCCGTTGGCCCTCGGTGTTGATCGTGTCCCTGATCCGGGCCATCTCCTCGACCGAGGCCCATTGGGCCATCCCCGACAACACGCGGTCCAGCCGGAACTCGACCACGGCTTGACGGAAGACCTGTCAATTCGCCGACCAGATCGGCGCGCAGGTCGCCGCTGCGTTCGTGGTGGGGCATGTCGCCCAAGCCATCGAGAGCGACGGCGATCAGGTCGAACCGCGCCGGCCAGTGGGCGTACAGCGTGGTCTTCGAATAGCCGGCGACCTCGGCGACGCGGGCGTGCGTGACGGCATCGGAGCCCTCGCTGGTCAGCACGCCGAGGGCGGCGCGAGCGACGTCGGCGCGGGTGCGGCCTACCCGGGCGTCCTCACCGCTGTCGGCTGCCATCAGCTGCTGTTCACCTCATCGTCCTGGTTATTCGTGGGTTGCGTGCCCGAGAAAAATCAGCTGATGGACGATTAGGACAGTATCCGTAATATTCATTCTCTGATTGAACGTTTAGAACAGTAGTGTACGGGGGATCTGCTATCCCAGCGGTTGGCGACACCACGTCGGCATCGCACAGCAGCCGACCCGGCCCAACGGAAGGAACTCCATGTCCGCGATTCTCTTCGGTTCGATCAGCACCCTCGTCGACACGTCCGAACTGCAGCGCCGAGCGTTCAACGAATCCTTCGCGGCGCACGGCCTCGACTGGAACTGGTCACGCGATCGATTACGTGGTCGATGCTCGGCTCCAACGGCGGCGCCCAGCGGATCGCCGACTACGCGCAGAGTCGCGGCGACGACGTCGACGCCGCTGCCGTGCACGCGACGAAGTCACAGATTTTCCAGGAATTGCTGGGAACGTTCGGCATTGCAACCCCGCCCCGGCGTGATCGACACCGTCCAGGAAGCCAAGCGGGGTGATCACAAGCTGGCCTTCGTCACCACCACGTCACAAGGAAACATCGACGCACTCCTGGCCGCCTTGCGCCCGCACATCAGCGCCGAGATGTTCGACCTCATCGTGAACGGCGACTCCGTGAAAAGGCCGAAGCCGGACGCCGCGGCGTATGCATTCGCACTCGAGGAGCTCAGCGAGGACGCCGGCTCTGCGGTCGCGATCGAAGACAACGTCGGTGGCGTTGCAGCAGCGACCTCGGCAGGCGTCACATGCATCGCGTTCCCGAACGAGAACACGATCGGTGCCGACTTCAGCGCCGCCGCCGAGACGGTCGATTCACTCGACGCAGGACGGCTCCTCGGACTCGCCAAACCCTGACATGCACGTCCGGCAGGCCACCCCACTCCATCCGATCCCGAGGAGATCGCAATGAGCAATCTGCAGGCGCAAGTCACCGCAAGCCACAGGGCATTTCACGTCGAGGGCTACGAGAAGATCGAATACGACCTGGTGTATGTCGACGGCGTTTTCGCGCTCGACAACTCCGAACTGGCAGACAGTTACCGTCCCTACGGCCGTGCGCTGATGGTCGTCGACGACACCGTCTACGACCTCTACGGTGACGCGATGCGTGACCTACTTCGACTACCACGGCATCGCCCTCACCGTGGTGCCGGTGCAGATCCGGGAGACTGCGAAGTCGCTGGAGACCTTCGAGCGGATCGTCGGCGAATTCGACGCCTTCGGACTCGTGCGCACCGAGCCGGTGCTGGTGGTCGGTGGGGGTCTGACCACCGATGTGGCCGGATTCGCCTGTGCCAGTTACCGACGCAACACCCCGTACATCCGAATCCCGACGACGTTGATCGGTCTGATCGACGCCAGCGTGTCGATCAAGGTCGCCGTCAACTACGGCAAGCACAAGAATCGGTTGGGCGCCTACCACGCCTCGCAGAAGGTGCTGCTGGATTTCTCATTCCTGAAGACGTTGCCTGAGGACCAGATACGCAACGGGATGGCGGAGTTGATCAAGATCGCGGTCGTCGGCAATGCCGGGATCTTCGCGTTGCTCGAAGAGCATGGCGCCGAACTCCTGCGAACACGGTTCGGACATCTCGACGGGACGCCCGAACTGCGCGCTGCGGGTGACGATCTCACCTATCAGGCCATCGCCACCATGCTGGACCTCGAGGCACCGAACCTGCACGAGATCGACCTGGACCGGGTGATCGCCTTCGGCCACACGTGGAGCCCGACCCTGGAGTTGACGCCCCGCACACCGTTCTTCCACGGACATGCCATCAACATCGACATGGCACTGTCGACAACCCTTGCCGAACAGCGTGGCCACCTTTCGGTCGCCGACCGCGACCGGGTGCTCGGCGTGATGAGTGACCTCGGACTGGCGCTCGACAGCCATCATCTGACACCTGAGCTGCTCTCCGCGGCGACAGCGTCGATACTGAAGACCCGCGACGGCCTGCTCCGGGCGGCGATACCGGCGCCTATCGGGCAGTGCATCTTCCTCAACGACGTGACCACCGGTGAACTCGCCGACGCCCTGACGCTGCACAGGAAGATCTGCCTGGACTATCCACGCGCGGGCGACGGTATCGACATGTTCACGTCGACGACCCAGGGCGGAGCACATGATCAGCACTGATCACATGATTAGCACTGATCACATGATTAGCACTGTGGCCGTGAATAACTGGGCGCCGCCGGTGCCGCGGCCTGTCACGCCGTCGACCATTCTCGCCGAGGAGTTGGCAGAGGTTTGCCGGCTGATGGATACGGCAGGCGTCGACACGGCGCTGCTGGCCAGGGTGAGCCGGGCCCGCGATCTCGCGGCGGGGCTGGATCCATACCTCGGCCAGTGCACGACCCCGGAATCACCCGCGCTGGCCGGCCTTGCCCGGCGGACCCGCGAGACCAACTGGGACGCGCAGCCCTCGAGCACCGCCCTCGAGCAGGAAATGCTGTCGGGGCACGTGGAGGGTCAGCTGCTGAAGTTCCTGGTGCACACCGCAGCCGCGAGCCGGGTTCTGGAGATCGGAATGTTCACTGGATACTCGGCGCTGGCGATGGCCGAGGCGCTGCCGGATGACGGTGTCGTGGTGGCGTGCGAGGTCGACCCCGGAGTCGCCCAATTCGCGCGGGAGTGTTTCGGCGCCTCCCCGGCGGGTCACAAGATCATGATCGAGGTCGCGCCGGCGCTGGAGACGTTGCGGAAACTCGCCGCCGACGTCCGCTGCCAGTTCGACTTCGTGTTCATCGATGCCGACAAGCCGGGATACCTGGATTACGTGGAGTTCCTCATCGACAGCACGTTGCTCTCACCTCGGGCCGTGATCGCAGTCGACAACACCCTTCTGCAGGGCGAGCCGTACTCCGACACCGTCGGTATGTCGGCCAACGGTGCCGCGATCGCGAAGTTCAATGCCGCCCTCACCTATGACTCGCGTGTCGAACAGGTGGTGCTACCTCTGCGCGACGGGGTCACCCTGATCCGACGGACACCGGATTGGTCGCGGTGACGGTCATCGCACCGTCAGAAGCGAGGGTCCCCACAGCGGTCGCGCGACCCGACCGGCGACACGCCAACGCGGGGCGAACCCTGGCAACGCTGGCGGGCCTGCTGGCCACCCTGCCCGTCGACGTCCTGCTGGTTGCGGTCGCGCTGGTCTGCCGGTCGCCGAACCGGGTCGTTCGCACGCCGTCCCACACCGGGCGAACCGTCCTGATCAGCGGCGGAAAGATGACCAAGGCTCTGCAATTGGCCAGGGCATTCCACTCGGACGGGCACCGGGTGGTTCTCGTCGAGTCCGCAAAGTACCGGTTCACCGGTCACCGGTTCTCCCGGGCCGTAGCGGCGTTCCACTGCGTGCCCGAGCCCACCGCGCCCGGCTACGCGCAGGCACTGCTCGACGTCGTCCGGCGCGAGCACGTCGACGTCTTCGTCCCCGTCTCGAGCCCGGCCGCCAGCGTCCACGACGCTCGGGCCCGGTGTCTGCTCGACGGTGTGTGCGAGGTGATCCACGCCGACCCGGACACGGTGGCGATGCTCGACGACAAGGCCGCATTCTCGAAAACCGCTGGCGCCCTGGGCCTGCGCGTCCCCGACTGGCGCCGGATCACCGATCCTCGGCAGGTCGAGGACTTCGACTTCCCGCAGGGCCGCAGCTACATCCTGAAAAGGATCGCCTACAACCCCGTCGGCCGGCTCGACCTGACCCGGCTGTCGCGTGAGACTCGGGAGCAGAACTCGGCGCTCGCGCGGTCATTGCCCATCGCCGAGGACGATCCGTGGATCCTGCAGGAGTTCGTCCCCGGCCAGGAGTACTGCACCCACGGCACTGCCAGGAGCGGCAGGCTCCAGGTGTACGGCTGCTGCGAGTCATCGGCGTCCCAGCTCAACTACGCGATGGTGGACAAACCCGAGATCCGCTCCTGGGTCGAGCGTTTCGTCGGCGAACTGGGCATCACCGGGCAGGTCTCGTTCGACTTCATCGAGTCCACGGACGGCTACGCCTATGCCATCGAATGCAATCCGCGTACCCATTCGGCCATCACCATGTTCCACGACCACCCGCAGGTGGCGCAGGCCTACCTCGATGACGGCCACCCGGTCATCACACCCCGTGCCGGCGCCCGCCCGACGTACTGGATCTACCATGAAATGTGGCGTCTTCTCACCCAGCGGGGCCGTCGGCGCAGCCGACTCGCGACCATTGCCCGCGGCAAGGACGCGATCTTTACCTGGTGGGATCCGTTGCCGTACTTGGTGGTTCACCACCTACAGATTCCAGCTCTGCTGGTGGGCAACCTGTGGCGCCGTCAAGGATGGACGAAGATCGATGTCAACATCGGCAAACTGGTCGAGATGGGCGGGGACTAGGTGCCGCGGCTGCCCGAACGACCGCCGACATCGGTCCTGCACCTGGTGGGTTCGGCGGTGGACGAGTTCCATGCCGACCTTTCGCGCCTGTACGCCGGTGCCTGCCTGGCCGCGCTCGCCGACTCCGCACGATACGACGTCCACCTCGCCTACGTCTCACCGGACGGCTGGTGGCGGTTTCCCGCCGACCTGAGCTCGCGCTCGCTGGCATCGGCGGTGCGGATGTCGGTGTCGGACGCGGTCAGGTATCTCGGGTGTCTCGGTATTGATGTCGTTGTGCCGCAGATGTTCTGTCGGCCGGGCATGACCTCCTATCGCGCGCTGTTCGACGTGCTCGGCATCCCCTATCTCGGCAATCGACCGGAGGTGATGGCGATCGGCGCCGACAAGGCCAAGGCGCGGGCGATCGTGGCCGCCGCCGGGGTGGCGGTGCCCGACGGCGAGGTGCTGCGACCCGGTGACCGGTCCCGTCTACGACCCCCGGTCGTCGTCAAACCCGTCGATGCGGACAATTCAGTCGGAGTGTCGCTCGTTCGTGACGCGGCCGAGTACGACGCCGCCGTCGAAACGGCGGTTGCCCACAGCGGCGCGGCACTGGTCGAGTCGTTCGTGGAACTCGGCCGGGAAGTTCGTTGCGGCATCGTCGTCCGCGATGGCGAACTGATCTGCCTGCCACTGGAAGAGTATGCGGTGGACCCTATTTCGAGACCGATTCGGTTGGCCGACGACAAGTTGGCCCGCAATAGCGACGGCGACCTGTATCTGGTGGCCAAGGATGCCAGCCGGGCATGGATAGTCGACGACGAGGCCCTGACCGAAAAGGTCTGGGAGGCAGCACGCCGCTGCCATGTCGCTCTCGGCTGCCGGCACTACAGTCTGTTCGACTTCCGGATCGACCCCGGCGGGAAACCCTGGTTCCTCGAAGCGGGCCTGTACTGCTCCTACGCCCCCAGCAGCGTCATCGCCGTGATGGCCGCAGCGATCGGCCTTGACGTCGCTGACCTGTTCGCCATGGGGCTCGCCGAACTGCATTGCGAAGGCGCACCATGCTTGACTTCACCCAGCTGACACCCCTTGGAGCCCGCCTCACAGATGTGCGAGTCGAGGCGCTCGGCGAGGAAACCGTGGTCGACATGCGTCGACTGCTCGCCGAACACGGAATGGTCGTTCTGCCTGGGCAGAACGTCGGCGACGGCGGCTTCTTACGGTTCCTGCGCAGCTTCGGACAGACCGTGTTCACCGTCGGCGAGACGGCTGTTCCCGGGTTTCCTGACCTCAATGTCGTCAGCAACGTCGGGCGGCCGACCCCGCCCCGTTCCACGTTTCACACCGACACCAGCTACGTACGAAACCCACCGGTGTACACCGCATTACGGGCCGTCGAGGTTCCGGCTCGTGGGGGGCACACCCTGTTCACCAACCAATACTCCGCCTGCGCGACGCTGCCGGCCGATACCCTCGACGAGATCGACGGCAGGACGATCACGCACGTCGTGACCGGGCTCGAACTCGGTGAGGATGAGGAAACCGAAGCCGAACATCCGGTTGTCCGCCTACACCCCATCTCCGGGCGGAGGTACCTCTATTTGTCGACGCCGACGCGGTGCGCGCGGGTGAGCGGCATGTCACCGGAACGAGCCGCTGAAACCGTTGCGTTCCTTTTCGACCACTGCACCCGCGACGACAACGTCTACCGTCACGCCTGGTCGCAGGGAGACGTGGTGATGTGGGACAACCGCTGTGTGCTGCACCGCGCTGACCACAGCGGCGTCGTGGGTGACCGCGTTCTGCACCGCGGCATGGTGGCCGATCCCGTTTTATAAGCCATTCGATGGGCGCCCGCTGACGGGTCCGACGATGCGAACCCGTCCCGGACGCCGCCTGGCCGGGTACTCCGTGGAATGCGGTCTTTACACAGCGAGTAGTCGCTCGAAGAATTCGCGGTAACCCTTGAGGGCCACGCGCAGATCTTCGGTGGACGCCTCTTCGCCCCTGGCCCAGTTTTCCTCGAGCCGCGACCGCGCTTCGGTGAAGCCGGTGGTGAGATGGTCGACCACATCGGAGACCAGACCGTCGGCTTTGTGGACGCAGTCCCTGGGGTCGTCGACGAATCCCGCCTGCACGCTGTCCCACCGCGCGCGCAGGCCGGCGAGCTCGTCGTCGGCGAACAGCGCTCTCCCCGTCGATGTTTCGGCCACTGCCGGCGCGTCACCGGCCGCCATCGCCGACTTGTTGTCTGTCGCCGATTGAGCGGGAGAACCCGACGGGGCATCGGGCGTGCCGACGGCGCAGGTTGACTGGTCACCGTTCAGCCGCCGGTCGACCATTCGCGCTGCGCGGTCCACCCGGATCGACCGCCCGAGAACTGCGCGTCGCGAACAGACGGGACGACCCGCTCGTTCCGCTCATCGGCCTCCGCGGTAGGCGGGAGATAATCGTGGGTTGTCATGAGCTTGCCTCCTGTGACCTTGCCTTGTCTTGTGTTGTCTCGAGCAACTTCTCGAAGAGCGCGCGGTAATGAACGAAGGCCTGACGCTGCACCTCGGTGCCGACATCGCCGTTCTGCTGCGACAGATGGATGCCGTGCGCGGCCCGGTAGTTCTCGACGACCGTCGGGTGGTCGACCGAGATGTCGGCTGCCTGCTGATCGAAATCGTCGACCGGGTAGCCGCGCTCGCGCATCACCTCGGTGACAAGCCGATCCGCATCGCCGAGTGCGGCATACGGATCGTCGACGAACGCCGTCTGCACCGCCTGCCAGCGCCGGGTGTAGGCGACGAGCGCCGCGGGTGGCAACGGATGGATGTCGAGTTTGTTCCGGTTCCGCTCGCGGGCGGCGAGCTCCTTCTCCGCGGTCTTCTGCTCACCGGCCTCGGATACCGTCCGGTCGTACTCGGGACCGAACCGCTTCTTCAATCGCCGCGTCTTTCTGCGACTGCTCGCCGCCGCAGCGGTGACGATCACGACGGCGGCGATGACGACGGCCGCCGCGATCACAATCCATACCCATTGAGGCATGTCGTACTCCTTTCATTGAGACGGGACCCGGTGTGGCTCCCTGCTGGGCAGCCGGAGATGCCGGTTCAGAAGTAATGGCGGCGTCCGCCGACGGCCCGTCCCGTCGAACCGAGGATCGCCAGGATCGCGCCGACGACGAGCAGGATGATGCCGATCGTCCACAGAATCGAGATTTTGAGGATGAATCCGGCGATGAGCAGGATGAGTCCGAGAACGATCATCGTGAGCCTCTCTGTATTCGGAGATCGGATCGGTCGGGCAGCTGCCCGACGCTGACTCCAGTCGACACCCTTTAGGGGGGTGGCAATACACCCTTAGGGAGGTAATCTCTTATAGATGTCCTCAGCCCCGAGACGCCCGATCACGGTGGCGCTCGTGGACGACTACGACGTAGTCGTGATGGGCGTGGCGAACATGTTAGACCGGTACCGTGACCGCCTGGTCGTCGCCGAACTCGACTCGACGATGCCCGTCGAGGACACCGTCGACATCGTGCTGTACGACTCGTTCGCCCAACCCGAAGCCGACCACGAAGAGATCGCCACTCTGGTCGCCAATCCACGGGCGCGCCGAGTCGTGGTGTATACGTGGAACTTTCACCCCGACCTCATTGCCAGTGCCCAGCAACACGGCGCGCACGGTTACTTGTCGAAGACGCTGCCCGCCCGTGAGTTGGTCGCCGCGCTTGAGGCCGTCCATGCCGGTGAGAGGGTCGTCAGCGCTCCTCCGCCGCGGGCGCGCAGCGCTCTCGGGCTTGACTGGCCCGGCCGCGGCGAAGGGCTCAGCGATCGAGAATCGGAGATCCTCGCACTCATCACCCAGGGCAAGAGCAATGCCGACGTCGCGAGGCTGACGTACCTCAGCCCCAACACCGTGAAGTCCTATATCCGGACGATTTATCGGAAGATCGACGTCGGCAGTCGAACTCAGGCCGTCCTGTGGGGGGTGGCGCACGGCTTCACACCGGATCACCACCGGATCGAACATTGGCGTGGGGGACCCTGATCGCCGTTGCGCCCCGATGGCGCGGGGCACAGACCTCTGTGGGAAACGGTCTCAGCAAGGGTCGCCGGGAGGGGTGTAGTACGGCACGCCCTCCACGGTGTAGCACGGAATCTCGTTGGGAACGTACGGATAGGCCTGCGACACAATGGCGACGCCGCGACGTCACCGGCCACGTTGGTGCAGCCACCGACCGAGACATGGCGTCCGCCTGCGGCTGCGCAAACGTCGGCTTGGACCAACGGCGCAAACGACATCGGCGCGAGAGCCATCCCGGAGGCCATCACCAGCACTGCTGCCAGCTTCTTCTTCATTTCTGCACCCTTCGCCGATGTACCGGTCAGCTGTGGGTATCGCAAGACATCCAGGTGACACCCGAAATGTCTTTCGGCTCAACGCCAGATGGCAGGAAGGGATAGTTCCTCGACGGCCGCTGAACTGCTGTAGCGTTCGAGTCTCGAGCAGGGCCGACCCATGGGAACTGATTCTCGACCACCCCTACAACGGGGACGCCCGGCGTGGTCTTCGACCATCCGCCAGGCCAGGACATTCATGGGGTGGCCGTCAACCTCGCCGACGGTGACTTCCTCAGTGACGGCGCCTCCCCCGGCTCCGGAGCGGTCAACTTCCAGCCCGACAGCATGATTCGCGTGCCGGCGACGAAGAGCTGGCGGCCACTGAGCGGCATGCGCGCCGAGGTGGTCTGCATCCGCGATGTTCTATGGGCCTCGGTGAACCCGAAAGTGACTTCCTCGAGGACGTCGGCGCTTTCTTCGCCAAGGTCGTTAGCGGCTGGTATCTCGGCCCCTGGGGCCTCATTGCCGGGCTGGTCGCGGGTGGTATCGAAGGCGTGCTCCCGCTGCCGCAGGGTTTCACCGGCAAGGGCAGCGGGAACTGGGACGATCCGGAACCGGACGAGACACCTGCGGCGGGTGACGGCAAAACAGTCGGACCGGCAGGCCTGACGGTCCCCGACGGCGGTTCCGATGTGCAGGACTGGAATTCGCAGCAGGGGCTGGTCCTCAACGGGCGCAAGTACGACTTCCGGGTGGACCGCGCCAATCAGGTCTGGTGGCCATCCGACGACGGCGAGAAGGGGTTCCGCGGACGGTGGGGCCAGCACGTGACGTCCGACTTCCTGCCGCGGCGCGCCGGACCGAAATTCCCCGATTACGTCAGGATGTTCTTGATGGGCCTCGGGTGATGCCAGGGGCCTGCGAGACCACTTAGTAGCTGAGCGCCTGAACGACGTTTTAGATAGAGGTCGGACCGGAAGGCATCCCGTCGCGTTGACTGAAGGGCGGGCTGAGCCATCCGCGGGCCAACGCAGTGACGGTCAGCCGGCAGCGCGTTGCAGCTCGAGGACGGGAATCACACGTGTGGTCTTGCGCTGATACTCAGCGAATTGGGGCTCCACCGCAGACTGCTTGGCGTAGATGTCGTCGCGCTCAGCCCCGGCAAGCACGCGAACCGTCACGGGAAACGTCTCGGAGCCCAACTCCACGACGGTATTCGGGTGGGCGACCAGGTTGTGATACCAATCTGGATTGGTGTCGGCACCGCCCTTGCTGGCGAAGATGAAGATGCGGTCTCCGTCGAGGAGCGGCACCAGCGGCGCAATCCGCTCCACGCCGGACTTGGCGCCGACATGGTGAACGAGCACCAGGGGTTTGCCTTCGAAGATGCCGCCCGCCTTGCCCCCCGTCTCCCGGAACTCGGCGATGACCGGGCGGTTCATCGCGTCGAAGTCGATGGCCTCTGACATGTCGATCTCCTGTTCGCCGCGAAACACAGTGTCTTGCACAGCAGATGTGAGGCGGCCGAATATTCCCTGGGTGTGTCGGGCACCGATTACTCGGCGCTGACGAAGGAGGATCTATCTAGCCCGCGCAATCCCGCCTCGGCCGCAGCGGTGCGATCAGCCGCGGTATTGAGCCACTAACGCGGCGTATTCGTCGAGCAACCGAAGCGAGTCGTCCAGCGGCTTCGTGGGCAGGAGCAACGCCACCTGACCGAATCCGAGAGCCTCCACGGCGCCCCAGTACTCGGGGTCCGCGGGAGTGCCGAACTGCGCCAGCGGGACGTCGTGGCCGGCGCCCTCACGGATCTGCCCGATGCGGTTGCGCAGATGCTCGGCCGGGAGCGGGTTGGAGATCCAGCCCGCCTCGTGCCGGATCACCCGCTTGACGGTGGCGTTGGAGTCGCCACCGATGTAGATGGGCGGATGCGGTTTCTGCACCGGCTTGGGACGGATATACGACGGATCGAAGTCGACGTACGTGCCGTGGTACTCGGCGGGCTCGGTCGTCCACAGCGCTTTGATGGCCTCGATGCGCTCATCCAGTAGCGCACCGCGCGTCTTGGGGTCCGTGCCGTGGTTGCGCAGCTCCTCGAGGTTCCAGCCGGCGCCCACGCCGAACACGAACCGACCGCCGGAGATCAGATCGATGCTCGCCGCCTCTTTCGCGGTGATGATCGGGTCCCGCTGAATGAGCAGGGCGATCCCGGTGACCAATTCGATCTTCGAGGTCACTGCTGCTGCAGCTGCGAGCGTGACGAACGGGTCGAGTGTCCGGTAGTAGATGTTCGGCAACTCGCCACCCATCGGGTAGGCCGATTCCCGACTGGCCGGAATGTGTGTGTGTTCAGCGATCGCCAGCGAGTCGAACCCGCGCTCTTCTATCGCACGTGCCAGCGATACGGGGTCGATCCCGTCATCGGTGACAAACGTCGAGATTCCGAATTTCATACACCACTCCTATCGGCTGACACCGCGTTGAGAACCTCCATCAGGGTCTGACTATTCCCGGGTCGGCGCGCCTGGGCCAGTCAGTCAGTGGAATCAATGCCGCACTGGGTGTTTCACTCCGGCACGTCAGTGGAGCGGGCTGAGTCACGGAACTTTGGGCTTGATTTCTTCGATCACCCATTGTGCGTAGTCGAGGTAGGCGTTGACGTCCGCCACCGGTGGGATGGGCACCGAGCTCATCGTCACGCCCAACTCCGCAAACCTGCCGAGCTTGTCGACGATTGCGCCCGCGCCCATCCCGGGTTGCTGGGTGGGGTCGTCAAGGACGACATGGCCCTCGCCGATCAGCGAGGTGCCAAGGCCGTAACACACTTCGAATGGTCCGCCCCGGAAGGTCGGCTGCGACTTGATGTACTCGATCTTGGCGGGAAACTCGTCGGGCTGGGTGAGGAACGGGAACCAGCCGGAGGCGAACCGCGCCGCCCGCCGCAGAGCGGCGTCGGCGTCGCCGCCGATCCAGATGGGCAGGTGCGGTTTCTGCACCGGCTTGGGTTCGAAGGCCACGTTGTCGAAGCTGACGTACTTTCCTTCGAACTTCGGTGATTCGCTGGTCCACAGCTCGATGATCGCGGCGAGGTACTCGTCGGCCATCCGGCCACGTTCATGGAAAGGCACCCCGAGTAGCGCGAATTCCTCTGCGTCCCAACCGACTCCGAAGGTGACCATGATGCGTCCACCGCTCATCCAGTCCGCGGTGGACAAGGCCTTGGCGAGGATGATCGGATGCTGCAGGGGCAGCAACGTGGCGCTGGAGTTCACCATGATGTGCCGGGTGGCGCCGGCGATGAACGCCTGGGCGACGGTGGAGTGGAAGTAGTGCGGGCCCGACAGGTCGACGTGTGCCTTGGGAACGACGAAGTGCTCCGGGATGGCTATCATGTCGTAGCCCAGCTCTTCGGCGCGTCGGGCGATCATCGCTTGGTCATTGCCCGTCACCGTGGACTCCCACGGCTGTGTCATCGCCTTCAACCGCATGGTGTGCGGCATCGGGAGGCCGAATTTCATGACGTCAGCTCCTGTTCGGCGAGTTTGCCGACCTGGGTGGCGGTGAGGTGTCCGGCATGGTGCATCCACATCAGCGTGTCACGGTAGGTGTCGGCGACGTCGCGGAAGGCGAGTCCGAGCTCACGGATGGTCCGTCCTGCATCGGCGCCCGGCCAGCGCGTGGTGAATTCCATTGCGTCGCGGGTCAATGGGAAGTCGAAGTCGTGGACGCGCTTCACCATATCGCCCACGGACCCCGCTGCCCGCAGAAGCGCCCCGGGCACGACGATGCGCCGCAGGCGCCGCCCGGTGAGCCGACTGCACAGCTGATACACCTCGGGCCACGAAACCATTTCGGCGCTGGCTGCGTATCGGTGCGCGCCACCGGGCAGCTCGAGCAGCTGCACATGAAGCGCGGCGAGGTCACGCACGTCGACGATCTGGACTCCGCTGGAGGTGATCAAGAAGGTTTGCCGCATGCACGACACCAGGCCGCTGTTCATTGCGCTGGGCCCGGGGTCGTCGGGACCCATAATGCCTGCGGGATAGCAGATACGGATCGGTGCGCCGTTCTGCTGGAGCCGACGGACGTACCGCTCGGCCTGCGCTTTCGAGCGGGCGTAGGCCGTCGTGCCGGGCGCGATGGGAAGCTCTGGGGTCAGCGGCGGGCCGCCGGGCACGAAGAACACCGCGAGGCTCGACACGTACACGATGCTGGGAAGTCCTCGCTTCGCGGCGCCGCCGACCACCCGTTCGACGCCACGTGCGTTGGTGTCCTCGACCACGCGGGCCATGGAACGGCGAAGGTCAACGAGTGCCGCAGCGTGCACGACTCCGTCGCAACCGGTGAGAGCGTCGTCGACGGCGCCGGCGTCGGTCATGTCGCCGATGGTCACATCGTCTGGAACGACGCCGCGAGACTCGAATACGCGCCGGACCTTGGCGGCGTCGCGGACCAGCAGGCGTACCTGATGGCCGGCGGCAATGAGCGCGCATACGGTGTGCGAGCCGGTGAAGCCGGTACCGCCCGTGACGAGAACCCGCATACAGGCAGCATCGCAAAGAGAAGGGTGGCGAACTAGAGTAGGCGACTACCCGCATTGGCCCTCGCGCGCATTGGCAGCAGGAGTAGGCAGGTCAGCCGCAGTGGCCCCTCAGAGCCGGCCGAGAAGCTCGGTCTTCTTGGCGGCGAACTCCTCGTCGGAGAGGATGCCGCGCTGATGCAGCCCGGCCAGCGCCTCGATGGCCGCGACGATGGCCGCGGAATCCCCGGACGCACCGGATGCGGGCTCCGGTGCCTGCGGCTGCGGCTCGGGCTGCGGTGCAGGCGCGGACTGGTGCTGCGGTGCGGGTGCGGCGGCAGGAGTCTCGGCCACCTTCTCCGTGCCGAGTTCTTGCAGGCTCGACACGTCGAACGTACCGAACTGGCTGGTGAAGCTCACTGACCCGGAGCCACCGCCCTGCTGCTGTTGCACGCCTCTGATCTGGTGCTCGCCGGTGTCGAAAACCCTTGTGGATCCGTTGATCTGGATCGCCAGCCGGTTGGTGCCCGGAAAGATCGCGTAGCGCGCGTCGTTCTGCCCACCCGAAGAGCTCGGCACGCCGAGGTCGGCCGGCCACCAGTTGCCCGAGATCAAGCCGGCACCGCCTGCGGTCGACGCGGGGAACACCGTCGTGGTCGCGAGCAGTTGTGCCAATTCGCCACACAGCGCATCGACCCGGGCCTTGAGCGCGTTGTCGAACATGTTGCCGCCGACCATCGTCATCCCACCCCGCATCCACTGCCCGGACCCGCCGAGCTCGGGGATGGAGAACTGGGCCATCGTGCCGCCGCCGGTGTGCACGGCGAACAGCATGGCCAGCACCGCCTCACGGGAGAGCCCGTGGCGTTGGGCGATGTCGGTGATGGCGTTCTCGGCTGCGGGGGTGACCGTTGCCTTCATAGTTGTGGATCCTTCGTCGTCGGTACCGGTTCGAGACTACGGAAGCGTGGTCGAGGAGTAGCGATGTGTCCCGTATACGGTCCAGGTATGACTCGAGTATCGGTGATCACCGGCGGCGCGGGTGGCATGGGTCTGGCCACGGCCAGGATCGTCGGGCGCGACCACGCGGTCGTCCTGTGCGACGTCCGGCAGGACCGGCTCGATGCCGCGGCCTCGGTGCTGCGGGAACTCGGATGGACGCCCGCGGCCGTCAACTGCGACGTCACCGATCGGCGGGCGGTCACCCAGTTGTTCGTGACCGCATCCGGCCTCGGGACGATCGCTTCGGTGATCCACACCGCGGGAGTGAGCCCCAGCATGGGCGATGCCGACTACGTCATGAGAACCAATGCGCTCGGCACTGTCAATGTCAATGAAGTCTTCTACGAGACCGTCGGTGAGGGTGCTGCGATCGTCAACGTGGCATCGATGGCGGCCCACATGCTGCCGGATGAACTGATTCCGACGGGGCAGTTCCCGCTGGCCCTGAAAGACCAAGATGCCTTCATCAATGAAATGACTGTGGCATGCAACCCGATTCCCGAGGAGGCCCGGTCCGGCTTCGCCTACGCGGTGAGTAAGAGCTTCGTCAGGTGGTACAGCACATCGCAGGCCGAACGCTTCCAAGGTCGGGGACTGCGCATCGTCTCGGTGTCCCCGGGGTCCGTCGATACCGAGATGGGCAAGCTGGAGGAGCAGGCCGGTGCCGGTGCGATGGTCGCCGACTTCGCGGTGCCGCGGTGGGGCACGGCGGAGGAGATGGCCGCGCTGTTCGTGTTCTGCGCCAGTGACAAGGCCGGCTACCTGACGGGCACCGACATCCTCAACGACGGCGGGGTGGTCGCGTCGATGAGGGAGCGGGCAAGGGTCGCTGCCGCGGGCGCGTGAATTTATGTGGTGATCGGTCCTTGCTCGAGCGCGCTGTCGGCCTCTGCGAGCAGCACCGCCTGCGCTTCCTTGTAGATCCGCCAGGTGTCCTCGGGGCTGTCACCGACGGCTGTCATTCCGACCCGACCGCACTCGGTGAGGCAGCTGATCATGTGGAACACCACTCCGG
The DNA here is from genome assembly GCA_963771335.1 of uncultured Actinomycetota bacterium. Taxonomy (GTDB): domain Bacteria; phylum Actinomycetota; class Actinomycetes; order Mycobacteriales; family Mycobacteriaceae; genus Mycobacterium. Next base: position 154,638 of record CAVYTD010000020.1, on the reverse strand, counting down.
TGCGGCGGGACTGGTCGAAATGCAGACCGTGTCTGACGATCGTGTCGAAGAGGTCGGCGGCGGTGAGTGCTTTGAGCCGGTCGTCCTCGAGATGGTCGGTGGCGACGAGGTACTTGGCGGTGCCACCCGGGGTGAGAAACACTCCCCGCTCGCCGTCGTAGGTGCCATCGGTGAGGAACTGCAGCGTCAGGAACGGGTGGGTGGTGCCACCCTTGCGGAGGTTCAACTCGATCGCGTACGGCGTCCACGCCCCACTGTCATCCTGTACGACAACGAAATCCACCGCGAAGCGGCCGAGTACGCCCAGGCTCGCGAGATGGCGTCCGATCGCCATCGCCGGCTGGGCGATGGCGGCGGCGTATCGGGAATCTGCCGGGAAGATACAACCGAGATACTTCTGACCGCTCGCCCCGCCGAGCAGCTGGTCGTGGGTGGAGAGAAGTTCGACCGTACCGTCGGGCAATCCGCGCATCTGGACACTGGGACTGGTCAGCGCGATGCCGGTGATCCGTTCTTCGACGATGCCGCCATGCTTTTCGAACGCCGTCAAGTAGGTGTCGACCGAGAGCTTTTCGGACTCCGGCTGCAGGGCGAGCACGCACCCGCGGATCGCCGCGGCCTCGTCCGGCGATCCCGCAGCGGGCAGGTCGCGCAGCTCCACCATCGCGTTGCCGGCGCCGGACACTCCCTCATTCAGCTTCACGATCGCCTGGCTCAAGGACGGCCGCCGCTCCCGCATGCTCTGCACCCCGGCGACGATGTCGTCCACGGTGTGCAGGTCTTCGGCTCCGACCGGGCAGTTCACCGCGAGCTCTTCGAACAGCCTGCGGCAGCCGGTCTTGCTGCCGAGGTCGGCGAGCCGGGGGTCCGCCCCGTACATCGGAATGCCCAGCGAGAGTGCGACGTCGCGCTCGAGTTCGGTGGTGTTGTAGGGGATCAGGTGACTGCGGGCAGCGTTCGGGATCAGGGAGCGGATGTGGCGCAGCAGCCTGGGCCGCGCCAACAGCTTCGAGCTCAAGGAATCCGGTGTCGCGTCGTTCACCGACACCAATGTCAGTCTTGCGCGTGCGTGGCTGGGGATGACGCCGGGAAGCAGGCCGAGGTAGTACTCCACGATCGACTCCGCCACCGGCTGTGAGGTCACGTAGATCATCCGCAGCCGGGGCTGGCGCAACAGCAAGAGCAGGAACAGGGCGCGCTCCTCCATCGCCTGGGTCACGGTGCCGCTGCCGACGGTGGTGCGCGTGAGGCTGACCGAGGGCACCACGACCACCGACTCGCCGTCGAGGTCGAGGCGCATGGATTCCCACACAGACGGCATCGACAGCTGCAACTCGTCGAAGCATCGATAGCGTTCGCCTTCGTCGAGCTGGGACAGTGCCCGACCCGGTGTCTGCAGTGTTGTCATGGTTTCCTCTCCTCTAACGCGCTGATGTTGTGGACTCGCACGGAGCGGCTGAATCCCTTGGGCGCCATGTCGCCGACGATGTCCGATTCGCACGACAGGTGCTCCACGCCTGCAAGAACGCGGTCGGTGACCAGCACTTGCCAGGCGCGGGCATCGGAGCACAGCCGTGCGGCGAGATTGGTGACACTGCCGATCGCGGAGTAGTCGAAGCGACCCTCGAAGCCGATCCTGCCGAGGGTGGCGTAACCCTGGGCGATGCCCATACCCAAGCCGAGGTCGTGACCGCTGCGCCGCCAGCGCGCGGCCAGCTCGCTGACTGCATCGCGGATCTCGAGCGACATGCGTACGGCGCGTTCGGCGGCGTCATCGCAAGGGATGGGGTCGTTGAAGAACACCATGATCCCGTCACCGGTGAACCGCTCGAGGGTGCCTTCGTAAGCGTGCACCAACGCACCTATCGCCCGGTGGTATTCGCTCAGGACCGCCATCACCTCCTCGGGCTCGCTGGTCTCGGCGAAAGGCGTGAAGTTCCGCAGGTCTGCGAAGACCACGACGATCTCGCGGCGGTGGCTTTGCAGCAGACTCTCCTCGCCGAGGACCAGATCGGCCAGCTGCGGAGATAGGAAGTGCCGCAGGCGGTTTGCCCGCTCCAACTCGGCAACCTGGTGTGCGACCCTGGCTTCGAGCTCGGCGTTCCATGCGGCCAGCTCATCCGCCTGGCGCCGAATCGTGTCGTGATAGCGCTTGATTCGCGCCAACGAAGCCACCCGGGCCAGCAGCTCGCTCTGGTCGAAGGGCTTGGTGATGAAGTCGTCGGCTCCCGACTCGAGGGCGGCCAGGCGCTGCTCTCTCCCGCTGGCGGTGATCATCACGACCGGCAGGAACTCGGTCGCGGGGTTGGAGCGGATCAGGCGGCAGACGGTGTGCCCATCCATGTCGGGCATGACGATGTCCAGCAGGACGAGGTCGACGTCCTCGTTGTCCAGCACCGCGAGGGCGTCCGGGCCCGACGGCGCGGTGATGACCCGGTGACCCCGGGGGGACAGGACCGCGTCGAGCAGCCGCAGGTTCGCCGGCTCGTCGTCGACGGCCAACACCGTCACCGCGCCGTCCATCACCGCGCCCCCTCGCGAAGAACATCCGGCCCCGCGAGAATGCCGACCCGGCGGAGCGTTGCGAGGAGATCGGCACGGCCGACCGGTTTGCGCAGGTAGGCGTCGGCGCCCAACGCCAGCGCGCGGGCTCGGTCGTCGACCACCGAGGCGACGACGACGGGCACCGCGGCGGTGGCCGCATCCGCCTTGAGTTCGGCCAGCACCTGCCAGCCGTCGAGCCGCGGCAGCTTGATGTCGAGCACTACGCCCGCCGGACGGACCCGGCGGACCACCTCGAGGGCCTGCACCCCGTCGCGCGCCCGCAGCACCCGCGCCTGCGAACCGTCCAGGTAGGCCTCGACCAGGTCCAGCGACGCCCGGTCGTCGTCGACGAGCACCACGACGGGACCGCCGCTCGGGCCGGTCACGACGGGCTCGTCGACGGGCACGGCGAGCACGGGAATCGAGAACCCGAAGGTGCTTCCGGCGCCCGGGGTGCTGTCCAGCCACATGCGGCCCCGGAACAGTTCCACGATGCGCCGCGACAGCGTGAGCCCGAGCCCGGTGCCCTCGCCCTTGGACGGCCCGCGACGGCCCTGCTGGAAGGACTCGAAGATCCGGTCCCGATCTTCGGGGGCCACCCCGATGCCGGTATCGGTGACGGTCACGATCAGGTCGGTCGCCTCGCGGTGGGCCCCGACGGACACGCTTCCGCCGTCGGGGGTGAACTTCACCGCGTTGGACAGCAGATTGAGCAGCACCTGTTTGAATCGCAGGTGGTCGGCGACGATCACGCCGAGGTCTTCGGCGACGTCCACCGTGATGGCGATCGCGTGCGCCGTCGCCCGTTCGCGGACCATGGTGAGCGTGTCGTTGATGGCGCTGCTGACGGTGAATGTGCTTGGCTCGAGGACCATTTGGCCTGCCTCCACCTTGGACAGGTCCAGGATCTCGTTGAGCAGTTCCAGTAGGTGGCGGCCCGAGTTGAAGATGTCGCGCAGGTACTCTTCCTGGCGCTCGTTGATGTCGCCGAACATGCGACCGAGCAGGACCTCGGAGAAGCCGATCACGGCGTTGAGCGGTGTCCGGAGTTCGTGAGACATACTGGCCAAGAACTCGGATTTGTGGTTGCTGGCGATCTCCAGCTCTCGGGTCTTGGTCTCCAACTCCCGGTATAGACGCGCATTGACGATGGCCAGCGCGGACTGGCTGGCGAAGGTCTCGAGGAGCTCGGTGACGTCGGGAGGGAATCTGCCGGTGCCGCGGCGCCGGATCACCAGCACACCGATCATCTTGTCGCCGCGCAACATCGGCACCGCGAGCACCGAGCGCCAGCCGTCCCGGAACAGGATGTCCAGATAAGGGTCGGGCTCGGCTTGCGCAAGATCGGGAACCTCCAGCGGCTGGTGCGTGTCCGCCGTTCGACCCACCAGGGACGATTCACGCTCGATCGCGACGGCGCGGAGTTGTTCCAGCAGTCTGGGGCTCGTACCGAATGTTCCTCGTGCGTTGAACGTGTCACTGGCCTCGTCGTACTCCAGGATCGATCCGCCGTCGGTGCGCAAGGTGATGTCGCCGAAGCCGCGATTGGTAAGTCGCACGGCATTGCTGACGATGCGTTCGAGGACCTCGTCGAGGTCCAGGCTGGAGCCCACGGCCTCGTCCACTTCGCGCAGCGATTCGAGCTGCGCGACCTTGTTCGCCAGCTCGGATCCGCGGGACTCCAGCGTGCGCATCAGGTCGACTTGCCGCAGGACGATTGCGCCCTGCACGGCGAACTCCTCGACGCGCTCGCATTCCCGACCGTCGAACGGTGCGACGTCGGTGCGCCACAGGGAAAGGACACCGACGACCTCGTCCTGCAGCAGCATCGGCGTGGAGAGCAGGGTGCGGAATCCGGTGAGCTGCTGAAGATCGAGGCGACCGTAGTCGGCATCGTTGAGGACGTCGATGATCTGGTGGGTGCGTCGGTCTTCGGCCGCGCGCCCGACAGTCGAGGACCTGGTGCGGGCGATCGGGTTCTCCACCAGGTACTGCCGATATTCCTCAGGGGTATCGCCGGACACCCGCGAAATCCGGAAGAAGTCGCCGTCGGCGAGGAACAGCTGGGCGGCCGTGGCGCCGCACAGCCGGGCCGCGTACTCGACGATGGTGTCAAGGACCGTTCCGGGATTAGCCACGTCGCGTCCGAGAGCCGCGAGGATCTCGCGGCTCGCCGCGGACTGCTCGCGCGCGTCGCAAAGCTCCCGGTCGAGGGCTGCCGCATCTCCCGGTAACGGCGCAATTGCGTTGTCGGTCATGAACTACCAACCTGTCGCATCGTGATGGTGGTCCACGCGCCGACATGGATGCGGTCGCCGTCGGCGAGTGGGATCTCCTCACCGTTGGGCAAGAAGTCGGTGCTGCCGTTCAGGGTCGTCCCGTTGGTCGAACCCAGGTCGGTGATCGTGAGTCCGGAGTCCCGGATCTGCAAGACGGCGTGCTGGGTGGACACGCCGCGGTCGGCCGGGTGGATGGCGAGGTCGATCTCGGGCTCGACGCCTTGGTCGCGGCTGCGCCGTCCGATCAGGTTGGTCCTGCGCCGCAGCGTGATCCGGCGTTCGGGGTAGACCTCCGGGAACGCGACGGTGTCGGGTCCGCCGTCGGCAAGCACGCGTTCGTAGAACTCGCGGTCGGCGGCGACGAGCGCGGTCCAGCCTGTCGCGACCGGTGCGCTGACCGCTGGCGTCGGCCCGGCCGGGTCGGGAGCGGGCAGCGCCGAATCATGGCCGCACGATTCGCAGAAGCGGCCGCTGACCGGCGCCCGGCAGGCGGGGCAGTTCGACGGTGCTGTCGACGGCGGCGACCCCGGTGGGGCCGCCATCGCCGACCCGCACACGTCGCAGTAGTCCTCGGCGACCGACGCGTGTCCGTCGGCGCAGGTCGGCATCAGGCCTCCTTCCGCACGCGGGCGGTCCGGGTCGAGCGCGCATCCAGGGCCATCTCGTCAGCGGCCGCGACCTCGCGGCGCAGCCGGGCGGTGCCGGTGTGCTCGTCGATATCAATGACACCGCGCAGCAGCTTGGCTGTCCCGGTATTGCCCGATTCCACCGCGAGCTCCATGGCCCGCTGCAGTTTGGCGACCGCGGCGGCGTCGTCGCCGTCCTTTCGCGCGCTCAATCCGTCCTGGACTGCCTGGGCGAGTTCGGCCTGGCCGGTGTAGTGCGCGACCCGGCGACTGATCCGGGCGGACAGTGTGGTGTCGGCGGTCCAGGTCGCCTTGACCAGACCCTCGCCGAGGACCGCGTCTCCGGCGGCGACGGTCACCCGCGCGGCCAGCTTCTCGCGTCCGACCGGTGCCGGCTCGACCTCGACGCGGATGTGGTAGTCGCGGTCCTCGGCTCCCCAGGCGCCCAACGGATACTCACCGCTCTGCTTTCCCGCGTCGACGCGCCGATGGGTCAGGTCTTCGACCGTCGGGGCGACCTGTTTGACGAACTCCACGCGGGCACCTGAAGGGGTCCACAGGCGCAGCGTCAGATCGGGGATGGACTTGGCCATCGACGCACGCATCATGGCCGCGAAATCGGCGGCGAGATCAGCGGGGTCTGCGACGATGTCGACGCTTCCCAGCAGCGCCGAGGAGATTGCGCGTAGCTCCCCGACGTGCCAGTCGGTGCCGACTCCCCGGCAGTCGCAGGTGAATTCGCCCTCGCTGAGGGCGATCTCGTCGCGGAGCTGCTGGGGTGTCTCGTGCTCGTCCTTGCCGTCGGTGAGCAGGATCACGTGGGTGAGCGCTGCTTGGTGCTGCCCGGCGATCGCGCGGGCGTGGGCGAGCCAGGTGCCCATCGCAGTCCCGCCGTTGGGGCGCAGACCGTCGACGGCGCGCGCCGCGGCCGCCCGGGTCGCCGCGCTCGCCCGGGCGGTGTGTCCGTCGAGAGGGTAGACGGGGGAGGCTTTCTGGGTACCGGCGATGATCGTGAAGAAGGTGCCGTCGACGAGTTCGTCGATCGCGGCCGCGGTCGCCCGCTTTGCCGCGTCGAACTTTCCGGCTGGTGACTGCATCGATGTCGAGCAGTCGACGATGATGGCCTCGACCCGCTCGAGGGGGGTGGACGAATCGGCGGGCTCGGCAGGGCCCTCGCCACCCACGGTGATACTGACGATCGCATCGACCGTCCCGAATCCCTCAGCAAGGTAGGGATTGTGATCGACATCCACCGTAATAGCATGCTGTTCAGGCGAACTCATGGCTTCCTCCAATCGGGATGATGGCGACGGTGACATTGTCGTGGCCTCCGCACCGCAGCGCGTGGTCGATGAGCGCGCGGGCCGTTGCCGCATGGTCTGTTCCCGTGCAGAGCCGTCCGATGTCGTCCGCGTGGGGAAAGTAGTTCCATAGCCCGTCGGTGCACAGCACGAGCGAGCCCGGTCCGGCGGCGGTCATCGTGAGCACGCTGCAGTCTGCCCACGGCTTGGCTGCCGCGTCGGCGCCGAGCCAGCGGGTCAGCACGTGCGCACCGGCCTGTACCGCCTCGGATTCCTCGTGAGCTCCCGCGGTGATCAGTTCCTGGGACAACGTGTCGTCGACGGTCAGCCGTTCGGCGGGGGCGGGTGGTTCGGGCACCCAATACGCCCGGCTGTCCCCAACGTTGGCGACGCTGATCTGCACCGCGCCCTCATCGGTCGGTACGACGACCGCGCCCGTATAGGTGCAGGACGGCCCGGTAGGTGAGTCCGCCCCGGCTGCGCCCGCCGCGGCCCGCGCCGCTTCGGTCAGGCCCGCCAGTACGGCCGTGCGCCCGCTGCGGCAAGCGGCGAGTGCGGCCAGCATCGCGTCCACCCCAGCCGTCGAGGCCGCTACCGCAGCGGTCTGTGCATTACTCGAGGTGGAGACGCCGTCGCAGACAGCGGCGGCCGCCGCCCAGGACCGTGACCCGGCGGGCCCGACGAGCCCCGCTGCCGCGGCGTCCTCGTTGCGCGGGTGTTCGAGTCCGCGGTCGCTGACCAGCACGATGCCACCGAGGTCGGCGTCATCGCGATCGGGCTCGGCGCGCCTGTTGCCGCATCGGCCGCAGTAGTCATCGACGTAGGAATCGTTTCCGCAGTCCGCGCAGGGGCCAGGCGGTGCGGTCGCGGGTCGCGGAATGGCGACTCGCGCGACGTCCGACAAGGCGTTGCCGCAGTTCTCACAGAAGCGGTCGGTGGGTGCGACGGGGGCCGCGCATCCCCGGCACGTTGTCTCGGCGCCGCTCATAGCCGGGTCCTGGGCCGGATCGCATTCGCCTTCTCCACCAACTCGATGCGCTCCCACATGTCGGTGGTGTCGTGGGCCAGCACGCGGTAGCACTGTTCCATCCCGATCCGGACGCCACGCTCGTCGAAGCCGGCACCGAGCAGCCGGGCAGTCTTGGGGGTGTGGTCGGCTTGTAGCCAGCCCAACGCCGATGCGAGGACGCGTAACCGGATCGCCGCCCGTGCGGATGCCGACTCCAGCATCAGCGCCGCCGCGCGGTGCCCGGCATCGACCAGCGTCTGTTCGTCCAGACTCTCTGGGGTGTGGCCGTCGACGACGATCTCGACCGCCGTGGCACCGGCGAGCGTGAAATACGCTGACTCGGGCGGGATCCGGTCCAGCGCGGCGATCGCACCCGCGCGGTCTCCGACCCGTGAGCACTGTCTGGCGAGTCCGAAAGCTGCGCTGACGTAGGTGGCGTCGGTTCGCCAGATCGTCTCGTAGTAGCGCATGGCGTCCGCGGGGGCGTTGCGCAACTCGGCGGTAGCGGCGAGCGCCATCTTGGGAGCGAGCTCGCCGGGCAGCATGCCCAGCACGGCATCGAAGTCCGTAGCGGCCCTGTCGTACTCACCCTCGAGCAGGGCGCACTGGGCGCGGTACCACGGCAACCGCCAGTCCCCTGTGAGCGCGGCGCTCAGCTCGGCAAGCCTGTCCCGGGCGTCCGCCGCCCGGCCCATTTCCAGCGCCGCCCGCACCAGCCGCAGCGGCACCTCGATCGAGGATCGGTTAGCCTGCTCTGCGCCGCCGCGCGCCAGGTGCAGGGCGTATTCGAGCTGTGCCGGTGGGGTACCGCTGGTGGTGGCGAGCACCGCTGCGCCCGGGTCGTCAGGATCGACGACCGGCACGGGCAGCGCCGAAATCACTTCAGCGGGAACGACGATCGCGTCGTGGCCACCGCCGTACACGCCGCGCTGCGGGCTGAAGTAGTGCGATCGCCTCGGCGGCGCCGCGGCACCGTTCGCTGCGGCGATCTCGTGCAGCACCGCGGTCAGCTGGTCGGCCAGCTCGTCCATCGAGTGGAACCGTCGCGCCGGGTCGGGGTCGGTGGCGCGGACGATGCAGCGGTAGAGGGAGTCATGTTGTGCCAGTACCGGCACTGTCTCGGGCTCGGGGAGTCGCTCGACGAAGCGGCCGTTCTCCTGTCGGATGTCCATCACCAGCACCGCCAGCGTCCGCCCCACCGTGTAGATGTCGCTGGCGACGGTGGGTCCTGTCCAGGCGATCTCGGGCGCCTGATAGCCGGGGGTGCCGTAGATCGCGCACTTGTCGTCGTCCATGTCGACGGCGGCGCCGAGGTCGATGAGCTTGAGCTGCTCGTCGGTCTGCATCACGTTGTCCGGCTTGAAGTCGCAGTAGGCCAGTCCCTTGTCGTGCAGATAGCCGATCGCCGAGGCGATTTCGATGATGTAGGCGACGGCCTGATCGGGGGGCAGCGGACCGTGGTGGGCCTGGCGGATCTGTTTGAGCGACGTGCCGCCGACGTACTCCATGACGATGTAACCGACCGGCATGCCGGCGCTGTCAGGGTGTTCGACGAAGTTGTAGATGCGGACGATGTTCGGGTGTTCCACTTCGGCGAGGGCCAGAGCTTCAGCGGCAGCAGCGGCCATGGCGTCGGCGTCGCCGGAATTGACAAGGCCCTTGAGGACCACCCATCTGTTGTGCACGTTGCGATCGATCGCCAGATAGATCCAGCCCAGTCCCCCGTGCGCGATACAGCCCTGCACCTCGTACTGCCCACCAACGACATCGCCGCGGGACAGCTTGGGGACGAACGAATATCGGGTACCGCACTGGCTGCAGAAGCCTTCCGCACGTCCCGGCTTACCGTCGCACCCACGACCGACCGGGTTGCCGCATTCCGGGTTCCCGCAGAACCGCTGCCGTTCCGGGACCTGCGGGTCGGTGAGGATCGCCTCGGCCGGGTCGCCTTTCGGAATTCGGGGAATCGCGACCACGCCCGCGCCGAGCCTGCCCCTGGACGTGGCGGACTTCGACGACCCGTTGCGGGTGGCTCTACTCGAGCTCTCGGTGCATGCTCCGGGTTGGGCCATGGTCTGCACGCTGCGCGACTCCGCAGCGGGAGCCGTCCCGCAGGTGTCGCAGTAGCCGGCGATCACGGTTCCGCCGCAACCGGTTTCGGTGCACGTCATCTAGCACCCCGCTTCTCAGCGATCAGCTGCTGATAATCGTTGACCGCGCGGGTCACCGCTCGAAGATCGCACGGTTTACGTGCAAGCAAGCCTGCGGCGATCGCGCTGGAGGCCAACAGGTCTCGATCTTCGCCGATCCCGAGTCGCGCTGCCTTCGCCTGATACGCCTTCAGGCGTCCGTTGAGTTCTGAGCGGCGGTCGAGCAGGCCTCTGGCCAGGTCCTCGCTGTCGCGGGCGTCCTGCAGCGCGGCGGCGATCCGGTCACGCAGCGAACGCAGCGCGGCCGCGTCGGGTTCGGTCAGCGAGCGCAGCCTGTCGCGCAGGTCGGGCTCGGGATCGGGGGGCACCGGTAGAGGACTGGTCAGCACGCTGCGTTCGGCGTGGGCGCGGGCGCGCCCAGCCTGCTCCAGTGCCTCGCGCAGCAGGTCGATCTGCACACCGGTCGTCGCCATCGAATCGGACCAATTCGCCTGCAGGAATGCATCTTCAGCACGTTGCGCTACCTGAATTTCGATCTCCCGTGCGATGGCGCTGAGCCGCGCGTGGACGTCGTCGGCCGTGAATGACAGGGGATCGGTGGCCGATACCGCAAGAAAATCTGTGAGCTCTTCTGGAAATTTTGCGCCGAGTTCGTCAAGGCGTGTGAGGTACGGCGCGAGTCCGGTTGCGACCTTGGTGCCGATCTCGTCGACCGCCGCGAGGAATTCGGCGACGGCCGGGTAGACGGCACGAATTCGGTCGGCTGTGTCGGCCAGCCCGACCCGCTCGACCGCCGGGGGGAGACCGCCGACGACGGGCCGGTCCAGCGAGTCGCCTTCCGGCGACACCGTCAGGGGACGCTCGCGCAGCAGCCGCGTCAGCTCGTCGACGTCTGTCTGATCCGGCTTCGAACGCCGTGCCCGCAACGCGTGCACGGCGTCCATGATCGATGTCATCCAGCGCAGCCCGTCCCACATCTGGGCGAGCGCTGACTCGACCGCCACCCAACGATCGGCCGTCCTTCCGCGAGGGGGATACCGTCGGACATGCTCGAGGCCCGGGTGGGTGTCCAATTTCACCAATGCCGCCGCCCACGCCTCGAGTTCTGCTGTGCGTTCCGAGATCTCGCGGTCCACCTGGTCGCGGGTCAGCGCCGTCATTACGGATCCTGGTAGCGGGCGGCGGGAGGACCCGGTGACGGACCGAGTCCGAGCAGCCACCTGTCGTAGAGGCGCTGCCACGTTCCGTCGGCACGCATCTGCTCCAGGACACCGTTGACGAACCGGACCAGATCCTCATGGTCCTTGTTGATGCCCACGCCGTAGGGCTCCACCGCCAGACTCGGCGGACCGGTGATCTCGACGGTGGGGTCCTGCCTGTTGAGCCCGGACAGCACCGCGTCGTCGGTGCTGATGGCGTCGACCTGGCCTTGTTGCAGCATCACCAGACAGTCGGTCCACGTGGCCACCCCGACCAGAGCGGGCCGCGGCTCCATCGCGAACAGTGTCGACAGGGAGGTGGTTCCAGTTACCGCGCACACCCGCTTGTCGGCGAGGTCGGCGGCAGAGTCGATACCGGACCCCTTCGCGGCGAGGATGCGCTGGTTGGCATAGAAGTACACCGTCGAGAACGCGACGCTGCGCCTGCGTTCGCAGGTGACCGAGTAGGTCCGGACCACCACGTCGACCTTGCCTGAGGTCAGCGCTGATTCGCGCTGGCTCGCATCGACGACCTTCAGATCGATGCGGTCGGGGTCGCCGAAGATGGCGCGGGCGATCTCGCGGGCGACATCGATGTCGAATCCCTCGAGCTGGCCGGTCGACGGATTGCGGAATCCGAACAGATAGGTGTTCTGGTCGACGCCCACGACGAGGCGGCCTCGCTCGGCGATCGCCGCCATCGTCGAACCGGAGGGCATCGCACCGGGCGCTGGTTGGGAGCGCGGGCGCAGGCTGGCTTCACGATCGCATTCCTCGTCCGCCCTCGCCGGCGCAGCCGTGATCCCATGTGCGCCCGCAGGTGTCACCGTCGCCGGCGCCACTGTCACCGCCGTCGGCGGGGCCGGCGAGGAGGAACAACCGGCGGCGAGGGTGACTGCGGCGAGCAGTGCCGCGACAACGCGCGCGTTCACAGAAACTCCTTGAGCCGCGGCCATAAACCGAGCACTGTGGCCACGCCCGCGAGCGCCAGCAGCACCATGGTTCCCACCGGGCTCCACGCCAGCGCGCGGCCCGCCGTCGAGACGTGCTCGCGCAGTGCGGCCCGGGTCTCCTCGACCTCGTCACGCAAGCCCGCCTCCACGATGCCGAACTGGGCGGCCGATGCGCCGGGATCTGAGCCGATCGCCTGCGATACCGCGGCCGGGTAGTCACCGTCCAGATAGGCCTGCACGTGCTTCTGGTGGCTGGCGGTCCATCTCTGGATGCCCGACACGGCGGCCGGCGGCCCGGCCTCGAGTTGGGCGAGTAATTCGTCGATGTGTGCCTGGAAGGATTGCTCGCCGGCAGTGATGTCGCCACGCCCGATCAGTTGCAGCGTCTCATCGGTGCGGGCCCGCTGGGCGAGGATGCGCGCCTTGGCGAGCTGTTCGATCCTCGCCGTGCCCTCGCTGCGGCTGCGCTCGATATCGGCGGCCGCCAACCGGGTGGCCACGACGATCCACGTGATCGCGACCAGTACGCACACCGCCGCGACCATCAGACCGAGGTTGAACTGCCGGTTGGTGCGGCGCGCCAGGATCCACGATCCGACAGCCGTGCCGATCAGCAGGAGCGAAAGCAGCACGATGCTGACGGTGGATACAGAGCCGACGCTGCGCTGGCCCGCGTCGACCGCGGCGAGGTCACGAGCCAGGATCTGCTCGGCGCCGGGAAGAAGTTCGTTCTGCATCAAGGCCGATGCCTCGCGCAAATAGGCCGAGCCGACGGGGAATCCCTGAAGGTTGTTGGCGCGAGCGGCCTCGACCAGGCCGGTGTAGGTCGCCAGCTGTGCCGCGATGTCGGCCACCGCAGTGCGGAGGTCCTCGTCGGTGGCGCCGGCCGTGACATCCGTCAGCGCTGCGGCGGCGGCCGCCACAGCCTGCTGGTAGCGCTCCCGCATCGCCGCGGTCTGGATCCCACCGGACAGGAATGCCGACGCCGCGGCAGCGTCGGCTTCCGACAGGGCCGCATAGAGGTTCTGCGCGGCGTAGGCGAATGGTTCGGAACGCTGCAGCACGGTGTTGTGTTCGGCGATGCGGTGGTTGAGGTCGGCGACGCATACCGCTGCGGCGACCGCGCAGCACACCACGACGGCGAGCGCGACGAGCACCACCACACCGGGTGTCGTGCGGGCGACCCGGCGCAGCGAGGGCACCGTCCCGTTGAGGGGAGCTGCCGCGCGCGCAGCAGACAGCACGCTCATTGCCCGGCCCAGCGGGGGGAGCGAATGCCGGTGCTATGCGGGGTAGTTGAACGCGTAAATACTTCCGCCATCTTGATTGCACCTCGCTGCGGTCTATGCGCCACTGGTCAATCATCGCGCCACGTGACCTGGAACACACGGGTAGTGAACTACTGATCTCGCGAATTCTGCCGGTGTGCACTACTTGCACCCCCGGCCGAAGTGGAGCATTTTGCGCAGTGTCGGATTTGCTGGGCTATCTGCGCCCCAGACCCCGCGAACATCGGTGGACTGTCGGACATGAGTTGTCCTGCGCTGCGCGTAGCTGCTGCTTTACCCTTTGCGCATGCGGTTGACGTGGCCTCTGATGGGTCGCGAGAAGGAAATGCGGCTCATCGACGCCGCGTTGTCGGAGCCCAATGTGTCCGGGATCGTGATCAGCGGTGCGGCAGGGGTGGGCAAAAGTCGCATCGCCACCGAGGCTCTCGATGCCGCCGCGGCGCGCGGGTCCGTCGTGCGACGGGTGGTCGGCACCTCGTCGGCGCGGAAGCTTCCGCTCGGTGCGCTGGCGTCATGGGCGGGCCCGACCGGCAGCGACGGCCTGCAGTTGGTGTGGAGTGTGATCGAGTCGCTCTCCTCCGCGGCAGATGCCGCCGCGGTCGTGGTCGGTGTCGACGATGTGCACCTGCTCGACGAACTGTCGATGTTCGTGCTGCAACAGCTCATCCAGCGGCAGAACGTCAAGCTGGTGCTCACCCTGCGAGATGGCGAACTGGTTCCGCACGGACTACAGGAACTCTGGAAGCTCGGCGATTTCGACCGGCTCGACCTCGAGCCGCTGCCGCCTGAGGACACCGCCACGCTGCTGTCGGCGAGCCTGGCCGGCTCGCCGGACCCCGACACCGCCAATCGTCTCTATCAGCTGACCCGTGGCAACGTCCTGTATCTACGCCATATCGTCGAGCAGGAAGTCGCCGGTGGCCGACTCGAACTGCAGGGGAGCCACTGGCAGTGGAGCCGTTCGGCCACGGTGCCGCACAGCCTGGTCGAACTGATCGAATCCGGCATCGGGGCGCTGCGGCCCGCAGTCGGCACCGTCATCGACGTGCTCGCCGTCGGCGAGCCCATCGAACTGTCCGCGCTGCAGCGCATCACCGACCCGGATGCCGTCGAGGAGGCCGACATTCGCGGACTGATCAGCGTCGAGCAAGTCGCCGGAAGCGTCGAAGTGCGGGTGGCACACCCGCTTTACGGCGAGGTTCGAAGGAACCGGGCGGCGACCACCACGCTGCGCCGGCTACGCGGGCTCGTCGCGGCCGAGCTGGCCGTCGCCGACAACCGAGACGACGTCCGAATCCTGGTCCGCCGGGCGGCATTGACCCTCGACTCCGATCTCCCGCCCGACGGCGAGCTGCTGGTCAGGGCCGCTCAAGGCGCGGTCTGCCTTGCCGATCTTTCGCTGGCCAATCGGCTGGCCGAGGCCGCGACCCGGGTCGGCGCCGGACCTGAAGCGACGTTCATCCGTGCCCACGCGTTGTCGTGGCTCGGAGATGGATCGTCCGCGGAACGAGTGCTCGCCGAGGTTCCGGTCGCTCAGTTGACCGAGGACGAGTTCGCGCGGTTCACCTACTTACGGGCGAGCAACATGCTGTGGGCGCTCGCCGAGCCGGACAGGGCGAAAGAGATCATCGACGGCGCATCGCATCTCACCACCGGCCCTGCCCGCCGCTGCATCGATGCCGTCCGCGCGGTGTACTGGTTCGCGACCGACCGTCCGGACGTCTCGCTGGCCGAAGCAGAGGACCTCGTCCTCGAGGAGTTGCCCGCGGTCATCGGCGCTGAAACGGCATGGGTCCTGACGAACATCTGTGGAGACGCCGGACGCACCGCCGAGGCGGTGGCGGCGGCCGAGGCGGGATACGCGATCGTCCGAAGTTCCGACGCGCCACACATGCACTTCAACATCGCCGACGCCCACGTCGGCGCACTGCTGTTGTCGGGCGATGTCAGCGGGGCCCTTGATCTCGCCGATCGGGAGCGCCGGCACGCGGCCGATCTCCCCGATGTGGCGCGTTTCCTCGGGCTTGCCATCGCCGGTCACGCCGCACTCGGTGCCGGACTCCTTGATGCGGCAGCCGGGTTGCTGCTCCAGGCGTCCACCGCCATGTCCGCCTCAGGTCATGCCATCGGGTGGGGGTATCGCTACCGGGTGTTCCAGGCTGCCGCGCTCGCGATGTGCGGACAGACGACCGAGGCGGCCGACGTGCTCGGCTCCCTGGATCGGTTACGACGGCCGTTCCGGCCGCTGCACTATGAGATCGGTCTCGCCCGGGCATGGATGGCGGCCGGCCAGGGTGCGGTCAGTGAGGGCATCGATGTCCTTCGGCATACCGCCGAAACGGCCGCAGCACAGGGCCGGTTCGCGGTGGAGGTGATCTGCCTGCAGACCGCGGCGCAGTTCGGCGATCGTTCCTGTGGGCCGCGGCTTCATGAGCTCGAGGCGATAGTCGAGGGACCGCGGGTGGGCGTCGCGAGCCGCTTCGCCGCAGCCCTGCATGACAGCGACGCAGCCGAGTTAGCCTCTCTGGCAGAGGCATTCGATGAATTGGGGGATCGCGTTGCCGCCGCCGATGCGATGGCACATGCGGCGATCGCCTATCGACTCGACGGCCTGCGTGGGTCGGCGTTGACATGTGCTGCGCAAGCGGAAGCCCTTGCTGCCCAATGCGGCCACGTGCAAACCCCCGCGCTGAGCCAGGCATGTTCGCCCCTGCCGCTCACCGACCGGGAACGTGAGATCGTGGCATTGCTGAGCGAGGGCCTGACGAACCGAGACATCGCCTCGAAGCTGCACGTCTCGATTCGTACCGTCGAAGGCCACATCTACAAGGCGATGACGAAGACCGCTACCAGCAACCGCGACGAGCTGGCGGCGCTGCTGAAACCCCGACCGCCGGAAAATTGATCCGATGCGTGCGGGCGCGCTGACCGCCGACGTGGCGGTGAGAGGGCTACTCGCGCTCACCTTGTGATGCGAGCGCCTTCGAGCAGCATGCGCACCTCATCGGGAATCGGTATGGGGCGGCGGGTGGCGCGGTCGACGTACACGTGCACCCAGTGCCCGACCGCCGCGACCGCATGGTCGCCGCCGCCGAGTGGATCGTGCGCTGCCTGGAACACCGCGAGCCGGTAGGTGACGCTGCTGCGCCCCAATCGCGCGACGGCCAATCCCACCGCGAGTGGATCGGGGAACTTCAGCTCGGTGTAGTAGCGGCATCCAGACTCCGCGACCACCCCGAGCCACGGGGCGGTCAACGGGTCGATGCCCGTGGTGGTGTTGATCCATGCGTTGATCGCGGTGTCGAACAACGCGTAGTACACCGAGTTGTTGAGATGGCCGAACATGTCGTTGTCGGTCCACCGGGTCAGCACCGGCCAGTGCACCGGGAAGTCACCGCTTCGCAGCGACCGCTCGTCACTCGTCATGGCCGTAGTTTGACATTCAGGGCAAGCTGAGCCTTATGAAGATCCGCGGCGCCGTACTCGACCACATCGGGTTGCCCCGCCCGTATGCCACCTCCGCGCCCCTGACGATCGCCGATCTGGACCTCGCGCCGCCAGGAGAGAACGAGCTGCTGGTGCGCGTGGAGGCGGCCGGGTTGTGCCACTCGGACCTGTCCGTGATCGATGGCAACCGGGTGCGGCCGGTGCCGATGCTTCTCGGCCACGAGGCCGCCGGTGTGGTCGAACGCGTCGGCGGCGAAACCGATCTGGCCGTCGGCCAACGGGTCGTGCTGACCTTCCTGCCGCGGTGCGGACAGTGCGCCGGCTGTGCGACCGATGGGCTGGCTCCCTGCGTTCCCGGCAGCGCCGCCAACGGGGCAGGCACCCTGATGGACGGCGACATCAGGTTGAGCCGCGAGGGCGAGCCGGTGATGCACCACCTCGGGGTCTCCGGCTTCGCCGACCACGCCGTCGTCGACCGCCGCTCGGTCGTGCCCGTAGACGCCGACGTTCCGCCGGTGCTCGCGTCGCTGCTGGGCTGTGCGGTGCTCACCGGTGGTGGCGCCGTCCTCAATGCCGGCAGGCCGCGCCCCGGCCAGACGGTGGCGGTTGTGGGGCTGGGTGGTGTCGGAATGGCCGCGGTACTCACCGCGCTGGCCCACGACGACGTCCACGTCGTCGGCATCGACCCGTTGGGCGACAAACTCGAGCGGGCCCGCGCGCTCGGCATCCACGACGCCTGCACCCCCGAGGAGGCAACCGATCGCGGCCTGAAAGCCGCGGTGGTGATCGAGGCGGTCGGTCACCCTGCCGCGCTGGAGACTGCGATCGGCCTCACCGCTCCGGGCGGGCGCACCATCACTGTTGGGCTGCCCCGCCCGGATGCGCGAATCACTCTGTCCCCGTTGGGTTTCGTCGCGGAGGGCCGTTCGCTGATCGGCAGCTACCTGGGTTCGTCGGTCCCCGCCCGTGACATTCCGCGCTTCGTGCAGATGTGGCGGGACGGACGGCTTGCGGTCGAATCGTTGGTCTCCTCGACGATCGGGCTCGATCAGATCAACGCCGCGATGGATGAACTGGCCGACGGCAACGCGGTACGGCAGATCATCGAGTTCGGCTAGGTAGCTAGCTAAGCTAGTTACTGGTCGGTGGTCGTGGTTGGAAGGGCTCATACCACCACCAGTCGGCGCGTTCGCCGGTGGGCCCGGGGTAGGGGGCGACCGCGGGTGGGGGTGTGGTCGGTGGCCGGGCCAGTGATCCCGCGCGCAGTGCTCGCCCGGCGCTGTCGGTGACCGTGAGGTGGTGGGCCGGTCCGGCGATGGTGATGATCCCCCGGTGGTGCAACCGGTGATGGAAGGGGCACACCAGCACGAGATTGGACAAGTCGGTGGGGCCGCCGTCTTCCCAGTGCCGGATGTGGTGGGCGTGCAGACCGCGGGTGGCCCCGCAGCCGGGAACCACGCAGGTGCGGTCGCGGTGCTCGAGCGCGCGGCGCAGCCGGCGGCTGACCGTGCGGGTCGCCCGCCCTGAACCGATCACCTGGCCGTGGCGTTGGAACCAGACTTCGCAGGTGGCCTCGCAGAGCAGGTAGCGGCGTTCGTCGTCTGAGAGCAGCGGACCCAGATGCAGCGCGGCGAGGCGCGTGTCGACGTCGACGTGCGCGACGACGGTGGTGCGCTGCCCGTGCGGCCGGCGGGCCACCTCGGTATCCCAGCCGGCCTCGACCAGGCTCAGGAACGCATCGACGGTGTTGGGAAACGGCGGCGCCTGATCGCACACCCGGCCGCCCTCGGCGTCGCCCGTCTCGTGGTCGCGCTTCCAGTCGGCGACCAGCGCATCCCGATGAGAGGCCAACGCGGCATCGAACTTCGCCGCCTCGACGTGCGGAAGCGTGATCCGCCAGCAGGTGGATTCCTCGTCGGTGGTCTTGCTGATGGACCGCTGCGGCTCCGACCGACGATCCGGATCGGGATCGGACTCGGGTCGCGGATCGGACTCGGGTCGAGGATCGGGTTCGGGCCGTGGTTCGGGTTCGGGTCGCGGTTCGAGCTTGACCGCGGTGCGCAGCTGGCTGACCGTGGCGCTGGCAGCCAGCTGCGCGTAGTGCTCATCGGACCCCGCGGCCGCCCGCCCCGCGATAACCCCGACCTGATCCAGTGACAGCCGGCCCTCCCGCAAACCCGCCACACAGCGGGGGAACTCCTCGAGCCGGTGCGCGACCGCAGCGATGGTGTGCGCGTTGGTCGATGACGCGCCGAGCTTCCAGGCCACCAACGCCGCCACCGACCGCGCACCCGTGGCACCGCAGAGCTCGTCGCGGTCCAGTTCGGCCACGATCCCCACGAGGCGCCCGTCGATCGCGTTGCGCTGCCCGGCCAACTCCGCCAACTCCTCGAACAACACCTCAAGCCGCTCACCGGGGCGCACCCCAGCGGCCAAAGATGCTGCGGTCGAAGACATAACGCCATCATCGCAGAGGGGTACGACAATTCTCGGCCGCGCGCTCATGGCTGCTCCGCCACGGCCCCGACTTTCAGGTCGAACTAGCTAGCTAAGCTAGCCGTCAGTGCGGCGGTGGGAAGCACATCTTCGAATGACGCAGTAGCCGGTCGGGTGCCATCAGGCATTGGACGCCAACGCCCAGCGGATCCCGCCGACCAGCACGCGCCCGGACGCGCGCACCACGGTCGTCTCCATCGGAGGGAAGTACGGCAACCGCAACGGTGCTCTGGCCCACGACGGCAGCATCGCCACGGAGCTGGCGGCCAGCACCGCGTAGGGCGCCCTGGCGAGCAGCGGCAGCGGGGGAGTCAGCAGCAGGAAGCGCGCAGCTTCGCGGGCGGCAGCGGTGCTCGTCAACTCGGGCCGGTAGGCGTCGATGCGTTCGGTGAGTTCCTTCTCGGTGCGGGGCGGGTCGGCGACCCCCAACGCCATCGCCACTCGCGCGGTGTCGGCGACGTACGCGTCGCGCCCCCGCTGATCCAGTGGTGCGGCTCCGTAGAGCTGATGGGCGAGCAGAAAGCTGTCGATCTCCGCGATGTGCACCCATTCGAGGAGATGCGGATCGGTCGCCTCGTAAGGCCGGCCATCGGCTGATATGCCACGCACCTGGGTGTGGATGCCGCGTACCCGGTCGACGGCGCGTTGGGCGTCGGTCGACGTGCCGAAGGTGGTCACCGCCAGGAATGTGCTGGTCCGGGCGAGTCGCCCCCACGGATCGCCCCGGTAGTCGGAGTGGTCGGCCACCCCCGCCATGGCCAGCGGATGCAGGGACTGCAGCAGCAGCGCGCGCAACCCGCCGACGAACATCGAGGCATCGCCGTGCACCCGCCGGATCGGCCGGTCTTCGTCGAACCACCGCGGCCCCGGCGTGTCGTGAATGCGCGTCCGATTCGCCGGCCCGTCCGGTCCGGCGACCATGCTGAACACCGCCCGTCCGATCTGTCGGCGCATCGCACCGATGTCGTGCACCACCATGCCAACCATTGTGGTCCTCACCATCGGCGTCGCGGGGGCACCGATGTCCGCGGACATAAAGCCGTCAGTTCGGTTCTGCTGTACTCGGTGGGTGAGTACGTCGGCGACACCGATCCCGGGGTGGTCGGTCCCGCTCTTCTTCATCGTCGGCGCGATCTCGCAGTACCTCGGCGCTGCGATCGGGGTCTTTCTGTTCGAGACGACCGAACCGGCGACGGTGGCGTGGCTGCGCGCGGCGGGGGCTGCAGCGGTACTGCTGGCCTGGCGCCGGCCGTGGCGGCGCCGCTGGACTCGCCGCGCGGCGTTGACCGCGACCGGTTTCGGCCTCGTGACGGTCGGGATGAACGTCGCCTTCTACGAGGCGATCGACCGAATCCCGCTCGGCACTGCGGTCGCCATCGAATTCGTCGGCCCAGTGGTGGTGGCGACCCTCGGATCCCGCCGTGCCCGTGACGTTCTCGCGGTGATCCTGGTGGCTGCGGGCGTATATCTGTTGGCCGGCGTGCAGCCGGACATCGAATGGGCGGGCGTGGGTTTCGCGTTGGCAGCAGCGGGCATGTGGGCGGGATACATCCTGCTCGGCAAGCGGGTTGCCGACACCGGCGACGGTCTCGACGCGCTGGCCGTGGGGATGGCTGCTGCCGCCGTGGTTCTGGCTCCGCTGCTCGTCGGTCGCCAATATCTCACCGACGCGTCAGTCTTCACTGATCCGATGACCTGGCTGTTGGGCGCCGGCGTTGGGGTGCTTTCCAGCGCGATTCCGTACGCGCTGGACCAAGCTGTCCTCACCGCCATCGGGCGGGCACGCTTCGCGCTGCTGCTGGCGCTACTGCCTGCCACCGCGGCCGTCGTCGGCGCGGTCGTGCTGGCGCAGCGGCCCACGATCACTGAGATCGCGGGCATCGCGTTGGTGATGGTGGCTCTGCTGGTGAGCGCAACTACCGGCCGACGTTTCCCCGACACAACGCACGGGTAGCACTGGGGCCGCTGTCAAGCTCGCGGTTATGGTGTCGGAGTCACGCTGCGCCGGCTGCGCGGGACAGCAACTTGCCGAATTCGGCGTCGGATTCATAGCAGTCGATCCACGCTTGGACGTCAGCCGCGGCCCGTTCGGTGAGTGCTTTGCCCTGCGTGGCGATGGCGCTGAGGACTACGCGAATCGCCGCGGGATAGTCACCGACGCCGAGGCTGACGAAGACCGCGGTGCGTTCTTCGGCTGTCATGAGGTCCCGGTACTGCTCGACGAGTTCCCAGGCGAGGTCGTCTTCGCGCTGGACCGTCACGCCGGTCACGCCCGGAGATCTTTGAGTGCGTCGGACAGGGTGGGGTGCACGGCGATGATGTCCGTCAGCCCGATGAGTTGCATCGGGCGGCTGGTCGCGGGCCCGTCAGCGACGACCGAGAACCCGACGGTGGCCGAGCACAGTTCGGCGGTGGCCACCAGGACGCTCATGCCGTGGGAGGCCAGGAAATCGACGCCGGACAGGTCGACGATCACCGCTGTCGGACGTTTGTCCAAAGCACTGGCGATACGCCGTTCCAATTCAGGCGCAGTCAGCATGTCGAGCGTGCCCGTGCAGCTCAAGACCACTGTCGTGTCATCCCAGTGGTCATCGACCATGCACTGGGAACGGCTATCGGCGGGTTGGGATTGCGTGCCCATATCGGCTCCGAGGGTCAGTACGGCTATGCGCTGCGTCTCACGGGCTGATGTCTGAACCGGGCAAGCAATTGCGCTGGAATACGCACCAAGCATAACCCGAACCGGCGACCCACGCCCGAAAAGTTTGCTGCAGCGGTTCGACCCGAGGCCTCGGCGGCGGATCTTTCGACCCATGGCGCCTCAAGTGTGGCACCGGTCTCGTCGATCAGTTGGAAACTGCGGCAAAAGGTTTCGCTGAGACAACTTCGGGAACAGCTGTAGGCAGTGCTGGCCGCGGTTGGGTGCGCCGTACCAGCGTTAGGCGACTTGTGAAGGCACCCGCCGTTGAGCAGACAGCGCCGTTTCTCTGTCGCCGACCGACGCGATCAGTCGACGCAGCGTCCACGCAGGACCGCCATCAGCGGGCGTTGCGGTTCCATTCCACCCAGCCGACGCCGACACGCCCGTCGCTGGTCGTGACGGACGCCCAGGCGCGCGGGAAGTAGCTGACCCGGCCGTCGTCGGCGGTCAGCCGCACCGGTGCGTGGCCGCGGAGGTCCAACTCGACCGTGAGGCCGCCGGGCTGCATCGTCAGCGATGTGGTGATCGGCAATCCGTTGTCGGCAAACGTGGCCTGCGCGCTCACCGTCGTCCACGTGAGGTCCATCGTCAACTCCGTCGGCCGGCCCGGCTCGTCCCGCAACAGGGCGGCGGGGTCGTCGTAGGCCTCGCCGCGCCCCTGCACGGTCACCCGGTAGGTCTGCAACGGTTCCGTCGCCTCGAACGTGAGATGTGCCGAGCCCGTGCGGACGTCGGCCGGATTGGCAGGCAGGGCGGCCGCGAAGTCGACGATCGCGATCGTCGGCATGTCCGGGCCGGACAGCAGGGCGTTGATCCATGCGGTGTTCTGGTTGGGTACCAGCCCGAGACGGACCCACCCGCCGACGCCCTGGTGGACGTCGGCGAAATCGAAGTACCAGCTCTCGTTCCACAACTCCCCGGCACCACGTGGGTGCGGGCCCTCGTCGTCTGCGGCGGGCTGAAGCGGTTCGGGCACTGCGGCTTCCGGTAGAACGGCCAGCGCGTCGGTGTCGAGGACGTGCTCGCAGTGCCGCCGCAACATGGTCATGAACATCTGATCGCCGCGTTCGGTCCGCGCGACGAGCATGGACGACACGATCGCCATCATGACGCCGAAGAAGCTCTGGCGGCGGACCCCGCTGCGGACAGTGTCGAGATCCACCGGCGGCCTCGCACCCAGCGCTTGGTGATAGGCACGCAGCAGCGCGTCGTAGTGGTCGCGGCGCGCCTCAACCGGCAACGCACAGCCGAGGAAGTAGGCGACATCGGTGAAGGCCGGTCCCCAGGTGACGGTCTGCCAGTCCACCACGGTCAGCGGCCGGTCGGCGCCGGGCTGGCCGAACAGCATGTTGTCGAGGCGGTAGTCACCGTGGATCAGGCCCTGCACCTGTCCCTCTGCCGCTTCGGCGGCGAGGTGGGCGTCGAACGCGGCGACCAATCTGCTCGCACACCAGCCGGTGCGTCGGGCCGATCTCGTCGCGGTAGCGCTCGGAGAACCCGGCCCACAGTTGGGCGACGAACGCCTGGTTCAACGGCGATTCGCGGTGCAGCCACGCAGCACCTGCCAGCGCGGTGTCGCCGATCAGGGCTCCGTGCACCTCGCCGAGTGCGGCCAGTGCCAGCGCAGCCTGTCCGACGGTGGCCCCGCGGACTTCGTCGCCGACGGTCGCGGGAGCCGCGTCACCGAGTAGCAGATCGAAGGCGCCGCTCTCGGGGTCGTAGGCGGCGTGGTAGCACGGCGCGACCGGCCCGGACAGTCCCGGCGCGATGTCGGTGTAGAACCGGACTTCGCGCTCGTAGAGTCCGAGCGCCTGGCCGGTCTGCCTGCTGCTGGGGTCGGTGGCGGCGATCTTGAGCACGACCGACCCTGGGCCGGTGCTGTCGTCCGCGTAGGTCAGCGTGACGCGGTAGCACTCGCTCATCTGGCCGGTGCCGATGCGTTCGACGGCGAAATCGGCGACGGTGCCTTGGCCGAGAACAGCGGTCAACCAGTCGGCGCTGAGATCCGTGGGGCGTTCGATGAGAAGGTCTGCGGTACCAGCCACGCGATGAACCTAGCAGTGAGCCCAGCCCCACTGTTGACAGGTGTCAAGCGCGCCGGGGTGGGGATGATCGGTCGCCCGCTTACCCCACTAATCCCAACAATTTACCCGCTGAATTCCAGCACTCTGCCAGAATTGCGGATGAGGCTGTGAATTCTCAGCCGCCATTAAGCGAATAAGAGTCTTTATCTCATAAAAACGGTCTCTGCCAGGCGTTATACGCTTCATTCGTTACGTTGAGGTGAGATTGTCGACTATTTCACTAAGGCCGCATTTGTTGAACGATTTGTTGGCTGGTCCCGTGACAACTCACATGACTGATACAACCTTTTCCCCATCCATTAGCCCCACCTTCGTGCCTGATCCGGGAGCTCCGCAGATCGCGGGGACGTCGGTGGCGTTCACACCGCACCGCTACAGCCAGGACGAGGTGGCCCGTGAGCTCACCGACTTCGCAGAGCCCGGATTCGCGCGCTTCGCACACAGCAGCGGGGTGCAGCATCGCAACCTCGCCCTGCCGTTGGATCGCTATCCGAAGCTGACGGGGTTCACCGAAGCCAACGCCGCCTACCTCGAAGTGTCTGCGGAACTGGGGGAGCAAGCCGTACGTTCGGCGCTCGCAGCCGCACACGTCCAGCCGGATGAGGTCGACGCGCTCGTCACGGTGTCGAGCACCGGGATCGCGGTGCCGACCATCGACGCGCGGATCGTCTCACGCCTCGGGTTGCGGCCCGACGTCAAACGCATTCCGCTGTTCGGCCTCGGCTGCGTGGCCGGTGCGGCCGGGCTGGCACGTGTGCACGACTACCTGCGGGGGTTCCCGCAGCATGTCGCTGTGCTGCTGTCGGTCGAACTGTGTTCGCTGACCCTGCAACGGGAGGACACCTCCATCCCCGCCCTCATCGGCGTGTGCCTGTTCGGCGACGGTGCGGCCGCGGTGGTCGCCACCGGGGCGGACACGGTTCCGGGCACCCCGGCCGCGCTTCGCGGTCCGCGGGTGGTCGCGACGCGGAGCAGGCTGTTTCCCGGCACCGTCGACGTCATGGGGTGGAATGTCAGCTCGAGTGGTTTCCAGCTGGTGATGTCGCGGGACGTCCCGCGAATGGCCGATGATCACCTCGATGGGGAGATCACCCGGTTCCTGACCGACCACGGGTTGACCAAGGACGACATCGGCGCCTGGATCTGCCATCCCGGCGGTCCCAAGGTTCTCGATGCGATCGAGAGTGCGGTGGGGTTGCCCGAAGACGCGCTGCGTCACAGCTGGCAGTCGATGCGGGACCACGGCAACATCTCCTCGGCGTCAGTGCTCGACGTCCTCGGTCGCACGCTCGCCGAACCGCCGGCCGCGGGCTCCCTGGGTCTGATGGTGGCAATGGGGCCGGGCTTCAGCTTCGAGCTGCTGCTGTTGAGCTGGTAGGGGATTGCGATGTACTACTTGTTCATTCTGCTGGTCGGCGCCGAGCGTCTGGTGGAGCTCGCGGTGTCCCGGCGCAACGCGTCATGGTCATTCGCCAACGGGGGCAGGGAGTTCGGCCGGCGCCACTACCCGGCGATGGTGAGCATGCATGCGCTGCTGCTGGTTTCCTGTGCCGTCGAGGTGGCGGCCGCGCATCGGCCGTTCATTCCGTGGTTGGGCTGGCCGATGTTCGCGGTCGTCGTGGCCAGCACCGTGGTCCGCTGGTGGTGCGTGACCGTTCTCGGCAAGCACTGGAATCCGCGCCTGATCGTCATTCCAGGCGCTCCGCTGGTCCGGCGCGGCCCGTACCGGTGGCTGCATCACCCCAACTACACCGCAGTCGCCGCGGAGGTGGCTGCACTGCCGTTGGTGCATTCCGCCTGGGTGACAGCCCTGGTGTTCAGCCTGGCCAATGCACTGGTACTCAACGTCCGGATCAAGGCCGAGAACGGCGCCCTCGGCTATGCGTGACGCCCGGCCGGCGCATCGTCCGGCTACCCGTGGGCCGCGGCCTGATCGACCGGTTGGACCGCCCCATCCTGCGGCAACTTACCGACCGCGAAGTCCGCCGCCTGATCCGTCAGACCTCTGATCGCGTACGCACCATGAGCACCGTTGTCGCCGCCGCTCGGCGAACAGATGGGATCCTCGGCGATACACAGGTCCAGGGTCTTGCCCAGGTAGCCTGCGCCGACGGTGATCGGCGGCGCACCGTTGTGGATCATCTGCAGGAAGCCGCTCGACGGTTTACCGAACAGCGCCACCGCGGCGACGTGATCGGCCACCGACGGCGGCATCGGCCCGGTCATGCCGGGCGGTGGGATGTAGCCCTCGGGGATGGCGTCCTCGGTGAGGTAGGCCGCCACGGCCGCGCCCTGCGAATAACCGCCCAGCACGACCTTGGTGTCGGGGCAGTTCGCCGTCATCTCGATGACCCTGTTACTCGCGTCGATGACGCCGTCGGCAGCGGTGGCGAAGTCAAGCGACGCAGGGTAATTCACGGCATAGACGTCGACGGACTTGCCAGCCGTCTTCGCCCGGAGCGAATCGACGAAGGCCTGTCCGGTCGCACCGACGCCTGGTGGCTCGAACGTGCCCCGTGCGAATACCACTTCGACGTCGGGACACGGAGCGGCGTACGCGGGCGCAGCGGCGACGGGTGAGCCCGCCACTGCCAGTACGACTGGCGCTACCGCCACAAACCAACGACTGACTCTGTTCATCTCGACCGTC
This sequence comes from uncultured Actinomycetota bacterium, assembly GCA_963771335.1. GTDB lineage: Bacteria > Actinomycetota > Actinomycetes > Mycobacteriales > Mycobacteriaceae > Mycobacterium. The sequence continues at coordinate 127,910 of CAVYTD010000020.1, read as the reverse complement.
CGATCTTCTGTTCCAACCGCGGCCGGCTTCATTGCTCCCCGACGGACTGCGTGGATGTACCCGGGAGGTCACTGTGCAAAACTCAGGAGTTCGGGAAAACGTGTTAGTTACCAGCGTTTAACGTTGCCGCGACGGGGGCGCGGCCAGCTCGGTCGAGCAGTTCGAGCACCGTGCGCACGTGGGCGTGCCGGACCACCGCCCACAGCGCGCGGGTGGCCGGGGTGCGGTGGTGCACGAACGTGGCGAAGACCAGCGCATCAGGGCTTAGTGAAAACAGCAGCTCGCCGGGCATGCCGACGCGTGAATCCCGGCTCAGCAGCACACTTTCTTCGGTCTGCCGACGGATCGCCCAGCCCAGCACGGACGCGGTGGCGTCGGTTGATTTCAGGCCGAGTGCCGACCACCCCGCCAGCAGTTCGGCTCGGGTGGTCGCCGGGGCGCCCTCGAGGATGGCCCGGGCCCAGTCCTGCGCGGTCCGGTCGGGGTGGGCGCCGGTGTTCACCAAGAAGGCGTCGGCGTAGTCGACGCGCGGCAGGGAGCTCAGCCCACGGAGGGCCTCGGGGACGGCGATCTGTCGGGCGCCCCCGCGCCAGCGCCGTGAGATGAAGCCGAGCATCTGTGGGTAGACGACGACATGCCGGAACGGTGTGATCGCAGCCATGTATGCGCGGCCGAGGAGTCCATTCGGCTTCACCAGTACCGCCATCTGGCCGTGGTAACCGCCTGCACCGTCGGGCACCCATCCCAGGTGCATGACGCCGTGCATCGTCGTGTTCGCGATCTCGAAAGCCGCCTCACGGTCGGTCACGTACACAGGGCGGAACGGAAGCGCTTCGGAGACCCCGAGGCCGGTGTCGCCCAGCAGGTCGTCGGGCAACCGGGTGCGCAGGGATTCGACGCGGGCGTCCAGGCCCGCATCCGGCCGGTCCGTACCCAGCCAGGCGCCCAGCCGCCACCGAATGGCGAACAACGCGCGGACGACGGGCGAGGAGTCACTCGGGTCCAGCGACCGAATCAGCGAGAGCAGCCGGGGAAAGTCATCAGGTCCGCCCCGAGCGGGCAGCGCCCACACATCCTCGAGTCGAAAGTCCTTGGCGATGGCGTGTATTCGCCAGGGCTGGGCTGAGTGTGTAGAGGGGTCGAGGCGCGCTCGGGCGTGAACCATACACTACTGTATGTATCATTCTCGGACGTTGTCAATTAGGAAGTACGCATGCCTGCATCCACGCGCACCCCGCGCGAGGCCTGGATCGAGGCGGGTTTGGCCGCACTCGCCGACGGCGGACCCGATGTCGTGCGCGTCGACGTGCTCGCCCAGACGCTGGGGGTGACGAGGGGTGGGTTCTATCACCAGTTCGACAGCCGTCCCGGATTCCTCGACGCGCTGCTCGACACCTGGGAGCGCAGGAGCACCGACGAGGTGCGTCGGCGGGTCGAAACCGAGGGTGGCGACGCGCGTCGGAAGGTCAGGCGCGCAGGCACGTTGACGTTCTCCGACGAACTCCTGCCCATCGACCTCGCGGTCCGCGACTGGGCCCGTCGTGACGCCGCCGTCGCGGCCCGTCTGGCGCGCGTCGACAACCACCGGATGGATTATCTCCGCGATCTGATCTCGGAATACTGTGCCGACCCCGACGAGGTAGAGGCCCGCAGCCTGCTCGCGTTCGCGCTGGCGATCGGTAACCACTTCGTGTTGGCCGAACACCCCGGCAGCACCCGTGCCGACGTCCTCAAGCGCGCGACCCGACTACTGCTGGGGTGACCGTTGCGGCAGTGCTGCGTGGGTCCTCAGGGTCGCGCTTCGAAGATCAGGTTGAACGGGGTCTCCGTCGCACGGCGGAACTGAGCGAAGCCGCCGTCGTCGACGACGACCTTCCTCAACCGCCGCTCGCCGGCCTGCGCTCCCAACGCCGGACCCCGCCGCGCGAGCGACACCGGCACGCAGATCAGCGACGAGGCGGCGTAGAAGAGTCGTCCCACCGGGTTCAAGTTGTCGCCGACGTCGTCATTGGCGAAGGGCTCGACCAGCAGGCAGTGGCCGTCGGGTTTGAGCGCTGCTCTCGCATGACGCGCCGCACCGGCGGGATCGGCCATGTCGTGTAGGCAGTCGAAGAATGCGATGAGGTCGTAGTCATTGCTCTCGTAGGACGTGGCGTCGGCAACTTCGAAGGTCACGTTGTCCACACCCGATGTCGCCGCCCGCTCGCGGGCAGTATCGATTGACGGCCCGTGGTAATCGATCCCGACGAACTGTGAGTTCGGAAACGCCTGCGCCATAAGGACGGTACTCGCGCCGTGGCCGCAGCCGACGTCAGCGGCCCGGCCGCCCGCAGTCAACTTCTCGACCACTCCATCCATGGCGGGCAGCCACGAGGTCAGCAGATTGGCGTGGTAGCCCGCCCGGAAGAAACGTTCTGTACCGTCGAAAAGACATGGATGGTGCTCGCCCCACTCCATGCCGTCGCCGCTGCGGAAGTTCGCCACTGCACGATCGCGAACCGCGAAGAGGTCCCGGATGATCTGGTACGCGCCCGGCAGGTCGACCGGGCCGTCGGGGTCGGCGAGGCACGCCGACTGTTCCTCGTTCAGGTAGTACTTGTCGCCGGCCTCATCGAATTCGATGTAGCCACCCGCCGCCTGGTTGGCGAGCCACTCACGGAGATAGCGTTCGTTGGTGCCCGTCGTCCGGGCCAGTTCCTCGACCGACAACGGCTGCTTGGCGAGCTCGGAGTACAAGCCGAGCTCGTCACCGATCGATACGAGAACGGCACTCGCGGCGGCACCCAGATCGCCGACCGCCTTGCCGAGGAATATGTCGAGTCTGTCTTCAGTGGTTGTCATCGCAAGCTCCTTCGGCGTCCACCTGATTGCACGGTAGACCCGGTGCGGGACGGCGCAGCCGCTTTGGCGATTTCCGTCGGCTGAGAACGGTCAGCCGGGGTGACGTACAGTCCCTTCCACGCCAGCCTCGGTGGGCGGACCCACCAGGGGAGTGTGCGCTCGCCGTCGGCAGCCGTGCCAGGCACGACGTGGAGCTCCGTACCGTGGCTCATCAACACGGACAGCACGTCGGGATTCGGCGCGTCGTGCGTTATTCGTATGCGCTGCTGGCCGGGCTGACCTACTGAGACTGCAGGGTGTCAATGGCAGCCTGCAGCTTGGCCGCGGCTTCCTCGGCGACCGCCCGCACTGCCGGCTGATCGGAAAGCTGGACCATCACCTGTGGGTCCATGGCGTCGACGATCACCGCGTCACCCCCCGCCGTGGTGTCGGCACGCACGGCGACGTTGCAGGGCAACAACAATCCGATCTGGCGGTCGGCGTTGATCGCGCGGTGCGCCAGCGGCGGGTTGCAGGCGCCGAGGATGACGTAGTCCTCCATGTCCTCGCCGAGCTTGGCCTTCAACGTCGCCTTCATGTCGATCTCGGTCAGAACACCGAAACCCTGGTCCGCCAGCGCTTTCCGGGTCCGACCGACGGCGTCCTCGAACGTGGTGTGCAGCGTCGTCGACAATGCGTAGCTCACGGTTCCTCCAACCCTTCGTGCTGATCGTGCATCAGGCCAAGGCCAGGAACAGCTTCTCCAGCTCGGCCTCGGTCATCGGCTGCTTGCCGTCAGCGGCCTCGCCGGTGAGGCATTCCCGCATGCCGGTGGCGACGATCTTGAAGCCGGCTCTGTCCAGGGCCCGCGACACCGCGGCCAGCTGTGTGACGACGTCCTTGCATTCGCGGCCTTGTTCGATCATCGAGATCACGCCTGTGAGCTGTCCTTGCGCTCTGCGCAGCCTGTTGAGCACTGCCGCAATCGCGTCTTCGTCACCAACCATGGGTGTCGCTCCTTTCTCTGACTAGAGCCATAGTACCCGTGGGGGTATTCCCCAGCCATCACGCGGCGGCACCGGCGTAGGTGGCCGGTCACACGCGTGGTCGGCGGACAGAGTGGCGGTCATTGACCGTACGGACGGTCTCGTGGCGGACGCGCTCGATCCCGTGGCGCGCGTGCGGCCAACTCGTCTTCCCAGGTCGCACGTCCGCGACCGGCTCTCGGCGTCGGATCTGATGAGCGATGCTCTCACCGCTGGGTTACACCTCCGGTCCGAGGACCGGGCCTGAGGAATGGTCTACGAGGCGAACTCGGACCGCCATCACGGTTACGCATCGCGGGCGTCATCAGCCTGGCAGTGGCAGGGGAGAAGTATCTGCGAGCGCGGAAATAAACTCCGGAACATGGATTTGCATCCGTTTCCGACCCTGGCTGCGGTGTTGGCGATGGCCACAGTCGCCGGGCTGATCGCATCCCGACTGCGTCAGCCGCTCATCGTCGGGTTCATCGTGGTGGGCATTGCGGTCGGCCCCGTGGGTACCGGATGGGTGTCAGCCGACAGCACCGTTGAACTGCTGGCCGAGTTCGGCATCTCGCTGCTGTTGTTCCTCATCGGGCTCCGGCTCGATCTGCAGATGATCCGCAGCACCGGACCCGTGGCGCTGGTCACCGGGATCGGTCAGATGGCAATGACCGCGGCCATCGGATATCTCGTCGCGATCGCGTTCGGTATGGACCGCCTCACCGCGCTCTACATCGCGGTGGCCCTGATGTTTTCGTCCACGATCATCATCGTGAAGTTGCTGTCGGACAAGCGCGAACTCGACCAACTGCATGGCCGTATCGCGGTCGGCCTCCTGATCGTCCAGGATCTGGTCGTGGTGCTGGTGATGATCGCGCTCACCGCTTTCGGACGGGACACCGGCGAGGACCTCGGACCTGGCGTTGCGGCTGTGCTTCTCAAAGGTGGGGGACTTCTGGGCGGAACCTGGCTGCTGATGCGTTACGTCGTGCCGAGGCTGCTGCCGCACATCGCGAAGTCGCAGGACCTACTGGTCCTCTTCGGCGTGTCCTACGCAGCGTCGGTGGCGGCGCTGAGTGAGTGGCTCGGATTCAGCTCAGAAGTCGGTGCATTCCTCGCAGGGGTCACCCTGGCGAGCACGCCCTTCCGTGACGCGCTGGGGGCACGCCTGGCCAGCCTGCGTGACTTCCTTCTGCTGTTCTTCTTTCTCGACCTGGGCGCGAAGCTCGAATTCAATGACGCTGCAGACCAACTCATTGAGGCGCTTGTCTTCTCCGTACTCGTGCTGGTCGGCAAACCGCTGCTCGTGATCGCGATCATGTCCCTGATGCGCTACCCCCTGCGAGTGAGCGTTCCTGCCGGGCTGCCCCTCGGGCAGATATCGGAGTTCTCGTGGATTCTGGCGGCACTGGGCCTGAGCCTTGGCCATATCACCAACGCCACTGTCAGCCTGATCACCGTGGTTGGCCTCGTCACGATCGCTGCCTCCACTTATATGATCACCTACTCGCAGGCGATATCCGAGAGAGCGAAGCGCTGGCTGGCAGTCCTGGAGAGACGCAACCCGCGCGAGCGGGAATCTCATGTCGCCGAGGACTACGACGTCATTCTGTACGGGCTGGGGCGATTCGGCGGTCACCTTGCCGATCGCCTGAGCGGCGCCGGACACCGTGTCCTCGCGGTGGACTTCGATCCTCACCAAGTCAAGATGTATGCCGGCGAGGGGGTCACCGCGATGTTCGGTAGTGCCGAGGACGTACACCTGCTCGAGGCGCTCCCGCTGGAGCGGGCCAGGTACGTCGTCAGCGCCATTCCGGTACTCCAGACCAATCTGGCACTCCTGCATGGTCTTCGGCACCATCGGTACCGGGGCACCATCGCATTGACCGCCCATACCCGTCACGACGCCGAGCAACTGCGCGCCGCCGGGGGGCACACGGTACTCGAGCCGTTCTCGGCGGCGGCTCATACGACATCGAAGACGCTGCACGACTTGCTCGCTGGAGAAGAGGACCCGGCTGAGCGTGACGAGAAGCCCGAATGAGCCACTGGCCTGACCTGGGTTGCGTCCATCGGCCAACGTCCACCGTGTCGGCGCCGTGCGCGTTGTCGCAGACGTCACTCAGCCGGCGGCGGGCGCAGTCTCGCCACGGCTGCCGCATCGCCCGTTCCCGCCTAGCGGCCTGGCTCGCGACGATCTGCTGGTAGCGCTGCACGAGCTGTTGTCGTGTCAGTCCGAACTCCGGCAGTATCTCGTCGTCAGGCGGCCCACCGTAGGGTGCCCAGCTGCGCATGAACGTGACGATGTCGTGTTCGAAGCGATCCGCGGTGCGACCCCCGCGCATGTCAGGACCCGCCCTTCTTCTTGTTGTAGACGTCGAAGCCGACCGCGGCCAGCAGCACCAGGCCCTTGATGACCTGCTGCACGTCGCTGCCGATGCCGATCAGCGACATCCCGTTGTTCAGCACACCGAGGACGAAGCCGCCGATGATGGCGCCGAACACCGTGCCGACGCCGCCGTTGGCCGACGCGCCGCCGATGAACGCCGCGGCGATGGCCTCCAGTTCCATCCCGATCCCCGCCTGCGGCGTCGCGGAGTTCAGCCGCGCCGCGAACAGCAGACCGGCCAGCGCCGACAGCAGCCCCATGTTGACGAAGACCAGGAACGTGACCCGCTTGGTCTTCACCCCGGACAGCCGTGCTGCCGCCACGTTGCCGCCGACGGCGTACACCTGCCGACCGAACACCGTGTAGCGCATCACGAAGGCGTAGATGACGAACGCCACCGCAAGGATGATGCCGACGACGGGCACGCCGCGGTAGCTGGCCAGCAGCAGAGTGAAAGCCGCCGAGTGCGGCGACGATCGCGGCGCACTTGGCGACGAACCAGCCCAGCGGCAAGGACGTCGAATCCGTAGCGGGTCTGCGTCGTTCGCTGGCGCACCTGCTGCCAGACGGCGGCGACCATGACCAGCGACACCGAGGATGATGGTGGGCCAGTGGTAGAGGCTGCTGCCGCCCGATCTCGGGCAGGAATCCGCTGCTGACCTGCCCGAAGCTGCGGGGGAACGGCGCGATCGACTGCCCCTCCAGCAGGTACTGGGTCGCGCCGCGGAACACCAGCATCCCCGCCAGCGTCACGATGAACGACGGAATGCCGACGTAGGCGATCCAGAAGCCCTGCCACGCACCGATCAGCGCACCCAGCAGCAGGCACACCACGACGGCGACCGGCCATGGCATGTCGTGACGGATCATCAGGACCGCGGACATGGCTCCGATGAACCCGGCGATCGAGCCGACCGACAGGTCGATGTGGCCGGAGATGATGACGATGACCATCCCGATGGCCAGGATCAGGATGTAGCCGTTCTGCTGGACGATGTTGGTGACGTTGAGCGGCTTGAGCAGGATCCCGTCGGTCCAGACCTGGAACAGGATCACGATCAGCGCCAGGGCGACGACCATGCCGTACTGCCGGAAGTTGCCCTGCAGAGCGGTCTTCAGACGTGTGGCCGGCGAGTCCGATGGCGGTGGCGCGGGCGCGCTGGCGCGGTGTGGTCACCGTCGGGGTGGTGGTCATCTAGGTGCGTCCTTTCATCATGTAGCGCATCAACGTTTCCTGCGCCGCGTCCTCGCGGGCCACCTCACCGGTGAGCCGCCCCTCGTTCAGGGTGTAGATGCGGTCGCACAGACCGATCAGCTCGGGCAGTTCGGAGGAGATCACGATCACCGCCTTGCCCTGGGCGGCAAGTGCATTGATGATCGTGTAGATCTCGTACTTGGCGCCGACGTCGATGCCCGCGGGTGGGTTCGTCGAGGATCAGCACGTCCGGATCGGCGAAGATCCACTTGCTCAGCACCACCTTCTGCTGGTTGCCGCCCGACAGGTTGCCGGTGGTCGCCTTCACCGACGGAGCCTTGATGCGCATGTCTTTGCGGAAGCGTTCGGCGACCACGGTCTCCTCGTGCTCGTTGATGATCGACACGCTTGCTGACCTTCGACAGCGACGCCAGCGTGACGCTGCGGGCGATGTCGTCCATGAGGTTGAGGCCGTAGTGCTTGCGGTCCTCGGTGGCGTAGGCGATGCCGTGCGCGATGGCCTCGGACACGGTGCGCGTCCGGATCTCCTTGCCGTCCTTGAAGACCGCGCCGCCGGCCTTCTTGCCGTAGCTGCGGCCGAACACGCTCATCGCGAGCTCGGTGCGGCCTGCGCCCATCAGCCCGGCCATGCCGACGATCTCGCCGCGCCGGACATTGATGGACACGCCGTCGACGACCTTGCGCTGCTGGTCGAGCGGATGGAACACGGTCCAGTCCTCGATGGCGAAGGTGACGTCGCCGATGGGGTGCGCCGCGCGCGCGGGAAGCGGTCGACGATGTCGCGGCCCACCATGCCGCGGATGATGTGCTCCTCGGTGAGCTCGTCCTCGACCGCCTGCGTCTCGATGGTCCGGCCGTCGCGCAGGATCGTGATGCGATCGGCGACCCGCATCACCTCATTGAGCTTGTGCGAGATGATGATGCAGGTCAGACCCTGCTCTCTGAGTTCGACGATCAGATCGAGAAGGTGCCGGCTGTCCTCGTCGTTCAGCGCCGCGGTCGGCTCGTCGAGGATGAGCAGCTTCACCTTCTTGGACAGTGCCTTGGCGATCTCGACGAGCTGCTGCTTGCCGACGCCGATGTCGGCGATGCGGGTCCGCGGGCTCTCGTGCAGACCGACCCGGTCGAGCAACCGCTGCGCGTGGGTCATCGTCTCGTGCCAGCTGATCACTCCGGCCGTCGCGTGCTCGTTGCCGAGGAAGATGTTCTCGGCGATGGACAGCACGGGCACCAGCGCGAGCTCCTGGTGGATGATCCCGATGCCGCGGCGCTCGCTGGACCGGATGTCCTTGAAGTCACCGGGCCGGCCGTCGAAGACGATCTCACCCTCGTAGCTGCCGTGCGGGTAGATGCCGCTGAGCACCTTCATCAGCGTCGACTTCCCGGCGCCGTTCTCACCGCAGATGGCGTGGATCTCGCCATGGCGCACCGTGAGGTTGACCTCGCACAGCGCCGTGACGTTGCCGAATCGCTTGGTGATGTCCCGCATCTCGAGCAGTGCAGCGGTGGTGTCACCCATCACGCGAGCTGCCCAGAGGTGTAGTAGCCGGAGTCGACGAGCACCTTCTGGTAGTTGGTCTTGTCGACGCTCACGGGCTCGAGCAGGAACGCCGGCACGACCTTGACGCCGTTGTCGTAGGTGGAGTCGTCGTTGACCTCCGGCGTCCCGCCGGTGAGCAGCGAATCCGCCATCTGCACAGCGGCTTTCGCCAGCTCGCGGGTGTCCTTGAAGACTGTCTGGGTCTGCTCGCCGGCGATGATCGATTTCACCGACGCCAGCTCGGCGTCCTGGCCGGTGACGATCGGCAGCGGGTTTGAGCGGCGGTGCCGTAGCCGGCGCTCTTCAGCGCCGAGATGATGCCCAGCGACATGCCGTCGTACGGGGACAGCACGGCGTCCACCCGGCCGCTGGTGTACGACCTGCTCAGCAGGTTGTCCATCCGGGACTGGGCGAGCCCGCCGTCCCAGCGCAGCGTGGCCACCTGGTCGAACGAGGTCTGACCGCTCCTCACCACCAGCTTGCCGCTGTCGATGTAGGGCTGCAGCACGCTCATCGCGCCGTCGAAGAAGAAGGTCGCGTTGTTGTCGTCGGGCGAGCCGGCGAACAGCTCGATGTTGAACGGGCCCGCGGCCTGTTCGAGCCCGAGCTTGTCGACGATGTAGGTGGCCTGCAGGACGCCGACCTTGAAGTTGTCGAAGGTCGCGTAGTAGTCGACGTTCTCGGTGCCGCGGATCAGCCGGTCGTAGCTGATCACCGGGATGTTCGCATCGGCGGCCTGCTGCAGGATGTCGGTCAGCGACGAGCCGTCGATGGGTGCGATGACCAGCACCTTGACGCCCTTGGTGATCATGTTCTCGATCTGCGACACCTGGTTCTGCACGACGTCGTCGCCGTACTGCAGGTCGGTCTCGTAGCCGAGCGCCTGGAACTGCTCGGCCATGTTGTCTCCGTCGGCGACCCAGCGTTCCGACGATTTGGTCGGCATCGCGATGCCCACGGTGCCCGTGCGTTCGCCGCCGCCGCCGGTGGCCTCCGTTGTTGTCGAGCGGCCGCAGCCGACGCTGGTGAGGGCGGCCACCGCGGCCAGCGCGCCCACGACTCGAACAATGCTCTTGCGCATTAATATCCTCCGGTTGGTTCTGCTACGCATAGGGGTCCCGCAGTGCCAAGCCGCGGGTGATGTGAGCGCTAACATTCATGATCCTGTGACGGTGCTCACGGATTTGTCAAGCCTTGGCGGCGACGAATGTGAACGCTAACAAAGCGGTTGACATGCCTTGGATGTTAGCGTTAACATCCGTCTGGTGTAACGCCGGTCACATCGTCTCCCGCGCCTCCGCGGCCTGCCGAACATCAGCCGGCGAGGGCTTGACCTCGGCGAACAGAGACTTCAAAGGAGTTGTCGTGAAAAGGTTTCTCTCTGCGGTGCTCGGCATCGCAACGGTAGGTGTGCTTGCGGCGTGCGGTAGTGGACCGGCGCCGGGCGGAGGGTCGGACGGCGGCGGTGAAGGCGGCCGGATCACCATGGGCTTCTCGCAGGTAGGTGCCGAGAGCGGGTGGCGAACCGCGAACACCACATCCATCCAGGACGCGGCCAAGGCGGCCGACGTCGACCTGAAGTTCTCCGACGCCAACGGCGAGCAGGAGAACCAGATCTCCGCGATCCGCTCGTTCATCCAGCAGCAGGTCGACGTCATCGCCTTCAGCCCGGTCGTGCGTACCGGCTGGGATGCCGTCCTGCTGGAGGCCAAGAACGCCGGGATCCCCGTCATCCTCACCGACCGCGCGGTCGACACCCAGGAACCCGACGTCTACAAGACGTTCCTCGGCGCCGACTTCGTCCAGGAGGGTCAGTGGGCAGGTGATTGGGTGGTGAAGGAGTTCGCGTCGGCACCCGGCCCGGTCAACATCGTCCAGCTCGAAGGGACCACCGGTTCCGATCCCGCGCTGGAACGCACCAGCGGTTTCGCCAAGGCCATCGGCGCGAACCCCAATCTCAAGGTGATCGCCTCGCAGACAGGCGATTTCACCCGGTCGGGAGGCAAGCAGGTGATGGAGGCGTTCCTCAAGGCGCACCCGGACATCGACGTGGTGTTCGCGCAGAATGACGACATGGGACTCGGCGCCATCGAGGCCATCGAAGCGGCGGGCAAGAAGCCCGGCGTCGACATCAAGATCGTCGCCATCGACGCCACCCGCGACGGGATGCAGGCCACCGCCGACGGCAAGTTCAACTTCCTCGTCGAGTGCAACCCGCTGCTCGGCCCGCAACTGATGGACATCGCGAAGAAGGTCGTCGCAGGCGAGGCCGTGCCCGCCCGCATCGTCACCCCGGATCAGACGTTCGATCAGGCGCAGGCCGCCGCCATCCTGCCCGAGCGCAAGTACTGAGCCCAGGAACGTTGATGCCGCCCGGACACCGGACCCCACGGGTCCGGGCGGCGTCGACTACTAGCCGAAGGATCCCTCGATGACAGCACCGATTCCCGGGCGCTCCGACGCCCCGGTGGTTCACATGCGGGATGTCAGCATCGACTTCCCCGGTGTCAAGGCACTCGACGGCGTGGACTTCCGGTTGCTGCCCGGCGAGATCCACGCGTTGATGGGCGAGAACGGCGCAGGCAAGTCCACTTTGATCAAGGCGCTCACCGGTGTCTACGACATCGACTCGGGCAGCATCACCATCGACGGGGTCGAGCAGCGATTCAGCGGCCCGCGGCAGGCGCAGGACGCCGGCATCAGCACGGTCTATCAGGAAGTCAACCTCTGCGCCAATCTGACTGTGGCAGAGAACATTCTGCTGGGTCGAGAGCCGCGACGCCGGGGCCGGATCGACTACCGCGCGATGAATCGCAGGGCTGCCGAACTGCTCGGTGAGCTCGATTTGACCATCGACCCCAGCTCCACCCTGGGCGCGCATCCGATCGCGCTTCAGCAGCTCGTCGCCATTGCCCGTGCGACGGCCGTCTCGGCACGGGTGTTGATTCTCGACGAGCCCACGTCCAGCCTCGACGCCGACGAAGTCGCCGAGCTCTTCCGGGTGATGCGACGGCTCCGCGACGGAGGTACGGCGATCCTGTTCGTGTCGCACTTCCTCGACCAGGTGTATGAGATCTCGGATCGAATGACGGTACTGCGCAACGGCCGTCTGGTCGGCGAGTACCCGACGGCGGCGTTGGACAGGGTCGAGCTGGTCGCCGCGATGCTCGGCCACGAGCTCGATCTTCTGGAGGAGATCGCGGACACCGTCGCCACCAGCAGCTCCCGCGCCGACGAGACGGTGCTCAGCGTGCGTGACCTGGCCCGCCCACCTGCGGTGCATCCGATGGACCTCGACGTTCATCGCGGCGAGGTGGTCGGCCTGGCCGGACTGCTGGGCTCGGGCCGAACCGAGTTGGCGCGACTGCTCTTCGGCGCAGACAGGGCGGCCAGTGGACGAATGATGGTCAACGGCAAGACGACGACGTTGCGTTCACCGCGCGCCGCGATCGCCAAGGGCTTCGCCTTCTCCTCTGAAGACCGTAAGAGCGAGGGGATCGTCGGCGACCTCACCATCCGCGACAACCTGGTGCTCGCTCTGCAGGCTCGACGAGGATTCGCGCGCCCGCTGTCCAAGAGGGCCAAGGACGATCTGGTAGGGCGCTACATGGAAGCGCTCGACATCCGACCCCGGGACCCATGGGCGCTGGTGAAGAACCTCAGCGGTGGCAATCAACAGAAGGTACTGCTGGCGCGATGGCTCATCACCGAGCCACAGCTGTTCATCCTCGACGAACCCACCAGGGGCATCGACGTGGGTGCCAAGGCGCAGATCCAGAAGCTGGTAGCCGAGCTGGCGACCGACGGCATGGGGGTGGTGTTCATCTCCGCCGAGCTCGACGAGGTCGCGCGGATCAGTGACCGCATCGCGGTGCTGCGCGACGGGCACTGCATCGCGCAGGTCGGAACGGAGTGCACCGTACGGGAACTGACAGCACTCATCGCCGGCGGGAGTGACCGATGATGAAGAGGTTTGCGGCATCCCCGCTGCTGTGGCCTGCGCTGGCGCTGGTAGCGCTGCTGGCCGTCAATGTCGTCCTGACACCGAGCTTCCTGAGCATCCGCGTCCAGGATGGCCACCTCTTCGGCAGCCTGGTCGACATCCTGCGCAATGGCGCACCCACCATGCTGGTGGCCCTCGGCATGACGCTGGTGATCGCCTCCCGCGGCATCGACCTTTCCGTCGGTGCGGTCGTCGCGGTCAGCGGTGCGCTGGCCTGCGCCCACATCGCCTCGGCGACGGACCCGGCCAGTGCGGGCACCGTCATCACCGCCATGGGGATCGCTCTCGGTGTCGCCGTGGGCCTGGGGTTGTGGAACGGGATGCTGGTTTCGGTCTTCGGTGTCCAACCGATCATCGCGACGCTGGTCCTCATGACAGCCGGCCGGGGAATCGCCCTGCTGATCACCGACGGCCAGATTGTCACGATCACCAGCGCGCCGTTCAAGGTGCTGGGTGCCGGCTACGCATTCGGGTTGCCGGTCGCGATCCTGGTGAGCCTGTCGGTGTTCGCTGTCGTCGGCCTGCTGACTCGACGAACCGCCCTGGGCATGCTGCTGGAATCGGTGGGCATCAACCCAGAGGCCAGCAGGCTAGCCGGGGTGCGCCACCGCTCGATCGTGTTCGCGGTGTACGTCTTCTGCGCGCTGTGCGCCGGCGTCGCCGGCTTGATGATCGCGTCCAATATCTCGGCGGCCGACGCCAACAACGCCGGGCTGTGGATCGAGATGGACGCCATCCTGGCAGTGGTCATCGGGGGCACTTCGCTGCTCGGCGGACGATTCAGTCTGACCGGAACGATTCTCGGTGCGCTGATCATCCAGACGCTGACCACCACCGTGTACACCGCGGGCATCACCCCCGAGACGACCCTGGTGTTCAAGGCGTTGGTGGTGATCGCAGTCTGCCTTTTGCAGGCCCCCAAGTTCCGGGCGGTGGTGTCTCGAGGGCGATCCCGAAAGATTCCGCGGCGGCCCAACCCGGCGCCGGGCTCGGCCTCGTCTGGTGCACAGCCTCGCCCGATCGCTGAACCCACATCCGGCCCGGCGCCCTCGGCGTCGGTGATGGTGACGAAATGAGCCGCACATGAGTACCCAGACCGCGGCGCGTCCGCGCGCTGTCACCGCTGAAGTCCTCCAGCGCGCCCGGGGACGCTATCTCTCCCCGCTGGCCTCACTGGTGTTGTTCGTGGTGATGTTCGCCGCAGTCATCGCCCGCTATGACTTCGCAAGCCCCACCCAGGTGTTCCTGAATCTGTTGGTGGACAACGCCTATCTGGTCGTCCTCGCCGTCGGTATGACGTTCGTGATCCTCACCGGCGGCATCGACCTCAGTGTCGGGTCGGTGGTGGCGCTGTCCACCGTCATCGTCGCCACCACCCTGCAGGCCGGATGGCCGATGCCGTTGGCGGTCGCCACCGTGCTGGTGGTGGGTCCGGCCCTCGGCCTGCTGATGGGACTGGTGATCGAGTACTTCGACGTACAGCCGTTCATCGTCACCCTCGCCGGGATGTTCCTGGCGCGCGGGCTGTGCTATGTCATCAGCGTCGACACGCTGCCGATCAACGATCCGACTCTGCGCGAGGTCGGGCTGAACTACGTATATCTCTACGAGGACAAGTTCATCCGCTGGACGGTCGTGATCGCGATCGTGGTCGTGGTGATCGCCGTCTACACGCTGCACCAGACCCGTTTCGGTCGGACGGTGTACGCCGTCGGTGGCAACCGGCAGTCGGCACAGCTGATGGGGCTCAACGCTTCCCGAGCGCGAGTGTCGGTGTACGCGATCAGCGGGTTCTGCGCGGCTCTGGCCGGGCTGCTGCTCGCTGTGCAGAAACTCTCCGGCTACAGCCTCAACGGCATCGGTCTGGAACTCGACGCGATCGCGGCCGCAGTCATCGGCGGTGTGCTGCTCTCCGGCGGCGTGGGTTTCGTGCTCGGATCGGTGATCGGCGTGCTGGTGCTCGGCACCATCCAGACGTTCGTCACCGCGGCGAACCTGGACTCGTACTGGACCCGGATCATGACCGGCGTCCTGCTGCTGGTATTCGTCCTGGTTCAACGACTAGTGGTGAGGAAGCCCGGATGAGCAGCCAGCCAGCGCCACAGATAGCGCCCAAGCCGGTCATGGCCGACGTCGCGCGACTCGCGGGCGTGAGCCACCAGACCGTCTCCCGGGTGATCAACGGCTCGACCAGCATCCGCCCGACCACCAAGGCACGGGTCGAGCAGGCCATCGAGGAACTCGGGTACCGGCCCAACACTGCGGCGCGCGCCCTGGTGACGCGGCGCTCGGGAATCATCGGGATCGTCGGCACCAACAGCGCGCTGTACGGACCGTCGAGCATCCAGCGCTCGGTGCAGGAGGCCGCCCGGGCGGCGGGCTACTTCTCCAGCCTGGTCCCCCTCGGCCGAGGTCACCCTCGAGACGCTCCGGGACGCACTGGATCACCTCGCCCGTCAGTCGGTGGAGGCGATCGTGATGATCGCCGCCCAGGAGGACGCCCTGGCCGTCGTGCACTCCGCGGATGCCGGGTTACCGCTGATCGTCGTCGAGGGTGATCTGTCGGGGCGCGGACTCAGCGTCGGAGTCGACCAGATCGATGGCGCGCGCCAAGCCACCCAGCACCTCATCGACCTCGGCCACCGCGCCATCGCGCACGTCGCGGGCCCGCTGAACTGGACCGAGGCCAAAGGCCGCCGCACCGGGTACGAGGAGGCGATGCGGGGCGCAGGACTGACCCCCCGGAAGCCGTGGGAAGGGGACTGGACCCCGGCCCGCGGCTACGAGATCGGGCGCGAACTGGCGCGCATGCGGCGACACGACCGCGGTATTCGTGGCCAACGATCAGATGGCCATCGGGGTGCTGCATGCATTCGCCGAAGCGCGGCTGTCGGTTCCGGGCGACATGAGCGTCGTCGGGTTCGACGACATTCCCGAAGCCGGCTACCTCAATCCCGCGCTGACCACCATCCGCCAGGACTTCCAAGCCATCGGTCAGCGCGCGATCGACCTCGTGATCGCCACCCTGGACGGCTCGACGGTCAGCGTGCCGCTGCTGCCCCCCGAACTGATCGTCCGTGACAGCACGGCAACGCACAAGGAGACGCCATGAGTGGCGAAAAGTACACGGTAGGAGTCGATTTCGGCACCCTGTCGGGGCGCGCACTGGTGGTGCGGGTCAGCGACGGTCATGAGCTCGCCAGCGCCGAACACGCCTATGAGCACGGTGTCATCACCGACGCGCTGCCGGGCAGTGCCGCTCGGCTGCCGTCGCAGTGGGCGCTTGCAGGTCCCCGCTGACTACATCAACGTGCTGCGCACCGCGGTGCCGCAGGCCGTCGCGAAGGCCGGCATCGACCCCGCCGATGTCATCGGCATCGGCACCGACTTCACCGCGTGCACCATGGTGCCGGTGCGCAGCGACGGGACGCCGCTGTGCGAACTCGACGAGTTCGGCGACCGGCCGCACGCCTACGTCAAGCTGTGGCGTCACCATTCGCCCCAGCCTCAGGCGGATCGCATCAATGCCGTTGCAGCCCAACGGAATGAGTACTGGCTGCCGCGTTACGGCGGCTGATCTCGAGTGAATGGGAGTTCGCGAAGGCCCTGGAGATCCTCGACGAGGACCCAGAGGTGTATCAGGCCATGGACCAGTTCGTGGAGGCCGCCGACTGGATCGTCTGGCAGCTGTCCGGCACCTATGTCCGCAACGCGTGCAGTGCGGGGTACAAGGGCATCCGGCAGGACGACCGGTACCCGTCACCGGAATTCCTCGCCGAGGTGCGGCCCGGGTTCGCCGACTTCGTCACCGAGAAGCTGGACCAGCCGATCGGCCGGCTCGGCGCCCGCGGCCGGGTCGCTGACCGCGCAGGCAGCGCAATGGACGGGCCTGCCGCCCGGAATCCCGGTCGCGGTGGGCAACGTCGATGCGCACGTCACCGTCGCGGCGGCCGACGCGATGGCAGCCGGGACAACTGGTGGCGATCATGGGAACGTCGACCTGCCATGTGATGAACTCCGATGTGCTGCGCGAGGTTCCCGGCATGTGCGGGGTTGTCCGCGGTGGGATCTCCGAGGGCAGTTGGGGCTACGAGGCCGGGCAATCCGGAGTGGGGGACATCTTCGGCTGGTTCGTGGACAACTGCGTCCCCGAGAGCTACCAGATCGAAGCGCGCCGCCGCGGCGTGTCGCTGCACGACCACCTCACCGAGCTGGCCGGCCGCCAACGGGTCGGCGAACACGGCCTGGTCGCCCTGGACTGGCACAGCGGGAATCGTTCGGTGCTGGTCGATCACGAACTCTCCGGCGTCATGATCGGGCAGACCCTGGCCACGACCTGTGTCGACATGTACCGGGCGCTGCTGGAGGCCACCGCGTTCGGCACCCGGATGATCGTCGAGACCTTCGTCGACAGCGGCGTTCCGGTCACCGAGTTGGTGGTTGCCGGCGGCCTGCTCAAGAACCGACCTCCTGATGCAGATCTACGCCGACGTGGTCGGGCTGCCGCTGTCGATCGTGCCCTCCACGCAGGCGCCGGCGCTGGGGTCCGCCATCCACGCCGCCGCAGCCGCCGGCGCGTACCAGCGATGTCCGCGCCGCCGCCGCCGCAGATGGGCAGGCGGACCCGCAACGCCTATACGCCGATCCCGGAGAACGTCGCGGCCTATGACCAGCTCTACCGCGAGTACGTCGCGGCTCTACGACTGGTTCGGTCGCGGCAACCAGATGATGCGTCGACTCCGCCGCATCGGATCACGAGAAGCCGTCGGAGCCATGTCATGACGATCACTTCCGATGTCGACCGCGTCATCGCGCAGCTGCGCCGACAGGTCTGCGACCTCCACGCGCAGCTGACCCACTACGAGCTGGTCATCTGGACCGCGGGCAACGTCTCCGCCCGGGTCCCCGATCGCGACCTGATGGTGATCAAACCCTCGGGGGTCGACTACGACTCGATGACCGCCGAGGACATGGTGGTGTGCGACCTGCACGGCAATCTCGTCGACGGTGCGCTCGCCCCGTCGTCGGACACCGCCGCCCATGCCTACGTGTACCGGCACATGCCCGAGGTCGGGGGTGTCGTGCACACGCACTCCACCTACGCCACCGCGTGGGCCGCCCGCGGCGAGCCGATACCGTGCGTGCTGACGATGATCGCCGACGAGTTCGGCGGTGACATCCCGGTGGGACCGTTCGCTCTCATCGGCGACGACTCCATCGGCCGTGGCATCGTAGAGGCGTTGCGGGACAGCAGATCCCCGGCAGTGCTGATGCGCAACCACGGACCGTTCACCATCGGCCGGACCGCGCGCGACGCCGTCAAGGCCGCGGTGATGGTCGAAGACGTGGCGCGCACCGTCCACATCAGCCGTCAACTCGGTGCCACGCCCGCCGATCGATGCGGCCGACGTCGCCGCGCTGTTCGAGCGTTACCAGAACGTGTACGGCCAGACCGGACCGCACCACGACACCCTCCAGGAGAACCAGCGATGATCGCGTCCCGACTCGTCACCAGCCAGGTGTGGCTGATCACGGGCAGCCAGTCCATGTACGGACAGGACATCCTTGACCAGGTCGCCGACCAGTCCCGTCAGATCGCCGAACGACTCGACGGCAGTACCGAGATCCCGGTCGAGGTGCGCTGGCTGCCGGTGGTCACCGACTCCGACTCGATCGCGCGAGTTCTCAGCGACGCGAACAACTCTGACGAATGCATCGGCGTCATCGCCTGGATGCACACGTTCTCGCCGGCCAAGATGTGGATCCGCGGACTGAAGACGCTGCAGCAAGCCGCTGCTGCACCTGCACACCCAGTTCGGCGTCGAACTGCCGTGGCACAGCATCGACATGGATTTCATGAACCTCAACCAGGCCGCGCACGGTGACCGTGAGTTCGGCTACATCCAGTCGCGACTGTCGCACTCCCGCAAGACGATCGCAGGACACGTCAGTGATCCGCACACCCGCCGGCGGATCGGCTCGTGGGCGCGCGCGGCACTCGGCCACGCCGAGCTTGTCGACCCTCAAGGTCGCGCGGTTCGGCGACAACATGCGCGGTGTCGCCGTCACCGAGGGCGACAAGGTGGAGGCCGAAGCGCATTTCGGGGTGTCGGTCGACACCTACGGCGTCAACGATCTGGTCGACTTCGTCGAACGGGTTCGGCCCGCGGACGTCGACAAGCTGGTCCGTGAGTACGAGCACACTTACCGGGTGGCTGCCGAGTTGCGTCCCGGCGGTGACCGCCACGGGTCGCTGCGGCATGGCGCCCAGATCGAGCTCGGACTGCGGAAGTTCCTGCAGACAGGGTGGATTCCACGCGTTCACCACGAACTTCGAGGATCTGGGCGGGTTGCGCCAACTTCCGGGTCTGGCGGTGCAGAGGCTGATGGCCGACGGCTACGGCTTCGGCGGCGAGGGCGACTGGAAGACGGCGCTGATGCTGCGCACGGTGAAGGTGATGGCCGAAGGACTGCCGGGCGGTACCTCGTTCATGGAGGACTACACCTACGACCTGACGCCCGGGCCGCGAGCGCATCCTGGGTGCGCACATGCTCGAGGTATGCCCGAGCATCGCCGGCCGCGACCCCGACGCTGGAAGTGCATCCGCTGTCGATCGGCGGCCGCGAAGATCCCGTCCGGCTGCGCTTCACTGCAGCACCCGCAGACGCGGTCATCATCGGAATCTGCGACATGGGTGCTCGATTCCGGTTGGTGGCCAACGAAGTACGGGTGGTCGAGCCGACAGAGGAGCTGCCGAATCTCCCGGTCGCCTGCGCCGTGTGGGCTCCGCTACCGTCCTGGTCGACCTCGGCGGAGGCGTGGCTGATGGCCGGTGCGCCGCACCATACCGTGATGACCACGGCGGTCGGGACCGAGACGATCGATGACTTCGCCGTGATGACGGACACCGAACTGCTCGTCATCGACGCCGCGACGACGGTGCGCGGTTTCCAGCACGAGCTGAAGTGGAACGACGTGTACCACCATGTTGCCGCCGGACTCTGATCGGCAGACGCGTCGATGATGGCTGCGCGGCTGCACGGCGTCGGTGACCTGCGGGTGGCGACGGAACCCGATCCCGGAGAGCCTCCGCCGGGTTGGTCTCTGCTCGAAGTGACATCGGTGGGCATCTGTGGCTCCGACCTGCACTGGTTCACCGACGGCGGGATCGGTGAGAACCGTATCGATCACCCTGTTGTGCCGGGGCACGAGTTCGCGGCCGTCGCGATCACCGGACCGCACGCCGGGCGTCGCGTCGCTGTGGACCCCGCCATCCCCTGTGAGTCCTGCGAGATGTGTCGCCTCGGCCACCAGAATCTCTGTCCGACAGTGCAGTTCGCCGGGCATGGCGCACTGGACGGCGCCTTGCAGGAGTACCTGCTGTGGCCGGATCACCTACTGCACCCGCTGCCCGACGATCTCAGCGACGATGCCGGCGCACTGCTCGAACCGCTCGGTGTCGCCATCCATGCGGTCGCGCGTCAGCCACCTACGACCGGGGGCGGATGTCCTGGTCGTGGGCGGGGGCCCGATCGGTGTGCTCGCGGCACAGGTGGCGCGCCGGTCGGGGGCCGGCGGCGTCTTCGTGGTCGAGCCTCTCGAGCACCGCAGGGCCACGGCGTTCCGGAACGGAGTTGATGCGGTCTTTCCGACCGAGCACGGCGCGGAAGCGGTCGTGGAGGCGACGCACGGACGCGGCGTCGATGTGGTGATCGAGATGGCCGGAACCGACGCCGCGATCGCGACCGCGGTGGCCGCCGTCCGGCCGGGCGGCCGTATCGCGCTCGGCGGAATCCCGTCGCAGGACACGTCGTCGTTTCCGGCCGCCGCGGCCCGCAGAAAGGGGTTGACCTTCGCGATGGTGCGGCGGATGAACGGTACCTACCGGCGGGCGATCGAATTGGCCACCAGCGGTGTCGACCTGGGCTCGCTCGTCACACAACGCCATCCACTTGTCGAGGCCGCGAAGGCCTTCAGCGCGGCTGCGGAACGTCTCGGCGACAAGGTTGTGGTGACCGTGTCCAGCGTTTGACTACCCGAAAGGCACGGAACCTTCAGCTGGTATGCCGGTGGTCGGCGGCGTAGGCCTTGATGACCGCCTCGGTATCGCCTCCGAGTCGCAGGAATTCTTCGTCGAGCAGCCCGGCGAGGCTGTCGACAGCGGCTGCGATGAGCGCGCCCGCCAGACGTGCCTGTGGGTGCGTACTACCGCTGGCCTCACCCGCGAGTTGGGTGGCGTACTCGAGCGAGAATGCCAGCGAAGCGTCCGCTTCGAGGTCGCGAAAGTAGTACGTCGCCCCGTACTGGGTGAAGTCGTTTCTGGCTTCGACGACAGCGGTGGCAATCCCGGTCAGGACGTCGGTGGGAATGCTGTCGATCCCCAGACTGGGCTGCGCGCGGCGCGCCTCCCGCAGGGTTGAGAGTTGCAGCGCCAGTACGCGTCTGCGGTGAAGAGCGGGGTAGATCTGAAGAACCCAGGACACGGCCGCAGTGAGAAGCATGAAGCCGAACAGTGCCTCCAGCGGGACGAGCAGGCGAAGCACCGGCGAGGTGGGCACGATGTCACCGAACCCGAGCGTGCCGATGGTGACCAGCGACAGATACAGCGCATCGAACACGTCGTGACGTTCCGCGGGATTCAGCTCCGAGCTGTAGGCGAAACCGTCGGGCATCTGGGCGAAATACAGCATCGCCCACCCCAGGACAGCCAGTAACCCCCAGGTCAACACGACCAGTGCGATGCCCAGCGGACCCGTCAACGAGGCGATCCGACGGTCCGGGTGGAACAGCCGCAGCAGCCACCAGACGAACTTCATCAGCTGCGGCGCGATGCTGCCATGGCCGATCGGATGGAAGAGCGTATGGAACACGTCCCGGATCACCACCACCACCAGCAGGGACCCGACTACCGCGGCTACCCACTCCACACGCGCCTCCTTCAGTAGATCTGCCAGTGGTGTCGACCGCCGGGGTACTCATCATCGCCCCCGCGGGGGCGGTTCGACGATCCGCCCACTCGATCGCTGGGAGTTGACGCTACGAATCCGGTCGGGTCTTGATCGGCTCCGCGAGGGCAGCGGTCGTTTGCGCACTGGGCCGGTAGTCCCCGGGCACCGGTAGCGTCGTCGGTAACCCCTACGCACAGAAATCGAGGCGCCCCGCGATGTCAGACTCGCAGTCGGTTCAGGCGAGACCCGCCCGGCACCAGCGATCGCGACGGCAGTGGTCGCGGCTGGCTGTCGTGGTCACCATCATGGTGATCCTGTTCGGGGTGCCGTGGTGGACGCTGCTTGCGGCCGGGACCGGATGGCCTGACGGGGTGGTCGTGGCCGGGTCGCTCGTGTTCGTGGCCGCGTTCGTGGGGTTACCCGCGATGATGATGTGGGGGCACGGCCGCCGGCACCGGGACTGGGCGGCCACGATCGGTGACGCGCTGCTGGGTGCGGTCTGGGTGTTGTTCGTGTGGTCGGTCCTGGCGCAGCTTCTGCGGCTGATGCTGTTCGTGGTCGGCGTCGAGGACCCGCTCAGAGCCCGAGTGGTGGCGGCCTCGGTTGTTGTCGTGGTTCTTGCGCTGCTCGTGTGGGGCTACGTCGAAGCCATGCGGATTCCGCGGGTCAAGCGTGTGGACGTCACGATCTCCAGGCTCGGCAGCGGATTGGAGGGCCTGCGCGTCGCGGTGATCACCGATACCCACTTCGGGCCGATCAACCGGACCCGCTGGTCGGCGGCGGTGACGGAACGGGTCAATACACTCGATGCCGACATCGTCTGCCACGTGGGCGATCTCGCCGACGGTACGGTGGAGGTGCGCGAGCGGCAGGTGGCGCCGCTGGCCGAGGCGCGGGGCAGGCTCGCACGCGTATACGTCACCGGTAACCACGAGTACTTCAGCGAGGCGCAGGGCTGGCTGGACTACATGGAGCGGATCGGCTGGGACGCGCTGCACAACCGGCACCTGGTCGTCGAGCGCGGCGGTGACAGACTAGTGGTCGCCGGCGTGGACGATGCGACCGCCCAGGCGTCCGGCGTCACCGGGCATGGTGCGAATCTGGATGCCGCCCTGCAAGATTCCGACGCTGCGCTGCCAGTGCTCCTGCTGGCACACCAGCCCAAGCAGATCACCACAGCGGCGAATGCCGGTGTAGACCTGCAGATCTCCGGGCACACGCACGGCGGGCAGATCTGGCCGTTCAATTTTCTCGTCCGGCTCGACCAGCCGGTGGTCTCGGGGTTGAGCTCGCATGGCGAGAGTACGCAGCTTTACACCAGTCGTGGCACCGGGTTCTGGGGGCCACCCTTCCGGGTGTTCGCCCCGAGCGAGATCACGCTACTGACGCTTCGTCGCGGGTAGCGACTGCGGCCTGGCTCGTTGTCGTGCCCGTCGCTCAGGCTTCGAGCCGCGCGCGGATGGCCGAAAGCTTCTGCTGCAGTTCAGATTCGGTGACGATACCGCGGACCATCAGCGAGTGCGCCAGGGAGACGAGCTGGTTCTCCGGGTACGGAAGGTCGGAATACACGGTCGCCGACAGGACGTCCTCCTCGTCCCGGCGCTCCTGGAAACTCGGAGCCGTTGTGCCACAAGAACCTTGATCAAGAGCATCGCAGAGACCGTCGAGGCTGGTCTTCCACGGTGGAACGGGGTTCTCGACGCCGTACTTCGCCGCCATCCTCGACCACACCTGATTGCGTTCGACGATCTGCGTCAGGGCTTCGCTGTCCACACCCTCTCCGATCGTCAATCGCCGGCCGGGTGCATCGCGGCACGAGTGGCGGTGATGACGTTGGTCGTCACGCCCGCCTTCGGCAGTGCCACGCCGATCAGGCAGTCGCGCGTGATGATCTCGGTGAGCTGCTCCTCTGTCCAGCCGTCCGTACCTTCAGGCCGCATCGGCATCACCATGAAACGGTGTTTCTGGTTGGAGTCCTGCACCCGGACTTCCACGTCATCGGACAGGTAGAGACCGAACTCCGCCAGCACCTGACGCGGCCAACGGACAAGTCGCCGGCGATAATTGGGTGTGCGATACCACTCCGGTGAGTTGCCGAGGATGGGTCGCGGGTAACACGAGCAGAGGGCACACACGATCACGTTGTGCACCGTCGAGGTGTCCTCGAGTATCTGGAACGCCGTGAAATCGCTGGGCGTACCGAACCCGGTCGGCTCGAGCCAGTCGACACCGACCTCTTTGCTGGCGGTCATGGGCTCGGCGAGGGCAAGGCTCTTGAAATCGGGGTCGAGCCAGGCGCGGGCCACCAGGCGGGCGGCAGGGGTGGGACCGATCTGCTCGGCGAACTCGGTGAAACGCCGGTGCTCCTCGGCGGTGAAAATGCCCTTCTCGATGCACAACTCGCGCAGCGCGATCTCCAGGACCTCGAAGTCGGTGATCTCATCGACCATCGGCTTGACGGTGCGATCGTGATCGTGGTCGTGGTGGTGCTCTGTCATGGTTCTCCGTTCATCCAGCTTGGAGCCAGCGCTCGGGGATCTCGGTACGGAGACTGTCGGTGGCGGGTCCGTTGAAGTCGTCCCACAGCTCGGCCATGCTGAACCGCACGATGTAGAACCATTCCGGCTTGGCGTCGGGGATGTCCCAGGTCTCGTCCTCGGCCGCGGGGCTTTCATACGCCACCGCGGCGATCTCCCCCCTGGCGCCGCGCACATACTCGGGAGTGCGGGTGTAGAAGAGCACCGGCAGCTCACGCACGACGACGGGGTCGCCCACCTTGAACTGCGGCGCTCCGGCCTTGCCGGCATAGACCTGCGGATCGCCCTTGCCCACCGCGTGGACGATGTGACTGTTGCGCTTCACCTGGGATCCGTCGCCCTCGGACTTGGGCCGCGCCTCGAGGGTCTGTCCCTCGAGGCCGTCTGCGTAACGCTCCTTGACCTCGGCCATCCGCTCGCTGAGTTCGGTGAGGCCGATGTGGTGTTTCTCGATGAGCACCCGCGCGACCGACAACAGCCAGCGACCGTAGTACGGGAAGCCCAGATAGACCGCGCGCCCGACGTCGACGTTGCCGATGCGCCGTCGCTCCTCCGACAGCCAGATGCCGCGCCAGGCGAGGACCTCGCAGATCACATAGGTCATGTGCTCCCAGTACTCGTAGTCCTTGTTCTCGTACTTGATCGGGGCGTCGGGCTCGCCACCGACGTCGTGTACGGGCTTCAGGTACGCCACGAAGCGGTCGTGGTCGAGCAGATCGGGAGTCGGCGCGTCGGGCAGTTCGGGGTACGCAGACTTGAGGCGGGCAACGAGGTCGAGCTGGGTGGCACGTTCAGCCGCGTTACTCATGGACTGCCCTCCGCGACGGGATCAGCAAACGAAGACGAGCTGCCTGATGGCCGAAGGTTAACATCGGCTCGGCCGGCAGACGGCAGATCGATGCACTTGCAGAGTCGTCAAACTGTGCAACTCCGTCCACGGTGACGCGCATAAGCTCGTCTAGTGGAGATCCGCGCAGCTGGAGCCGATGATCTGGGCCCGATCGCGGCCATCGTCCGCTCCGTGGTGGCCGACGGCGAAAGCTATGCGTATCCCGAGATCATGACCGATGAGGAGATCGCCCGGCTGTGGCTGGAGCCGCCGCCCGCGCACGCGATTGTGGCCGTCGAAGACGGCAAAGTCGTCGGAACCGCAAAGATGGGGCCGAACAGGGCGGGACGTGGCGACCATGTCGGCACGGCCAGCTTCATGGTCGATCCGGATCAACAAGTCCGCGGAGTGGGGCGCGCGATGGCCGAGTGGGTGATCGACTGGCACCGGCGCAACGCCTACCAGGCGATCCAGTTCAACGCGGTCGTCGCCACCAATATCCGCGCGGTACGGCTATGGCAGTCTTTGGGATTCGAGATCGTCGGCACAGTGCCGCGTGCCTACCGGTCACGCACTCACGGGCTGGTGGGGCTCAATGTCATGTACTTGAGCCTGCGGGACTGAACAGCCGCGATTATCGTTTCGGGCCCTGCGGCCAATAAAATCAACGACGCAATGACCGATACCGCCCCAGGTGTGTCGTCGAAGGCCGCCGGGCCGCAGGCAGACCGCCTCTCCGCCGAAGCGCGACGCCGCAGAACGTTCGCGGTGATCAGCCACCCCGACGCCGGCAAGTCCACCCTGACCGAGGCGCTGGTCCTGCATGCCAAGGCCATCACCGAGGCGGGAGCCATCCACGGCAAGGCCGGTCGCCGCGCCACCGTGTCGGACTGGATGGAGATGGAAAAGGCGCGCGGGATCTCCATCACGTCGACGGCCCTGCAGTTCCCCTATACGACCCCGACGGGGAAAACCTGCGTCATCAACCTGCTCGATACCCCCGGCCACGCCGACTTCTCTGAAGACACCTACCGGGTGCTGACGGCTGTCGATTCCGCGGTGATGCTCATCGACGCAGCGAAAGGTCTGGAACCACAGACGCTCAAGCTCTTTCAGGTCTGTCGTCATCGCAGCATTCCCATCATCACGGTGGTCAACAAATGGGACCGGCCGGGCCGCCACGCCCTGGAATTGATGGATGAGATCCAGACGCGGATCGGTCTGCGGCCCACCCCGTTGACCTGGCCCGTCGGCATCGCTGGTGACTTCAAAGGTGTCCTCGACCGTCGCAGCGGCAATTTCATCCGGTTCACCCGGACTGCGGGCGGTGCCACCGCCGCCCCCGAAGAGCACATCGAGCCCGCCGGGGCGCATGACGCCGCGGGCATCGACTGGGACAACGCGGTGGAGGAGTCGGAACTGCTGACCGCCGACGGATCCGACTTCGACCCGGACACGTTCCTCGACTGCACCTCGACGCCGGTTCTCTTCACCTCGGCCGCCCTCAACTTCGGGGTCAATCAGCTCCTCGATGTCCTCGCGCAGCTCGCGCCTGCACCGAATGGGCAACTCGACATCGACGGCAACAGACGCGACGCGTCGGCGCCGTTCAGTGCCTTCGTGTTCAAGGTGCAGGCGGGCATGGACTCCGCCCACCGCGACCGCATCGCCTACGCCCGGGTGTGCTCGGGCACGTTCGAACGCGGCGAGGTCTTGACCCACGGCGCGACCGGCAAGCCGTTCGTCACCAAATACGCGCAATCGGTTTTCGGTCAGCAGCGATCGACCCTGGATACGGCCTGGCCGGGTGACGTCATCGGACTTGCCAACGCCGCCGTGCTCCGGCCGGGCGACACGTTGTACCAGGACATCGCGGTGCAGTATCCACCCATACCGAGCTTCTCTCCCGAGCATTTCGCCGTCGCGCGGGGCACCGATCCGAGCAAGCACAAGCAGTTCCGCAAAGGGATCGAGCAGCTGGACCAGGAAGGAGTCATCCAGGTCCTGCGGTCGGACCGTCGCGGTGATCAGGCTCCGGTCTTCGCGGCAGTCGGGCCGATGCAGTTCGAGGTCGCCAGCCACCGGATGGCTTCGGAATTCGGCGCACCGATCCAGCTGGAGCCGCTCCCCTACACGGTGGCCCGCGCCGCCGACCCCGCCGATGTCGAGGTGCTGCAGAAGCAGGCGTCGGTCGAGGTGTTCACCCGGACCGACGGCGTCGTTCTCGCGGTGTTCTCCACGAAGTGGCGCCTCGAAAACGTCCAACGGGACAATCCCGACGTGCAACTGCGTTCCCTGGTCGCGGCAGGGGACTAGGTCTGGATCAGGTCCAGGCCCGGTCGCGCCAGCGCCATGCGCTGTCGGCGAGGAATTCGGCCAGCGTGCGGGGAGCTCGACCGAGCAGGCGTCGCACATCGTCGGTGATCGGCTGGTTCCGGCCCAGTCGGGTCAGGCTGTACACCGCGCTCATGAACGCGATGGTGTCCCAGGAGACCCCGCGCCGCCGCAGTCGCCGGGCGAAGGCGATCAGTCCGGGATGGGAGTAGCGAACCGGGTAGCCCAGCGCCGCGCTGAGCGCGGCGGCGACGTCGTCCATCGTCAACGCCGCGGGACCGGTCAGTTCGTAGGCGGTGTTGCGATGCTCGCGGGGATCGCTCAGGATCATCGCCGCCACGGCGGCGGCGTCCCGGGCGTCGAGGAACGTGGTCCGGCCCCGGCCTGCCGGGATGAACAGTTCACCACGATCGACGACGTCCTCGCCGTGCGTGGCGATCGTGCGGTGCAGATTCTGCATGAAGAAGCTGCATCGCAGCACGGTCCACGTCATCGCGCTGCCCCGGAGCGCCGCCTCGACCTTGTGGTGCGGCAGGAATCGCGCGCGGTCGGCGCCGAACACCGAGACGTAGACGACGTGTCGGCAGCCGGCCTGCTCTGCTGCGGCGACGAACGGGACGATCGCCTCGCGTGCCGCACGGTTGCCCGGCAACGGGAACAGCAGAAACAGCCGGTCCATGTCGGCAAGGGTGGATCCCCAGGTCGACCGGTCGAAGAAGTCCATCCGGTACGCCTCGACCGTGCCACTGCCCGGCTGCGTCGGTTCCCGGCCGGCGATCCGGAACCTGGCACCCGGCTGGGCGGCGAGCAGAGCCACCAATTCGTGGCCGACGTTCCCGGACGGCCCCGTGATCACCAGCATGGGCTACCCACGGGCATCACTCCGACGCCTCGGCTTGTTCGTACTGTCGGATGATCTGGACCGCGCGCCGCAGGTACTGGGTGATGACCGCACGCTGCTCGGCGGTGTACTCGACGGCGAGGTCGTCCAGCGCGGCGATCAGCGGTGCCAGATGAAACAGCACCTGCTCGACCGCCCGCGGGGTGGGCGTCAGCGTTACCCGGCGGCGGTCGTCGACGCTGCGATGCCTTTCGATGTGTCCCGCCGCCTCGAGACGGTCCAGCAGCTCACTGGCCGATCCGGTGCTGATTCCGAGTCGCGCGCTGACGTGATGGGGGCTCAGCGCCCCGGCGTTACCGAAGACGTGGTTGAGGGCGGTGTAGTCCATCGGCCGTAGACCCAGCCGCCGGGCAATGACGTAATCGACGTCGACCGCTGCGCGGGTGACTTCCCGAAGTGCCCACGAGGTTTCCTGCGCCGTCACGCGGCCGCGCTCGATGCGCTCGACCTCATCGCCCGGATCGACGGTTGCCATGCGGCCACTCTAGTTCTACTCTGATCCGAAACAGAGTAACTCCGAAACGGAGCAATATATGGAGTCCGCAACATACACCACGCTCGGCACCTGCCGTGGCTCGTTCGGCATCAGGTGGCACGGCGAGGGCGACGGTCCAGTAGTCCTCTGCCAGCATGGCTTTCCCGACGACGCCTCCACATTCGACGGCCTGGCCGCCCACCTCGCCGATGCGGGTCTTCGGGTGGCCGCGGTGAATCTGCGCGGATACGCCCCCTCGGCACTCGAGGGTCCCTTGGACCTGCCCGAGCTGGTGGCCGACCTGCTGGCCGTGGTCGATGAACTCTCGCCCAATGCACCTGTCGGTTTCGTGGGACACGATTTCGGCGCGCAGCTGGGCTACCCGGCGATGGCCACCGCGCCGCACCGCTTCGCTGCCGCGGTCCTGCTTTCCGGTGCCCACCCGGCGTTTACCGTGCGCAACGCCCGCCGTTCGTTGCGGCAACTCTGGTCGAGCCGCTACCTGGTGTTCTTTCAACTCGGTGGTCTGGCCGACCGCGCCGTCGCTCGTGACGACTTCGCCTACGTCGAAAGGCTTTGGTGCCGTTGGTCACCCGGGTTCCGCCTAGCCGAGGACCATCGAGCCAGGGTCAAGGGGACGCTGGCGGCCAGCATGCCGGCACCTGTCGCGATGTACCGCGCGGGCGGATTCGACGTCGCCGAGCAGCCGATCGACGTCCCCACGCTGGTCATCAACGGCGCCGACGACGGGTGCGCCCGCCCCTTTCTCTGCGATGGTCAGGACAGGCTGTTCACCTCGGCCTACCGAGCCGAGACATGGCCTCGCACCGGTCATTTCCCGCACCTGGAACATCCCGGGCGGACCGCAGAGAGCGTGCTCGCCTGGCTGACGCCGCACCTGACGACGGCGCACTGAGAGACCCACGAAGGAGAACCGAATGTCACCATCATCTGCCTGTGCTACCCGTCGCTACCGATGGTGGCACGCCGCCGCCGTCGGAGTGTTCGCCAACGCCGCCAGCGCCCTTCCGGCCGGCTACAACGGCGATGAGAACTACTACGAGTCGCTGCGCACGCCACCGGGTGCGCCGCCGGCGTGGGTGTTCGCGCCGGTCTGGGCGGCCAACAACGTCCTCACCCTGTCGAGCAACCTGCGGGTCGCGAACCTGCCGGCGGACACACCGCGGCGTCGCCGCGGACTCGTCGCCGAAGCGGCCAACTGGGCGCTCTTCAGCACGTTCTCCGGGTTGTTCTTCGGACTGCGCAGCCCGGTTCTGGGCGCGATCGACACCGCGGCGGGGCTGGTCTTGACCGGATACAGCGTCGGCGTCACCGCGCGACTCGATCGGCGGGCGGCGTGGGCGCTGGTGCCGCGGCTGGCATGGCTGGGATACGCCGCCTACGTGTCCACGGCGACCGCCGTCAACAGCCCGGACAGGTTGCTGCGCTACGCTCCGCGCCGAGTTCGGCAGTTCGGCACGGGCACCCGCTCATCTGCGGTACGCCCGCGGTAGAAGTAGTCCCTGGTCGGCCATCACCGAGCGCAACCGAGTCGGGTAGTCGGTGATGATGCCGTCTGCTCCCGCGGCGATCTGTGCCCGCATCGCGTCGGGATCGTTGATCGTCCACGGGATCACCTCGAGCCCGGCCTGATGTGCCCGGTCCACGAACGCCCGATCGGCGACGAGCCGGAAGCCGGGGTCGCCCGGTGTCAATCCCGTCGGCACGGTGTAGCCCGGTGACAGAATGTCGGCGCCGACCATCTCGGCTCCCGCGATCGGGTCGGGGACGACGACGGGGTTCACTCCGGCCAACCACGGTGAACCCGGCACGTAGGTGGTCTCGTCCCACAACGTCACCAGCGGAATGGCGGGCTCGGCCTGACGGACCAGGGGCAGGGTGCGCCAGTCGAAGCTCTGGATCTCGACCTTGTCCACCTTCCCGGCCGCGCGGACCGCGCCGAGGATCGCGTCGACGAACTCCTGCGGCGCCGCCGACATTTCCGGTCTGCCCGCCTCCACCTTGGTCTCGATGTTGTAGCGGACGTCTGCCCCGAATGAGTCGGCCAGCTCGAAGACCTCGGGCAGCGTGGCGATCCGGTTCCCGGAGACCACCTCAGCGGAGGGGAAGTTGGTGAGCAGCTTTCCGCAATCGAGGGTGCGGAGCTGTGCCAGCGTCAGATCGTGAACCAGCTTCCCGACATACGGATACTGCGGATCACCCGGGAACGCGGGCCCGGTATCGGCGCATTTGGTGCCTTCGATCACCGGGTCGTGCCACACCAGAGGCTGGCCGTCCCCGGTGATGACGATGTCGAACTCGAGGGTGCTGACACCGACCTCGAGCGCCTTGGCGAAGGCGCGCAACGACTCCTCGGTGGTTTCGCCGCGGCCACCCCGATGCGCCTGCAGGTCGAAGTCGGTCGCGGCGACGGCGGGCGGCATGCCTGCGATCGTCCCGACCGTGGTCATCAGTACGACGAGGGCGACTGTCAAGCGCATGGCCGATGACGTTACCGAGCAGACGGCCCCCGGGCGGCCGCGGCGTCGCCCTGTCCGAACTCGTCACCAAATGTTCGGCCGGCGGAAAGCCGGCAGCGCGCCCAGAGCGGCCGCTATACGTTGACACCGCAAGGGAACTCGGCCACATTGGTCCGCTTCGAGCTCACCGTCGACCTGCTCGCGCCAAGTGATTGATGGACACGGCAACTGTAGGACTGCGCATGCGGACACTGAAGGTCGCGGGTAGCCGAGGTAGTGAAAGTCAGCCGAACACCAACAATGTGTAGGCCCCGCGGATCTGTTTGGTCAGTCGCAACTGCCAGAACGCAGGAAACAGCTTGTTGAAGAACACGCCGCGGCCCCGCGGCATCGGCAAGTCGCGCACGGCGCAAATACCCGGCACGGTGTTCGCCAGATCCGCCAGTTGAGAGGCCGACAGACTGAATGGCATCGGCGGCACCCGATACCTGCGGGAGGATCGGATCCCCTTCGGGGCGAATCTCTTCACCAGCACCGGGGGCAGATCGAAGATCATCTGACCACCTGGAAAACGGTTGGCACACGTCGCGATGAGACCCATCGCTTCTTCGGGTTGCAGATACATCAGCAGGCCCTCGGCAGTGATGAAGACACCGTTGCTCGTGTCCACCTCGTCCATCCATCCGTAATCGAGTGCCGACTGCGGGAGGCTGGCGACCCGCGGTGAGGAGGGTAGCAACCGCAGGCGCAGTTCGATGACTGCTGGGAAATCGACAGTGAACCAATGGAATTCGGCATCGGGCAGCGCGCTGCTCAGGCGCCAGAAGCTGGTCTGCAGACCCTCGGCGAGCGCGACGACGGTGGCGCGAGGATGATCCGACAGGTAATGAAGGGCAGCGCGGTCGAACGCCAGTGAGCGCAACGCCATCTCCTGGCCTCGGCGGCCGAACTTGTCGAAGTCGAGAGTCGATCGCATCGACGAGCCGGATCGCCATCGGATCATCGAGGATGGGTTTCGGGTGGCGGGCTTGGTGAGCCCTGCCGTTCAGGGTCAGCAACGCCGTTTCCGAGACTCCGGTCAGGGTGCTGGCGTCGGCCTTGTCACCGGCTGCGTGATCCACCTCTGTCCCTCAGCGTGTCTCGGTGAACGCCAGCACCGGGATCGTCCGGCCACCCGCGAGTCGTTCGTAGTCGGCGTAGGAAGGAATGAACGCCGTCGCCAGGTCCCACAACCGTGCCCGCTCGGTGCCCGACACCTCCTGCCCGACGAACGTGCCGGTATACCCACCGGCGGAGATGGTGACCCGGGGTTGGGCCAGAACGTTGTAGTACCACAGCGGGTGCCGGGAGCCGCCGTAGTTGGACGCCACCACGATGACCCGGTCGTCGTCGGTGAAGTACGTCAACGGCGTGGTCCGTCGCCGCCCGGTCTTGGCGCCGGTGTGGATGAGCAGGAGTTCGGGCGTCACCACGGCCGACGACAGCCGCCCCCGGCTCCACCGGAGCAATCGCCGGTCGACGCGCGGCGCGACCCGGCGGGTCAGCCACCGACCTGGTGTGTTGCCCGTCAGCCGTGCCCCGAGGCGCAACAACGGAGAGCCAGTGGTCGGGTCGACCGCGGGGATTCCCATCAGCTCGATGTTAGTTCCCGCCTGGCAATGGTCGGGGCATGACTGTCACCGAGACCCGCGAAATCGTCGTCGAAACAATGGGCCCGGCACGCCCGTTACACGCTGATACCCCAGGGGGATTCGACGTTGGTGCGATTCGACCTCTCTGTCGGCCGCGCTGATCGTGGCTGCCGCGATGTCGGTGACAGGCAACATCGCTGACGCCCTAGCTCGGGCGCCTGGCGCGGACCACGTCACGCCCCCTTGAGCTTCGGCTCAGACGCGTACGGCGGTTTGCGGTACAAGCCGTGGTGATCAGATCGGTCGCCACCGCTACGTTTGGCGCGATACATCGCATCGTCGGCAGCAGTCACGAGATCGTCCAGCAACGGGTCATGCTCGCCTTCAGCCAAGTCGTCCAGCCGGATGCAGGAGGTGCCCACGCTCGCAGTGACCATTGCGGGCGAGGCCGCGATCGCCTCACAGATTCGGCGGGCGAAATTCGTCGGATCGGGCGTCGAGGATGTGTCGGCGATGAGGAACTCTTCCCCGCCAGTGCGCGCGACTACCGCGCTGTCACGGGTGTTGGTCCGCAGGACCGCCGCCACGTGCACGAGCGCCCGATCACCTGCGACGTGTCCAAGACTATCGTTGACTGCCTTGAAACGGTCAAGATCGATCATCATGACGGTCAGGTACGCATCGGGTGCGCGACGGTCTGCAACCAGGCTCAACGTCTGATACCGGAAGGCGCGTCGGTTGGCCAACCCGGTCAGCGGGTCGCGGTCGGCCCACAGTAAATCGCCGCCCAGTGCCCGGACCAACGTGTAAATGGCGAACGACAATGCGATATTGACCTGCAGCAGCAACCACAAATCCACGCCGGCAAGGGCCAGGTGCCCAGACGACGCCAGCCTGACCGCCTGATACACCGCGACGCCGGTCCCGATCATGAAGTTGCAGACGATCAGTGCGGTGGTGTGGAAGAACGCGATGTAGGCGCCGATCGTCGAGAAGGCGATACATCCCATCATCGCCGCCACCGGGTCGGGATAGGCCAGGCATGCCAACGCGATCGAGTAGGACGTCACCATGGCGAAGACCACGGACTGCGCACGTGTGGGCCAACGCCACACCCATAACGACGCACCCGCGACCCCCCCGGCGACGGCCGCCCACATCATCAGGTCGGGGACGGCGCCGCTGGGGCCATCGGGGCTGAGCGAGAGCGCCACCAAGCTCAGCGCGAGGGACGCCGCGATCGAGGCCATCATCGCGCGGATGGCGACACTCATCCCGCGTGCCCGGAGATAGCCGGTCAGCCAGTCATAGTGGCCGGACTGCTGCCACCACTTCTTGAACCACGCCACCGTCGTCCCCCACCTGGATTCAGCTACTACAACTCGTTCGACAACCTGCACGTGTTTCTCAGCAGCAAATTCGCGCCAAGGCTAGCACCGTTCACCCGGGGCCCCCGGAGTTATCCGTGAGCTCGCTGAATTCCGGCAGTGCAGGTCCGCGGCTTCCAAGAGGCTTAGCCTGTCGAGTTCTCCTCCGCCCCACGTGTGATCGACGCCAGTGTGTAGACCCGGACCGCGCCGGGTATTCGGGCGCGACATTGCGACAGCAGCGGCTCGGAGAGCTCCTCGTTGAGGATGACTTCGACCGGGCCCGAGTCGCTGCTGAGCACTACGCGAATTCCGCCGTCACCGTTGGCGACCTCGAGCGGCGCCAGGCTGGCGATGCGGTCGTCGCCGGAATTCTCGCGGGCGAAGTATTGTGCGGCCTGGACGGCATGCGGCAGCGAGGTGCGCCCGCGGAGGAACCTGTTGTCCAACCGGCCGTCGAGGTACAGACGGACGAGTTCGGCCGAATCGGTTGAGTCAACCCGTCCGTAACACAGGCCTTCCGGTAACACGAGCATGGTCGCGGCGAAGCGATCGCCGCCCAGATGGGAGCATTCCCAGGTGATTTCGGGGAACCTCGCGGCGATCGCCGCGGTGGCGACGCGTCCGCGGACCGCACAGCATTGATCGTGCCTGCCGTGCGCGCAGATGGCGACGAGCGGGTCGGTGGACAACGTGCCGTCGGCGCCGTCGAGCGCAAGGTCCAGGTAGTCGCGAGGGCCGCGCACCTCGCCGAAGTGCAGAGCCTCGTGGCCCAGACCGGATTGGGCCACGAACCATCGCCACCGCGGTGTCGTCGGGCGACGACCGTGACGGCGGATCGCCGCGATGCGCATGCCGGCCTTCTCGACTCGCCGAACGATCGCGCGCCCGAGCTCGGGGTCGATCGTGGCCGGCGAGTTGAGAAACGCCGAATATCCCCAGCTGCCGGACAATTCGAGAAACACCCAGGAAGACCCCGCCGACGCCGTGCCGTACATGGGGTCATCGCGGGCCAACGACTGGTCGCTACACGGGATTCTCGCCGTCATCCGAGCGCCGGCACCACGACAGCCTCCCGCAGCAGTCTGCGAATCAGCACGGTCGCGTCGGCACGGTCGAGTCCGGGGAGCGAACCGGCGTCGGCGGTGAGCCCCCCGCGAAGCGCATGAATGGCATCTGCACACGATGCCGGGAACGTCATCACGCGATCGGGCAGACGCAGCACGACACGCCCGGCGGAACCATCGACGGTGCCGACGAGACCATGACGCCACTGAACCGTTGTCGTGTCGGCGGATTCGGACGCCTGGAACGAGGCGAGCGGACGGACCGCGACGGGCCGGGTCCGGTCAGCGTGCCGTTGCGTCAACTGGGCGGCAGCAGCGCCACTGAGGGTGGAGGCATCGTCGCGCAGAGTGTCGATCATCTCCGCCATCACCTTGGTCACCGTTGCGATGATCTCATCCTGATCGGTGGGGGCGGCGCCCATCGGCAGCGACTCCCTGAACGCCTCGACGGTCGCCAGCTGATCGACGACCGCGCGGGCGACGTCGACGCCGGTCAACGCGGCCACGCCGATGGTCAGATGGATTGACGTCGTATCCAACGTCTGCGCCGAATGCACCCAGCCGCGCGGCAGATACAGCGCATCCCCCGGCGACAGCACGGTATCGATGACCGGTTCCCCGGTGACCCGTTCGGAGATCTCGGCACGATGCTGTGTCCACGGCTGCGACGGCAGGGGATGAGCGTGCACGGGCTCGTGCACGATCCAGCGCTTCTGTCCGGCGGTCTGCAGGACGAACACGTCGTGGACGTCGTAGTGCGGATCGAATCCGCGGTTGCTGGGTGGGGTGATGTAGGCGTTGGCCTGGACGGGATGACCGAGATCGTCGACGGCCCGCCGGACGAAGTCGATCAGCGGCGGCCACAAGCGATGCAGCCCTTGCAGCACTATCGTTGCGCCGGAGGCGAACTCGCCGAGCACCTTGGCGGAATCCACCTGATCGGGCATCTCGGCGCCGAATCCCGCAGGCCCGACGTAACAGTCCCGGGACAGCAGGTCACCCTCCTTGGCCAGCCGGATGAACGGCGCGCGGACCCCGCGCTCGGCGATCAACTCATCGACCATCTCGGCCGACAGCAGATCACCGAAGTCGCGGGGCAGCGCACCGGAACGGCTGAGCAGTGGCCGACGACCCCAATACTCGGTGGCGAACGTATGAGGGTCGGTGGCGATACAGCGGCTCAGCATCGCGTAGCGGTCAGGCGGTTCCGTCGGCGCCGCCGTCGTGGCCTTCGGGGTTGGAGCCGCCGTCAGCGGGGCCTTCGCCGCCTGCGGTTCCGTCGGCGCCGCCGTCGTGGCCTTCGGGGTTGGAGCCGCCGTCAGCGGGGCCTTCGCCGCCTGCGGTTCCGTCGGCGCCGCCGTCGTGGCCTTCGGGGTTCGAGCCGCCGTCAGCGGGTCCCTCCCCGCCGGCAGAGGTGGTGATGTCATCGTCGTTGAGTGGCATGGTGATCCTTCCATCGGTCGCGACCGCATCGATGCGGACTGGGCACCGATGCGTGCGGTTGTGTGTTGCCACGAAGCGTTCAATCGAAACACGCTGGAGGCGGCTATGCCTGACAAAACACGAACCCAGTCGATGAGCATGTCCGAACCCGCGACGGCGAGATCTCTCACGGGGACGCCTAACCTACAAGCCCGTTGATTTCATCGAGCGAAACCAACGGGTAGATATCTTCCTGCGAGTCAATCGATCCGCTATCGTCCGCGAATGAGCGATGCGGCGCCGACATCCAACATGCCGTCCGAGCAACCCCGGTCCGACCACAGCTCCGACGAGCACCCGGCGGGCGGTGCTCAACACCATGAAGGGCTCGGCGGGAAACCTCGTCGAGTGGTACGACGTCTACGTCTACACCGTCTTCGCCAGTTACTTCGAGGCGCAATTCTTCGACAAGAACGACACCAACTCAACGGTTTACATCTACGCGATCTTCGCCGTCACCTTCATCATGCGGCCGGTGGGGTCCTGGTTCTTCGGCCGGTTCGCCGACCGCCGCGGCCGCAAGGCCGCCCTGATGGTCAGCATCACCGTCATGTCGACGTGCTCGTTCGTCGTGGCGGTCATGCCCACCCGCGAGATCATCGGCTGGTGGGCCGCGGTGATCCTCGTCCTCGCGCGACTGGTGCAGGGGTTCGCGACCGGCGGGGAGTACGGCACGTCGGCGACCTACATGTCCGAAGCGGCGACCGCGAACAGGCGCGGCTTCTTGTCCTCGTTCCAGTACGTCACCCTCATCGGCGGCCATGTCCTCGCGCAGTTCACGCTGCTGATCGCGCTCAGCTTCCTGGACACCGAGGCCCTCAGTGCCTGGGGATGGCGGATCGGCTTCTTCATCGGCGGCATCGCCGCGCTGGTGGTGCTGTGGATCCGCCGTTCGATGGACGAGTCGCTCAGCGAGTCGCACCTGGAGGCCATCCGCGAGGGCAAGGACCAGGACGCAGGGTCGCTGAAGACGTTGTTCACCACGCACTGGCGTCCCCTGCTGCTCGTCTTCCTGATCACGGCGGGCGGCACGGTGGCGTTCTACACCTACAGCGTCAACGCGCCGGCGATCGTCAAGTCGACCTTCGGGACCGACCGGGCGATGACCGCAACGTGGATCAACTTGCTCGGGCTGATCTTCCTGATGCTGCTGCAGCCCGTCGGCGGCCTCATCAGCGACCGGGTGGGACGCAAGCCGCTGCTGCTCTTCTTCGGGGTGGGCGGCGTCATCTACACCTACTTCCTGCTGACGTTCCTTCCGCAGACCACCTCGCCGCTGGCGGCGTTCGCGCTGCTGGCGGTCGGCTACATCATCATCACCGGCTACACGTCGGTCAACGCGATCGTGAAGGCGGAGCTCTTTCCCGCCGAAATCCGTGCGCTGGGAGTGGGTTTGGGCTATGCGCTCGCCAACTCCGTGTTCGGCGGCACGGCGCCGCTGCTCTACCAGGCGGCCAAGCCAGACCACATCACCTTGTTCATCGTGTACGTGACGGTGGTGATCGGCGTCAGCTTGCTGGTGTACATCTTCGCGCTGAAGAACAAGGGAGAGACGGTGCTCGACCGCGAGCAGGGAAGCGCATGGGCGGTCGCCTGCCCGGCTCGGTGACGGCCGCGCCGAGCCGACTACCCGGGAAGAACGTCCAGCCGCCCCGATCCCACCAGAACAACCGTCGCCGCCCACTCGGACCAGAACGTCGCCGTCGACGTTGCGCGCCGAGATGCTGATTCGGGACGGCCGGTTGATGAAGCGTCCCTGATGAAGCTCGGTGTCGTGGTCGTCGCGAAGCAAGCCCGTGACGGTGCAGATAGCCGGCGACGCAGCCAGCGGCGCTGCCCGGTGGCCGCGTCCTCGACGACACCGTCGTTGTTCCAGTGCCGCCCCTCACCGGTTTCGGCGTCGAGCAGATAGGCATATTGCGCGCCGATCTCGGCCAGCGCCACGTCGAGCTCGCGATGCGAGATGCGGGCGCGGGCCAGCGCTCCATTGCGAACCGGCACGATGAGATAGCGCAGACCGGTGGACACCACTTCGAGGGGCAGCCGAGTGTCGAGATCACCGACGGGCAACGAGAACCAGGACGCCACCTGCTCGCGCGACACATCAGCCGGCTTCGCCGAGGAAGCGTGCAGCCATCTCGGGCAGCACGGCGCTGAAGGTCGCCGCGCCGAGCCGCTCGGTCTCGACGGTCAGCGCGCCGGAGGCCAACTCCATCGTCCAGCGTCCGTCAACTCTCATCCCCGCCGTGCCGATGATGAAGGACCGCCGCCGCGCCGATCACCGGGTGCCCCGCAAAGTCGAGCTCACCGGAAAGATCGAAAATCCTTGCTTGCCAATGATCTTGCGCGTCGGACGGGCTGAGAAAAATCGACTCGAACTGGCGGAGCTCGCCGGTGATGCGCGCCATTTGGGCGGTGCTGAGTCCGCCGGAGTCGGGGAAGACCGTCAGGCTGTTGCCGCGATACGGCGTCGAGGTGAACACGTCGACGAGCTCGAACTGCACTGCAACGACGCTACCGGATGCCCTGTGTGCCGGCGGCGGAATCAGGCCGCAAGGGTCGTGGCGAGCACCCGGATGAGCCGGTCGACATCGTCTGCAGTGTTGTAGGGCGCCAAGCCAATTCGCACACCACCCGGCTCGCCCAGCCCGAGTCGGCGGGATGCTTCGTAGGCGTAGAACGAACCGGCCGGCGCGTTGATGTCGTGCCGGGCGAGCACCGCACTGATCGCTGCAGGCTCGTGCCCGGCGATGGTGATCAGCAGCGTCGGTGTCCGGCGCGCGGCGCGAGAGTGGACGGTCACCTCGGACAGTTGGTGCAGGCCGGCCTCGATCCGATGGCGGAGTGCGTCCTCATGTTGCCCAAGGGCGCTCATCGCGGTCACGAGCCGGTCGCGGCGGGTGCCGGCCGCAGGCGTCATGCCGGCGAGGAAGTCGACGGCGGCGGTGGTACCGGCCATCAGTTCGTAGGGGAGCGTGCCTTGTTCGAAGCGCTCGGGCACCCGGTCAGGAGCGGGCACCAGTTTGTCGGGACGCAGCTCGGTGAGGATGTCGCCCCTGCCGACGACCACGCCGC
This sequence comes from uncultured Actinomycetota bacterium, assembly GCA_963771335.1. Taxonomy (GTDB): domain Bacteria; phylum Actinomycetota; class Actinomycetes; order Mycobacteriales; family Mycobacteriaceae; genus Mycobacterium. The sequence continues at coordinate 87,790 of CAVYTD010000020.1, read as the reverse complement.
AATGCGGCCCCAGGAACTTGTACGGCGAGCACGCGAAGAAGTCGGCGCCGAGAGCCCCGACATCGACAGCGCTGTGAGCGGTGTAGTGCACGCCGTCGACATACAGCAGAGCGCCGGCGGCGTGCGTGCAGGTGGCGATGGCCCGCAGATCGGGCATCGTGCCGATCAGGTTGGATGCGGCGGTGACCGCGACGAGGCGGGTACGCGCACTCAGCTGCGCCTCGATGTTCGGCACCGGCAGTTCGGAGGTCGCCGGGTCGAAATCCACCCACCGGACGACAGCGCCCGCCGCGGCGGCCGCGATCACCCACGGCCTGACGTTGGCGTCATGGTCCAGCCGTGTCACGACGATCTCGTCACCGGGTCGCCACTGCGCTGACAGCGCCCGCGACAGATCGAAGGTGAGTGCGGTCATGCTCCGCCCGAAAATCACCTCGTCGGCGCCGGCGTTCAGCAGATCGCCGAGTGCGAGACGGCACTGCACGACGATGTCCTCGGCATTGCGGGCGGCGGTGGTGGTCGTTCCACGATTCGACAACGGGCGAAGCACTGCGTCACGAATGGCGTCGGCGACGACAGTGGGGGTCTGCGATCCGCCGGGACCGTCGAAGTAGGCGGTGCCGTCGCTGAGCGCAGGGAAGTGCTGACGAATAGCCACGACCTCGAAGCCCGATGTCTCGGCGGCCGCATCGGGTGGGCGAGTCACCACCGAAGTCTCCCATCGGAACTCGACGAGTGTCCCGGTCGTCGGCTGCGATCGGCGGACGGAAGCTTGTCAGAGCTCCGGCGCACTCTGGTCTCAACAACGACAGAAGGGTGTGGCCATGTGCTGGCAGTGCGACAACCCCGACGGCACCACGGAGGAATATCTCGACCTACTACGGGAGACGATCACCGGTCACGGCTGGGCGGTGCAATTCGTCGAGAGTGACCGCAGACCGTTCGCGTACACGGTTGGATTGCACGAACGTGGTCTGCCGGAATTGATGATCGCCGGGCTGGCAGCGCACGCCTCGGCCCGGGTGCTGAACTCCATCGGCCACATGATCGTCGATGACAGCACGGTGCTGGCGCCGGCCATGCATATCGATTACGAGGACAGGTTTCTCATCGAGGTCGTCGAGGTCGAACACGCTGATGTGCATCTGAAGTTCGCGGCCAGGCTTTTCGGCCCGCGGGTGCGCGCGCTTCAACTGGTCTGGGCCGACGACAGCGGCCGCTGGCCCTGGGATGTTGGATGGGGTGACGGCCGACGCAGACAACCGGTACTCGGTGTCCGGACATTGTTGAACCCTCCTTAGGGCTGGAACGGGATGTCGTACCGCTCTGCGATGATGGCGTTATGTCTTCGACCGCAGCATCTTTGGCCGCTGGGGTGCGCCCCGGTGAGCGGCTTGAGGTGTTGTTCGAGGAGTTGGCGGAGTTGGCCGGGCAGCGCAACGCGATCGACGGGCGCCTCGTGGGGATCGTGGCCGAATGGACCGCGATGAGCTCTGCGGTGCCACGGGTGCGCGGTCGGTGGCGGCGTTGGTGGCCTGGAAGCTCGGCGCGTCATCGACCAACGCGAACACCATCGCTGCGGTCGCGCACCGCCTCGAGGAGTTCCCCCGCTGTGTGGCGGGTTTGCGGGAGGGCCGGCTGTCACTGGATCAGGTCGGGGTTATCGCGGGGCGGGCGGCCGCGGGGTCCGATGAGCACTACGCGCAGCTGGCTGCCAGCGCCACGGTCAGCCAGCTGCGCACCGCGGTCAAGCTCGAACCGCGACCCGAACCCGAACCACGGCCCGAACCCGATCCTCGACCCGAGTCCGATCCGCGACCCGAGTCCGATCCCGATCCGGATCGTCGGTCGGAGCCGCAGCGGTCCATCAGCAAGACCACCGACGAGGAATCCACCTGCTGGCGGATCACGCTTCCGCACGTCGAGGCGGCGAAGTTCGATGCCGCGTTGGCCTCTCATCGGGATGCGCTGGTCGCCGACTGGAAGCGCGACCACGAGACGGGCGACGCCGAGGGCGGCCGGGTGCGCGATCAGGCGCCGCCGTTTCCCAACACCGTCGATGCGTTCCTGAGCCTGGTCGAGGCCGGCTGGGATACCGAGGTGGCCCGCCGGCCGCACGGGCAGCACACCACCGTCGGTGCTGCATGTCGACGTCGACACGCGCCTCGCCGCGCTGCATCTGGGTCCGCTGCTCTCAGACGACGAACGCCGCTACCTGCTCTGCGAGGCCACCTGCGAAGTCTGGTTCCAACGCCACGGCCGGGTGATCGGTGCCGGGCGGGCGACCCGCACGGTCAGCCGCCGGCTGCGCCGCGCGCTCGAGCACCGCGACCACACCTGCGTGGTTCCCGGCTGCGGGGCCACCCGCGGTCTGCACGCCCACCACATCCGGCACTGGGAAGACGGCGGCCCCACCGACTTGTCCAATCTCGTGCTGGTGTGCCCCTTCCATCACCGGTTGCACCACCGGGGGATCATCACCATCGCCGGACCGGCCCACCACCTCACGGTCACCGACAGCGCCGGGCGAGCACTGCGCGCGGGATCACTGGCCCGGCCACCGACCACACCCCCACCCGCGGTCGCCCCCTACCCCGGGCCCACCGGCGAACGCGCCGACTGGTGGTGGTATGAGCCATTCCAACCACAACCACCACCGTCGACCAACTAGTCCACCAACTAGTCGACCAGGTCGGCGACACCGGCTCGCGGCAGGTCCCAGTCGGTGTCGACCGGGTGGTTTCGTCTGGACTCGAAGTGCGCCGCACGCCGTCCGGCGGATAGCCGTAGAGGCTCGCGCCGCGTCCCCTAGTCCAAACGCCCCGCGTCGACCAGCCGAATGACCGCCGCGCCCTCCTCGTCGGAGGCGTCCAGGTCGACCTCCACGGCGAAGCCCCAATCGTGGTCGCCGGCGGGGTCGTCGAAGATCTGCCGCACCCGCCACACGTCGGGCTGCCGGTCGATGATCAACATCGCCGGACCCCTGGCGTCGGCACCGATTCCGACAGAGTCGTGCTCGTCGAAGTACCCGCGGACAACCTCCTCCCAGCGATCGGCGGTCCATCCCGAGCCGGCGTCCAACTGGCCCAGGTCATACCAGCGCTGCCGCGCGAACAACTCCACCCGCCGGAACAACGCGTTGCGGACCATCGCGGTGAACGCCCGCTGGTTCCCCGTCAGCGGGCGTGGGCGGGCCGGTACCGCAACCGGAGCATCAAGCGGCTGGTCCGGGTTGGTGAGCTGCTCCCACTCGTCGAGCAGACTCGAGTCGACCTGGCGCACCAGCTCGCCGAGCCACTCGACGATGTCGGTGACCTCCTCGGTCCGCGCCGCGGCGGGCACCCCGGACCGCAGCGCCTTGAAGGCATCGGAGAGGTAGCGCAGCACCGCACCCTCGGAGCGGGTCAGGCCGTAAACGCTGACGAACTCCCGGAAGGTGAACGCCCGCTCCCACATCTCCCGCACGACTGCCTTCGGCGACAGGTGGGCGTCAGCGGCCCACGGGTTGCTTTGCAGGTACAGCTCGAAGGTGTGCCGGAGCAGTTCCTCTAGCGGCTTGGGGTACGTGACGTCATCCAGCAGTTCGATGCGCTCGTCGTACTCGATGCCCTCGGCCTTCATCGCGGCCACCGCCTCGCCCCTGGCCTTGTTCAGCTGCGCCGCCAGGATCTGGCGAGTGTCCTCCAGCGTCGCCTCGATAACCGAGACGACGTCCAGCGCGTAGGTCTCTGAGGCCGGGTCGAGCACGCCGACCGCCGCGAGCGCGAACGTCGACAGCGGTTGGTTCAGTGCGAAGTCGGGCGGCAGGTCGACGGTCAGCCGGTAGCGCCGTCCGTCGGGTTCGGGTTCGTCGAGGCGCTCCAGGACGCCGGCCTGCAGCAGCGAGCGGGCGATGCCGACCGCGTCGCGGATGAGCCGCAGCTGGCGCTTGCGGGGCTCGTGGTTGTCGGTGAGCAGCCGGCGCATCGCGACGAACGGATCACCCGGGCGGTCGACGACGTCGAGGATCATCGCCGTCGACACCCGCATATTGCTTGCCAACGGTTCGGGGGTGGCCTCGACCAGCCGGGTCATGGTCTTCTCGCTCCACGGCACCATGCCCTCGGGTATCTTGCGGCGCACCAGTTTTCGGCGCTTCTTCGGATCGTCGGCGACCTTGGCGAACTGCTTGAGGTTCTCCACCTCGTGGTCGGGTGCCTGGACGACGACGGTGCCCGCGGTGTCGTAGCCGGCCCGTCCGGCCCGTCCGGCGATCTGATGGAACTCGCGAGCCTGCAGCAGCCGAGTGCGGGTGCCGTCGTACTTGGACAGCGCCGAGAAGACGACGGTCCGGATCGGCACATTGATGCCGACGCCGAGAGTGTCGGTGCCGCAGATGACCTTGAGCAGACCGGCCTGGGCCAGCTGCTCCACCAGCCGCCGGTACTTGGGCAGCATCCCGGCGTGGTGCACGCCGATCCCGTGCCGGACCAGCCGCGACAACGTGGAACCGAAGGCCGTGGAAAAACGGAACGCGCCGATGAGGTTCGCGATCGCGGCCTTTTCCTCCTTGCTGCTCACATTGATGCTCATCAGCGCCTGTGCCCGCTCCAGCGCCGAGGCCTGGGTGAAGTGGACGACGTAGATCGGCGCCTGCTTGGTGTCGAGGAGGTCCTGGATCGTCTCGTGCATCGGCGTCGTCGCGTAGTAGTAGTGCAGCGGAACCGGGCGCTCGGCGTTGGCGACCAGCGCCGTCGGCCGGCCGGTGCGCCGGGTGAGGTCCTCGCGCAGGAACGTGACATCGCCCAGCGTGGCCGACATCAACAGGAACTGAGCGCGGGGGAGTTCCAGCAGCGGCACCTGCCACGCCCAGCCCCGGTCGGGATCGCCGTAGAAGTGGAATTCGTCCATGATCACAAGAAGGTCGGCGGCCGATTCCGTTTCACCACCTTCGCGCAGCGCGATGTTGGCCAGCACCTCCGCGGTGCACGTGATGATCGGTGCACCCGCGTTGACCGAGGCGTCGCCGGTGAGCATGCCGACGTTGGCTGCGCCGAAGACGTCGCAGAGGGCGAAGAATTTCTCGCTGACCAGGGCCTTGATCGGCGCGGTGTAAAAGCTGGGGGTTCCTGCTGCCAGCGCCGCGTACAGCGCGCCGGTGGCCACCAGCGACTTGCCCGAGCCGGTCGGCGTCGCCAGCACGACGTTCGCGCCGCTGACCAACTCGATGAGCGCTTCCTCCTGCGCCGGGTACAGCACGGTGCCGCACGCCTCGGCCCACGCAGCGAAGGACGCGAACAGCTCGTCGGGCTCGGAGCCCATCGCACGCAGGGCGGACAGGTCGCTCGGGTCGTCGAGCAGCGGGGGGAGGGACATCTCACGGACCAGCGTGCCTGACGCGCGATCCGTGCGCGTCCTCAGGGCTCTGGTGTGGCGACGACCTTCTGGTGATGAGCGATTGTCAACGTCACAGAAGGGGATGGCGCGCTAGGGAGAGGAACGCCGCCCCGCGACCACCCACTTGTCCGCCTCCGGCGGACATCTCCGTAACCATTCACCTTTTAAGCCGTCAGCAGTCCCCCAAGCCTGACCGACCGGGACCCGTGGCCGATAGACATAGCGCCGTGTCGCCGTTGACGTTATGACGGTCCGGGGTTGTGTCAGTAGCCGAGTGTCGACTCGAATTGGTCCAGCGCCGCTGAAAGGGGTGACCACGGGGGTCGTGTATGACAGCCGGATGACGTCGAGCAACTGCACTCCAAAGACTTCCCGATAAGCGGTGAGACGGTGCACGTGTGACGGCAATAGCCTGCGGTTGCGATGTCTGAGCTAGGTGGCGCCTATGTGGCGGGGAGTCGTTCTCCCAGTGCTGTTGCGGCGCGCCGGACTTCGGGGGTGAGCTGGGCGATCCGGGTGTCGGTGAAGTCGTTGGCGTTGCCGGTGATGCCGAGCACTCCGACAAGGGTGTCGTCGGGGGCGCGTACTGGTGCGGTGACGGAGGCGATGCCGTACTGGCGTTCGCTGATTGAGAGCGCGTAACCGTCGCTGCGGATCTTATCCAGTTGCGCGTTGAGCTCGGCACGTGTGACGACAGCGCCGCTGGCCAAGGTGATCTGGCCGGCATCGGCCAGAATTTGATCCACTTGCTCGGCACTCATATCGGCCAGCAGGGTTTTGCCTGCTCCGCCCAAATACAGGGGGAGCCGTTCGCCGACGGGCAGCACATAGTTGAGTGCTTTGTCGGTTTCGACACGGGCGATCAGCACACGGCTGTTCTCCACCCGGACATACATCGAGGCAGTGAATCCGGTGTTCACCGCCAGCTGCTGCAAGGTGGACTGCGAGAGCACGCTGAGCGGATTGGTCATCACGAAGGCGTGCGCAACGGCCAGCGCCGCGGGGCCGGCGGTGTAGGCGTCGCCGGCGCGGGCGGCGTAGCCGCGTTCGACCAGGACGCCGAGGATCCGCTGGGTGGTCGCCACGTGCAAGGACGCCAGCCGGGCGATTTCACTGAGCCGCAGCGGTTGTTTCGTGGCTTGCAGCACACCGAGAACGTCGATCGCCCGGTCCAGGGACCTCATGTTGGTGGTGTTCGCCGATGTCACCTGATTAGCCTCCCCTCTCGATGTTACGAGAGAGATCTTATCAGTGTGCGAGAGGCGTTACCGGGTTTGCGGCGGCGTTCGCAAGAGCCGCCGGTCGCGGTAAGAATGGGTCGGTGCGGCTCAGTGGGTGGGCGGCGGACCGGTTGGTGTACTGCTGCTCCCCGTGGGTGTCGACGAAGATCTGCAAGTCCGCACCGCCCACGGGCGCCTCGGTGCGCACGATTGGGTTACGTCGTGATGCTGGGTGGTTGCTCCCCTGGGTTGGCGTTGCTGTGTGTGGCCGGTCGCGAGGCGGGCTGGAAGTCAACGGATTAAGCCGGGACTTCGTCCCGGACGGGACGATCACGGCGCGCTCAGGGAGCCCAATGTCTGGTGGGGCACCTTCGAGGGCGCGGGAACCCGGTGTTGAAGTTGGTCGACGAGGACCCGGATGTTTTCGGAGTAGTCGACCGGTACGACCACTCCGTGCACCCCGCCGTGCTCGAAGGCCGACTGCAGGACAGGAACGAAGTTCTCACTGGCCTGCACGCGCGATTCCTGTGCGCCGTAGGCCTGCGCGTAGGACACGAAATCCGGATTGTCGAAGGTCATGCCGAAGTCGGCGAACTTATCGACCGCTTGCTTCCAGCGGATCATGCCGTAGGCGTCGTCCTGCAAGATCAGCACCACCAGGTTGAGCCCGAGGCGGACCGCCGTCTCGAGCTCTTGGGAATTCATCATGAAGCCGCCGTCGCCACAGACCGCGAGCACGCGTCGGCCCGGGTAACAGATCGCGGCCATCATCGCCGAGGGCAGGCCGGCACCCATGGTGGCCAGTGCGTTGTCCAGCAGCAACGTATTCGACACCGGGGTGCGGTAATTGCGGGCGAATCAAATTTTGTACATGCCGTTGTCGAGCGCCACGATCCCGTCGGGCGGCATCACCGTGCGGACATCGGCCACGATGCGCTGCGGGACCATCGGGAAGCGGTCGTCGGTCGATCCCTCCATGACTTGGCGCAGGATGTCATCGCGCAGCGGCAGCAGCGCCGATCCGTTGGGCAGCCGCCCTTCCAGCCGGTCGGCCAGCATCAACAGACTGGGACCGATGTCGCCGACGATCGACGCGTGCGGGAAATAGACCTCCTCCACGTTGCCCGCGGTGTATCCCACATGAATGACCGTGGGGCCGCCGGGCCCCATCAAAAACGGTGGCTTTTCGACGGTGTCGTGACCAATGGCCAGAATCAGGTCGGCACGGTCGATGGCTTCGTGCACATAGTCGCGCTCCGAGAGCGCCGCGGTCCCCATCCACAGATCCACCGACTGTCCCGCCGGTGTGCCGGCCACCACGCCCTTGCCCATCTGGGTGGTGAAAAACGGAATGTGGGTGCGCGCCAGGAACTCCCCCAAGACGGCGCCCAGGCGCGGCCGACTCGCGGCGGCTCCGAGCATCACCAGTGGCCGTGCCGCCTGGCGGATCATCTGCGCGGCCCGATCCACCGCCACTGCGGGAGCGATGGGCAGCTCGAGGGGATGCGGAGGAACCATGGGCACCTCGGGTCCCACCTCACCGGCGATATCTTCGGGCAACTCCAGATGTACCGGACCAGGCCTCTCCTCGGTGGCCACCCGAAAACCCTCACGCACGATCGTGGGGATGCTCGACGTGCTGACAATCTGGCGGGAGAACTTGGTCAGCCGAAGATGCGCTCAACACCCTCATTCTGCAGCGCCGCGACGAATAGATCGGAACCCTTAACCATGCCGTCATCCCCTTCCCTGTGAGAGTGAGCCAGGACAAGCCCCTGCCGGCGCCGGTGACCGGGTCGGCGTCAAGGCATCATCGGCATCATCCGATGCTGCCGGGGGACGCCGGTGTCGACGTCCCCCGACCTCATCGAACCTATTTGGAAACTACGCCGGTTGACCTGACGGTGTTGACTCGGCGGCCAGACGGCGCAGCGCCGACTCGGTCGCGCGTGTCATCTCTGCGGGTGCCCCCAGCTCCGCCAGGTATTCAGCGGTGTCGTGCATTTCCTGCGCGCGGCGCTGGGCGTGGGTGCGGGTGCCGTCAAGGAAGCGGTCGATGACGGCGTGGCCGTCGCCGGCGAGTTGGGCCGCGATCTGGTCGCGGATCCAGGGTTCGTAGCCGGCGGCGGCGCCGGCAGTGACCGCCTCGGTGACAACGGACGCCAGGCCTTTCATCAGCACGCTGCGCAGCAGCTTGTGCGCCATCGCCGACCCGGGTGGGCCATCGACGAGCTCGACGGGAGTGTCCCAGCTGCTCACGAGTTCGGCGACGCGGGGTGCTCCCCGGCCGGCGATCATCAGTGGGGTCTTGGCCCCGTACCAGGACACCGGCCCGAGGATGGCCACATCGCAGAACACGGCTCCGGTCTGCTCGACCAGTTCGGCAATGTCGCGCATCGCCGCGGGTGATGAGGAGGTGAAATCCGCGTAGCAGACGCCGGGTGCGAGCGCCGCCGAGCATGACGCGGCCACGGGTCTGGCCGCCTTGGCCGCAGTGAGAACCAGGACGACTTGTGCGTCCTTCACGGCTTCGGCGGCGGTGCCGACCCGCTGGACACCGGGCGGAGCGGTGACCGGCCCGGGGTCGAACCCGGTCACGGTGTACCCGGCGTCGATGAGCGCGGTGGCGTAGTGAGCGCCGGCCTCGCCGAGTCCGATCACCGCGGCGCGCGCGTCACCGCGCCGGTCGGCGGTCATGCTCGGCCCGCTTGGATGTCGGCTCGTCGTGCTGTCTCGTCGGCGTATTTGGCTTCGGCGCCCTGCAGGATGTGTTCGGCCTCGCCGAGCGGCACGATGACGACGCCGTCGGCGTCGCCCAGGACGATGTCGCCGGGGGCGACGGCGACGCCGCCGACGGCAATCGTGCGACCGAGGTGTCCCGGCCCGAACTTGAACGGGCCGGCGGGGGTGATGGCGCGGGCGAAGACGGGGACCCCGATTTCGCCGATGGTGTCGGCGTCACGCACGGCTCCGTCGATCACGAAGCCGGCGAGTTTGTTGGCTTTGGCGCTTTCAGCCATCAATTCACCGATGAGAGCGCGGGATTCGTCGGCTTGGCCGTTGACGACGATGACGTCACCGGGTTGAGCGAGGCGTAACGCCTCGTGCAGGAATTTGTTGTCCCCGGCCCGGGTCCACACGGTGTAGGCCGGTCCGGCGATGGTGGCGCCGGACCATACGGGTTTGATGCGGGAGTCCAGTACACCGAGGCGGTCCATGGCGTCGGCGACGTTGGCGGTCGGTAGCTGCGCGAACCGTTTCAGGACGTCGGAGGAAACGGCGCTTGGCGTGGAGCTGTGGTGGAGTGAGGAGGTGCTCATGGTGGTGGTCAGCCTTTCTGCTGCACGAAGGGGAGGAGTTCTTTGACGGTGGTTTCTTGGTCTGCCCACAGCGCGGCGTAGTCCTGGGCGGACAGGTAGCGCGTTTCCAGGCCCAGCTCGTCCATCCGGGACTGGACTTCGGGATTCTCGATGGCAGCTTTGATAGCTTCTTGGAGTTCGGTGGCTACCGCGTCCGGCAGGCCTGCGGGGGCGGAATAGCCACGTGCGGTGACCGATACGACGTCGAAGCCGGATTCTTGGAAGGTGGGTACATCGGGCAGGAAGGTGCTGCGCTCGGTGTCCATGACGCCCAGCACGCGCATCTTGTTCTGCTTGACGAGGTCGGTGACGTCACTGGCGCTGCCGACGTAGACCGGGACGTGGTTGCCCAGAAATGCTGCGACGGCCTGTGATTGGCCTTCGGAGAAGTGCACGGGCGCGAGTTCGGCGCCGGTGACTTCCTGGATCTGAGCGACCGCGAAGTGCTCCCCGGTCTGAATTCCAGTGGTGGTCGCGGAGATGGTGCCAGGGTTGGTCTTGGCGGCGTTGATCAAATCGGCCAGTGTCTTGTAGGGGCTGTCGGGCGCGACGCCGATGACGGCGGGGTCGACGACCTGCATGCCGAGCGGTTGGAAGCTTTCGCGGGTGTAGGTCGCGCCGCGTGCAGGATCCAGTGGCGAGACGACCACCGAGGGTGAGCCGGTGGCTCCAATGGTGTAGCCGTCGGGTGCGGCACTGGCGAGTTCGGTATAGCCGATCTGCCCGCCGGCTCCGGGACGGTTGACCACCTCGACGTTGGTGCCCAACTGCTCTTCGACCTTGGGGGCGATCAGCCGTGCGGCGGTGTCGACCGCGCCGCCGGGGGCAAACGCGACGACCAGCTCGATCGGCTTGTCGGGCCACTTGTCGGCTGCGGCGTCGCTGCCGGAAGTGGTACGTCCGCACGCGGACAGTGCCAGCGATCCTATGAGGACGACCGTGGCCGCTAGGCGCAGTGGTGTTCTGGACATGAGTGTTTCTCCTTCGTGGTGGTTGAAATGAAATGGGTTGGGCCGCCGGGACACTCAGGTCTCGGGGTCGTCTTGGAGTGCGCTGGGTTTGCGCAGTTTGAACAGTGGGCTCACTACGATGAGCCCGGCGATGACGATCAGCACCGCGCTGATCGGACGGGTGAGGAACACGGTGGGATCGCCTTGGGACAGCTCGAGGGATTCGCGAAGTGAGCGCTCCATCAGCGGGCCGAGGACCAGGGTCAGCACCAGCGGAGCCAGCGGAATGTCGAGGCGTCGCATGACCAGCCCGAGAATGCCGGCACCAATCATGATGTAGACGTCGAACACGCTGTAGTTGATGGTGTAGGAGCCGACGACCAGGAACATCAGGATCAGCGCAGCCAGGATCGGGTACGGGATCCGAAGGATCGACGTCCACAAAGGAATCAGCGGCACATTCAGGAACAGCAGAATGAGGTTGCCGATGAACAGGCTGGCGATGATGGCCCAGGCGACGGTCGCGTCCTCGGTGAACAGGGTCGGGCCGGGGCTGAGTCCCTGTTGCAGGAACGCGCCCATCAGGACCGCGATCGTGGGTGAGGCGGGGATGCCGAGGGTGAACAGCGGGATCAGGGCACCGTTGGCGTGCGCGTTGTTCGCGGTTTCCGGGCCGGCGACACCTTCGATGGCGCCGTGGCCCAGTTCATTTCGGTAGCGGGAGAAGCGCTTCTCCGCACCGTAGGACAGCAGCGAGGACACCGAGCCCGTCATGCCGGGGATCAGTCCCAGCAGCGATCCGATCACGGTGCCGCGCCCGATCGCCGGGGTGCTGCGGCGCAGATCGGTGCGGGTGGGCATGAGGGTGCGAAACCCGGGGGACAACGCCTGGGCGATCTTGTGGCGCCCGGCGAGCAGCACTTCGGACAACCCGAACAGTCCGACGACGATCGCGACGAAGCTGATGCCGTCGAGCAGTCGCGGCTCACCGAAGGTGAACCGGGGCAGCCCGGCCACGGGGTCGATGCCGACCATCGCGATCAGCAGGCCCAGGACACCGGAGATCAGTGCCCGCACCATGGACCGCCCGGCCAGGGCGACCAGCAGCGAAAGCCCGACCAGAACCAGGGCGAAGAATTCGGGCGGCCCGATCTTGAGACCCAACGAACCCAGCGGGCGTGCGGCCATCACCAGCAGGATCGTGGCGGCGGTGCCGCCGATAAAGGATCCCAGGGCGGCGATGGTCAGGGCTGGGCCGGCTCGGCCCTGCTTGGTCATCTCGTAGCCGTCGAGGGTGGTGATCGCTGATGCGGCTTCGCCGGGGGTGTTCAGCAGGACGCTGGTGATGGTGCCGCCGTAGGCGGTGCCGTAGAAGATCGCGGCGAGCATGATGATCGCGCCGGTGGGCTCCAGGTTCAGTGTCAGCGGGATGAGCAGCGCCACTCCGGCGACCGGGCCGATGCCGGGCAGCACGCCGATCAGCGTGCCGACGAGGCAACCCACGAAGGCGTAGAACAGGTTCTCCCAGGTCAGCGCGGTAGCGAAACCGTTGGCCAGTTCCATCAAGACATTCATGAGTTACAGCCCCAATCCGGACAGGACGGCAGCGAGGACAGCGGCAGCAGCACGCCCAGGACGCGGTCGAACAACACGAAGGTGCCCACGCTGCCGACCAGCGCGATGACCGCGGACAGCCACCATTTCTGCCGGCCCAGCCACATCAGCTCGGCGAACAGAAACAGTGCCATCGAGATCTGGAAGCCCAGGAGGTCCATCAGCGCGGCGAGCAGGATCAAGCCGCCGACGATGCCCAGAACGTAGGTACGATCCAGCGCCTCGTTGGCCGGGTGCACCTGGTGGCTGTCGTCGACGACCCACTCGCTGTCGTCGACGACCTGATCACTGTCGTCGGCGACCGATTTGCTGTCGCGCGACCCTCGGCGACCTGGCGGCTGTCGTGCGTCGCCGGTTCGACCGCGTCATCGCCCGTGTTGCGGCGCCGCGCGATGACGGTCTGCGCGACCCACACTGCGGTCAGGCCCAGCAGCGCGACACCGAGGATCAGCGGTAACAGCCCGGGCCCGGGTCCCAGCGTGGTCCACAGGCCCAGTGACTGCGCCTCGATAGTGACGTAGAGGCCCAGCGCCGCCAGGCCGAACTGGCCGAGCGGGACCTCCGCTCGGTGGATGAGAGACCCACTCCCGGTCGCCGCGGCCTGCGACGTATCGGGGTGGGCGTCAGGTTGACCCATCGTGTTCTCACTTTCTAATAGAACGTATCGAGGTATGCGTAAGAATGATTCACTGTGCGATATGAATTATCATACAGTACTGTAATTGAGGTCACAACCCCCGAAAAAGAGCCGTGACGTCACGGCAGCTTGACCGGAGCCGACGACTCCGAGACGAAGGGGGTGTTGAAGGCCGTCCCAGCTCAGGGATGGCTAATCACCGGTGTGGTCGGCCGGGCCTGTTCGTTGTCGATCTCGGGGTATGGGCGCGGTCGCGGTAGCGGTGTCAACGTCAAGGACGATCGGCGCGCCGCTACGATGCCCGACCTGGCCGTGTTGACGCCTCCCCACCAACGTGACCGCGGCCATAGACCCGGGCGCGGTGCTGGGCTCCCGGTGTCAGTCGGGGTCGTCCTGGTGCAGTCCCTTCCAGACGGCCACGTCGTTCTTCCACTGACCCAAGCTGCGCATCTCGGCGTCCTCGGTGACCACACCCGGAGGTCACCGTCAAGCTCGTCGACGACCACTACGACTCTGGCCAGGAGACGATGCGTCCGCTGCGCCGAGGCGTTCCCGTGCCGGCCATGGAAAATACCCGAGGACCTCGACCGCGGATTCGCCCGCAGCGCCGAAACCAGGGCCTGCTTCACCCACCAAGAGCTGGAGCGGCATCTGCATCCCAAACGCCGCGTGATGGCGATTACCGCGAGGAACTGGACGACGTCGAGGACGAGATCGGATAACGTCCGGGCACTCACCCCACCTTCAGGTGGAGTTGTCGTCTCTGATCATCTTCTTGACGAGTTCCCTTGAGGCGCTCAGCGCGTCCTCAAGCTCGATGCACTGGGTGCGTTGGGCGTCCAGCTGCGTATCGAGCTCGCTGATCCGGAATCGTAGGGCGTCGTTCGTGTTGGAGTTCATCGATTTCGCACCGCAGTGAGGCCGGGTCACCGAATTCGACTTCTGCACCGAGCTTTTCGCGTGAGCACGCCGAAGGTCGGCGACCTCGCCGCGTAGTTTGTCGTTGCGTTTCTTCAGCAGCAGCACTTCGGAGGGTGGTACCGGTGCGGCTGCGGGGCGATTGATGGGACGGGCGGGTTGTGCTCGCCCGATCTCGATGTCCTCGATCAATGGCCCTGTTGAGTGCTGGTTTCGTCAGTCACCGGGTGTCCTACGGGGCGTTCGGGCGTTCGGTCCAGCGAAACTGACTGTGCCGGTGGCCGGCAGCGCACCTGCTGGGTTGGAGACGAAATCGCTGGCCATCGTGACGATGGGCCTCGACGCGCCTTCACCGCACACCTGCTGTCGGTGTGTGGGTGCGTGTCCCGGCGTAGGTCGAGCACGGCAATAAGGCCATGAACAGCGCCCAATGGAAGTCGGAAAACTGACGCTCACCTAGCCGCGACACCGACCGCAGGCTTTCGGACAGTTGCGGATCACTCTCGACACGTTTGGCCGCGCGTGACCAGTGTGCCCGGTGCGGCAAGGCGCGCAGAATCCAGTCGATGCGGTGCTCGACGGCCTGTTGACTCGCAGTCGTGGTCCATTTCGGGGTCAGCTGTCCTTGTCTTTGCCCTCGTGCGAGTCCTCGCTCTTGTCGTCGTCGGAATTGTCGTCATCGTCGTCTTCGTCGTTGGACTCGTCGCCGGAGTCGCCGGCCTTGGACTCGTCGTCGCTCTCGGCCCGCTTCTCTGCGTTGCCCACCTCGATCACGGCCCAGTGGCCTGGTGAAACCAGCACGGTCCAGTCGCCTTCCGTGCGTCCCATCTTCAGGACGCCGTCGTCCACTTCCCATGCGGTGTCGTCGTCGTACTCGGCTTCTTGTCCGTCGGTGTATGTGAGTTTGAAGGCCATGGTGGAGAATGCCCCAACGTCGAGTGACGAAACCCGCGGGAAACAGTCCGCGGCGGTGGGCGTCGGCGGACACCGAGTCGCGCTCCCCGCGGGCATGGCTGCTCCCGGTGTCCGCCTCACAGATGTCGAGGAACAGCCGGCCTCGACCTCCGCTTCTCCTTACGTAGCCGCGACCGGAGTGGCTCAACCATGCGCAACAAGGTCTTAACGTCGCGCCGGCCAACGCCTGTTGGCGACCGCTTTCCCCGACCGACCACCGTGCACTACCGTCACCCGTGATCGACCACCCGACGGCGCGAGGGGAACACATGGGAACGCAGCGGACGAGAGTGGTTTTCGTCGCCGCGGCGATCGCGCTCGGGGTGGGCCTGGCTGGGTGCGGCTCCGGCAGCGGCACCGGGGCAAGTACTTCCGAGCAAACCGCGGCATCGTCGTCACCAAGCACGAGCAGCGCGGTGCCGAGCACCACCGCTCCCCCGGCGGGGCGCGCCGGCACGGTCGGCGACTATTTGCGGGAAAACGGCATCACCCAGACCATGGTCAAACGCGGGGATCCCACCGCACCCCGACTCAACCTACCCATGCCTGCCGGCTGGAGGGACGTCGGCGCGGACACGCCCGAAGACGCATACGGAGCGATCGTATTCGAAGGCGCCACCGGGGCTCCTTCCCCACCTGCGATCATCGCGAGAATGGCGCGACTCAGCGGTGGCGACGTCGATCAAGCCAAGATCCTCGAACTCGCCCCCAATGCGGTCACGAACCAACCGGGTTACGAGGGGCCGGAAACTGGCCAGCCGAGCTCGCTGTCCGGCTTCTCGGCCACCGAGATCGCCGGAACCGTTGTCCAGGAAGGTCAGCCGGTATTCGTAGCACGTAAGACCGTGGTGATACCGGGCACGGACGGGATCTATCTGCTGGCGCTCGACGCGCAGAGCGCCCCGGATCAGCAGGCGGCGTTGCTCGACGCCATGTCGGTGATCGACGCGGAGACCACGATCGAGCCCTGACGTCAGCGCCGCGAAAGTTGGGTGTGTGAACTGCGCCGCGCCCGGGTAATCCGGTGCACATGTGTTCACTGAAATTTGCGTTCGAACATGCGCGAACGGCGGGCCCGCGATGGTCCTGAACTTGCGTGGCCTCTCGCGGTGGAGTGAGGCGCCTGCCAAAGACGTCGCCACGGCGACGACGTCAAAGATCAACCTGCTGCGTGGACTGGCAGCTCGCGCAACGACTCCGCTTCTGCCCGACGACTACCTGAAGCTGCTCAATCCGCTGTGGTCTGCCCGTGAACTTCGGGGCGAGATCGTCGAGGTGCGACGGGAGACCGAGGACTCGGCCACGGTGGTCATCAAGCCAGGGTGGGGATTCTCGGCCGACTACCGACCGGGACAATATGTGGGGATCGGTCTGCGGATCGGCGGTCGGTGGCACTGGCGTTCCTACTCGTTGACGTCGGTTCCGGAGCGCGACAACAAGCTCATCTCGATCACCGTCAAGGCGACGCCGGAGGGCTTCCTGTCGACACACTTGGTGAACGGTGTGGAGTCCGGGACGATCGTTCGCCTGGCGGCGCCGAAGGGCGACTTTGCATTACCCGACCCGCCGCCGGCCAAGCTGCTGCTTGTCACCGCCGGCAGCGGCATCACCCCGGTGATGGCGATGCTGCGTTCGATGGCGCAACGCGGCCAGACGCCCGACGTCGTGCACGTGCACTCCGCGCCGTCGGCGGGGGACGTGATCTTTCACGACGAGCTGCAGCAACTCCACGACGACCGGGACCACTACCGGCTGCACCTGCAGCTGACCGATGAGGCGGGACACCTCGACTTCGGTGCCTTCGATGACCTCGTTCCGGACTGGAAAGAGCGCCCGACCTGGGCGTGTGGTCCGCCGGCGATGCTCGACACGATCGAGCAGGTCTGGACTGGTGCGGGCGTGCCCGAGGACCAGCTGCACATGGAACGCTTCGTCATCGCCCGCACCGACAAGGGCGGTGAGGGCGGAACCGTCACCTTCGCCCTGTCGGACAAGACGATCCAAGTGGACGGCGCCACCTCGCTGCTGGAAGCCGGCGAAAAGGTGGGGATCCAGATGCCGTTCGGCTGTCGGATGGGCATCTGCCAAACCTGCGTGCTGCCACTGGAATCCGGCCACGTGCGCGATTTCCGGTCGGGAACCGAGCACGGCGAAGGTGACCGAGTTCAGACCTGCATCTCGGCGGCGTCCGGGGACTGCACCATCAACGTTTAGGAGATTCGAGCATGGCCATCACCGACATCAAGGAATACGCGCACCTCACGCCAGAGGACGTCGAAGAGCTGGAGCGCGAACTGGACTCGATAAGGACCGACATCGAGGAGTCCCGTGGCGAACGCGACGCCCGCTACATCCGCAGGGCCATCCAGTTGCAGCGCGGGCTCGCCGCAGGCGGCCGCATCGCGCTGTTCAAGAGCCGGAACAAGTTCGCGTGGGCGGCCGGAACCGGCATGCTCGCCGCGGCGAAGATCATCGAGAACATGGAACTCGGCCACAACATCACCCACGGTCAGTGGGACTGGATGAACGACCCGGAGATCCATTCGACCGAGTGGGAGTGGGACACCACGTCACCGAGCGTGCATTGGAAGAAGTCCCACAACTACATTCACCACAAGTACACCAATGTCGTCGGGCTCGACGACGACATCGGTTACGGCATCATGCGCCTGACCCGCGACCAGCGGTGGGAGCGGTGGATGATCGGCAACCCGGTCTACAACTTCCTGCTGGGAACCCTGTTCGAATGGGGTGTCGCTGCGCACGGTCTGGAGACGACGAAGTACCGCAAGGGTGAGAAGTCGATGGCCGAGGTCAAGAAGGACCTCAAAATCATCGGCAGGAAGGTCGGCAAGCAGGTCGGCAAGGACTATATCGTCTTTCCGGCGTTGACCGGGCGGAACTGGAAGCACACCCTCGGCGCCAACGCGGTGGCCAACCTCATCCGTAACTACTGGTCGTACATGGTGATCTTCTGCGGGCACTTCCCCGATGGCGCAGAGAAATTCACCCAGGAGGAGTTCGAACGGGAAACCCATGCCGAGTGGTACCTGCGCCAGATGCTCGGCTCGGCCAACTTCCATGCCGGTCCCCTGATGGCGTTCATGAGCGGCAACCTCTGCTACCAGATCGAGCATCACCTGTTTCCCGACCTGCCCAGCAACCGGTATGCCGAGATCGCGGTGCGCGTGCGGGCCCTGTGTGACAAGTACGACCTGCCCTACACGACGGGATCCCTTGGGCGGCAATACAGTCAGTCATTCTGGACCATCGCGAAGCTGGCCCTTCCCAACAGGTTCCTCAAGGCGACGGCCGACGATGCGCCCGAGACCAACTCCGAACTCAAGTTCCGGATTCGTGGCGGGGTCCGCGACACCTTCGGTGCCGATCCCCACACAGGGAAGAGGCGGGGGCTGCGCACCGCGCTGCGAGAGCTCGAAACCGCCGAGGTCGCAATGGCTTAGCTGAGCGGAGTGGATCAGCGCAGTGGTGCGGACAGCTGCGCCTTGACGTTTCGTGTCAGGTCGTCGGCGAGGATCTCCGGTTCGCCGGCGAACAGGCCGTCGAGGGCCAGCCTGGCGACCACGCCGGGGTCGATCTTCTGGTCCGCGGGGATGTAGCTGACCATGTCGGTGTCCATGTAGCCCACGTGTAGTCCGGCGACGTGGATTCCCTTGGGCGCCAACTCCTCGCGCACCGCATCCGTCAGCGCCCAGGCCGCCGCCTTGGCGGCCGAGTAGGCACCGCTTGATGCCGGGTGCTTCCAGGACAGGACGGAAAGCACGTTGAGGATCGCCCCGCCGCCGTTGTGTTCGATGACTGGCGCGAAGGCTCGAACGACGTTGAGCGTGCCGAAGTAGTGGGTTTCCATCTCGAGCCGCACATCCTCCAGTGGGCCGGTGAGCAGGTCGGCGCGGGTCGAGACGCCGGCGTTGTTGACCACGACGTTGACGTCGCCGGCGAATTCGGCGGCGCGGCGGACCGACTCGGGATCGGTGATGTCGAGCTGGACGGGTATGACACCCGGCAGGTCGATGGTCTCCGGTCGACGTGCGGCCGCGTAGACCTTGGTTCCGCGCGCTGAGAGTTCGGCGGCGAACCGGCGGCCGAGGCCGCGGTTGGCGCCGGTTACCAGGGCGGTGATGTTTTCGGTGTTCATGAGGTGACTCCTGCGATTCCTGCCCGTCTGGGGCTACCGGCCACAACGCCGCCGGCTGCCGATTGAGTCCCGACGCGGCCGGTGATTGCAGCTAGCCGGAAGCCCAGCTGTCGGGTCGGGTCCCGTCGAGGTCGGTGATCCGATAGGCGCGGGCGAGGTCGGCTGACGTCACCGACTGCTGGTTCCATCGGGAGCGGTTGTCATCTGCGGCCATGGCGGCGATGCCTCGGCCGAGGTATCGCGGCGACTCGGAGTGCGCGAAGCCCGGCGGCGCTGTGGGGCCGTCGTCGGCGCGCTCAGCGCTCAGCGCGTCACGCCAGTTCTTCTCGGAGACGCCGTAGTTGTCGAGCATCATCTCCGAGCGCAGCCAGCCGGGAGTGACCGCTACTGCGGTCCCCTGACGGGATGCGAGCTCGTGGCCCTGGGAGAAGGCCAGACGGTTCACCGAGGCCTTCACCAGGTCGTAGAAAGTGGAGATCCGGTAGTTGGTGGCGTTGTACGCCGCGGTGCCGTCGGTGACCTCGACGAGCAGGCCTCCTGGCTGGGAAACGACGAGCGGGAGCAGGTAGTGCGACGTGATCAGGTGCGTCTCGATACCGAGTCGCAGCATCCGTAGGCCGGTGTCCAGGTCATGGTCCCAGATGGGTGTATTCCACTGCGCTGGAGGTCCTTTCAGAACCTCTGCCCCCCAGATGTCGTTGACGAGGATGTCGAGGTGGCCGAATTCGTCGCGGAGGTGCTCCGCCAGGGCGCGCACCTGGTCGCGGTCGAGATGGTCGACCTGGATCGCGATGCCCGTTCCGCCGAGGTCGGTGACGATCGCGGCGGTCTCTTCGATGGTTTCGGGTCGGTCGTAGTCCGACGCCGCGTTGCCTCGTGTGCTGCTCCGGCCGGTGCACACCACGGTGGCTCCGGCTTCTCCGAGGCCTGCGGCGATGCCGCGGCCGGCGCCGCGCGTCGCGCCGGCCACCACGGCGATCTTTCCGTACAGGGGTGCGCCCATCGATTCCGATGATGCCACTGCGCGCGTATCGGGTGTGACGCCGATAGCCCGGTGAGAGGGTGGGGTGGCGGCGGCATCCCTCGCCGTCCCGACAGAAAGGCGCCCAGATGAGCGAGCACACCTACCGTGTCGTCGAGATCGTCGGTAGTTCACCCGACGGCATCGACGCAGCGATCACCAACGCGATCTCCCGGGCCTCGCAGACATTGCGCGACCTCGATTGGTTCGAGGTGTCCTCCGTTCGCGGGCATGTCGAGAATGGCTCGGTCGGTCACTTCCAGGTGACCCTCAAGGTGGGGTTCCGGCTGGAGGAGGCCACGTAGTGCCCTGAGTCGCCGACGCAACGGAGGCGCTCACGGCAGCCGAACTCGGTGGACGACCACCGACACCGGCGGCCATGGCATGAAGTACCTGGCCCAGCTTTGCGCCGCGACGTCGGCTCGACACAGTGTCGACTGCGCACAGCAAATTTGACGCGCGACCGACGCGCTACGCGCCATCGCTGATGCGGCAGTAGACCGGTCTAATAGACCGAATCAATGCAGACAGCCTGGGGAGTGCAGCTATCGAGTGGTGACGTCACACCAGGCCGACCGAACCCGTCTTCGCCATGGCTCATGCTTCTCCCTCGGCGGATCGGTTGAGACGCACGGCGAGCGACACTTGCGGTACGTCGTACGAATCTCTGGGACGGCGTCTCCGCTTCATCTCGGCCTAGGACAACAGCCATCTACGCACCCCGGTCCTGCATGATGGCGACATGACGATCACTCTCATCACCGGCGCCAACAAGGGACTGGGCCATCACAGCGCTCGGCGCCTCATCGCGGCCGGCCATACCGTCTATCTCGGCGCCCGCGATCCGGAACGGGGTGCGAAGGCCGCCGACGCCATCGGCGCCACGTTCGTCCCGCTCGACGTCACCGATGACGAGTCCGTCGCGGCCGCAGTCAGAACGATCGACGATGCCGAGGGACGACTCGATGTCCTGATCAACAACGCAGGCATCGTCGGCGACTCCGTTGCGCCTGCCGATGTCACCGCCGACGACCTCCGGCGCGTCTATGAAACCAACGTGTTCGGGGTGGTACGCGTCACCCATGCCGCGCTGCCATTGCTCGACCGGTCGGATACGCCGGTGATCGTCAATGTGTCCAGTGGCCTGGGATCACTCGGCGTCATCACCAATCCGGAGCGGATGGAATCCAACGTGCCCGTGTTGGCCTATGGATCGTCGAAAACCGCTGTGGCCTCTCTCACCGTGTACTACGCGAAAGCACTACCGCTGATGAGGATCAATGTCGTCGACCCCGGCTATACCGCCACCGACATGAACGACAACAGCGGAACCCAGAGTCTCGACGAAGGAACCGACGCGATAGTGCAGCTGGCCACCATCGGCCCGGACGGTCCGACCGGGGGATTCTTCGACCGCAACGGCGTCGTCCCCTGGTGACTACCTCGTCCGCCGACGATGCGACGATCGCAGACCTCACGGTCGAAGCCAAGGCCTCGCTCACCAGCGGTGCGACCTTCTGGAGTACGAAATCGGTTGAGCACGCCGGGATTCCGTCGATACTGCTGACCGACGGACCACACGGCCTGCGCAAGCAGCGCCAGGATGGCGACCATCTCGATATCGGTGACAGTGTTCCCGCGACATGCTTCCCGCCCGCGGTCGGTCTCGGTTCCTCGTGGGATGTCGAGCTCCTCGAGCGCGTCGGCCGGGCGCTGGGCATGGAGGCTTCGATCGAAGGCGTCGCGGTTCTGCTCGGCCCGGGCATCAACATCAAACGCTCGCCGCTGTGCGGACGCAATTTCGAGTATTTCTCCGAAGACCCGATCGTCTCGGGTGTGCTGGGCGCGGCCCTGGTGAGGGGTATGCAGTCACGGGGGGTCGGCGCATCACTCAAACACTTCGCGGCCAACAACCAGGAAACCGACCGCATGCGAATCAGTTCCGACGTCGATGCCCGGCCGTTGCGCGAGATCTATCTGCGCGG
The DNA here is from genome assembly GCA_963771335.1 of uncultured Actinomycetota bacterium. Taxonomy (GTDB): domain Bacteria; phylum Actinomycetota; class Actinomycetes; order Mycobacteriales; family Mycobacteriaceae; genus Mycobacterium. Next base: position 65,597 of record CAVYTD010000020.1, on the reverse strand, counting down.
CTTCCAGTATGTCGTCGAGGAGGCACAGCCGTGGACTGTGATGTGCTCCTACAACCGCATCAACGGTGTCTATGCCTCGGAGAACCGATGGCTTCTCACGACTGTCCTGCGCGAGGAATGGGGATTCGGTGGCGTCGTCGTCTCGGACTGGGGGGCGGTCAACGACCGCGTCGCCGGGATTGAAGCCGGACTGGACCTCGAGATGCCCACGTCGAACGGAGTCACCGACGCCCAGGTCGTCGAGGCAGTGAAGAACGGCTCACTGGACGAGGGCGTCCTCGACGCCGCAGCGGGCCGCGTACTGGAACTCGTCCGCAGAGCCCAGGCCGGGGGAGGCGCGACCACGGGCCCCCTCGACGTCGAGAAACACCATGCACTCGCCCGCGAAGCCGCCGGCCGGTCGATCGTTCTGCTCAAGAACGAGGGCCGCATCCTGCCGATCGGGAAGGACGCGAACATCGCGGTCATCGGTGCGTTCGCCGCAGCGCCCCGCTACCAGGGCGCCGGATCGTCGAGGATCAATCCGACGCGCCTGGACCACGCGCTCGACGAGATTCATTCCCTGGCCACCGGAAACGTCAGGTACGCAGCGGGTTTTGCTACCGCGGCGAAGCAGTCCGACGACGAGTCCGCTCGCCTGCGCGGTGAGGCCGCCGACGCCGCATCGGGTGCCGACGTCGCGGTGGTCTTCCTCGGGCTGCCGGCTGGTCTGGAGTCCGAAGGCTACGACCGCGCCGACATCGATCTGCCCGCCGAGCAGCTGGCCGTCCTCGATGCCGTGCTCGCCGTCAACTCGAACACGGTCGTGGTGCTGTCCAACGGAGGTGTCGTTGCCCTGCCGTTCACCGAGAGGGTCCCGGCGATTCTCGAAGGATGGCTTTTGGGTCAAGCGGGTGGCGGTGCGATCGCCGACGTGCTGTTCGGTGACGTCAACCCGTCGGGCAAGCTGACCGAGACGATCCCGGTGCGGTTATCGGACACCCCGGCCTATCTCGACTTCCCCGGCGAATTCTCCCATGTCCGCTACGGGGAAGGCCTGTTCGTGGGCTACCGGTGGTACGACGCACGCGGTATCGATGTCGCATTCCCGTTCGGCCATGGCCTCTCGTATACGACGTTCGGATACGGAACTGCCTCGGTCACCGTGAACAGTGACGGCGACCTCGACGTCAAGGTTGCGGTGACCAACCTGGGTGCCACCCCGGGCCGTGAGATCGTCCAGGTCTACGCATCCCTGTCCGGTGGCCGGGTGCGCCCGGTGCGCGAGCTGAAGGCCTTCGCCCCGGTCGCGCTCGACGCAGGCGACTGCCGTGAGGTCATGCTCACGGTGCGCCGGAAGGACCTCGCCTACTGGGACATTCGTGTCGATGCCTGGATCGTGGAAGGCGGCAAGTACGCCGTTGACGTCGCAGCATCCAGCCGCGACATCCGGTCGTCGGTGACCATCGAGATCGAGGGCGACGACGTCGTCGTGCCGTTGTCCGATCAGTCATCGATCGGCGACGTCATGGCCCACCCGGTCGCCGGCCCCATCCTGCGGGCCGCGATGGCCTCGATGATGGCCGACGGCGCCGCCGGGGCAGCGGGTTCTATCGCTGAGGACGCTGACTTCGCGAAGATGCTCGATTCGATCCCGATCGGCAGAGCAGGCATGCTGGCGGCCGCCAGCGGCAGCCCAGTCGATCCGGCGTCGATCAACGCGCTTCTGGCCGCGGCCAACGACACCGACAGCACCACGGACTGATCACACGCGGGTCGGCAACGGGCCGGCGAGCTTCGACGGCCGGCACCACAGCGTCACCGCCAGGGTCAGCGCCGCGGCCACGGCGAACGCCGCCTGCACGTTGACCGCGTCCGCGGTCCCGCCGAGCAGCGCCGCCGCGATCGGCCGGGAGCCGAGGAACCCGACCAACCACAGCGCCATGATCCGGCCACGCAACTCCTCGGGCGCACGCTCCTGCACCACCGTGCTGAGCCCGGTCATGGCCCAGCCGAAGCCCAAGCCTGCCAACGCGAACCCGGTCATCGCCACCGCAGGCACCATCGCGATGGCGAGCACCGCGCACCCGGCGGCGAGCCCGCACAGCCCGATGGACGACACGCGTGCCGAGGCCATCCGGCCGCCCATCAGGGCCAGCGCCGCCATCCCGACTGCCGCGCCGATACCGAACACCGCCGACAGCGTTCCGACGAGTCTGGCGCCTCCGCCGAGTTCATCGGCCACCGAGGGCGTCAACGTGATCGACGGGTCCGAGGCGAAGCCGACGGTCGTGACCGCGATCAACGCGAGCAGCAGCGGGCGGTCCCGCCAGACGTACGTGACCGCGGCCCGCACGCGATAGTCGGCGTCGGAGCGCCGCACCGGCGGTGCCGGGAAGTGCACGACGATGAGGAAGACCGCGAAGACGAGGTGCAGGACGGCGCTGACGGCGAAACCGGAGGCCGAGCCGAAATGCGCGGCCAGGTAGGCGCCCGCGGCGGGGCCGACGATGCGGCCGATCGTCATCGGAATGCTGTTGAGCGCCATGGCTGTAGAGAGTTCACCGTCGCGGATCAACGTCGGCACGATCGACTGCATGGCGGGCCCGCCCACGACGAAGCCGAACCCGACCAGGGCAGTGCCGACCAGCACCGGCACCGCGGCCGACATTCCCTGCAGTCCCGGTTCGAGGAGCAACCATGTCGCCGCGGATCCGGACCCGGCGACGCACAACACCCGGCCGAGCAGGATCTGACGCGCCGGGTTCCCGGTGTCGGCCCACTTGCCGCTGGTGGGACTCAGGACCAGCTGTGGCGCGAACTGGACGACACCGACCAGGCCGACCATCAGCGCTGAGTGCGTCGCGTCGTACATCACGATCGCGGCGACGATGCCGTGCGTCCACACCGCGACGACAGAGAACATCTTTCCCCAGAAGAGCGCGCCGAACACCGGATCGAACATCAGCCCGAATGCACTGCGCGACCTCAGCGGGGCGGTGATATCAGCGGTCATCCGTTCGCCGCGCGTTCGAAGCGTTCGGTCAGCCGGTCGAGCAGGGTGACCAGGGCGTCGACATCCGGGTCCGGCCAGTCGGCGATGGCCTCGGCGACCAGATCCCGCCGCCGACCGGTCACGGTGGCAAGCGCCTTGCGGCCGGTGTCGGTCAGCACCAGGGCGCGCCGCCGTTGATCGTCGGCGGCGCAGGACTTCGTCAACAGCCCGGCCGCGACGACGGTGGCCACGAGGCGGCTGGCGGTCGAATGCTCAACAGCCATGTACTCGGCAACATCGCGGATGGATGCCCCCTCGTCGGAGTGTTCACATTGCTCGACCGCGCGCAGCACCCGCAACGTCGACACGTTCGTCACCGGACCGGTTCCGTCGAGCAGACGGCGCCGCCAGGTCGGCCGCTGCCGCGCGATGTGAATGCGCGTCAGCAACTCGTCGAGTTGGTCATATCGCGACTGCGGCACGATATATGCATAGCACATACATATTTGATCCCGCGGGGCGGATCGATGGCTGCTCGGCAGCGCCCCGTGTGGTAGACACACCGCTATGCCTGCCCCGACCCGTGAAGTCCGTCCAGCGGTCTGAATGGGCAGCGACAGCCTATTGGTCCCCGGCGAGACCTGCTGGCGTGTCGAGCGCGCCGACCAGTTCGCCTGCATCATCGACGGCGCCGACTACTTCCGTCACTGCAAGGCGGCGCTCTTGCGCGCCGAGCGCCGGGTACTACTGATCGGGTGGGACTTCGACACCAGGACCACCTTCGAACGCGGCGCCAAGACACTTCCCGGCCCGAACCAACTGGGCACCTTCCTTCGCTGGCTGGTGCGGGTCCGGCCCAACCTGGATGTCTACTTGCTGAGGTCGAATCTGCGCCTACTCCCGGCCTTCGAAGGGCTCTGGGGTGACTTCACTCCGGTGGCGCTGTTGAACTGGCTCACCGGCGAGCGGTTGCAGTTCGCCATCGATGGCGCACATCCGACCGCTGCGGTCCATCACCAGAAGATCGTCGTCATCGATGATGTGATGGCGTTCTGTGGCGGCATCGACCTGACCCACGGACGCTGGGACACTCGAGAACATCTGCAGGACAGTGCATTCCGCCTTGAAGGCGGCAGCAAATACGGACCCAGGCACGAGGCCGCCGTCGCGGTGAGCGGCGCCGCCGCGCGCGCCCTCGGCGACCAGGCCCGTGCCCGATGGCGAACCGCCACCGGCCAGTACGTCGCGCAGGTGGTCGTCGACCATGAGGTCTGGCCCTCCAGCCTGGAACCGACCATGCGCAACGTCGATGTCGGTATCGCCCGCACCCTGCCGGAGCTGGACAATCGCAATGAGGTGCGTGAGGTGGAAGCGCTGAACCTCGCGGCGATCGCGGCGGCGCGCCGCGCGATCTACCTCGAGAACCAGTATCTCGCGTCGCGCGCACTCGCCGATGCGCTCGCCAAACGGCTGCAGGAACCCGACGGCCCAGAGATCGTCATCGTCATTCCCCGCAACTCCGAGAGCCGTCTCGAAGAGCAGTCCATGGACAGTGCGAGGTACCGTCTGCTCCAATTGCTCTGGGCGGCAGATGAATACCAACGATTGGGAGTGTACTGGCCGGTCACTGACGGTGACACATCCATCTATGTGCACTCCAAGGTTCTCGTGGTCGACGACCGGCTCCTGCGCATCGGCTCATCGAACCTCAACAACCGATCGATGGGATTCGACAGCGAGTGCGATGTGGCCGTCGAAGCCGACCCAGATACCGTCGAGCACGGGCACATTCGCGAAACGATCACGTCGGTACGGAACGAATTGGTGGGTGAACACCTGGGTGTGTCCGGTGACGACTTCGAGCGCACGATGCACGAACAGGGCTCTTTCCTGCAGGCCGTGGAAACACATCGCGGACAAGGACGAACATTGCAGCTGTTCACCAAGGACACGGTGGCCGACGAGGCGAGCCTGCTTGCGGAGAACGACCTGATGGATCCCGACCATGTGCCCCGATCAGTGGGCCGAAGCGTGCAGCGATGGCTGGAAGGATTCACGAAGGGCCCGCCGGGGGTATAACTGGCCGCCTACACCTGCGAGTGGCAATGTCGAGGCGTCATGAGCGTGCAGTGTGGGTATCACACCCGTGACGAAGGAGTCAGCCATGAGCAAAGAGTCAGATCCGTCAGATCCGGCCAACGAAAGGGCGGCTGAACCGAAGGGGGGTCGGCCAGGACCGGCCGACCATGGTCGCGACGGCGGAATGGCGACCCGCGAGAACGCCCCTGAACTCACCGAACCCGACCACGGCAGCGATTGACGCAGGAGAAAATTATGGCCGGCCAGTCTTCGGACGACCGACTCGAAAACGTCGCACCAGGCGACATCATCTCGCTCCGACTGTCCGACGAACCCGGGGCCGTAGTGGGCCAGTACAAGGTGGTGCACAAAGACCCATTGGTGCACAGAGACAAGGTGGCGCAGAGAGACCCTAACGAATCCGCCACCACCTCGACGATCGTGGTTACCCTCGCGGGTGACGACGGAGAGACACTCGACGTCGAGTTGCCGGCTGACACCGTGGTCAATCGGTCTTTGGAATCCAAGTGGGAATCAGAGCAGAGTCCCACACCTAACCAGGGTTTCTGAACGGAGCCGTCCCAAACCCGCCCTGGAGTGATAGCTCGGGGGTGCGTCACCGAATTCCATCCGTCGTGCTCGCGCATAGCCGGCCCGGATGCCGACGGATGACAGATCCGAATCTCAAAGGACTGCAATTTGATACGCACGAATTTGACACGTAAGCCCGACCATGTCACCGCCGAAGGCGACGGTCACCTGCACCGTCGAACGGCGCTCAAGGCACCGATCCTGGCGACAGCAGCCGCGGCGCTGTCGTCCGTGCCCCGAGCATCTGCCGAACCTGCGCGCTGGTCGGCTGACCGCGCCAATCGCTGGTATCGAGGGCAGGGGTGGCTCGTCGGCGCGAACTTCATCACGTCGAGCTCCGTCAATCAACTCGAGATGTTTCAGCCGGGCACTTTTGACCCGCTGGGCATCTTCGGCGAGTTACGCATGGCCAGGCTGATCGGCTTCAACACCGTGCGGGTCTTTCTCCACGATCAGCTGTGGATCCAGGATCGCAAGGGGTTTCAACGCCGTCTGGCCCAATTCGTCGACATCGCGGCGCGACAAGGCATCAAACCACTCTTTGTGTTGTTCGACTCCTGTTGGGACCCGCTCCCACGGCTTGGCCGTCAGCGCCCGCCAACGCCTGGAGTTCACAACTCCGGCTGGGTCCAGAGTCCGGGTGCCGAACACCTCGGCGACCGCGCCTACCGCCGCGTTCTGCACGACTATGTGGTGGGCGTGCTGAGCCAATTCCGCAATGACACCAGGGTGTTGGGTTGGGATCTGTGGAATGAACCCGACAATCCCGCTCGTGCGTATCGCAAGGTCGAGCGCACCGACAAGGAGGAGCTTGTCACGTCGCTGCTTCCGCAGGTGTTCCGGTGGGCCCGTTCAGTTGATCCCGTTCAGCCATTGACGAGCGGGGTCTGGCAGGGGAGTTGGGGAGATCGCAGGAGCCGAAGCACGATCTGTGGCATCCAACTGGACAACTCCGACGTGATCACCTTCCACAGCTATGCCAAGCCGGAGGACTTCGAGGGCCGGATCGCAGAACTGTCTCCTCTGGGTCGACCAATGTTGTGCACCGAGTTCATGGCACGGACGTTGGACAGCACCGTGGAAGGAATCTTGCCGGTTGCCAAGCGCCACAACGTCGGTGCATATACGTGGGGATTGGTCGCTGGGAAGACGCAGACGTACCTGCCGTGGGACTCGTGGGACCACCCCTCTACAGCACCTCCGAAGGTGTGGTTCCACGACCTCCTGAAACCCGGTGGACGGCCCTATCGGGACGGCGAGATCCGCACGATTCGGCAGCTGACCGGCAGGCCACGACCTGCGTAGCCGTCGTCGCCTGCCGCCGAGCGTGCGGTTTCATCCGCGACACACCGCGCGGAGGTATCAATCTGCACAGTCGGCGTAGCCGGTCCTCAGGTATGCGCAGGTGTGGTCGCGAACTGATCCGTGATCGCCTGGCAGAACGCATCCAGGTCCTCCGGTGAGCGGCTGGTGATCAGGTTCCCGTCAATGCAGACCTGCTGGTCGACTACGGTCGCGCCGGCGTTGCGCAGGTCGGTCCGCAGGCTGGGGTACGACGTCAGCGTCCGGTCCTTGACGACGTCGGCTTCCACCAGCGCCCACGGCCCGTGGCAGATCGCCGCGACCGGCTTGCCGGAGAGGACGAAGTCACGGACGAACTTCACCGCCGATTCGTCGAGCCGCAGCTTGTCCGCGTTGACGGTGCCACCGGGGATCACCAGCCCGTCGAACTCCTCCACGCGGGCGTCCCCGACCTCCCGGTCCACCGGGAACGTGCCCGCGGGTTCGAGGTCGTGGTCGCGCGCGACGATCTCGCCGGATTTCACCGACAGCAGTTCAACATGTCCGCCCGCGTCCTGTACCGCGGCGCGCGGCCGTTCGAGTTCCACCCTCTCCACCCCGTCGGCGGCCAGGAAGGCGATCTTGCGGTCCTGCAGTTCGTTTGGCATGGGTCACGTCCTTTCGTCTCGCGTGTACCGGCGATTACCCGCTTGTGGGGCATGGAACACTCGAAGCCATGGCCAAGTACGACCTCAACCCATCGGGCGTGAAACGGGCACGTGCGCTGATCGACTCGAAGCAGTACGTGCTCGACAGCGAGTGGGGCGAGGTGCAACCGAACGCGGACGCGGAGAACGCCTATCTCGAATCTCATGACTGGGACGACTACGCGCAGTGGCACCTGGGTCTGACCCACGGTGCCAGCGACGGCACCAAGGCGCGCTATGCCTTCGTCTACGGCGACTTTCGCCGCATCCACCGCTCCGGGCTGATCGCATGCGTGTACCGGGCCTCGCAGTGGCGGCACAAGGCCGTTGAACTGGCGGCGCATGACCTGCTGCAGTATCTCGACACCGCGGCCGGGATCACCGAGTGACGATCACCTACGACGAGGCGCTGCGCGAGCAGATCCGGGCGAACCTCGCGGGTCACGACCGCCGCGAGGTGACCGACCAGACGAAACGGCATGCGGCGGTGGCGGTGGTGCTGGTGGACTCCGAGCTCGGTGAGGACCGGGCTGACCCGGCGCCGGTGGACGACTGGATCACCGGGCGTCCGATGCCGGACACGCTCGACGGCCGTATGGTCGACGTGTCCGGGGGCGCCGCGTTCTTGCTGTGCCGCAGGGCATCCCGTCTCTCGTCGCATGCCGCTCAGTGGGCGTTGCCAGGTGGTCGCCTGGACCCGGGCGAAACCGTGGTCGACGCCGCGCTGCGCGAACTGGACGAAGAGGTCGGCGTGACACTCCCGGGCCCGGCCGTGCTGGGCCTGCTCGACGACTATCCGACGCGGTCCGGCTACGTCATCACGCCGGTGGTGATCTGGGGTGGCGGACGGCTCGACCCGCGTCCGGCACCCGACGAAGTGGTGGCGGTGTACCGGGTGGGTCTACATCAACTGCTGCGCGTGGACTCGCCCCGGTTCATCACCATTCCGGAGAGTCCCCGACCGGTCGTGCAGATCCCGCTGGGCAATGACCTCATCCACGCGCCGACGGGAGCGATCCTGCTGCAGCTGCGGTGGCTGGGTCTTGAGGGACATCACGACCCGGTCGACGGGCTCGAGCAGCCGGTGTTCGCCTGGCGATAACGTGTCACCCGACGAGGGCGTCGGAGCGTCCGGCCTTCAGCCGGGACCACTGCGCTGTCGGCCGACCGTCGGTCCGGAACTCCTCGCCGTCGGGCGCGAACCGCTGGGGCCAGCTCCCTGGGGAGTCTTCCCAAGTCTCCTGCCTGCCGTAGACGGTGAGGTCCAGCAGGTGGTAGCTGGTTCCGCCGGCCTCGGTGCCGCGGCCGGTGGTCCAGTAGGTCTCGAACACCCGATCGCCGTCCCGCAGATAGCACACATAGGCGCCGAATTGCCTTCCCGCAAGTAGCGTTTCGGATGAGTCGCCTGCCGAATACCACGGCATCTTCCAGTCCATGAAGTCGCGGTAGCGCGCGCTCTCGGCGTAGGGCCCCTGACAGATCGTGGCGTACGTCACGTCGCGGCTGTGCAGGTAGGACAGCTCCAGCGCATGCCCGGTGAAAAACGTGCAGCCCTCGCACTGCTGCTCGGCCGGCTTACCGTCATGCCACATGTGCAGATAGGACACCAGCTGCGTGCGTCCCTCGAACACATCGAGCAGCGGGACCTCGCCGTCGGCGCCGATCAGCGGCGTCCGCGCGTCGACCTCGGTCATCGGGAGTCTGCGACGGGCCGCCGCGATCGCATCGCCTTCGCGGGTGTGCGCCTTCTCCCGCGTGAGCAGCCGATCGAGTTCCGCCTGCCAGACGTTCCGGTCGACGATGGTGGGCAACCGGCCGGTGGTGTCCGGAGTATCCACAGTTCACCTCCTGAATTGAGTGCACCGCGCGCTGCGGTCGTGAAAGGTAGACCGGCGCGGGGGGCTGCACTCATCGGTCGGAGACAATAGGCCGTGTGGACAGCGAATCTCACACCGACCATGGCCGCGTCAATGCCATGGCGGTCAGCGCGACCCTGCACTGCCTTACCGGATGCGCGATCGGCGAGATCCTCGGGTTGATCATCGGGACGGCCATGGGCTTGACCAACGCCGTCACCATCGCACTCAGCATCGCGTTGGCGTTCCTTTTCGGCTACACCTTGTCGACCCTGCCGCTGTTGAAGGCCGGGCTGGCGTTGGGGACCGCGCTGAGCGTGGTGCTGGCAGCCGACACGTTGTCGATCGCCGCGATGGAGATCGTGGACAACGCCGTGATGGCCGTCATCCCCGGCGCCATGAACGCCGGGCTTGTCAACCCGGTCTTCTGGATCGGCATGATGATCGCCCTGACCGCAGCCTTCTTCGCGGCCTACCCGGTCAATCGTTATCTGCTGCAACGAGGTAAGGGCCACGCGCTGACCCACCAGTACCACGGAACCGCGCACACCGTGACAGGGGCGCGACGGTTCATCCCGACGCTGAGCACCGGCGCGCTGATCGCCGCGATCACCGCCTTCATGCTCGGCGGGCTCTTGGTGTCCATCGCCGACGAGCTCGGGCAGCGCGCCGAAGGCGGGGGACACGCGACAACCGCTAATCGGTGAGGTCCTGCGCGACGTCGACGAGCGGGCGTTGAGATTGATCAGATGCCGCGGCCTCGGTGATGGCTGCCGGCCTCACTGCCCGTTCTCGTCCCGCAGCTGCTATGCGGTCCGGCGGACCAATCGGATGACCGGAAGTTCGCGGTCCGTCTTCTTCTGATACTTGGCGAAAAGAGATGAGGCCGAGGCGATCTGGTTCCACGCCTCGTCGCGCTCAGAACCCTGGAGTTGGCTGGCGGCGACCGCCACCTTGCCGTCGGTCGTCTCGATCCACACGTTGTCGGGATTTGCGGCGATGTTGTAGTACCACGCCGGGTTCTTCGGGGCGCCTGCCGCTGAGGCCACGATCAACCAGCTGTCGTCAGGCCCCGGAAACCAATTGACGGGGGTACTACGTTCGGCTCCGCTCTTGCGGCCGATGGTGGTCAGCACCAGGCCTTTCGTGCTGCCCAGGAACTTGCCGCCCTTGCGGATCCGCCCGGCAGCCCACCTGTTGATCCACCGCATCACGCGTCCGGCACCGGGTTGACGGGCGCCCGTCGTCCCATTCGGTGTGGGATCGAAGCCCATGCGTTCTCCTGCCTAGGCGGGTGATTCGTGGGTGATCGCGCGGTAGCTTCGTGCCCCCGCCCGATCGACGGCGGCTCGCACCAAACCGAATACCAGTCCTTGCAGCGCTGCCGCCGACAGGACCTTGGCGGTCGATCGGTTGAGATCCTTCGGATCGGGCGGAGGTCGGTCGGGGTCTTCGAGGCGCTTCCAGATCTGCGCGAACAGCGCGCTGGCGAGCAGGCCACCGGCCACACTTATCGCGATCGACAGCGGTGTATACACCATCTTGGAGGTTCGGCTCATATCACGTCCTTCCTGACGGGATAACGGCATGGGTACCCCGAAGCGGAGAAGTGTAACTGCGCGCATCTGCGGGTAATCCCGCTGCCGTGCGGTTGCGGCGTAGTGCACTGGACAAACCCGGTGTCACGCGGATGCGCAGAGGCAAGGGCTTCGCTTACTATGGCGCGGACGGTGATTTGCTGGCCGACGAGAAAACGCTACAGCGGATCAAGGATCTGGTGATTCCGCCCGCGTGGAACAAAGTCTGGATCAGCCCGCATCCCAACGATCACATCCAGGCGGTGGGCACCGACGTCGCGGGACGGCGACAATACCTGTACCACCAAGCCTGGCAGGAGGAACGCGCCGAGGAGAAGTTCGATCGCGTGCTCGACCTGTCGCTCAAACTGCCGGAGTGGCGTAGCCGGATCGCCGAGGACCTGGCGGGCCGAGGCTTGAAGCGCGAGCGGGTGCTGGCGCTGGCGCTGCATCTGCTCGACCGTGGGTACTTTCGCGCGGGCGGCGAGCAGTACGCCGAGGAGCACGAATCCTATGGCCTGGCAACGCTGCAATGCGACCATGTGACGATCCGCAACAAGTCCGTCGCTTTCGACTACCCAGCCAAGAGCGGCGTGCAGCGCACTCTCGAGGTCGAGGACGCCGAGGTGGTGCGCGCCATCCGCTCGCTGCTGCGCCGCGCGGACCGCACCGAACGACTTCTGGTCTGCCGCACCGCTTCGGGGTGGGTGGACATCCGTGCTGACGATCTGAACGCCCGATTCAAGGAGCTGGTCGGCGAAGAATTCAGCGTCAAGGATCTCCGCACCTGGCACGGCACCGTACTTGGTGCGGCAGCGTTCGTCGACGCGGACCCGCCTGTGTCGGAGAAAGTGGTCAAGCGTGTCGTGTCGGCGGTGATGAAAGAAGTCTCGCAGGAGTTGGGAAATACGCCGGCCGTCGCCCGTGGCTCCTACGTCGACCCGAGAGTGGTCAGCGCTTACCAGCAGGACTTCACCATCGCCGCAGCAGTCCGCCGTGCAGAGCGGACTCGCAAACCCGACGATGCCCAGGCGATCTTGGAGAAGGCGACCAGAACGTTGATCCGCAAGATGGCCAAGAGCTGAACCGGTCGGGTTCACTCGCTTCATTCCAGGCAGTTCGCCGCATCCACCAAGTGGGCGCCCGTGTTGCTCTCCATCATCAGCAGCACGCGGTGGGAATCGAGCCGGCCCAGCAGATAGTCCAGTGGTGTCGCATAGAACGCACTGTGGCGGACCTTGGTCAGGAATCGGCAACCTGGACCCGGTGCCAGCGGCTCCACCAGATCGGGCCGCTCCTTCCGGCGCGCTCTGCACGATGTCGCTGGGCTGGGCGGTGAAATCCCCGTAGTTGTCGTTGACATAGATGAGGTCGACGTCTTCGCGTTCCCGCGCACGTCCGACGAGCCGGATGCCGGTACGCGTTCATCATGTCGATGACTAAAACGGCGGTGTCGGCCATGCCATACCTCCTACACGCTGGACGCTGTGCTCCTGTTCTCGCGTGCGATTTGTTGTTCCCTGGCGTAAAGCAGCCCGAAAGTGAAGCCGTTCTCCCCGACGGTGGTGCCCGCCGCCGCCCCCATCTGTCGTAGGACTCCAGTAGCTACGACGGTGTCCTGGTGGTCGCCGAGAGCGGACTGAATCTTCTTGTAGTGCCCCACTTTACGTTTCGCTGACTTCGACTTGCCGGTGGGTTTGATGAGTTCAGCCGCGTACCGGGAACGTTTGGCGGCCTTACGTGCGCGGTGTAGCAGTGCATCGTCGCTCGACTGCAGGGCGGTAGCCAGTCGGCGGTCCGCCTTTCGGTACGCACGCTTTGCGTTCCTGCCGAGTTGTGCGGATTTGAGATCCAGCGGCAGCGGTGGGTCGTCACGCCATCGACGGATTTCAGCCAGCATGCCGAGGTAGCGGGCCGAGCCCATCGCCTCGGCCACTCGGGTCCGCGCAGGCAGCTCGATGGCACGCAGGTCGTTGTAAATGCGGGACCGCACCGCGCCCATCACCAGTTCGTCGGGCAGCGCGTCCACCGCGGTGTTGAACCGGCGCGCCTGCACCTGGCAGTCGCGGACGTCGCCGAGGAGGCCCGCGAACCATTTGAGGTCCTGGGCGGTCGCACCGAGCGCTGCCGCGTCGACCGACCCGTCGAATACCCGAAGAGTGCTGCGCAGGCGACGGATTGCGACCCGGGTGTTCAGGTAGGCAACCAGCGCAGTGGCTGCCGGGGAGAGCTCGGTCCGTTCGGTCATGGTCGGCGCATTTCCCGGGTGACCCGTGACGAATCCTTCTGCGGTGTTTGGTCGCCGTCACCGCGGGTACACGGCTGCACTTGCTGCACTGATCGTCGGTGCGGAGCTGTGAAGGGAGCACTATGAAGGCAGTCACGTGGCACGGCAGGCGGGATGTGCGCGTCGAGACGGTGCCGGACCCGAAGATCGAGGAACCCACCGACGCGATCATCGAGATCACCTCGACCAACATCTGCGGATCGGACCTGCACCTCTACGAGGTGCTGGGCGCCTTCATGAACGAGGGCGACATCCTCGGCCACGAGCCGATGGGCATCGTGCGCGAGGTCGGCAACGAGGTCGGCGACCTCGCCGTCGGCGACCGGGTGGTCATCCCGTTCCAAATCTCCTGCGGCAGTTGTTATATGTGCGACCAACAGCTCTACACCCAGTGCGAGACCACGCAGGTCCGCGACCAGGGCATGGGCGCCGCGCTGTTCGGCTACTCCGAGCTGTACGGGTCGGTGCCCGGTGGCCAGGCGGAGCTGCTGCGCGTGCCGCAGGCCCAGTTCACCCACATCAAGGTTCCCTCGGGTCCGCCGGACTCCCGGTTCGTCTACCTCTCCGATGTGCTGCCGACGGCGTGGCAGTCCGTCGCCTACGCCGACGTCCCGCAGGGCGGATCGGTGACCGTGCTCGGTCTCGGACCCATCGGCGATATGGCGGCACGCATCGCCGCTCACCGGGGATACGACGTGACCGCCGTCGACCTGGTGCCCGAGCGGCTGGCCCGCGCCAGCGCTCGCGGGATTCGAACCATCGATCTCAACGCGCTCGACACCACCGTCGGTGACGCCGTTCGAGACCTCACCGGCGGACGGGGCACGGATTCGGTCATCGACGCAGTCGGAATGGAGGCGCACGGATCACCCGTCGCGCAGATCGCGCAGCGGCTCACCGGCCTGCTCCCCGACGCAGTGGCCAAAAAGATGATGCAGACCGTAGGCGTGGATCGCCTCGACGCCCTGTACTCGGCGATCGACATCGTCCGCCGCGGCGGCACCATCTCGCTCATCGGGGTGTACGGCGGAATGGCCGACCCGATGCCGATGCTGACGCTGTTCGACAAGCAGGTCCAGCTGAGGATGGGTCAGGCCAACGTCAAGAAGTGGGTCGACGACATCATGCCGCTGCTCACCGACGAGGATCCGCTGGGCGTGGACACCTTCGCGAGCCACACGCTGGCGCTCGACGAGGCACCCCACGCCTATGACATCTTCCAGAAGAAGCGGGACGGCGCGGTGAAGATCGTGCTCAGGCCCTGACCACGGTCACTGGCCGAGATCGCGCACCGTGTCGCCGGTACTGCGGAACAACACCCGTGCCGAGATGGCCACCGCGTGATCGGCGAACCGTTCATAGAACCTGCCCAACAGCACCAGGTCGACCGCGGCGGGGACACCGTGACTCCACTCCGGCGACATCACGGTGGTGAACAGCCGACGATGCAGGTCGTTCATCGCCTCGTCATCATCGCGTATCCGGCTGGCGCGCACCGGGTCTCCGTCGATGATCACGGAGGCGGCGTCCTCAGCCAAGTCGACGGCGAGGCCGCCCATCTCAGAAAACTGACCGACGACCTCGTCGGGGAGGACGGGGGATGGGTGCCGCCGGCGGACGATGCGGGCGACATGAGCGGCCAGTCCGCCCATCCGGTCCGCATCGGAGGCGATGTGGACGGCAGCCACCACCGCACGCAGGTCACTGGCCACCGGTGCCTGCCGCGCCAACATCCCCAGTGCCGCACGATCCACGTCGCGGCGCAGCCGGGACAGCCCCTCCAGATCGGTCAACACCCGCTCCGCGGCGTCGAGGTCGACGCTCAGCAGGCCGAGCGTGGCGCGCTGCATGGCCTCGCCCGCGAGCTCACACATTTGGGTGAGGTCAGCGTTGAGCGCGTCCAACTGCTGGTGGAACTCGGTACGCACGATGCTGTCCTTCCTCGCAGCTGAGTTAATACCCGCGGACCCGTGTTGTAAGCATGCCGCGTTTCGGCGCGATTGTGGTCGGGCATTCTCACCGTGCCTCAGGCCATCAAACACAGGAGGTCACGATGCCCAACTCGTCGATCAAGAACGAGAAGATGTACGAGGACTTGCGCAAGGAGGGAAACTCCAAAGAGAAGTCGGCGCGCATCTCCAATGCGGCTGCGGCGCGGGGAAAATCAGCTGTGGGGAAGAAGGGCGGAAAGTCCGGCAGCTATGACGACTGGACGGTGCCGGAACTCAAGAAACGTGCCAAGGAACTCGGGATCTCCGGCTATTCGGGCCTCACGAAGACCAAGCTCGTCGCCAAACTGCGCAACCACTGACCGGGTTCACCGCACCGGCACCGGCGCGGGCTTTCCGGCCTGAATCAGGTTCTCGCCCAAGTCGTAGTCGTCGTCGGCGTTGCACGTCAGCACCGCGACGGTGGCGCCGCCGGATTCGTACCACACGGTGAAACCGTCGCGGTGCTCGATCAGGCGACTGTCGTCGTAACCATCGCCCCACGCGTGGTACTTCACGGTGGCATCGCCGATGGTGGTCCAGAACCCGGGGACGCCGGACCATTTGGCCTCCGCTCCCGCAGCGCGGGCACCGGCGACCGCACCCTGGTCGGCGGCGTCTTGCCAGTGTTCGATGACAATCGGCCGTCCCGCGGTGGTGTTGAACGCCAGCGCGACGTCCCCGGCCGCGTACACATCGGGCAGTCGGGTCGCCATGCCCGCGTCGACCACGATGCGCGACCGCTCGGTCGGCACACCCGCAGCCTGCGCCTGCGCGCTGTTGGGCTGAACTCCTGTCGCCGCGACGATCAGGTCCGCCGTCACGGTGACGCCGTTGTCGAGCACCACTGCATCGGCGCGGATCTCCTCGACGCCGACGCCTCCGGAAAACCGCGCCCCGGCTTCTTCGATCAATGCGACCAGCTTCTGGCCTGCCGCGGCACCCAGACGCTTCTCCTGGGGAAGTTTCTCGGGCGCCACCATGGTGACCGAAAGACCTTTCAGGGCAAGGGAAGCCGCTGCCTCGCAACCGATGAACCCGGCACCGATGACGACCGCCGACTTCGCCCGCTGCGCCGCGGCGCGCAGCCGTCCCGCATCCTGTAGCGACCGTAGCTGCAGGGCCAGCTCGCCACCGGGAACCGGCAACGGCGTCGGGCTGGCGCCGGTCGCCAATATCAGGTGGGCGTACTCGTACCGCCGACCCGCGGCCGTCACGGTGTGGGCCTGCACATCGATCCCGTCTACCGGCGCTCCCGTGGTTACGTCCAGGTCCCGGGCGGCAAACCACGACGACGGATGCAAGCTCACGTCATCGGTTTCGCCCCGCAGGAACTCCTTGCTCAGCGGTGGCCTCTGGTAGGGCTCGTCGATGTCTGCGGTCAGGATGCGCACCGGGACATCTGGCCGGTGCTTGCGGAACGCCTCCGCGGCGCCGACTCCGGCGGGTCCGCTGCCGATCACGATCAATCCAGTTTCGGGCACGACAGCGGCATACCCGTTGTCGTTGCGGGTACACCGCTGTCATGCAGGAGCAACCGACCGAGCGTGGTCGAGGCAGCTGGGTACGCAACAACGGTCTGCTGCTGGCGTGTCTGGGTCTGTTCGCGGTGTTCTTCGTCGGAATGGTGCTCTCGGGGACCGCCTCGTACAACGAGGAGCAGCGCGAGCACGGTTCACTCGACGACGTCTCGCTGTGGGGCTACGTGCGTACCGGCGATTTCGTCGAGGCCACGTTCGAAAACTGGGAATCCGAGTTCCTGCAGATGGGCATGTACGTCGTGCTGACCGCTTTCCTGTATCAGCGAGGATCCTCCGAATCGAAACCGCTGGACCAGAGCGCACCCCAGGACCGGGACCCGCGCCAGGCGCCCCTGAGACCTTCGACACCCTGGCCGGTACGCCACGGCGGGCTGGCTCTCTGGGTATATGAGAACTCGCTGGCGATAGCGTTTTTCGTGCTCTTCGGCTGCTCCTGGGCACTGCATGCGGTGGGCGGCGTCGCGGCGTTCAACGCCGAACAGCTCCAGCACGGCCAGCCGCCGATCTCGGTGTGGCGCTATCCCCTGACGTCGCAGTTCTGGTTCGAGTCGATGCAGAACTGGCAGAGCGAGTTCATCGCCGTCGCCGCGATCGTCGGGTTGTCGATCTTCTTGCGGCAGCGTGGCTCGGCGGAGTCGAAGCCCGTTGCCGAACCCCATCGAGCGACGAGTGCCTGATCCTCACCCGGTGATCCGCAGGCGATCGGCCAGCACCAGGAACGCGACGGCGAAGTCGTTCTCGGCGGTGTCCGCCCGCACCCGGTCCCAGTCGACGCGCTCGCGTACCGCACGCGTCGCCGGCAGCAGCGAGCTGAAATCGCAGAAATGCTCGTCGAGCGAGCGCAACTTCTGGATCAGCACGACCGTCGGGGTGAGCACCGGCATCGTGATCGCCAGCACGTCGTGGTCTTCCGCGGCATCCAATACAGTCCGCGTCCACCGCGACACCGTTAACGCGGTGCAGGACATCGACGACCACGTCATCGACGTGAGCCTTGAACAGCCAGTCCTCCGGTGTTCGCTCGACCGCGAAGCCGGCCTGGCCAGCGTCGCCGCGGCGGCCTCGACATCGGTTTCGGCGACGACGAAGTCGACATCGTGAACCGGCTCGGGCGCCCCGAAAACCCACAGCGCGAAGCTGCCCGCCAGCGCGAACCGCGGTCCGTGTTCCTTCAGCGCCGACGCCGCGATCTTCAACGCGCTGCGCAGTTGTTCGTCACGCGCAAGCATCGTGGCGCTCCTTGCTATCAGTTTCGGTCTTCGGTGGGTAACTGGTACCCGTGCGCATCGCGACATTCAACATCCTGCACGGCCGGACGGTCGGAGACGGTGTCGTGGATCTCGACCGGCTGCGAACCTGTGTGCGGGACCTCGACCCCGACATCCTCGCGCTGCAGGAGGTCGACCTCGAGCAGGATCGGTCCGGCCGCACGGACCTGACCGCGGTGGCAGCCGAGGCGATGGGTGCTGTCGCCCATCGGTTCGTCGCCGCGATCTCCGGCACCCCAGGTGCCACCTGGATCGCGGCCACCGGCGAGGAACAGCCAGGCACGGCCGGCTACGGCATCGCGTTGCTGTCCCGCTTCCCGGCGACGACTTGGCAGGTCGTACGGCTGCCCAGAATTCCGACGCGCTTCCCGATGTATCTGCCCGGCCCCAACCGCGTCATGGTGGTCGACGAGGAACCCCGTGCCGCGGTGATCGCCCAGCTCGACACCCCGGCGGGCGCGCTGTCGGTCGCAAACACCCACCTGTCCTTCGTTCCCGGATGGAACCGCCGCCAACTGCGGCGGCTGGTCAAAGACCTGCGCGGACTTCCCGGGCCGCACCTGCTGATGGGAGACCTGAACCTCACCCCGGGGGCGGCGGCGAGGTGGTCGCAGATGCGTGCATTGGCAAGTGCGGCAACGTTTCCCGCTGAAGCCCCGCAACGCCAGCTCGACCACATCCTCACCGATCATCCTGGATTGCGTGGACGCCATAGCGATGCCCCGCCGGCGCCGCTTTCCGATCATCGTCCGTTGGTCGTCGACATCGACGTCGGGTAACGGCTCACCTCCGGTCAATACCCGCCCAGACCGGCCCCAACCATGCGGGCGGTTTGGTTTCAGCGAAGTTCGGGGTACTGCTCGACCGGCGCCGTCTTTCCTCGATGCGCCGGTGGACGGTGATGCCCCGTTGAAAGGGAGTCTTGATGACAGGTCGACGAGTGGTTCGGGGCGCCCCCGCGGTGCGCGGATTGGTGGTCTTGGCGCTGGGTGCGTGGGCGACGCTCATCGGCGTGGTCGCTGCGCCCGCGGTGGCGCAGCCCTGCCCCGACGTCGAGGTGGTGTTCGCGCGTGGCACCGGTGAGCCGCCCGGTGTCGGAGGGATCGGGCAGGCCTTCGTCGACGCGGTGCGCGCCCAGGCCGGCCCCCGGACAGTGGGCGTCTATGCCGTGAACTACCCGGCAGGCGACAACTTCGCCGACCGCATCGGCTTCGCGTCGACGGTGGTGGATGGAATCCGTGACGAGGGAAACCACGTGCAGGCCATCGCCGCCAATTGTCCGAACACCAAGTTGGTGCTGAGCGGCTACTCCCAAGGTGCCGTGGTGTCGGGCTTCGTGACGGCGGCTGAGGTACCCGCCGGTGTGCCCGTCGAGTCGGTACCCCAACCGCTGCCGGCGGACGTCGCCGACAATGTGGCCGCCGTCGTCCTGTTCGCCACCCCGTCGAACGAGTTCTTGCGCCAGTTCGGTGCGCCCGCGATCACCATCGGACCGCTGTACGCCGACAAGACCCTGCAGCTGTGCGACCCGGGCGACTCGATCTGCTCGGGTGCACCCGGTGGCGGGCCGAACTTCGCGCACGCGCTGTACGCGGTGAACGGCGCGGTCAACGAGGGCGCGGCCTACGCCGTCGGCCGCCTGTAATCTGGCGCACAGAGTTAGTTAGTACCCTAACTATTAGCGTACGATGGAGTGGTGTCCGCACCAGCTGATTCCGATGTCGATCCTCTCGCCCTGGAACGGCAGGTGTGCTACGCGCTGACGGTCACGAACCGGGCGGTCCTGGCCGTCTATCGGCCACTGCTCGAGCCGCTGGGGCTGACTCACCCGCAGTATCTGGTGATGCTCGCGCTGTGGGACCACCAGAAGCCCCACCCCGACCGTCGGTCACCTCTTTCGGTCAAACAGATCGCGACCACGTTGCAACTGGACTCGGCCACGCTGTCACCGATGCTGAAGCGCCTCGAGGCGCTGGGGTTCATCACCCGGACCAGGAGCGCGGCCGACGAGCGTTCGATGGACGTCGAGCTGACCGATAAGGGCGCCGCACTGCGCGACCGCGCACTCGCAGTTCCCGACGCCGTCGTGGCACGCCTGGGCGTCGAGCTCGCCGCACTCGAGGAGCTGCACCGCGTGCTGACCACCATCAACTCCGCCGCGCTTGCGGCGGGCGCACTCACCGAACTCTGACAGGAAGCCACCGTGGCCACCGATCGACCGTCTTTCATGCAATACATCGGCTACTCCTACGGGCGTCGCCTGCCGACCTCGATGCAGAGGTGGGTCGCCGAGGATCTCGCCGCTCAGGGAGCGGTGCGCAGGCACATGCTCCGGATGGCGATACCGCCGCTCGTCGTCCTGGCGCCTCTCTGGCTGCTTCCCGCGTCGCTGTACGTGCACATGGAGATGACGGTGCCGATCTACCTCTGGAGCCTGCTGATGGCTCTTGCGCTCAACAAGGTGTGGCGCAGGCACCGACTCGCACAGCACGGGCTCGATCCGAACCTGGTCGACGTGATCAATCGGAAGAAGAGAGCGCACATCGACGAGGATTACGTCCGGCGCTTCGGCCCGCGACCGCCCTCAGCCGAGTCGCAGTCGAACAGCAATCCATTTCACTGAGCCGGGCTTGCGTGCGGCGGGCGCACTGACCAGCATCCGCACCCGCACGTAGCCGTCGACGGCGTCGGTGACCTAGGCCTAGGCGACGGCGACGGCCCCGGCGATCCATGCCGCCGTGACGGCGAAATGACTGGCGGGCTCGAACAGGCCGGGCATGTGGATGTCTGCTCCTTGATCGGGTCGGACCGAATCGCGATGAACGGATTCGGTGCTGATGAACGACGTCGGTGGCGGCGCACGAGACCTTCCCGGTGCGGCTCGCGGGCCGAACACCGTGAATGGCCTGTCACCGTATTGAGAGGCAACTCACAACAGCCACCGCCAGTGACCTGAGCCGCTCCGCCGGGCGCCGCCGGTAGGCCTGTGGGTGAAGTTTGATGCGGAGCTGCTGGGGTACAGATCTTTGGCCTTCTTCAATCCGCAGGAACGGCTTCCTGACCGGGCTGACATCCACAGTGGCACGCCCTCGGTCACACACCCGCACCGCGAATTCTCACCGAGGAGACCACGTGACCATCGCTCTTACCGACTTCGGTGTGCCTGAGGTTCCGCCGGGGATCTATCCGCCGCAACAGGATTCGCAACTGCTCATCGATGCCATGAGCCAGGCCGGGTTGGCTCCGGGCGCACGGGTCGCGGACCTGTGCACCGGCAGCGGCGTGGTGGCGATCGCGGCGGCCGGCGCGGGCGCCGCGGAGGTGAGCGCGTTCGACATCTGTCCACGGGCGGTGCGGCACGCCCGCAAGACTGCGTTGGCCGACGGGGTCAGTGTGCAGGTTCACCGTGGATCATGGGCGCGCGCAGTGGAATTCGGTCCCTTCGACCTCGTCGTCGCCAACCCGCCCTACGTGCCGCAGGCGCCTGCCGACGACAGCGCCTCCATCCCGGCGACTGCCGGACCGGCGCAGGCATGGAACGCCGGTGCCGACGGCCGGATGGTTTTGGACCCGCTGTGCGCAGCTGCGCCGCTGCTGCTGGACGAAGGTGGCACACTCGCTGGTGGTGCAGTCCGAGTGCTCTAATGTCAAGAAGACGTTGTCGGCACTGCGTGGCCACGGTATGCGGGTCGAAGTCGTTGCCCAGCAATTCATCCCGTTCGGCCCGGTGATGTCGGCGCGTTCCCAGTGGTTGACGGGGGCCGGGCTGCTTCCGCCGGGGCGCCGCGAGGAGCGGCTCGTCGTGATCCGCGCGGACGCACCGTGAGCGACGCGCCGCGGCTGGTCCGCGTCGTCCCGTCCGGCCCGGTGATGGTCGAAGGGCCGGTACGCATCGAAATGCCCGACGGCACCGTCGTGGAGTCCGACCGGTTCATGGTCGCCATCTGTGCGTGTCGGCGTTCCAAGACCTACCCGCTGTGCGACACCAGCCACCGCCGTCGGTCAGCTCAGGGGACGCCGCAGTGACGAGCGTCCGTCCCGCCAGCACGTCCATGAGGTGATCGGCCAGCCGGTCCTCCACCAGCCCGAATGCGCGGATCCCGAACACCACGTCGTGGTCCAGCTGCGGTTCCCGGGCGACCAGGTCACCCACCACATCCGTTCGGACCACCTGTTCGTGAACCGCATCGGCCTCGATGTGTTCGAGGTAGAAGTCGCGGCATCGGGACGGCGCGCCGAGGCGTTCCAGCGCCTGCGCCATGCGGCGGGAACCCGGAGGAGAGGTGACCTCGGTGGCGGCGAAGTGTCCCACCGACGATCCGCGCAGCCGCCGGTGCAGTCCGAACATCGACATCAGGTTCACCACGGCGAGTGACTCGGCGGGCACGTCGGCGAGGTACCCCAGATAGGACGGGTCGAGATCCGCAGCTGACATCAGGTCGGCGAACAGCTGCTGGTGGAGCCGGGCGCCCTTACCGCCGCCGAACTCGTCGAACTCCACCGCGACGAACGACGCCTTGGCCTGACCGGTGAGGCGGGGGATGGTCCATGCATGCGGATCGCCCTCCTTGAGGTGATAGAGCGACCGGTGCGCGAAGTACTCGCGCATCTGGGTCCACGTGCCCTCGTCGCGCAGGTATACGACGGACCCGTGCCGCCGACCGGCTCCACACACAGCCCGTCCAGTTCGGCGGCGGCGGTAGCATCGGCGTCGATCTCACCGACGTCCGAGCGGACCGCGTCGCAGGAACAACTCCTCGAGGCGGCCGCGCAGGTGCAGCAGACCCGCATTCCACTCCCAACCGTCGTCGACGTCGGCGAATCCGCGGTAGTGCAGCTCGTAGCAGAGATACAGCGTGAGTTGGACGTCGATGCCATACGGATCGGCATCGGCAAGGGATGTCACCACCCGCGTCAGATCGTGCTGCGGGGCGCGCTCGGTCAGCAACTCAACCACCGACATCGAGACGGGTCCGCGGGGGTTGGGCAGCACCGGTTGTACCAGGGTCGGCATCACGACCCGTAGATACCCGACTGCACAGTTGCCAAACCGGCCCCGGCAGCGCAGGCGCGCCGTACCCGAAGGCGGCCCGAAATACACCTCATCACGGGTTTCTCACATCCGCGAAATCGGGCTATCAAGTCGGTGTGGACGGGTAACCGACGAACAGGCGCAGCCATGCGCTGAAACCGAAACTCTAAAGATCAAGGGGTGAAACCAGAACATGGCACCACCAATTACACCGACCACAGTGACCACATCGACGCTGCTGACCCAACTCCGCAGCCTCCTCGACCTCACGCACACCGAGATCCAGGTGGCTGAGACCCGGGTGGTTCAGGCCCGCACCGACGCGGTCCGCA
The DNA here is from genome assembly GCA_963771335.1 of uncultured Actinomycetota bacterium. GTDB lineage: Bacteria > Actinomycetota > Actinomycetes > Mycobacteriales > Mycobacteriaceae > Mycobacterium. Next base: position 42,084 of record CAVYTD010000020.1, on the reverse strand, counting down.
CCGAACTCCAGCAGAACGCGGACAACGCCCGCATCCGCGCGGAGGCCATCGAGAAGGCGATCCGCGACCTCGGTGGATTCCCCGACGTCATCGGCCCGTTCCTCGGGCGTGCGGCTGCTGCCGTGAAGGCGCTGACCGAGCAGGCAGAGCCGTTCGACGAGGCGCTGCTCGGTGACCTGGCGCTGGAGGGCCAGCTGCTGGACCGGGCCCGCTACGTCAAGGCGCTCTCCGTGGCTGCCAAGCACAAGGACGTCGAAGAACTGGCGACCCGCCTGATCACCGCGCATTCGGCCACGGTGGAATGGCTGACGACGGTTCTCGCCGAGGACGCCCTCGGCGGTCCCGCCGCGCTGCGCCGGACCCCGATGCAGGCCGCCGCCGGGCTGGCGGTCAAGTTCGTCAACTTGCCGTTGACCTGGTCGACACGCGGTGTGGAGCGCGCCGCCGAGGCCATCCGGTCGGTGCGCCCGGCCGTCACCGACCTGGTCGATCGTGGTGCGCGCACCGGCGACATCGCCGCCAAGACGCTGACGGGTGCGCGTAACTCGGCGCTGGAGACCGCGGAGCGGATCGCCCGCGAACAGGGCGCCGACGGCGCCGCGGATGCGATTCACGCGGCGCGCGGTGCCACCGGCATCCTCGAACCGGCCGAGCTCCCCATCGCCGACTACGAGGACCTGAACGTCAACGAGGCCGTCACCGCGATCAGGGATCTGACCGATCCGACCGACATCCGGGTGATCGTGGCCTATGAGGAGGCGAACAAGCAACGAGCGCGCGTCGTCTCCGCGGCGCAGACTCGCCTTGCCGCCATCGCGCAGGAAGTGGTCGGTATCGGCTGACCGCCGGTACTTCTCCGAGCCGGCGCGGGTGATTCACACCCGCGCCGGCTTCGGCGTATCTCGGGCTGCCCGGGGGCGGGCCAACCCGAGATGCTCCCGCAGCGTGGAGCCGGCGTAGTCGGACCTGAACACTCCGCGGTCCTGAAGCAGCGGGACCACCTTGTCGACGAATCCGTCGAGGCCGCCGGGCGTGACATGGGGAACGAGGATGAAGCCGTCGCTGGCATCGGCCTGCACGAGCCGGTTGATGGTTTCGGCGACGGTGGTTGGTGACCCGACGAAGTTCTGTCGGCCGGTGACCTCGATGATGAGTTCGCGACTGGTCAGGTTTTCTGCTGCGGCCTTGGCGCGCCACTCGTCGGCGGTGGCGATCGGGTCCCGGTACATCCGGACGCTGGCTCGACCCCGCGCGATGGTGTTCTCCCCGACGACGGGATCCACGGTGGGCAGCGGACCGTCGGGGTCGTGATCGGACAGATCCCGGTTCCACAACTGCTCGAGGAATTTGATCGCGGTCTGCGGCGACACCTGGGCGAGTCGGACTTCGTGGGCGATATCGGCCGCCTCGGTGTCGGTGTCGCCGAGGACGAACGTCGCGGCGGGCAGGATCAGCAGGTCCTCGGGGTGGCGCTGGTATGCGGCCAGGCGGCCCTTCACGTCGGCGTAGAAGGCCTGCCCGGCCTCCAACGTCCCATGCCGGGAGAAGATCGCGTCGGCGGCGGCAGCGGCGAACTCGCGGCCCCGGTCGGAATCACCGGCCTGGAAGATGACCGGGCGGCCCTGCGGGCTGCGCGGGACGTCGAACCGGCCGCTGATGTCGAAGTGTTCGTCGGTGTAGGAGAACTCGCCGGCCTGCGGATCGGACAGGAACTCTCCGCTCTGCTTGTCGGCCACGATGGCGCCGTCGGTCCAGGAGTCGAACAGAGTGTGCGCCGCCGCCAGGAAGCTCTCCGCGCGGGAGTAGCGCTGGTCCTCGGGCAGGAACCCGCCGCGCCGGAAGTTCTGACCGGTGAACGCATCCCACGAGGTGACGACGTTCCAGGCGGCCCGCCCGCCGGACAGGTGGTCGAGCGACGCGAACTGCCGCGCGACCTCATAGGGCTCGTTGAACGTCGAGTTGATGGTGCCGGTCAGGCCCAGTCGATCGGTGACCGCGGCGAGCGCCGCGAGAACGGTGAACGTGTCCGGGCGGCCGACGACGTCGAGGTCGTAGATCTCACCGTTCTGCTCGCGCAGCCGCAGGCCCTCGGCCAGGAACATGAAGTCGAACTTGCCGCGCTCGGCGGTCTGAGCGAAATGCGCGAAGGAGGAGAAGTCGATGTGACTGCCGGACTCGGGGTCGCTCCACACCGTGGTGTTGTTGACGCCGGGGAAGTGCGCGGCGAGGTGAATCTGCTTGATCGGCTTGCTCATGGGTGGTGTCCTCGGAAATCGTTGTCAGGCCGGTGCGTAACGGTTGGCGGGTCGGGGAAGGCCCAGCGTCGCGCGCAGGTCTCCCCGCTCTGCGGTGCTGTAGCTGCCACGAAACACCCCGCGACGGTGCAGCTCGGGTGCGAGTCCGCCGGTGATCTGCAGCAGGTCATGCGGAAGCGTGGCGGGCCGCAGCCGGAGGCCGGCCACCCCTGCGGCATGCCAATCCTGCACAAGGTCGGCAAGCTGTGCCGGAGTCCCCCCGAACACGGCTGCGTCGCCGGTGAACTCGACACCCGCCTGGTCGTCGAGTCGACGACGGCGGGCGGCGGCACGTTCGGCAGTGTCGTCGAGGAAGACCAGCAGATCGGCGAAAATCTTCACCGGCGGTGCATCGCCCCGCAGCGCATGGACCGCGGCGACGGTCCCGGCGACCTCCCCGCGATTGCTCGGGGTGATGAAGCCGATGTCCGCGCTGCGGGCGATGAAGCGGCGACTGTCCTCGCCGTCGTCCAGCGCGGCGACCAGCGGTTGGCCCTGCGGCGGCCGCGGCGTGATGGATGGCCCCTTGACCGAGAACCACTTGCCGTCGAAATCGATGTAGTGCAGCTTCTTTCGATCGATGAACCGCCCGGTCGCGGAGTCCCGGATTTCGGCGTCGTCCTCCCAGCTGTCCCACAGCCGCCGGAGCACCTCGACGTAGTCGATGGCCTCGTCGTAGCGCGCCTGCGCGGATTCGGGAGCCGGGCGCCTGCCGAAGTGGCGCGCGGCGTCTGGGCTTGCGGTCACGGCCACCTGGACCCCGGCGCGACCGGAACTCACGTAGTCCAGCGTCGCGATCGCCTTCGACAGGTGGAACGGCTCGGTGTGGGTGGCGACGGCGCTGGGCAGCAGACCGATGTGCCGGGTGCGCGGAGCGACACGTGCCGCGATCAGCACCGCGTCCATGCGGCCCTGCACGCCGTCGGGCTGCAGTGTCAGCGCGTCCTGGATGGTGACGAAATCGAGGTGACCCCGCTCGGCCTCGCTGATCAGGTCAACCCAGTAATCCGGCGTCAGCAGCTCGGCGGGCCGGGCGTCGGGTTCTCGCCACGACGCCGGGTGCCAACCCGTTCCGTCCAGTGCCACGGCAAGGTGCAGCGGAACGGGTAGGTCACCGTTCGTCATCGGCTGGTTCTCACTTCCACTCGCGTGTCAGGGACAACGGCGTCCGGCGCGGCACGCATTCCCGCGGGACCGTCATCGAGCCGAGGCTACGAGCGGGCCGCGCCCACGCAATGGTTGCGCTCAGCGCCAGCCGAAGGTCACCCGGCTCGGCGAGCGATCTGCTGCTTGATCTTCTCCGGCAGTGCGGCTGCCGCCGTCAGGGTCGGCAGCAGGTCAGGCTCGAGCATCAGGGCGCGAAAGACCGTGCTGACGGTCACCGAGTGGTCCGGGCGATCGACGACCTCGATCCGATCACCCGCCCGCATCGTCCCGGGCTCGATGACCCGGAAGTACGCACCGGGCAGCGCGGCGGCGGTGAACGTCTTGATCCAACCGCCGATGCCCAGCCACGTCGAGAAGGTCTTGCACGGGGTCCGCGGACTCGTGACTTCCAGCACCGGTCCGTCGGTTCCGATCGACCATCGCTCACCGATCACGGCGTTGGTGACGTCCACACCGGATGTCGTGATGTTCTCCCCGAACATGCCGTTGGTCAGCTCGCGACCCAGCTGGGATTGCCAGTCGTCGAGATCCTCACGGGCATAGGCATACACGGCCTGGTCGTCGCCACCGTGGTGCTTGGGATTGCAGATCGCGTCCCCGACAACGCCGCTGCCCAGTCCGCCCTTCCTGGGACCCGGCGCGCGGACCGCCAAGGGCTCGTCACTGGGCCGCTTGTCGATTCCACTCCGCCACCCGCCGAGATCGACGGGTGCCGTCGCCGTGTTCACACTCAGGACTGAGGCCATAGGAAAGGCTAGATCACCTCTCGGTGGGTGCGCATGCGCTGTCGATCAGCTGCGCCGCCGCTGATCGAGCATGCACGAGGGGAGCGGTCTCGTTGACTGAGGTGCTGAGCGCGGTGGCCCCTTCGAACAACACCAGGAGCTGCTGGGCCAGCAGAAAGGGATCGGTGGCTCCGGCGTCGGCCGCGACGGCGGCCAGGCGGTCGGCGAACTGTTGCTTGTGCGCTCGCACGATCTCGTCGATGCCGGTCAGCTCGCCGGCCGATTCCACGGCGGCGTTGTGGAACGGGCAACCACGGAACCGCCGCGACGTCGATCCGTCGAAGATCGCCAGCAGACGTTCGCGTGGTCTCAGGTCAGTGGTGTCGAGCCGGCGCTCCATCGGCGACCCACCCGCGGCGTCGATGGTGCGCAGGTAGTCGACGACCGCCTCGGTCTTGCTCGAGAAGTGTTGGTAGAAGGTGCGCTTGGACACCTGGGCCTCCCGCGCCAGCAGATCCACGCCGGTGGCGTGGATGCCACGCCGATAGAACAGCTCCGCCGCGGCGCGGGTGATGCGCCCGCGGGCACCGCGGCCTGAGCGTCGGGTCGGGGGTGCCGTCACGTCGATCAGAGTACTTCGCTCACCCAAAGCGAAGCGACACCGATCGGTTTACCTGGCTCCAATTTGGTTATAGAGTCAGCACATCGAGTACACAACCGGTTTACTTCGTGAAACGGATGGTCATGAGCTACCTCGAACACAGTTCCCGGCGACTGGTCGTGGCGCTGCCCGACTCCTACGACGATGCCCGTACCCGTTACGAGCAGTTGGCGCCGGTGGTCGACCACGCAGCGTTTGCCGCGGCGCAGTACCTGGCAGGAGACGCTCGCCGTCGCCGAGCGGAACGCACCGTACGGATTCATGGTGTACTTCCGCGGCGACGTCACCGCGGCGGTCGCCGGTTCCCCGTCGCAGTGGCAGGCCACCCAGTACCTGATGGGCAACCACACCATCGCGGAGACCATGTTCCGCCACGACCCCTCGGTAATGCTGCACGCACCGTTGCGCACCGTGATCTACACCGATCCGAGCGGCGCCACCAACCTCACTGTCGATCAGCCGAGCCTGTTGTTCGCCAGCTACGGCAACCCCGATATCACTGCGGTCGGGGAGCATCTCGATGCGCTGCTGGCACAGCTGATCGAGCTGACTGGGCGCCGAGGTTCCTGCGTCCCTGAAGGTCGTCTCGCCGCCTCGGCCAACGTCCCGATCATCCACCGTCCTACGTTGGCCACCCTACCTCGAATGGCGTGGGTGAGTTTCTGCGGTAACGCCTTTCGAGTCCGGCTCGCCCGGTTGGGGTGTCCAGTTGGGGCCTGCGGCACAGTCTGCCTGCCCTAGTCGAGGAGCTCCCACTCGTCGGCCTCGCCGACGGGAGCGGCGGTGAGCCGTACGGTGCGTTCCTCGCCTTCGGCGTCGGCGGCCGTGCAGTCGAGCGTCTTGCCGACCTCCACTGCCTTCAACCCCTCGCCACAATCGACCGTCACGGGGAAGCCGAGCTGATCGGACAGTTCGCCGGTCAGTGACGTCGCGGTTTGGGGCAGGTCGTAGAGGGTGTCGATGGTGCCGAAGTGCACGTTGTAGTCGTCATCGGTGACCGTCGTCTCGACACGCACTTTCTCTCCAGCAACCTCCGCGGTGCAGACGAACTTGTCGCCCTTGGCCGGACCCGGCGACTGCTCGGGGCAGTCGACCGACGAAACCTCTTGGGAGATCGACGAGTAGCTCTTGTTGAGCTCGTCGGTGATCGCGGTCTCCAGCTTGTCGTAGTCGAGCCCGCCGGTCGACGCGGAAAACTGGCAGGCCGCGAGCGGTGAGGCGAGCAGCACCGCGCAACTCGCAACGAGAGCCGGTGCGGATCGCATATGTGAAACCAGTTTCAGTGCCATAGCGTCTCCTTCTGGGGCGTCGGCCTCGACTGCGGACTTGGCATCAAGATCATAATGAGACTCCAGCCTGGTGTGAAGACCGAGTCCTCACGGGTGGGCTACAGGCCGGCCAGGTCATCGGGAACGTCCACCGCGTACTGCCGGAGTACGTCCAAAGGCACTGCGTCCAAGGTGCGTTCGTGCGTCGATGCCAGCACTACCGGGCATGCGTAACCGTCGTCGTGGGCCCGAAGCCAGTTCAGCGCGGTGACACACCAACGGTCACCGGGCGCCAGGCCCGGGAACCGGTAGGCAGGCATGGGCGTCGACAGATCGTTGCCGATCGACCGCTGGTGCTCGAGGAACTCCGTCGTCACCACCGCACAGATCGTGTGCCGTCCGACGTCCTCGTCGCCGGTGCTGCAGCACCCGTCGCGGTAGAAGCCGGTCAGCGGCTCCGTGCCGCACGGGTCCAGCGGTCCACCCAGAACATTGCGCTCACTGCTGCGGGATGGCTCGGCCATCGAGTAAGTATCGCCGGTAGCGTGCCGGTATGGGGTCGACGCGGTATGCGGCGCTGCTGAGGGGGATCAACGTCGGCGGGCGCAACAAGATCTCGATGGCCGATCTGCGCGCCGCATTCGACGATGCCGGCTTCGTCGATGTCGGCACCTACATCCAATCGGGCAACGTGGTGTTCGAATCCGACGCGCCCGCGCGGGTCGCTGGAAAACGACATCGAGACGTTGCTCGAGCGACGGTTGGAAAGTCTGCCCGTCGTCGTCGTGCGCTCACACCGCCAGCTCCGCAACCTCGTCCACGACGCACCCGACGATTTCACTGAGCGCGCGGACGGCTACTACCGCGACGTCGTCTTCCTCAAGGACCCGCTGACCTCCGCCGCGGCGATGCGGGTGGTGCAGCTGCGCGACGGTGTCGACGACGTCTGGCAGGGCCCGGGGGTGCTGTACTTCAGCCGACTGTCGGCCGAGCGCACCAAGAGCCGGATGAGCCGGATCGTCGGGACGCCCGAGTATCGGCTGATGACGATCCGCAGCTGGGCGACGACGACGAAGCTGCTGGGGCTGCTGGACGCCATGCCGCCCGTGTCGATGCCCGGTGATCAGATGCTGAGCCTGCGGTAGCGCTGCAGCCGCCGAATGCCTTGACGCCGGTGCCGCGCCGGCGACCGGGGTGAGCGCGGAGCTCAGCCGGTCCCGAACCTCATCGACGTCCAGGCCCATCCCGATCGCGACCAGGCCGTTGGCCGCGGCTCCCGGAGGTGCCGCGGCGATGTGGATGGACGGGCCGACGACGTTGACGACGTAGGTGCGAGTGGTGGCCCGGTAGCGCACGGCGACGGTGCCTTTCAGCCGGTACACCTCCGGCGGGGGCTGCTCGAGGAGATCGATGACGGCGCTGGGGTCCACGCACCCCTGACCGACCACCGTCACGGAATCCGCATGCACGTGATCGTGAGCGTGGGGAGTATCCGGCTCGGTGTCGACGAACAACTCGCGGAACGTCAGTTGCCCGTCCTCCTCGGTGGCGGCGGCAGACGTCGTAGAGCAGTGCGGGGTCGATCCGCCCCGCGGTGCGCCCACCACCTTCGCGTACGGATTGCGTTCGCGGACCCTGCTCTCGATGCGTCGCAGCGCGGCAGCGCGTGCACCCTTCGGCGACCTGGTCGAGCTTGTTGACCACCACCAGGGTGGCAGCGCCGTAGCGTGCCGGCGGGGTGGCATCCCGGTCGACGGTGTCGAAGTGAGTGGCGGCGTCCAGCACGTCGACGACCCCGCCCTGGCGCACACCGTCGACGCCGCTGAAGCGGATGATCCGGGAGATCGCGACCGGGTCGGCCAGACCGCTGGCCTCGACGATGATGGCGTCGAGGCGCAGCTTGGGATCGGCGAGGCGGGCCAGCGCGATGTCGAGTCCGCCCTCGTCGGGCAGGCAGCAGATGCACCCACCGGCGATCGACGCGGGCTCGTCCACCTGTCCGGTCACCAGCCCGGCATCGACGTTCAGTTCGCCGAAATCGTTGATCACGACGCCGATCCGTGCCCCGGGGCTCCGTAGCACATGGTTGAGCAGGGTGGTCTTGCCTGCGCCGAGGTAGCCGGTCAGAGCGATGACGGGAATCGCTTGCACACCACTCCTTAGACTCCTGCCTCGCCGTGACCGGCAGGGTACCGGGGCCGCCGCTGGCTAGGGCGTCTCGCCCCCGCGTTCGGTGGGTACGATGGCGGTTCGCGTGCCGGCAGTCGGCCGGGACCGTTGGGGGTTTGAATGCAGGGGTGGACGGAAAGCGGGCTGGGACCGACGGCACGTCACTCGGATGCTGCTCGTCTCCCGCGCGGATCCGGTGGAGGGGTCCGGTCTGTTCGACGCCGCGGCGGAGCCACCGGTGCTCAAGGCGTTGTTGCGGATCTCCGAGGCCGTCCTGCGCGCCGACTACTTCGACGAGGTGCTGGAAGTCATCGCAGAGCAGGCGCTGACCGCGTTGAATGCGGCGTCGCTGTCGATCAGTCGCTGGGACCCGCAGCGGGGCACCCTGCAGACCCTCATCAACGTCGGTGAGTTGGCTCCCGACGAGCAGCGGTGGCCCCAGGATGAGTACTACTTCGTGGCTGACGATCCCCTTGTCACCGAGTTGCTGCAGAACGGCCGCTCCTACACCAACGCCGTCGATGACCCGGACTGCCCGCCGGACTGCAGTCGGCTGCTACTCGAATTGGGCAAGGAGTGCGAACTCGCCGTACCGGTGATGTACGGCGATTCGATGTGGGGCGAGATCTGGGCCTCCGGAACCGCCGGCCGCAGATTCGATAGGGGCGACGCGCGATTATTGCAGGCCATCTCCGCGCATACCGCCGTCGCGATCGGCCGCTCCGAACTTCTGAGCACCGTATGGGGCTACGCGCTGCTGGATCCCCTGACCGGTATCGCCAACCGGCGCGCCATGGACCGGCTCTTGGATGGGATCGATTGGGAGACGGCAACTCCCGCAGCTCTTGTGTGCGACCTGGACGGCTTCAAACAGGTCAACGACCGCGACGGGCACCCCGCAGGCGACGCACTTCTGCGTGCTGTCGCATCGGTGCTCGAGCGGCTCACGGGAGAGTTCGACGGGGCCGTGGCGGCACGCCTGGGCGGCGACGAGTTCTGCGTGTTCCTGCCCGACGCCACGCTGGCGGCAGCTCAGGTCTTCGCCGACGACGCGACCCGGGTGATCCGCGACGTGGTGGAAACCGAGGTCAGCGTGTCCTGGGGCGCCGCCGCGGCAGGCCCCGATATCCACAACGGGCAGGATCTGCTGGCAGCCGCCGACGCTGCGCTACTCGAGGCCAAGCGGCATGGGCCCGCACGGTTCAGCACCGGAATGGCGACCACCACGGTGCCGGGGGGCACCGATCGGGGCGAGCGGCGTACCGGGGACCGCCGCGGCATTGACCAATTGGCCGGGGTCATCGTCGAAATCCTGCAACGTCAACCGCAGTTGACGGTGCCCGCGGCGCTGGAGATCCTGGCGATGCAGGTCCAGCAGGCGATCAACGCCGCCGCCTGGGCGATCTCGGTACGTACCGATGACGGCACGGCCCTGCGCACGGTCTGCAGCGTCGACAGCGTCCTGAACCAGGGATCTGGTCTGTCGGTGCTGACGGATCTCGGTCCGACCGTCTACGAGTTGTCCGACTACCCGGCGTCGGCGAGGGCGTTGGCCGAGGGAACCACCTTCGTCACAGCGGCGGGACTGGAAGGTTCGGATCACGCCGAGATTGAACTGGTGGAAAAGCTGGGCTATCAGGCAGGACTGGGTGTCGGGGTGCGCGCCGGGTCTCGGCGTTATCTGCTCGAATTCTTTTCCCACGAAGGATATGCCGAGCTCGCGGCCACCGCTCCGCACGTGCAGGTGCTCGCCGCGTACTGCGTGTCGAAGGCGGCAGCGGGATGACCGGCGACCGATTCGGCGGCAGCGTGCCGGAACCCGGGGATTTCAGGCCGGCTACCCGAGCCACAGCTGAAGCCGCAGGGCCGAGCCTGACCCGCTGGGGTGCAGGCCCGGCCCGCGGACACTGAAGGTCCAGTCTGGCTCAGCCGACGGGAATCGTGGCGCAGCCCACGTTCGGGATGCAGCCCGCGACTCCGTCGGGTCCGGCGGTGCCGCCCACGCCGCCGGGATTGGTGCTTCCGCTGGCGCCGCCGGGACCGGCCGTGCCTGCAGGGCCGCCGGGGATGGCACCGGTGGCACCCTCAGGTCCGGCGGTTCCGACGGTGTAGCACGGTGTGCCGTCGGCGTTGAAACACGGCGGCGGTGCCGGCTGGGCGAAGGTCAGGGGCGCGGTTGCGATGGCAGTCGCCGCAGCGCCCGCGAACAGAAGGGATCCGATGATTCGGGGAGATGTTGTCTTGGTACGCATGAAGAAGAAATTGCCCGGCGGCGCCCGAATAAAACCAACCAAGTTGTGAATGTTTCCTAAGTGATCTCTGAGCCCTGAGCAACGGCGGTGGCATCCTGGGCTGATGGGATTGCTCTTCCGGTTGGCCGAGCTGCTACTCGTGCTCGTGCCGCTGATCGGTGTGGGTTATGCCACGTTCAGGGCGATCGCGGCTGCGCGGGGTCGCCCCTCGGACGAGCTCCCCGCGAGGACGCCCGCCAGCGGCGACGCAGCACCGCGGCGCGTGATCAGCCGTGCCATCGAGGAGCATGACCGGACCGACACCCGTTGGCTGGAGTACGAGCTCGACGTCGCCAAGCTCCTCGACTACCCGCTGATGACCGATATGCGTGACCCGCTCACCGAGCGCTTCCACCGGGCGAAAACGCGGGCGGACTTCTTCCGCCCCGCCGGCGTCGCGGATCTCGTCGACGACCGCGACGCCACCCGCGACTATCTGGATGCCGTCCAGGAGTACGTCACCGCGTTCGACGTCGCCGAAGCCGAAGCGATCAGGCGACGACGCACCGGCTTCTCCGACGAGGCCCAGGAGCGCCTGGCCCGCGCCCAACGCCTGCTGCGTGTTTCGGCCGACATCGCGGCGACGCCGCAGGAACGCGAGCGGGCCTATCGGTTGGCGCGACGCGAACTCGACGGGCTGATCGTGCTGCCCGAACGTGCCCGCGCTGCACTCGAGCGGGGGATCTCCGGCGAGCTCGGCAGTTAGGCGTTCAGCGCTTCGTCGGCGACGTCGAGGGCGCGGTCCAGGATCGCCACACCCTCGCGGGCCAGCTCCTCGGTGACGATGCACGGCGGCACGACGTGGATGCGGTTGTAGTTGGCGAACGGCAGCAAGCCGGACTTCTTGCACTCCGCGATCACGGTGTTCATGGCGGCGCTGGAGCTGCCGTACGGCGCCAGCGGCTCCCGGGTTTCCCGATCGGCGACCAGTTCGACCGCCCAGAAGACGCCGGCACCGCGCACCTCACCGACGCAGCGGTGCCGCGCGGCCAGTTCCGCCAGCGCGGGACCCAGCACCTCGCTGCCGATCCGCGCGGCGTTCTCGACGATGCCTTCCTCGGCCATCGCATTGATCGTGGCCACGGCGGCGGCGGTCGCCAGCGGATGACCCGAGTAGGTCAGCCCACCCGGGTAGGCACGGTGGGCGAAGGTGTCCGCGATCGCGGGGCTGATCGCCACTCCGCCGAGGGGGACGTAGCCGGAGTTGACGCCCTTGGCGAAGGTCAGCAGATCGGGCGTGACGTCGAAATGGTCGATGGAGAACCACTTTCCGCTGCGGCCGAAACCGGCCATCACCTCGTCGGCGATGAAGATGATGCCGTACTCGTCGCACAGGGCACGCACCCCGGCGAGGTATCCGGGGGGAGGCACCATGATGCCTGCGGTGCCGGGGATCGACTCGAGGATGACCGCCGCGATGGTCGACGGGCCTTCCATCCTGATGGTGTCGTGCAGATGGGCCAGCGCCCGCTCGGCCTCCTCAGCCTCGGTGGTGGCGTGAAACTGCGAGCGGTACAGGAACGGGCCGAAGAAGTGGACGACGCCGGCGTTGCCGTGGTCGTTGGGCCAGCGCCGCGGGTCGCCGGTGAGGTTGATCGCGGTCTCGGTGCCGCCGTGATACGAGCGGTAGCGGGCAAGCACCTTGTAGCGGCCGGTGTGCAACCGCGCCATCCGCACCGCGTGCTCGACGGCGTCGGCGCCGCCGTTGGTGAAGAAGATCCTGTTGAGCTCGCCGGGGGTGCGTTCGGCGATCAGCCGCGCGGCTTCGGAGCGGGCGTCGTTGGCGTGCTGCGGGGCCACCGTGCACAGCTTTGCGGCCTGTTCGGCAATGGCGGCAACAACTTTCGGGTGCTGGTGGCCGATGTTGGTGTTGACCAGCATCGACGAGAAGTCGAGCAGCCGGTTGCCGTCGCCGTCCCACACGTGACACCCCGCGGACGCCACGATGGTCATCGGTTTGATGTCGGCCTGTGCGGACCACGAGTGGAACACGTGGGCGCGGTCGAGCTCGTAGGTCCGGGCAGCCTCGGTCCGGGCCGCCTCGACGGTCAGGCCGTTGGGCAGTGTGGTTTCGTCGAGAACAGTCATGACCGTGGGACCTATCCATTCCGGGGGGAGCCGAGGTTGACGGCGCCGGGATCAAGTCTGTCACCTCGGCGGCGGCCCACCGGGGGGAGGTCCACCGAGAGGCGGTCCACCGAATCCGCCATCGGTGAGCACGTTCTGGGACTTCTCTGCCACCCCGACGGTCAGGGCGATGTCCAGGCCGGTCGCCGGGGAACCCGTCACCGTGGCCAATTCCGCGCTCCATCCGTCGCCGAACACGCCGTCGGTGTCCAGCGACAGCGACGCAAGATTCGAAATGCTTTGTGCGTAGCCGGAATCAGCGGCGAACACCGCGTCGCACGCCGCAGCGGGGATGGCGATTTGGGAGGTCAGCCGCGCATCGGATCCGGCCACCGCCATCTGCAGCGAGTCGAACACCTCGAAGTGGAAGGGCGGCCACCGGCCCGGGTAGCAGGCGGGAAAGATCGTCGTGAAGGTCAGGGTGCCGGTGTCGTCGGCGACCTGGACGCCGCGGAGGTAGTTCTGCTCGGTGGCGTCCTCGCTGTACAGCGAGTAACGACCTTCCCGGTCGCATGCCACAGGTAGACCGCCATCCCGACACCGATGTACGAGCCGAAGCTGCTGGTGATATCCGGAACTGTGCGGCGCCACGTGGCTGACGACCGGCGAGCAGACTCAAACTCGCGTGCTTCAGCCCCAAATCGTGCGATTTTGTGTCTGCTCGGCCGGGAAACGTCAGCGCAGCGAGGCCTTCTCCAGCTCGCCCAGCGCGTCACCGGTATACACCGCCAGCCGCTGCAAATGCGGCAACGCGTCGCGGCAGCCGACGAAGCCGAAGTTCATCGTGTCGGCGTAGCTCTGCAGGGTGATGTTCAGCGCCATCCCGTGGATCGGAATCGACACCGGGTACGTTGCCTCTAGCCGAGAACCATTGAAGTACAACGGTTCCCGCGGCCCTGGGACGTTGGACACGCACAAATTGAAGGTGTACGGCCACGGTGGCTGCACGCCCGTCAAGGCTCCCGCGATCTGCCCGCCTGCGGGCGCCAGCAGTGCCGCGCTGTAGGCGACGATCGCCGCGGGCGACATCGTCTGCAGCTGCGCCTTGGACGCCCGCGTCGCCGCCGTGATCGACTCCAGCCGCTCGACCGGATCCTCGATGTCGGTGCCCATCGGAGCCAGGATGGCCCCCACCGCGTTGCCGCCGCCCTCGTCGCCCTTGGGCCGCACGTTGACGGGAAGGAACGCGATCAGCGAGCGGTCCGGCAGCTTGTCGAGGTCGGTGAGGAACTTGCGCAGACCGCCACCGATGATCGCCAGCGCTACGTCGTTGATCGTCGAGCCGTGCTGGGAGCTCAGGGCTCGGAGCCGATCGAACTCGTACTGCTGGGTGGTGAAACGGCGGTTGCGGCCGATCCGGGCGTTGAGAATGCTGTGCGGCGCCGACGCCGACCCGGCGATATGGGCGAAGTCGCCGTCACGCCGGATCTGGGTGTTGACCAGCGCGTTGGTGAGATCGACCGCCGAGCTGACACCGTCGGCCACCGCCGAGCCGATGCCGCCGATCGCACGCAGCGTGGCGGTCAGCGGATTCGACGAGTCCGCATCCTCGGGCGCACGCCGCGCCCGCTTCGGCGTCGGCTCGTTGAAGAACATCCGGGTATCACGCGACGCCGGATCCGTGGACAGGCTGCGCGCCAACATCCGCATCGCGCTGTAGCCGTCGACGAGCGCATGGTGGATCTTCATGTACAACGCGAAGCGCCCGCCCTCCAGCCCCTCGATGACATGGATCTCCCACGGCGGACGAGTCAGGTCGAGATGGTTGCTGTGCAGCCGGGAGACCAGGATGCCCAGTTCCCGTTCGTCACCTGGGCTGGCCAGCGCGGAGCGGCGGACGTGATAGTCGAAATCGAAGTCCTCGTCGGTCACCCAGCTGTGCACCGGGCTGAACTGCACGCGCGGGTAGGCCAGTTTGCGGTTCCACGGCGCCTGCACCTCCTGGCGCCGCGCGTCGTCGATCATCTGCCGCAGGTAGTCGCGCGGTGCGTCGTCCGGCGGCGTGAACGGCAGCAGCCCGGCGACGTGCATCTTCGAGCTCGACGTCTCGCCGTAGATGAACAGCAGGTCTTGCAGCCCAAGCCTGACACTGTTGGCGCTCAAGGACTCTCCTGGCTGTAGCTGCTCATGGTGTCCGCCCACGGTACGCCCGTGCGGTCAGGTTCCACAGAAAGTTTGGAACGAGGAACTGAACTCCTTCTGCCCGGGCTCGGCATAGCGCTGCAGGCCGGCACGTTCGTCGAACGGCGACCTCACCGCCGTCCAGCAGTCGCTCGAGCGGCGCCAGGTCACCGGCGGTGCCCGCGGTCAGCGCTTCCTCCACGAGGTGGTTGCGCGGAATGTAGACGGGGTTGACCCGGTCCATCGCATTCGCATCCGGTCCGAGTGCTCGCCAGCGCGCCACCCAGTCGTCGAATGCCGCCAGGTCGATGAACTCCCCGCGCACCGGCTCGGCGTCTCCACGGGCTGCGCTGCTCAGTCCGCGATAGAACGACGTGTGGTCCACCTGGCTGTGCTGCATCTGCGTGAGCAGCTCCTCGACCAGCGGGGCCACCACATCGGCGGGGGCGTCCGGAACCCCCAGTTTGGCCCGCATGCCCGCCGACCAGCAGTCCTCGTAACGACGCGGGAACGCGCCCAGCGACTCCTCGGCGAGCGCAATGGCCTGCTCCGCGTCGGTGCCGAGCAGCGGCAGCAGCGCTTCGGCGAAGCGGGCCAGGTTCCACAGCCCGATCGACGGCTGGTTGCCGTAGGCGTAGCGGCCCCAGCTGTCGATCGAGCTGAACACCGTCGCCGGATCGAAGCTCTCCATGAACGCGCACGGCCCGTAGTCGATGGTCTCACCCGAGATCGTCATGTTGTCGGTGTTCATCACCCCGTGCACGAAGCCTGCCAGCATCCACCGGGCGATCAGTTCGGCCTGCACGTCCCGAACGGCCTCGAGCAGCGCCAGATAGGGGCGCTCGGCCTCGGCGGCCCCGGGATGGTGCCGGGCGATGGCGTGATCGGCCAGCCGGCGCAGCAGGTCCACGTTTCCGGTCGACTGAGACACCGCAGATGCGTACTGGAACGATGCCGACCCGAAGGTGGCTCGCGGCGACGCGCGCGAGCACCGCGCCGGGCAGCACCGTCTCCCGGTTCACCGGGCTGCCGGTAGCGACCACCGCGAGAGCACGCGTCGTCGGGATGTGCAGCGCGTGCATCGCCTCGCTGATCACGAACTCGCGCAGCATCGGCCCGACCGCGGCCAGCCCGTCACCGCCCCGGGCGAACGGCGTCCGCCCGGAACCCTTGAGATGGAGATCGTGCACCCGGCCGGAGGGGTCGACGAGCTCGCCGAGCAGCAACGCGCGGCCGTCACCGAGCCGGGGGACGAACCCGCCGAACTGGTGACCTGCGTAGGCCTGCGCAGCGGGCGTCGCATCGTCGGGGACGACCGTTCCCACCAGTAGGCCCAGCCCGTCGGGGCTGCGCAACCATGCGGGGTCCAGGCCGAGCTCGGCCGCCAGCGGTCCGTTGAACGCGAGAAGCCTCGGTTCCGGCGCCCCGTCTGCCTTCCAGCGCACCGCCAACTCCGGAAGCTCGCGGACGAATCGGCCCTGCAGCGCGATGCTCACCCCACCCAGACTACGGAGACGGCTCGATCACCGCGATCGCGTCGACTCCGTCCTTGATCGAGATCCGGCGCTCGCTCTCCTCCAACACCAACGTCCCCGCCGGCTCGGTGTACGCCCCGGTCTGGGGCAGGATCAGGGCGCGCTGACCCGGCGCGACGTCGGCGGTCTGCAGCGCCGACGTCGGCGGGGTGACCTGCTCGATGCGGTCGGGGGCCAGCTGCCACACCAGTGGCGAGTACGTCTCCGGCCGGTCGCACCGCCAGGTGGCCAGGCTCAGCCGCGGCGGGCCGGTCGCGGGCCACCACAGCTTCGGCACCCGCGAGCCGGTGTCGGCGTCGGGGCCCGCCACGTCGAAGGTCTGCTGGGTGCCGTTCGCGTCGGACAGCACCAGCGCCGCCGTCCCGCAGGTGCTGTCCGCGCTGCGGTACAGCGCATACGCCAGCGACGCTCCGTCGGGGCTCAGGCGGGCCACCGACACCGGGGAGTTCGCGTCGGCCTGGCCGAGTGGGGTCGGTGCACCAGGACCGCGCACGGCGTAGAGGGTGTCCGGGCCGCCGAACGGAGACGGCGGAGCCTCCACACGGGCGATGACCGCGGTACCGCCGCGGGCGACGACCAGCCGCGGCGCACCCGGGCTCGCCCCGGCCACCTGCGGCAAGTCGACCGACCTGCTGCACCGCGGGTTGCGAGTTCGGGTCCGCCAGATCGAGCTGCATCAGCCGATTCGGCTGCTCCCACCACACGATCGTGCTGGCACCGCCGGTTCCCAGCACCGGACCCACCGGCGCCGCGCGGGTGGCCGCCTTTCTGGCCGGCGACGTCGAGCGTGGCGACCTGGTTGTCGGTGGTACGCGCGAACACGAACCGGCCGTCCTCGGTGGTGATCAGGTCGTTGGACGCATCGAAGGCGCCCGGTGCCGTCGCGATCACGCTCGTGCCGTCGACGAGGCCGATCTCCTCGGCCGCCCGGTAAGCAAGCAGCGGCCCGGTCGGGTTCCGGCGGTTTCGACGTGGTCGGTTCGAACGGCGAGCTCGAGCTCGGCGCGCTCGCCGAGGTGGACCCGGGCGCCGGTTCGACGCCGGTGCAGGCGGCGACGATGCCCGCGATCAGGGCCAGCATCGTGGCCGCGGTGATGGACGTCTTCGGTGTCTTCGGTTTCGGCAGAATTTTCATAGGCGTTCCACCCCATGAAAGCTCAATCCCGAGTGTGATGTGGACCGGGTCGTCCGCCCCGAGCCCCGTGATCGCCGGGTCGGTATGGTGATTTCCTCGCGGGTGGGGGGAACGGCCGATGAAGGGGACGTCGGCGGGCCACCGGGACAAGTCGACGTCAGATGTGGAGCAACGCTGTGAGCCTGAACACCATCGCTCTGGAACTGGTGCCCCCGAATGTCGAACGGGGCCGTGAACGAGCGCTCGAGGACGCCGAGAAGGTGCTGCGGTGTTCCGCGGAGGCTGGTCTGGCCGGGCGTGTCCGCCACGTCATGATCCCGGGGATGATCGAGGAGGACGACGACCGGCCCCTCGAGATGAAGCCGAAGCTGGACGTCCTGGAGTTCTGGTCGATGATCAAGCCGGAGCTGCCCGGCATCAACGGCCTGTGCACGCAGGTCACCGCGTTCATGGATGAGCCGGCGCTGCGCACGCGGCTGACCGATCTGGGCAACAGCGGGTTCGATGGGATCGCGTTCGTCGGGGTCCCGCGCACCCTCAACGACGGCCAGGGCTCCGGCGTCGCACCGACCGACGCGCTGTCGATCTTCGACAACGTCATCGACAACCGCGGCGTCATCCTCATCCCGACCCGGGAAGGCGAACACGGGCGCTTCGAGTTCAAGTGCGGCCGGGGCGCCACCTACGGCATGACGCAGCTCCTGTACTCCGACGCTATCGTCGACTTCCTCACCGAGTTCGCCAGGACTACCGAACACCGGCCGGAGATCCTGCTGTCGTTCGGCTTCGTCCCCAAGATCGAGACCAAGGTCGGTCTGATCAACTGGCTGATCCAGGACCCGGGAAACGCGGCGGTGGCCGCCGAGCAAGAGTTCGTCAAGACCCTCGCCGGCAGCGAACCAGCGGACCGGCGCAAACTCATGGTCGACCTGTACAAGCGTGTGATCGACGGGGTCGGCGGGCTCGGTTTCGCGCTCAGCATCCACTTCGAAGCGACCTACGGCGTGAACACGCCTGCCTTCCAGACCTTCGCCGACATGCTGGAGTACTGGTCGCCCGACCGGCCTTGAGACTGCGCCGTACGCCTGGCTGCGGTACAACTCCGGGGATGGAGTTCGCGATGAATTTCGCGCTGGATCGGAGTCAGTACCGGGTATGAAGACACCGACAATCGTCTCCCCGCAAGAGTGGGAGCAGGCCCGTCAGCAGCTGCTCGTCACGGAGAAGGAAGTCACCCGCGCCCAGGACGCGCTCGCCGCGCAGCGGCGGCGGATGCCGTGGCTGGCCGTCGACACCGAGTACGTCTTCGAAGGACCGGACGGCAAGGTCTCGCTGCCGGAGCTCTTCGCGGGCCGCAAGCAACTGATCGTCTACCGCGCCTTCTTCGAACCCGGCGTGCACGGCTGGCCGCAGCACGCCTGCCCCGGCTGTTCGCTGATGGCCGACCAGGTGGCCCACCTCGCGCACCTCAACGCCCGCGACACCACTTTGGTGTTCGCCACCCGTGGACCGCAGCCGGAGATCGAGCGGCTCAAGACCCGGATGGGGTGGGACATCCCGTGGTACACGATTCTCCCCGGAGACGGTCCAGCGTTCGACACCGACTTCGGCGTCGACGAATGGCACGGGACCAACGTGTTCATCCGCGACGGTGAGCACATCTACCGCACCTACTTCATCAACAACCGCGGCGACGAGAAGATGGGCGGTACCTGGAGCTACCTCGACCTCACGCCGCTGGGCCGCCAGGAGGAATGGGAGGACTCACCCGAGGGCTACCCCCAGACGCCGCCGTATGAATGGTGGAACTGGCACGACGCCTACGACGGCGCTTCGGCATGAGCGGGTTCGTCGGCCGGACCGGCGCGCTCCTCGCGGTGGGCTCGGCGGTGCTGCACGGCGCCGCACTCGGCCCGGCGAATCCGGGGGTCGCGGTCCTGACGGTGACGATGCTCATCGGCTGCCTGTACTGCGCCTACGAACTGTGGACCCGCGACACGGTCCGTAGCTGGGTGCTGGTCGCGCTGATGAACCTGGCGATGATCGGTGTGCACCTGCCGGTGACCGGCGCTCACCACCACGATGGCGGCCCGGCCGCCGCGGTTACCCCGATGCAGCTGGCCACCGTCGTGGCGATCGTCGAGGCGCTCCTCGCGGCGACGGTCCTGTTAGTCCGCACCCGCGCAGTCGCACCCGGCGTCGACGCGTCGTGCCAGAGTGGACTCCATGACTCAGGCGGAATCACCGGTCGGCCGGCTGGGCGCGACCTCCATCGACTGCCCGAACCCAACTGAGTTGGCGGACTTCTACTCCCGTCTTCTCGGAATGCGGAGGATGGTCGCAACCCCCGACGATGGGGTCGTCGCCATCACCGACGGCGCCCACATCCTGGCGATGATGCGTGTCGCCGACTACGTTCCGCCGACCTGGCCGGAACCCGGCCAGCACCAGCAGATGCACCTCGACGTGTCGGTGGCCGACCTCGATGAAGCCGTCACCAGAGCAGAGCGGCTGGGCGCCCGGCAGGCCGGGCACCAGGCGCATCCCGCAATATGGCGCGTCATGCTCGACCCCGTCGGTCACCCGTTCTGCCTGACCACGGTCGGAGCGGACTGACGAACGCCGACATCCGCGCCATGCGCGCGCGGCTCGACGGCCTGACGATCCGCGATGAGGCTCGGCTGGGGCGCAGGCTCAAGCAGCTGCGAACCCCCAGCACCGAGCAGCTCGACAAGCTGGCCCAGCAGTTCGCCACCGCCGAAGCCCTCGTCGCGACGCGCACGGCCGCGGTCCCGGCGATCACCTATCCCGACCTGCCCGTCAGCGATCGGCGCGACGATCTGGCCAAGGCCATCGCCGAGCACCAGGTCGTGGTGGTCGCCGGCGCAACGGGTTCCGGCAAGACCACCCAGCTGCCGAAGATCTGCCTGGAACTCGGCCGCGGCATCCGCGGCACCATCGGGCACACCCAACCGCGTCGGCTGGCAGCGCGCACCGTCGCGCAGCGCATCGCCGACGAACTCGGCACGCCGCTCGGCGAGGCCGTGGGTTACGCCGTGCGGTTCACCGACCAGGTCAGCGACCGCACCCTGGTGAAGCTGATGACCGACGGCATCCTGCTCGCCGAGATCCAACGGGACCGCCGGCTGCTGCGCTACGACACCCTGATCCTCGACGAGGCGCACGAGCGCAGCCTCAACATCGACTTCCTGCTCGGCTATCTGCGGGAACTGCTGCCGCGCCGGCCCGACCTGAAGGTCATCGTGACGTCGGCGACGATCGAGCCGGAGCGCTTCGCCGCGCACTTCGGCGGAGCCGAATATGGATCCAGCCATGAGGCGCCGATCGTCGAGGTGTCGGGCCGTACGTACCCGGTCGAAATTCGTTACCGGCCTTTGGAAGTCGTGGTTACGGCCAGTGGGGACGGGGTCGACGATCCCGATGACCCCGACCACGAGGTGGTCCGCACCGAGCTGCGCGATCCGACCGATGCGATCGTCGACGCCGTGACCGAGCTCGCGGCCGAGCCGCCCGGGGACGTGCTGGTGTTCCTGTCGGGCGAACGCGAGATCCGCGACACCGCAGAGGTATTGCGCGGCGCATTCGGTGACAAGGACGGGGCCAACGGGGCCAACACCGAGGTGCTCCCGCTCTACGCACGGCTGCCGACCGCCGAACAGCAGAAGATCTTCCAGCCCAGCCGGGCCAGACGCCGGATCGTGTTGGCCACCAACGTCGCCGAGACATCGTTGACCGTGCCGGGGATCCGCTACGTCGTCGATCCCGGAACCGCCCGCATCTCGCGCTACAGCCGCCGGACCAAGGTGCAGCGCCTGCCGATCGAGCCGATCTCGCAGGCGTCGGCCCAGCAGCGTGCCGGGCGCTGCGGGCGCACCGCGCCAGGTGTGTGCATCCGGCTCTACTCCGAAGCCGACTTCGACGCCCGGCCGCGCTACACCGACCCAGAACTGCTGCGCACCAACCTCGCCGCGGTGATCCTGCAGATGGCGGCCCTCGACCTCGGCGACGTCGAGGACTTCCCCTTCCTGGACCCGCCCGACGCGCGCAGCATCCGGGACGGCGTGACGCTGCTGCAGGAACTCGGCGCCTTCGATCGGGGTGGCGCACTGACCGACACCGGCCGGCGGCTGGCCAAGATCCCGGTGGATCCACGGCTGGGCAGGATGCTGCTGCAGGCCGACAGCGAGGGATGCGTGCGTGAGGTGCTGGTGCTTGCCGCTGCGCTGTCGATCCCCGATCCCCGCGAACGGCCCGTCGACCGGGAAGAGGCCGCCCGTCAGAAGCACGCCCGGTTCGCCGACGAGCACTCGGATTTCGTGTCCTACCTCAACCTGTGGCGGTATCTCGGTGAGCAGCGAAAAGAACGCTCCGGCAGCTCGTTTCGACGGATGTGCCGCGAGGAGTTCCTGCACTACCTGCGCATCCGCGAATGGCAAGACCTGGTCGGCCAGCTGCGCGCCATCTGCCGGGACCTCGGTATTCGCGAGCAGGACGAGCCCGCCGACCCCGCCCGGGTGCACGCCGCCCTGACCGCGGGGCTGCTGTCGCACATCGGGCTGCGGGAGGGCGAGGGGCGCGATACCCGGGTGTTCCAGGGTGCGCGCAACACCAAGTTCGTGCTGGCGCCCGGGTCGGTGCTGACCCGGCGGCCGCCGCGTTGGGTCGTGGTCGCCGACCTCGTCGAAACCAGCAGGCTCTACGGACGCACCGCGGCGCGCATCGAGCCGGAAACCGTCGAGCACGTCGCTGAACACCTCGTGCAGCGGACCTACAGCGAGCCGCACTGGGATCCCAAGCGCGGCGCGGTGATGGCCTACGAGAGGGTGACCCTGTACGGGCTACCTATCGTCACGCGTCGTCGAATCGATTACGGGCAGCTCGATCCCGAGACCTCACGGGAACTGTTCATCCGGCACGCGCTGGTCGACGGCGAGTGGGAGACCAGACACCACTTCTTCGCCGACAACGCCCGACTGCGGGCCGAACTGGCCGCGCTCGAGGAACGGGCCCGCCGCCGCGACCTGCTGGTCGGTGACGACGAGATCCACGCCTTCTACGACGCGCGGATCCCCGCCGACGTCGTGTCGGCGCGGCACTTCGACGGCTGGTGGCGCAAACAGCGCCACCGCACGCCGGATCTGCTCACCCTCGGCCGTGACGACCTGCTGCGCGGCGAGGAGGACGCCGACCACCCGGTCGCGTGGACGTCGGGTGACCTGACGCTGCCGCTGACCTATCGATTCGAACCGGGCGCCGTCGATGACGGTGTGACCGTGCACGTTCCGGTCGACGTGCTGGCGCGGCTGGGCGGCGACGAGTTCGCCTGGCAGGTGCCCGCACTTCGTGAGGAACTGCTCACCGCGCTGATCCGATCTCTGCCGAAAGACTTGCGGCGCAACTTCGTTCCCGCGCCGGACACCGCCCGGGCGTTGCTGGAGGCGATCTCCCCCGACGACAGCGGATCACTGCTGGACGCGGTGCAGCGCGAACTGCGGCGCTGGACCGGGATCCTGGTCCCCGTCGACGCGTTCGACCTCGACAAGCTGCCGCCGCATCTCCGTGTCACCTTCGCCGTCGAAGCCGGGGACGGCAACGTCGTGGCGCGGGGCAAGAGCCTCGACGAACTGCAGGACCAACTCGCCGCGCCCGCCCGCCAGGCCGTCGCCGCCGCGGTGGCCGGTCGGCTGGAGCGCTCCGGGCTGCGTGACTGGCCCGATGATCTCGACGAGCTTCCGCGCGTCGTCGAAAGCAGCGGTACGTCGGGGCATACCGTCCGCGGATATCCCGCATTGCTCGACCAGGTCGCGGCCGTGGACATTCGGGTGTTCGCCACCGCATCCGAGCAGGCCGCTGTGGCCGCGCCGGGCAGCCGTCGGCTACTGCGCTTGGCGGGACCGTCCATCACGAGGCCCGTCGAGCGGTCGCTGGATCCACGGACGAAGCTGGTTCTGGGCAACAACCCGGACGGGTCGCTGAGTGCCCTGCTCGACGACTGTGCCGATGCGGCGGTCCAGCTGCTCGTCCCGAAGCCGGTGTGGACGAGGGACGAGTTCGTTTCCGCACGAACACGATTGGGGAGCGAACTCGTTTCCAGCACCCTTGATGTGGTGCGCCGGGTGGAGAAGGTGCTGGCAGCATTGCACGACGTGCAGCTCGCCCTGCCGGGTGCGCCGACCGCAGCGCAGGCCGACGCGGTTGCCGACATCCGCGATCAGCTGGCGCGGCTGCTGCCTGCCGGCTTCGTCGCGCTCGCCGGCGTGGCACGTCTCGGTGATCTCGCCCGCTACCTGACCGCGGTGAGCCGGCGTCTGGAGCGGTTGCCGCACGGCCTGACCGCCGATCGCGAACGGATGGCGCGGGTGGCGGCGGTCCAGGACGCCTACGACGGCCTCGTGGCGGCGCTGTCACCGGCCCGCGCCGCGGCCGCCGATGTCCGCGACATCGCGTGGATGATCGAGGAGCTGAGGGTGAGCCTGTGGGCGCAGCAACTCGGTACCCCACGCCCCATCAGCGAACAGCGGATTTATCGCACACTGGACGGGGTGCAGGGCTAGGGTCAGGGGTGGACATGCCTGACTGGGAGTTCGTTGACAGTGCGGTGCCGCAGGAGCTGCGGGAGCGTGTGCTGGTCGCCGCACTCGACGAGCTGACCCATTGGGGTGTCGAACGTTTCAGCCTTGGCGCGATGTCCGCCCGCCACGGGATCGACATCGAGTCGGTCTACCGGTACTGGGGGAACAGCCAGCGGCTCCTGCTGGACGTGATGTCCTTCGAAAGCGACCAGATCATCGTCGCACCGAGCACCGGTTCGCTGCGGGGTGACCTCGACGCGATGGCCCTTTCGGTGGCGGCATACCTGAACGCCTCAGTCGGCCGGCGGCTGTTGCGCGCCATGGTCATCGATGACCGGGCCCAGCATCGGGACGACACGCGAGTGATCTACTGGCGGATGCGCTATGAGACGATCCGGACGATCCTCGACCAGGCGGCCCTGCGCGGGGAACTGCGAGAGGATGTCGATCACGTTGCGGGCGTGCAGATCCTGTTGGCGCCCATCAATATTCGCGCTCTGTACACCGATGATCCCATCGACGACAGGTTCTGCCTGTCGGTCGCCGACCTCGCATGGCATGCGCTGGCGCGCCACTGACTCTAGGGCAGGTGATCGGCCAGCAACTGCGCCAGGTGGATGCCGCGGCGATCGGAAAGATCGTCGAGTTGGGTGCGGCAGGAGTAGCCGTCGGCCAGGATTGTCGTCGTTGGTTCCGCGTTCCTGACCGCAGGGAGCAACTGCTGTTCGGCAACGGTGACGGACACGTCGTAGTGGCCCTTCTCGACACCGAAATTGCCTGCCAGGCCACAACAACCGCTCAGCCGCGATAGCTCGGCACCTGCGGCCTTCAATAGTCGCGCATCCGGGCTCCATCCCATCACGGCGTGATGGTGACAATGCGGCTGCGCGATCACCTGCTCGCCCGCCATCGACGGCGGCTGCCAGCCCCGTTCGCTGAGGAGTTCGGCCAACGTGCGGGTTCTTTCGGCGACGGAACCGGCATCGACTCCGCCGATCAGTTCGGCGGCGTCAGAACGCAGGACCGCGGTGCAGGACGGTTCGATTCCGACGATCGGGACGCCGCGCTCGGCGCCCCCTGACAATGCATCGACGGTTCGGCCGAGGATGCGCCGCGCGGCATTCAGCTGGCCTGTCGAAATCCATGTGAGTGCGCAGCACTGTTGTTTGGCGGTGAGCGTCGGCCGATAGCCCGCGGCCTGCAGGACCCGCACCGTGGCGACGCCGACTTCGGGGGAGAAGTAGTTGGTGAACGAGTCTACGAACAGCGCCACTTCATCACCGGCGCCGTCACCGGAGACGTTGGCTTTGAACCACGACCGGAACGTCTGCGGCGCAAACGGCGGGATGTGTCGCCGGTGGTCGACCCCGGCCACCGCCAGCCCCGCAGGTCCGACCAGCGGAAGCCGCACCGCCGCGTTTGTCAGCCTCGGTGCCGCGCTGGCCAGCCTGGCCCAGCGGGGCAGCCAGCCCAGTGAGTAGTGCGACGCGGGCCGGATCCGCCGCCGATAGCTCTGGTGCAGCACTTCTGCTTTGTAGGCCGCCATGTCCACCCCGGTGGGGCAGTCCGAGGCGCAGCCTTTGCACGACAGGCACAGGTCGAGGGCCTCGTGCACCTCCGGCGATCGCCAGCCGCCGCGGATGTCGCTGCCGTTGATCATTTCCTGAAGCACCCTTGCGCGCCCGCGGGTGGAGTCCTTCTCTTCGCGGGTGGCAAGGTACGACGGGCACATCACGCCGCCGACCGCGCTGTTGTCGGCGCGGCACCGACCTACGCCGGTGCAGCGGTGCACTGCCTGGCTGAAGTCGCCGTCGTCGTGGCGGTAGGCCAGCGCCAGGTTCTTGCGGAACGGCGGCGCAACAGCGGCTCGCAGATCGGCGTCCAGAGGCAGCGGGTCGACGATGACGCCGGGGTTGAGGATGTTGTCCGGATCGAAGGTGTGCTTGACCGCAGCCATCAGCGCGATCGCGGCCGGGGAGTACATCAGCGGCAGTAGCTCGCTGCGGGCGCGGCCATCGCCGTGCTCACCTGACAGCGAACCACCGTATCCGGCAACGAGTTTCGCTGCGGCGAAGATGAAGTCGCGGAACTCCGCGGTGCCTCCGGGTCGGTCGAGCGGGAAGTCGATACGGACGTGCATGCACCCGTCACCGAAGTGGCCATAGGGCATTCCGGTGACACCGAAGTCGGCCATCAACGCATCGAAATCGCGGAGGTAGTCGCCCAACCGCTCCGGGGGGACAGCAGCATCCTCCCATCCGGCGTGGGCGGGCCTACCCGACGTGCTGCGGCTCGACAGCCCAGCGCCGTCCTCACGGATGCGCCACAACGCGGCGGCCCGGACCGGATCGTCAACAATCAAGGAATCCGTTGCGCCGCAGAAACTTTGCAGAGCAGCCGCGCGGGTGATAGCTTCCTCGCGGGTGTCGCCGATCATCTCGACGAACACCCAGGCCGCTCCGGACGGGAGGTCGGGCACCGCAGCTGCGCCCTTTCGCTCACGAACCACATCCACGATCCGCGAGTCGATGCCTTCACACGCGGTGGGCCGGTGTTGCAGGATTGCGGGAGTCGCGTCGCCTGCGGCGGCGATGTCGGGATAGCCCAGTACGACCAGGGTCCGGTAGGCGGGATCGGCGACCAGGCGGACCGTCGCCTCGGTGACCACGCCGAGCGTGCCTTCGCTGCCCACCAGAAGGCGGGCCACGTCGAACCCGTTCTCGGGCAACAAATGCTCCAACGAATAACCCGACACCTGACGACCGAATCGACCGAATTCGGTGCGGATGGTCGCGAGCCCGGAGCGCGTGACCATAGCCAGTTTGTCGATAATCGGTGAGGGCCCTGCGGCCGAAGGAGCTGCCGCATTGAGCAGCAACTCGTCACCGGCCGCTGTGAGAACCCGCAGCGACGAGACGTTATCGGAGGTCCGTCCGTATCCCAGGGCGCGGGAGCCGCAGGCATTGTTCCCGATCATTCCCCCGATCGTGCAGCGGGTGTGACTCGAGGGATCGGGTCCGAATCGCAACCCATGCGGTGCCGCCGCAGCTTGCAGAACCGACTGGACGACCCCCGGTTGCACGACGGCAGTGCGACTTTGCGCGTCGACCGACAGCACCCGATGCAAATACCGGCTGAAGTCCAGGACCACGCCGGCGCCGACGGCGTTGCCCGCAATCGACGTGCCTGCGCCACGTGCGGTGACCGGCACCCCCTCACGCCGACACACCTCGAGTGCGGCCGCGACATCGTCGTGATCGGCCGGACACACCACCGCACTCGGCGTCACGCGGTACAAGGAGGCATCCGACGAGTACGCCGCCCGGCTGGTGGTATCGACGCGGACATCCTCGATACCGGCGGTCCGCAGAGCATTTCGCAGGGACTCGATCCGGTCTGCTTGTCGCATGTTAGGACTCAACTTATCGTTGCCGGGGTGGACATGGCTGGTGAGGTGTCCCGTCTGCTGAGCAATTCGTTGAAAGTGTGGGGGGCACGCGGTGATCATGAGCTTCCTACAGACCGCAGGGCGATTGAACCGGATATCGCCGGGATCCCGGCGTGGTGCCGTCGTCACGATCGCCGACGACCTGGAAGCGGGGCGGCGGGGGCACGGTCCGCCGATTGGGACCCGCGGGTCTAGGCCGCCGTGTCAGAATAGTGACCAGAATCACAACCCGTGCAGGCTGGTAGCAGGTTGCCCCCGTTCGGGTGTGTCCACTCGTCGAGGCCGTCGGTTCCCTAGGAGGGCGTATGTCTGATTCAGCCACGCGGGCCCTCGGAACTCGCCGAGCACGCACGTGCCGTTCCGTCCCTCGAGCGAGTGAGGCACGATCTCGGTGTGACTGACCATCCACCCATCCACCCGTCAGCTGAGCGTCCGCGGGTACCGGACTGCCCGTCAAGAGGAGACGAACCCCATGCGCAATGACCTCGATCCGGTGGAGACCAGCGAGTGGCGGGATGCGTTCGAGTCGGTGATCGAGTTTGACGGGGCGGACCGCGCGGAGTTCCTGCTGGAGGAGCTGGACGGGGTGGCCCGGCGCAACGGGGTGCCGGTGCCGTACTCGGCGAACACGTCGTATCTGAACACGATCGCACCGCACGAGCAGCCGCCGCACCCGGGTGACGCGGCGATCGAGCACCGGATTCGGTCGCTGATCCGGTGGAACGCGGTGGCGATCGTGTTGCGCGCCAACAAGGAATCTTCCGAGCTGGGCGGGCACATCGCCAGCTTCCAGTCCGCGGCGATGCTGTATGACACCGGGTTCAACCACTTCTGGCACGCCCCGTCCGAGGATCATGGCGGCGATTTGGTGTTCGTGCAGGGCCATTGCTCGCCCGGTATCTATGCGCGCTCGTTCTTGGAAGGGCGGCTGACCGAGGAGCAGCTGCTCGGGTTCCGGCAGGAGGTCGGCGGCGGCCTGTCGTCCTACCCGCATCCGTGGCTGATGCCCGATTACTGGCAGTTCCCTACGGTGTCGATGGGGTTGGGCCCGCTGATGGCCATCTACCAGGCCCGGTTTCTCAAGTATCTGGCCAACCGGGAGCTGGCCGACACCACGAACCGGCACGTGTGGGCGTTCCTGGGCGACGGCGAGACGGACGAGCCCGAGTCGTTGGGCGCGATCTCGATGGCCGGCCGGGAGAAGCTGGACAACCTGATCTTCGTGGTGAACTGCAACCTGCAGCGCCTGGACGGCCCGGTGCGCGGCAACGGAAAGATCATCCAGGAGCTTGAGGGCATCTTCCGGGGCGCCGGCTGGAACGTGGTCAAGGTGATCTGGGGATCCGGCTGGGACCCGCTGATCGCCGCGGACAAGTCCGGTCTGCTGCTCAAGCGCATGGAGGAGTGCGTGGACGGCGAGTACCAGGACTTCAAGTCCAAGGACGGCGCCTACGTGCGCAAGCACTTCTTCGGCAAGTATCCCGAGCTGCTGGACCTGGTCGCGGACCTGTCCGACGACGAGATCTGGGCGCTGAGTCGCGGCGGACACGATCCGGCGAAGGTGTACGCGGCGTATAAGGCGGCGGTGGACAACGTCGGCTCGCCCACCGTGATCCTGGCCAAGACGGTCAAGGGCTACGGCATGGGTGAGGCCGGTGAGGGCCAGAACATCACCCACCAGCAGAAGAAGATGGGCGAGGACGTGCTGCGCGCGTTCCGCGACCGGTTCGCCATCGACCTGGCCGACGACAAGGTCGCCGCGGTGCCATTCTTGAAGCTGCCCGCAGGTGGCCCCGAGGAGCGCTACCTGCGGGAACGGCGAACCGCGCTCGGCGGGGCGCTTCCGGTGCGGCGGCAACGCTCGCGGGACCTCGAGGTCCCCCCGCTGTCGGCCTTCGCGGCCCAGCTCAAGCCCACCGGCGACCGCGAGATCTCTACCACGATGGCGTTCGTCCGGATCCTGACCACGCTGTTGCGGGACAAGGCGATCGGCAAGCACGTGGTGCCGATCGTGCCCGATGAGTCGCGCACGTTCGGCATGGAGGGCTTGTTCCGGCAGTTGGGGATCTTCTCCCAGGTCGGGCAGCTGTATCAGCCCGAGGACGCCAAACAGCTCATGTACTACCGGGAGGACCGCTCCGGGCAGATGCTGCAGGAGGGCATCAACGAGCCCGGCGCGATGTCGTCGTGGATCGCCGCGGCGACCAGCTACAGCGTGTCCGACACCCCGATGATCGCGTTCTACATCTACTACTCGATGTTCGGGTTCCAGCGCACCGGGGACCTGGCCTGGGCGGCCGGCGACTCGCGGGCCCGCGGCTTCCTCGTGGGCGGCACCGCCGGGCGCACCACGCTCAACGGTGAGGGCCTGCAACACGAGGACGGCCACTCGCACCTGTTGTCGGCCACCATCCCGAACTGCGTCTCCTACGACCCGACCTTCGCGCACGAGGTCGCGGTGATCGTGCAGGACGGCCTGCGCCGGATGTACGCCGAGCAGGAGGACGTCTTCTACTACCTGACGGTGATGAACGAGAACTACCAGCATCCGGGTATGCCGGAGGGCCGGGAGGACGAGGTTCGTGAGGGCATCATCCGCGGCATGTACCTGCTGCGGGAGGGGACGGCCGCGAAGAAGGACGCACCCCGGGTTCAGCTGCTGGGCTCCGGCACCATCCTGCGCGAGGTGATCGCGGCCGCCGAGCTGCTGGAACAGGACTTCGGCGTGACCGCCGACGTGTGGAGCGTGCCCAGCTTCACCGAGCTGCGCCGCGACGGCATCGACGTCGACCGCTGGAACATGCTGCATCCGGGCGAGGAGCGGCGGCTCAGCTTCGTCCAGCAGAGCCTGGCCGGGCGCCCGGCCGGCCCGGTGGTCGCCGCGACCGACTATATGCAGGCCTTCGCCGACCAGATCCGGCCTTACGTGGACCGCCGGTACCGGGTGCTCGGCACCGACGGGTTCGGGCGCTCGGACTACCGGCGCAACCTGCGCCGGCACTTCGAGGTCAACCGGCACTACATCGCGCTCGCCGCGTTGACCGAGCTGGCCGCCGGGGGCGCCGTTGCGGCCTCGGCCGCTGCGGACGCCATCGCCCGCTATGACATCGATCCCGACAAGACCGCACCCGCGCTCGCCTGAGCGTTCGGACCCCGATGAGGAAGAGACGATCGAGATGACAGCTCCTACCGAGGTCAAGGTTCCCGACATCGGCGACTTCGGCGTTGTGCCGGTCATCGAGGTGCACGTCAGCGCCGGCGACCAGATCAACGCCGAGGACCCGCTGGTCACCCTCGAATCCGACAAAGCCACCATGGACATCCCCGCCCCGATCGCCGGCGAGGTGGCCGAGGTCCTGGTCAAGGTCGGCGACGAGGTCAGCCAGGGCAGCCCTCTGCTGCTGCTCACCCCCGGCAGCGGCGCGGTCAGCAGCCCGCCGTCACTGGTCGAACAGCAAGAGCCCGCACCCGCGTCGGCCCCGGCGGCCGTCCCCGCACCCTCGGCGCCGGTCGCGGCCCCGGCGGCGGGTGGCGTCGACACCCCCGCCGGGGTACACGCCGGGCCGTCGGTGCGGCGCACCGCCCGGGAGTTGGGCGTGGACCTGGCGGTGGTCCCCCCGACCGGACCCAAGGGCCGGATCACCAAGGACGACCTGCTGCGGTTCCTGAAAGGCCCGGCCCAACCCGCCGCCGCGGCCGGCACCGGGGATCCCGGAGATTCCCGCGCAGGACTTCTCCACGTTCGGGTCGATCGACATCGCGCCCCTGCCACGGATCAAGAAAGTCTCCGGACCCTTCCTGCACCGCTCCTGGCTCAACGTCCCCCACGTCACGCACAACGACGAAGCCGACATCACCGACCTGGACCGCTACCGCAAAGAACTCGACACCGCCGCCAAGAACGACGGTGACCCCTACCGGGTCACCCTGCTCGCATTCCTCGTCAAGGGCTGCGTCGCCGCCCTCAAGAAGTTCCCCGAGTTCAACTCCTCACTGTCCCCGGAGAAAGACGCCCTCATCCTCAAGCACTACTACAACATCGGCATCGCCGTGGACACCCCCGGCGGCCTGGTGGTCCCGGTCGTCAAGGACGCCGACCGCAAGGGCATCGAGGAGTTGTCCCGGGAGTTCATGTCCCTTTCCGCCAAGGCCCGCGACGGCAAGCTCGGGCCGTCGGACATGGCCGGTGGCACGTTCACCATCTCCAGCCTCGGCGGCATCGGGGGCACCAGTTTCACCCCCATCGTCAACGCCCCCGAAGTCGCCATCCTCGGCGTCGTCCGCTCCAAGATGAGCCCGGTCTGGAACGGCACCGAGTTCACCGCCCGCAACATGCTGCCGCTTTCGCTGTCCTACGACCACCGCGTCATCGATGGTGCGCTGGCCGCCCGGTTCGCCCGCCACCTGTGCTACCTGCTCGAAGACGACCGACGGCTGCTGCTGTGATCGCCTTCGCCGCCGACCACTTCGACCACCAGGGAGTAACTCGATGAGCGCGCAGGAGATCAAGGTCCCGGCCATCGGCGACTTCTCGGCGATCCCGGTGATCGAGATCCACGTCGCGGCGGGTGACACCGTCGCGGCCGAGGACCCGTTGGTCACGCTGGAATCGGACAAGGCCACCCTCGATGTACCAGCCCCGGTAGCCGGGACGGTGACCGAGCTGCGGGTCGCCGTGGGCGACACCGTGTCCGAAGGCAGCGTGATCATGGTGATCGACGCCGCGGGCGACGACGCCGCCCCGGCGGCTTCGGCCCCGGCACCGACCCAGCAGGCCACCGCGTCCGCAGCCCCGCCGCCGGCCGCCGCGGCTACGGCGGCGCCGGTGCCCGCCGCGAACATCGAACGCGGCGACCAGCACGCCGAGGTGCTCGTGCTCGGCGCCGGACCGGGCGGCTACACCGCCGCGTTCCGGGCCGCCGACCTCGGCAAACAGGTCATCATGATCGACTCCCGCGGCCCGCTCGGCGGGGTGTGCCTGAACGTGGGCTGCATCCCGTCCAAGGCGCTGCTGCACGCCGCCAAGGTGATCTCCGAAACCAAGGAGATGTCCGGCCACGGGGTGGTCTTCGCCGCGCCGACGGTCGACCTGGACGCGCTGCGCGGCTGGAAACAGAGCGTGGTCAACCGGCTCACCAGTGGGCTGGCCGGGCTGGCCACCCAGCGCAAGGTCACCACCATGGTCGGTACCGGCAAGTTCACCTCGCCGCACACGGTCGAGGTCACCGCGGACGGGTCGACCAGCACGGTCAGCTTCGAGCAGGCCATCATCGCCGCCGGCTCCGAGCCGGTCACGCTGCCGTTCGTCCCGCACGACGATCCCCGGGTGATCAACTCCGCCGGCGCCCTGGAGCTGGACGGAATCCCCGAGCGGCTGCTCATCCTGGGAGGCGGGATCATCGGCCTCGAGATGGCGACCGTCTACCACGAGCTGGGCTCGAAGGTGAGCGTGGTGGAGCTGCTGGATCAGCTCATCCCCGGCGCGGACCCGGATCTGGTCAAACCACTCACCCGGTGGCTGTCCCAGCGCTACCAGGACATCTGGGTGAAGACCAAGGTCACCAACGTGGAGGCCGGACAGGACGGGCTGACCGTGTCCTTCGAGGGCGGCAAGGCCCCCCAGTCGGCGGTGTTCGACAAGGTCCTGGTCGCGGTCGGGCGCAAGCCCAACGGGAAGGTGATCGGCGCCGAGGCCGCGGGCGTGCGGGTCGACGAGCGCGGGTTCATCCCGGTCGACAAGCAGCAGCGCACCAACGTGGGGCACATCTTTGCCATCGGCGACGTCGTCGGCCAGCCGATGCTCGCGCATAAGGCCACCCACGAGGGCAAGGTCGCCGCCGAGGTCACCGCCGGGCACAACAGCTACTTCGACGCGACCGTCATCCCCTCGGTGGCCTACACCGACCCCGAGGTGGCCTGGGTCGGGGTCACCGAAACCGAGGCCAAGGCGGCCGGCATCAAGTACGGCAAGGCCAACTTCCCGTGGGCGGCCAGCGGCCGTTCGCTGTCGCTGGGCCGCGACGAGGGCATGACCAAGGTGATCTTCGACGAGACCAGCGACCGGATCATCGGCTGCGGCATCGTCGGGCCGAATGCCGGCGACCTGATCGCCGAGGCCGGGCTAGCCATCGAACTGGGCGCGGACGCCGCCGACATCGGGATGACCATCCACCCGCACCCCACCCTCTCCGAAACCGTGGCGATGGCCGCCGAAGCCTTCGAGGGCACCATCACCGACCTGTACATGCCCAAGAAGAAGGTGCCGTGACCGCAACGAAACGCCCGCGAACAGCGCGCTGAGATCGCTGAGGTGCGCCTCGTCATCCGTTCTTTGAGGCCGATTGGAATGCCTTGGCGAGCTGGGCGATCTTCTGCGCCCGGCCGAGCCGAGGAAGGTCGCTGCCGTCGCGCACGACACGACCGCGGGCTTCGAAGTCGGCGAGGAAGTTCTCCGCCCATGCTGCGTCGGACGGGGTGGGGCTGAGGGCCTCGTTGATGACGGGTGGTTGCTCGGTGTCGAGGCAGAGCTTGCCGGTCAGGCCGAGCGAGACGGTCATCGCGGATTGATCCCGCAGGACGCGGTGACTGTTGCTGACGGTGGGTCCGTCGATCGGGCCGGGAAGATCGCCGATGCGGCTGGCGACCACGAGCCGGGACCGCGGATAGGCCATCGCCAGATCATCGGCGCTGGCGCCGGTATCGCGTCGGTAGTCGCCACTGCCGAAAGCGAGCCGCATCACGCCGCGGGCACGCGCGATCGTGGGCGCCTCCTCGATACCCAGGGCCGACTCGATCAGCGCGAGGACCGGCGTCGTCCCGCCCAACCGGTCGAACGTCTCGGTGACGTGGTCGGCGGACTCGGTTTTGGCGAGCATCACCCCAGCCAAACCCGGCACCCCCTTGAGGTGGTCGACATCTTCGGACCAGAACGGGGTGGATCGGTCGTTGATCCTGACCCATGCCCACTTGTTCTGCAGCCACGTCGCGACATCGCGGAGGGCACTCGACTTCAGCTTGGGGTCGACCGCGTCCTCGATGTCGAGGATGATCTGGTCGGCGTCGGATTGATCGGCAACGTCGAACAGGTCGGTTCTGGCTGCGTTGACCAGCAGCCACGATCGGGCGATCGTCGCGTCGATCGAGCGCGGCGCTATCGCCGGCGTGTTGTGCATCGAAAAGTCCTCTCCGGCGATTCGCCCAGGCACCGCCGCCATCTCCAAGCTGTGACCTGAACCACATTTGGTAGTAGCGTATCTCACGACGAAAAGGAGCCGACGATGACGCAGCCGACACCCCCGGAAGCAGAGCCGCCAACCGAAACCGAACCGAAGCAGCGCCGCGACAAAACCCACTGGCTCTATATGGCGGTGATCGTCGCGGTCGTCGCCGGTGTGATCGTCGGGCTGGTCGCGCCCGACGTCGGGTCCTCGCTCGGGGTCCTCGGCACGATATTCGTCAGCCTGATCAAGATGATGATCAGTCCGATCATCTTCTGCACGATCGTGCTGGGCATCGGCTCGGTCCGCAACGCCGCGTCGGTGGGCAAGGTCGGCGGGTTGGCGATGGCCTACTTCCTGACCATGTCGACCGTCGCCCTGGCGATCGGGCTGCTGGTCGGCAACCTGATCGGCCCCGGATCGGGACTCGACATCGCCGGCAATTCCGAGGCGGGCGCCAAGCTGGCCGAGCAGGCGCACGGCGCGGGCGGCACGCTGGAATTCATCCAGAACATCATCCCGACCTCGCTGCTGTCCTCGCTCACCGAGGGCAACGTGCTGCAGACCCTGTTCGTGGCGCTGCTGGTCGGGTTCGGGCTTCAGGCGATGGGCCCGCCGGGGTGCCGATCCTGCGCGGCATCGCGCTGATCCAGAAGCTGGTGTTCCGCATCCTGGCCGGGATCCTGTGGCTGGCACCGATCGGCGCGTTCGGCGCCATCGCGAAGGTGGTGGGCGACACCGGTTTCGACGCGGTCGTCCAGCTGGGCGTGCTGATGCTGGCCTTCTACCTGACCTGCGTCATCTTCGTCTTCGGCGTGCTGGGCGCGCTGCTGAAGGTGGTCGCCGGGATGTCGATCTTCAAGCTGGTGCGCTACCTGGCCCGCGAGTACCTGCTGATCGTCGCGACCTCGTCGTCGGAATCGGCGCTGCCCCGGCTGATCGCCAAACTCGAACACGCCGGGGTGCAGCAGACGACCGTGGGCATCGTGGTGCCGACCGGCTATTCGTTCAACCTGGACGGCACCGCCATCTACCTGACGATGGCGTCGCTGTTCATCGCCGACGCGATGGGTAACCCGCTGTCGCTGCCGGAGCAGCTGTCGTTGCTGGCGTTCATGATCATCGCCTCCAAGGGCGCGGCGGGCGTCAGTGGCGCCGGACTGGCGGTGCTGGCCGGGGGTCTGCAGAGCCACCGCCCGGAACTGCTCGACGGCATCGGCCTCATCGTCGGCATCGACCGGTTCATGTCCGAAGCTCGCGCGGTGACCAACTTCTCCGGCAACGCCGTGGCCACCATTTTGATCGGGGCGTGGACCAAGACGATGGACTCGGCGGTCATGTCGCAAACGCTGAACGGGGATAATCCGTTCGACGAAATAACCATGATCGACGACCACCCCCTGCCGACGCAGGAAGAGGACACCCGACCGGCGACCAAGGTGTAGGACGACTGCCCCACCGAGTCCAGGTTCGCCTTCAGGGCGGTCCGGCCCTCAGGCCGTCAGCGCATCCGCCAGGATGGTCGTCGCTGCGTCAAGTGAACCCGGCTCGTGATAGTTCGCCTGGTCTTCGATTCCGGCGAGTTGATCGCGGACCGCTTCGGCGCTGACGTCGTCGAGTACCACCCCAGTGGTCTCGGCGAGAAAGATCTTGGCCACCCGCCCACCGGCCACTGAATAGATCTGACCATTGACGGCGCACTCCGCATGAGCGAGGTAGGCGACCACCGGGCTGACGCTTTCCGGCGCAACACGATCAGCGAGTGTTCCGAGTATGCCTTGCGTCATCCGCGTAGCCGCGATCGGCGCGATCGCATTCGCCCGCACCCCGTAAGCGGCCCCCTCCAGCGCCAATACCTTCGTCAGGCCGGCGATTCCCGCCTTTGCGGCGCCGTAGTTGGCCTGACCGAAGTTTCCGAACAAGCCCGATGCAGACGATGTACTGACAATCCGACCGTAGCCTGCGGCGCGCATGATGCGGAACGCCGGCTGACTGACGAACAGCGTCCCCTTGAGGTGGACATCGATCACCGCGTCGATCATGTCCGATTCCATTTTGTGAAAGGCCTTGTCGCGCAATATTCCCGCGTTGTTGACGAGGATGTCTATGCGGCCGTACGCGCGCATCGCGGCTTCAACGATCGACTCTCCCCCCTCGGCTGTCGCCACCGAATCATGATTTGTGACCGCCGTACCGCCGAGTGCCACGATCTCGCGCACCACAGCCTCCGCGGCATCGACAGAACCGCCCTGCCCGTTGACGGACCCGCCGACGTCATTGACGACAATCCGCGCTCCGCGCCGAGGCTGTTGCGCACCTGGCTGCCGCCCGGATCGGCCTCCGTCGACGCACCCACCGACGTGCCCTCGTTCTCCTGCACGTACTCGACCTGCTGCTTGCGCACCTGGACCACGTTCTGGTCCGTCGCGCTGAGCGCGGGCTGCCCATTGGCGCCCTTGTCGGTGTAGGTCGCGGAGATGCCGCCGGCGATGTAGCCGCCGTGCGACGCGTCCTCGGCCAGCGTCTGCAGCGTGCCCGGAGCAGCCCGTCTTGGCCTCCTCGGCGTGGCCGTGCGTGTCGTGCACGAGCACGAATGTCACGACGACGCGCGAGCAGTCGACCGGGCCGTCCTCGGGGTCGGTCGCCGTGACCGTGAACGGGATCTTTGTCGCCCCACTCGAAGAAGTCACCGTCGAGCGGCGTGTTGATCTCGATCGTCGGCGCGGTGTTGCCGACCACGATCTGCAGCGTCTTGGTGTCCGGTCTTCTCCCGCCGAGTCCGTCACGGTCAGCTTGGCCGTGAGAGACGCCGTTGGTGGTGTAGACGTAGGGTCGGGTTCGGGTCGGTAGAGTGGACCGTACAGGTGCCATAGACGAAGTCCCAGGCGAAACGGGTAGTCGAGTCGCCCGGGTGGGGGTGGCGTGAGCCCCTCGCTGGAGAACTGCACGCTGAGCGGCGTGACGCCGTTGGTGGACGCTCGCGTTCATCGTCGTGGCCTGCGGCGCGCGCTGGCCCTTGACGTATTCCCACAGGTACAGGCCGGCGTCCGGGTTGGACTGGAAGAAGCTTCATAGCCGTAGGTCAACAGGTAGAAGTTGCCGTCGGCCCCCGAACTGCATGTCCATCGGGTTGTCGCGCTCGAACAGGAACGGCTGCGGATCGTGCTCGACAGGGCGGCGCCGCAGTCGAGCATCCGGTTGATCTTGAAGATCCGGTCCGCTGCTTGTCGACGCGGACCTCACGCAGCGTGTCCACGTTGAACTCGCCGAGGAAGGACGAGCCGTCGTAGTAGGGCGGGAACTTCGACGCGCTCGGGTTGAGCGGCGTCGTAGCGGTACGGCGCCGCGCCGTGCGGGGCCACGCCGGTGCCTGTAGAGCACGGAGAACAGCTGCGGGCAGGTGCACCCCGAGCCGTCGTAGGAGGCCGATGCACGGCGTGCCCAGCGGCGGCGTGGCGTTGTCGCGGAACGAGTAGTAGATGTCCGGCTACGTAATTGGCGGGCCTTGGTTCGAGCCGGCTGCGGTGGCCGGGTCGACGTTCGCGCCCGTGTTCCAGCGCGACGTGGTTGTCCGGGCCATTCTCCGGGTTGCCGCACTCGTACTCGGGTAGGGCGTGGGGTCGAGCGGCTTGCTCATCTTGAAGTTCCACCGGTAGTACGGCAGGTTCGGCGCGTCACGCACAGCGGCCAGCCGTAGTTGGGCGACGTGGCGGACCACCTCGACGCGGCCGGTGCCGGCCGGGCCGCGGAACGTCTCCGGCGTAGTTGGAGTCCGGCGAGTAGTCCGCGTGACGTACGGCGACGTCGTTGTCGTCAACCTGGATCCGGAACGGGTTGCGGAAGCCCATCGCGTAGATCTCCGGACGCGTCTTGCCATTGACGTCCTGGGACTCTGGGAACAGGTTGCCGGACGGGCTGAAGTAGGAGCCGTCGGCCTTGACTTTGATGCGCAGGACCTTGCCGCGCAGGTCGTTCGTGTTGCCCGACGTGCGGCGCGCGTCGGCGTACGGCGCCTGGAACCAGTCGCCCTCCTGGGGCGGTGGTTCACCGCTCGCCCCCCAAGTGGCCGTCATCTGTGGCACGTTCTTCTCCGCGTATCTGGCCGTCGAACTGCACGGTCGCGTTGGCGGCGTGCCGGTGACGATCACGTGGCCGGGATTGACGTCGGAGAGGTTGTCGAGCGCGGTCTTGATCGCGGCGGCGTTGGCGTCCGCCGGCGAGCTGTGCCGTCGTCTGGCCGTTGAAGGTCAGCGTGAACGCGCAGCTGTCGCGCAGAGGACGGTCTGCGACTCGGCCGTCTTCTGCGTTGTCGGGCGAGAACCAGCGCGAGTTGCCGGCGCCCGACGGGGTGTCGTCACCCGTGACCAGCCACAGGTTGTTGTGGGTGTCGAAGTCGATGTCGCCCGCGACGTGGCAGCACGCGCCGCGGTTGTTGGACACGCGCAGGATCTTCTGCTCGGACGTGAGGTCGATCGTCGGGGGTCGCCCCGTAGACGAACTTGAAACGGCTTGAGCTGGAAGTAGCCGACGTACTGGTCCCAGGCGGCAAGGCTCGGCGCGGCGTGGGCGCCGACCTGTTCGGCGGCGTCGTGATCGTCTTCGTGGTGCCGTCGGACTGCTTGACGTTCTTCGCCGTCGGCGGCGCTTGCAGGTAGACCCACTTGTTGGTGGCGAAGTCGTTGTCGACCGCGGGGCCGTCGAGGCCGTCCTCGCTGTTCGTGTAGACGGGCAGCGAGGCGATCACTTTCGAGCTGCCGTCCTTGGGGTCGTGCAGGCGCAGCTGGCCGCCGCGCGCCGTCTGCAGGACGCGGCCGTCGGGCAGCGTCCTCGATGCCGATCGGCTCGTTGAGGTTCGGGTTGACCGAGATCTTGGTCTGCTGGTAGTTCGCGAGCACGGTCGCGCCGCAGTCGCTGTAGACCGGGTCGGCCTCGCCGGCGGTCCACTCGATCGCGCCCGCCAGGTGCTTGCGCGCCGCCGCGTCGCTCCAGGTCACCGCTGGCGCCGACGTTCGTGTAGAAGGCGCGGCCGCCCTCGTAGTCCTTGCACCAGGCCACGGGATGGTCGGCGAGCTCCGTCATCGTGCCGCCGTCGTACGTGGTCTCGTCGACCGTGGCGAGCACGTGCGCGACACCGCGGACGTTGGCTTTGAAGTTGTAGAAGCGGTCGCTCCGGGTCCAGTACTCCGGGAGCGAGCGGCTCGCGAGGTGGACGCGGTCGGCGACCTTGATCGTCGCGTTCGTGGCTTGCACGGCCGCACCGTCGGCGCGGGTGCCGAGCAGCTCGGTCAGGTACGCCCAGTCCGGCTCGGACTCGATCGCGGAACCGACCGCGAAGAACCCGCCGCCGTCCTTGTAGTACGCCTGAAACGCCGCTTCCTGGGCGGCGTTCAGCGGCGCGCCGATGTCGCCGAGGAAGACCACGGAGCGGTACTGCTTGAGGTAGCTCTCGGTGAAGGCGGACGCGTTGCCGGTCTGCGTGACCTTGAAGCCGCCGTCCTTCGCGACGGCGTTGAGCGCGTCGAGGCCGCCCGATAGGAGGCGGCCGCCGCGGTGCCCGTGAAGACGAGGACGTTGAAGCCGGGGCCGTCGCCGACGCCCGGCTGCGGGAGCGGGGCGGGGGTCGCGGTCGGCGTGGCGGTCGGCGTGGCCGTCGGAGCCGCCGTGGGCGCGGGCGCCGGGTTGGTCTGCGGCGGGGACGGCTGCGGCGTCGCCTTCTTCGCCTGCACCTTGAGCTTCCGCGTGGCGTAGCGGCAGGAATCAGCCCCGCCATTGAGCGTCGCGCACGCCCGCACGTAGTACGTGCCGTTCTTCAGGGACGCGGGCAGCTTGACCTTGACGCTGTAGCGGGCGGTCTTGCCGGCCTTGATCGCGCTCGTCGACTTCGTCGTGAGCTTGATCGCCTTCGAGGACTTGTTGGTGCGCAGCGTCAGCGTGACGCGCGCCTTCGCGCGCTTGCTCGAGCGGTTGGTGACCTCGCCCTTGACGGTCCAGTCAGCGCCCGGCGCGAGCGCGGTCGACGGCGGTGAGCTGACCGAGCGCAGCTTCGTGGTCTGCGCGGCCGCCTGCGCGCTCTGCGCGCTGACCCCGACCGCAGCGGAACACGCCAACAGGCATGCAAATGACTTCGTGAGTCGCAAGACCCACTCCTCTCCCATGGACAGTCACAGACCGGTGGCGACCGGCCCACCTTCAAGGCGTCGCAGCCTACCTACCTGTAGGTCGTTCCGCAAACCAACCGACCGAAGTTCTTACATTCCCCTCCCAAAGGGCTTCCCACGACCCGCTCACGACGGCTACGGTTCGACCCTCCACATGGCCCGCACGCCCACCTACTCCACGCCCGAGGGCCGCGCGACCCGCGAGCGTCTCATCGACGCGGCGAAGAACGCCTTCGCCACGCGTGGCTACCGGGGCACCGCGATCGACGTGG
Organism: uncultured Actinomycetota bacterium; assembly: GCA_963771335.1. Classification (GTDB taxonomy): domain Bacteria; phylum Actinomycetota; class Actinomycetes; order Mycobacteriales; family Mycobacteriaceae; genus Mycobacterium. The sequence goes on along the minus strand of CAVYTD010000020.1, from coordinate 903 downwards.
TCGCCGCCGAGGCCGGCGTCACCCGCCAGGGCCTGCTCCACCACTTCCCGTCGAAGGTCCACCTGCTCGTCGCCGTCCTCGAGCAGCGCGACCTGGAGGACAAGGCACTCGCCGAAGAGGTCGCCGGCACCGACGTCGGCTTCGAGGCGATGATGCTCGCCGTCCTGGACCATTCTGTGCAGCGCGAGTCCCTCGCCCGGCTGTTCACGATCCTCTCCGCCGAAGCATCGACGCCGACCACCCCGCCCACGCGCACTTCCTCAACCGCTACCGCCAAGCCCGCGCCGGCTTCACCCAGTGGATCGCGCACGCCCAGGCCGCCGGCGAGGTCGTCGACACGATCGCGCCGACCAACTCGCAGCCGTGATGATCGCCGTCCTCGACGGCTGCCGATGCAGCAGCACCTCGACGACGAGCCGCTCGCGATCGAGGAGACCCTCGCCGCGCTCCTGCGCACGCTGGCCCCGCTTAGATCTGCGCGACCACGAGCAGCACGGTCGCCAGCGCCAGCAGGATGCCGCCACCGGTGAAATCGCCACTGTGCGGAACCCGAGCGGCGAGTGCGATCGCTCCAGATCGCGCTGACGGCACAGCCCCACGACGAGCAGCCCGATCGATAGTCCCGCGTAGGCGCAGCCGAGCAGCACGTACGGCCACGGCGCCACGTCGAGCACCTCGGCGCGAACCGGCCCACGGCGAGCGCCCCGGCACTCGCCGCCAACGCCGTACGCCACCACGCGAGCCAGGTGCGCTCGGCCGCCATTGACGTGCGCCGATCCTGATGGACATCCTGCGACGTTGGTTGCGTATCGGGGGAGGTCTCGGACATCGCGCCCTGCGGCTTGCCCATAATCCTCGCGCGCCTGGGTTGACGCCGGACGACCTGCGCACCGATCAGCGTCA
>CAVYTD010000019.1:0-188693 GCA_963771335.1 uncultured Actinomycetota bacterium | reverse complement strand
AACCCGATTCACCTCGCGCACCAGGCCGTCGACCATCAACTGCTCAGCGGGGGCCGGTTCACGCTCGGGCTGGGCACCCAGATCCGCACGCAGATCGAGAAGCGTTTCGGCACCGATTTCGACAGGCCGGTGGCCCGGATGAGGGAACTGGTCGGCGCGCTGCGGGCGATCTTCGACACGTGGAGCACGGGGGAGCGGCTGAACTTCCAGGGCGAGTTCTACCGGCACACGCTGATGACGCCGACATTCAGCCCCAGGGCCGAGTTCACGCCGCCGCCGATCTTCGTGGGTGCGCTGGGCCCGCTGCTGACCCGCATGACGGCGGAGGTCGCCGACGGCCTGCTGGTGATGCCGTTCGGGTCGAAGCGGTTCCTGCGTGAGGTGACGATGCCCAACGTGGACAAGGGACTGGCGGCGGCAGGCCGCAGCCGCGACGACCTCGCGGTGGTGCCGGAGATCATCGTTTCCGTCGCTAGCGACAACCCAGCGGATCCCGACCACACGGCCGCGCGCTCGCTGCTGGCGTTCTACGGCTCCACCCCGGCCTACCGTCCGGTCCTCGAGGTGCACGGCTGGGGCGACCTGCAACCCGAACTCCACGCGCTGACCAAGCAGGGCCGCTGGCAGGACATGGGACGGTTGATCGACGACGACGTGCTGCACACCATCGCGGCGTGCGGCACGCCTGCCGAGATCGCCGCGCACATCAAGGACCGCGTGGCCGGTGTCTCGGACCGGATCTGTCTGTATCAGCCCGGCCCGATCGCGGTGGACTCATTGAGCGAGATCGTCGACGCACTGAGGGCCTGACCCATATCGTGGTACGTGCACGGACCGAAGGAGGTTGCGGATGCACGAGGGTTTTTCAGGGGCCGAGTTCTCCGATGTCCTGATCATCGGTGCTGGGATTTCCGGAATCGGCGCGGCGTACCGCATCACGGAGCGCAATCCCCAGTTCAGCTACCGGATTCTCGAGCGGCGGTCCCGCATCGGCGGCACCTGGGACCTCTTCCGCTACCCGGGAATCCGGTCGGACAGCGACATCTTCACGCTGTCGTTTCCATGGGAGCCGTGGACCCGTCCCGAGAACGTCGCCGACGGTGAGTACATCCGCGAGTACCTGACCACGACGGCACACAAGCACGGCATCGACGAGCACATCCGGTTCGACACATACGTGAAGTCCGCGGAGCTGGGACTCGGCCACGGACACGTGGACGGTGCACACCGAGCACGACGGCTCGGCGCGAACCTACCGCGGGCGCTTCCTGTTCTTCGGCACCGGTTACTACAGCTATGACCACCCGTACCGGCCCGAGTTCCCGGGTATCGACCGGTTCGGCGGTGACGTGGTGCACCCCCAGTTCTGGCCCGAGGACCTGGATTACTCGGGCAAGCGGGTGGTGGTGATCGGCAGCGGGGCCACCGCGATCAGCCTGATCCCGGCATTGGCCGAGAAGGCCGCGCACGTGACGATGCTGCAGCGATCGCCGACATACATGATGTCAATGCCGCGCATCGACCCGATGGTGGAGTTCATCCGGAAGGTGTTGCCGCAGCGCGTATCCCATTCGCTGGTGCGGCTCCGCAACGCGATGTTCCACGTGACGACCTACTTCATGTTCCGCGCGGCGCCGCGGTTCGGGCGGCGGCTGATCCGCAGCCGGACCATCGCCGCGCTGCCCGAGGGCTACGACGTCGACCTGCACTTCAAACCGAAGTACGACCCGTGGGACCAGCGGATGTGCCTGATCCTCGACGATGATCTGTTCGAGCAGATCAAACAGGGGCGCGCGGAGGTGGTGACCGACAACATCGACCACGTCGATGAGACGGGCATCGTGCTGACGTCGGGCGCTCGGGTGGACGCCGACGTGATCGTCACCGCCACGGGGCTGCAGCTGCAGGCTCTCGGCGGCGTCCGGATCTTCATCGACGGCGACGAGATCCAGCCCACTGACCGCTTCGTCTACAAGGAGTACCTGCTCGAGGACGTGCCGAACATGGCGTGGTGCATCGGGTACACGAACGCCTCGTGGACGTTGCGTGCGGACATGACGGCCAAGGCGGTCGCGAAGCTGTTGGCGTACATGGACGCTCGTGGCTATACGCACGCCTACCCGCATCGTGGCGACGTGCCGATCGCCGAGAAGCCGGCCTTCGATCTGCAGGCGGGCTACATCAAGCGGTCGCCGCATGCGCTGCCGAAGTCGGGCACTCACCGGCCGTGGAATGTGCGGCACAACTACGTGCTCGACGTCATCGACCACCGGTTCGACCGGATCGAAGAGTCGATGGTGTTCGGCCGCGCGGCGGTGCGGGAGCCCCGCCCCGCCTGAGTCGCTCCACCCCGCCGGAATTGCATTCCACGCGTATCGCACTCGCACTTTTGCGCGTGGAATGCAATTCCGGCGGGGAGAGAGCTACGGGGCGACGGTGAGCCAGTCGGCGAACCCCGACGGGTCGTGTCGGCCGAGCGCGCCGTGCTCGAACAGTCCCCACCCCTCGCGTTCGGTGCCGTCGGCGTCGCGGCACACCGCACGCCCGACATGGTCGATGACACCGAACCCGGCGCGCCCGATGATGGCCGGGTCGGTCATGTCGTAGGTGAGGCGTTCGGTGAAGTTCTCGCCCTTCCACACGCCGTGGATCCAGTCGGAGTCGCCGCCGTAGCCGCCGCCGACGTGGATCGGCACGGCCAGCTTCGACTCGACCTCGAAATGCACTGCGGCTGCCGTCGGATGCGGTCGGCGTCGATGGTCGCGCCGGTCGGGATGCGGGTGCCGGAGCGGTAGTGGATCTTGATCCGCGGCCAGCCGAGCTGCTCGACCCGGCCGTCCTTCCAAATGCGGGTGCAGTCGTTCAGGGAGCGGAACCCGCTGGGTTCCTCCTGAATGATGACGACGATGCCGAAGTCGTCGAACGCCATCGGCACGTACAGCCACCACATGCCCTCGAACGGCGGATCCGCCGGGCGCCCGCGGGTTCGGACTCGCCGATCGGCCTGATGCCCCACGACCTGTCGCGGGTGCCGATCCAGCGTGACGGGTCGACGTCGATTGTCTCACCGTCGATCTGCAGCTGGCCGCTCCACGTACCCACCTGGGCGAACCGCTGCGCATCGAGGGTGACACGATTGCCCGCCCGCAGGATGTGCCGCTGCTCCTGGACGACGTCGAACAGCCCCTCCCACGTGAGATCGGCTGCGATGCCCTCGGTTTCGTCGAGAACGATCCGCAATTTGCGCAGCGGTTCGACGACCTCGATGCGGTAGGCGCCGACGTGCTGGTTGAGCCGGTCCTGGTCGATGGCATCCGACAGGTGCACCGCCGTCTGGGTGTCGCCGCGCCGCGGACGAGCAGGAACGCGTCCTTGACGCCCAGGTTCGGGTAGTAGCCGATCCCGGTGATGACGAAGATGTCGCCGGTGCGGTCGTGGGCGTTGTAGTAGGCACGGTCATAGAAATTGCGGTCCGAGGACCCGGGCCACGCGATGGGCTGGGGTACCTGGTGTACCGGGTACTCGTCCATCGGTCCGAGCATCAGTTGGCCTCTCCGATCAGTCTTTTCAGCAGTGATGCGTGGTAGAAGAGCGACTCGACGTCGTCGGGCTTCTCGATCTCCCCGAAGCGCACCCGACGTGCGCCGGTGCGCATGAACACACAGCACCAGATGACACCGGAGAACACGTAGAACCAGTCCAGGTCGCCGACCTCGATATCGGTGAGGTCGCGGTAGGTGGCACGCACGTCGTCCTCGCGCAGGAAATCCGGCATACCCGGCAGCCCGGCCAGCTTGGTCAGTTCCTGGAAGACCATGTGCGCAAAGCCGATCCACGCGAGATCGAACTCGCGCGGGTCCGATGGTGGCCATCTCCCAGTCCAGCACGGCGACCGGGACGAAGTCGCGGTAGATCACGTTGCCGATGCGCGCATCGCCCCACACCAGCACGGGTTCGGCCGCGGCGACGTCGGCGGGGAAGCGGTCCTCCAGCCAGGCCAGGGCGCGTTCGACCAGCGATGAGCGCCCGATGTCGGGCACGCTGAACTCATACCAGCTCTTCAGCCAGCCGAAGTGGCGGTGCAGCGCGGTCTCGCCCGGCGGATCGACGTCCTGCAGGAACCCGAAGGTCTGCTGCGCGTTGGGAATCGAGTGCAACTTGGCCAGCACCTCGATGGTGCTGTCCTGCAGCTTGCGCTGCTGTTCGACGGGGGCGTCGTAGAGCCAGTTGTCGCCGAAGGTGTAGGGCATCACGTCGGGCGGGACGTTGCCGTCGACGCGGTCCATCAGGAAGAACGGCCTGCCCAGCACGTCGCCGGTGGTCTCGAGCCAGCGCACCCGCGGCACCGCGACATCTGTCAGCTCGGCGACCAGCCGAATCACCTCGATGCTGGTGGTCGAGGCGGTAGTGCTCGAACACGGGCACGTCGGCTTCGGTGGGCGCGACCCGGGCCACCCAGTTCTGTTCGACCGGGCTGCCTGCGTGCAGCCAGCGCCCCGACAGCAGGATCGTCTCCGACGACATGCCGTTGGAGTCGACGCCGCTTTCCACGGTGATCTCGGGCGTGGTATCACCCAGAATCGTGGACAACCACTGGGACAGGGCCGCCGGCACGTTCGCCATGTCACGGCTGGACCGCTGGAGCCGTCCCACATCCTCGACGGCTGGTTCATTCGTCACGAACTGGTCCTTCCCGCCCACAGTTACGCTACCGTGGGTAGCGATATGAAACCAGAGCCGTGGTCTGTTGACAAGGCCCCGAGTGCCGGACGCCCACGGGACCCGCGTATCGACGCTGCCATATTGCGTGCCACCGCGGATCTGCTTGTCGAAATCGGATATTCGAACGTCACGATGGCGGCGGTGGCCGAGCGCGCCGGGACCACCAAGACCGCGTTGTATCGCCGGTGGTCGAGCAAGGCCGAGCTGGTCCACGAAGCCGCGTTCCCGACGACACCGTCAGCGATCGAGACTCCGCCGGGCGACATCGCCGCTGATCTGCACGCCATGGTCAAGGCGGCGCGTGACGTCTTCACCAGTCCCGTGGTGCACGCCGCGCTGCCGGGTCTCATCGCCGACATGTCCGCCGACATCGAGCTCAGCGGGCGTGTCAGAGACCGCTTCACTGACCTGTTCGGCGCGGTGCGGTCGCGACTGCGCGACGCCGTCGAGCGCGGGGAGGTGCGCGCCGGCGTCGACCCCGATCGGCTCGTCGATCTCATCGGCGGCGCCACGCTGCTGGCGCTGCTGCAAACACCGGATGACCTCGCGAGCTCGTCCTGGGTTGACAATATCGCTGCAATCCTGCAGCACGGTGTGGTCAGCTAGGGCGATGTCCGAACTGCCCACGCTGCAGCAGTTTCCGTCTGATTGGCGTACGGCGCTGGTGCTCGTCCCACACCCCGACGACCCCGAGTACGGCATCGGTGCCGCGGTCGCCGCGTGGACGGCGGCGGGCAAGACGGTGCACTACGCGCTGGCCACCAGGGGCGAAGCGGGCATCGCCGGGATGCCGCCCGAACAGGCCGGGCCGCTGCGGGAGGGTGAACAACGCAGGTCGGCGGCGATTGTCGGCGTGCACGATGTGCGGTTTTGGGACTTCCCCGACAGCCGGCTGCGCGACACCCCGCAACTGCGCGCCAGGATCGCCGAGACGATCCTCGACATCGCGCCCGACATCGTCATCACCATCTACAGTGGACCGCAGTGGGCTCCCGGCGCCCCCAACCAGCGCGACCACATCGAGTTCGCCAATGCCGTTGCCGGGGCTTTTGATTCGTTGGCAGATCCACCCCGTTGGCTGTTCGAGAACGGTCCGCAGGCCACCCACGGGCAACCGGTGGACGGTTTCGTCGACGCGGCGGTGGCATCGTTGGCCGCCCACGAGGTCTATCTGCAGGTGCTCGACCCCGCTACCCCCGTGGGCGAGCAGGCGCGCACGCAGGTTCAGGAGGCGACGCTGCCACATCCGTCGTTCGGCGGCAGGCCGACGGTGCAGTTCATCCAGCGCCGACCCCCTAGTCGTAGTCGGGTCGGATCTGCTCCTTGTTCCGCTGCGTCACCGCGCGGAACTGGACGTCGAGGGTGTCGAAATCCCGGTGCTGGGCGAAAGCGATGGCCTCCTCGGCGGACAGCGCCGGGTCGATCACCGCCGCCGCACCCTTCGTGTAGATCTCCTTGAGGCCGCGCATCGTCGGACGGGGCACGTCGGCGATCTGCGCGGCGAGGTCGACGGCGCGCTCGAGCAGCCGCTCGTGCACCACCACCTCGGTCACCAACCCGATCCGCTCGGCGCGTGCGGCGTCGACGACCTCACCCGTCATCGACAGCCGCCGCGCCATCGCCGCACCCACCAGCTGGGGGAGCCGCGCGGTCATGCCACCGCCGGGCAGAATCCCCACCCGCGCATGGGTGTCGGCGAACACGGCCCGCTCCGAGGCGACGAGGAAGTCGCAGCCCAACGCCATCTCCAGGCCACCGGTGAAGGTGGCGCCGTTGATCGCGCCGATGATCGGCGTGCGCATATTCGCGACCGCGGCGATGCAGCTCTGCGACCGGAACTCCTCGAAGTACGACAGCCCGTCGCGGGCAGCCTCTTTGAGGTCGACGCCCGCGCAGAACGCGGGATCGGTGCCGGTGAGCACCACCGCACGCACCGACTCATCGGCGTCGGCAGCGGTCAGCGCGGCGTAGGACGCACGGATCAGGTCCCGGCTGAGCGCATTCCTGGCGGCGGGGCGGTTCAACGTCACCACGCGTACGGCGCCGTGGTCCACGGTCAGCACGAGTTGCTCTGTCATGGTTTCCTTGTTCGAGATCGACGTAATGGCGAGATCTTCTCGTACTTCTGCGCCCAAACGTTGGTTTGGGCGCAGGAAGTCAGAGGAACCGGTCAGCCGAGTTGACCAGGTCGAGCACGGGCTGCGGCAGCGCGCCGAGCGCGAAGGTGACAGCCGCGGTGACGGTGACGACGGCCGTCGTCAGCGCGCTGGGCACCACCACTACCGGGGCGTCGTCGGGACGGTCGGTGAAGAACATCAACACGATCACCCGAACGTAGAAGTACGCCGCGATGGCGCTGGCGATCACGCCGACCACGACCAGTGGGGTGGCCCCGCCTTCGCCCGCGGCTTTGAACACCGCGAACTTGCCGACGAAGCCGCTCGTCAGCGGGATGCCCGCGAACGCGAGCAGGAACAGCGAAAAGACGATGCCGACAACGGGATAACGCCTACCCAGGCCGGCCCACCGCGCCATCGCGGTTTCCTCCTCACCCGCCCCATCGCGGACCAGGCTCACCACCGCGAACGCTCCGACGGTGGAGAAGCCGTAGGCGAACAGATAGAACAGGGTCGACGACAGCCCGCTCTCGTTACCGGCGATCACGCCGGTCAGGATGAACCCGCTGTGCGACACCGCCGAATACCCCAGCATCCGCTTGACATCGGTCTGGGTGACCGCGGTGACCGTCCCGATCACCATCGTCAGGATCGCGATCGCCCACAGCACGGGCCGCCAGTCGTCGCGCAGCTCGGGCAGCGCCACGTAGAAGACCCGCAGCATCGCACCGAACGCCGCGATCTTGGTGCCCGCGGCCATGAACGCCGTGATCGGGGTCGGCGCGCCCTGATAGACGTCGGGGATCCACGAATGGAACGGCACCGCACCGACTTTGAACAGCACGCCGACCAGGAGCAGCCCGGTACCGATGCAGGGCCAGCGACGGCTTGCCCGCGTCCGCGGAGACCGCGTCGGCGATCCCGTCGAGGGTCAGGGTGCCCGCATAGCCGTACAACATGGCCGCGCCGTAGAGGAAGAACGCCGACGAGAACGCGCCGAGCAGAAAGTACTTCAGCGACGACTCCTGCGAGAGCAACCGCCGCCGGCGTGCCAGGCCGCACAGCAGATACAGCGGAAGCGACAGCACCTCCAGTGCGATGAACATCGTCAGCAGATCGTTGGCCGCAGGGAACAGCAGCATGCCGCCGATCGCGAACATCGTCAGCGGGAACACCTCGGTCTGCATGACCCCCGCCTTGGTGGCCAGTTGCTCGGCGACGCTTCCGGCGATCGCCGAGGCCTGCGGGGTGAACGCGTCCAGACCTTGGGATTCGGAAGAATCCACTGAGTCCGCTGAGTTCTCGTCTGACACTCCGATTCGGCGCTCCCCGATCAGCAGGATGCCCAGCACCGCGACCAGCAGGATGGTGCCCTGCAGGAAAAGCGCGGGCTTGTCGACGGCGACCGCCCCCATCACCGCGCTGAAACCGTTGCCGCCGTGCAGGTCCCGGGCCAGTATCACGACGGCCACGAACGCCGCGATCAGGGCGGTGAGGCTGAGCGTCACCTGTGCGGCGTAGCGCCGCTGGCGCGGCAGGAACGCCTCGACGACGACGCCGAGGACGGCCGCGCCGAGCACGATCAGCATGGGGGAGATCAGGCCGTACTCGACGTCGGGTGTGGGGAGGTTCATCGCACCGGGCCTTCCGCCATCCGGGGTGCCGGGTCAGGCTGGTCGATCGTCGTCAGCGTGTGGGTCACCGCGGGGTTGATGACGTCGAGCGCGGGTTTCGGGTACACCCCGAGCACCAGCAGAAGCGCGATCAGCGGAACGACGACCGCGAGCTCACGGGGCAGCAGGTCGCGCAGCTTGCCGTCGCCGACGGCCAAGTCATCGGGCACGGGGCCGGTCATCATCCGCTGATACATCCACAGGATGTAGACCGCGGAGAGCACCAACGCGCTCGCGGCGAGCACCGCGAACGCCGGGTAGCGGGTGAAAGTGCCGATGAGGACCAGGAATTCGCTGATGAACGGCGCCAGCCCGGGAAGCGACAGCGTCGCCAGGCCGGCGACCAGGAAGGTTCCGGCCAGCACCGGCGCCACCTTCTGCACTCCGCCGTAGGCGCTGATGAGGCGAGATCCGCGCCGGGACACCAGGAACCCGGCGATCAGGAACAGCGCCGCCGTCGAGATGCCGTGGTTGACCATGTACAGCGTCGAGCCTGCCTGGCCCTGGCTGGTCATCACGAAGATGCCCAGGATGATGAAGCCGAAGTGCGATATCGACGTGTAGGCGATCAGCCGCATGACGTCGGTCTGGCCGATCGCGACGACGGCGCCGTAGACGATCCCGATCACCGCGAGCGTGATGATCAGCGGACTGAAGTATTTGGCGGAGTCCGGAAACAGCTGCAGGCAGTAACGGAGCATGCCGAACGTGCCGACCTTGTCCATGATCGCCATCATCAGCACCGCGCTGGCGGGTGTCGCTTCGACCGCAGCGTCGGGAAGCCAGCGGTGCAGCGGCCACAGCGGCGCCTTGACGGCGAACGCGAACATGAACCCGCCGAACAGCAGATGCATCACCAACGGGTTCACTACGAACTCGCCACCGGCCACCGCGGCGACGATCTCGCGGAAGTCGAATGTGCCCGCGGCGAAGGCGTCGCTGCGGGAGGTCGCCCCGTACAGACCGATCACCGCGGCGAGCATGATCAGGCCGCCGAAGAGGTTGTACAGCAGGAACTTCACCGCAGCGGCGCTGCGCTTCGCCCCGCCGAACCCGCCTATCAGGAAGTACATCGGGATCAGCATGGCTTCGAAGAACACATAGAACAGCAGGATGTCCAGCGATACCAGCGAGATCATCACCATGCCCTCGACGGCCAGCGTCAGCGCGAAGTAGATGTTCACCGAGCGGCCGCCCCAGCTGATCCGATCGCGGGCGTCGTTCCAGCCGGCGACGATCAGCAGGGGCACCAATACCGCGGTGAGCACCACCAGCGCCAGCGCGATACCGTCCACGCCGAGGAGGTAGCCGGTGCCGAAAGACGGTATCCAGCTGTGGGACTCGACGAACTGATACTGCTCCCCGGCGGGGTCGAATTGGACGGCCACCGCGGCTGTGACCGCCAGAACCGCCAGCGACACCGCCAGCGCCACCCATTTCGCCAGCGCCCGCTGCGCGGCGGGCAGCAGCATCACCAATCCCGCGCCGACCATCGGGATTGCCCACAGCACCGTCAGCCACGGAAACGAGGTCACCACAGATTCACCGCCAGGATCATCGCGACGACCAGCGCCGCGCCGGCCAGCATCGACAGGGCGTAGGATCGCGCGAACCCGGTCTGCACCTGCTGCAGGCCGTCGGAGATGCGGGACACGACGGCCGCGAGGCCGCTTCCCGCGCCGTCCACCGCCTCGTCGTCGATCTCGACGAGGCCGTGCGTGATGGCGAGGCCGGGACGCATCAGCACCTGCTCGTTGAACGCATCGCCGTAGAGATCCTGGCGGGCGGCGACGGTCAGCGCCGACCCGGCGGGCACCTCCTCGGGGACCACGCGGGAGCCGTACATCCGGTAGGCGACGGCGATGCCGACGGCCACCACCGACAGCACGATCACCGTCACCACCCACACCGGTATCACGTGGTGGGCTTCGTGCGTCCCGACCACCGGCTCCAGCCAGTGCTCGAGCGTGCCACCGATCGCCAGCGCCGCGCCTGCGGTCACCGAGCCGACGGCCAGCAGGATCATCGGCCAGGTCATCACCGCGGGGGACTCATGTGGATGAGCGTGCGCATTCCACCGTTTCGGCCCGAAGAACGTCATCAGCATCACCCGGGTCATGTAGAACGCGGTGATGCCTGCGCCCAGAATCGTTGCGCCACCCAGGATGACGCCTTTGACACCGCCCGCGCCCAGCGCCGCCTCGATGATGCCGTCCTTGGAGAAGAAGCCGGCCAGCGGAGGTATGCCGATGATGGCCAGATAGCCGAGCCCGAACGTCGCGAAGGTGATCGGCAGCGCGGTGCGCAGTCCGCCGTAGCGGCGCATGTTGACCTCGTCGTCCATCGCGTGCATCACCGAACCGGCGCCCAGGAACAGTCCTGCCTTGAAGAATCCGTGCGTCAGCAGGTGCATGATCGCGAACGCGTACCCGGCGGGACCCAGGCCCGCTGCCAGCACCATGTAGCCGATCTGGCTCATCGTCGACGCGGCCAGCGCCTTCTTGATGTCGTCCTTCGCGCAGCCGACGACGGCACCGAACAGCAGGGTCACCGCGCCGACGACCACGACGGCGGTCTGGGCATGCGGGGCCAGGTCGAAGACGGGACCCGAGCGCACGATCAGGTACACACCCGCGGTCACCATGGTGGCCGCGTGGATCAGTGCCGACACCGGTGTCGGGCCTTCCATCGCGTCCCCGAGCCACGACTGCAGCGGCACTTGGGCCGACTTGCCGCACGCCGCGAGCAGTAGCATCAACCCGATCGCGGTCAGTGTGCCCTCGGTCAGCTGCGGTGCGGCGCCGAACACGGTGGCGAACGACACGGATCCGACGGCGCTGAACATCACCATCAGAGCGATCGCCAAGCCGACATCGCCGACCCGGTTGACGACGAACGCCTTCTTCGCCGCCGTCGCCGCGGACGGCTTGTGCGACCAGAATCCGATGAGCAGATACGACGCCAGCCCCACGCCCTCCCACCCCATGTACAGGCCGAGGTAGTTGTCGGCGAGCACGAGAAGCAGCATCGCGGCGAGGAACAGGTTGAGATAGCCGAAAAACCTTCGGCGCCCGGGATCTTCGGCCATGTAGCCGATCGAGTAGATGTGGATCAACGATCCGACACCGGTGATCAGCAGCACGAAGCACATTGACAGCTGGTCGAGCTGCAGGCCGAAGTCGACACGCAGCTCGCCGACCGGAACCCACGAGAACAGCGACTCGTGGGCGGTCCGAGCCTCGGGTTCGCGGTCGAGCATGTCGACGAACAGCACCGCGCCGCAGGCGAAGGACGCGACCGCGGCGAGCGTGCCCAGCAGGTGGCCCCATCGATCGGAGCGCCGTCCAGCCAGCAGCAGGATCGCCGCGCCCGCCAGTGGGAGCGCGATCACGAGCCACACAGGTACCGTCATCTGCGAGCTCAGGTCCGTCTCTTCTTCGCGCAAGCGCTCATCAGGTCCGTCTCTTCTTCGCGCAAGCGCTCATCAGTGCTTCAGCAGACTTGCGTTGTCGACGTTGGCCGAGCGCCGCGTCCGGAAGATGGTCATGATGATGGCCAGGCCGATCACCACCTCGCACGCGGCGACCACCATGGTGAAGAATGCCACCACCTGGCCGTCGAGGTGGCCGTGCATGCGGGAGAACGCGACGAAAGCCAGGTTCGCGGCGTTGAGCATCAATTCGACGCACATGAACATGACGATCGCGTTGCGGCGCAACAACACCCCGGACGCGCCGATGGTGAACAACAGCGCAGACAGGTAGAGGTAGTTATCGGGGTTCACCGGCGCCCTCCGCTCTTCGCGCAAGCGCTCACTGGCCGTCCCCGTCGCTGGGTACCGGGCGAACCTGCAAGATTCCGCTGACCGAGAGTTCGGAGCCCGATCCGTCGGGCAGCATGGCCGGCACATCGACGGCGTTGTGCCGCGCATACACGCCCGGGTTGGGCAGCGTGCCCGGGTGCCCGCCCGGGGCGAACCGCTCGGCGGCCAGTTCACGTTGGGTCTTGCGGTGTTCGAAGCGTTCCCGGTGCGCCAGCACCATCGCGCCCAGTGCTGCGGTGATCAGCAGCGCCCCGGTCAGTTCGAACGCCCACAGGTACCGGGTGAAGATCAGTGCCGCGAGCCCCTCGACGTTGCCGTTCGCATTCGCCTGGGTCAGGCCGATGAAGCCCGTTGTCGAGACGTTGCCGATGCCCGCGATCAACAGAATGCCGAAACCGATGCCGACACCGATCGCCGCGACACGTTGTCCGCGAAGGGTTTCCACCAGCGACTCCGAGGAGTCGACGCCGATCAGCATGACCACGAACAGGAACAGCATCATGACGGCGCCGGTGTACACCACCACCTGCACCACCCCGAGGAACGGCGCCCCCTGGGCGATGTAGAGCACCGCCAGCGCGATCATCGTGACCGCGAGCGCGATCGCCGAGTAGACCGCCTTCGGCGCGGCGACCACGCCGATGGCACCGGCCACCGACACCACCGCGAGGACCCAGAACACGATGGCTTCGTTGACGGTGGTAGAGCCGGCGGACCCGATGGAGTCCGCGATGGCGGCGACCATCTCGGTGCTCACCGCGTCTCCTCCACGGGGGTGATGTGGCCCAGGTAGTAGTCGTCGTCGGTGCTGCCCGGCGCCATCGGGTGTGGCGGCTGCTCCATCCCCGGCTGCAGCGGTGCCAGCAACTTGTCCTTGCCCAGGATCAGGTCGGCTCGGTTGTCGTCGGCCATCTCGTAGTCATTGGTCATCGTCAGTGCGCGGGTTGGGCAGGCCTCGATGCACAGGCCGCATCCGATGCAGCGCAGATAATTGATCTGGTACACGCGCCCGTAGCGCTCGCCCGGCGAAAACCGTTCGGATTCAGTGTTGTCGGCGCCTTCGACGAAGATCGCGTCGGCGGGGCATGCCCAGGCGCACAGCTCGCACCCGATGCACTTCTCCAGCCCGTCGGCATAGCGGTTGAGCTGATGACGGCCGTGGTACCGCGGTGCGACCGGACCCGGCTTCTCCGGGTACTGCTCGGTGACCGGCTTCTTGAACATGGACCCGAAGGTGACGCCGAAACCTGCGAGGGCATCGAGGAACTTAGGCATCTGCTGGCTCCTTGACCGGCATCGGCGGCACCGGGAAGGCGCCGGCGTCGGCCGACTGGATGGGACGTGCGGGGATCCTGCGACGGTTTCTGGCGCGCAGCGCTCTCCACACCACGAGCAGCAGAGCGATCACGGCCACGGCACCCGCGCCCATGAGCCCGGTGGCCCACGTCTGGTAGCCGTAATTACGCAACGTGTGTGTGGTCGCGACGATCATGATCCAGCCCAGCGATACCGGGATCAGGATCTTCCAGCCCAGCGCCATGAACTGGTCGTAGCGCAACCTGGGCAGCGTGGCGCGCAGCCACATGAACATGAACAGGAACAGCCACACCTTCGCGGTGAACCACAGCAGCGGCCACCACCCGGTGTTGGCGCCGTCCCAGATGCTGATCGGCCACGGCGCGTGCCAGCCGCCGAGGAACAGCGTGGTCGCCAGCGCCGACACCGTGGTCATGTTGACGTATTCGGCGAGCATGAACATCGCGAACTTCAACGACGAGTACTCGGTGTGGAAACCACCGACGAGTTCACCCTCTGCTTCGGGTAGATCGAAAGGCGCACGGTTGGTTTCGCCGACCATCGCGGTCAGGTACACCAGAAACGACGGCAGCAGCAGAAAGATATACCAGGTGTCGGTCTGGGCGGCCACGATGCCTGAGGTCGACATCGTTCCCGAATAGATGAACACCGCAGCGAATGACAATGCCATCGCGATCTCATAGGAGACCACCTGCGCCGACGAGCGCAGCCCGCCCAGCAGCGGGTAGACCGACCCCGACGCCCAGCCGGCCAGCACGATCCCGTAGACCCCGATGGAGGTGACCGCAAGAATGTAGAGCACCGCCACCGGCAGGTCGGTCAGTTGCAGCGCGGTCCGGTGGCCGAACACCGACACCTCGCCGCCCATCGGGATGACGGCGAACGCCATGAATGCCGGTATCACCGAGATGACCGGCGCGGCAAGGTAGATCCACTTGTCCACACCGGCGGGGATCAACCCCTCCTTGAGCGCGAGCTTGACGCCGTCGGCCAGTGACTGCAGCAGTCCGTACGGACCGACCCGGTTGGGGCCGAGCCGCAACTGCATGCGTCCCAGGATCTTTCGCTCGATCAGGATCGCCGACAGCACTGTCAGCAGAAGAAACACGAAGACGCCGAGTGCCTTGGCCAGGATCAGCCACCACGGATCGTGGCCGAAGAGCGTGGGATCGGGATAGGTCATGGCCGTCCCCGTCCGATCGACACCACCGCGCCCACGCCCACGCCCGAGCGTCTGGTGCACCGAGCTGCCCGCGGAGTTCAACGGCAGCCACACCACGCGGTCGTCCATGTCGGTCACCTCGACCGGCAGTGTGATCCCGCCGCGATCGGTGCTCACGGTCACCAGTTCACCGTCGAGGACGCCGATCTCGGCGGCGGTGGCCGGCGACAGCCGCGCCAGAGGTGTTCGGGCGGTCCCGGCGAGGTGCGGTTCACCGTCCTGCAGTCGTCCGGCGTCGAGCAGCATGCGCCAGCCCGCCAGCGACGGCCTGGCCGCTCGCCGGTTGCCGGGGCGGCGACGGCTCGGTCCTGGGTGACTCGGGACGCATCCCGGCCCACATGCCGATGCGGGCCCGCTCGTCGGCGGCGGCCGATGCCGTCCGCAGGCCGAGGTCGACACCGATCTCGTCGGCCAGGAAGTTCAACACCCGCAGGTCCGGGACTGCGTTGGTGTGCAGCGAGGGTTCGAAGGGCCGAATCCGGCCCTCCCAGTTGATGAACGAGCCTGCCTTCTCGACGACGGGTGCCACCGGGAACACCACGTCGGCCCGCTCGGTGACCGCGCTCTCGCGCAGTTCCAGGCTCACGACGAACGGTGCCGCGTCGACTGCTGCGAGCGCGGCGTCCGGGATCGGGCAGGTCGGCGAGCTCGACACCGCCGATCAGCAGGGCGCCCAGCTCACCGTCGCGCGCCGCCTGCAGGATCGCCGCGGTGTCGCGACCCGCGAGAACGGGCAGTTCGTCGACGTTCCAGGCCGCGGCCAGCTGCCGGCGGGCCGTCGCATCCGCCACCGGGCGCCCACCGGGCAACAGGTTCGGCAACGCCCCTGCCTCCACCGCGCCGCGTTCTCCGGCCCGCCGCGGAACCCAGGCGATCCGGGCGCCGGTCGCTTCCGCCAACCGTGCCGCGGCCGACAGCGCACCCGGCGAGGCGGCCAGCCGTTCACCCACCAGGATCAGCGCACCGGGCATCGCTCAGCAGTTCGTCGTCGGCCAGCCCGTCCAACGCGGCCGCCTCGCCACCGGGCGCCGACCTGATCAGCCTGCCCGACAGCTTGGTCAGGGCGCGGGTGGCGAAGGGCGCTATCGACATCACCTGCAGACCGCGCTTGCGCACCGCCTTGCGCAGCCGCAGGAAGACGATCGGGGACTCCTCCTCGGGCTCCAGTCCGGCCAACAGCACTGCGGACGCGTTCTCCAGATCGGGTAGCTGACCGTCATCGGCCGACCCGCCACGTGGGCTGGCGAGGAAGTCGGCCTCCTCGGCACTGTGCTGCCTGGCGCGGAAGTCGATATCGTTGGTGCCCAACACGATTCGTGCGAACTTGGCGTAAGCGTAGGCGTCCTCCGCCGTCACCCGGCCGCCGACGAGAACACCGGCTTCGCCGTTGGCCGCCGCCAGTCCGGCCCCGCGACGAACAGAGCCTCCGACCACGACGCGGGGCGCAGCGAGCCGTCGGGGAATCGGGGTCACGCAGCAGTGGGGTGGTGATCCGGTCGCCGACCGTCGTATAGGTGAAGGCCCATCGGCCCTTGTCGCAGTTCCATTCCTCGTTGACCTGCGGGTCGTCACCGGCCAGGCGGCGCATCACCTTTCCGCGCCGGTGGTCGGTGCGCTGGGCGCAGCCCGAGGAGCAGTGCTCGCAGACGCTGGGGCTCGACACCAGGTCGAACGGCCGCGCCCGGAACCGGTACGCCGCACCCGTCAGCGCCCCCACCGGGCAGATCTGCACGGTGTTGCCGGAGAAGTACGACTGGAACGGTTCGCCCGGGGCGATGCCGACCTGTTGGAGCGCACCGCGTTCCAGCAGCTCGATGAACGGGTCGCCGGCGATCTGGTCGGAGAAGCGGGTGCACCGGGCGCACAGCACGCAGCGTTCGCGGTCCAGCAGGACCTCCGACGAGATGTTGATCGGCTTCGGGAACGTCCGCTTCACATCCTCGAAGCGGGTCTCGACGCGCCCGTTGGACATCGCCTGGTTCTGCAGCGGGCATTCACCGCCCTTGTCGCAGACCGGGCAATCCAGCGGATGGTTGATAAGCAGCAACTCCATCACGCCGTGCTGCGCCTTGTCGGCCGACTCGGAGGTGTACTGGGTGCGCACCACCATGTCCGGGGTGCAGGTGATCGTGCAGGACGCCATCGGCTTTCGCTGACCCTCGACCTCGACCAGGCATTGCCTGCACGCGCCCACCGGGTCCAGCAGCGGGTGATCGCAGAAGCGGGGGATCTGCACACCCATCAGCTCGGCGGCACGAATCACCAATGTGCCCTTGGGAACTTCGAGCGCCTGGCCGTCGATGGTCAGGCTGACCATCTCGACGGGTGCTGTGCCTTTGGTGGGTTCAGCCAGCGTCACCCGTGCCCCCTTTCGCCGAGCGTGCAGTTTCGTCCGCGACTCGCCGCGGCAGGCGGATGGAACCGCACACTGGGCGCGCTGTGGACGGTCATCATCATGCACCCACCCTTTCCGGTGCGGCGAGCATCGACGCGTGCGGATCGAAAGGGCAGCCGCCGTCCAGGTGTGCCTCGTATTCGTCGCGGAAGAACTTGATCGACGAGATGATCGGGCTCGCCGCGCCGTCACCCAGCGCGCAGAACGACTTTCCGAAGATCGTGTCGGAGATGTCGAGCAGCTTGTCGATATCCGACGGGCCGCCCGCCCCGCTCTCCAGCCGCTCATAGATCTGCGCCAACCAGTAGGTGCCCTCGCGACAGGGTGTGCACTTGCCGCAGGATTCATGGGCATAGAACTGCGTCCACCGCCGGACGGCGCGCACCACGCACGTCGTCTCGTCGAAGATCTGCAGCGCCTTGGTGCCCAGCATGGAGCCGACGCCCGCCATCCCCTCGTAATCCAGCGGCACGTCGAGGTGCTCCGCGGTGAGAAGCGGCGTCGACGATCCGCCGGGCGTCCAGAACTTCAGGGAATGCCCGGCCCGCACACCGCCGGCGTACTCGAGCAGTTCGCGCAGCGTGATCCCCAGCGGCGCCTCGTACTGGCCGGGGGTGGTGACATGCCCCGACAACGAATACAGCGTGAAACCCGGCGATTTCTCCGTGCCCATCGCGCGGAACCAGTCCACCCCGTTGAGCAGGATGGGCGGCACGCTGGCGATCGACTCCACGTTGTTGACCACTGTCGGACAGGCGTACAGACCGGCGACCGCGGGGAAGGGGGGCCGCAGCCTCGGCTGACCCCGCCTGCCTTCCAGCGAGTCCAGCAGCGCGGTCTCCTCGCCGCAGATGTAGGCACCCGCGCCGGCGTGCACGATGAGCTCCAGATCGAATCCCGACCCGTGGATATCGGTGCCCAGGTGGCCCGCGGCGTACGCCTCGGCGACCGCGGCCTGCAGACGCCGAAGTACGGGCGCTACCTCGCCACGCACGTAGATGAACGCGTGGTGCGCCCGGATTGCGTAGGCCGCGATGATCGCCCCCTCCACCAGGAAGTGCGGGGTCGTCATCATCAACGGAATGTCTTTGCACGTACCGGGTTCCGACTCGTCGGCGTTGATCACCAGATAGTGCGGCTTGGCGGCCGCACCCGCGTCGCCCTGCGGGATGAACGACCATTTTGTTCCGGTCGGGAAGCCGGCGCCGCCGCGGCCGCGCAGCCCCGAATCCTTGACCGTCGCGATGACGGTGTCGGGTCCCATCGCCAGCGCCCGGTCCAGCGCCTGGTACCCGCCATGCCTGCGGTAGGTATCCAGCGACCACGGCTCGGGCTCGTCCCAGAATCGACTGAGCACGGGAGTCAGTGGGGTCATTCGGAATCCGTCGCCTTCGGGTCGGTCTCCGGCGTCGAGGACTGGGCCGGGACGGTCGCCGAGGGCGCCGGTGCCGGCTCGTCCTTGACGGCTTCGGCCGCTTCGGCTTCATCGTGTCTGGCCTGCGAGCTGGACGTGTCGGATGCCTGCGCACCGGGCTGCGGTGCGGCCATATCGTGCTCGTTGGCGAACCGTAGACCGGCCAGCGTCGCCGCACCGGTCGGCGCGCCACCGCTCGTGTCACCGGTGTTCGGCAGGCCGGCAAGGGTTCTCGAGGTGTCCCGGAACGTGCACAACGATGCGCTGCGCGAGGGTTTCGGTGATTCGCCGGTACGCAGTGCGTCGACCAGATCGCGGGCCGACGACGGTGTCTGGTTGTCGAAGAACTCCCAGTTGACCATCACGACCGGCGCATAGTCGCAGGCGGCGTTGCACTCGACGTGCTCCAGGGTGACCCTGCCGTCCGCGGTGGTCTGCCCGGCGTCGACACCCAGATGCTCTTCCAGGTGCTCGAGGATCGCGTCGCCGCCCATGATGGCGCATAGCGTGTTGGTGCACACCCCGACCAGGTAGTCACCCGTCGGAGTGCGCCGGTACATGGAGTAGAAGGTCGCGACCGCGGTGACCTCGGCGTGGGTCAAGCCCAATTGGTTTGCGCAGAAGGCGATTCCAGCAGGCGTGAGATAACCGTCCTCGGACTGCGTCAGGTGCAGCAACGGCAGCAGGGCCGAACGCGGGTGCGGGTAGCGCGCGATGATGACTGCGGCGTCGGCGTCGAGCCGGGCCGCGACGTCGGCGGGATAAGTCGCCGGTCCGTGGATCGGGGGACCGGGCTCGTCGGGCCGCTGCCCGAGCTCCAGGAAGACGCTCATGGCAGTCTGTTCTTCGCGCGAGCGCTCATTACCGGTCCACCCCGCCCATCACGGGGTCGATCGACGCCACCGCGGCGATCGCGTCGGCAACCATGCCGCCCTCGCACATCGCCGCCACCGCTTGCAGATTGGTGAACGACGGATCCCGGTAATGCACCCGATAGGGGCGCGTACCGCCGTCGGACACCATGTGGACGCCCAGTTCTCCCCGCGGTGATTCGACAGCGACGTAGACCTGGCCTGCGGGCACCCGGATACCTTCGGTGACCAACTTGAAGTGATGGATCAGGCCCTCCATCGAGTGCCCCATGATCTTAGCGATGTGCTCAGGCGAATTGCCCAGCCCGTCGGGCCCGAGTTTCAGATCAGCGGGCCAGGCGATCTTCTTGTCCTCGATCATCACCGGTTGGCCGTCGAGCCGTTCCAGCCGGTCGACGCACTGCTCGACGATCTTGAGCGATTCGCGCATCTCCTGTACCCGGATCAGGTAACGCCCGTAGGAGTCGCAGCCGTCATCGGTGATGACGTCGAAATCATAAGTCTCGTAACCGCAATAGGGCTGTGACTTGCGCAGGTCGTGCGGCAGCCCGGTGGAGCGCAGCACCGGGCCGGTGATGCCGAGCGCCATGCACCCGGTGAGATCCAGGTAGCCGATGCCCTGGGTGCGGGCCTTCCAGATGTAGTTCTCGTTGAGGAGGTCCTCCAGGTCGCAGAACCGCTTCGGAAGCAACTCCAACAGACCCCTGACCTGACTGATCCCGTCGTCCGGTAGGTCGACGGCGATACCACCGGGGCGGATGTAGGCGTGGTTCATTCGCAGGCCGGTGATGGACTCGAACACCGAGAGGATCAGTTCGCGTTCCCGGAAGCCGAGGAACATCGCCGTCATCGCACCGAGTTCCATCCCGCCGGTGGCCAGCGCGACCAGGTGGCTCGAGATCCGGTTCAGCTCCATCAGCATTACCCGGATCACCGTTGCGCGCTCGGGGATCGCGTCGGTGACATCCAGGAGCTTCTCCACGCCGAGGCAGTACGCCGTCTCGTTGAAAAACGGTGACAGGTAATCCATCCGGGTTACGAACGTCACGCCCTGCGTCCAGTTGCGGAACTCCAGGTTCTTCTCGATACCGGTGTGCAGATACCCGATCCCGCAACGCGCTTCGACGATCGTCTCGCCCTCGATCTCGAGGATGAGTCGCAACACCCCGTGCGTGGACGGGTGCTGTGGGCCCATGTTGACGACGATGCGTTCCCCGGCGTGTTCCCCGGCGTTCTGCCTTGCCGCGGTGACGACTTCGTCCCAGTCCTGGCCGCCGACGACGATCACACGATCAGCCGGACCAGGAAGACTCTGTGATGTGGTCATCAGTTGTAGGCCCTCCGCTCGTCGGGCGGGGGTATCTCGGCGCCGTGATACTCCACCGGGATTCCGCCGAGCGGATAGTCCTTGCGCTGCGGGTGACCGACCCAATCGTCGGGCATCTCGATACGGGTCAGGGACGGGTGGCCGTCGAAGACGATCCCGAAGAAGTCGTAAGTTTCGCGTTCGTGCCAGTCGGTGGTGGGATACACCCGGAACAGTGACGGGATGTGCGGGTCGGCGTCGGGTGCGGCCACCTCGACGCGGATGCGTCGGTTGTGGGTGATCGACATCAGCGGATAGACCGCATGCAGCTCACGACCGGCATCGTCGGGGTAGTGCACGCCGCTGACGCCGAGACACAGCTCAAACCGCAGGTCGGGCTCGTCGCGCAGCGCCTGCGCCACCACGGGCAGATGCTCGCGAGTGACCTCCAGGTTCAGCTCATCGCGGAAAACCACCACGCGCTCGATCGCTGCGGAGAAGATGTCGTCCCCGAGTACGCCGGCCAGCGTGTCGACCACTTCGTCGAAGTAGCCGCCGTAAGGTCGCGGCGAGCCGGCGGGCAGCGCGACCGGGCGGACCAGGCGGCCGTAGCCCGACGTGTCACCGCTGCCCGTGGCGCCGAACATGCCGCGACGGACGCCGATGACCTCGGGTGCGTCGCCGTCGGTGCCCGTCATGATTGTCTGTTCTTCGCGCGAGCGCTCATCGATAGTTGTCTGTTCTTCGCGCGAGCGCTCATCACCGCAGCAGGCCCTTCAACTCGATCGTCGGCTGCACCGCCAGCGCGGCTTTCTCGGCTTCGCGGATCGCTTCCTCGCGGTTGACGCCGAGCGGCATCTCCTGAATCTTGTCGTGCAGTTTGAGGATTGCGTGCAGGAGCATCTCCGGCCGCGGCGGGCAGCCGGGCAGATAGATGTCGACCGGCACCACGTGATCGACACCCTGCACGACCGCGTAGTTGTTGAACATCCCGCCGGACGAGGCGCACACCCCCATCGCCAGAACCCACTTCGGTTCGGCCATCTGGTCATAGATCTGGCGCAGCACCGGCGCCATCTTCTGGCTGACCCGCCCCGCGACGATCATCAGATCGGCCTGCCGCGGGGTCGCCGAGAAGCGCTCCATGCCGAAGCGGGAGATGTCGAAACGCGGACCCGCGGTGGCCATCATCTCGATCGCGCAGCACGCCAGGCCGAATGTCGCCGGCCACAGCGAGCCCTTCCGGACATAGCCCGCGACCTTCTCCAGGGTGGACAGTAGGATGCCGCCCGGCAACTTTTCCTCTAGTCCCATTCCAGGCCTCCCCGCCGCCAGACGTACGCGTAGGCCACGAAGACGACGACCATGAACAACAGCATTTCCACCAGTGCAAACATCCCGAGGCTGTCGAAAGCGACCGCCCACGGGTAGAGAAAGACGATTTCGATGTCGAACACGATGAACAACATCGCCGTCAGGTAGTACCGTATCGGGAACCGTTGTCCGGTGGCGGCCGCGGCGGGGTCGGATGGATCCATCGGCTCGATCCCGCACTCGTAGGCCTCGAGTTTGGCGCGGTTGTACCGCCTCGGCCCGATCAGCAGGGCGATCCCGACCGACCCGACGGCGAACACGGCAGCGATCGCACCAAGCACCAGGATCGGTGTGTACAAATTCATGCTGTGCAGGCGCTCCTCGCGGACTGTCGATGTGAGCTAGCCAACAGCCTATCCCGGTTTTTGATGCAAGCCACGCATTTTGGTTAGTATCGCTATAGGCGCCATCCGGCGATCTCGTAATGCCCCGAAAAAGTAAGCGCGACAGGTTTTTTCGTGCTATTGCCCGTTAGACGGTGGTGCGCAGCAGCGACACGACCGCATCGCCGAGCCGGATCGGGTCGATCGGGTGGGGAACCGCCGCTTCCGCGCGCGACCAGCTGGCCAGCCACGCGTCGTCGGGCCGCCCCGTCAGCACCAGCACCGGTGGGCAGTCATCGATCTCGTCCTTGAGTTGTTTGGCGATGCCCATTCCGCCGACTGGGGTGGCCTCACCGTCGAGGATGGCCAGATCGACGCCGCCCGCGTCCATGTGTCTGATCACCATCGGAGCGGTGGCGACCTCGATGTAGCTCAGCTCCGGAAGCTCGGGATGCACCCGCTTGCCCAGCGCCAGCTGGACCTGCTCCCTGGTTCTCGGGTTGTCGCTGTAGACCAGGATCCGTAGCGGGGCCGTGCGGTGCGACGGGATCGAGGGCACAGCCATGGCGCGATGGTAGCCCGGCGCGAGCACAACGTCTGCGTCAGAGCAGCGGAGCCATCGCCGCGGGGTCGAAGTACTCGTCGATGCGGGTGATCAGGCCGTCGGCGCCCAGCTTGATCATGATGCACACCCGCATCGCGATCGATGCGCCCGTACGACCGGTGGCGTGCAGAACGTGCTGCTGAACGAAGCCGCCGTCGAAGAGCTGGCGGTCGAGGACCTCGTAGCGGCGGTCGACGGTGGCGTTGACGAACCAGGCGATGATCCGCACCGATCGCGCGTGATCGTTGTCGCGGACGTCGCCGCTCTTCCAAACCGCCACGTCGGGGCTGAACAGTTGCTCCACCATGGCGATATCGCTGTGCTCGATGGCGTCGAACAGCCGGTCGGCGATGTCGGTGACAGCGCGGGTGTCCGTTTCCGGCATGGTGTTGACCTCAACTTCGGTTCAGGTTGAACACTGGGTGGCATGGACCAAACGCCAACGATCTCCCGATTCGACGACTTCTACAAGAACCAGACCCCGCCGTGGGTGATCGGTGAGCCGCAGCCGGCCATCGTCGACCTGGCTGGTGACGGTGCCTTCAGCGGTCGGGTGCTCGACGTCGGGTGCGGCACCGGCGAGCACACCATCCTGCTGACCAGGGCGGGATACGACGTGCTCGGGATCGACGGCGCGCCGACGGCTGTGGCGCAGGCCCGACGCAACGCCGCAGGCCAGGGCATCGACGCCCGGTTCGAGGTCGCCGACGCCCTGAACCTCGGCGATTCGCCCGGCTACGACACGATCATCGACAGCGCCCTGTTCCACATCTTCGACGACCGTGACCGGGCGAGGTACGTACGGAGCCTGCACACCGCCACCCGGCCCGCTGCGACCGTCTATGTGCTGGCCCTCTCCGACGCAGGCCGCGGCTTCGGTCCCCAGGTCAGCGAGGCCACGATCCGGGACGCATTCGGTGCGGGCTGGGAGATCGAAGAGCTGACGACGACCACTTACCGCGGTGTCGTCACCGAGGTGCACGCCCAGGAGCTGGGTCTGACGGTCGGAACGCGCGTCGACGAGCCGGCGTGGCTGGCCCGGGTGCGCAGGACTTGACACCCGGCCGTCACCCCGGCATGAGCCGCACGACCGCGCCGCACTCCATCGCCGCCTATACGACCCCGTCCGCGCCGACGGCGATCCCATGGGGTTCCGATGTCGACGACGGCAGGTCGAACTCGTCGATGTCATCCGACCAGCCGATGTGGCCCGACTCGGTTGACCGCCCACTCGGTGAACCAGCAACCGTCCACGCCGCCGTCAGGGTCGACGCGACCGATCTGTCCGGCCCCGATCTCGGTGCACCCTAAAGCCCCGTCGCCGCGGGTGATGCCGACGGGCGCGGCACCGGTGGTCGGCAACTCATCGACGGTGCCGGCGCCTTCGGTGTTGAGGCGGGCGACGGCGTCGGCGCTGTACACCATCGGCACCCACACCGCGCCGTCGTCGGCGACGGCGACACCATACGGATCGGGATCCGCGGTGATGCCGAACTGAGTGATCTGCGCCTTCATCCTTCTTCGTCGTACCCTGGATGGGCGATCGACAACCGGTGACGCACCAGAATTCTCAGGCACGCCATGACCTCTGCGCCGCGATCATCCAACTGGCCTCGACGGATGGCGCGGGACAGCGAGGCCTGATCGGCAAAGCCGAGGCCGTCGAGCGCCTCGACGACCTCGACGACCGAGTCGTCGAGCAGTTCGCGCTCCACGATGCGCAGGACGTTGGCGGCGACGCGGGCATGAAAACCCACCTGTCCGTCGCAGGCGGCGCGGACGTCGTGGTCGAGGAAGTCGGCGACGGCGGCGACGAGTTCGGCCGCCGTCGGCCGTCCGGACAGTGACGTCATTGCGGCCCGTCTCCTGACAGGAGATCCAGTAGGTCCCATTCGGTTTCGCTGACCCGGCGCCCGATTGCCGCGAGTTCGACAGAGCGCGTCTCGCCGGACAGGTGCCGCTCGGCCTGGTGTCGGCAGATGACGCCCCATCGCAGTGTCGCGACGGTCAGCCACCACCGGAACGCCTCTCGGTCCACGGCCGTGCCCGACGCCTCCTCATACGCCCGCAGGAACGCCTCGACACTGCCCAGCCCACCCGCACCGAGCGTCTCCGGGGCGCCGAACCGCCATGCCCTGATGCATAACCATGCGAGGTCCTCGTAGGCCTCGCCGATATGTGTCAGCTCCCAGTCGAGCACTGCCGCCAGACCGGAGTCGTCGACGATGAGGTTGCCCATCCGGAAGTCGCCGTGCACCAGCCGCATCGGTGACGGGGCGGGGCGCCGGTCCTCCAGGTGACGGAATGCCCACTCGAAAGTAGCTGTGGTGTCGCCTATCTCGTCAAGTCGGCCGCGCCAGCCCGCGAGCTCGTCGGGCGACGTCAAGCCGATGCCGTCCGGATCGGCGCGGTGGATCGCCGCCAGCGCTGCGGCGCACTGCTCGAGCAATCGGGCCCTGCCCGCGCGTCCAGTGCACGCCGGATGCGCCGCACGATCGTCTCGCCGGCGACGGCGTCGCAGATCGGGAACGGGTTGCCCAGCGCGGCAGGCGTGTTGTCTGCGGTCAGGATGTGGGGGACCGGTGCGCCCGCCGCCGCGGCCCGTTGTTGCACCAGGGCTTCCAGTTCCATGTTCGCGTGGTTTGGGCCGGCCCCGGTGCGCAG
This sequence comes from uncultured Actinomycetota bacterium, assembly GCA_963771335.1. Classification (GTDB taxonomy): domain Bacteria; phylum Actinomycetota; class Actinomycetes; order Mycobacteriales; family Mycobacteriaceae; genus Mycobacterium. Next base: position 162,867 of record CAVYTD010000019.1, on the reverse strand, counting down.
GATCAAGGCTCGTCGGCCGTCGGCGACGGCATCGAAAGCCCAAGTGATCTTGCTTGCACCGCCGGTGAGCGGCTCGAGGTTCTCGACGCTCACCTCACCGAGCACCGGCCGCAGCACCTGTTTAATTGCCCGAGCCAGAGTGTCGCCTCGCGCCTCATCGCGGTACTCTGCTCTTCGCGCGAGCGCTCATCGCGGTACTCTGCTCTTCGCGCGAGCGCTCATCGCGGTACTCTGCTCTTCGCGCGAGCGCTCATCGCCGCCCGAACCCGAACAGCCGCTGTGCAACCCGACGGATCTGGATCTCCTCGGCCCCCTCGGTGATCCGGTAGCGGCGGTGGTGCCGGTAGATGTGTTCGAACGGCTCGTGACGGCTGTATCCCACGCCGCCGAACACCTGCATCGCCCGGTCGGCGGCCTCGCACACCAGGCGGTTGGCGCGGTAATTGGCCATCGACATCTTGTCGGACACTTCCATGTGCTGGTTGCGATCAAGTTCGGACGCCGCATACCGCACCAGCAGCCGCACCATCTGGGCCTCGGTCTGCAACTCCACCAGCGGCCACTGCGCCGCCTGGTTGACCGCAAGGGGCTTGCCGAACACTGACCGTTCTCCCGCATACGCGACGGCTCGGTCGATGCAGTACTGGGCCGCCCCGAGACTGCTCGCCGCTTGACGGATCCTGTTCTCGTGCAGGAACGTCTGCCCGACCTCGAGGCCGCGGTCCACCTCCCCGAGCACCGCGTCGGCAGGCACCCGGACATCGTCGAGCAACACCTCGCCGTGATCGGTGGGCATGTTGAACGTCCACCAGTAGTACGGGACCGAGAAGCCCGGGGTATCGGTCGGCACGAGGAACGCGCTGATGCCTCGAGCCTGACCAGCTTCGCCCGAGGTCCGCGCGAACACCAGGTCGTGTGTGGCGCGGTGTACACCTGTGTTGAACCGCCTGGCGCCGTTGATTACCCACTCATCACCGTCCTGCACGGCGCGGGTTTCCAGCCAGGTGGCGTCCGACCCGTGATTGGGCTCGGTGAGCCCGAATGCCATCGACCGTTCGCCGGTGATCAGGGCGCCGGTCCACTCCTTCTTCTGCGCCTCGGTGCCGAAACGGTCCATCATGATCACCTGCGGGAAGTTGCCCACGATCGACGACTCGTCCTGCAGGTCGTTGTGCAGCCCGAGTCCCTTGTGGGCCAGATGTTCCCGGATGACCGCCATGTGGACATTGCTGCCGTCCCGGCCGCCGAACTGCGACGGCAGACCTTAGCGCAGCCAGCCCGCCTTGTCGGCGCGCCTGCGCATCTCGCCGAGCAGGTCTTCCCATTCCCGCCGCGGGATTCCGCCGTTGTCCCAGTCGGTGCGGGCATGTTCGCGGCGTTGATCGAAGTACTGGATGTGTTCGCGCTCCAGCGGTTTGATCTCCGCCTCGATGAACGCGTCCATCTCGTCGAGCAGCCCGGGCAGCTGGTCGGGAAGGCTGAAATCCACAGTGATCTCCTTCAGATGTTCTTTCTAGAACCCGTACAGCGGCTTCTGTCAGATCCGTGACAGCCGCACCCCGGTGGCGGCGATGGCAGCGAGCCGCTCGAGCTTTGCCGACAACGGAATCGGATCTTCGATCTGTAGCCCGTCGCGCAGCGGTACGTCGCGGATGTCGACGTGGTCGGGCAGCTCAGTCACAACACGCCCTCCGCTTGGAGTTCCTCGAGCTCGGCCTCACTCTTGCCGAGCAGTCCGCAGTAGATCTCGTCGTTGTGCTGCCCGGGCCGCGAGGAGCCGGCGTTGCGGATTGTTCCCGGCGTCTCGGAGAGCACCGGCACCACGCCGGGACCCTTGACGTTTCGGCCGATGCGTTCGTCCCAGTGGTCGGCGATCATGCCACGTGCCCGGAGCTGAGGGTCCTCGACGACCTCGGCGACGGTGTTGATCGGACCGCTGATCACGCCGGCCTGCGACAGGGTCGCAATGATGTCAGCGGGTTGGCGCCGGGCGGCCCAGGATCCAATGATCGTGTCGATTTCATCCTGGTTACGTCCCCGCGCAACATGATTGGCGAACCGCTCGTCGGTCGCGAGCTCAGGTTGGCCCATCGCCTGGCACAGCCTGCGGAACACGGTGTCCTGGTTGGCGGCGATCACCACCCAGCTGCCGTCGGCGGTCGGGTAGATGTTCGACGGGGCGATGCCCTCGAGTCGGGTACCTGACGGGCCCCGCACCACACCGCCGACGTCGTAGTCCGGAATCGTGGATTCTTGAACCGCCAAACATGATTCGGTCAGCGCCGCGTCGACGACCTGACCCTCGCCGGTCACCGAGCGGCGGTACAGCGCGGCCATTGCACCCTGGGCGGCGAACATCCCGGCGAGGCTGTCGCCCAGCGAGAGCGCCAGCCGCGGGGGGGGCCCGCCGGGAAACCCGTTCATGTGCCGAAGGCCGCTGGCGGCCTCGGCGACCGAGGCGTAGCCGGCTTTGTGCGCTTCCGGGCCGGTCTGCCCGTACCCGGACACTCGCACCAGGACGATGCCCCGATTGCGTTCGCGGAGCACGTCGTAACCAAGACCCCATTTCTCCAGTGTGCCCGGCCGAAAGTTCTCGACGATGACGTCGCTGCGTTCGACGAGTTCGAGGAAGATGTTGCGGCCCTTGCGCTCACGCAGGTTGAGGGTGACGCCCTTCTTGTTGCGCGCGTGGACCGTCCAGAAGAAGTGGTGCCCGTCGAGCTCGGCCTGACCCCAGGTGCGGAGCGGATCCGGCGCGCCGGGCGGTTCGATCTTGATGACCTCCGCACCCATGTCGCCGAGCAGTCGCCCGGCGAACGGTCCGGAGATCAGCGTGCCGACCTCGATGACCCGGATCCCGTCGAGCGGTCCAGTCGGCACGGTCATGGGGCGACCGCGAAGTCGTGACGCACCAGCCAGTCCGTGTCGATGCCGACATCGTCGCGCAGCTTGTCGCGCTGGTCGGCCACGGCGTAGTAGCGGTTCGCGCCGGCGATCTCGTAGATCTCCTTATCGGGATGCCCGATCGCCCCGAAGATTCGGCGGGTGTGGCTCGGCCTGCAGGCGTCCTCGTAGCTCCACTGGGACAGCCTGCTGCGCAGCGTGCAGAACCGCGCCAGGCCCACCGGGCTCATATTCACCACCTGAGGATCGCCCAGATCGCAGGTCACCGGAGTGCGTTCGTCGGGATCGACGGTCAGGTCCAGCGATCGCGGGTCGGCCATGGTGCTGACGTGTGCGGCAATTGATTGGGGTTGCCGGGGTTCTAGAGGTCGAGTTCGGGATCGCGCTGGTGGGGTCGTTCTCGTCGAGGATCAAGGCGTCCGTCCACTCGGTCATGATGGCGTCGGCGGGGATCAACCCGAGTCCGGTCAGGTCAGGGCCGTCGCCGGACGGGCTCGCGGGTTCGGCCTGGAGGCGTGGGGAGTCTTGGCTTTGCGTAAGTGGACGGACGATTCCACGGTGCTCTCCTGACGAACCAACGAGTGAAACTGAAATTACTTCGTCTGCAGATGCGGTCGGCAGTTCTGCGCTCAAGGTGTCGGTGGGTCGAACTAGTGTTCGATGTATGGGTGAGGTGTCCAGCGCGATCGACGCGATCATCGCCGGGTTGGCGGGGTTGCAGGCGGCTTCGGTCGAGGAGCTGTCGCACCGCGAGATCGTGGTCGAGATGTCGCGGCTGACCACGGTGGCCCGGATGCTGCCCTCGGTCGAGCACTGCCTGATCCAGCGATTGGTCAGTGAGACCGAGCCGCATCGGTTGGGTGAGTCGTCGTGGACGAAGGTGCTCACGACCGCGTTGCGGGTGTCGGGCCGGGACGCCAAACGCCGACTGGATCAGGCGAAGGTGTTGGGACCGCGCCGCGCGATGACCGGGGAACCGTTGGCGCCGCGGTGGGAAGCCACCGCCGCCGCCCAAGCCCGCGGTGCGATCGGCGCCGAGCATGTGGAGATCATCGCCAAGTTCCACAAGCAGCTGCCGTCCTGGGTCGATGTCGGCACCCGGGAGGCGGCCGATGCGCAGTTGGCCGACCTAGCGGCCGGGCTGGGACCCGAGGGCCTGGATAAGGCCGCCGGTCAGTTGTTGATGATGATCGATCAGGACGGACCCGAACCCTGCGAGAAGGACCACGCCCGCAACCGCAGCTTCACGATGGGGCCGCAGCAGGCCGATGGGATGTCGGCGGTCCGCGGCCACCTGACGCCGGAAGCTCGTGCGGTGTTCGAGGCGGTATTCGCGAAGCTGGCCGCCCCGGGGATGTGCAACCCCGAGGACGAGACACCGTGTGTGGACTGTGAGCCCGACGCTACCCAGCGCGGCTCGGACACCCGAACCCCCTCCCAACGCCACCATGACGCGCTGATCGCCCTGGGGTGGATGGCCTTGAGGTCCGAGAACCTGGGCACCCACAACGGGTTGCCGGTCGCGGTGATCGCGACCGCCACCCTGCAAGATTTGGAGAAGGGCGCCGGGCTGGCGGTCACCGGCGGCGGCTCCCGGGTGTCGATCCCGACGCTGATCCAGATGGCCGCCGCGGGCGCCTACCACTACCTCTACATCTACGACAAACACACCAAACAATCGCTGTATCTCGGCCGTACGAGACGGCTGGCGTCCGCCGCGCAGCGGATGGTGCTGCACGCGAAGGATCGGGGCTGCACCCGACCCGGATGCACCGTCTGTGGCTACAACTCCCAGGTCCATCACGCGGTCGCGGACTGGAAGAACGACGGCCAGACCGATATCGATGACCTGACGTTCGCCTGCGGACCGGATAACCGGATGGTCGAGAAGACCGGCTGGACCACCCGCAAAAATACTAACGGCGACACCGAATGGATCCCCCCACCCGACCTCGACACCGGCCAGACCAGGGTCAACGGACACCACCACCCCGAACGCTACCTCCTCCCCGAAGACGACCACGATCCGTGAGAATGGTTGTTCTCAGTCGACTAAATCGACGCGCACCGTCAGCAGGTTCGTGCCGAACGTGCGGACGCCCATGCTGTTGAACCGAGGTAGCGAGCGCAGGCGGGCGCGGGCGTCGTCCTCCGGCATGAGATGCGCCGTGCCTTGGTGCCAGCGGCCCTTCAACCTCACCCGCACGTTCGGGTCGGCCTTGATGTTGCGCATGTACTGCGAGGTCTCGCCGAATTCGGAAACGAACCAGAACTGGTCACCGACCCGACGGCCGCCCAGCGGCGTGCGCCGGGGCTCACCGGTTTTCCGGCCGGTCGTCTCCAGCAGAGTCTGAACCGGCACCCGGCGCATGACGATGTTCACGTACTTCTGGAACGTCTTGGTGACGCTGTCACGGACACTGGTCAACGGAACTCCGTTCGGCGGTTCACACCATCGCGGTGCTCGGGATCGGCATTTTATTGTCAGCTCCATCGTCGGCGAGGAGCGCAAAACCGGCCTGAATCGAGTCGCCGGCAGACAGCCTGCGGCCGCCGGCGGGACCACTCGTCATTCGCCGGAGCCTACTGAACTTCGCTCAGTGTGATCGCCGTCACTATGACAGAGATAATTGCGCGGGGTAAAGGCGATATCCGGTCGCGCGCGCGGGGTCTTGCCAGTGTTTTCTCAGAATTCGCCCGGTCGAATTGGCACTGTCGTCAGATTCCGATTTCCTGCAGAAAGCGGGCTATCTGGCGTGGCTCGGCTTTCTCCTGTGCTGGCAGCATGTTTTACTGCAACCGCTACAACTGAAGTTTTCTCGGCCCACTGCGCCGCCTATCGGCAGCGCGCAGTGGCGTGACAGCGCGGTGAATACATCGCTGTGTGTGTTGGCGACCGCCCGAGATCGCAGGACGAACCGCGGCACGCACGCGGTACCGGAAGATGGATGGATTGACTGTATGAGACTTCTTGACAGGATTCGTGGGCCCTTGGCGCGTCGCATCGGCGTCGCGACCATCGTGGCGGCACTGCTGCCCGCTGTCGTCGGCCTCACCGGAGGGTCGGCGACCGCCGGAGCATTCTCCCGGCCGGGCCTGCCGGTCGAGTACTTGCAGGTGCCATCGCCGTCGATGGGGCGCGATATCAAGATCCAGTTCCAGAGCGGCGGCCCGAACTCACCCGCCGTCTACCTGCTCGACGGCCTGCGCGCCCAGGAGGACTTCAACGGCTGGGACATCAACACCCAGGCGTTCGAGTGGTACCTCGACTCCGGCCTGTCGATCGTCATGCCCGTCGGCGGACAGTCCAGCTTCTACACCGACTGGTATTCGCCGGCCCGCAACAAGGGCCCGACCGTCACGTACAAGTGGGAGACCTTCCTGACCTCCGAGCTGCCGAACTTCCTGGCCTCGCAGCGTCAGGTCAAGCCCACCGGCAGCGCGGCCGTCGGTCTGTCGATGGCGGGCTCCGCGTCGCTGATCCTGTCGGTGTACCACCCGCAGCAGTTCATCTACGCGGGATCGATGTCGGGCTTCCTGAACCCGTCCGAGGGCTGGTGGCCGTTCCTGATCAACATCTCCATGGGTGACGCCGGCGGCTTCAAGGCGGATGACATGTGGGGTCCGACGCAGGACCCGAACAGCGGCTGGAAGCGCAACGACCCGATGGTGCAGATTCCGCAAATCGTGGCCAACGGCACCCGCATCTGGATCTACTGCGGTAACGGCCAGCCCAACGAGCTCGGCGGCGGCGACCTGCCTGCCACGTTCCTGGAGGGCCTGACGATCAAGACCAACATCACCTTCCGCGACAACTACCTGGCCGCGGGCGGTGCCAACGGGGTGTTCAACTTCCCCTCCACTGGCACGCACAACTGGGCGTACTGGGGTCGGGAGCTGCAGGCCATGAAGCCTGACCTGCAGGCACACCTCATCGGATAACAGGCCTGACGACAGAAGCCCCCGACCCCCTGGAAACGCCAAGCGGTCGGGGGCTTCTTCGTGCGCCCAATGACCGCCGGGCATGATGGCCCTCATGACGGAAATCAACGCGATGGTGGCACATGAGGACGCCGAGGGCGGAGTCATCCTGCGCCACGAGGTGGTCGACCAATCGTTCCTGCCCGAGGGCGACGTGGAGATCCGCGTCGAGTACTCCGGCGTCAACTACAAGGACGCCTTGGCTGTCACACCGAAAGGCGGAGTGGCCCGGTCCTATCCCTTGATCCCCGGGATTGACGTCGCAGGCACGGTGACCGCGAGTACGTCCTCAGATTTCGCCGTCGGCGACACGGTGATCGCGCACGGCCAGGACATCGGCACCGGCCGGCACGGCGGCTACGCGCAGGTGGCGCGCTATCCCGCCGAATTCTTGGTCAAGCTGACCGCCCTGACCGCGGCAGAGGCGGCGGCGATCGGGACGGCTGGCTTCACCGCAGCGATGAGCGTCAACGCGATACGCGCCCACGGCATCGCCCCCGCCGACGGGCCCGTGCTGGTGACCGGGGCAACCGGAGGGGTCGGCAGCGTCAGCGTCGATCTGCTGGCCGCCCTGGGCTATGAGGTGGTCGCCTCGACCGGCAAGGCCGATGCGCATGATCTGCTGCGGGACCTGGGCGCTTCGGAGGTCATCGACCGGGTGCCCGGTCCTGAGGACAAGGTGCGTCCCCTGGGCAAAGCGCACTGGGCCGCTGTCGTCGACTGCGTCGGTGGCAAGACCCTGGCCTATGCGTTGAGCACACTGAAATACGCTGGTGTGGCTGCCATTTCAGGACTCACCGGGTCACCGGACCTGCCGACCACCGTCCTGCCGTTCATCCTGCGCGGTGTGACGCTCGCCGGTATCGACTCGGTGACGCTTCCCATCGGCCCGCGGCGTGAGCTCTGGGCTCAGCTCGAGTCCGAGCTTCGGCCGCGTCATCTGGCGCGGATCACCCGGGACGTCTCGGTGCTGCAAGTCGCCGACGTACTCGGCAGCATCATCGCCGGCGGCGTCACCGGGCGCACCCGGGTGGTCGTCCACGACGGTTTCTGAAACGTTCGAGCAGATCGCCGCCGTTTTCGGAGTCCTTCTGAGAAGCGTCTACTTCAGTTCGGCTGACGACAGGCCGAGCAGGCGGCGGGCGACGACCAGCTGCTGGATCTGTTGGGTGCCTTCGAAGATGTCGAGGATCTTCGAGTCGCGGGCCCACTTCTCGAGCAGGGCGCCTTCGGAATAGCCGGTGGTTCCGGCCAGTTCGACGGTCTTCAGGGTGATGTCGCTGGCGGCACGCGCGGCCTTGGCCTTGCCCATCGAGGCTTCCTTGGAGTTCGGGATCCTGTTGTCGGCCTGCCACGCCGACCGCAGCGTCAGTAGGTAGCCGGACTCCCAGTCGGCCTCCATCCGCAAGAACTCCGCGGCCGCAGCGCTCTGGGCATGCGCCGGTTTGTCATAGGAGATCTCGATACCTGCACCGGTGAGGATCTTGCGAAGCTCCTCGAGCGCGGCCCGTGCGATGCCGACGGCCATGCCCGCCACAATGGGCCTGGTGTTGTCGAAGGTCTCCATGACCCCGGCAAAACCCTTCTCCACGTTGATATCCGGGCTACCCAGCAGGTTGTCCCTGGGAATGCGGACATTTTCGAACCGGATCGCTGCGGTGTCGGAGGCCTTGATGCCGAGCTTGTTCTCGAGCCTCTCGACCGTGACGCCGGGGTGCTCGCGTGGGACGATGAACGACTTGATCGCCGCCCGGCCCTTGGTCTTGTCCAAGGTCGCCCACACCACGATGTGGGTGGCGCGCGATCCGGCGGTGACGTAGATCTTCTCGCCGTTGATCACATAGTCATCGCCGTCGAGGACGGCGGTGGTCGACACCGCGGCCGAGTCGGAGCCGAAACCCGGTTCGGTGATGGCCATCGCGGCCCACACCTTGCCGAGCCGCTCGAGTTGCTCGTCGGTCGCGACGCCGGAGATCGCTGCGTTGCCCAACCCCTGGAAGGGGATCGACAGCACCAGCCCGACGTCGCCCCAGCTGACCTCCATGATGTTGAGCACGGCGGACATGTTGCCCCCGTTGATGTTTCCCTTCGGGCCATCGGCTCCGTCACGGAACGCCTCGGCGCCGGCGAACGAGATGGTCTTGGCCTCGGAGATGCCCTCGAACAGCGTCGCGATCGTGTCCAGCTCGACGGGATAGGCGTGTTCCTTCGAGTCGTACTTGCGCGAGATCGGCCGCAGCATCTCGGCCGCGCCCTGGTGCCCCTTTTCGATGACCGCCTGTAGCTTCTTCGGCAGTTCCAGATTGATCGCCATGTGGGTCTCTTTCTCGTCCTTTTCTGAGTCTTTTAGCAAGATCGGTGAGAGTTAAAGGACCACAACACCTTCGGCGACGCCGATGGCCCGCAGATCGCGGTACCAGCGCTCGACCGGGTGTTCCTTGGTGAAGCCGTGACCGCCGAGCAGCTGGACACCGTCGAGGCCGATCTGCATGCCCTTATCGGTGCCGAGCTTCTTGGCCAGCGCGGCCTCGCGGGCGAATGACAAACCCTGCTCGGCACGTGCTGCGCCGCGCCATGTGATCAGCCGTAGTCCGTCGAGCTCGATCGCGATGTTGGCGCACATGAAGGCGACCGACTGTCTGCGGGCGATCGGTTCGCCGAACGCTTCGCGCTCCTTGACGTAGGGGATGACGTAGTCGAGCACCGCGTGCGAGGTACCGACGGCCAGCGCCGCCCAGCCCAGACGGGACAGTGCGATTGCCTCTGTGTAGATCTGGGCGGAATCGGAGGCAGCAGCCTCCTCACCCAGTCGGGCGCTCAGCGGCACGGTGACCTTGGCGAGCTCGACCTGGCCGAGCGCGGCGGCGCGGATGCCCATGCTCGGGTCGGCCTTGACGGTCAGCCCCTTGGTGGAAGCCTCGACGATGAAAAGCGCAGGCTTGCCGTTGAGTTGGGCGGCGACAATGAACAGCTCGGCGTCCGCGGCGGCCGGAACCAGCGACTTGACCCCGTCGAGCCGGTACCCGCTCGGGGTGCGGACCGCGGTGGTCTTGAGCGCGGTCGGGTCGAACAGCGGGTGGGGCTCGGCGATCGCCACACACGCCTGAGGAACGTTGTCGCCGGCGAACTCCGTGAGGTAGGTGGCCTGCTGGTCGGCGCTGCCCCAGTGGGTGAGCGCCGACGCGACACCTCCGGGGGCCAGGATCGGCAGGGCCAGGCCCATGTCGCCGTACGCCAGCGCCTCGGCGACGAGCGCATTGGTCACGGTGCTGCGGCTCTCGGCGATGCCGTCGAAGTCCTCGGGGATGTTGATCGCGGTGATACCGAGTTCGGCGGCCCTGGCGATCAGACCCGGCGGGTAGGCGGCGGCGTCGTCGGCGTCATGCGCTGCGGGACGCAGGATCTCCTCGGCGAATTCGTTGACCGTCTCGACGATCATCTGCTGGTCGTCATCAGGCGTCAGATCGAAGTAATCGGCACCGCTGGCCTTCAACCGGGTCGGTGGCTTGCCAATGCCCTGGATGCGTTTGAACTGTCGCGTGGAGGCGCCCGCGGCGGAGAACGCGTGCTTCACGCCGTACCTCAGGCCGCGGTTGAGCGGGTCGCGCAGGTTGTACCTGTCCAGGAACTCCTGGCCCACGATCGGGGTGAGCAGCGCTATCCCGACATCGATCGCTGTGCGCCTGTGCTTCTGGAGGCCCACAGCACTCTCCGTGCCGCTTCGCTTGGAGGGAAGGGTGTTGGTCATGTCGACTTCCTCACTGGGGCTCAGGCGCGCTGATTCACCGCAACTGACTCCAGAGTAAGGTATCCCAACTGACTCGTCGGTAAGTTGTTGGGGTCTGTAATGCAGGTCACAAAGCGGCTGGTCCCGACCATCTTAGCTGTAGGTCCCGCCGCGTCGTGGCAAACGCGCGCGGACGCAAAGTGCTACAGGCAATTTCAGTTGTCACGGATTCGTCGAAAACAGTTTGCAGAGACCGCGGGGGGCCTATGCTCCCACGGTGAACTTGGCGCCTGGCAGCAGGCAAGCATCACTGACACTTCGGGCCCGCGCGAGTTGGGTGGCGCGGGCGCGCTTCGACGACTACTTCGTCGCGGCCGGAGCGTTCACGGCGGGGCTGCCGGTGATCGGCCGCCACCTCGAGCCGATGGTCGGAATGGCCGCATTGAGCGTGTGGGGCCTGCGCTATCTGCCCGACTTCATGATGTCGGCCAAGACCCGGTTGGGCCCAGGGGCAGCTGACAGCCGTCGCACGCACCTGCGTGGTCTGGGTGACGTGATGACCGCCGGGATGAGTGACGTCATCGCCGCCGATGCGCTGGCGCAACCCTGGCCCGTCGCCGATGCCGGCGCCCCATGGCGCGACGCCTCTCGCCAACGCCGGGCCGTCTTCCGCGCCTCGGTGCCCTACGGTGACGAGCCCGGCCAACTGCTCGACGTGTGGCGTCGTGCCGATCTGTCCGGGCCGGCACCGGTTCTGGTCTTCATCCCCGGTGGCGCATGGATCTTCGGCAGCCGCGTGCTGCAAGGCCATGCGCTGATGGCCCATCTCGCCGAAATGGGTTGGGTGTGCCTGTCGGTGCAGTACCGAACCAGCCCGAAGCACCGCTGGCCTCGCCAGATCATCGACGTCAAGGCAGCGATCGCCTGGGCTCGCTCGAACGCCGACCAGTATGGAGGCGATCGCACGTTCGTCGCCGTCGCGGGGTGCTCGGCCGGTGGTCACATGGCCACGCTTGTCGGCCTGACGCCGGGTGACCCGCAGTGGCAGGCCGGGCTGCCGGCGTCGGCAGACACGTCGGTCGACGCGGTCGTCAGTGTCTACGGCCGCTACGACTGGGAAGACCGCTCGACGCCGGAGCGCGCTCGATTCATGGACTTTCTGGAGCGGGTCGTGGTCAAACGTCCCCAATCCCGCAAACCGGATCTGTTCCGTGACGCCTCGCCGCTGGCCCGGGTGAACGCCGCAGCGCCACCATTCTTGGTCCTCCACGGTGACAGTGACGTGATCATTCCCGTCGGTGAGGCACGCAGTTTCGTTGAGCGCCTGCGCGCGACGTCGAGCAACGCGGTCGGCTATGTGGAGCTGCCGGGCACCGGTCACGGATTCGATCTCGTCGACGGCACCCGAACGGGGGCGGTGGTGCGGGCGATCGGTTTGTTCCTCGAGCACGTCCACCAGGCCCGCCCGCTTACGCCGGTGGACGCGGTCGGATAGCACGGTCAGGTGGCTGTGGCCAACAGGTCGTCGAACGCGGACTGCATGCAGTCGGCGTAATTGGCCGGGTCGGGCAGTGCGCCGCGATCGGCGGTGACGCCCATCGACACGGTCCCGTTGTAGCTCGCGATGACGTGGAAGAGGTTAGACCCTGCGATCAGCGGGCCGAGGCCGGTGACGCGGACGAGGCGGGCGCCCCTGAAGTAGATCGGTACGGTCGGGCCGGGCACGTTGCTCACGGTGGTGTTGACGATGGTGGGGCCAGAGAACGGCATCGCGCTCGCCGCCTTCACCGTCAAGCCCAGCAGGGTGGTGGGTATCAGTCCCGCCAGCTCCATCAGCCGCGCGCGACTCGAAGGATCGGAGTTGTCGCGGTACACGGCGGACTCGGCGGCGATCGATGCGAGACGCTTGTGCGGGTCCGCCACATTCGTTGCCAGCGACTGCGCTCTGCCGAAGAGCCGATTGCCGCCACCGCCCTTGTCGCTCGCGTCTCGGATCGACGCGGGACACGCCGCAACGAGTGTGCCGTCCGGCAACTCGCCATGTCCTTCCAGATAGCGACGAAGGCTGCCACCGACATAGGCCAGCGCCACATCGTTGATGGTCGCCCCCGGCACCGATGCCTTGATGCGCTTGAAGTCCGCGAGGTCATGGAATCGCGCCTCGAAGACTCGATGCGGGGAGACCGAGTCGTTGAACCGAGTGGGCGGAGCGAAGATCGAGCCGGAACCGCTCCCAAATGTCGACCCGATACCACCGGCCAATTTGCCGGGCAGACAAGCCAATTGGCCCATTGTCTTGAGCGCGCTGCGACTCATCACCCTGCTCGCCCGAAGCGGATACAGTGCACCGTTGACCGCGGTCCGTGACATCAGTTCCACGGTCGACGGCAGAGCGCTTGGCGCCCAGGGCGTTTCGGGCGGATCGGGGCGCGGGCCGTCGGGTGCGAGGTCGTGCAAAGCGGCCATCAGTTCGACGCTTTCCATCCCGTCGACCACGCTGTGGTGCAGCTTGAGGCCGATCGCAAACGCTCCCCGCGGGACCCCTGGCACCGAATTGAGCCCCTCGATGACCGTCATCTCCCACGGCGGGCGACGTAAGTCGATCTGGCGCGCGTGGATACGAGCGATTTGGATGCAGAGCTGACGCCAGTCCCCCGGTTGCGGTAATGCGATGTGGCGGACGTGGTATTCGAGATCGAAGTCGGGATCGTCCACCCAGTACGGCATGTGTAGGCCGCCCGGCAATTCGGTCAACCGCCGCCGGAACATCGGCGCGAGATGTAATCGGGCACCGATTTCTTCGAGGACTCCCTTGAAGGTCACCCTGCCGCCGGGTGCTGTTGCCGGGTCATAGATCAGAAGCATCTGGATCTGTATCGGGGTCTCGGGCCGCTCGGCGCGCAGCATCATGTCGTCTGTCCAGCTGAGCTGCTGCACGTAACGCTCCATCCACTGCCGACCCTGCCGTACTCAGGCTAGGCGCGTCGCGCCCGAATCGCTGCGGTCGGACGGGCGGTTCCGTCAGGCGGAAGCCAAGCGAGCCAGCACCGCGTCGTGCAGCAACCCGTTGGTCGCCACCGCGCTGCCGCCGTGGGGCCCCGGCTCGGCTGCCAGATTCGTGAACCGGCCGCCGGCTTCGCGCACCAGGATGTCCAGCGGCGCGAGATCCCACAGCTTGACCTCCGGCTCCACCGCGATATCGACGGCACCCTCGGCCACCAAGCAGTACGACCAGAAGTCGCCGTAGCCGCGCACCCGCCACACGGCGTCGGTTAAATCGAGGAACCGGGACCGGCCCGCCTCCCAGCCGGTGGTCAGGTCGGAGAACGACAGGCTCGCCGAGCCGAGATCACCGACACCGGAGACCGAGATCGGTCGCGTCACACCGCCGAACGAGCTGAACGCACCCTGACCCTGCGCCGCCCACCACCGTCGTCCCAGGGCGGGGGCACTCACCACGCCGACGACCGGCACGCCGTCGACGAGCAACGCGATCAGCGTCGCCCACACGGGCACTCCGCGGACGAAGTTCTTGGTGCCGTCGATCGGGTCGATCACCCATTGCCGGCCGCTGAACTCCGCGGTGCCGCCGAACTCTTCGCCGAGCACCGAATCGCCGGGCCGCCGCTCGGCCAGCCGGCCACGCAACATCGTCTCGGCGTCGAGATCGGCATCGGTCGCGGGCGTCATGTCGGGTTTGGTCTCGATGCGCAGGTCCACCGCGCCGAAGCGCTGCATCGTCAGCGAGTCGGCTTCCTCGGCCAATTCGACAACCAGCGCCATGTCATCCACGAGGGTGCTCATAGCTGCCGTCCTACCATGTCGGTATGGCCGAATTCGCGATCATCCTTCTGCTTGTCGGTGCGCTGGTGCTTCTCGCGCGGCCAATTCTCATGCGGCGCCGTGGCGCCAGTGCCGGTGCCGGTGCCGGCTGGCCGCAGGGCACGCTTCTGGTCACCGGGGTCAGCCCGCGCCCGGATGGCGTCGACGGACGGCAATATCGTCACCATCACCGGGGTTATCAGCGGTCCCACTGTCAACGAGTACACCGTCTATCAGCGCCTTGAAGTCGATGTCGAGGATTGGCCGACGATGGGACAGCTGTTTCCGGTCGTGTACTCGCCGAAGAACGCCGATAACTGGAGGTTCGCTCCGGGCGACGACGGACCTCGGTTCGATGACACGGCGCGGAGGTATTAGCTGTCGTCAGCCGTGTCTGATGGGCTGACTCCTCACGGGCTCGTTCCTCGCCCGCTTGTCGTCAGCCGTGTCTGATGGGCTGACTCCTCACGGGCTCGTTCCTCGCCCGCTTGTCGTCAGCCGTGCCCGATGCGTAGCAGGTCGGCAACGCTGGTCAGCTTGACCCGCGGCCGGCCGGCTTCTTTTCCCGCCAGGCGTTCGTGATCGTCGATCAGCTTCCAGTGGTCGTCGGTCACCACCTTGGGCTGTCGCTCCAGCAGCCACTTCGCCAGCCGATCGGCGTGATCGGCGTCGAAGTCGGAAAGCTCGGCGGTGCTCATGTCCGCCAGCAGCGTGTCGACGGTGTCCTGCGAGTCCTTCTTGTTGCTGCCGATCACGCCGGAGGGGCCGCGCTTGATCCACCCCACCACGTACTCGTTGCGGCTCCCGGCCACCCGGCCGTCGACGTGCGGGATGGTGCCGGCACGCTCGTCGAAAGGCAGCCCCGGCGTCGGCAGGCCGCGGTAGCCGACCGCCCGGACCACCAGTTGCGCCGCCACCTCCTCGCGTTCGCCGGTGTCCTTCGCCGTCACCCGCCCGTCGGCATCGCTGACCAGTTCGTTGCGGCCGAGCACGATCGACGCCACTCGCTTCTCCTGGCCATCGCCGGCTTTGATCTCGACGGGCGACGTGCAGAAGCGGAACACGATGCGACGTGTCGCGCCGCTCGGTGTGCGCTCGGCGTACCCACGCAACACCTTGATGTTGTTACGGACCGTCTTGCCCGCCGCCTCCAGTTGGTCGTCGGTGATGTCGGCGACATCAGCGGGATCGACGACGATGTCCACGTCGCCGAGCGACTCGAGGGTGCCGAGCTCGCGCAGTTCCAGAGTGGTGAACGGTGCCTGTAGCGGCCCGCGCCTGCCCACGATCACCACTTCCTCCACGCCGCGGCTGTGCAGCGACTGCAGTGCGTGGTCGGCGATGTCGGTTTCCGCCAGCGCGGCGGGATCGCTGACGAGGATGCGCGCGACGTCCAGGGCGACGTTGCCGTTGCCCACGACAATCGCGCGATGGCGCGATAGATCGGGCGCCATCTCCCCGAAGTGGGGGTGCGCGTTGTACCAGCCGACGAAGTCGACGGCGGCCACGCTGCCCGGCAGATCCTCACCCGGGATGCCCAACGCCCGATCGGCTTGGGCGCCGATCGCGTAGACGACGGCGTCGTAGCGCTCGGCCAGTTCTGCCGGATGAACGTGATCACCGACCACGATGTTGCCGAAGAACCGGAACCGCGGATCGATTGCCGTCTTCTCGAACTGGTCGCTGATCGATTTGATCTTCGGATGGTCGGGGGCCACCCCCGAGCGCACCAGACCCCACGGGGTGGGAAGCATCTCCAGCATGTCGATGCGCACGTCACGATCACCGGATTCATCCGATGCAGCGAACTTCAGCAGGGAAGCGGCGGCGAAGTAACCCGAGGGTCCTGCGCCGACGATGGCCACGTGATACGGCCGCATAGGGGGCATTAGCGCTGCCTTCTGTCGCTGCCCGGACACGCGCAAGGGGCTGTCGCGACGCGCCGGACGAGGGTCCAACCCGATGCTAATGGTGGCGACCGCCAGACCCGGCATTCCGCGCAGGTGACGGAGACGCCGTCAGCGGAGTGAGTACCCTGAACTCCCGTGGATCCTGACCGTCAAGCCGATATCGCCACCCTCGACTCCACGCTCACCACGGTGGAGCGGGTTCTCGATGTCGAGGCGCTTCGCGGTCGTATCGAAAAGCTCGAGCAGGACGCCTCCGACCCGAACCTGTGGGACGACCAGTCGCGCGCGCAGAAGGTCACCAGTGAGCTGTCGCACGCGCAGGGCGAGCTGCGTCGCGTCGAGGAGCTGCGCGGTCGGCTCGACGATCTGCCGGTGCTCTACGAGCTCGCCGCCGAAGAGGATGGAGCAAGCGGTTCCGAAGCCTTGGTCGAGGCCGACGCCGAGCTCAAGCAGCTTCAGGAGGACATCGCTGCGATGGAGGTCCGCACCCTGCTCTCCGGTGAGTACGACGAGCGGGAAGCGCTGGTCAACATCCGTTCCGGAGCCGGTGGGGTGGACGCCGCCGACTGGGCCGAGATGCTGATGCGGATGTACATCCGCTGGGCCGAGCAACACAAATATCCCGTCGAGGTGTTCGACACCTCGTATGCGGAGGAGGCGGGCATCAAGAGCGCGACTTTCGCCGTGCACGCCCCGTTCGCCTACGGCACGCTCTCGGTCGAGCAGGGCACCCACCGGCTGGTGCGAATCAGCCCATTCGACAACCAGGGCCGGCGTCAGACGTCGTTCGCCGAAGTCGAGGTGCTGCCGGTCACCGAGACCACCGACCACATCGAGATCCCCGAAGGCGACGTCCGGGTGGATGTCTACCGGTCCAGCGGGCCCGGTGGTCAGTCGGTCAACACCACCGACTCGGCGGTTCGACTCACCCACATCCCTACAGGTATCGTCGTCACCTGCCAGAACGAGAAGTCGCAATTGCAGAACAAAGTGTCGGCGATGCGCGTGCTTCAGGCAAAGTTATTGGAACGCAAGCGTTTAGAAGAGCGAGCAGAGATGGACGCCCTCAAGGGCGACGGCGGCAGCTCTTGGGGCAATCAGATGCGTTCCTATGTGTTGCACCCCTACCAGATGGTTAAGGATCTGCGCACCGAGTACGAGGTCGGCAATCCAGCAGCCGTGCTGGACGGAGACATCGACGGCTTCCTGGAAGCCGGTATCCGGTGGCGCAACAGAAAAGATGACGACTAGTACCGTTCTTGCATTCGACCTGGCCTCGCGTTGGCACGGCTTCTGGCGTGGTGACATCGGGGTCTGGATTCTCGACCGCGGCGTGCGGATCGCGCTGCTGGTGATCGGCGGGCTGCTGGCCGCCCGGTTCATCAACTGGGCGGCGAAGCGCATCACCCGCCGTATCGACGCCGAATACCAGGAGAGCGATCAGCTGGTCCGCTCGGAGAGCGCCAAGCACCGCCAGGCGGTGGCCTCGGTGATCTCGTGGGTGTCGGTGGCGCTGCTGTTCGTCATGGTGGCGGTGCAGATCACCGACATCCTGGCGATTCCGATCGGCTCGCTGGTGGCGCCCGCGGCGGTGATCGGCGCGGCGCTGGGCTTCGGCGCGCAGCGGGTGGTTCAGGATCTGCTCTCCGGGTTCTTCATCATCACCGAGAAGCAGTACGGCTTCGGCGATCTGGTCTCGTTGACCGTCAACGGCATCGCCGCAGCCGGCCGAGGGCACCGTCGAGGACGTCACGCTGCGGGTGACGAAGCTGCGGTCGGCGGAGGGCGAGATGTATCACCATCCCCAACGGTCAGATCGTCAAGACGGTCAACCTGTCCAAGGACTGGGCCAGGGCCGTCATCGACATCCCGGTGCCGACGTCGGCCGATCTCAACATCGTCAACGACGTCCTGCACGATATGGCTCAGAAGGCGGTGAACGACCCCCAACTGCAAGACCTGCTGCTCGATGCACCGCAACTGATGGGCGTCGAGAGCATCGAGCTCGACACCGTGAACCTACGGATGGTGGCCCGCACGCTTCCCGGCAAGCAGTTCGAGGTGGGCCGCAGGCTGCGCATTCTGGTGATCCGGGCGCTGCGCCGCGCGGGCATCGTCGCACCCGCCGATGGCCAGACCCCGATGGTTGGCGCGATCCCGCATCCCGCCACGGCAGCCGACGCCGAGAAACAGACCCAGGGCCCGGAGTCGGACAAATGAAGCTGACGTTCAGGCGCTCCGCCGACGAGACCCGCGGCTGGCCGGCGTACATCCTCGGCGGCCGGATGCGCTCGTCCACCGCGGGGCTGATCCTGGCGTTCGTCGCGCTGTTCTGGGTGAACCAGAACTACCAGCCCGAAACCGCGGGCACGCCGCAGGATCAGACGCAGCAGGTGGTGCCGCCCGGCTTCGTACCCGACCCGAACTACACCTGGGTACCGAGGACGAACGTGCGGAGCAGGGAACCCGAGTTCACCACCACTACCACGACGACCTCCACACCGACGACGAGTCCGACGGAACCGACGACTTCGCCGGGTCGGCGACAACGACCCCGACCGGTCCCGCCGGCCCGACGACGACCGTGATCGACCCCGACGGTCCGCTGCCGCTGAGCCCCCAGACCTACACGCAGGCGCCCCCGCCGACGTCGGCCCCCGCCACCACATCGGCGGTTCCGGTACCGCCGACTACGGCGTCGACACGGTAGTGCCGAGGTAACCACATGCTCCCCCGCTACACTGGCGTGCCGTGATGATCACCCTCGACCACGTGTCAAAGCAGTACAAGTCGTCGGCACGTCCAGCGCTCGACAACATCTCGGTCAAGATCGAGAAGGGTGAGTTCGTCTTCCTCATCGGACCGTCCGGGTCGGGCAAATCCACCTTCATGCGGCTGCTGCTGGCCGAGGAACACCCCTCCTCCGGTGATATCCGGGTGTCCAAGTTCCATGTCAACAAGCTCTCCGGCCGCCACATCCCCGGGTCTGCGTCAGGTCATGGGCTGCGTGTTCCAGGACTTCCGCCTCCTTCAGCAGAAGACCGTGTTCGAGAACGTCGCCTTCGCCCTCGAGGTGATCGGTAAACGCGCCGACGTGATCAACCGGGTGGTTCCCGACGTCCTGGAGATGGTGGGGCTGTCCGGCAAGGCCAACCGACTGCCCGCCGAGTTGTCCGGCGGTGAGCAGCAGCGCGTCGCCATCGCCCGTGCGTTCGTCAACCGGCCGCTGGTGCTGCTGGCCGACGAGCCGACCGGAAACCTGGACCCGGAGACCAGCAAGGACATCATGGACCTGCTCGAGCGGATCAACCGCACGGGCACGACCGTGCGTGATGGCCACCCACGACCACCACATCGTCGACTCGATGCGTCAGCGTGTCGTCGAACTCGAACTCGGCCGGCTGATTCGTGACGAACAGCGCGGCGTCTACGGAATGGATCGCTAAGTGCGCTTCGGCTTTCTCGTCAACGAAGTCCTGACCGGGCTTCGCCGCAACGTGACCATGACGGTCGCGATGATTCTCACCACCGCGATCTCCATCGGCCTGTTCGGTGGCGGGCTGCTGGTGGTGCGCCTGGCCGACCAGTCGCGCGACATCTACCTCGACAGGGTGGAGAGCCAGGTCTTCCTCACCAACGACGTGTCGGCCAACGACCCGACCTGCGACGCCGACCCGTGCAAGGCGCTTGCGCACGACGATCGAGGACCGCGACGACGTCCGGTCCGTTCGGTTCCTGAACCGCGACGAGGCGTACGACGACGCGATCCGAAAGTTCCCGCAGTACAAGGACGTGGCGGGCAAGGACGCGTTCCCGGCGTCGTTCGTCGTCAAGCTCGACGACCCCGAGGAGCACACGGACTTCGACGCAGGCCATGGTCGGCCAGCCCGGCGTGCTCAACGTCCTGAATCAGAAGGACTTGATCGACCGGCTGTTCGCGGTGCTCGACGGGCTGTCCAACGCGGCGTTCGCGGTGGCGTTGGTGCAGGCGATCGGCGCGGTGTTGTTGATAGCCAACATGGTTCAAGTCGCCGCCTATACCCGGCGGACCGAGATCGGGATCATGCGACTGGTCGGTGCGAGTCGCTGGTACACGCAGTTGCCGTTCCTGGTCGAGGCGATGCTCGCGGCGTTCCTCGGCGTGTTGATCTCCATCGGCGGGCTGATCGCGGTGCGCGCGCTGTTCCTGGAGAAGGCCCTCGACCAGTTCTACCAAGCCAATCTGATCGCACGCATCGACTACGCCGACATCCTCTACATCGCCCCGATCCTGCTGTTCGTGGGCGTGGCGATGGCCGGTGTCACGGCGTATGCCACGTTGCGCCTGTACGTGCGAAGGTAGCTGTGGCCAAGAAACCCAAGGCGCCCAAGGACAGCAACAACCAGGTTGTTGCGACCAACCGCAAAGCGCGGCACAACTATTCGATTCTCGAGACCTTCGAAGCCGGGGTCGCGCTGATGGGCACCGAGGTCAAGAGCCTGCGGGAGGGGCAGGCCTCGCTGGCCGACGCGTTCGCGACCGCTCGACGACGGCGAGATCTGGCTGCGCAACCTGCACATCCCCGAGTATCACCATGGCAGCTGGACCAACCATGCGCCGCGGCGCAATCGCAAGCTGCTGTTGCACCGGCGCGAGATCGACAACCTGGTGGGCAAGATCCGCGACGGCAACCTGACCCTGGTCCCACTGTCGCTGTACTTCACCGGGGGCCGGGTCAAGGTGGAGCTGGCGCTGGCCCGCGGTAAGCAGGCCCACGACAAACGCCAGGACCTGGCGCGCCGCGATGCGGAGCGTGAGGTCACCCGCGAGATGGGACGACGCGTCAAGGGCATGAACTCCTGACCGGCGTCCTCAGTGCGCTGCTAGCGGCGCTGGGATATGGCATCAGCGACTTCGTCGGCGGCATCGCGTCGCGCCGGGTCGCCGCGCTGCGGGTGGTGGTGGTCTCCTACCCGGTGGCGCTGCTGCTGCTGATCGTCATCGCGGTGCCGGTCGGTGGCCAGGTCAGCACACCCGCGGTCCTGTGGGGACTGCTGTCCGGCGTTGGCCAGGCCTTCGGGGTGTGGTGGTTCTACGCGGCGCTGGGGTCCGGACCGATTTCGGTGGTGTCGCCGTTGACGGCGATCCTGGTTGCCGGGATCCCGGTCGGCGTCGGGCTGGCGCTGGGGGAGCGGCCCGGGCCGGTCGCGCTGGTGGGCGTGCTGCTGGCGCTCGCCGCGGTCGTGCTGGTGAGCCGCGGAGGCCAGCCGATGAGCCGCTTGCGCGAAGAGAATCCAGCACCGGATCGATCAGCCGAGCACACCGCACAAGTTCACGCTGAAGGTGGCCTGGCTGACCGTGGGTTCCGGGGTCGCCTTCGGGATGAACTTCGTGGTCCTGCACCAGGTGCCTGTCGAGGCCGAGCTGTGGCCGCTGGTGTTCGGGCGGTTGGCGGCGGCAGCGATCGTGCTGCTGGCCGCGGCGGCCACGGCCAATCTGGTGCTCGAGCGGGGGGTGTCGCTGCGGCTGGCATTGCTCGCCGGAGTGCTCGACACCGTCGCCAACGTCGCGACGCTGGTGGCGCTGCAATCGTCGATGTTGTCGCTGGCCGGCGTCCTCATCGCGCTCTATCCGGCGGCCACTGTCCTGCTGGCGATCGTGGTGCTGAGGGAGCGAGTGACTCGCTGGCAGGCAATCGGGATGGTGCTGGCATTGGTATCTGTCGGAATGATCGCCGCCGGGTAGCTACCGTCGTCTCTAGCACCAGGACCGAGCGGGGGCCGGTCGCGGGGGAAGGAGGCGCGTGGCGCCTACGGGCTACCGGATTCGTCTCATGCTGATCATCACCGCCATCGCGCTGGTGGTGGTGAACTCACTCGCGCTGTGGGGCGATGAGCCGGCCCGTCGGTTGGTCGCGGCACTCCAGTTCGCCACCGGAGCCGGGGCGGTCAGCTACGGCCTGGTCACGGCACGGCGAGCACACGGTGCGTCCCGAACCTGGCGACTGCTCGCCGTCGGCACGCTGGCAAGCCTCATGGTCGCTGAGCTCGCCTGGTGGACGAACTGGGCGGCGGTCACGTCCGGCAGGGGTGGTCGCCTACTTCCTGTTCCCGCTCCTGGCATTGGCCTCGGTGCTGCTGCTGACGCGCGCCGGTGGTGCCGTGACCGGGTCTCCTGATAGCTCGCCGTCGCACACCGTGGTCACCACCGCTCTGGACGGCCTGGTGGCGGCGATGTCGTTCGCGATCCTGGTGATCATCGGCGGATTCGGCTGCTGTCCACCGCCGCTTGGCCGCGGTCCGGAAACCCTGCGCTCGAGACCGTGTACGCGCTGCTCGAACTCGTCCTCGTCGTTGTCGCCTGCGTGATCGGGATGGTCTACCGATCCGAGCAGCGGTACCGGGCCAACTACCTGCTGCTGGCGTGCGGCATGGTGTTGATCGCGGCATCCGACCGGTTGGTGGCCTACTTCGACTCCGTCGGTGGCCCGACGGGTCAGCTGTGGTGCGGGGTGGGGTTCGTCTTGGGCGCCCTGTTGATCGCCTTCGGCGTCCGCGACGTGCCGCAGGCGGAGGCCGGCGTTCACCGTCGGGGGCTGGATTGGGCGCAGCTGGTGCTGCCCTACTCGGGGTTTCTCGGGATCACGGTGTTGTTGGCGTTTCACCTGCTGACCGGCAACCGGCTCGACGCGGTGGTGGTCAGCACCACGGTGGTGGTGGTCATCTTGGTGGCCGCGCGCCAAGCGGTAGCGATGGACGCGCAGCGGAAGTTGACACGGCGGCTCTACGAGGCGCAACGCGGACTGGCGTATCAGGTCCTCCACGATGCAATGACCGGGCTGCCCAATCGGTTGTTGTTCGGCCAGCGGCTCGACGACGCGATGCACGGGGGCCGCTTCATGCTGATCTTCGTCGATCTCGACGACTTCAAGGAGGTGAACGACCGGTTCGGCCACGCTGCCGGTGATGAACTGCTGCGTGCGGTGGGCGACCGGCTCCAGCGATGCGTGACGGATGCCGACACCCTCGCCCGCATCGGTGGCGACGAATTCGCGATCCTGATCGGCGGCGGACTCGAGAAGCCGGAGGTCGTCGCAGACCGGCTGCGGGTGGCCCTACGGGCGCCGTTCGCGGTTCAGGGTTCCTCGTTGCGGGTGCGGGCGAGCATGGGTCTGGTGCGTTCCAGCTCAGACGGGCTCAGCCAAACCTCCGATGACCTGCTGCGGCAGGCGGACGTGTCGATGTACGCGTCTAAGCGGCTCGGCAAGAACACCGCCGTGGTGTATCAACCAACGTCGGGCGTTCAGGCGGATTTCCCGTCTGCGCTGCGCAGCCGCCGCCGGCGGCATCCCCGAAGGGTTCAGCCTCGCCTTCCAGCCCGTCGTGCACCTTCCGGAAGGGACACCGGTGGCGGTGGAGGCCCTGGCCAGGTGGACCGCACCCAACGGAATACACATCTCGCCGCAGACATTCGTCGCGGTGGCCGAAGCGGCGGGGCTTGGTGCGGTGCTGGACGCCATGGTGCTGGACATGGCGTGCGGGCAGGTCGAGGAGGCCGGTCTGGATGTGGACATTCACGTCAACATCGGCGCGGCGCGGCTGGGAAACCCCGGCTTCGAACAACATGTGCGTCAGACGCTGGCGCGGCATCGAATTCCGCCGGGCAGACTGGTCGTGGAGATCACCGAGACCGTCCCGATCGTGGATCTCGTCCGATGCCGCGGCACAGATCAAGCGACTCAATGCGATTGGGGTGAAGGTCGCGCTGGACGACTTCGGGGCGGGATACAACTCGCTGACGTATCTGCACGGCCTGCCGGTGCAGATCGTCAAGGTGGACCGGAGTCTGGTGGTCGGGGGAGACCCGGCGCGAGATGTGGCGCTGTATCGCTCGGTCATCGGACTGTGCGAGGCGATGAACCTGGTGGTGATCGCCGAGGGAATCGAGACAGCAGGGCAGGCGGAGACGGTGTACAACGCCGGGTGCCGTCTGGCCCAGGGTCACCTTTTCGGTACCCCGGTACCCATCACCGAGCTCGGTGCGGGTGCGGTGGCGCGCCGCAAGCCACTCTGATCGGGGAGTTCACGCACGCTCGCGGTGAGAACGAACTACGTTCGCCGAGTGAGCAGTCCGTCTCGACCCGCCACCAACCTCGCCAAGCCCGACGTGCTCGACGGTCTGTTCGCCTCCTGGCGCGACATCGACGACCTGTTGGAAACCCTGAGCGCCGCGGATTGGGCGACGGCGACGTCGCTTCCCGGGTGGACGGTGCGCGACATCGTCGCGCACCTGGTCGGCACCGAGTCGATGTTGCAGGGCGTGCCCACCCCGAAGACGGACATCGACGTGTCGACCCTCGAACACGTGCGCAACGACATCGGGGTGATGAACGAACACTGGGTGTGGACCTTCGCGGCCTCAGCGTCGCGGAGCTGCATGAGAAGTTCCGCAGCGTGACCGCGGAGCGCCGCAAGGCTGTTGACCGCCCTGCCTGGCGAAGAGTGGAACACCATCACCGCGACGCCGGCGGGGCCGGACACGTACGGACGGTTCATGCGGGTGCGGATTTTCGACTGCTGGATGCACGAACTCGATATCCGTGACGCCGTCGCGCGACCCTCAGGCAGCAGCGAACTAGCGGGTTCGGCGTCGACGCTGGCGCTCGACGAGATGGCTGCCGGCATGGGTTTCGTCGTCGGCAAGCTCGGCGGCGCGCCCGACGGTTCCCGGGTCAGGATCGAATTGACGGGCCCGCTGCGGCGGGTCATCAACGTGTCGATGGAAGGCCGCGGTCGTGTCGTGCCGGATTTCGGCGCGCAGGAGCCCACGTCGACGATCGCATTGGACGGAGTGCTGTTCACGCGGATCGCGGGCGGGCGGACGGCGCCGGCGGCCCACGTCGATGCGATCGCCTACGGCGGTGACGAGGAGGTCGGGCGCCGGATCGTCGACCATCTGAACTACGTGATCTAGCCGGCACCGAGCGTGCGTTCACGGCGGAATTCGGTACGGATTTCCGCCGTGAGCGCACGTTCGGCGAAGCGAGTCGAGGCCGATTCGGGACTATTGATTCGCTGGCCGGTGTTGAACAGCGGGGTAGTATGGATTTTCCTGCTGAAGGTCGGCAGGGGTGCGAGGGGCTGAACGGTTTCGACTTCGCGCATCGAATCAAGGGAAGCGTGCCGGTGCAGGCAATTGACCACCGTAAGCGTCGTTGCAACCAATTAAGCGCCGATTCCAATCAGCGCGACTTCGCCCTCGCTGCTTAAGCGACGGTGAGTCTGTCAGACCGGGAGCGCCCTCGGCCCGGACCCTGGCATCAGCTAGAGGGACAAACCGATAAGTCCGGTCGCGGGATCTATCGGGACATCAAACAGCGACTGGGATCGTCATCCTGACTTGTTTGCGTGATCAGGAGATCCGAGTAGAGACATAGCGGACTGCGCACGGAGAAGCCTCGAGGGAATGCCGTAGGACCCGGGTTCGATTCCCGGCAGCTCCACCAAAGAAGGACAGGCCGGGACGAAAGTCCTGGCCTGTTCTTCGTTCACCATCAATACGGCGCGCCGCGACGATCAAAGGACGGACACCGTCAACCAGCAGTGAAACGATGTCGTGGTGAACCCCTGCCCTAGGGCCAACTTCTGTGGCAACTGCGGTCCTTCACCGCATTCGACGAGGAAGCCGTGACCCAAGGACTGGGACGCCTGCACGGAAAGTCGGCCGTGATCACCGGGGCGGCGTTCGGCATCGGTCGGGCGACCGCCGTGCTCTTCGCGCGCGAGGGCGCGCGGCTGATCGTGACTGACATTCAGGGCGAGCCGCTGGGGGCGCTAGCAGATGAACTTCGGCACGCCGGGGCGGAGGTCGAGACGGTTATCGGCGACGTCTCGGTGGAGAGCGACGCGCGGCGGATGGTCGGGGCAGCGACCGACCGCTTCGGACGCCTCGATGTGCTGGTAGCCAACGCCGGCATCATCCCGCTCGGTGATGCGATGGAGGTGACGGCCGACAGCTGGGACGAAGTCATGGCCATCGATGGGCGCGGCATGTTTCTCACATGCAAGTTCGCGATCGAGGCGATGCTGGCGACCGGAGGTGGCGCCATCGTCTGCCTCTCCTCGATATCCGGGCTGGCCGGTCAGAAGCGGCAGGCGGCCTATGGGCCCGCCAAGTTCATCGCTACCGGCTTGACCAAGCATCTGGCGGTCGAGTGGGCCGACCAAGGGATCAGAGTCAACGCCGTTGCCCCTGGAACGATTCGAACCGAGCGGGTCAAGCGGCTCCCGGAGGAGCCGGGTGGCTCGGAATACCTGGCGACGATCGAGCGGATGCATCCGATGGGCCGTCTCGGCGAACCGGACGAAGTCGCCAGCGCCATCGTCTTCCTCGCCTCTGACGACGCCTCCTTCATCACCGGCGTGGTGCTGCCTGTCGACGGGGGATACCTCGCGCAGTAGCGTCCGCAACGGCGATATCGACGGGGGTTGGGGGTGTGCGAGTAGGCATCCTTATCCGTGTTGTCTCAACTCGCGGCGGGACGACACCCCGAGTTTTGTGAAGATCTTGCTCAGGTGCCATTCCACTGTGCGCGGACTGATGAAAAGGTGGCTGGCGATTTCGGAGTTGGTGTAGCCGTCACCTGCTAATCGGGCGATATAGCTTTCTTGTGACGTCAATGTCACCGTGGATCTGCTGCCTCGCTCTGCTCGTAAGGGCTCGCCCGCGGCCTGGAGCTCCCGGCGAGTCCGGTCGGCGAAGCCGTCGGCTCCCATCTGGAGAAACATCTCATGAGCGACGCGCAATTCGTCGCGTGCTTCGGCTCGGCGGTTCTGACGCCGCAACCACTCGCCGTAGACGAGGTGCGTGCGGGCGTGGTAAACGACGACGGGGCTGCGTTCGAGGTTCGCCACGGCTACTTGGTAGTCGGCTTCGGCGTTTGGACCATCATCAACGAGGGCCCTGGATCGGGCTGCGAGACCCAGCGCGCTGTCAGTTCCACTGGCCGCTGCCCGCTCAGCAAGTTCGTCAAGCGCAGCTTCGGCCGCGCTTCGGTGGCCGCTCCGGGTGGCTGCCTCAACCACCTCGACCAGGAGATAGCCGTGCAGCCCGATGTCGTCGAACTCCAATGCCGACATACATGCGGCAAATGCCTTGTCATACTGACGAAGTCCGGTGTGGAGGATCGCCGCTGAGAAGTGGACCACGCCGACTTCGCTACCCTCGCCGCGTTCGGTTGCTTCTTCGATCGTCGCTTGCACCAGGTCGCCGCACAGCTGCTCCTGCCCGCGGTATGCGGCGAGATACGCTTCGATGGCGCGGTGGGGCGGCGTGCCCGTCGCTTCGGATATCGACTTCGACTGCTCGAGCAACGCAGCGGCCTGCGCGAAGGCGCCTGAGTTGACACACACGCCCGAGTTGGTGGTGAGGGCCGCAGGAAGGACCGTCAATTCGCCTGCAGCGGTGAGTAGCTCAAGCTGGCGGGCGCTTAGCTCGTTGTATGTGTCCTCGTCGTATAGATCCAGCAAGACTCGGAGGGTGATGGCGTGCCATCGCGGATCGGCCGTGCCCGCCTTCTCTTCGTGCAGGTACTCAGCGATGGCGCGTTTCAGCAGCGGGGCTGCGGCGACGTATCCGCCGGTGAGTCTGACTACCAGCCCGTCCAGCAACAGGTCGACCGCTCTGGGCGGTCCTGATGCGGATGGGGCCTTGCGCGCTGACTCTGCCACGGCCATCGCGGCGGAGAGCCGACCCACGATCATCGCCGCCATCAGCGCTTCAAGATAGGTCTCCCGCGCGAGCGCGGGATCCAGGTCGCGCAACCTTTCGGCTGCCGCCAAGAGTAACGGCGGTGCGTCGCTGCCACGGCTGGCAGCGAAGGCTAGCTTGGCGCGCAACAGATCGACTCGCGCACTGAGAAACTCGTCCTCCACGCGAACGGTTGTGCGGAGCAGTTTGGTCGCCGCCTCTGCGTCACCGGCAACAAGTTTGGCATGTGCGGCGGCCAGTGCCCGCTCGGCGCGGGATATGGGATCCGGGGTGAGTTCCACCGCGCGCTCGAGGAACGCGGCGGCAGCTGCGGCGCCACCGCGGCGGCGGGCTCGCTCGGCCGACTGCACCAGTTCCGCGGCGACCGCGTCGTCGGGTGCGTCGGTGGCGTGGGCGCGGTGCCAGGCGCGGTGCTCGTCGGCGACCGGCCCGGAGATCACCTCGGCCAGCGCGGTGTGAGCCTGCCGGCGCTCCGATGGGGCGGCGCTGCGGTAGATCGCTGACCGCACCAGTGGATGCCGGAATCGTAGTCTGGTGTTCACGGTCACCATGCCGCTCTGTTCGGCCGGGACACCGGCGTCGGCGCCGATTCCGAGCCGCGCGGCGGCGGCCCACAACCATGCTGGCTCGCCGGTCGGTTCGGCGGCCGCGATGCAGCAGGAGTGTGCGTGTCTGCGGCGGCAGTTCGCGCAGCCGCTGGCCGTAGGTCTGCTCGATGCGCGTTGCCAGCGGCGGTGCGGCCGTCAGTCCGTATCCGCCCGCCAGCCGCGCCGGTGGCAGCGCACGGCTCAATTCGAGTAATGCCAGCGGATTTCCGCCCGCTTCGGCCAGGATGTTGTCGCGGACGGTTTCGTCGAGACGGGCAGGCATCGTCGCCGCGAGCAGGGTCTGAGCATCGGCGTCGGCGAGGCCGCCGAGGTGCAGCTCCGGTAGGGCGGCCAGTTCCGGATCGGCCTGCGATCCGCGGGCCGCGAAGAGCATCATTACGGGGTCGGCGGCGAGCCGGCGCCCGGCGAACACCAGGGCTTGCAGTGAGGCTCGATCCACCCACTGCGCGTCATCGATGAGGCAGACAGTGGGGTGCTCCGCCCCGGCGTCGGCGAGCAGGGACAGCACCGCCAAAGCCACCAGGAGGCGATTGGGCGCAGCACCGTCACGCAAGCCCAGTGCCACCCGCAGCGCGTTCTTCTGCGGGTCGGGCAACCGGTCGATATGACCAAGTAGTGGGGCGCTCAGTTGCTGCACGCCGGCGTAGGCAAGCTCCATTTCCGATTCCGCACCGCTGAGCGCAATCACCCGAAGATCGGAGGCATGTCGCGAACCTCACGCAGCAACGCGGTCTTGCCGATGCCGGCCGCACCCCGAAGGACCAGAACTCCGCTGCCGCCGCCGCGGACGCGCTGCAGTAACTCGGCCAGCTTCCGTTGCTCGTCGCGCCGTCCCACCAGCGCGCCGCGTCGGATGTCCCCGGCCATCCGGTGATCTTGACACGCGAGCGAGGCCGCAGTGATCCGAAGCGCCCACAGTTTCTCTGGCTGCCGCGGAGCTCCCCGGTTTCCCTCGACCCGTGGTTTCTACGGGGTGAACCTGACTCGCTGGGGTGTCTGATTTGCGCAGCGGGACTGAACTTATTCCACGAAGGGTTATCAGCGATGACTAAGACCAAGACCGTCCACGACGTGACTTATGACCTGCTCCGCACACTGGGGTTGACCACGGTGTTCGGCAATCCCGGCTCCACCGAGCAGACCTTCCTGCAGAACTTCCCCGACGACTTCACCTACGTCCTGGGGTTACAAGAAGCATCGGTGCTGGCGATGGCCGATGGCTTCGCGCAGGCCACCGGCAAGCCCGCCTTGGTCAATCTGCACACCGCAGCCGGCACCGGGAATGCGATGGGCAGCCTCGTTGCGGCTTACCGCGCGAATACGCCACTGATCGTCACGGCCGGGCAGCAGACCCGTGAAATGTCGGTGGTCGACCCGTACTTGAACAACCCCGACCCGACGGTCATGCCGCAGCCGTGGGTCAAATGGGCCTATGAGCCCGCGCGTGCCGAGGACGTGCCCGCGGCATTCATGCGGGCCTACGCCGTGGCAACGCAACCGCCGGCGGGTCCGGTGTTTCTGTCCATTCCGCTCGACGACTGGAACAAGCCGGCACTGGGGCCGGCGGTGGTCAGGACGGTCAGCCAGCGCGTCCAGGCAGACAGCGAGCGCCTGCGTGAGTTCGCCGCGCGGATCAGCCAGGCGGAGCGACCACTGTTGGTCCTCGGGCCGGAGGTCGATCGCGCCGGCGCCTGGGATGCCGGCATCGCGTTCGCGGAGAAACTGCGCGCATCGGTTCGCGGCAGTGGGCTGTCAGACCGGTGCTCATTCCCCGAGGATCACCCCTTGTACGGCGGGCCGCTGCCGCTGACGATCGCTGGTGTCAGTGAGGCATTGACGGGCTATGACCTGGTCATCGTGATCGGCGCGCAGGTGTTCCGGTACTACCCCTTCGTCGCCGGCGATTACGTGCCCGAGGGCACCGAGGTACTGCAGATCACCGCCGATCCCCACCTCGCCGCGATTGCGCCGGTGGGCGACAGCCTGATTGGTGAGATGGGCACCGTCCTGGAACAGCTCTTGGAGCTCGTGGAGGTACCGGCCGACCGTCAGGCACCGACGGGACTGAGCCGAGATTTCAGCGGCGAACTCCCGCTCGCATCTGCGCCGCTGTTGCCGAATGACGTCTACGCGGTGCTGAGTTCGGTAAAGCCCGACGACGCGGCGGTCGTCATGGAGTCCACCTCCACATTGGCGGACCTCATCCAGTGGTGGCCGACCCGGCGCACCGGCAGCTTCTTCGCCACCGGCAGCGGCGGCATCGGCTGGGGAGTGCCCGCGGCGGTGGGAATCGCGCTCGGCGACCGGGCGCGAGGCGTGAAGCGAACTATCGTCGCCTCGATCGGGGACGGATCTTTCCAGTACTCGATCCAGGCCATCTGGACCGCCGCGCAGCACAAACTGCCCATCGTGTTCGTGGTGCAGCGCAACGGCGAATACTGCGTCCTGAAGTCGTTCGCGCTTCTCGAGGAGACGCCCAATGTGCCCGGCCTGAATTTACCTGGGCTCGATATCGCCTCGCTGGCAACCGGTTTCGGGTGCCGATCGGCCAATGTGGACGGCACCGAGAGCCTCGCCCGCGAATTCAAGGCGGCCCTCGAGGCAGACGGGCCCACCGTCCTCGTGGTGCCGACCCAACCGCAACTACCGTTCCTGGGCTGAGAGATGCCGGTCTACACGTGCACCACGGTGCAGTCGATGCTCAGCGCCGCCACCAAAGCCAGCCTGGCCGGCGAAGTGACGAGAATTCATTCGATGATCAACCACGTTCCGGGCACCTATGTGAACGTCGTCTTCCACGAACTCAAACCCGACGACGTCTACACCGACGGGCAACCCGCACAACCACTGTTGATCAACGGTTGGGTCCGCACCGGCCACCCCGAAGCCCAAAGTAGCCAACTGGTCGCCGAGATCGCCGCAGCGGCATCCCGAGTCACCGGCATTCCCGCCAAGCGGGTCCTGGTCGTGATCCAAAACAGTCCAGCACATTTCGCCATTGAAGGCGGGCGCGTGCTCCCCGCTCCCGGCGAAGAAGAAGCGTGGTTAAGAGCACAAGGAAGCTGATGGAAATGCCCACTGACACTTCGCAAATCCCTGTGGCCGCGGACAGCGTTGCCATCGAGCGGTTCGCCACTGCGGCCGCTGCCCACGGCGACGTGACCACCGACGAGGGCGTACTCGCCGAACGCGGCCGCGACTACTGGGGCGTCGGGGGAGTGGCGGGCCTGCTGTTGCGTCCCCATAGCCGCGACGACATCGCAGCGATCATGCGGATTGCGTCCGAATACCACGTGGCGGTCGTGCCGCGTGGCGGGGCATCGAACTGCTCGGGCGGGATGATGCCCACCGCGGGGCGTGTCCTGCTCGACCTGTCCGGTCTCAACGAGATCCTCGACATCGACGTCGAGAACCGCCGTGCCCGAGTCGAGCCCGGAGTCATCAACTCCGATCTCCAAGCGGCACTGGCACCGCACGGGTTGTGCTTCTCGCCCGACCCCGTTTCTGCGCACCTGGCCACCGTAGGTGGAAACATCATCGAAAATGCGGGCGGCCCCCACGCATTGAAGTACGGCGTCACCTACAACCACATCGTTTCCGTGAACGTCGTCCTGCCCGACGGATCCATCACTACGCTCAGCGACGACGACGAGGGACCCGACCTCCTCGGCGTCGTCATCGGGTCCGAAGGCACGCTCGGCATCGTCACCGAGGCCACCGTCGCTTTGCGGCCGATCGCCGAAGTCACCCACAGTCTGATGGGTGCGTTCGCCACCGCACGGGAAGCCGCCGACACCATCGCCGCCATCATCGCCACCGGGGTGGTGCCGTCCGCGGTGGAGTGGCTCGACCGGGCGGGTATCGCTGGGCTGCAGCAGTTCTACGACACCGGCTACCCCCTGGACGCCGATTCCATCGTGCTCATCGACGTCGACGGAACCACCGCCGAGGTCGCGCGCGACCAGCCGATCGTGGAGCGGGTGCTGCGTGAGCGGGCCACCGAGGTTCGGGTGGCCGAGGACGAGAAGGACCGCGACGCCCTGTGGTTCGGGCCGCTCAACGCCCCCAACTCGGTGGTGCAGAGCGGCAAGGGCTTCTTCATCGGCGACGTCACCGTGCCCCGTGATCGGATCCCCGAGATGCAAGAAGCCATCCAGGCCACCGCCGCACGCCATTCCGACGGGCTGCTGTTCATCGCGGTGTGCGGTCATGCCGGCGACGGCGACCTGCACCCCACCACGTTCTACGACAAGGACAACCCGCTGGCGGCAGTCTGCTCTGGAAGCGGCGAACAACGAGATCATCGACGCTGCGTTGGGATTGGGCGGCACCATCACCGGTGAGCACGGGGTCGGCACCGAGAAGATCCAATTCATGACCAAACGCTTCACCCCGGTCGAGATCGCCGCCCAACGCTCGATCAAGAAGGCGTTCGACCCGGCCGGGGTGCTCAACCCGGGGATCATGCTGCCCGACCAATCCCCGGACGAGCCGGACACCAGCGTGTTCGGCGCCGCGGTTCGTGACGTTCTCGCCGGTGGGCTTATCCCCGACCCGGACGCGCCGTTCACCGCCGGTGACAACACTGACATTGCCGTCAACCTCGGCAACCTCAGCCTGGTCGTCGGCGCTGACGCCACCGTCGAGTCCGTCAACCGCTATCTCGACGAGCACGGCGTCACCTGCGCTGCGGTTCCTGCCACTGGTGGGGGGCGCACCATCGGAGACGTCGTGGCCACCGCCACGGGGGCCGAGCGGAATCACATCAGACACGCCCTGCTCGGTGCCGACGTCACCGTCATCGATGGCCAGACCCCGGCGCGCTTCGGCGCCGAAACCATGAAGGACGTCGCCGGATACGACACCAAGCGGCTTTACATCAGCGCACATGGCGCCTTCGGGGCCCTGGTCACCCTCATCTTCAAGATCGCCGTCAAGGTCTGACGGGGGCAGTGCCCTACGGCTGACCGGTCGTGCCCATGCCCGGCAGCGGTGATGACTCAGCACGCCAGCAGCAGTTGGGCTTTCATACCAGCGGATCCTTCAGGGTGCGCGAGGCACGACGATCAGCGCGGCCTACTCAGCGGCCTGCAGCGTGATTTCGGAGATCGCCGTCCGGCTCTGGCCATCGGTGGTGCCCAACGTGCTGATCCACACCAGCACATTCGATGTCTCGGTCCGGTCACGGACCTCTATGCGGTTGTGTCCCGGTTGTAGCGGCGTCGTCGGTGTCAGCTCCGTGGTGTCGGCCAACGTGGCCGGGGTTTCGGTGGGCGACGAGCGGATCTGCACTTCGGTTCCCGTGCTGGATAAGTCGATGGTGACGGCGCTCAGCGCTGTCGGTTCGGACAGATGCAACAACAGTCCCTCTCCCTCGATGAAATTCGGGAACGGGACTGGGTCCTTGTAGGTGACGGTGGGCCACGACGTGTCGGGGTTGCCGTCGATCGCCAATGCGGCTTTCTGTGGGTTGTCCGGGACGCCGGCGGGCGAGAACACAGTGGCGCTTGCTGGTTTGACGATCGGCCCTGGGCGAGTCCACAGGCCGAATCCGTCGGTGAACCATACAACGGCAGCCGCCGCCAACACGATCACGCCGACGAGCGCGGCGAGTGCCGCCGTCCGGGTTCTGCGTTTCGGTTCGATTTCTTGCGGCGCGGTCGCGCGCGACGGGGACGATCGTCGTTTCGGAGGCGGAGCGCCCGGGAAGATGCCGATCTCGTCGGCGTCGAGGGTGTGGCCGTCCCAGACGCCACTGACCTCGACCTCGTCGCCGTCGGAAAGTTGACCCGCGACGAGTTGAGTCCGTATCGCGACCGGAACGGGAGCAGGCAGGTTGTAGGTCGGATGATCTGGCATCACCTGGAACCACCAGGTTCCCAACTGGCCCCGAGCACCGCCCCCGCTTTGCCTGACGCCGTGTGCTGTCCCGCGAACGACCACACGCTCGAGGCGCTGGGTGGCTGGACGGCCTTCCGAAGCCCTTGTCGGTGAACCGAATTGCGGATGCGGTTGAGCGGCGTCGCGGCGTGCGCGCTGCTGTGTCAGGGCTTGGGCAAAGTCGAGGCAACTGGGGTATCTCTTGTCGGGGTCTTTGGCCAGCGCTCTCGCAAGGACTCCGTCCAGGTGCGCGAGGCCGGGTAGGCGGTCCGATATGCGTGGGGGTGACGTACCGAGATGGTGACTGATGACGACAGCACGATTGGTGTCTTGAAAGGGTGGCGCGCCGGTCAGCAGGTGAAACGTCGTGGCAGCCAACGCATATTGATCCACCCGGCCGTCGAGTGACTCGCCGCGGAGTTGCTCGGGGGCCATATAGCTGACGGTTCCCACCGCGACGTTGTCGTCAGTCAGATTGCTGACGTCATCGATCCGGCGAGCGATGCCGAAGTCGGTCAGGAGCACTCTTCGCCGACGCCCATCGGATGCGGTCACAAGGATGTTCTCGGGCTTGACGTCGCGGTGGAGCAGACGGTGCTCATGTGCGAAGTCGAGCGCATCGGCCACCGCTGTCACGATCTCGGAGACATCTTGTTCCGGCATTCCGCCCGGGTATGACTCTTTGATCAATCGGCCTGCGTCAATGCCGTCCACGTAGTCCATCGAGATCCACAGCCGGCCGTCGTACTCGCCACGATCGAGAACGCCGACAATATTGGGTGTCGGAGCGTCGCGGCCAATTCGGCCTCTCGAATGAACCTCGCGCGAAACTCCGTGTCCGCCGTGGAGGTAGGGGACAAGATCTTGAGCGCGTCGTGACGAGGCAACCGAGGATGCCGGGCGAGGTAAACCTCACCCATCCCACCGGTGCCGAGTAACCGCTGGATCAGGTACCCGGCGAATTCCTCGCCGTTGTTCAACGGCATGCCCGAAAGCCTACAAACCAGCATGCGTATGGCGGAGTCCAGTAGGCCGATAGTCGTGTCGACCCTGTCAACACCTCTCGCGTCGGTGCTGGTCGTTTCGAGTGGTTTCGCGTCAGGAGGCTCCGGCATTTCCGCAGGTCAGCGTGATTCCGGTACCGATTGCGATTCCCGGCGGGTCTTCAACGTGAGTGCAGGTCAGGCCCCCAAGAGTGGGGGCCCTGTCCTGGGTCGTGGCGTTGTCGCCGGTTGTCGTGAAAGCTCTGACACGCTGGGCGGATGGATCTGATGTGGGGTGTCGTCGCGCTCACCCTCGCGACGTTGACGGTGCTTCTGGCGGTGCGCAGGTTCGTCGTGGTGGGTAGCGCCCTGGTGTTCTCCCGCTATGTCGCCGTCGGCGGGTTGGTGGCGTTCTCCACGGACCGCGACTCGACCGACCATCACGGCGGTGCGCTCCACCACGTGCGGTTCGAGGTGGGCGGACCCGGCGTCTTCCATAACGTCACGGTGCAGCTGCTCGGTGTGCCGGAATCGGGCGAGGGTGCTGCGCCGGAACGGCCCGCGTTGCGGCACACCATGGCCGCGGGTGACGGTCCGATCGAGTGGACCTTCCGGCTTCCCGACGACGCGGCCGAGCGGGCGTGGGTGATGGTGACGTGGGTCCGACCGTATCTTCAGGGCGTCGAATCCGAGGCGCTTGCGCAATGGTTGCTGACCGGCCGCCTGTATGAATGGCGGTGGTATTCCGAGACGACACGGTACGTGCGCACCGTGATCCGGTTCGCTGCCCGACAGTGGCCGGTGCCGGCAGGCGAGTCGATGCGCGGGTTGCCTCTGTACGGGCGGTGGCGGCGCACCTCGTCGAACACCAGCGCCGATCTGTTGGGTCCAGCGGCTAGCCCGCCGCCGATGGTCTGAGACAGGCACCTAGCTCACATCACGGCAACGCTCTTCGTCCGAACGAACTCCTCGATGCCTTGGCGGCCACTTCCTTGCCGACACCACCGGCACCGAAACCGCCGAACGACCACCCGGTCGACGACTTCGTCGTAGACCGACTCCCGCACCACCATCCGCGTCGGCAGGGCGCAACCCGGCCGCTGAGCAGCGCCAGTCCCATGAATGCGCCGTGGAAGCACGCGGTGTCGAGGTCGGCATCGTCGAGGATGATGTTCGCCGATTTACCACCGAGCTCGAGCACCACCGGGCTTCATCGTGACTGCGCACCACTCGGGCCCGATTGACTCACCCGTCGCCATATGGTCGGCTCAGGCGACCTACCCTCGAAGGAGAACGACCGATGGGCGACGCCGACGCCGCTGCGATGCGCACCGACCGCGGTGACTGGATGAGTGAGCACCTTGCGATGTACCTCGACTCCGGTGGCGCACGGGGTCACATCGTCGACCTGAGTTCTGTCGGTGGGCGCGAAATAACCACTCACTGCCTGATCAAATATGCGGGTCGCAAGTCGAGGACGGTCTACGTCAAGCCGCTCATCTACGGCAATGTCGGCGGTGAGATCGTGATCGTCGCTTCGAAGGGCGGAGCCGACGAGCACCCCGAGTGGTATCTGAACATCGTGGCCAGCGATACCATCGGCGTGCAGATCGCGACCCAGGCCTTCGAAGCGACCTGGCGTGAACCGGAAGGCACCGAACGGCACGATGTTTGGGCGTACATGTCGCACCTCTATCCGCCCTATATCGCCTACCAACGGTCGACGAGCCGGCACATCCCGCTCGTCATGCTGAAGGCGGTGCGGCCCATCGATGTCTTCACCCCCGCATCGAACTGAGCCTGTGCAGTTCTGGTCGCGGCGCTCACTGATTTGGCCGCAGCACCACTATCCCGGGCACGGTGTGTAGGTAGTCGACGAGCGGACTGTCCATCACCTTGTCGGTTGCGCTCAAGGATGACGCGTTTCGGAGGACGGGCCCTGCTGGCCCGTCGATGAAGATGCCGACGTGCGTGACGTCGAGGCCGCCGTCTTCGGCATAGGCCCCGATGTAATCACCGGTGCGTAATCGGCCGAGCACACCGCTGTCGACATACTGAGTGGGGATGTGTGAGATCGTTCGCGCGACGATCGGCAATCCGGGCAGATAGACCCCGCCGGAATCCTTCTGGTTGAGGTTCTTGGTGACCTGAATCGTGTTGTCGCTGAGGCTCGTCGTGACGTCGGTCGCGATTGCCGGCGCCGCAGCAGACCAGTCCGTGAAGAAGTGCTTCCTCGTCGGGAATCCGACGACGCCATCCTTGTAGCGGACGGCGACCAGAGCGTCGATGAACTGCTGACGGTCATCGGCCCGTTTCAACGCCTCGACGTAGTCGGCGTAGGTGAAGCAGTCGACCTTCTCCAGGTCGACGACGAGCTGCTCGGGGACGGCTTCAGAACCGATGAGTGTATTTGCGCCATAAGGTGTTCCGAGAAACTTCTGCGACAGAGCGTCGGATCGCTCGGACAGGCCCGCAGGTGCCACTTGGTGTTTGACGGTCAGCAACCGTTGGAGAATCTGCTCGCTTTGACGGGAGATCCGAACCGTCGGCGATGTCCCCGACGTACGCGCCAGGTATTCCGCGACGGGGATCGGTGATGTTTCGGAGTAGCCGATCGGCAGGAGCACGTCGCCGGCGGTCGTGTTGTTGTAGTACACCTCCCATCGGTAATAGCCGGCGAAGGCAGCAGGATCGGCGGCCAGCACCGCGGCGTAGTCGTTGACCGCCCGCACGTAATGATCCGAGTTGTTGTACCGGAACAGGGCGCTGTCGCGATTCTCGGCGAAGCCGTTAGCGGCGAGGAGGCGGCCGGCCGCCATGATGCTGTCACGGGGTGAATGGATGTCACCACCATCGCCGTAGGCGGCGAATGTCGAGGGCATGAACTGCATGGGGCCCTGCGCACCGGCGGTGCTCACACCGGCGATGCGGCCGAAGCGGGTCTCGATCAGGTTGATCGCCGCCAGGTGGGTCCAGTCGACGCCGGACGCCGCCTCCGCTTCGTGGTAGTACCGCAGCAGCTCGTCAGCAGGCGCGGGAGGGACGATGTGCCACGCAGGCAGCGTGTCTTTGACGGTGCTCCCACTCAGCGCGGTGAGCTGCCGGCGGGCGTCGATGTTGCGGTCGTAGATCTCCAGAAGCGTTGGCGGGATACGCGGACGCGCGATCGGGTCCCACTCGGGATGCTGTCCGAGCAGCCGATAGGCGGCTTGCTGGCGGTATGCAGCCGCGGTCAGAACATCCTCCGGCGACGCAGGGTCACGCAGCGCGCGCTCGTCGTCGACGAGGTCATCCGCGAGCTGGGCGGGCGCTGTTGCCAGTTCCCGGTGCGTGGCGTCGGCCGCGGGCTGAGGTTGTGGCGGGGACGGCGTGGTGGTCGAAGGGACGTCGGCGGCCGTGGTGGTCGGCGGCGAGTGCGACCCTGAGCAGC
The DNA here is from genome assembly GCA_963771335.1 of uncultured Actinomycetota bacterium. Lineage (GTDB taxonomy): Bacteria > Actinomycetota > Actinomycetes > Mycobacteriales > Mycobacteriaceae > Mycobacterium. The sequence goes on along the minus strand of CAVYTD010000019.1, from coordinate 123,873 downwards.
CGACGAGTGCGAGCATGACCGTGACGACGAGCAGCGGCGCAATGCGTCGTACCGCACGACATCTCGCGCCAGTACGGGTCAGGTCGCGGCAAACTGTGTTCGTCATGGTGTGCCCCGGCAATCTACCCAGGTCCCCGCGGCCCGGTGCGCACTTCGGTGAATCCGGGACGGATGGTCCAACAGTTGGGCGCGATCGGTCTCCGCTTCGCTGAAAGTCGCCTAGGCCGCGATGGCGGCGTACTCGGTCTTCGTCACTCGCCGTGACCGGCCGAAGTTGTTCGGCAGCGAGAGTCGGAAGACTTTCTTCCACGCCGACGCCACCTGCCTGGGAAGCGATCCGCTGGTGTACGTCAGGCCGTAACGCTCGAACAGCTCCTGCACCTTCGGGGCGATCTCCTGGTAGCGGTTGCTGGGCAGGTCGGGGAACAGGTGGTGCTCGATCTGGAACGACAGGTTGCCAGTCATGAAGTGCAGCAGCGGACTTCCCGAGATGTTGGCCGAGCCGAGCATCTGACGCAGGTACCACTGGCCGCGGGTCTCCCCGTCGATCGAGGTTTTCTCGAAGGTCTGGACACCTTCGGGGAAGTGCCCGCACATGATGACCGAGTGCGTCCACAGATTGCGGACCAGGTTGGCCGTCAGGTTCGCGGTCAGGGTAGGCAGTGCCGACGGACCCGACATCAGCGGGTGCAAAAGGTAGTCCCGCGTCGCGTGCTTGCGGATCTTCGCGAGCACCCGCTTGGCGTTGCCGCGGAACTCGTCCTTGTCCGTCCGGCCCTTCAGGTACTTGCCGATCTCGAGGTCGTAGGCGGCGATGCCGTACTGGAAGAAGCAGGCGTTGATGAAGTTCCACAGCGGCTGGGCGAGGTAGAACGGCATCCACTTCTGGTCCTCGTCGACGCGCATGATGCCGTATCCCAGGTCGTGGTCCTTGCCGAGGACGTTGGTGTAGGTGTGGTGGACCTCGTTGTGCGAGTGCTTCCACATGTCCGCGGGGGAGGCGTTGTCCCATTCCCACGTGGTCGAGTGGATCTTGGAGTCGCGCATCCAGTCCCACTGGCCGTGCATGACGTTGTGGCCGATCTCCATGTTCTCGACGATCTTCGAGATGGACAGGCCTGCGGTGCCGACGATCCAGGCGGGCGGGAACAGCGAGAACAGGAGAATTGCCCGGCTGCTCAGCTCGAGCTTGCGCTGGCCGTTGATGACCTTGCGGATGTAGGCCGCATCACGCGCGCCGCGGCTGGCGATGATCTGCTCGCGGATGGCGTCGAGTTCGCGGCCGAGATTCTCGACGTCTTCGTCGGTGAGATGGGCGGCCGGGTTGGCCTTGGTCGGTGCCGGCTCGAGAGTTGAAGTAGTCATATCGGATCTCCTTGACTCAGAGGTCGATGTCGCATGGACCTGCGGCGGCGGAGACGCAGGTTTGGATCTGGACGTTGTCGCCGGGGGAGGCCGTGGTGACGTCGCCGGTGCGAAGGTCGCGGACCGCGCCCTGTCGCAGGGGCGCGACGCAGCCGAAGCAGATGCCCATCCGGCAGCCCGAGGGCATCAGGACTCCCGCGGCCTCGCCGGCGTCGAGGAGGGTCTGGGATCCTTCGGCGTCGATGACGGTGGCGGATTTGGCGAACGTGACGGTGCCGCCGTCGCCGGCGGTGATGACGGTCGGGCGGAAGCGCTCGGTGTGCAGGCGATCGGCGATGCCGTCGACCCCCCAGCGGGCCTCGAGGGCGTCGAGCATTCCGGCAGGCCCGCAGGCCCACGTGTGACGCTCGGCGAGGTCGTCGACCAGATCGTCGAGGCGCTCCATGTCGATCATTCCGTCGGTGTCGGTGTGCTTCTCCACCAACCGGATTCGTCCTTGACGGGCCATCATCCGGAGTTCTCCGCCGAAGATCACGTCGTCGGCGGTCGGGGCGGAGTGCACGACCACGACGTCGGAGTGCCGGTCCGTCATGTTGCGCAGCATGCCCATCACGGGGGTGATGCCGCTGCCCGCGGTGACGAACAGGATCTTGGCCGACGCGTCACCGAGGGTGAATTCCCCTGCTGCCTGGTCGAGTTGGACGATGGTGCCGACCGTGGCGCGGCGAACCAGGTGATTGCTCACGGTGCCGTCCGGGATGGCTTTGACGGTGATGGCGATGGTGTCGTCACCCGCGCGGGAGGTCAGCGAGTAGGCCCGCCACTGGCGGACACCGTCGACGTCGACACCGACGCGGACGTATTGGCCGGGAGTGTGGCCGCGCCAACCGCGGCCGGGCTTGATCACTACGGTGACCGCGTCGCGGGTCTCGGGGTGGATCGCGACGATGCGGCCGCGGAGGTCGGCGCTCGAGCGCAGCGGGTCGATGACATCGAGATAGTCGGCGGGGACCAGCGGGGTGGTCACCTGTTCTGCGAACTTGATGACACGCGCCCGCAGCGCACCGACAGCCGTCGGACGGGGTGCCGTAGTTGTCATGACTCCACTCTGACTGACCGAGGGGTATAAGCTCTTGGCCAGAAGGACCAAACATCGCGCAGCTTATTGTTCGTAGGGAATAGTTAATGGCAGAACCGGCGCTCCGCGTCACCGGACTCGACCTGCCTGAAGATGTCGCGGCCGCATTGCTGGCGGTGTTGCCGAGCATGGCAGAACGCACCGTGATCGCGGTCACGGGTGAGGTACCCAGCTACGCGGGTGCATTCAGCGGTCGAATGGGCCAGAACATTGAGAACGCGGTGCAAATGGCGCTCGGCGGCTTCCTGCGGGTGGCTGTGGGTGCGCGCGACTCCGATGCAACAGCGACACTGACTCCCGCATTGGACGGTGCGTACGAATTGGGTCGGGGCGAGGCGCGACAGGGCCGCTCCATGGATGCGCTGCTTTCGGCGTACCGAGTGGGCGCGCGCGTCGCCTGGCGTGAGCTGTCTGCCACCGCCGTCAACGCCGGACTGACGGCGGACAACGTGGCTCGATTCGCCGAGCTGGTCTTCGCGTTCATCGATGAACTGTCGGCGTCCAGCGTCGCCGGACACGCCGACGAATTGGCCACCACGGGGCGGGTGCGGGAACGCTATCGCGAACGGCTGGCCCGGCAATTGCTCGACGGTGAGCCAGCCGAGACCCTGCACGAAAGCGCCGAAAGGGCGGATTGGCAGCCGCCGTCCACCCTGACCGCCGTGGTGCTTGCACGGACCCAGACCCGGGGTCTGGCCGCACGCTTCGGCCAGTCGACGTTGCAGGTCAACGAGGACCTGCCCGGCGTCGGTCCATCGGAGTCGCTGGCAGTGTTGCTGGTCCCCGATCTGGACGCCCGGCATCGCGGCCAACTGCATTCGGCGTTGCAAGGCCGACGGGCGTTGGTGGGGCCGGCGCGTCCGTGGATGCTGGTGCAGGCGTCGTATCGTCGAGCACTGCGGGCACGCCATCTGACCGTCGCGGGCGCCGACGACGTCGACGTCATCGACACCGATGATCACTTGGTCGAGCTTGTCCTGACTGCCGACCGCGAGGCGGCCGATGATCTCCGGCGCCGGGTGTTGGCGCCGCTCGCGAAGTTGCGGCCCAATACCGCGGAACGGTTGGCCGAGACCCTGCGATCGTGGCTTCTGCACCAAGGCCAACGTGAGGCCGTCGCCGCGGAACTCTTCGTCCACCCACAGACGGTGCGCTACCGGATGACACAGATCCGGGAGCTGTTCGGCGATCGACTCAACGATCCGAGAACAGTCATGGAACTCACGGTGGCGCTGTCGGTCCCGACGGCGACGGATTCGTCGGCGATGAAGGCCTAGCCGCCGAGCCGCTACGTGCGGGCGGTTAGCGCTGGGCGCAGGCGTTCGGCGCTCAACTCGACGCGGTCCGTGAGGTCGTGCACGAGTGTGCCGACATAGTCGATCAAGCCGGCGACGTCGACGGAATAGGGCGCAGTCCCTTCGATGGCTGCAAGGTGTGACGACGCCCGGCGGAGCAGCGCTATGGCACCGTCGACGTTGCCGCGCTGGACGTGGGTGATGCCGACCGCGAGTTGGGCCAGGCCCTGCCAGAGCGGTTTCTCGTCGATGGGGCCACTCTTCCACGCAACCTCGAGCACCTCGTGCGCGTTGAATGCCAACCCCTGATCGATCAGGTGTTGTGCGTACGCGAGCGACTCGGCCGGCGACAGAGCGAGGTCATCTGGGATCGGAACGACGCCTTTGCTGCCGCGACTCAGCGGTCGGCCCAGCGCATCGCGAGGACGTGCGCTTTGAGGACGGCCCGATTCGTCGCGATCACGCTCCGGCATGTATCCATCATCGCAGTCGGTATCTGCGGAAGGCCCACTCGCCGTCAGGCGAAGCCACGTCTCGCCGCAGCGGCGCCGCAGTGCCGGTAGAGCCTTACGCCGGCAGGTGTCCAGAAAGCTGCGTGCGGGGGCCACGGAGCACCGCGTGAGTCGTGCGCAAGAACGAAATTCACCGGACCGGGGTGAGGGCCGGCTCGCCGGCGAGCACCGCGGCAGCGTTGTCCACCGCGAGGATGCCCATGGTGTCCCGAGTCGCCTCCCCAGCGCTGGCGGTGTGCGGGGTGAGCACGAGGTTGGGAGCGTCCAGCAACGCCGGATTCACCTCCGGCTCGCCCTCGAAGACATCCAGTGCGGCGCCGCGGATCTCGCCGTTGTGCAGAGCCGCGATCAACGCGACCTCGTCGACGACGCCTCCCCGGGAGGTATTGATCAAGTACCCAGTGCGCTTCATCGCCTGCAGCGCGGCGGCGTCGATCAAGTGGCGCGTCTCGGCGGTGAGCGGGGTGTGGACGCTGACCACGTCGCTGTCGGCCAGAAGCGTAGCGGTGTCGACGAAGGTGACGCCGTTCTCGACGCTGCCGGGGGTTCGACTGCGCGACGATGCGATCACCGACATGTCGAACGCCTGCGCGCGACGCGCCACCGCCTGACCGATTCGTCCGTAACCCAGGATGCCCAGTGTCGCGCCGGCGCTCACGTCGAGCCCCACCAGCATCCTCGGCCCCCACACCCAGGGCCGCCGGCTGCGGATCAGCCGGTCACCTTCGCTGATCCGACGGGTCACGTCGAGGATCAAGGCAAAGGTGTGGTCCGCTGAGGCACGGTCGAGGACCCCGGGGGTGTTGGTCACCGTCACGCCCGCGGCGTCGGTGGCCGACAGGTCGATGTTGTCGTACCCGACCGCCACATTCGCAATGACCTTCAGCTGCGGTCCGGCTGCGGCGAGTACCTTGGCGTCGATGCGCTCGGTCAAGGTGATGACGGCGGCGCTGGCACCGGCGATGCCCGCTTCGAGCTCGGCGCGATCCGGCGGCGCTTCCGCGCCGATCCGCAGCGGAGCTCCGAGTGAGCGCAGGTGATCCATCGCACGGTCAGTGAGAAGTCTTGACACATAGATCATTCCGGTCACAGGACGGGTTGTGGTAGGCGACATGGTCACGTGAGGACCCTCCTGGTGAGGCTCTGACGGTTTGGTTCCGACGCGGCGGGCGGGAGCGATTCCATGGACTCATCCAGCGTGCTGAGCGGCAGGGTTCCGGTGACGCTCGACCAGACTTGCCGGTAGCGCTGCCAGCGTTCGGCCACGATGCTGCGCCATTCTGGGCGAGGCCGCACCAGGCGGGCTTGCGGTGGCGTGACGACGGATCCCTCGAGAACCTCGACGCACATCGCGGCGGCGCCGATCGCGGGCAGGTGGCTCTCGTCGACGACGAGGATCTCGCGGTCCAATGCGTCGGCGAGCAGCTGCGGCAGCTCAGGTTCGAAGCCGAAGGCGCCACTGGCGTAGAGAGTTCGCTGCTGTTCGCCGATGCACGATTCGACGATCATCCGGTCGGCGAACAGCACGCCTTCGACTATTCCGCGGGCGGCCGCAGGCGTCGCGGGATCGGAGATATCACCGAGCAATGCCGTCCGGGGCTCGGCGAACCAGAGCGGACCACGTTCCGGTCGGGTGTGGGGAATGAACACCGGCGCGTCCGCTATCTGGTCGGGTCGGGCCTGGAATGCCGTTCCCACCAATGCTTCCACCGCGATGTCACCCTTGCCGTAGCCCAACCGTGCGGCACCCTCTGCCAGTGCGTCGCCGCCGTTGATGACACCGTTGATCAGCCAGCGGCCAGCCCGGACGTCGACCCGTTGCAGCGCTCTGGCCCGAGAGTCCGGAGTAGCCAGTGCATTTGATACCACGTGCGTAGTGCCCATGATGAGCAGCGGCCGGCCGCCCGGCTCAGTTCCCAGCGCATACGAGGCGGCCGGGGTGTCGCCCGATCCGACCAGCACCGGAATACCCGTGGGCAGTCCCAGAGTCGCTGCGGCCGTCGCCAGTAGCGGACCCAGAACACTCAGTGACGGCCGGACCGGCGGGAGCTGCTGCGGCGGAATTCCCAGCCGCTGCACCACGTCGGTCAGCCAGCGGCAGGATCCGTCGGTGCTGGCCATCAAGCCGGTGTACGAGGCCTGAGTGGGATCGATGGCGCGCTCCCCGGTCAACCACTGACCGAGCCAGGTGCCGGCGAGCCCGAACGTGGTCGCCGCCGCAGCGGCCTGCGGCTCGATGGTCTGCAGCAGTCGGTGCGCCGCTCCCATCGCGGTGGCGGCCATCAGGTGATTGCCGACCAGGCGTCGATGGGCCGGGTCCAGCGCGGCGATGAGCGCCTCGGTGGGTTCGGCCAGGCCGGGGTGATCCCAGGTGACGCCGGCGACCAACGGTTCGCCGGTGGCGTCGAGCAGAAGGGCGGTGGGGCAGTGGGTGTCCATCCCGACGCCGCGGACGTCTGCGGTGTGCGGGGCCAGGTCGCGGACGGCGGCGGTGATGCTGGTCCGCCACGCGGCCGGGTCGGCCCGCCCTGTCCCGGCTCCGCGTGCTGCAGGGTGCGGAACCCGGGACCGGGCGATGACCGTGCCATCAGAGGCGAGGATGACCGCCTTGGTGGCCGAGGTGCCGACGTCGATTCCGAGGTAGGTCACCGGAGCGGCGTGCTGCTGAGGGTGCTGTTCCCTTGTCAATCGAACCCACTCCTTCGGGGGGTGCGCACGGATCTGGTCGGCTGTGGGGCAACGGGTCTGGGTCAGTCGAGCAGCTTGGCCGCGACCTCGGGGCTGTCTCCACCGTGGATGACGGCCTTGAGCGCAGCAACCATCTTTCCGGGATCCGGGGCTTGCCAGATGTTGCGACCCGCGGTCATACCGTGCGCGCCGGCCTCGACGACGGAAGCGGCCTGCTTGAGCACATCCAGGGGGCTGTTGGCGGGGGCGCCGCCCGCTGCCACCACGATGGCCGGCGTGCCCTCGACGACCTTGGCGAATTCCGCGGTGGAGCCGGTGTACCACGTCTTGACGATGTCGGTGCCCAGTTCGGCTGCGGCGCGGGATGCATAGAGCACCGATTCGGTGGAACCCTTCCTGTCGCCCCACATCTCGCCGGAGGGGTAGGCGTGGCAGACCACGGGGAGGCCCCAGGTGTGCGCCTCCTCGACGACGCGGGTGAGCATCTCGAACATGGCGACCTGGTTCGACGAACCGGCCGAGATTCCGACGGCGACGGCGTCGGCGCCCAATCGCACGGCGTCCTGCACCGTGGCGATGGTGGCGTCGTAGGTCGGGTGGAACTCGACGGAGAACATCGACGCCTTCAGGATCCACGGCAGGGGAGAGCGATTGCCGCCGAGCAGCGGACCCGCCAGGCCCTTGGTGATGGTGACGGCGTCCGGCTGTCCCTCGGCGATGCTGGCGAAAGTGGAACCGATGGTGGCCAGCCGGGGCGCGACGCCGCGGGGAACGGCCTGGTCGAGCGCGACGGTGACGGTGCGGCCGTCAGCGGCGAAAAGTCTGCGTAGCCGCAGGTTTCGTCCAAGTCCGGAGGTGGTTCCGGTCGGGTTGATGTCGAAGGCGGGGGTGAACGTGGTGGTCATCTGCGTGCTGCTCCTTTAGGTGGTGGGACGAGCCGAATAACGGGACTGTGGTTTCAGGCCCAGGGGTTGACGCCGACACGCATGTCGGCGCCGGAACCGGCGAGGTTGAGCGCCTCAACGGCACGGTCGAGCGGCAGCTGCGTGCCGATCAGTTCGGCAACCGGCAACGCGCCGGAAGCGACCATGGGGGCGACGGCGTGGAAGCCGTCGAGTCGGCAGGACGAGGCGCCGACGATATTCCATTCGTTGTAGTGCACATCGTTGGCCGACACGGCCAGGTCGGCGTCGGCGCCGAAGCCGGCGAACACCGAGACGCTGGCCCCGGGCGCAAGGCAGCCCAAATACGGTGTCAGCGCATCGATTCGGCCGATGGCCATGACCAGGACGTCGATACCGCCGTCGGTGAAGTCGTTGAGCTGGTCGGCGGTGTCGGGGCCGGGCTCCAGGACCAAATCCGCCCCGAAGCGGGTCGCCATGGTGCGCCGTTGGGCGATCGGGTCGACGGCGGCGACTTTCTGTACACCGAAGGACTTGGCGAGCCCCGCATGGATGAGGCCGAGCGGACCGCAGCCGACGATCAGTGCCGTCTCGGCCCGCGCCATGTTGGCGAGCTTCTGTCCGTTGTAGGCGCATGCGACCGGTTCGATGATGGCGGCCTCGGCGGCGGAGACGCCGGGCACCGGGACCAGGTTCTGTCGGGCCGCGGCGGGGACGTGCACGAATTGGGACAGGCCGCCGGTGAGCTGGTAGCCGAATGCCTTCCGGTTGCGGCAGATGTTCTCGTGCCCTTTGCGACAGGCCACGCACGCTCCGCAGGTCACCAAGGGGTAAACGGCGACCTGATCACCCATCGTGACACCGTCGGGCAGCGGGCCGTTGGCGTCGACGACGGTTCCGGCGAACTCGTGTCCCAGCACGGTGGGGAACGTGACGTTCTTCTGCTTGCGTCCCTCGTAGATGCGAACGTCGGTGCCGCACAACAGTGCAGCGTCCACCCGGAGAAGCACGTCACCGGGTTCCAAGCGGGGCACCGGCACTTCCTCGATCCGCAGGTCGTTCGGCCGATGCAGGACGGCCTGACGTAGTGTCGTCCGCTCGGAGGACGGGACCGACTGCGTCGCAGTGACGGGGTTCGAAGTGGTGGTCACGGGTGGTTGCCTTTCACATTGGTGGGCTCGCTGAGGGCTCGCAGGGGTTGCACGAGGTCGATCTGTGCGCCGACTCTGCGCAACTCGTCCAGCGCGGTCGGGTCGGCGTCGTCGTCGGTGATCAAGCGCCACCTCGCGGGTGTCGCGGACCAGTAGTTGAACTGGTCGGTGCTGACCTTGCGCCGATCGGCGACGACCACGATCTGGCGCGCGCGCTGCATCATCAAGGTCTTCAGCCGGCTCTGCTCGAGGGTCCGCGATGCCACTCCGTACTCGGCATGCACGGCGTCAGCACCGATGAACGCGCAATCCGCGACCACCGAATGAAGCATGTGCTCGGCTTCGGGTCCGCTGATCGTCTGGTTCACCGCGCGCAGCCGGCCGCCGAGAACGACGACTGAGGCGTTCTCCTTCCCGAGCAGGATGTTGATCGCGCCGATGCCGTTGGTGAACACGGTGACGTCGGCAGCATCCAGGTACCGCGCGACGAACTCGGTTGTGGTGCCGGCGTCAAGGATCACCACCGCGCCGTCGGCGACCAGTCCGGCCGCGTGACGTCCGATGGCGTCCTTCTCTGCGGTGAACTGCAGGTGGCGTTGGTGGATCGACAACTCGGCAGGACCGGTCAGGGCCACGCCGCCGTAGGTACGGGTGATGTGACGGTCCTGGTGCAGTCGGCTGAGGTCGCGTCGCACCGTGGCGAACGAGACGCCGAACCGTTCGGCGATCTCCTCCACGCTCAGCGAGCCGGATTCGACGGTCTGCAGTAGTTGGCGGATCTGCTCTCGTCGCTTCGCGCCACGGACATCGCGGCGACGCGCCACCAGTTCATCGCCGGCCGAGTCGCCGACGGCACGGGCGCCGGGGTGCTCCACATCGTTCGGCTGATCGTCGTTGCTCACAGTGACTGAAGTTACATGCGCGATGTGCGCATGTCAACCTTAGATGCGCACATCGATCATTTCGCATGTCCTCGGGACGCAGAACTAGTGTCCTAGTGCGCATACAAGCGTGTCTTAGGTCACGTCTTGACAAACTGGATGATTGGTTCAATCATATTGGACGAGGATCCTGATTGTGTCGCGCACCACAGCGACGCCCAACCAGCGTCCGACTCTCACCCTCCGGTGAGCGAAACAATCAAAAAGTCCAAACTTGGAGACACAGATGACTAGCATTCGAGCTACGAAATCGGACACCGCTGAGCCAGACCCCTCGGGGATGACCCGCGCCACCAAGGTGCGGTGGGCCGTCGCGGTGTTCTGCGCGTTCGGCCTCGCGATCAACTACATCGACCGGTCGGCCATCTCGGTCAGCCTGCCGTTCATGACCCAGGACTTCAGCCTGACGCCCACCGAGAAAGGCCTGATCCTGAGCGCCTTCTCGTGGAGCTACGCGTTGATGCAGATCCCGGCGGGGCGGCTGATCGACCGATTCGGCGAACGCGTGATGTTCGGCGCCTCGGTGCTGGTCTGGTCGCTGTTCACCGCGGCCACTGCCGGGGTCTCCAGCTTCGCGGCACTGCTGGGCCTGCGGCTGGGGCTGGGCGTCGGCGAGGCCGGGGCCTATCCCGCTGCGGCCAAGACCGTGTCGCATTGGTTCCCGCTGCGGTTGCGCGGCCGCGCCACCTCCGTCTACGACAGCGGCGCCCGCATCGGCAGCGCCGCGGCGACACCGCTCATCGCACTCATCATCGGCCTGTTCGGTTGGCAAGCGGCGTTCATCTTCGCCGGCGGGCTTGGCATCCTGTGGGCGATCGGCTGGTGGGCGTGGTACCGGCGGCCGGAGAACAAGGCCGGGGTCAACGAAGCCGAACTGGCGATCATCCATGAAAGCCACCGTGAGCAGAGCTCCGGCAATCTGCACCCCGACGCCAAGCCGATGCGCATCGCCGAGTTGTTCAAGCAGCGCACTGTCTGGGGCATGATGCTCGGGTTCTTCTGCCTGAACTTCATGATCACGTTCTTCCTCACCTGGTTCCCGTCCTACCTGGTCGAAGAGCGCGGCTTCAGCCTGCTCAAGCTCGGGGCGTTCGGCATGATTCCGCCGTTGGCGGCCATCCTGGGCAGCTGGGCGGGCGGGCTGGTCGGCGACTACCTACTGGACCGTGGCTGGTCGCTTAACAAGGTTCGCAAGACCTGCCTCGTCGGCGGAATGCTGGTCTGCTCGGTGATCGCGCTGGCCGCCATCGCACCGGCGGCATGGCAGGCACTCGTGCTGATGTCGATCTCCTATGCAGCGGCGGCGTTCACCATCGTCTCCATCTGGTGCCTGCCTGCCGACGTCGTCGACTCCAGCACGGTCGCCAGCCTCGGCTCGACGCAGAACTTCTTTTCCAATATCGGCAGCGCACTCAGCCCGATCATCATCGGGGCGCTCTACGGTGCGACCGGCTCGTTCACGGTGCCTCTGCTGCTTACCGCGGCGGTCGTCGTTGCCGGTGCGCTGTGTTTCGGCCTCCTGATCAAGAAGGTCGAACCCATCCGTCGACCCGAACTGGAATCCGCGGCGACCTAACCTCAACCCAAGAACGACGACGGCCTCCGCCTGTGGCGGGGGCCGTCGTCTTCGCGGGACATCAGTCTTCTCGGGTAGGTCAGGCCGGCGGGTCCGGTACCGGCGGTGCCACACCGGTGCGTTCGTAGTCGGCCATGATGTCGACGCGCCGTTGATGGCGCGGCTCGTCCGACCATGGTGTCGCCACGAAGGCGTCGACGATCGCCAGAGCCTCCGCGACGGTGTGCATCCGCCCGCCGATGCCGATCAGCAGGGCGTTGTTGTGTTGGCGGGCAAGCGAAGCCGTCTCAGGGCTCCACCCCAGCGCACATCGCGCGCCCGGTACCTTGTTGGCCGCGATCTGCTCGCCATTGCCCGAGCCGCCCAGAACAATGCCGAGGCTGCCGGGGTCGGCAACGGTGTTCACCGCTGCTGCGATGCAGAATGCCGGATAGTCATCCTCGGCGTCGAAGGTGTGCGCCCCACAGTCGATCGGCTCGTGCCCGGCCTTGGTCAGATGTTCGACGACGGCCTGCTTCAGCTCGTATCCGCCGTGATCGGAGCCGAGGTAGATGCGCATGGGGCCATTCTGCCGTACCGGTCCTCAGCGAACCGGCCTGGCGGGACGCCCCCGTAGCGGTGCCAACAACGCGTCGAGCCCGTACTCGAAGACGGCGTCGTAGTCCGTGGGGGACTGGAGCGCCTCGATGAGCGCCTGATCGGGCCAGGCGTCAGCCCACAGCGATGGATCCTCCTCGTCGTGCTTGGCCCCGCGCACCGCCGAGAACTGCATCACCGCAGACGAAATGACGTGAACCTGCACGGCTCGCAAGATGAGTGCGGCGTCGGTTCCGGTCACCCCCAATTCGGCCAGCTGCGCCGCCAACATCTGCTGGATCGGCAGGAACAACTGCGGTGTCCGGTCACGCTCGTGGGCAATGCTCAGCAGGTGCTGCTTGTCGATGAGCATTCGGCGTTGCGAATGTGCAAGCGACCCAATGCGATCGACGGGATCGTTGCCTTCGACTGGCAGATTCGCCATCTGGCCGAGCAGTCCCTCGACAAGTGCGTCGAAGAGTTTGTCCCGCCCCCCGACATGCCAATAGATCGACGTGACCGCCACCCCGAGTTGCTCGGCCAGCCGTCGCATGGTGAACGCCTCCACCCCGTGGAGATCGATCAGACGAGCCGCAGTGTCGAGGATGAGCTCGGCGCTGACGGACTCCTTGGCACTACCGCCGGTGCTGCGCGGCGGTGGCAACGGGCTCACCCCCGGTGACTCGCTCCGGCTCGGACAACTCCAGATACCGGTCGAGGTTGCGGTGCATGTTGATCACGCGCCGTTCCTCGTTGGACAGCACCAGGTGCGTGAACCCCGGCTGGTGCAAACCGCGCTGAAGCCCCGGCAACACCGTGATGTCCTGCGTCAGAACCAGCCCGGGATGGGCCTCGTCGGCGGCCATCCGCACATCCGCCGGCTTGCTGCGCGGCGCACCGGCAGGCATCCGCATCCACAACATCATCACCGGTTCGCCGCGATCGGGATCGGCGCCCGGATGTGACGTCATCACCGTCAGGTGGTCGGCGTTGGTCAGCAGCGTCATATTCGGGAAGACGTTGTATTGATGCAGCCGCATCACCTGGTCCGTGCTGGCCCAGTTCAGGTCAACACCCCGCCCGGCGGCGAAAGCCCTTGTCCGGTCGGCGATCACGTCGGCGGCCGACTGGTCCGGCTGACACCGATCGACCGGGAACGGAGCGTCCTCCGCGACGCCCATCAGGGCGCCCTGGGTGCTCACGTAGGCGTCCCACACCTCGGCGGCGGTCATCTCCTCTTTGATGGTCGGACTGGGTACGCCGTAGAGCTGTTCGGACTTGCCCGTATGGCCCCAGATCGTCTGTGGTGCATGCACGTCGTCCATGCACCGGTGTAGCTCTGGGTGCAACGTCTGGATGTGGTAGGTCTCGCTGAATCCGTCTGCGATGGTCTTCCAGTTCGCGTCGACGAGGTAACCGCACCGCAGTTCGCGCAGGTCCGAGCCGGATCCAGCACACAACGAATTGCCCCGGTGCCGACACACGTTCTGGAATGCGCGCAGCGTGCCATCGTCGCCGCGAACGATGAGGACGGAGTAACCGCCCGATCGGAATTCGAAATAGTCACCGGGTTCGGCGACGTGGTCGACGGTGCACGCGACCTGCCACACCTTCGGCCACATCCGCTGTGTCTCCAGGCGCGCGAACTCGGCCCAGTAGTACCGCTCCGCGGGCACCAGGGTGGGTCGTTGCGGCGGCATGCCGATCGCATCGTCGCGCCGGGTGTGCGCCGGGCTGCCGAGCTGTGCCGAATGCGTCACGCTTCGCCCCTCCGGATTCGGCTCCAACCTTCTGTAACGGTGTTACATTCACCACCATATCGGCTGGCGCGACTTTCGAGGGAGTAATCGTGTTCGACCTGAAGATCACTGGCGGCACCGTGGTGGACGGCACAGGGGCGGACCGATTTCCGGCCGACGTCGGGGTCAAGGACGGAAAGATCGTGGAGGTGCGTCGCCGCGGTCAAGGCGACCCTCCTCTTGAGGGCCATGCGACCGAGACGATCGACGCGACCGGAAAGATCGTCGCCCCGGGGTTCGTCGACATCCACACCCACTACGACGGCCAGGTCAGCTGGGACAGCCTGCTGGAGCCGTCGAGCGGACACGGTGTCACCACGGTCGTCGCCGGCAACTGCGGCGTCGGGTTCGCGCCGGTTCGGCCCGGCAAAGAGGATTGGCTGATCGGCCTGATGGAGGGCGTCGAGGACATTCCCGGCACCGCGCTCACCGAAGGAATCTCGTGGGGTTGGGAGACCTACCCGGAGTACCTCGACATCATCGGAAAGCAGAGCTACGCCATCGACGTGGGGAGCCAGATAGCCCATGGCTCGGTTCGCGCCTATGCGATGGGCGAGCGCGGCGCGCGCAACGAGCCTGCCTCACCCGAGGACATTGCCGCGATGGCGCGCATCGTGCAGGCGGGTATCGAGGCGGGCGCCCTCGGCTTCTCCACCTCGCGCACCATTGGTCACCGGGCCATCGACGGCGAACCAGTTCCCGGGACCTATGCGGCAGAGGATGAACTCTTCGGGCTCGGCCGAGCCATGGCGGCAGGCGGGCGGGCAGTGTTCGAACTGGCCCCGCAGGGGGTCGCCGGGGAGGACATCATTGCGCCCAAGAAGGAACTGGAGTGGATGCAGCGCCTGGGCGCCGAGATCGACCGGCCGATCTCCTTCGGGATGATCCAGGTCGACGCGGCGCCCGACCTCTGGCGCGAACAACTGGACATCTCGGCAGCGGCTCATGCGGCAGGCAGCGAGTTGTACCCCCAGATCGCCGCGCGACCGTTCGGCATGCTGTTCGGCTTCCCCGGCCACCATGCGTTCACGCATCGTCCGACCTTCCGTCGGCTGAAAGCTGAATGCAGCCGGGAGGAATTGGCGCAGCGTCTCGCCGAACCCGCGGTCAAGGCGGCAATCCTGGCCGAGAGCGATCTTCCGCCCGACCCGAAGCTGTTGTTCGACAACATGTTCGCGCTTGTTCAGTACTCGCTCGGTCGGATCTACGCGCTGGGCGATCCTCCTGATTACGAACCGACCCCGGACCTCTCCGTCGAAAAAATCGCCGCCGATCGCGGCGAGGACCCGTTGGCCACGCTGTACGACCTGATGCTCGAGTCGGACGCAACGTCGATGCTGATGTTGCCGTTCTACAACTACTTCTACGGCAACCACGATGCGATCCGGGAGATGCTGACCCATCCGGCCGGGGTGTCGGGGCTCTCGGACGGTGGCGCGCACTGCGGCATGATCTGCGACGCGTCGTATCCGACATTCCTGCTGACGCATTGGGCACGCGACCGCAGCCGTGGTGCCAAGCTGCCGCTGGAGTTCGTCATCCGCAAGCAGTCCCGCGACACCGCGCAGCTGTTCGGGCTCTCCGACCGCGGTGTCGTCGAGGTCGGAAAGCGGGCCGACCTCAACGTCATCGACATGGATGCGCTGACCCTGCACCCCGCGCGGATGGCCTACGACCTGCCCGCCGGAGGCCAACGCCTGGTGCAGGGCGCCTCCGGCTACCGCAACACGATCGTCCACGGCGTCGTGACCCGCCGGGACGGCGTCGACACAGGGGCACGTCCGGGTCGGCTGGTGCGCGGAGCCCGCTGAGTATCCTGGGCGAGCGCAACGACGGGAAATGACATTGAATGGGCGAGCGCAGCGACGGGAAATGACATCGTTCAGGTACGACCCCCGCCACCGGCCCGCCCAGCCGGCCCTACCTCCTGCCGACGCCTTCCACCTCGGCAAGGCCGTTGTCGCGGAGGGTGTTTCGCTGTCCTTCGTGCACGAAGGAGTCGGCGGAGCTCCGCTCCTGCTGATTCACGGCTACCCGGAGACCAACCGCATCTGGTGGCGCAACATCGCGGCGCTGGCGACGGCGGGTTTTTTTGAAGTCATCGCACCGGATCTTCGGGGCGTCGCGACAGCGACGTTCCGCCCGACGATCAACACGACATCGTCACCTACTCGCGCGATCTCCACGCGCTGGTTCGCGACCGCCTCGGGCACGCCTCGTGCGTCGTCGCCGCGAGCGACATCGGCGGGGTCGTGGCCACGGACATGATCCACCGTTACCCGGGATTCGTGGACGGGTTCTGTGTCTTCAATACGGTGCCACCGATGGGTGTCGACTACTCGGGCATCGAATTCGACAGCGCACCAACTGTATCCGACGCCAAAGATCCGACGGGAGACTACCGGTGGATGCGGGGCGCGTTCCCCGACGAGCTTGCGGCGATGCTGGGGTCGCCCGGTGCGCGACGGCAGTGGGTGGCCGCGATGTACACGAATCGACTGTGGGGTTCGAAGTATGCGTTCGAGCAGGCAGATGTCGACTTCATGACCCAACCGTTCGCCGACGAGGCCCGACTGCGGGCGGGGTGGGCGAGCTATCAACTCGCCTACGGTCGTGCCATGTCCGAACTCCCCTTGATGGATCCTTGATGGACGCGGTCGACGTGCCGACCCTGGTGCTCTACGGGCCCGACGACCACGTCATCAGCGAGGACTTCGTACCGCGATGCGAACGCGCATTCTATAATCGCATTGGGCCGCTGGTGATTCCCGGCGCGGGCCACTTTCTGCAGTGGGAGCGCGCGGACATCTTCAATCGGCTGCTCCCGGCGGTCTTCGGGGACGGGGACGTCATACGCCCTGGACTGTGAGCCCCGTCACAGCCATAATCCAGGGATGAGTGCCACTGTGCGGAACACCACGTTGCCGACTGACGACTCATCAACCTCGGTGGTGCGCCGGCTCGCGGCGATACTGGACGCGTTCGGCGCACGGGATGTCTACCTTGGCGTCAACGAGATAGCCCGCCGCACACAACTTCCGAAGTCCACGGTCTCTCGGCTGGTCAAGGAGATGCACGAGGCAGGATTTCTGGAGCGCAGGGCCGAGAAGGTCGGGCTGGGGCTGCAGATGTTCGAATGGGGGGAACGGGCTTCCAGGAGACGTTCCGTTCGTGCGGTGGCGCTCCCGTTCATGGCTGACCTGCGTGAAGCGACCCGTCAGACCATCCATCTTGCCGTGCTGGACGGGACCGAGGTGGTGTACGTCGAGATACTCCATCGCGAGGACGGGCCTCGGCTGCTGTCAAAGGTCGGAGAAAGGTTGCCCGCCCATGCGACGGGTGTGGGCAAGGCTCTGCTGTCGGCATCTGATCCCGCGGTGATCGAGCAGGCGATCGCCGCTGGGCTGGTGGCTGTCGGTCCACGGACGATTCGCAATCCGGACGTGCTGCGGCAGCAGATCCAGCGTGCCAGAGTCAATGGCATCGCGTACGAACAAGAAGAATCGGGTCCGGGAATAGTCTGCGTGGCAAGCGCAGTGCTGGATTCCGAGAACGTTCCCGTCGCCGCGATCTCGGCGTCGGGCTGGGCTGGGAAAGTCGATATTCGTCGGGTCGGACCCGCGGTGCACACCGCCGCACTCAGCATTTCGCGCGTCCTCGCCAGCCGCTTGACCTGAGGGCTCCAGGTCGAGGCAGCGCCGGGCGTCACCGCGACCGGAGTGTCGATCAGGCGCTCCGGTGCTCCTCTGGTTGGTCGCTCGGTGCCGACCCATCGAAGCCGAAGAGTCGCATGGGCGTGTCCCACAACACTTTCCGGCGCTCATCGGGATCGGGTATCAGTCGCTCGATCAGGGCGAGGACCAGCCCGTAGTCGATGCGCTCGGGTGCTCGCAGGAATGGCCAGTCCGACCCCCACATGCACTGGTCCGGCGTGAACGCCTCGAGCAGAGCGTGGATGTACGGCCAGGAATCCTCCCACGGGTAGGTAGTCGCCGAGCACTTGACCAAACCGGAGATTTTGACGAAGTATCGCCCGCTCATCGCCAGGTCGAGCAACAGCCGAAATCCTGGCTGGTCCAACCCGGCTGCCGGGTCGGGTCGTCCGCAGTGATCGATCAGGACGCGCACCCCGGACGGCTCCAATATCGGTGCCATCTCGAGGAGTTGATCCCCTTCCACCTGCACGTCGGCGAACATCCCCAGGTCAGCCAGGTCGCTCAGCAGCGGACCTGTGTCGCGGAAATGCTCGACGCCCAGCAGCGCGGCCTGCATCGTGGTGCCCACGACGCCCCGGTCGCGGAGCCGCTCCAACTCGAAGCGGCCGATTCGGTTGTCGACCACGGCAACACCCTTGAACCGGCCCCGTCCTCTCTCGAGAAGATCGAGCAGGCATCGGTTGTCGGTGTCGTAGCCCGAATTGGGCCCCACCACCAACGCGTGTCGCGAGCCATAGGCATCGAACAAGTCGGTCAACTGACGCGCTGTGCCCCGCTCGTGGGCGCCGGGGTGGTACCACGCCTCGGGCGCATACCCGAAATGTGTGGGATCGAGAAGGTGGTTGTGACAATCGATCTTCGGTGCGTCGAGGATCGCCACGACGCCATCGTCCGGCACCACACCCCCATGAACAAGCGTCTAGCGGTGCCTTCCGGAGAGTGAGAGAACGCCGCCGCGGGGTTCAGGAACCTTGACGGTGTGACAGAAAGAACCGGACCATCTCCGCAGAGGCGTCCGGGCCGATCGGATCGGTGTAGGACCCGACCGGGCTGCCTCCGGACCACGCATGCCCGCCGCCGTGCACCGTCCATGACTCCGCCAGGACGACGTCGTTGCCGACGTCGGTGTGCACCGTACGGGTGCATGGGCGCCCGGTGGCCCGCGCGTCCAGATGCGTCGTTGCTGCGGTCGAGCTGTCGGCGGTGGCCAGCCGCGCGGCGACGATGTTCTTGGCGTTCACCGGCGCCACGATCCCGTCGCGGTCGCCGTGGAACACGATCAACGGCAGCGGACCTCCGGGCCCCGGCGATCCTCCTGTCCGCATGGCCGTGAAGGCCGCAGCGGCGCCGACTGCCGCGCCGTAGGCGATTCCGGAATGCACTCCGACAGCGGCATAGAGGTCCGGATGGGTCGCGGCCATCACGGCTGCCATGGCGCCGCCTGCTGAGAGCCCTGCGACGTAGACCCGGGTGGGGTCGATTGCATGGTCGCCCATCACCTTTCGGGTGATGCCTGCGATGATCGCCGGCTCGCCCGCGCCAGCGCGCTGATCGGCGCGGGAGAACCAGTTCCAGTAGCCGCCGATGTTCGCCGTGGCCGACTGCTGCGGGTACGCGACGAGAAACGTGTGTTCCTCCGCGAATTCATTCATCCGGGTGCCTGCGGCGAAATCAGCGGCGTTCTGTTTACCGCCGTGCAGCATGACCACCAAGGGCACCGGCCCGCCGGTGTAACCCGTCGGGATGTAGACCTCATAGCTCCTGGAACCCGCCGGCTCCGTGTGCTCCAGGCGGCGGATCTCACCACCGGGCGCGGCCGCTGCCGAGACCGCGCCGGGACCAGAAGCCTGATTCTCGAGCAGCGAGGTGATCTTGGGATAGGCTCCGGCCGACCCTGCCCACGGCATCGCGCCGGACCCACGCTGCATATTAGCCAGGGCCTGCCACGGCTTTCCAGCACGGGTCAGTCTCAACGCCTCGGACATGCCGGGGGTGCGGTGGTGGTTCATCAAGCCCCTTCGGGGTGTGGTGTCGACGCCGACCGATCGGGGGCGCCTGTTGACGGCTCAGGAGATGGTGCGACCGGCGAGAGCTGCCTTGACGGCTCGGGGTGCTCTGAACGCGCCGAGGACTTCGACCGAGGTGATCGTCGCCAGCGCAAGGTCAGGACTGACGTCGTTGGCGATTGTCACGAGCCCGAGTACCCGTACTTCCACCTTTTGCCCCGCGGCGCGGAGTTGTTCTAGGTCACGGCGGCTGAGGTGCCGGGTCCCGAGGGTCAGCGCACGGCGCTGCACGGTGTCTTTCACCGAGTCTGCCCGGCTTTCGAGCTGGCGCCGGATCGCGGTGCGGATGAAGTCCGTCCGATTGGAATAGAAGCCCTCGTCGACCAGCAGATCTATCTGGCCGAGATCGACCAGGCCGAGGTTTATGGTGATCTTCTCGCTCCTGTCGATCTCGGCCATCGCGACCTCCTTGTCAGCTCTCAACCATCCTACCACCATCTGGTGGGATGGTGAGCTCAGGAGGCGAACACACCGGCGGCGTTTTCATTCAGCGGACGGATGCGTGGCCCGCAGTCGCGCAGCGTTAGCGTCATAAGTCGACGGCTGCGGGCCCGGCGGTCAGCGGTCCGAGTGCTTCGCGCCACGAACGAGGGCGGCGACATGATCGACACCATCGTCAAGCTGCTGCCCGCGCTCCTCGGGATAACTGTCGGCTACCTCTTGCGGCTGCGCGGCGTCGCCGAGCATCGTGACGCCGACTTCATGTTTCGCCTGGTCATCAATGTGTTCCTGCCTGCCCTGGCGTTCACCGCGCTATCTCGAGTCTCGATCAGCCGTGACCTCGCCCTCTTTCCGTTGGCGGCCCTGTTCATCATCACCGTCGGCTACCTGACCGGACGCCTGCTCGCGAGCAAAGGGCCTTTCCTGACACCGCAGCACGCGGTGGCGATCTGCTGCTGCATGAACGTCAACAGCGGCTTCATCCTGCCCTTCGTGCAGGGCCTCTACGGCGCCGACGGCGTCGCCCGGATCGCGGCGTTCGATGCGGTGAACACCACGCTGATCTTCACCTGGACGGCACACGTCGCGGCCCGCGGAAATCCGCGACACGCCGGCGCTTCGGTGATGGCCAAGCGGTTCATCACGAGCCCGCCGCTCTATGCGATCGCCACCGGTCTGCTGGTCAGCGCGTTCGGTCTGGACGTTCCAGCGGCGATCGGCGATCCACTTGCCGTCATCGGGATGCCGACCGGAATCCTGATGGCCGTCGCCGTGGGAATCCAATTCGAGCCGCCGGGAAAGGGCGTCGCCAAAGCTGCACTGGTCTACGGCGGGCGACTCGTGTCGGCCATGGCCGTCGCTGTCGCGTTCGTCTTCATATTCGACTTGACGGGCGCCGACCGGACGGTGCTGTTGCTGCTCGGCGTGGCACCCACCCCGTTCTTCATCGTCGCCTTCGCGACGACGGAGAATCTCGATGTTCGACTCACCGTCAACACCGTGTCGCTGTCCATGCTGATCAGCCTCCCGCTGGCTCTTGGCGTCATCTTTTTGACCACCTAGTTTCGCGACGGGTCTGCTGAGCGTTCGATCGGAAGGGGGCCTGATGCCCGAGGTAGTGAGCATGGTATCGGCGCACATCGCGCCCGAACGCATCGCAGGTGTCATCGAGGCGTTCGGTGCTGCGGTGCGCGCGGGGATGCCGGAACGCCAGCACGTGTCATTGCTCAGGGGCGACGGCGGCCTGATCCGCATCGTCACCGTGTGGCGCAGCCGGGAGCATCTCGAACGATATCTGGCGCGCGGCGACAAGCCTTTCGCCGCAGAGCTTTTGGAGGCCGCCGGAGGTGAACCCGTTGCCGACGTCCTGGAGTTGGTGATGGACAGCAAGGCCGCATGGTGGCCGTGACTGACCGCTCTGTTTCAGTCGGTTATGGCGACGGGCCGACCCGTGCGAGCTGACTCCACGACGGCGTCGACCACCTGCATGGTCTTCAGGCCGTCGCGGCCGCTGCAGATCGGCTCGGCCGCGCCCTTGATGACATCGGCGAAGTGCGTGATCTGATTGGCCAGCGGATCGCTGCGCTCGACGGTCGCCGTCGAGTCGGTGAACGGCTCCCACCACGACCGCTTGCCGGAGTAGGTCTTGATCCGCATCGTGGGTATCGACAGCGAACCCTGCGTCCCGGCAATGTGATAGGCGTCCTCGTCGTCATAGCTGGCGTAGCTGGTGTTCTCCCGGGAAGTCTGCTCCCAGCTGCGTGGCGACGCCGCGGTGTCGGACAGCAGGAACGTGCCGAGCGCTCCGTTGGCGAAGCGGAAGATCATCGCCGCGGTGTCCTCGACCGGGAACCCCCGAGTGGAGTTCGACGTCACGGCGATCACCGTGTCGATGTCGCCGAGCAGGGACAGCAGGTTGTTGACCTCATGGGTCAGGTTGAGCAGGATCGGCCCCCCGCCCGGCTCTCGCCGCCACCCACCGCCGACCTCGAAGTAGTCGGCGGGCTTGTAGAACAGCGCAGTGCCGGTGACGCCGACAAGTGTTCCCAGAACACCGCTTTGGACGACCTCGCGGGCCTTGGCCATGATCGGGCTGTAGTTGCGGTGGTGGCCGGTGAGCACCGGGACGCCGGCCGTCTCGCCGGCCTCCACGAGGCGGGTGGCGGATTCGACGTCGTCCCCGATCGGTTTCTCGACGAGTACCGGCACCCCCGCGGCGACGCACGCCATGCCTCCGTCGACGTGCAACTGATTGGGCGTGGCCAGGATGATGCCGTCCGGCTTGTCCGTCGCGAACAGGTCGGCGAGCGAGGTGTGCAGCGGCACACCGTACTTCTCCGCGAGCTCCGGACCGGCGGGGCCGGGATCCACGATTGCCGCGAGCGCGGCTGAGCCGCTGGCGTCGATCTCCTCAATGTGCCGCTTGCCGATCAGGCCCGCGCCTGCCACCGCGATGCGCACCTGCGTCATGGCGTCACGCTCCCGCCCGGTACGGCCGGTCGTCAAGGTTGCCGGCAAGCCGTCCCGCTGAGTGATCACCCACGGCGCCCGGCACTTCGACGCGGACCGAAGTGCTAATACGGAAAGGGTCGCCAGCGGGCAGACAGGAGGCCTGACATGCATGTCCGATTCATCGCCCCCTCAGGAGTCGAACTCTGCGACCCGACCGACTTGCCTGCCTTGCTGGCCCGGACCGACGGGCTGGTGTGGGTCGACGTGCCGCAATGGAATGAGCAGGCAGAACAGACGTTGACGACGACCTTCGGGTTCCATCCTCTCGCCGTGCGGGACTCCGCGTACCGCAATCAGGTGCCGAAGATCCATCGGTATGGCGACCACCTCTTCCTGGTGCTACACGCGCCGCAGCCCGGTGCGGGTGGTCATGTGCACTACATCGAACTCGACCAGTTCATCGGCCAGCGCTACCTCGTCACGGTCCACGGCCCGCTCAATCCCGCTGTCGATCAGGCGGCGGCGATGGTCGAAGTGGACGCGGTGCTGGGTCGGCTCGCCAGTGGGAAGCTGCGCCCCGAGAAGGCCTTCGAGCTCTCCTATGCATTGCTGACCGCACTGACCGCGCGGCTACGCGCTTATACCGCAGAGTTGACCAAGGATGTCTGGGCGCTGGAACAGCGCGTCACCGGCGGTCACCTCGGTGACCCCGAGACATTTCTCGATGAGATGTTCCGGGCGCGCCACGGGCTGCTCACGGTGAGCACGATGTCGGCGCTGAGCCGCGAAGTGTACGGGCGGATGGCCACCATCGAGGCCTTCGGCCCTGGCCTCGGACAGTCTCTGCTGCACGACGCCGTCGACCAGTTCCACCACCTGTCGGTGATGGCCGACAGTCAAAAGGCCTACCTCCATGGAACGATCGAGTTCTATCAGGCGCGTACCAACACCAAGATGACCGTCGCCGCCGAACGGCTCGCCGTCATCGCGGCCGTCACGTTGCCGATCACGGCGTTGTCCTCGGTGCTCGGCATGAACCTGATCGTCAACGACGAGACGCACTGGGTGGCGCTGGCCGTCATGCTGGCCGTCATGCTGGCCATGTCGACGACGCTGCTGATCTGGGCGAAACGCAAGGGTTGGTTCTAACACCTGCGTTCGCCGTCGGCACGACGATGGGGGACTACTCTGGCGACGTGGATCAAGACAGACCACACAGCCTTCTCGGTGCGATCATCCGTGAGCAACGCGAGCTTGCCGCGTTGCCGATGCGGCAGCTGGCGAAATCGGTGGGAATTTCCAATCCGTACCTCTCCCAGATCGAGCGCGGGCTGCGGGCGCCCTCGGAGGCGGTCGTCGAGGCGCTCGCCGCGTCACTGGGCCTGTCCGTGGACGAGTTGTACCGCCGGGCCGGTTTCGTCGAGCCTGCGATGAGCACCAAAGCCCCGGCCCATTCGGCCCTCGCGGAGGCGATCGCGTCGGCCCCGGAACTGACGGCCGCTCAGCGCCGGGCGATGGCGGAGATTCACCGGAGTTTCATCGACGCCAACCGGGTACGGCGTGCTTCCGGCAACCATGGTTCCGTCGAAAACACCACTTGAGCAACATATTTCACTGCTCACGCTAACACGCCGACACCGCGCATCGCCGTCTCGAAAGCTTGTCGGGCCGGCCCGGGTAGCGGGGTTAGCAGAATTCGTGCTAACGTAGCTAACGACCGGGCCGCAGACTGGCCGAAATTGATCACAGTAAGGCAATGGCAATGGCCACAATCACATCACCGTTCGACGTCGACATCGAGGCAGCCACCGAGCGAGTTCGCGAGCTGAACGACAAGGTCCTCACCGCGGCGAAGCAGACCGGCAACATGTCGCTCGACGCTTACACTCAGACAGTGCAGACCGTGCTCGATTTCGGTCAGAAGGTCGCCGATTCCACCAAGGTGGAGCAGATTTCGGAGATCGCCAAGTCGCAGGCGTCGATCATCAACGAGGTGACCAACGCTTACACGCAGGCCGCTCGCGAATTGCTGAAGTAAGTCCATCGCAGCCACACCCTGCACCGGCACTTTCCGCGGCTCAGCAACACACCGAGACCGCGGGAATGCCGGTGTTCGTGCGCTCACGCCACGGAAGGACATCACGTGCCCGAAACCCTGCCGACGACGTTGGCCACTCAGTTCGCTTGGGCGCCAATCGATGCGTGGGCATCGGCTGCCGCCAACGCGGCAGAGTATGCCTCTCGAGCGATCGCTCGTCGCAGCACACCACTGAACATTGCCGAGGACCTGGCGGAGTTCGCCCGCGTCGCGACGCTACGCGCGAAGCCCACTTGGGCGCACGATGCACACGAAGTGCGGGCCTGGCCCATTGCGCGATTGCTCGACTACTCGGAGCCCTCTGCCACTGCGGTGGTGCCCACCCTGGTGCTCCCACCACAGGCCGGGCATGCGTCGTCGATAGTCGACTACGGGCCGGGGCAGAGCCAGATGCGCACGCTGCGCGACGCCGGACTCGACAGCATCTTCGCCATCGACTGGGTGCCCGCGACTCAAGAGACCGCGGATTGGTCGATCGAGGAGTATGTCGCCGTGTTGGAGGACGCTGTGCAATCGCTCGGCGGGCGGGTCAATCTCGTCGGCGATTGCCAAGGCGGTTGGCTCGCAGTGGTCTTCGCCGGCCTGCACCCCGACCAGGTGAACACGCTCACCATCGGCGGGGCTCCTATTGACACACACGCCGGTGAGTCCGCAATCCAGGAATGGACCCGACTCTTCGCCCGCCGAAAGGAACTCGCTGTCTACCGGGCGTTGGTCAAACTCGGCGGCGGCCTGCAGCTCGGGAGGAGCCAGCTACGCGGCTTCAAGCTGTTGGAGCCGGGCGCCGAGATCGATCGCCTGACGGGCCTGCTCGCCAACATTCACGACTCCGAGTACGTCAGCCGGCACATCGACTTCACCAACTGGTTCGAATGGACGCAGGACATACCTGGTGCGTTCTACCTGTGGATCATCGAGCACCTGTTCATCCACAACGAATTGGCCCTCGGCAAGCTCGTCGTCGGCGACACCCGGGTGGACCTCTCGAAGATCAGCTGCCCGATCTTCCTCCTGGCGGGCACCAAGGATCACATCACCCCGGCCGAGCAGGTCTGGGCCCTCGCCGACTTGGTGTCGACTCCGGCCGAACACGTATCGCGCGAACTCGTCGACGCAGGACACCTGGGTCTGTTCATGGGGCGCGCGGCACTCGTTGAGCACTGGACGCCGATAGCCGAACGGGTCCGTGCCCATTCGGTCGGCGACGACTGACGGTCCTCGCCGCAAATCGTTGTGCTCGCAGCAGAACTCGCGTTAGCGCAGCGGTCTGCTGGGCAGCTCGTGCCGGTTCGGTGCGTTGTTGGGGTGGTGGCGCACGGTCGGCTCGAAGTGGTGACTCGTATGACCGTTGCCGATGACGTGCAGCTCGGTGGCGAGTTGGCGGGAAAGACTGCGGCACGCGACGGCCAGGGCGCTGGCGGCCGGCTTCAGTTCATTGCCCAGGTCTGCGACGTCGAGTTCGATCGCAGCGGCCACCCTGCCCCGGCCGTAAAAGATCGGCATGGCGATAGCCGCCGTGCCGCATCTGAATTCGTTCCGTGACGAAGCGACCTGGGTCAGCCGGACGATGGCGAGCTTCTGGCGCAGAACCTCCGGCGAGGTGATGGTGTGTGGTGTGAATGCGGGCAGTCCGGCGTCGATGACGCGGTCGACGACGGCGGGTGGGGAAAAGGCGAGCAGTGCCTTACCGGAGGCTGCCGCGTGCGCGGGAATGGTGCTGTGCTGCAGCGATTCGGCGTGGATGCGTCCAGCTGTCCGCTGGGCCGGGGGTTGCAGCACCAGGACGTCGGATCCGCGCAGAACACCTAGCCGTAGGTCGCCGTTGGTGGCCCGTGACAATTCATCGAGTACCGGCAGGCAGCGCATCACCGTGACGGTGTGGGAGCAGACCTCGGAGTCGAGGTTCCCGCTGCCAATCATGCGCAGCGGCAGGGCGATCCGGTAGCTGCGATTCTGGGTGCGCTCCAGGAGGCGCCAGGCGACGAGTTCCGAGGCGAGGCGGTGTGCGGTGGACGTCGGCAGATTCGCTGCACCGGCGATCTCGGTTAACGTGTGGACGCGCCCGTCGGCAAAGGACATCAAGATGTCGGTGACCTTGCTGGTCACCGACCGTCCCGGGTCGGCCGAATTGCCCGCCAATGTCGTACTCCTCATCTCTTATTGATGAGGTTGGCAGGCAATGGCGGCAATGCCCAGGAAAGTGTTCCGCAGAGTGGTCCACTAGTGGGGACGTGCTGTGAGCAGGGTCGTGATTGATGCCGCTGGCCTGGGAATATCGCGACCGGTCAGCGGGGTGGTTGCAGCGCGAGGTCGGCGCGTCCCGTGGGGTCACCGTTGGTGTTGGCCTCGAGGTGCAGCTCGGTGGCGAGTTGGCGGGACAGACTGCGGCACGCCACGGTCAGTGCGCTGACGGCCGGCTTCAGTTCATTGCCCAGGCCCGTGACGTTGAGTTCGATGGCGGCCAGCGTCCGGCCTTTGCCGTAGAAGATTGGCATGGCGATAGCTGCTGTGCCGCATGTGAATTCGTTGCGTGATGTGCCGACCTGTGTCAGCCGGATGGTGGCGAGTATCTGGCGCAGAACGTCCGGCGAGGTGATGGTGTGTGGTGTGAACGCAGGCAACCCGGCGTCGATGACGTGGTCGACGACGGTGGCGGGAGAGAAGGCCAGCAGAGCTTTGCCGGAGGCTGACGCGTGAACGGGAACGGTGCTGTGCTGCAGCGATTCAGCGTGGATGGGCTCGGCCTGCCGATCGACACAGGGTTGCACCTGCAGGAGTTGAACGACGCTACCGCGCAGAATTCCCAGTCCTACCTCTCCTCGGGTTGCCCGCGACAGCTCCTCGAGTACCGGCAGGGCGCGGCGCACCGTGAGGGTGTCGGAGCAGTACTCGGTGTTCGCGCAGCCAATCATGCGAAGTGGCAGAGCGATCCGGTAGCTACGATCCTCGGTGCGTTCCAGGAGGCGCCACGCGACCAGCTCGGACGCGAGACGATGCGCGGTGGACGTCGGCAGATCCGCCGCGGTGGCGACGTCGGTGAGCGTGTGAACGCCGCCATCGGCGAAGGACATCAAGATGGCGGTGACCTTGCTGGTCACCGACCGTCCCGGATCGGTCGAGTTGCCCGCCACGTTGGGACTCCTCATCTCCAAGAGCGAGGTTCGCACAAGAGCGAGGTTCGCGCCAGTATATGGGTCCTACAGCGAATATCCCGCTCTCTGAGACGTGCCATTCCCACCCTATCCCCACGGGAAACCCTTGCGGCGGCGATTTCGCAGGATACATGCTCGCCGAGCAGGCGCAGCGTCGACGGGACGTGGCGGCTGGCAAAGTAGGCGTGTGGTCGGAAACGGTTGTTTGGCAGCAGTATCGGCCCGGAATTCCCTCGGCCGCTAATCGGCCGTGCTCGGACTCTTACGCTGGGGTGTAGTCGCTGTTGGCCGTTGTCAACTGATGATGTCTGCCCGCTCGGCGGCCACGACTTCCCTCAGGACGATGATCTCGTTACGAGTTCGAGTCCGCAGAGCCGTCACCGCCGATGCTTGGCTGAACCGACCCCGGCCTGAGTCGACACCGGCGACGCGAGTAGTGAATCAGCGGTGCGCCACAGGATTGTTTCAGTGTCGGCGGCACTGAGGCCGAGCGACCGCACGGTCCCGACGGGGTCGGTGTCACCGAGCTCGAACGGGTGGTCGGTGCCGAGCAGCACCCGGTCCACTCCCATGTCCGACACGAGGTGAGCGAGCAGCGTGCTGTCGAATACCGCGGTGTCGTAGTACAGCCGTTTGCAGAACTCGCTCGGCGGGATCTCGGTGGTGTGCGCGACATCCTTGCGCTTCCAGCCCAGGTCGAGCCGGCCTCGCAGCCAGGGCAGGCAACCCCCGCCGTGGGCCAGACACATGGTCAGCTCGAAGCGTTCGAAGACCCGGCCGTAGATCATCCGAGCGATGCTGATCGCCGTCTCGGTCGGGTAACCGACGAGCTGCGGGAGATAGAAGTCGCGTTGTCGGTGCGCGTCGGGGACGCCACTGGGGTGGACGAAGATGAACGCGTTGCGCTCTGCCAGCAGCGCCCAAAGATCCTCGTTCACGGGGTCATCGAGCTCTTTGCCGCCCCCGCGGGTGCCGATGGCGACTCCCGGGAAGCCCAACTCGTCGAGGCAGCGTCTCGCCTCGTCGGCGGCCTCCGGGAAGCCCAGGGGGACCGACCCGAGCCCGTAGAGCCGGTTCGCGCCGTCGGCGACATAGCCTGCGAGTTCGTCATTGCCCCGCGCGATGACGGTGCCGACCAGCCCGGCGTCTTCGGAGTTGGAGCAGTACAGGAACGGCGGCATCGATACCGCATGGGCCGACACCCCGGCATCGTCCATTTCGGACAGTCGGGTGACGGCGTCGTGCTGGGAGCGGGCCAGCGGCAGCGGCGTGTTCTTGCCGACCCCGCTGACCACTGGATCGAGCAGGACGATGCCGTCGCGGGACCTCGACAGATCAGCCAAGCCCTCGCCCTGCAGCCATTCGAGGAGCGGCAGAGGCATCGCGTGGTTATGCACGTCGATGGCAGTGTGCACGTCGATGGCAGTGGGGGCGACACCGTCTGCTTCTCGCTGCTGGCTGTGCATCCAGTCCTCCACGTCTCGGTTTGAAGTCCATGGTGGCGGCGCAGGTACGCCCGAGCCACGCCTTCTTGCTGGATGGAACTTCCCGGCCAGGATCTACCGCACACTCCGGCGGCGGTGCCAGACTCCGTTTTGAGTACCAAGTCAGCATGCAGGATCTGACGACTCACGCGGTACGCCGCACCGTCAAGGAGGACGCCCATGACCCAGACGCCGAACTTCACCCCGGATGTCGAGGCCGCCGTGGAGCGCATCAAGGAAACGAGTGATCGGGTGCTCGCGTTGAGCAAAGAGAACGGTCTGGTGTGGCTGGAAGCCTACGAGAAGATGTTGAACGGTGTGCTCAAGCTCGAGCAGGACACCGCCAAGGAGCTCAGCATCGACTGGGTGGAAACGCTGGTGTCGACGCAGGCCGACCTGATCCGTGAGACTTCGCAGGCCTACCTCGGCGCCGTGAAAGATCGACTGAAGTAACCCGGCGTTGAGCACCGACCAGGCGACGCAGGCGCGCCCCCGAGTTGTTGTCGTAGGTGGCGGTTTCGGCGGAGTGAACGTCAGCAAGGTGCTGGCGAAGACCGACGTCGACGTGACGATCATCGACAAGACCAATCACCATCTCTTCCAGCCGCTGCTGTACCAGGTGGCGACCGGCATCCTGCCGGAGGGTTTGATCGCTCCGGCGCTGCGTCGTGTGGTGCAGAAGCAGAAGAACACCAACGTGGTCCTCGGCGAGGTCACCGATCTCGACCTGCACGCCCGAACCGTGTCGGCGCAGGCGCCGAATGGGACGCGGGTGACGTTGCCCTACGACACCTTGGTCGTCGCAGCCGGTGCGACGCATGCGTATTTCGGTCACGACGATTGGGCCGAGTTCGCGCCCGGCATGAAGACGCTCGACGATGCGCGTCACCTGCGAAATCACATACTGGGCGCCTTCGAGATGGCAGAGCTGGCGACCGACCCGGCGGAGCGACAAGCGTGCCTCACCTTCGTGGTGGTGGGCGCCGGACCGACGGGTGTCGAGGTGGTCGGCCAGATCGCCGAACTGGCGCATCGCGTGCTGCCGGGTGATTACCGCGGGATCGATACGCGAGAGGCACGGATCGTGCTCGTCGAGGCAGGCCCTGCGGTACTCGGTCCTTTCGCCGCACGACTCCAGCAGTACACCACGCGGAAACTGGAGCAGATGGGTGTCGAAGTGCGGGTCGGCACGGCCGCCACCGCGATCGACCGGGACGGGATCACCCTCAGAAACGACGAGGGTGAGGAGCGCATCGACGCCAGGACCAAGGTCTGGGCCGCAGGCGTGCAGGCGTCGCCGCTGGCGAAACTGCTTGCTACGGCGACGGGGACGGAAACCGATCGGGCCGGCCGGATAATGGTCCAACCCGACTGCACGCTGCCCGGCCACCCGGAGGTGTTCGCCATCGGCGATATGGTGTCTTTGAACGGCCTCCCGGGAGTTGCCCAACCGGCACTTCAAGAAGGCAGATACGTCGGCAAGGTGATCCGGGCAAGGCTCGGTGGCAACGAAACTGCGGCGCCATTCAAGTATTTCGACAAGGGCAGCATGGCGACGATCGGTCGTACGCACGCAGTTGCGCACTCGGGCAAATTGAACTTCACCGGGTTGATCGCGTACTTGATGTGGGCGTTCATTCACGTGCTGTATCTGATCGGATGGGGAAACCGATTCGGCACCCTTTACTCCTGGGGCCGGTCGCTGTGGTTCACGAAGAATCGGGCGCACCGCACGATAACGCTCGATCAGGCGATTGAAGAGATCGGCGTAAACAACCCGGAGTCGGGCAGTGGAACCCGCGCCGCTAACCCCGCCGGAATTGCATTCCACGCGGGGAAACCCAAGTGAGGGCCGCGCGGAATGCAATTCCGGCGAGAAAACGTGAGGCCTATCGGTCGGCGGATCGCCGCGGGCCGGCGCCGACGCGATTGCCGGTCTGAAGGGTCCTCGTCGCATCCCTGAGTTCGCGTGACAGCCCTCCGCACGCCACCGCCAGGGCGGGAGACACCTTGGCGAGATCACTCTGCGGATCGCCGATCTGCACCTCGATGGCCGCCAGGACCTTGCCGTCGGCGAATACCGGCATCGCAACGCAGTGGTTCCCCACTTCGAGTTCGCCGGAGGACACGGCAAGATGCGTCTGGCGAATGGTGTTGAGGCTGTGCCGTAGTTTGTCGGGCGCCACAATGGTGTGCTGGGTGAATTGCGTCAGGCCCTTTGCCAGCAGACCGTCGGTGATCCGGGTGGGAGAAAAAGCGAGCAAGACCTTCCCTATTGCGGTCGCGTGGGCGGGCAACGTCGCTGCGACGTCGAAACTGGTCACGGGATAGTTTGGCCGCTTTTCCACGTACCGGATTTCACTGCCCGACAGCACGCCCAATCGCGCCGGCCGGTGGATCGCCCCGCAAAGATCATCGAGGACGCATGAAGCGCGTTCGATCAGGGTGGGGGTGGTCCATTCGGAGGAACCGATCCCACGCAGTGGCGATCCCACATGGTAATGACCGTTTTCATCGCGCTCGAGAAGGTTCCGGCTGGCGAGTTCGACGGCGAGCCGATGTGCTGTCGATACCGGTAACCCCGCAAGGCGGGCGATATCGGTCAGAGACCGGTCATCGTAATCGGTGAAGGCAAGCAGGATCGCCGAGACTCTGCTTGTCACTGATTGACCCGGCTCGGTCGAATTCCCGGCCATAGTTTGCTACCCCTTTCCGCGACGGGAATGGATACAGCGCAGATCAGTTTCATTCTTCGCGTACCTTCTGCGATCGTCTCATGGCGACGGTTGAGAGAGGCCCGAAGTTGCGGATCGGCCCGGTCGGGGCGGGCGGACACCGCGCGATTGGCTGCGCTCTCGCTGGACGGAAAGACCGGCGCTCGTTGTGGCGACCCATGCCCCCCTGGTGTTTGACTCGCGGCAGGG
Organism: uncultured Actinomycetota bacterium; assembly: GCA_963771335.1. Lineage (GTDB taxonomy): Bacteria > Actinomycetota > Actinomycetes > Mycobacteriales > Mycobacteriaceae > Mycobacterium. The sequence goes on along the minus strand of CAVYTD010000019.1, from coordinate 91,598 downwards.
CGCCTGCAGTGACTGATGAGCCCGCCTCAGTGCTGTGGACTGACGAGATAGGGGCACTCAATGACTGTCGAAACCGCACCAGGTGACACGCGCCGGCCCCTGGTCATCGAAGGTCTTGCCGGGTTGCAGGAGCGAGTCGGCACGGTGCTCGGTGTCAGCGATTGGGTGGAAACGCTTCAGAGCAATGTCGACACGTTCGCCGATCTCACAGGTGACCGGCAGTACATCCACGTCGACCCCGAACGTGCCGCGGCAGGTCCGTTCGGGTCCACAGTCCAACACGGGTTCCTGACGCTGGGGACCGCCACCGGACTGCTCTGGTCGGTATGCGTCGTGAACGGGTTCAACGTGACCCTGAACTACGGGCTCAACAAGGTGCGCTTTCCGACGCCACTGAAGGTCGGCGCGCGCAGCCGGATGCAGGTGGAGCTCGTTGAGGCGAACGAGGTGAAGGGTGGCGCGGAGGCCGTCTACCGGCTCACCTACGAGGTCGAGAACGAGCCGAAGCCGTGCTGCGTAGCTGACTTGGTCTTTAGGTATTACGACTGAGCGTGTTTGAGACTCGGGCGAAATGTTCTGCAGGACAACACTTTTACGGACGGGAGCGCAACCATGACAACCACTGCGAAGCCGGAGATCGGAAAGACGATAGTTGCGAACGGAATCGAAACGAACTATCTCGAGGATGGTTCCGGTGACGACTACGTCCTGTTGATCCACGGCTCGGGCCCCGGAGTCACGTCCTACGCGAACTGGCGCCTGGTGATTCCCGCGTTGGCGACCAAGTTCCACGTCGTCGCGCCGGACATGGTCGGCTTCGGCTTCTCGGAGCGGCCGAAGGATGTGCAGTACAACGTGCAGACGTGGGCGGATCAAACCGTCGGGCTCATGGATGCACTCGGGATCGAGAAGACCAGCCTTGTCGGGAACAGCTTCGGCGGTGCGATCGCTCTTCGGATCGCGACGCAACATCCCGATCGCATCAACAAGCTGGTCCTGATGGGCAGCATGGGGGTGCCCTTCCCGATCACCGAGGGTCTCGAGCGGGTCTGGGGTTACGAGGCGTCCTTCGAGAACATGCGCAAAGTGCTCGATGTGTTTGCGTACTCCCGTGAACTGGTGAATGACGAACTCGCCCAGGTGCGCTACGAGGGCAGCATTCAGCCGGGGTTCCAGGAGTCGTTCTCGTCGATGTTCCCCGCTCCGCGTCAGCGGTGGGTCGAGGCGATGTGCACGCCGGAAGAGGACATTCGCCAACTTCCGCACCGGACGCTGATCATTCACGGCCGTGAGGACAAGGTGATCCCGCTGCAGACGTCGCTGCGGTTGGAGGAGCTCATCGACAACGCCGATCTGTCCGTGTACTCGCACTGTGGGCACTGGTCGATGATTGAGCGGAACGCCGACTTCAACCGTGGCCTGCTCGAGTTCCTGTCGGAATCTCAGCCGGCGTAACACGATGGCGACGTCGACCGAATCCAAGCCCCAGTCAGCCGATGGCGCGCTGGCCGGCCGCGATCCGAACGTGCTGGTCCGTATCTACGAGATGATGGTGCTGACGAGGGCGGTCGAGGACCGCATGGTCGCGATGTACAAGACCGGCGATCTGCTCGGCTCGCTGTACACCGGCCACTGGCATGAGGCGATCTCCGTCGGAGCCGCCGCCACCCTGCGCGACGGCGACTACATGGCGCCCATCCACCGTGACCTCGGAGCGCACCTGTGCCGGGGAATGGAACCGTGGCAGGTGATGGCCAGCTTCATGGGCAAGGCCACTTCGCCGACGGGCGGGCGGGACGGCACGTTGCACTACGGGCGGCTCGATTTGGGCATCTACAACCTGCCCAGCCACATTCCGGCGAACTTCCCCGTCGCGACCGGAATGGCGTTCGCCGCCAAGTACCGGGGTGAGGATCGGGTATGCCTGGCGTTCTGCGGGGACGGCTCGACATCCCGCGCGGACTTTCACGAAGCGCTGAATATGGCCGGGGCGCTGGCCTTGCCGTGCATTTTCGTGATCGAGAACAATCAGTTCGCGTACTCGACCCCCGTCAGCATGCAGACGGCATCGACGGATTTCGCGGCCAAGGCTGCGGCCTACGGGTTCCCCGGGGTGAAAGTTGACGGCACGGACGCGCTCGCCGTGTACGACGCGGTCAACGTCGCCGTCGAGCGCGCCCGCGGAGGCGGGGGACCGTCGCTGATCGAGGCCGTGACGATGCGCATGCACGGCCACGCCGAACACGACCCCGCCGATTACGTGCCGCGGGAGATGTTCGAGGAGTGGCGCAAGAAAGACCCCGTCGAACTGTTCGAGAAAGTGCTCCTCGATGGCGGCGTAATCAGCGATGTCACCGCCAAGGACACTCGCGAAAAGGCTCGCCAACATGCAATAGACGCGCGCAAGAGGGCACTCGCAGATCCGATGCCTGACGCGAGCACCGTCGAGGAGGGTGTCTATGCCGACTGAAACCGACACGGGCGGAGTCACCTACCTCGAGGCCATCGGCGCGGCGATGATGTCGGAGATGGAGGCCGACCCCGACGTCTTCCTCATCGGCGAGGACGTCGGCCAGTTCGGTGGCGCCTTCAAGGTGACGAAAGGGTTCCTGGAGAAGTTCGGACCTCGGCGGGTGGTCGACACCCCGATCGCGGAAACCGGGTTCACGGGCCTGGCGGCAGGCGCAGCGCTCGTCGGACTGCGACCGATCGTCGAGTACCAGTTCGCCGACTTCATCTCGTGCGCTTTCGATCCCATCATCAACGTGATGGCGCGCCATCACTACCGCACCGGTGACGCGATGCCGGTCACCATGCGAGCACCGTTCGGTGCGCGACTGCGCGCCGGGCCGACGCACTCCCAGAGCGTCGAGTCCTATTTCGCGCACGTCCCCGGACTGAAGATCGTGATGCCCGGATCCCCGCAGGACGCGGCGGGCCTGCTCATCAGCGCGATCAGGGACAACAACCCGGTTCTCTATCTGGAGAACAAGTACCTGTACCGCAGGCTGCGCAGTGACGGCCCGATCAACCTCGATCCCATCCCGCTGGGTCAGGCCAACGTCGTCCGCGAGGGTCGCGACGTCACGTTGATCACCTACTCGGCCGGCGTCTCCCAGGGCATCGAGATCGCGGACGAACTTGACAAGGAAGGGATTTCGGTCGAGGTCGTCGACATCCGGACGCTGGTGCCGCTGGACATCGACACCATCGTCACGTCGGTCAAGAAGACCGCGAAGGCAGTGGTTCTGCACGAAGCCGCGCGCCGGCTCGGCTACGGCGCGGAGATCGCGGCCGAGGTGCAGGAGCGGTGCTTCTGGCATCTCGACTGGCCGGTGGTGCGGATCGCTGCGAAGAACACTCCGACCCCGACCAGCCCTCCACTGGAGGACGCGGTCGTCCCGCAGCCCGCCGAGATCGCGGAAACACTACGAGAGGTGGCGAGGGCGTGACAGATTTCGACATCATCGTGGTCGGCGGAGGACCGGGCGGTTACGCCGCCGCCCTGTATGCCGCCTCCGCGGGACAAAAGGTCGCCCTGGTCGAGAAGCAGACGGTCGGCGGGACGTGCCTGCATCGCGGCTGTATCCCGGCGAAGGCCCTGCTGCAGGCTGCGGAGGTGTTCCGAACCGTGCACCATGCGGGTGAGTTCGGGATCAACCTCGGTGCCGGCGCCACGCCGACCGCGGACTGGCAGGCGGTGAACAACCGCAAGAGCGGCATCGTCGGCAACCTGACCAAGGGTCTGTCCGGTTTGCTCAAGCGGCGAAAAGTCACGGTGGTCACTGGGTTCGGAACGTTGACGGCCGACGGTGCGGTCGAGGTCGACGGTCAGACCATGAGCGCCAAGGCAGTGATCCTCTGCTCGGGTTCCGAACCACGGCCGCTGCCAGGGCTCGAGATCGACGGCGTGCAGATCGTGACGTCCGATCAGGCGACGAACAGCACCGCCGAGTCGCTGCCGGAGCGGGTCGCGGTGATCGGCGGCGGCGTCATCGGTGCCGAATTCGCCTCGGTCTACACCGACTTCGGTGTCCAGACAACGCTTTTGGAGGCACTTCCGCACGGCGTACTGCCGATCGGCCCGGACCGCGACACCGCGGACGTCCTTGCGAAAGCCCTCGCCCGGCGAGGCACCAGCATCTTCGCCGAAGCCCGCGTCGGAACGGTCGAGGCGACCAGCAACGGCGTCCTGATCCCGTTCGAGACCCCGAAGGGGTCCGAGAAGATCGAAGTCGATCAGTTGCTCGTCGCCATCGGTCGCAGGCCGGTCACCGAGGGGATGCGCCTGGATGCGGCGGGTGTGCAGGTGTCGGACCGTGGCTTCATCGAGGTCGACACCGCGTCGATGCAAACCACCCGCCCCGGCGTGTACGCCATCGGTGACTGCGTGCCGACGCCGGGGCTGGCGCACGTCGCCTACGCCGAGGCCGTCGTCGCTGTGCAGTCGGTGCTCGGCGAGAACCCCGCCCCGGTCGACTACGGCAAGGTTCCGTGGGTGGTGTACACCCATCCCGAGGTCGCGTGGGTGGGTATGACGGAGGCCGAGGCGCGCGCCGCCGGCCACGATGTCGAGGTGCACAAGCACTCGTTCGCAGGTAATGGACGGGCGATGATCGTCGGTGACACCGAGGGTCTGGTGAAGGTTGTTGCGGCCCGGGGCGGTCCGATACTCGGGCTGCATCTGGTCGGGCCGTGGGCGAGCGAGTTGCTCCACGAGGGGTACCTGGCGGTCAACTGGGACGCGTTGCCCTCTGACGTCGGATCCCTCATTCACGCTCATCCGAGCCTGTCCGAGGCAATCGGCGAAACCATGATCACTTTCTCCGGCCGGTCGTTGCACGGCTGACACAGCTCTGGAGGCGATGAAATATGTCGGACGAGTTATGGGTTGTGACTCTGCCCAAGCTGGGTGAGTCGGTAACCGAGGGCGTGATCGGCAGCGTGTTCAAAAACGTTGGCGACGAAGTCGAATTCGACGACCCGCTGTTCGAAGTGTCGACCGACAAGGTCGATACGGAGGTCCCCAGCTCATATGACGGTGTGGTGCTCGAGGTGATGGCCAACGAGGGCGACACCGTCTCGGTCGGCACCGCCATCATGAAGATCGGCGGCAAGGGCACACCGGTGGCGAACCGGCTGCCGTCGGCGGCCCACGGGGTGGCCGCGGCAGGCGGACGATCGCTCAGCGATGCCTCGGCGCCGTCGGTGGGCGGTTCGGAGGGGCCGACAACCGAGAGCGCGGACTTCTCGCCGCCGGCGACGGGCCGGGTCTTCGAGATCACCATGCCGAAGTTGGGTGAGTCGGTGACCGAAGGCACGATCGGGACCTGGTTCAAGGCGGTCGGTGACGCCGTGGAACTCGACGACGTGCTGTTCGATGTCTCCACCGACAAGGTGGATTCGGAGATCCCGAGCCCGTACGACGGGACGATGCTGGCCATCCTGGTCGAGGCCGGTGAGACGGTCCCGGTGGGGACCGTGCTGGCACGAATCGGCGCCGTCGGGTCCAGCGCCGCCGCGCCGAACGGCAGCGCCTCGGCGGGCGACGGCAATGCTGCGGCAGGCAACGGCAGCCGACCCGTCAGCGCGACCGCGACGACCGCCCGGCGCCGGTACCCCGCGATGCCGGCGGACGGATGTTGTCGCCGTTGGTGCGCAGGCTCGCCGCCGAGAGCGGAATCGACGTGACCACCGTTGCCGGGACCGGCACCGGTGGGCGGATCCGGCGCGAGGACATCAGCAACGCGATCGCGGCAGTCAAGACCGCGCCTGCCGCCCCGGTGGCGCCGGCCCCGTCGGCTGCTCCGACCGCACCGGCCGCACCGACTGCTCCGGCCGCGCCGCGACAAGCCAAGGGCGGCGGTGACAGCCGGGACGAGACGGTGCCACTCAGCAGAATGCGGCTCATCCTCGCGGACACACTCAAGTCGTCGCAGACGCTGGCCGCATCGGTGTGGACCTCCGTCGAAGTGGATTTCGACAACGTCGAGCGGGTCCGCGCGAAGTTCAAGGCGCAGTTCAAGAAGGAGACCGGTGCGTCGTTGAGCTACCTGCCGTTCATCTCCCGTGCGGTGTGCGACGCGCTGCGGGTGTTCCCGACGGTGAACTCCTCCATCGACTTGGAATCCAAGACCATGACACTGCATCCCTACGTAAACCTGGGTGTGGCAGTGGACCTGGATGAGCAGGGGCTGGTGGTGCCGGTGGTCAAGGACGCCGACTCCCTGAACATCCGCGGGATCGCCAGCGCAATTGCCACCAAAGCCGCCGCGGCACGGGCCAAGGAACTGCCGAACAAGGAGATGCAGGGCTCCACCTTCACGATCACGAACCCCGGGCCGTTCTCCAGTTATGCGTCGTCGCCGATCATCAACCAACCGAACGTCGCGATCCTGTGCACCGACGGGGTGAAGCGCCGGCCCGTCGCCATCGGCGATGCCATCGCGATTCACGCCGTCGGGATCATCGGCATGGTCTACGACCACCGCGCGTTCGATGGTTCGACCGCGTCGAAGTTCTTGCTGCACATCAGGGATTCGCTGGAGCAGCGGGACTGGTCAGCCGAGCTGAGCTGATCGCCGGCGGCCGGAGTGGACGTGACCGGCAATATCGACGAGGCGGACGGTGCGGTCACTGTGCTGGTTGCCCGCCGCGTCGTGCCCGGCAAGGAGATCGAGTTCGAGAAGTGGGCGTCGGAGTTGACCCGAGCCGCATCGTCTTTCGACGGATTTCTGGGAGCCGGTCTGCTGCGGCCCGGGCATGTCGGTCAGTCCTGGCATGTCGTGTACCGATTCGCATCGGCTGACGACCTGGCCCGCTGGGAGCAGTCGCGGACGCGTTCGGAGTTGTTGGCGATCGGCGAACAGGTGATGTCGACTGCGCACGTCCGACGGATGACCGGCCTGGAGACCTGGTTCGAAGTCCCGGGCCGCACCGCCCCCGCGCCGCCGAGATGGAAGATGTTCGTCGTCACGTCGGTGGTGATCTTCGTGCTGCAGTTGACGCTGAATTTAATTCTGCGTCAGGTGGATTCGACGATCGCGCTGGTTCCGCGGGTGGCGGTGGTCTCGTTCTCGGTGTCGGCGGCGATGACGTGGATCGTGCAGCCGCGGCTGGCCGTGCTGCTCGAACGCTGGCTTTATGCGCCGCCCCGATCGCACTGACTTCCCTGCGCCGAGGTCGACGAAATGGCGCGATCTACTCGGCTTTTCGCGCCCGTGTGTTCGTTTGGGCGAAAAGCGGAAAGGTCAGGGGCGATGCACGGCCTGGCAGGCTTCCAGGAGCTTCTCGGCGAACAACTTCGGCGCCGCAACAAACACACCGTGATCGGCGTCGACCGTGATCACCGTGGCGTGCGGCATCGCCTCGGCGAGCTTCAGCTGCCGACTGGCCGGTACCACCGAGTCCCGCGTCGTCACCAGGACCGACACCGGTACGTCGATATCGCCGATCCATTCGTGGGACGTGAATTCTCCGACGGCCGCGACTGCGGCAGCCACGGTCGCCATGCTGGTGAGGCTCATCTCCGTGTGCAGGTAAGCACGGGTTTCGGCGTCGACGTCGTTAAGGTATCCGAGGCCGAAGGCGTCCGCTCCCAGTACTCGCAGGAAGGGATTCAGCTGCGCGGCGACCGCGAAGATCGGTGACAGCGACGACGCCATTCGCTCGACTGCGGATCCGAGGAAGTTGCGCGACGTGGCACACAGCACGAGTCCGCTGACCCGGTCGGGATGCCGTCGCCACACCTGCTGTGCGACAAGGCTTCCCATCGAGTAGCCGCAGGATGTGAACTGGTCGAGGCCGAGTGAATCGGCCAATGTCATGATGTGATCCGCGCATTCCTCGATGCCGAATTTAGGCCAGGGCCGGATGCCGCGGCCGTGGCCGGGCAGGTCCGGCGCGACGACCCGGAATTGTCGGCACAGGGCAGGGTAGGCCGCGCCCCAGTTGAGGTCGGCCGTCATGCCGACACCGTGCAGCAGCATCAGCGGTGGCTTGGTGGACGACGCGGTGTCGCGATAGGCCATGGACGCGCCGTTGGGCAGGGTGAAGGTGAGGCGCGGGCCGATGAGGGTCGATGGGACGGGGCGTGACATTCCTACACAGCAGGCATCGCTCGACGGGACCGGTGTGCACGCGCACTGCGCTGAGCGGTCATGCGGACCGCCGAGTTGGCGGATCCGTACCCCGCGTAGGAACCGATGCGTTGGACGACCTCGAAGAACACCCGCGATCCCTGCACCGACGTGTAGAGGTGATAGAACTCGCCGCCCTTTTCGCGGTCGTAGAGAATGCCGAACTCGCGCATGGCATCGATGAGACCGGGGTCGAGCCCGAAGCGCGCGTCGAGATCTTCGTAGTAGTTGTCCGACACTGTGAGTAGGGGTGCGCCACGTTCCTGTAGGGCGCGCGCCGTCGCGAGGATGTCGTCGGTCGCGAAGGCGACGTGCTGGGGGTCCGGCACGTTGGGTGCCCATTCGCCGCGACGAAGCAGCGTGCGCTGCAGCGCTATCCGGACACGATCCGGAAGGGTCGCTGAGCGCTCGGCCGCGGACCAGGCCGAAAGGAGCGGCGAACTCGGTGTCGCTGGCCGGGTCCAGGCCCAGCACGGCGCGGTAGAACAACGCTGCTTCGTCGAAGTAGTCGAACGGCTGGGTGAGCGCGACGTGGTCGATCCGGGTCAACCCCGTCGCGGCACGAACCGGTTCCCCGGGCTCTTCGCCCGCCGCCGCGACTGGGCCGTACGGCGACCATCCAGGCCGGGTCATCGCCGCATCGCAGAAGTGCAGGACGGTGCCGTCGGGCGCTGTCACCGACATCCCGGAGTCGATCACCCGGCAACGGCGTGGCAAGAAACGTCGCGGCGCGCGCGGCGAGGCGTTCCTTGCCGTCGGAGTCGAACCCCAGCGACGTGATCTCGCTGGCGTCTGCGGCGGCGTCTGCGGCGGCGTTGAGCAATATCCGCGCGTCCCCCTGCTGCCACAGCTGGGTCCGGCCGGTGCGGTGGGTGCCCGTCTGGGTGAAGCCGAAGCTGGTGAGCGCGCCGGCGACCTCCGCTGCCGCCCCGGCACCCGCGCTGAGTTCGACGAAGGCGTGGCCGGACAGTGTCGGTACCCGTGGCGGACTGGTGAGCCCGAACTTCTCGCCGGTCGCCGGTGATCTGCGCGCGACGGACTCCTCGAGGACGAGCAGCGAACGCAGCGCATCGACCGCCGTGTGTACCGGCGCAGATTGGCGGAAGATGTCGTTGAACACCTCGAGCGACAGGGGGCCGGAGTAGCCGGCGGTCAGGATGTGGTCGACGAACAGGGGCAGGTCGAATTCCCCCTGGCCGGGGAAGAGCCGATGGTGGCGACTCCACTGCAGCACGTCCATCCTCATCAACGGCGCGTCGGCCAACTGCAAGAAGAAGATCTTCTCACCGGGAAGGTCGGCGATGGCGGCGATCGCATCGGGTTGCGGGGTGCGTGACAGCACGTGAAAGCTGTCGAGGCACAGCCCCAGCGACGGGTGATCGCCGAGGCGGACGACATCCCACGATTGACTCCACGTGTTGACGTGCCTGCCCCAGGCGAGGGCCTCATAGGCGACTCGAAAGCCTCGCCGGCCTGCGCGCTCGGCCAGCACGTGGAACTGCTCGGCGATCCGGGCCGTGTCGTCGAGTGCATTGGCATCGACCGAGGAACAGACCAGCACCGTGTCGGCGCCCAGCTCTTCCATCACGTCGAATTTGTGTTCGGCCCGGCGGAGATTCGCGGCGAGCTCGTCGGGCAGCGCGGTGTCGAAATCTCGGAACGGCTGATACAGGTCGATCGACAGACCGAGGTCAGCACAGCGCATCCGGACTTCTGCCGGCGTCGACGACGACGCGATGAGGTCGGGCTCGAATATCTCGACGCCGTCGAATCCCGCGGCCGCAGCCGCGTCGAGCTTGTCTTCCAGCATTCCCGACAGACACACGGTGGCGATTGCCCGCCGAATGCCGTGATGGTCACCAGCCGCTGTGGACATCACCGACCCGTCATCGCGCTGCATTCATCGACCTCCACTATCGGTTAGGAGAAGAAGCCTCGTCCCGTTTTTCTCCCGAGGTCGCCGGCCTCGACCTTGCGCAGCAGCAGTGCCGGGGGCGCATACAGCGGTTCCTTCGTCTCCTCGAACATCGAAACGGCAACGGCGGCGGTGGTATCGAGTCCGATGAGGTCGGCGAGCGCCAGTGGGCCCATGGGGTGCGCGCAGCCGGCGACCATGCCGGTGTCGATGTCCTCCGGCGACGCCAGTCCGGCGTCGGCCATCCGAATGGCGGCGAGCAGGTACGGGATCAGGAGCGCGTTGACTACGAACCCGGCGCGATCCTTGGCGGTGATGATGGTCTTCCCGAGCTTGCCGTGCGCGAACTCGTCGATCCGGTGCACCGTCTCCTCGCGACGTCAGCTCGCACGGGATGATCTCGACCAGCGGCAGCACCGTCGCCGGGTTGAAGAAGTGCATACCGGCGACGCGTTCGGGGTGAGGTGTCACTGCAGCGAGCTTCATGATCGGAATCGACGAGGTGTTGCTCGTGAGCAGTGCGTCCGGCCGAACGACTTTGCCCAGTGCGGCGAATATCGCCGTCTTGGCGTCTTCGTCCTCGATGGCGGCTTCGGCCACCAGGTCGCAGTCGGCGAGGTCGTCCAACGTGTCGGTGAAGCTGACCCGCCTAAGGGTGGCGTCGCGTTCGTCGGCTGAGAGTTTGCCGTTGCGGACGGCTTTGTCCAGCGACGCGGCGAACCGGCGCTGCGCGACATCGATTGCGTCCGCGCTCACCTCACGCAACACGACGTCGCAGCCGCTTCGTGCCGCGACTTCCGCGATGCCCGATCCCATGATGCCGCCACCGACAATTCCGACGGTTTCGATCAATGTTGCTCCTGCTGTTCAGTCGGCACGGGAGCAGCGCTGAGCAGCGCGGATCCCGACGCCGGTGGATGTCAGTACTGGAGCTGCGCGACCCTGCGGAGCTCATCGGGAGTCGTTGTGGCGAAGCCGAAGAACTCCAGGTACGCGGGGATCTGTTCGAACAGCATGTCGGTGCCGACCTGAGTTTCGCAGCCGCGCTCGCGGGCCGCCCGCAGGAAAGGTGTCACTTCCGTCTTCATCACGACTTCGCCGACGAAGGTGGTCGGCGCGACCCGGTCCATGTCGATCGGAAGGGGATCGCCCTCGTTCATGCCGAGTGGGGTGGCGTTGACGACGACGTCATAGCCGGTGGGATCGGCCGACCCGGTGTCACGGCCAGGTCGGGGTAGTGCATGGACAACCGGCTGGCGAGAGACTTGGCCGACTCGTCCATGGCATCGAACAGGCCCATCCGGCTCACTCCCGCAGCCGCCAGCGACGCTGCGATCGCCGACCCGACGCCACCGGATCCGATGACCAGTGCGCTCGCGTGATGCAGGGTATGTCCCTTGCGGCGGACGCCACGGACGAACCCCTCGCCGTCGAACATGTCGGCCAGCAGTGTGCCGTCCTCCCTTTTCAGCAAGGCGTTGGCAGCGCCGGCGATGCGGGCCGTCGGGCTCACCTCGTCGGCGAGGTCGATCGTCGTCTTCTTGTGCGGCATCGTCACCAGTGCGCCGCGGATGTTGGTGACGTTGAACAACTCTCGAATGAAGCTCGGATAATCCGGCGCCGTGACGCCCATGGGAACCACGACCGCGTCGATGCCGGCCTTCTCGAAATACGGGTTGTAGATCATCGGCGCTTTGAAGGACTCGGTCGGATAGCCGAGATGGGCGATGAGGGTGGTACGGCCACTGATCACGCGCGCGCTCCGACCGGTTCGACTCGGTAAACGCTCACTCGCGACCTCCCTGGACACTGGGCAACATCACCAGAGTCGCGCGTCGGTGGCCTCAGCAGAAGTCGAGGGCCCCGTCTTCCCACTCGCCGGGACGACATTTCGCAGCGCGACCATGCGTGCCAGCGTTAGGCCGATGCGAACGATCGAAACCGACGGAGCGCCTACGCATAACGGTCCGGTGCCGCAGGCGGTCGAGGTGGATGGCTGGGTCTTCGTATCAGCCCTGTTCGGGGTCGATCCGACGACGAGGGAGCGTCCTGACACCGCCGAGGCGGAAGCCAGGCAGCTGTTCGCCAATCTCGAGGCCATCCTGCGCGCCGCGGGGGCCGAGCTCACCGATGTGGTCCGGGTCGGCATCTTCACCACGCGACCTGCAGCGTGACCGCCCGGCGCTGAACGAGGTGTGGACAGCAGGTCTTCGGCGATCACCGGCCCGCGCGCTCGGCGGTGGAGGTCGCCGCATTCGGAAGGCCGGGGGAAGGCACGAGGTTCATGGTCGAGGTGACCGCGCGGATCCGCGCCGACCGGTGATCCGCACGCCACGAAGCAGTCGCCGGAACGTCTTGCTGCCATCCAGCGGAAATGGTCCGCAGTGACGTTGACCACAGCTGGCTGCCGGGTCAACTACCCATACAGCCGCCACCGGAGCGCTCGCAACCGTGACGAGGAGAAACAGTAATGGCCGACCAGATCCTTGAACCGAAGGGTTCGAACGAACCCACGGAGTTCGCCAAGACGCCGAAGAAGGCCGCCGCCAGTGGCTGGATCGGCAGCGCGCTGGAGTACTACGACTTCTTCATCTACGCCCAGGCTGCGGCGCTGGTGTTTCCGACGCTCTTCTTCCCGTCGGACAACCCGCAGGTCGGTATCGTCGCGTCGTTCGCCACGTTCGGCGTCGGCTACGCCGCGCGGCCGCTCGGCGCGTTCGTTCTGGGGCACTACGGCGACAAGCACGGCAGAAAGACAGTCCTCGTTCTCTGCATGATGCTGATCGGATTTTCCACGTTCTGCGTCGGGTTGCTGCCGTCATACGCCGCGATCGGGATCTGGGCGCCGATCCTGCTGGTCGTCATGCGATTGATCCAGGGCTTTGCGGTCGGCGGCGAAATCGCCGGGGCCGGGTCGATGATCATGGAGCACTCGCCGTTCGGCAGGCGCGGCTACTTCAGCAGCTTCACCCTGCAAGGCGTTCAGGCCGGACAGATCCTCGCCGCCGCGATCTTCCTGCCGTTGGCCGCGATACTTCCGGACGAGGCCTTCCAAAGCTGGGGTTGGCGGATCCCGTTCCTGCTCAGCGCGGTCGTGGTTGTTGCCGGAGTCATCATCCGCCGACGGGTCGACGAGACGCCGGCGTTCAGGGAGGAGGAAGTCCACGGCGAGGTGCCCAAGGCGCCGATCGTGATGGCGGTCAAGGAGAACGGCCGCGACATGCTTCGGGTGATCTGCATGGCGCTGATGAACGTCGTCCCGCTGACCGCGACGGTGTTCGGAGCGACGTTCGCCACCAGCGCGGGGTATGGCGTCGGCATGACCGCGGCCAACTACCTCTGGATCTCGGTGGCAGGCAACGTCGTCGCGGTGATCCTGATCCCGTTTGTGGGGAACCTTTCCGACAAGATCGGCCGACGCCCGGTCATCATCGTCGGGTGTCTCGGTTCAGGACTCCTCGCCTACCCGTACCTGTATTTCGTCAGCCAGGGCAATCTCCCGATGGCGTTCATCTTCGCCATCCTGATGTGGGGGGTCGTCTACCAGGGATACAACGCCGTCTTCCCGTCCTTCTACCCGGAACTCTTCCCGACCAAGACGCGGGTCACGGGGTTCGCCATGTCGCAGAACATCGGCACGATGATCACTGCGTTCCTGCCGTTGATCTACGCGGTGATCGCTCCTACCGCACCCGGTGCGTGCGTGGAAGAGAAGAAGTTCATGCCGGACACGATCTTGCCGTCGGGCGAGACCTGCCGGGCGGCCGCCGACGCTGCTGAGACCCGGGTCATCCTGGTGGTCGGCTCCGTCACGCTCGGGCTTGCGATCATCGCGTCGCATCGCGGCATTCACTGCGCGCGAGACGTCCCGGATCCATATGAACGATCTGGGCAAGAAGGACGCGGTCCCGGTCCCGAAAGACGAGTACGAGCGGCTGCGGAGCCGAGGCGAAGGCACTCGTATCGAAGTAGAACCGCTGCGGTTTCAGTAGTCGCCAGTGCCGAAGGAGTTGCCATGACGTCCGTCACCGTGATGAACGGTCCCAACCTCAATCTGCTCGGCACCCGCAAGCCGGAGGTCTACGGCTCGACGACGCTCGCCGATGTCGAGAAGATGTGCCGGCAGGACGCCGAGAAGCTGGGTCTGGAGCTGGTATTCCTGCAGTCCAACCATGAGGGGCAGCTCATCGACTGGATCCACGAGACGGGTGCTGCGGTCAAGGCGGGTGACTCGATCGGCGCGGTGTACAACCCGGGCGCGCACACCCACTACTCGTATGCGATCGCGCGACGCCATCGAGGCGGCCTCGCTGCCTGTGATCGAGCTCCACATCTCGAATGTGCATGCGCGCGAAGAGTTTCGGCATCATTCGGTGGTCTCCCCGCTGGCGCGCGGGATCATCGTCGGGTTCGGGGTGCTCGGCTATTCGATGGCGATCAATGGGCTGTTCGAGGTGACGCGGCCGGCTTCCTAGGCTCAGCGCGCTCAGCGGTGCGCCGCTGCGGCGAGCACCTGCCGCAGCGGCCTCGGCACGATGCCGTTCTCGGCGTCGAGTGCGCGTGCCTTGCGGCGGGTGATGACGAGTCCCACGATGGCCAGCGCCCACACCGGATACATGACCAGCCAGGCGATCCGGAACGCCTCCGGCGTGAACCCGCCGGCGGCGGTCATCACCGCGCCCATGGCCGCCAGCACGAACAGCGTCGCCAGAAATCCGCCGAGGTTCGCGATGGATTGTGCGACACCGATATTCAGGCGCGGGTTCGACGTGCGCGCGATATCCAGACCGACCACCGAACCCGGGCCGCCCGCAGCCAGCGTGACGACGAGCACCACGAGCAGCCACAGGGGAGCAGGTCCGGGCAGGACGAGGATCAGCGTCCATACCGCGATGTCGGCCGCCACGATGCCGAGGATCAACCAGGATCGGTGCAATGGATGGCGTGAGGTGAGCACGCCGATCACCGGTCCGATGGCCACCGTGCTCAGGACGAACGCCATGATGAGCACGCTGGCGGTGGACTCCGAGAGATGCTGACCGGAAATGAGATAGGGCAGACCCCACAGCAGTGAGAACACCATCATCGGAAACTGCGTGGCCATGTGGCCGAAGAATCCCAGCCGTGTCCCCGGCCGCGCCCACACCTGCTTGAGCGCGTCGGTGACGTCGCGGACCGAGGCGATCGGGGTCGGCACCCACTCCCCGGGCGGACCGTTGCGCACCACCGCGAAGGCCAGCACCCCCATCAACGCGCTGGCGGCGCCGACGCTGGTGAAGGCCGTCGACCACCCGCTGTGGTTCAGCAAGGCGACGAAGGGAACGGCGGACAGAATCTGGCCGAGTTGGCCGAGGATCGTCGTCAGCTGGGTCATCACGGGCACCCGACGGGCGGCGAACCACCGGGGGATCAGCGCCAGCGTCGCGGCGAACACGATCGCGTCACCGGTACCGACCAGCACTCGCGCCGCGGCGGCGACCGGCATGGTGGTCGCATTCGCCAGCAGGATCTGCCCACCGGCCAGCAGCGCCGCGTTGGCGACCAGCATCGCTCTTGGGCCGTACCGGTCGACGAGCAGTCCGGCCGGGATCTGAGCCACCGAGAACACGGCCACCTGGATGAAGACGAACGCGGCCAGGCTGCCGGGGTTGAGCCCGAAGCGATCGGCGGCGTCCAGGCCTGCAGCGGCGAGGGTGGTGCGCTGCATGACCGTCAGGATGTAGGCGGCCACGCCCACGGTCCAGATCAGCCAGGCCATGCTGGTCCGCGCCGGCACTGCGGCCGGGGTCGAAGTCACGGTGACACTCGCTCTCATGGACTGCTGGCAACTATGGCAAAATTTTGCCATAGTTGCCGTAGGATGGCAAATTGGACGTCTAGCGGCCGGTCCAGGGGGAGCGATGAACAGTCCCGGAGTGCAGCAGTCGCGCGCGGACGGTGACGCTGCAGGATGTGGCGAGGGAAGCCGACGTGGCCGTTTCCACCGTGTCACGTGCGCTGTCCAATCCCGACCGGGTCAGCAGGCCGATGCGCGAACGCATCCAGGAAGTCGCCAGACGGCTCGGGTACACGGCGGGCCGGGTGCCGGTGCGCGGCTCTCTGCTGGCCCTGATGGTCAGCGGCATCGGCAATCCGTACAACGCCGCACTGATCCGGGCGGTGGAGTCCCAGGCCCGCGCCGTGGGCGCGTCGTTGATCGTCGGCGATATCGCCGACGGACCAGAGGTCGAGTTGGCTCATGCTGGAGCGGCTGAGCGACCGCGGTGTCGACGGAGTCATCCTGGCCTCCAGCCTGGCTGCCCGAGGAAGAACTCCGATCGCTGGACGCGCGGGCCGAACTCGTGCTGTTCAACCGCGAGGTGGCCGGATTCGCCAGCGTCCTGACGGATTCGCGGGACAGCAGCCGGCAGATCGTCGAACACCTTGTGGCGCTCGGCCATCGCTCGATCGCCTATCTGTCGGGGCCGCCGGCACTGTGGACCGACAACGAACGCTGGCGCGGTCTAAGCCGAGAACGCCGCGCGGCTCGGCGTCGACATCGTGCGTCTCGGTCCGTTCATGCCGACGCTCGACCAGGGCACCGCCGCCGCCGACGTGGGACTCGGCAGCGGTGCGACGGCTCTGGTCGCGTTCAACGACCTGCTGGCAATCGGAGTCCTTCAGCGGTTGCGACGGCGCAAGGTCGACGTGCCCGGCACGATCAACGTCGTGGGCCATGACGACATCTTCGGCGCCGACTTCTGCCGGCCGTCGTTGACGACCGTGCACACCGACGTCGAGCACATCGGCCGGACGCTCGTCGATCTGGTGCTGGGTCGGATCACCGGCCGACCGACATCCCGATCGTGATTCCCGCGCAACTGGTGGTGCGGGAATCCACGGGACCGTAGCCCGGCGTGATGCGGATAAATGAAAGACGCCACGGCGGAGACAGGAGAAGGATGAACCCATGGCATCCGGTCAGCTGGTTGCGAGCTTCTTCACGCTGTCGGGCGCTGGGTTCGGCGAACCGCCGCGGAACTCTTTCATCGAGCGGTGCGAGGCAGCTGCGGCGGCCGGTTTCACCGGGATCGGCCTGCACGCTGACGACCTGCCCCGCACGATCGCCGCCGGCGTGGACATCGCCGAGATGCAGGCGGTGCTGAGGAACAACGGACTGGACCTGGTCGAGATCGAATTCCTCGCCGGATGGGCGGTAGGAAGCGGCGACCGGGCGGGCTCTCACCCGACCTTGCCGGAATCGAAGCGGTTGCCGACGCGCTCGGCGGTCGCCAGGTCAGCGCCGGCGAATTCAGCGGCGACGTGCGGCTCGACACCGAGGCAGCGCTGCAGGCGCGGCAAGGCGTTTCGGCTCAACGCCGATCGGCTCGCTGACGGGTTTGCTCGTCGGCCTCGAATCGTTTCCCTGGTCGGCGCTCACGAACACCGGGATCGCGATCGACCTGCTCCGCCGCGCCGACGCACCGAATCGCCGGCCTGCTGATCGATGTGTGGCATTTCTACAACTGCGGCGGCCGCCCCGACCAATTGGTCGATCTACCGGCTGCCGGCATCACCGGCTTCCAACTCAACGATGGACCACTGGTCCAGCGACAACTTCCTAGCAACACGCTGCGTGCAGAACGCAGACTCCCCGGCGAAGGCGAACTGGACGTCGTCGGGCTCGATCCAGCGCCGCGCGCCGCGCGGGCTTCACCGGCCCGTACTGCGTCGAAGTCCAACACGCCGGAATTCCGCGCGTTGCCCGTCGGCCGAAGCCGCTCGGCGCGCCGCGAGACGCCGTCCACCGGCGTGCTCCGCGCCGGTCAGGGGTTAGACCACCTGAAACGCCCGGGGCGAATGCCTGAGGGGCTGATTCGCATGACGGAGCGCACACTCGGCGACCCAGTGTGCGGAACCGACTGCAATAAAACTGGGCACCTACTGGTTGGTGGTGGTTAGTGGACTGAGTTTGCTGCCAATCAGGAAGAGTGCCCGATGATGACCAACGTTTTGGCCGCATTGCCGCTCGATCGCTGTGGTCGATCAGCCTGTGCGGGGCGCTGTTCGTGTGGTTCCACGTGTCGCTCAGCGGTTCGACCGTGTGACTGCGTCGGACGTGTTGGACAGGTGGGAGGCGGAACTGGCCGGACTCTCGGAGGCTGAGCGTACGCGTGCCCGCACCCAGCCGCCCGCCGAAATCCTGGAAGCCTTATTCGCCCTGCCCTCCCCGCGGCAGCGGCGGTTCCAGCTGTCGTACGACAGGTGAGTCTGCGCTCGAACGGTTCATCCTAGGCGCGCGACCCGCCTATTTCCTTCGCGAGAACTGTTCTCATCACTGCGAATTCACCTTCCCGTTCTCGGGGTCTCAAACAACGTCGGCGCTCGGATCTGCGTTCCGCTCAACGGAATAGTGCCGTGCATATCTTGCACGGTCGATAGACCGCGTCAACTGTTCAGGGGTGACCTGCATTCGGCGGGCAATCTCGGGAGGCTACAGGTGAGCGACCCTCAAGACATTGCCGATGCACTGGTTGTCGCCGAGCGCGAGCGTAAGGCGATCGGACAGTTCAGCGATACCGATCCCGAGTTCGACCTGGAGACCGCATACCGGGCGCAGCAGGCATTCGTCCAGGCCAAGATCGACGCCGGGGAGCGGCTTGTCGGCTACAAGCTCGGCCTGACCAGCCGCAACAAACAGGTGGCGATGGGTGTGGACGCGCCGCTGTACGGCCGGGTGACCAGCGGCATGATCTGCGACTACGGGGAACCTTTACGGATGGATCGCTTCATCCATCCGAGGGTGGAGTCCGAGATCGCATTTCTGTTGGCCCGCGACATCGAACCGCCGGCCACCGTGATCTCGGTGCTGGCCGCCACGGATGTCATCTTCGGTGCCGTGGATGTCCTCGACTCCCGCTACGAAGGCTTCAAATTCACTCTCACCGACGTGGTGGCCGACAACGCCAGCGCGGGTGGCTTCTACCTGGGCCCGGTGACCCGTAAGCCCGGCGAGGTCGAGGATCTGCGGCTCATCGGTTGCGTCGTGCGGGTTGGCGGCGAGGTCATCATGACGGCAGCCAGTGCAGCGGTGATGGGCCACCCCGCCGCGTCGGTGGCGTGGCTGGCCAACCAGCTCGCCGCGCAGGGCGAGGGGCTGAAGGCCGGGCAGATCATCTTCTCCGGCGGCGTGACCGCCCCGGTGCCCGTGGTGGCCGGCGGCAGCGTCACCTTCGAGTTCGCCGGCCTGGGGTCCATCGAGGTGGCCGGCGCGTGACGAGCCGGAGGGGGACGGTCGTGCTCCGATCCACTGCGGTGGTGACCACTGAAGCCCCGGAACGCTATGCGAAGCAACTTCTTTCGCATCTCGGACGGAAGGCCGCCGTCGAGACCATCGACGGACGAGCCGGCGGGCGGGCGGCTGGTGTTCGCCTACGGCACCGGGACCGTCCGACCGGAGAGCAACCAGCTGGTGCTCGAGGCTGTCGCCGCGGATGCCGACTCGCTCGCCCACGTCGAAGACGTGCTGGCCCGCCACCTGGAGAGGTTCGGGGCCAGACGCGAGCTGGTGGTGAACTGGGAGCGCGAGCCCGGAGACAACAGCTGAATATTGTGTCGTTCAGTCTGTTTCGCGCACCAGTGAGTCGCGGATGTTCGTCAGCTCAGTGGTGCCCAGAGTTGCCGGCGGGTCAGGGTCCTGCGGCGCACAACCGGATCGGATCGCAGCCGCCAGTTCGCCGAGCGTCGCGGTGAATCGGTCAACGCCCTCTGGCCCCCACAGCGCTCCGCCTATTGCACCTGCCCTCGTCGTCGCCGTGGTGGTCCATCGACCAGCAGCAACCCAGCGTCCGGTAGGCGAGCTGTTCGGTGGCCGCGACGGCAGGCCACATCCTTTCCGCGGAACGACGTTCGCGCGGCGTGCCGTCCACGCCGGCGTCGTAGGCGGCCATCATGGCGATGGTCCGGATCTGGAGATCGCGGCGGGCGGCCTTGGCGGGTTCGGTGGACACGGCTCCGACAGCAAGGTGGCGCGACGTTGCGGCTATGGCGTCGAGCACGCCGGCGACTGTCTCTGATACGTGCCGGGCTTCCGACGGCGGCCGACCACCAGGTACACCACGAGCGCCAGCGAGCAGCCGATCAAGGTGTCCATCCCGCGGGCGAACAGCAGACCGCCGACATCGTGCACCGGTGGCCCCCCGAGGCGATGGTCAATGCGATCGGCGTGATGAACACCGCTGCAAGTGCATAGTTGCGCACGATCAACATCTCGATCGTGAACTGCAACGTCGCGATGATCAGCACCAGCCACAGCCCCTGAGGGTGCAGCGTCAGAACCACTGCCGCCAGCCCTAACCCGACCCAGGTGCCGACCATCCGTTCGAAGCCGCGTTGCAGCGTGCGGACCCAGTCAAAGCCCTGGTGCACCACCAGCACGGCGGCCGACATCGCCCAGTACGCGTGCTCGACGCCCAGTGCCGAAGCGGCGAATCCCGCAACACATACCGCGATGCCGGCTCGGGCGACGACGTACCGCGACGGCGATCCCGGGGTGAGTGCGTCACGCAACAGCTCCCACGGACGAGGGCGGCCCAGCGGCATCTCATCAATGTCGGCCGTCCCGTAGAAGGTCGCCGGACGACCGGCCAGATAGACGAGTCGGCGGGCCCGCTGCGCGACTGCCGCCGGCAGGGATTTCCGTTCCGCCGCGGCGCTCATCGCCTGTGCGAAGAGGATATGCAGTTCGTGGTTGTTGACGCGCAGCTGTTGCAGCGTGCTGTTTGGTCTCGGATCGACGGATTGGAACGTGACCAGCACGTTCCACGATTGATGCAACGCAGCCGCTGCCTTGCGCCGACTGGACTCCTCGTCCGGGGAACCGATCGCGTCGAGATATCGGGCAACCCCCTCGGCTGCAGCACCCACTGCGGACTTCTCCGGCCCGCGGAAGTTGAGCAGTGCGCCGGACATATGGACGAGCCAGGCGAACGTGCCACCGGCTGCCACGAGAAGTCCGATGTGCCAGGAGGTGAGGTGTTCCGCCGCGACGCCGATGCCCGCCGCGCAGGCGAGAACGAACATGTAGGCGCCCGGCGGCCCCACCGACAGCGCGTTGCAGACAAGGACCGCCGCCATCGCGATCAACGACACGGTGAGCACCCCGACCCAAGGTATCGCAGCGGCCCAATTGCCCAGTGCCACAACAACGCTGAAGCTCGCTGCGACCACGCCGAGGTGAACTCCGCGATTCACGTAGGGGCGGCCACTGCCGTACAGCGAGGTGAACGCGCCGATCGATGCCATCAGGCCGGCGCGCGATATCGCCTGCCCCCCAGCCGATCAGAACCGGCACCGCCACACAGAACCCTGCGCGCAGCGCAAACGGTGCACCGATGTTGCACAGCGTTCACCACGAAGAGCCGGCGCACCGGGTTGCGGGTCCGACCTGCCGGCGTCTGCTGTCATCCCGGGGCCCGCTGACCGCCGCAATAGGTCGCGCCCATCGGTCGAATACCACTCGTAGACCCCGTCAGGGCGGGTTCGTCGCTCTATCAGTCCCTGCCACCGCAAATAGGCGAGATGCGCCAGCGTTTCGGCCATGGCCATGTTCCGCTGAAAGCGAAGGAACGCCTTGGCTACCTGTGCTTCCGCGATCTCCAGGACCGTGGAGGGGCGGTTGCGGACCATGGCGTGGATGGCGTCGAGTCGTCGTTGTTTGTTCCGCGTGATCGCGTCTACACGGCGGCGACCGTCAGCGAATGCCCGGCCGTGTCCCGGCATCACCAGCTCGGGTCGCGCTCCGCGACCAGTTTCAGTGACGCGAGATAGCTGCGGAGGGGATCTTTGTCGAATCCGCGCTCGAACGTCACCGGCGGGGTCACCGCGGGCAGGAGATGATCTCCGGAGAAGAGCAGTTTGTCGGTCTCCGACCACAGGCAGATGTGGCCGAGCGAATGGCCGGGTGTGTGCAGGATTTCCCACCGTCGGTCGCCGATGGTGACGACCTCGCCGCCCTGCAGGCGGGTGGATGCCTCGACGACGGAGTGCAGGTAAGGCATCCATGCGGCAAGGGTGTCGGAGAATTCGGGTAGATCCGCCGGCGCCACCCCATGATCGCTGTAGGTGTCCCGCTTGCGTGCCTGTGCGGTCTCGGGATGCCGATACTTCTCGCAGTCCAGATCCGTCAGGGCGTGCATGAGTAGTTCGGCACCCGTGAGTTCCATCAGGCGACCGGCCATGCCGTAGTGATCGATGTGCGCGTGGGTGACGAAGATCCGCGAGATGTCCTCGAGCGCGTAACCCCGCGAGTCGAGCGCATGGCGCAGCGACGCTCAAGCCGTCGTCGGGCTCGTCAGGGTGCCACATACCGCAGTCCACCAGTGCCACCGAGTCGCCGTCCTCGACAAGGTAGACGTTGACGCTCTCGATGTGGTTGATCCCGATCGGCATGGTGGCCAGTCCGATGCCGTCGGGTTGTACCTGGCGACGGAATTCCTGCGAGATGGTCACGAGTTACGGCTCACTCGTGCATCCGTTCCAGAAGGGTGAACCAGACAGTCAGCTCGACATCGTAGACGGGCCCGGAGTCAGTGAGGTCGCCGCTGATCTTGGTCACCTCGAAGCGGGTCACCCCCTCCAGCGTGGTGCTGGCGCGGTCGAGTGCTGCGTTCACCGATGCTTCGATCGTGGGGCCCGATGCGGCGATGTGAATCGACTTTCGCACCATCATGAAGTCCTCCTAGGCAACAGTCGTGACCGTCCATGGTGTCGTGCGCCCCGGTACGGGCACCGTTCTCCCGCTATCGGAAGGGGCGGTGCGATCAGAGATCGCAGCGGTTGACGAGGCTGTTCAGCTCCGTCACCACGCGGTCCGGGAACTGCAGCGGCACGAAGTGACTGGCCGGCAGTTCGACGTACTGACTGTGTGGTGTGGCGGCACTGGCCGCCCGCATGCGTTCGGCCGAGGTGATCGCATCCCACGTGCCGGCCAGATAGGTGACGGGGATGTCGATCTCGGCGAGATCCATCGTCGGGTGGTCGCCGACGGCGCGGGCGAGCCGCGAGTACCAGGGCCAGTCGTGGTCGGCGAACGACTTCAGCACCCGCACCAGGGTGCGCGCGTGGACCAGGTCGAGGCCGAGGGTGCTCACGCCGCGTGGGTCGAACCCCCCATCGGGTGAGCCGGGGAGTCCGTTGCCCAGTCGGTTGAGGACGGGACCGAGATATCGCATCAGGTGCGCACCCACCCGCCCGGCACGCGGGCGAAGCAATTCGGGCAGTGGGTGCAGCAGAGCCTCGAACGTCCCGCCGGGAACCCCGGCGACAGCGAGGATTCCGGCGATTCGCTCCTTGTCCCGTGCCGCGGTCTCGAACGCTATGTTGACACCGACCGACCAGCCGATCGCGACTAGCCCGGTCGACATCGTAGAAGTCCATCACCGCCAGGCAATCGTCGACGTGGTCGGAGATGGCGATTCGGGATTCGTCGGCGGGTCGCTCCGATCCGCCGAGACCACGATGGTCCCAGGTGATGACCCGGTAGGTCTCGGTCTGCTCATTGATAGCCGGCCAGGCGTCGTGCGGTGTGCCCAGGCCGTTGCAGATCACCACCGGAATGCCGGTGCCCTCGTTGCTCCAGGACCGCAGGTGTGTCCCATCGGCTGATGTGACTGTGTGGTGGCTCAACGCCCGCCCTGCCTGCTGGTTCTCGAAAGCTCTGTCGATCGTAGGTCTGCCGGGGTCGGTGGCGGCCGAGGCGCCGCCGCCGTTCTACTAGGCGGGATGACCGATGGTGCCCGGACCGCGTGTGGGGAAGGCTCATCGCCTCAGGGCAGGAGCCTTTCCGAGCAGTGGAACGTTCGGTCGCTTGTCCGGGCCGAGCGCCCATGATGGGGCCATGACAGACATGCCCTGGGAAGTCGCCATCCGCGCCGCCGATGTGCTGGCTCCCGAATCATCGCTGTCCAGCCCCGACGTGGCGCAGCTGGGCGATGCCCTGGCGAAGGCCGTCCGCACCGCCGCCGGAAACCCGATGCACCTTGCCAATGTGGGGCTCAACCTCGCGGTCGCCTTGGCGCAGGTGCCACCGAAAACGCTGACCCAGTGGCTCAGTGACGGCAAGACCGTGCCTGCCGGACTGGATCCGAAGGACCGCCGGTTCAGTGACCCGACCTGGAACGGCAACCCGTTCTTCGTCGCGCTGCGGCTGATCCACGCAGCGGCGCTGCCGCGTCAGTGATGGAACTGATCGATCCGCCCGGCGTCGACGCAGCTGACGGCCAAGAAGGCGCGCATGCTCGCGGGCCTGATGCTGGACGCGCTCGCTCCGACCAACTTCCTGGCGACCAATCCCGCAGCGCTCAAACGTGCCTTCGAAACCGGCGGACGCAGCGTGCTCAACGGCGCCAAGAACTTCCTCGACGACGTGCGCACCAACGGCGGCAGACCGCGCCAAGTCGACACCACACCGTTCGTCCTCGGCAAGAACACCGCAGCGACGCCGGGCAAGGTCGTCTACCGCAACGACCTCATCGAGCTGATCCAGTACGAACCGCAGACGCCGCAGGTCCACGCTGCGCCGCTGCTGTGCAGTCCGCCGTGGATCAACAAGTACTACGTGATGGATCTCGCGCCGCAACGCAGTTTCATCGAATGGGCGGTGCAACACGACCGGACTGTATTTGCCATCAGCTACCGCAACGCGACCGCGGAGATGTCCGGTGTGACATGGACGACTACCTGATCGACGGGCCGAAACAGGCGTTGGATGTGGTCGCCGATATCACCGGTGCCGACACGATCGACATCGTGGGTCTGTGCCTGGGCGGGGCACTCACCGCGATCACCGCCGCGTATCTCGCAGCGTCCGGTGACGAGCGGGTGGGCAACCTGACGTTGCTCAACACGATGCTCGACTATTCCGATCCCGGCGAGCTCCAAGTGTTCACCGATGCCAAAGCGGTGGAACGCATGGAGCACAAGATGGCCAAGACCGGCTATCTCGAGGGTGCCTCGATGGCGGGCACCTTCGATGTGCTGCGGGCCAACGACCTGATCTTCAACTACGTGGTCTCCAACTGGTTACTCGGGCAGAGCCCGCCCGCGTTCGACATCCTGGCCTGGAACGCCGACAGCACCCGGATGCCAGCCGCGATGCACGGCTTCTACCTGCGAAAGTTCTACGTGGAGAACAGCGTCGTCAGCGGCGATCTGGAACTCGCAGGGCGGCGGATCACGCTCGGCGACATCAAACACAACGTCTATGTGGTCAGCGCGGAGAACGACCACATCGTGCCGTGGCGGTCCGCTTATGCGACGACGCAACTGGTTGCCGGGTCCGGCGCGGTTCGTGCTGAGCAGCGGCGGACACATCGCCGGGATCGTGAACCCGCCCGGCCCGAAGAACTGGTACTTGACCGCCGATGACGTCCCCGCCGACCCCGACGAATGGCGCCGCAGCACAACAAAACACCAGGGTTCGTGGTGGCAGGACTGGGCGGACTGGTCGGCGGCGAACGCGGGCGACCTCGTCGACCCGCCGCCGATGGGCAGCGATACCTATCCGCGCGCTGTGCGACGCTCCAGGAACCTACATCAGCACCTGACGATTTCGCTCAACGGAAGTCTTCATTGTGAGGTCCGACGGCGGCCCGCGATGCTGATGGGGTGACATCTGATTCCCTGATCATCGAACTCGCCGACGAACTATGGCTGGCGGATCAAAAAGCGGCGCCGATCCAGGCGCTGACGGCGCGCTACCCGGATCTGGTCATCGAGGACGCTTACGCGATCCAGTCCCACAACACCGAGCGGCGGATCCAGATGGGCGCGCTGATCATCGGTCGCAAGGTCGGGCTGACGTCGAAGCCGATGCAGCAACTGCTCGGCGTCGACGAGCCCGATTACGGGGTGTTGTTCGACGACATGGTGGTCGAGGACGGCGACACGATCGCGCTGTCGTCGCTGGTGCAACCGCGCGTCGAGGCGGAGATGGCGTTCCTGATGGAACGGGATCTCGTCGGGCCGGGCGTCACCACGGCGAAGGCGCTGGCCGCCATCGCCGGAGTGCTGCCGTCCATCGAAGTGGTCGACAGCCGGGTCGCCGACTGGAAGATCAAGCTGGTGGACACCGTCGCCGACAACGCGTCGTCGGGGCTGTTCGTCATGGGTGGACGGTTGAGCAAGGTCACCGAGCTGGACCTCCCTCTTGTCGGGGTCGCGGTGAGCCGTAACGGAGAGATCATCGACACCGGCGCGGGCGCCGCGGCACTGGGGAATCCGGCGCGCTGCGTCGCCTGGCTCGCCAACAAACTGGCGACCTTCGGCGCCTCCCTGCGGGCAGGCGACATCGTGCTGCCGGGGGCGGTGCACAAGATGGTCGACGTCGCGCCCGGAGACGTGTTTCGCGCCGACTTCGCCGGAATCGGGTCGGTCACCGCGCGATTCTCCGCGAGCTGAGGCAGTCCGATTTCATCGAGCGGGAACGTCGCGCGACGCCTTTTCTCGCCGGTGCCCGGTCATGCAAGCTGAGGGAACCCGTCAACGTCGGTGGAGGTATTCGATGTGAGCCTTTATCAATTGCAGAGATGCCTGTTCGACTACCTCAGAGCGATGGAGGACGCGCCGGAGGGCTCCGAGCGTCCCGCCCTGTCCGTCGAGGGATACGACTTGACCGACGACGAGCGCGACGCGCTGGTCAACGGTGACATCGCCGCGATCTATGCGGCCGGGACGCATCCGGTCATCGTCAACGGGTATTGCCGGGCGATGGGATACAAGCGCGCCGACTATCGGCCACTACTTGAATCGGTCAACGCACTCACCGAAGGGAAGACCCGATGGCAGACATCGTGATGGCGTATTCGGCGTCCCATGCACCTATGATGGCGGCCGATCGTGAGTCCGCTCCCCGGGACCAGGCCGACAGGTTTTTCGATGCGCTGCAGCAAGTCCGCAAGCGTGCGACGAGGGCGGGGGTCGAGGCGGTCGTGATGATCTCCGGCGAGCACTTCACCAACTTCTTCCTGGACAACCTGCCGCAGATCGCGATCGGACTGGGCGAGGGTCATCAAGGGCCCCTGGAGAAGTGGCTGAAGATTCCCAAGGTCGTGGTGCCGGGTGAACCGGGACTGGCGACACACATCATGGAGCAGACCGTCGCCGCCGGTTTCCAACCCGCCCTGTCCTACAAGATGAAGGCCGATCACGGTTTCATGACCGTGTATTACGAGCTCGACCCGATGATGCGGCTTCCGATGGTGCCGATCGTGTTGAACTGCACCACGGTGCCTTTGATGACATTGGCGCAATGCTATGAGTTCGGGAAGGCGGTGGGCGACGCCGTCCGCAGTTATGCAGGCCTGGAGCGGGTCGCACTGTGCGCCGCCGGCGGGCTGTCCCACTTCATCGGTGAGCCGCGCGTGGGCGACATCGACGAGGAGTTCGACCGGTGGTTCGTCCAGCAGCTCGAGAAGGAGGACCTCGGCGACCTGCTCGACATGCCCAATGACGAACTGATGAAGGCGGGCAACGGCACCGGCGAGGTTCGCGCATGGGTCGCGGTGGCGGGCGCCATGCACGGCCACCGCGGCACCACGTTGTCCTACGAGCCGATCTACGAGTGGATCAACGGGATGGGGGTTGTGGTGTACGAGGACGAACTCCCGTCGACGGTCTAGTCTCGTTGCGGTGCCGAATTCCTTGACCGCCACCACACCGATTCCGCTTGCATCCGGTGTGGTGCACGCGGAGTCCCATGGCGGTCCCGAAGGGCACCTGGTTCTGTGCGTACACGGTCTGTCGGCCAATTGCCGGTCCTTCGACCGACTGGTGCCTGCGCTGGTCGCCGACGGCCACCATGTCGTCACCATGGATCTGCGTGGACGAGGCCGAAGCGAGGTCACCGCGCCGGGGACCTACGGCTGGGACAGCCACGTCGCCGACCTCCTCGAAATCGCGGACTTCTACGGCGCCGAGTCGTTCGACCTGATCGGGCATTCGATGGGCGGCTTCATCGGGATGACCCTGGCCGCGAACCAACCACAGCGCTGCACGCGGCTTGTCCTGATCGATGCCGTCGGGGTTCCCGAACCCAGCGCACTCGTGCCCATCGCACAATCCGTCGGCCGGCTGGGGCGCACCCACCCGTCGACAGCGGCGGCGCTGTCCCAGATGCGGAGTTCGGGTGTGATCGCCCCCTGGAATGAGTTCTGGGACAACTACTTCGAATGGGAACTCGAACCGGTGGACGGCTCTAGCGTGCGGATTCGGACCGACTTGGCAGCGGTCACCGAAGACGCGGCCGACGCGGCGAAGCACGATGTCTACGGTCTGTGGCCCCGGATTCGGTGCCCTGTTATTCTCGTCCGCGCCACCACGCCGCTGGTGCCCGGCGGAGGTCTGGTGGTGTCTGCGGCGGACGCCGAGCGGTTCGCCGCCGAGACCCCGCACGCCGAGGTGGTCAACCTGGACTCCGATCATTACTCGGTGATCATCGACCCAGTCGCCATCGACACCATTGCGCGATTCCTGCGGGCCGCTCCGTCGCCGACCGTGACGTGAGTCAGCGGCCGAGCAGCGCCGCGATCCGGGCCGCGACATCGGCGGCGACACTGCGGGAATGCGTGTCCTCGGCGGCGAAGCACTGATCGAGGGTCGCGTCGTACCGGGCACCGGCGATCGCCCAGTGATCGGTGTCGAGGTCGACGACCTGCACCGGCCAGCCGACCCGTTCGAGGTCCGCGGCGAACTCGTGGGTCGCCGCGACGGGGATCACGTCGTCGTGCACCCCGTGCAGCAACACGAACGGCGCGCCGATGCGGTCGGGTGCGAGGAGGTCCCGCACCGGCAGGCCGGAGATCGGGTCGATGGCCGTGAACGCGCCGCCGAGGCAGACCGTCCAGGTGAGAGTGACCTGGAGGTCGGTCGCGTGCAGCGTCAGCCCCGCAGCCGCGGCAGCGCCCATCGACCAGCCCACGACCGTCAGGCCGTCGGCCGCGCCGGCGAACCGGCGTGCGAAGACCACGGAGCGCATCAGGTCTGCCCGTCCGCCGTCGGCGGCGTGGGAGTTCCAATCCGGCACCACCACGCCGAGCCGATGCTCGGCCAGCGTCTCGGCGAGTGGGCGGACCGCCGGACGGGAATCGGTCTGCATGCCGTGCCACAGCAGCACCGTGGGATCCGACATGTCGCCGTAGAGAATGTCCCGTAGATATCGACCAGACGTCCCGGGGCGTACTCCTGAGTCTGCATGCCAGCGGTGTTCCCAAATTCCGCCGGTTGAACATCGCCGGATCGTCAGTGCTCGAACTCCTGCACAGCGCGCAGCTTGTTGGTCACATCGAGCGCGGCGACCTTGTAGGCCTCGGAGAACGTCGGATAGTTGAAGACCGCATCGACGAGGTAGTCCACGGTTCCGCCGCAACCCATGACCGCTTGCCCGATGTGGATCAGCTCGGTGGCGTTGGTGCCGAAGATGTGCACGCCGAGCAGCGTGCGGTCTTCGGTGGACACCAACAGCTTCAGCATGCCGTGTGAATCGCCGGCGATCTGACCGCGGGCCAGCTCACGGTATCGGGACACACCGAACTCGTACGGCACCGCATCCTTGGTGAGGTCGGTCTCGGTGGCGCCGACGTAGGACACCTCAGGGATGGTGTAGATGCCGATCGGCTGCAGCGCGGTCATGTCGTTCGCGGGTTCTCCGAAGGCGTGATAGGCGGCCAGCCGTCCCTGATCCATCGACGTGGCGGCCAACGCGGGGAAGCCGATCACGTCGCCGACGGCGAAGATGTGCTTGACGTTGGTGCGGAACTCGTCGTCGACGCCGAGACGGCCGCGCCGATCCGCCTCCAAGCCGGCGGCTTCCAGATCGAGACCGGCCGTAAGGCCTTGCCGCCCTGCCGAATACATCACGGTATTGGCGGCGATCTGCTTGCCGCTCGCCAGCGTTGTCAGCGTCGTCGATGAACCGATCTCCACCCCGGTGACTTCCTCGCCGAACCGGAACGTGACCGCCGAGTCGCGCAGGTGAAACGTCAAAGCCTCGACGATTTCGGTGTCGCAGAAGTCGAGCATGGAGGGTCGCTTCTCCACGACGGTCACTTTGGTTCCCAGGGCGGCGAAGATCGAGGCGTACTCGATGCCGATGACTCCGGCTCCGACGACGACCATCGAGGACGGCACCTTCGTCAGCCCGAGAATGCCGTCGGAGTCCAGTACGCGCTGCTCGTCGAATTCGATACCGGCGGGCCGCGCGGGTTTGGTTCCGGTGGCGATGACGATCTGATCGCCGCTGACGGTAGTGCGCTCGTTGTCGTTGTCGTTCTCCACGACCACGGTGTGCGGGTCGAGAAACCGGCCGTGCCCGGTGAACAGGTCGATCTTGTTGCGCATCAGTTGCGAGCGGACCACGTCGGTTTCCTTGGTGATCACGTGCGCAGTGCGGACGTGCAGGTCCTCGGTGGTGATGTTGTCCTTGACCCGGTAACTGGCGCCGTACAGTTCACGCTGGTTCATGCCGGTCAGGTAGACGACAGCCTCGCGTAACGTCTTCGACGGGATGGTGCCGGTGTTGACGCACACGCCGCCGAGCATCCACCCCCGCTCCACCACCGCCACGGTTTTGCCGAGTTTGGACGCCGCGACGGCTGCTTTCTGCCCTCCCGGACCTGAGCCGATGACCACCAGGTCGTACTCCGTTTCCGATGCCATGAGACAGTGCATTCCCCGATCACGGCGATCGCAACGATTTCGGCGGGATTCGGCCGTCCCGCGAAGCAACTTCGAGGACTCAGGTTGAAGTGCCGGCGCGCGGGAACCCTCACAGAGGACGCCGGTGACGGGCTTCGGCGCCAGTGAGCCGGGTGAGGAGGCGGGGTGGAGCAGGGGTGTCCGAAGCGAATGGAGTTCGGCCCGTGCGGGGGGGTCCGGCCTGACGGGCAGTGCGAGATGCGGCCGGGGGCGTGCGTTTTCCCGGAGGCGGTGCTGTGGTCGGGCCCCGAGGGCGCTGCGGCCGCGGTCACACCGCCGCTCATCCTCACGGACTTCAGCTGTGCGCCCTTCGATCCGGCCGATGTGGCCAGAACAGCCGCCATACTGGGAACCACCTGCGATGCGGTGCTGGTGGGAGAACACCAGAACCGACCCGACTTTCCCCCGACATTGATGGGCCGGCTGCTTGTGGACTGTGGCGCGGAACCCTGGATCACGTTGTCGTGCCGGGACCGCAATCGCATCGTGCTGGAGCAGGAGCTGCGGGGTCTGGCATTTCTCGGTGTCCGGACGGTGTTCTGTGTGACCGGCGACGGCCGCGGCTACGACGTGCGTCCCGACGTGACTCAGACCTTCGACCTCGACGGCCCGCGGCTCGTCGAGTTGTCCGCGTCGCTCGGCATGATCGCCGCGGTGCCCGAAACGCCGACCGCACCGCCGATTCACGCGCGCCCCGTGCGGCTGGTGCAAAAGCAGCGTGCCGGTGCCAGCGTCGCAGTGCTCAACCATGTGACCAGGCCCGCCTCGGTGGGCCGATTCGTCGAAGCGGCGCGTGCCGCCGGGTTGACCATGCCGGTGCTGGCAGCGGTCGCTGTCTTCACCGATGCGTTGTCGGCCGCCGTGTTGCAGGGTCTACCCGGGTTGCAGCTGGACCCGGACGTCGTCGGTCAGGTGCTTGGCTCGAGTAATCCGATCGAGGCCGGGATCGATGCCGCCGTGGCCGAGGCGCAGGCGCTGTTGCGCATCGACGGCGTTGCGGGAGTGAACATCTCGGGATCGGCATCGTCGTCCGGTACTCGGCTGGGCGCCGAGATCAAAGCGGAGGTCGGAGCCCGGATCAGAGCGGCAGCATGAGCGACGCGATGGCGGCGGAGTTCGACACCGTCGCCGAATGGACCGCGCAGGTGGCACGGCGGCTCGGGCGCGACTATTACCTGCCCGCGGCGTGCCGGGGCAGCGGCAGCCCGGCCGCCCTGGACTGGCTGATCAGCGCTCTCGAGCTGCGGGCCGGTGACACACTGCTGGACTGCGGAGCCGGAGTCGGCGGTCCGGCGGCTTACGCGGTGCAGAACCGTCGAGTGCTTCCCTTGCTCATCGAGCCGCTGGCGGGGGCATGCCGAGCATCGGCAACTCTCTTCGGGTTGCCGGTGGTGCAGGCGGCGGGCTCAGACCTGCCGGTCGCCGATCACGCGGTCGACGCGGCATGGTCATTGGGGGTGCTGTGCACTATGCAGGATCAACTCGGGCTGCTCAGCGAACTGCGTCGGGTGGTGCGGCCTCCCGGGCGAATCGGCCTGCTCGTCTACGTGGCGACGAAACAGATACCCGAACACGATCTGCCCGAGGGGAACCGGTTTCCGTCCTCGGCCGCGCTGGCGGAGTTTTTCGACCACGCCGGCTTGATGGTCATCGACCACCGTTCGGCCGCCGGACTCGTTGCCGCGCCCCATGATTGGCAATGGCGTGAGGACGAGGTGGAAGCGGAGATCAAGCGGGTGCACGGACACCAGGAGGCGTGGACGCTGGCCGAACAGCAGGCGGCGAGCATGGCCGATCTGATCGCGGACGGTTCCGTGGCAGCCGGCCTGTTCAGCCTGCGGCATCGCAGCGTGCCGGCCGACCGGTAGCTGCCGTCTTTGGCGCGCAGAATCCGTCGTGGATCACCGCGGGGTTTTCCTGGCCTGCTGCTCTGCGGCATGGTTCTCGATCGCCTTGCCGATCGCATGCGCAGCGCGGTCGACGAACTCGGTACCGCTTTCGGTCACCCAGTCGCGGGACGCGACCGGTGGCGCGAGCTGGCCCGTGAAATGCGGGATCACATACTGCGCGAACAGTTCGTAGCTGTGCAGTTTCGCGGCGGGAGGGGCCCAATCGTGATCGAACAGAAGGAAGGCGCCGAACCCGCCGTCGCTCGCCTCGACGAGCTCCTCGATCTTGGCCACCGCGTCCTGCGGCGTGCCGATCACCGCGAAGCCGGACTCCCGGTTGTTCGCGATGATCTCGGCGGTGGTGTCTCCCTGCACCGGACCCGCGGGCAGGATGTGCGTGAAATATCTTGAGAAGTCCGCGATTCCGTACTCGACGTCGCGCTCGGCCTGCTCGCGGGAGTCGGCGAGGTGCATCGGGCCGACCAGCCGCCACTTCGACCGGTCGGCGACGTGACCGTGCTCGAGCGCGACCTCCTGCCACGTCGCCCAGTGTTGAGCGAGAAGGTTCATGCCCTGTTTCGCCGTGGCAGCGATCGACAACATGCCGATGCCGTGCTTGCCCGCGCCGCGCGGTCCGGTGGGGGAGAACGACGCCGCGACCGCAACGTCGAAGCAGGGATCGCTGTACGGCTTTAGCTGAAGCCGGGCGTCGGTGAGGGTGAACCCGTCGGTGTGCATCGTGACGGTTTCGCCGCGCAGAAGGCGCATGATCGCGTCAAGGCACTGCTCCATGCGTGGCCGTTGTTCGTCGGCGGGAATCCCGAGCATATGAGCATCTGACGTGAGTTGACCGGGGCCGCACCCCAGCATCGCCCGGCCGCGGGTCAGGTGGTCGAGCAGGACCATGCGGTCGGCGAGCATCAAGGGGTGGTGGTACGGCAGCGAGCTGACGCCCGTACCGAGCTTGATGTGCTTGGTGCGCTCCGCGGCGACGCCGATGACGACCTCGGGTGACGCGATGATCTCGAACCCGGCCGAGTGGTGCTCGCCGATCCACGCTTCTGCGAAGCCGAGGCGGTCCATCGCCACGATCAGGTCGAGGTCCCGCTCGAGGGCGAGTGTCGGGTTCTGTCCGACCGGATGGAAGGGGGCCATGAAGTTTCCGAAGCGCATCCGCTCATTCTGGCTATGCGCAGGCTCTCGTCGTGACCGTTTGGTCGCTGCGCCGCACCCTGTCAGCGAGCGCTGGTTGACCTGGTCTTCGACGGTGGATCGCCGGACCGAGACAGCTGGCGGGTGTCGTCCACCGCGGCGGAGCGGCCATGCAGCACCCGAAGTTCCTCTACTTTGGAGACCACGAGCTGAATCCCCCGGCCGCGTTCCCTGGAAGCGAGTGCGACCTGCTGCAGTGATGCGTCAGCCTGAAGGCCACGGAAATGAGGCATCCAGTGATCTAGGCTGCGGTTGCCGTTGCCATCGGTTTCCAGCCGGGGCGAGATGGCAATACGCCCAGAATCGCGTGGCGCCCGCCGCGCGATGAGAGCTCAGAAGGAGGGTCATGTCGGAATTGGAGGAGTTCAGTGACGAGCAGGCTCCCGAGCTGGCCGAGCCGACCTACGCCGAGCACCTCCACCCCGCCCGTCCCCGCACGTTGCGGTTCCGGCCCCGGGTCAAGGCGCCGTTCATCCGCCGATCCGTCACCCAGGACGGGCCCGCGAACGGAACCAATCCTGCCTACGTGGAGTGGTTGCGCGCCCAGTCGATGCTGGCCGACGCCAACGAGATAAGCCAGCAGTTCTCCGGACAGGGTTCGATGTGGCAGAACCCTTTTGCCACACCGAATCCGCGCGCCGCGGTCGACACGGCGTCGGTGTGGTTCACGGCCTACCCGCTGTCGTTGATCACCCGGCCAGATGAATCCTTCCTCAAAGCCATGGCCAACGACGATATGTGGCAGGCCTTCGCCGAAATCGGCATCGAAGCGATTCACACCGGCCCGGTGAAGCGGGCAGGCGGTATCTCGGGGTGGCAGTACACGCCGAGTGTGGACGGCCACTTCGATCGGATCAGCACGCAGATCGATCCGGCGTTCGGAACCGAAGACGATTTCCGCCAGATGTGCGCCACCGCAAACTGGTACGGCGGAACGATCATCGACGACATCGTGCCCGGTCACACGGGCAAAGGCGCCGACTTCCGGCTTGCCGAGATGAAGTACGCGGATTACCCGGGCATCTACCACATGGTCGAGATCGACCCGCGTGACTGGCATGAACTGCCCGAGGTGCCTGCTGGTGCGGATTCGGTGAACATCGACGCAGCCACCGAGGAATGGCTGGACAAGGCGGGCTACATCATCGGGCGCCTTCAGCGCGTCATCTTCTACGCCGAGGGTGTGAAGGAGACGAACTGGAGTGTCACCCGGGCCGTGACCGGCGTCGACGGTGTCGAGCGACGGTGGGTGTACCTGCACTACTTCAAAGACGGTCAGCCGTCCATCAACTGGCTGGATCCCTCGTTCGCCGGCATGCGAATGGTCATCGGAGATGCTCTGCACTCATTGGCCGACCTCGGCACCGGCGCACTGCGGCTGGACGCCAACGGTTTCCTGGGCGTCGAGAAAGCCGCCTCCGAAGGGAGTACCGCGTGGTCGGAAGGTCACCCGCTGTCCGAGGCTGCCAACCATCTCATCGCGAGCATGGTGCGCAAGGTGGGCGGATTTACGTTTCAGGAACTGAATCTGACCATCGACGACATCCGTCAGATCGGTGAGGCGGGCGCGGATCTGTCCTACGACTTCGTGAATCGGCCCGCGTATCACCATGCGCTCGCCACCGCCGACACCGAGTTTCTCCGGCTGACACTTCGCACCACCCTCGAGCTGGGGGTCGATCCCGCGTCGCTGGTGCACGCCCTGCAGAACCACGACGAGCTGACCTACGAGCTGCTGCACTGGGAGAACGGCCACCGCGACGACGTCTACACCTACAAGGCAACCGAGCTCACGGGCGAACAGATCGCCGCCACCGTGCGCAGTGAGATGATCGAACAGTTAACCGGCCCAGACGCGCCCTACAACCAGGTCTTCACCACCAACGGCATCGCGTGCACGACGGCGACGGTCGTCGCTGCGGCATTGGGTATCAGCGACCTCGACACCATCGACGACATCGACCGCATCCGGCGCGCGCATCTACTGCTCGCCATGTTCAATGCCCTGCAGCCGGGGGTGTTCGCACTGTCGGGGTGGGATCTGTGCGGAATGCTGACTCTTCCGGTAGAGGAGGTATCCGAACTCGTTGCCGGCGGCGACACCCGTTGGATCAACAGGGCCGCACACGACCTGATGGGAATCAACCCCCACGCGAAACAGTCGACGGCCGGCATGCCGCGTGGCCGAAGTCTTTACGGCTCGATTCCCGAGCAGCTCGCCGACGACACCAGTTTCGTCCGGCAGCTGCAGGCGATCCTCAAGGTGAGATCGCATTACGGAGTCGCCACCAGCCGCCAGCTCGACATCCCGGAAGTGTCCCACCGCGGAATGCTCGTCCTCGTTCATGAGCTCGAGGGGGAAGGACGCTTCCAGCTGACGGTCCTGAACTTCGCCAACGAGCAGAGCGCCGGGACAATCCGATCCGAACACCTCCCGCCGGGTGCGCACGTGTCAGACATGTTCACCGGCACCGAGCAGGCCACCGTCGACGATTTGCACAGTTTCGCCGTTGATCTGCCGCCGTTGCACGGGATGGCCCTCCTGGTGGAGACCAAGGTCGAGGTCCCGGCGGATCCGGCTACGGGCTGACTGCGCTGATCCGCAGCTTGGGTGGGTCCGGCTGGGGGTCGAAACCGACCCGCACGCTCGATGAGTCCGGCTGCGGATTGGTCGCGGTGATCGGCCGGCCCGGTGGTTCGGGCTGCGGTTCATGTCGTCGAGTCGACACCGTCGAGGCTGCTACCGATCCCAACTTCGCGGCGGAGTCGGCGCGTCACCGAACGCAAGTGAGCCGATCGGAGTAGATGACCCCGTCCTTCATGACGAGCAGAAGATTCTCCTCGGGCCGGCACAGCACCCGGGCGTCGCGCAACGGATCTCCCTGAACCACAAGGAGATCTGCGAATGCGCCCTCTCGGATGGTGCCGAGTTGCCCGGTCGCCATGAGGAGTTCGGCGTTGACGGTGGTGGCCGATCGGACGACGTTGCGCGACTCGTCCAACTCCGAGCGCAGTGCCAGCTCCCGCAGCTGGCTGCGCCGCGCATCGGGACCCCACAGGTCGGTGCCGAGAGCGATGGGTACGCCGTGCTTGCGCGCCCAGCCGTAGACGGTTCTGCCCTGCTCGATGGCGTGGGTGACGTTGTGCACGATGGTGTTCGAGAGTCCCGTCTGGCCGGCGCTCTCCACTCGTTGCACGAGTGAGATGAACGTGGGATCGAAGAACGCTCCGTGCTCACCCATCATCGCGACCGTCTCCTCGGTGACGAAGTTCGCGTGCTCGATCGAGCGCACCCCGGCCCGAAGGCAGCGGCGAACGGCCTCGTCGGTGTACGCATGCGCCATCACGTAGGTGTCCCGGGAGGCGGCCTCCTCGACGGCCGCCTCCATCTCGGCGGGGGAGAACTCGTAGCGGGTGGCGTGCGACTTCGCCGGGAACACCACACCGCCGGAGGCGAACAGCTTCAGCTGTGTCGCGCCGCGTCGCAGTTCTTCTCGGGCTGCCCGGCGCACCTCGTCGACTCCGTCGACGATCACGGACATCACGGAGTACGGCGTCGCGTGGCCGCACGGGTCCACCGACTCGTCCATGGTGCGGAAGTCCGCACCGCCGCCGGTCTGGGTCAACGCGCGACCCGAGTAGAACAGGCGGGGACCGATGATGTCGCCCTGCTCCAGACGGCGCGCGATGCGGTGGTCGGCCCCGCCGGCCTCCCGGACGGTGGTGAAGCCGTCCATCAACGCGGTATGAAGGTAATCGGCTGCGGCCGAGGCGATCTCGTCCTGTGTGGCCTGGACGTTGCGAGGGCTCAGCGAGAGGCCGGTCACGTGGGCGTGAGCGTCGATCAGGCCCGGCATCAGCGTGCGGCCGCCGAGGTCGATCACCCGGTCGGCATCCGGCACCGGGCCGTCGCCGCCGACGCTGCCGATCCTGTTGCCGTCGACAACCACTCGGCGCTGCTCGGTGAGCTCATCGGCGTCGTCCAGGACGAGTCGGGCATTGATGAACAACGTCGAGCTCATGATGGCGCTCCCTTGGAAACCAGTAGCAGCGATCCTCCCAGGGGTCCTGCGGCACCGACAAGACCACGATGGCGAAGGCGCTGTCGAGTTTGACGAACGTGATCTCAGCCGTCCCTGAGATGCGTGGCGGGGTGGACGAGTTCGCTGACTTTCTCAGGCGTCCCGTGCCGCCGCCGCGGCGAGATCGCCGGCGAGGCTGACGAGCTCAGTCTGGATGCCGGGCACAGCGGCCATCGCTCCCGTCGAATCCAGGGTGAGCGGGGCGCCCGCGTAGTCGGTACATATCGCTCCCGCCGAGCGGGCGATCGCATGCCCGGCGACGACGTCATACGGGTTGTTGTGGGCCAGCACCATCCCCTGGATCTGGCCGCTGACAAGCCAGGTCCAGAGCACCGACGCTGCGCCGACGCAGCGGAAGCGCAGCGCTCGTCGGTGCACCGTCATGGTCAATTCGAGGTATGTGTCCAGTCGCGCGCCGCCGCCCTGGTGGAATGCGTCGCCCATACCGATGATCCCGTCCTCGAATGAGTCAACGTCGGCCACCGCACCCGAGTCGACCCGCACGCCGAGGAACGGCAGGTCGATGATCCCCAGTGTCGGCACACCGTCCTCGAGCAGGCCGAGCATCACCCCGCACAGCGGTGACCCGGTCGCATAGTTGATCGTTCCGTCGAGCGGATCCGCGACCCAGACCTTGCCCGAGTCGAGAGCCGCCCCACCCCCCTCCTCGCCGTAGAAGCCGATATCGGGAGTGGATGCCGCCAGGGAGCGCTGCAACGCCGACTCGCTGGCCAGGTCGACGTCGGTAACGAAGTCCTTGGCCGCCTTGTCGATCCGCTCGTGCGGCTTACCGCGCCCGTCCCGCAGGATCGCGACCGCTTCATCCACCGCGGCGTGCGCGGCCGTCAGCTCTGCCCTCACCCGAGCATCGTAGTTCCCGACCGCGCTGCGCGGCCCTGACGTTGGGCATGCCGACTCGCGAAATGTTCCTCGACGTCGTTCTGCTGGTATCCGGCTCCTTTTCAGATCACACTTGACAGTCAATGTGCGCCACGTCACACTATAGACATCGGACGTCAGACATCAGATGTCTTAGGGAGGGAGGCAGGCTGTGGCACTTCCCGAAGAACTCGCGGAACTGCTTCTGCAGTCGATCGTGGATGGACAGTTCCCGATCGACTCGATTCTTCCCTCGGAGGGGGAGTTGGCCCTGAAGTACGGGATGAGCCGATTGACCGTTCGTGAAGCGGTACGCATCCTGCGGTCGCAGAACATCGTCACCATCCGTCGTGGTCGCGGCACCTTCATCACCCCGCCGCAGGCCTGGACGTCGCTGGCTGCCGTCGTGCGCATCGAGGAACACCGGTCGCCCTCGGGCGGAGTGTCGGGACGCTTGATCGAGGCGAGGCGGATGGTCGAGATCGGCGCAGCAGAGCTGGCAGCCACGAACCGGTCGAAGGAGGATCTCGAATCCTTGGCCGCGAGCATCGAAGAAATGCGACTGGCCAACACAATGAACCGGGTCGATCTCTTTGTCGAGGCGGACATCGCCTTTCATGACGTGATCATGCACGCGACCGCAAACATGTTCATTCCGTTCATGTTCGAGCCGTTCGGCAATCTGCTGGTCGATGCCCGCACCGAGACATCGGCGGTCCCGGAGATCCAGGTGAACGCGATCGCCGCACACGAAGTGATTCTCGAGGCACTGACCGCCGGTGATCCCAGGCGGAGCCGCGACGCCATGGAGGCCCACATGGACCAAACCGAAAACGACTTGCGCCGACACGTCCTCGACGCCGATCAGCGATGACCCGCGGCCTTGCCCCACCGGGAGAAACGACATGACAACGACGCGCCGCTCGCCCGACACCGACCCACACCGTCGAACTCGACCAGCAGACCGTGCGGGCGGAGGTCGCAGCACAACCAGACGACGGCGACGCACTGCTGGATGTCGTCGCCACCTTGGAGAGCGCCTGATGCTGCTCACTGGCACCGAAACCCTGCACCTCGCCGCGAAAGACGGCTGGGCACTGGGCGCCTTCGCGGTCTACAACCTGGAGATGGTCCAGGCCGTTGTGACCGCCGCCGAAGCGGCCGACCGACCCGTGCTGCTCCTTGCGGGGTCGAGTCACTTCCACCACGCCGGGCAGACAGCGCTGATGAACTTGGCGCTGACGGCAGCGCACGCGTCGCAAGCACCGGTCGGCGTGCATCTCGATCACTGCCGGGACCTGCCGGAAATGCAGCGCTGCCTCGACGCCGGCTACTCGTCGGTGATGATTGACGGCTCCCACCTGAGTTTCGAAGACAACATCCGCTTGACGCACGAGGCCGCCACTCTCGCCCATGACGCCGGCGCCTGGATCGAGGCCGAACTCGGCGCGGTGCCTGGAGACGAGGACGTCTCCACGAATGCACTTCCGTCGCAGACCATGACCGACCCGGTCCAGGCCCGCGAGTTCGTCGAGCGCACCGGCATCGATGCTCTGGCAGTCGCGGTCGGAAACGTGCACGGGTTCACAGCCAAGCCGGTCACCCTTGATCTGGAACGGCTGGACGCCATTGCGGCGCAGTGCCCGGTTCCCCTGGTCCTGCACGGGGCGAGCGGACTTCCGCCCGAACAGCTTCGAGGCGCCCTCAGCTGTGGGGTTGCCAAAGTCAACGTCAACGCTGAGTTACGCCGTGCCTACCTGTCCGCGGTCGAACGCTCACTGCCACAGGCGATGTCGAATGCCGACGCCGTCGCAGTTTGGCGGGAGGGACGCGCCGCCGTCACGGCAGCGGCGCTGCGAACCATCAACTCGTTGTCACCCATGTCATAAGCGCGCTTCGACTCAGCCACCAGAAAGGCACCACCATGGCTACCGCCCTGGACACCACCCTGTACATGCGTCCGGATCGCAACCTGGCGCTGGAATTAGTGCGAGTCACCGAGGCCGGCGCGATGGCTGCCGGCCGCTGGGTGGGCCGCGGCGAGAAGGAAGCCGGCGACGGGGCCGCCGTCGACGCGATGCGCCAACTCGTCTCCTCGGTGTCCATGCGCGGTGTCGTTGTCATCGGCGAGGGCGAAAAAGACGAAGCGCCGATGCTCTACAACGGCGAGGAGGTCGGCAACGGGCTCGGCCCGGACTGCGACTTCGCGGTCGATCCCGTGGACGGGACAACGCTGATGGCCAAAGGGTTGCCCAACGCCATCTCCGTCCTCGCGGTGGCCGAACGCGGCGCGATGTTCGACCCGTCGGCGGTCTTCTACATGGACAAGATCGCCGTGGGTCCGGACGCTGCCGACGCCATCGACATCACTGCCCCCGTCTCGGCGAACATCCGCGCGGTGGCCAAGGCGAAGAAACTGTCTGTATCTGATCTGACGGTGTGCATCCTGGATCGACCCCGCCACACGGAGTTGATCGCGCAGGTCCGGGAGACCGGCGCCCGGATCAGGCTGATCTCCGACGGCGACGTCGCCGGGGCGATCGCCGCGGCGCGACCGGACTCGGGCACCGACCTGCTGATCGGAACTGGTGGAACTCCCGAAGGCATCATCGCCGCGGCCGCGATGCGCTGCATGGGCGGCGCGCTGCAGGCCCGTCTGGCACCCACCGATGACGCCGAACGTCAGAAGGCGATCGATGCTGGCCACGACCTCGACCGCGTCCTGTCCACGGAAGACCTGGTCTCGGGAGACAACGTCTTCTTCACCGCCACCGGCGTGACTGACGGTGATCTATTGCGCGGTGTCCGCTTCAGCGGCGGAGGCGCCCACACCCAGTCGATCGTGATGCGGTCCAAGTCGGGCACCGTCCGCGTGATCGAGGCGTACCACCGCCTCGACAAACTCCGCGAATACGCCAGCATCGACTTCGTCGGCGACGACAACGCACCGGCCCCGATGCCATGAAGCCACCCCGTAGCACCCCGCCTTACCGGTGGCCTTCGCCGCCGGGAAAGACCTGCCCTCCACGGCGGCCAGCTTCGTTGTCGATTGACCGCGGTCTTGACGATCAGCGTTCCCGAAGGTGTCGGATATGCCAGCGCTAACGCGCTGGTCCGCGC
Organism: uncultured Actinomycetota bacterium; assembly: GCA_963771335.1. GTDB lineage: Bacteria > Actinomycetota > Actinomycetes > Mycobacteriales > Mycobacteriaceae > Mycobacterium. Next base: position 49,633 of record CAVYTD010000019.1, on the reverse strand, counting down.
GTTTATGGGCGCCGACGGAATCTTGACATGGCGCACGTCGAGGAGTTGCCTGATAGGCAGTTGACATGCCAGCCGGCCTTGGGCCGGTGTCGTCCCCCGAAATGGCGGCGGCACCGCGAAAACATTTGCCGCCCATGAATTATTCGTAGACCTCAACACAAACACGCAGCGGTGCGGCCACATCGCCTTTGCCTCCCCTCCAGGCCTGTTTGTTCCCGTTGCATCCCTTCATGATTGGAAACTGCTATGCCCGGATCCCGAACGTCCGCCGAATCGCTGGGTGAATTAGGCGACCGCACCATCCGCAAGGTCAAGCGGCGGGTGTTGCCGCTGATCGTCTTGCTGTATTTCATCGCGTTCCTGGATCGGAACAATGTCGGCTTCGCGAAGCTGACGATGAGCGAGGACATCGGCCTCAGTGCGACCGCTTACGGGTTGGGCGCCGGGATGTTTTTCATCGGGTATGCCATCTTCGAGATCCCCAGCAATGCCGGCATGCTCCGGTTCGGTGCCCGCAAGTGGATCGCCCGAATCCTGGTCACGTGGGGTTTCTTCGCCACGGCCATGGCGGCAGTGCAGGGTGAGACCTCCTTCTACATCATCCGGTTCCTGCTGGGCGCCGCGGAGGCCGGGTTCTTCCCGGCGATCATCCTGTATCTGACGTTCTGGTTCCCCGCCCGGCAACGGGTCGCGGTGCTGGGGATCTTCATCCTTGCCCAGCCGCTGGCCAACGCGATCGGCGCGCCGATCTCGGGTCTGCTGCTCAAGATGGATGGCATCCTGCGGCCTGACCGGGTGGCAGTGGATGTACATCATCGAGGGTGTTCCCGCGATGCTGATGGCCGTTGTGGCGCTGAAGGTAATGACGGACTACCCCAGGGATGCGATGTGGCTGACCCTGGAGGAACGCACCTGGCTGCAGGACACGATGGACGCCGAGGACGCGGCCAAGGGGACTGGGCACAAACACAGCTTCATGGCGGGCCTGAAGGACCCCCGCGCCTTGATCTTCGCGGCGCTGTACTTCGGTCTGGTGATGGGCATCTACGGGCTGAGCCTGTGGCTGCCGTCCATCGTGAAGGCGATGGGTGACCTGTCGAACACGCAGGTCGGGTTCATCGTCCCGATTCCGTACATCTGTGCCGCGGCGTTTGTCTGGTTCTGGAGCCGGCACTCGGACCGCACCAATGAACGCGTCGGTCATGCCTCGGGGGCGATGTTGCTGGGCGCCATCGGGATGGTCGCCTCCGGGTTCCTGATCCAGTCCAGCCCAGTCCTGGCGTTGGCCGCGATCTGCGTGGCAGCGATGGGCATCTTCTCGGCGATCTCACCGTTCTGGGAGCTGCCGTCCGCCGCGTTGGCCGGGGCGGCAGCAGCATCCGGTATCGCGCTGATCAACTCGCTGGGCAACCTGGGCGGGTTCGCCTCGCCGTACGCGGTCGGGGTATTGGTCGACAAGACCGGTGATTCGAAGTACGGGTTGCTGATGCTGGCCGCGGTGTTGTTCATCACCGCCACCGCCACCTACCTGTACGGCCGCAAGATCCACGCCGGGCAGGTACCGACCGGCTCGCATGAGGACCTGCTCGCCAAGGAGGCGGCCGCCTTCGACCTGCCCTCCGACGAACTGCACCACCGGGGCGACCCAGAAGTCCCACCCACTACGCCACGAGAGAAGACGCTGTAATGCCGGAGCGCCGATCACAACAGTGGTACGCCGGGCCGGACCCGCGGAACAACTACCTGCACCGGGCGTGGATGCGCCGCGGGGTACCGGACCACGCATTCGACGGCCGCCCGCAGATCGCCATCGCCAACACCGCCTCCGATCTGACGCCGTGCAATGCACATTTCGACGAAGTCGCCACCAGCGTCAAACAGGGCGTGTACGAGGCCGGTGGAATTCCGCTGAACCTGCCGGTGATGTCGCCGGGGGAGACGCAGATGCGGCCGACCGCGATGCTGTGGCGGAACCTGGCGGCGATGTCCATCGAGGAGATGCTGCGCGGCAACCCCATCGACGGGGTGGTCCTGCTCGGCGGGTGCGACAAGACCATCCCCGCGCTGCTGATGGCCGCGGCCTCGGTGGACCTGCCCGCCCTGGTGATGCCCGGCGGCCCGATGCTGACCGGCCACTTTCGCGGAGCGGCACTGGGCTGCGGTACCGACGTGTGGCGCTTCGGTGAGGAGGTCCGCGCCGGACTGATGACCGAGGCGGACTTCCGCAAATCCGAATCGGGGATGATCCGCAGCAAGGGGCACTGCAACACCATGGGCACCGCCTCGACGATGGCCATCATGGCCGAGGCGTTGGGGACCACGATCCCCGGCGTCGCCGGCACCCCTGCGCCCGACAGCCGGCTTCTCGAGCACGCGCACGCCGCCGGCCGGTTGGCGGTGGAGATGGTGCACGCCGAACGGCGGCTCAGCGACGTCGTCACGCTGGCGTCGTTCCACAACGCGATCGTTGCGTTGGCGGCCACCGGCGGATCGACAAACGCGGTCGTGCACCTGCTCGCGATCGCCGGCCGACTGGGGATCGAGCTGCGGTTGGAGGACTTCGACCGGATCGGCGCCGCGGTGCCGCTGCTGGTGAATCTGCAACCGGCCGGCAAGTACCTGATGGACGACATGTACCGGGCCGGTGGGCTTCTCGCTGTCCTGCGGGAGGTACAGGACCTCCTCGACCCGAGCGCGGTGACCGTCACCGGCCGGCCGTTGACGGACTACCTCGCCGACGCCCGGATCTGGGACGAGGACGTGATCCGACCTCGCGGTGCCCCGCTGATGGACAACGCCGGAATCGCGGTGCTCCGTGGCTCCCTGGCGCCCAATGGCGCAGTGATCAAACCGGCTGCCGCGTCGAAGGAACTGCTGGTGCACCGGGGCCGGGCGGTGGTGTTCGACAGCATCGAGGACTTCCACGCCCGTATCGACGATCCGCAGCTGGACATCGACGAGAGCTGCGTGATGGTGCTGCGCGGTTGCGGACCCAAGGGGTATCCGGGCATGCCGGAGGCTGCGAACACCCCGCTGCCGGCCAAGCTCCTCGCCGCCGGTGTGCGGGACATGATCAGGATCTGTGACGGCCGGATGAGCGGCACCGCCTACGGCACCGTCGTGCTGCACGTGGCGCCGGAATCGGCTGCAGGCGGGCCGCTCTCACTCGTCCGGGACGGGGACATGATCAGCCTGGACGTCCCCGGCAGGCGCCTCGATCTGGACGTTCCCGCCGAGGAGTTGCAGCGCCGCCAACCCTCGGAAGCCGCAGGGGCCTCGTATAGTTCGCCGGTGCGGGGCTGGCAGCGGTTGTACGTCGACCATGTCATGCAGGCCGACAGGGGAGTGGATCTGGACTTCCTCGTCGGCTCCAGCGGCGACACCGTGACCCGCGATTCCCACTGACCATGTCCGAGAACATGTCTGCGCCCGCCATCCTTCTCTCCGCCGTCCCGGTGCCCTTTGACACCAACGGTGACCTGGACGTCAAGGGCCAAACAACGCTGCTCCGCCACCTGAAGGACAGCGGCATCGGCGGGGTGTTCATCGCCGGCACCACCGGAGAATTCACCGCACTGGACGACGACGAACGTGCAGTAGTCCTCAGCGCTGCGCTGGAGGTGTACGGGGCGGACGCGGTGTACATCCACGTCGGTGCCGCCGCGGCGCGGCAGGCCGAAAAACTCACGGCCCAGGCCGTTGCGCTCGGCGCCCGGAACCTCGCCGCGATCACCCCGTTCTACCTGCCTGCCGGCCGCCAGGCCCTGATCGACTATTACCGCCGGTTGGACGCGGTTGCCGGGCACGCCCGGATGTACATCTACCTGTTTGCCGCCCGGACCGGCAGCCCCGTCACGCCGGACCAACTCGCCGAACTGGCCGCGATTCGGTCCGTTGCCGGGGCGAAGATCAGCGGTGAACCGACTTCGCTTGTCCTGCAATACGTGCGGGCAGTCCCGGATGACTTCGAGGTGTATTCCGGCAACGACATCGAGTTCGGCGATTTCGTCCGCGCCGGAGGTACCGGTGCGGTGTCCGGCGTCTCCAGCGTCTTCCCGCGACCATTCCTGGAGCTCGCAGATGCGCTGCGCGGCAACGACGAGCAGGCGGCCGCCGCGGCGCAGGACCGCATCAAGCAGGCTGTCGACGCGGTCGCCGGGGCCGACATCGCGCTGCTCAAGGCGGGCCTGTCCCTGCAAGGTCTACCGGCAGGTCCGACCCGGGTTGCCCTCGACGAACCAACTCCCGCGCAGCGCGAAACCCTGCGTACCGCAGTCCACGATCTGACATGAAAATGTGTGCACGCCAACCGAACTCGACAATAGACGTGCGTACCCGATGAACAACCCCGATTGGAAGGAAGCCATCTCATGAGTTCTCCACTCCCGACCGAGCGCACCGCCGTCGTCACCGGCGGCGCATCACCCCGAGGCATTGGTCGGGCGACCGCCGACCGGCTGGCCGGCGACGGGTGGTCCGTGGCGATCCTGGACATCGACGAAGCCGCCGCCAAACTCACGGCCGAGGAGGTGGCCGACAAGTACTCGGTGTCCACCCTCGGTGTCGGCGCCGACGTCTCGGACGAGAACTCGGTACACGCCGCCGTCGCGCAGCTCGAGTCAGCCCTGCCGCCGATCATCGGGCTGGCCAACATCGCCGGGGTCAGTTCACCGACGGAGTTCCTGGACGTCACGCCGGCCGAGTGGGACCGGGTGTTCAACGTCAACATGCGCGGCACTTTCCTGGTCACGCAACGGGTGTTGCCCGCCATGATCGCCGCCGGGGCCGGCCGGATCGTCAGTGTCTCCTCCATCTCCGCGCAGCGTGGCGGCGGGACGTTCTCGAAGGTGCCCTACAGCGCGTCCAAGGCGGCCGTCATCGGGTTCACGCGGGCGCTGGCACGGGAGGTCGGCCCGCACAACATCACGGTGAACTCGGTGGCCCCAGGGCCGATCGACACCGACATCATGGGCGGCACGCTGACCGACGAGCGCAAGGCGCAGCTGAGCGCCGATATCCTGCTGCGCCGGGTCGGCACCGTCGATGAGGTCGCCGCCCTGATGTCCTTCCTGATGAGCGAGGACGCCGGCTACATCACCGCGGCGACCTACGACATCAACGGCGGCCTGCAAATCTCATGAATATCGCTACCCAGCCCGAGGAGCTCCGATGACCGCCAACAGCACCGACACCCACCGCCCGTCCGCCGAGGAAGTCCTCGCCTCGGCCCCCCCTGTGCGGCACGAACCCGGTGCGCGGGAACGTATCAGGGCCGCGCACGCCGCCGCCGGCCGCCGTATCGCGGTGCTCGACGACGACCCCACCGGCTCGCAGACCGTTCACGATGTCGCCGTCGTCACCGTTTTCGAAGCCGACGAGTATGCCGCCGGTCTGGCCGCAGCGGGGTCCACCTGCTTCATCTTGACCAACACCCGCAGCCTGGCTGAAGACGCGGCGGTCGAACTCACCGCCAGCGTCGCCGGCAGCCTGTTCACGCTCGGGCAGACTCTGAGTGCTCCCGTCGAGGTGGTCAGCCGAAGCGATTCCACCCTCCGCGGCCACGTCCTCGCCGAGATGCAGGCCATCGACGCCGCCTGCCGCCGGGTGACGGGTGCGGGGTTCGACGGGGTGCTGCTGGTGCCTTGCTTCTTCGAGGCGGGCCGTTTCACCGCAGGTGACATCCATTGGGCGAACGTCGCCGGAGAACCGGTTCCGGTCGGCGACAGCGAGTTCGCCAAGGACGCCACTTTCGGCTACATCTCTTCCAACCTGCGGGAATTCGTCGCCGAGAAAAGCAACGGCACGATCGCCGTGGACCAGGTCCACTCCATCTCGCTGACCGACATCCGCGAGGGCGGACCCGAACGGGTCGCCGACATCCTCGCGACGGTCACCGGCGGCGCGTTCGTCGTGGTAAACGCCACCGACTATGCCGACCTGGAGATCGTCGTCCTGGGCGGGCTCCAGGCCCAGGAGCAGGGCAAGTCGTTCGTATACCGCTGCGGTCCGTCATTCCCCCGTGCTCTGGCCGGGCTCGAACCTCAAGGCCCGCTGACCGCGGCGCAGATCTGGCCGGCCGGGCGCCCGGGCGGCCACGGGCTCGTCGTCGTCGGTTCGCATGTTGGCCTGACCAGCCGGCAGGTCGCCAAGGCCCAGGAACGCGGCGGGCTCGCCGAAACCGAATTGCACGTGCCGACCCTGCTGGACCCTGAACGACGCGACGATCATGTCGCCGACGTCGGCAGGCAGGTCGCCGAGGCGCTCGCCACCTCCGATGTGATGCTGTTCACCAGCCGCACCCTGATGCGCGGCGGTGATGCCGATGACAGCCTGGCCATCTCCCGCACCGTGTCGACTGCGGTCATCGAGGTAGTCCGCGCTGCACTTGCCGCGCGCCCGGCCTGGGTCGTCGCCAAGGGCGGAATCACGTCCCACGACGTTGCGGTCCGCGGCCTCGGCATCCGGCGCGCCGAGGTCATCGGCCAGCTGTTCCCCGGCATGGTGTCGGTCTTCCGCCCCATCGACGCGGCACCCGAAGCCGTCGGCACCCCGTACGTGGTTTTCGCCGGCAATGTCGGCGACGACGACACCCTCGCCGACGTCGTCGACCTCTTCGCCGGACGCCGATAACCCCTGTGTCCCAACCCCGCTCACGCATTACCACAACGAGAAGGAGGCAGTCGCCATGACAAATGTCGGATGGATCGGCCTGGGAGCCATGGGGTCCCCCATGGCATCATTCGTCGCGAAGGCCGGGCACCAGGTCACGGCCTTCGACATCGACCCGCAGAAGGCCGTGGCCCTCGCCGGCGACGGTGTCAGGGCCGCGGCGACCATCGGTGACGCGGCGGCCGACGCCGATGTGCTGGTGCTGATGGTCGCCACCGCCGATCAGGCCGAATCGGTGCTTTACGGGGACGGCAAGGCCGCCGCGGCACTCAAACCGGGCAGTGTTGTGCTGCTGATGGCCACCGTCGGACCCGCGGCGGTCGAGGACTGGGCACGGCGCCTGTCCGTGACCGGCGTGCAGATCGTCGACGCCCCCGTGTCCGGGGGTGCCGCCAGGGCCGGTCAGGGTGATCTGCTGATCATGGTCAGCGGGTCGGAGACCGCGCTGGCCACGGCGCAACCGTTGCTGGACGTGATGGCCCGCAATGCCCCCGTCGTCGGTACCGAACCTGGGCAAGGGCAGAAGGTCAAACTCGTCAATCAGCTGCTGTGCGGGGTGCACATCGCAGTCGCCGCGGAGGCGCTCGCCTACGCCGAGGCGCTCGGCCTCGACGCCGGTGAGACCTGGGAAGTGCTTCGGCACGGCGCAGCCGCATCGTTCATGCTCGACGACCGCGGTGCCCGGATGATTGCCAATCCGAACAACGACATCCGCTCCACCATCGATATTTTCGTCAAGGACATGGGCCTGGTCACCGAAGCGGCCCGCGCGAAGGCCTACCCAGCCCCGCTGGCCTCCGCGGCCGAGCAGCTCTACCTCGCCGGCCGCCGTGCCGGCCTCGGACGCGCCGACGACTCCTCCGTCATACAGATCCTGCGCGGCACCGCCACGGTATCCACCTGACGAGGCAACGAGGGTGATGGGATGACGGGCAGTACGCACAAGGAGGAATAAGACGATGTCCGATTCAACCGACTACACGTCGTTGTTCAGGCTCGACGGCCGAAAGGTGGTCGTCGTCGGCGGTGGCAGCGGGCTTGGCCGGGCCGCCAGCATCGCGCTGGCGCAGTACGGCGCCAATCTGGTGGTCGCCGATGTCAACGTGGACGGGCTGAAGGACACCCTCACCGAGATCGAAGCGCAGGGCTACAGCGCCGAAGCCACCGAAATCGACGTCACCGACTCCGAATCCGTCGTCGCTCTGGCGGCCGCCCATCCCGATACGGAGGTTCTGGTCGCCACACCCGGGATCAACGTGCGCAAGCAGTTACTCAACACCACCGACGACGAGTTCGACCGGGTCATCGACGTCAGCCTGAAAGGCACCTACCGGCTTGCCAAGGCGTTCGGACCGGGACTTGTCGCTCGCGGTAAGGGCAGCATCATCAACTTCTCCAGCTTCCGCGCGCTGGTCGTCGAGCCGGGTCAGGGGTTGTACGCCGCGGCCAAAGGTGGAGTGCTGCAATTGACCAAGGTCTTGGCCGCCGAACTCGGTCCGTCCGGTGTGCGGGTGAACGCCGTCGCACCCGGCCCGTTCGAGACACCGCTGACGCAGCAGATCAAGTCCGATCCCGACTGGTACGGCGCCTACGCGGACAAGACCGCGTTGCGGCGCTGGGCCACGCCCGACGAGATCGTCGGCGCAATCCTGTTCCTGGCATCGGATGCATCCACCTTCGTGACCGGCACCCTGCAATTGGTCGACGGGGGATGGACCGCCGTCGACGGCCGCTTCGTCCCGAAGGTCTGACGCCATGACGCTTTCAGCCGAGACGTAGAATCACTGCGCGACGGATTCGTAACCGCAGATCGCCTCGATCTTGTCCGCGGACTTGCTGGACGGGTCGAACTCATAGCCCAGCCACTCTTGGGCCAGACGACGCGCCAGTTCCAGTCCGATCACGCGCTGACCGAAGCATAAGACCTGCGCGTTGTTCGACAGCACCGAACGCTCGACCGAGAAGCCGTCGTGTGCGGTCACGGCGCGAATGCCAGGTACCTTGTTGGCGCTGATGGCCACGCCCAGGCCGGTGCCGCAGACCAGCAGGGCCCGATCGGCTTTGCCCTCGGCAACCAGGCGCGCCGCCGCCACCGCCACATGCGGGTAGGCGGTGTCCTCGTCGACCCCGACGCCGACATCGGTGACCTCGGCCACTCGCGCGTCCGCGGCAAGATCACCCTTGATGGCTTCCTTGTATTCGTATCCGGCGTCGTCGGAACCGACGACGACCCGGAGCCTTGACGTCATCTCAGTAGTCCCCTTTCGTGGTGAGCATGAAGCAGTCCGCGACTGTGCGCGCACACATGGCCAGCGATGTCGCACCAGCATCGGGCGTGCCGACGCTGCGTTCGGCCAGCGGCCGCGCGCGGCCGATCTTCGGCCGCAGATCGGCCGTGGCCCGCGCGGCGTCGGTGGCGAGGTCGGCAGCGGGCCTCCAGGCCTGCTGCCACGGCTCGCCGTCGGCCACCCGGCGTTCGAGCTCCTCGACGAACGGCAGCAGCGCGTCGAGCATCGTCTTGTCACCCGGCGCGGCGCCTCCGAGGCGAATCAATGCGTCGTAGCCGTCGCGCATTCCGGCGGCCACAGTGGCCGAGTCGGGCCTGCCGGTGTCGCCCAGCCGGGCGCCGAGCGCGCTGAGCAGGGCACCCCAGAGCACGCCGGATGTGCCGCCCGCCTTGGCCGCCCATTGCTTGCCGGCGGCGGTCAGTACCGAACCCTGCCCGGCACCATCCTCGACGGCCTTGGCTGCGGCCACTCGCGCCGCCGACGACCCCTTGACCATCCCGCGGCCGTGGTCACCGTCGCCGGCGATCGCGTCGATGCGGCCCAATTCCTGCTCCGCGTCGGCGAGCATCTCCGCCATCGCGTCGAACGCCCGGGCGATCAGCCGTCCACCGTCGCGGCCGGCATCATCGGACAGCTCCGCAAATTGCGTCGTCACGGTCGCGGTTTCGATGTCGGCATCGGTGCGGCGGTCACCAGACTGCGACGCCGCCGCCGTGGCACCTTTCTTGTACGCCGGGGTGTCGGCCGGTGCCACCCAGTACCTTTCGAGCTCTTCATCCAGCCACATCACCGTCAGCGAGCAACCGGCCATATCCAGGCTGGTGACCAGTTCCCCGACCTCGGGTTCGACAATGGTGTAGCCGCGTTCCCGCAGCAGCCGGGCCACCTCGCCCCAGACCACGAACAACTCCTCGTACTTGGTGCGGCCAAGTCCGTTGAGAATCACGGCGATTCGCCGCGAAGACGCGTCCTGTCGATCGGCCAGCACGCCGTCAACCAGGGTCTTGGCCAGGTCGGCGGCGGTCGGCATCGGCTCATCGGCTACCCCGGGCTCACCGTGTATGCCCAGGCCGAGTCCCATGTGACCCTCGGGCACGGTGAACAGCGGCTTGTCAGCGCCAGGCAGCGTGCACCCGTCGAAAGCGACACCGAGCGTACGGGTGGCGGCATTGGCGGCCTCGGCCACCCGCACCACGCCGGCCAGGTCCTTGCCGTCCTCGGCGGCGGCACTCGCACATTTGAAAACCGTGACATCCCCGGCGATGCCGCGCCGTTTCGCCTCTTCGCCCAGCGGGGCGCTCGCGATGTCATCGGTGACCGCGAAGTAGTGCGCGTCGATACCTTCGCTGCGCAACTGCGTCACCGCCAGACCGAAATTCATGACGTCACCGGCATAGTTTCCCGTGGTGAGCAGGACACCGGCGTCGCCGTGGGCGGCCCGCGCCACGGATGCGGCCTCCTCCGCTGACGGCGAGGTGAAGATGTTGCCTACTACCGCGCCGTCGGCGAACCCCGGTCCGACGGTGCCGCAGAACGCCGGGTAATGGCCGGCGCCACCGCCGATCACCACGGCCACCTTGCCGGGCGGCGTCTTGTGGGCGCGCACCACACCGCCGGGTACACCAGCGACGTACGCCGAGTTCGCGTCGAGGAATCCGACGAGCATGTCCTCGGTGAAGTGAGCCGGATCGTTGAAGAGTTTGGTCATTGCAGCCGTTCCTCGGATTCGTTGTCGAAGAGGTGAACCCGCTCGGGTGGTGCCGTGGCCACACACGCCATCAGGGCGTGCACCCGCAACGGTTTGAGGCGGTCAGTGGATGTGGCTGCCGCCGTTGATATCGACCGTGGTGCCGGTCAGGTACGCCGCGTCCTGGCTGGACAGGAAGGTGATCACCGCGGCGATTTCTTCGGTGGTCGCGGTGCGCCCGACCGGGATATCGGCGGCCAGTTTGGCTTCCTGTTCATCGGTGGAGCCCACTCGGATGTTGGTGTCCACCGCGCCGGGTGTGACGGCGTTGACGGTGACGCCGGTGGCGGCGATCTCGCGGGCCAGTGCTTTGGTGAAGCCGAGGATCGCCGCCTTTGCCGACGAGTACGGCACCTTGCCGAACACGCCGCCGCCGCGTTGTGCACTGACCGACGACATGTTGACGATGCGGCCCCAGCCCTGCTCGATCATGTCGGGCAGGAACGCCTTGGTCACCAGGTAGGTGCCGGTGGCGTTGACGGCCATCACGGTGTTCCACAGTTCCAGCGTGGTCTCCAGGAACGGCACCGGCGAGGTGATGCCCGCGATGTTGGCCAGGGCACCGATCGGGGGCAGATTGCCGGTGGCCACCTCGGCTTTGACGGCCTGATACGCCGTGGCCACCGAGTCCTCGGAGGTGACATTGACCGTGTGGCCGAATGCGGGCACCGAGAACTGGCTTCCGATCTCGGCGGCGACCTTGGCGGACCTCTCGCCGTCGAGGTCGAGGATCACCACCGCCCAGCCCTCGCGGGCGTAGCGCTGGGCCACGGTCATCCCGATACCGCGATCGGAGGTGGCGCCGGTGATGACGGCGGTGCGTGCGGGTGTGCTGGGCATGTTTTCTCCTGTAGTTACTTGATGAGTTCGGTGATGTATCGTCCGGCCCTGGCTGCTGCCGCGGGACGTTCGTCGTGGGTGATGTCGCGGGTTTCGAGTTCCAGCGAGAAGTGGCCGGCGTAACCGGTGTGGGAAAGGGCCTTGAGCCCGAAGGCGAAGTCGACGTCGCCGTTGCCGACCGACAGATTGATGTTGCCGGGCACCGCATCGCGGATGTGCACGTGGGCGATGCGCGGGCCGAACCGTTCCACGAACTCCGCCGGATCGCCTCCGGAGGCGACGATGTGGCTGAAGTCCATCACGATGCCGACCTGCTCGGGGAGTCGGCTGGCGAGCGCCGTCGCGCGGTCCAGGTCGTAGCACAGACGGTGGAAGTGCAAGGATTCGGTCCAGAGCTCGACGCCGCGGTCGGCGGCGGAATGCGCCGCAGCGACCAGCTCGGCGGCGACCACATCGAGGTCTGCCGACAGTGAGTCGACGGGTTGGTGGTCGAGCGCGCCGCATGGCAGCACGAGGGCGCGCGCCCCGGTGGCGGCGGCCAGCTCTATGAGCATCGCGAGGTGCCTGTCGCGCTCGTCCCGGGCGTCGGGGGCCGGTACGACGTTGAGGTCGCCGATGTCGCCGTTGATCGAGCGGACCCGCAAACCGGAGTCGGCCACCGTGACGGCGACGTCGGCAACGGCGGCATCGTCGAGCACATAGGGCACGTGGTCGCAGACGCCGGGCAGCGCGCCGAGGTCGATCTCGGTGAAGCCCAGCCCGGCGATCGCGGCCAACGCGTGCGGCAGCGGCAGGTGCCGAAAGCTGATCGTGGAGCAGCCCAGCCGGGTGTGAATCATCGCGTATGCCCTCCTGGTGTGGTCGTGACCACCAACACACTAGAGCGTAGGACTGTTAACAGTCAACTGCCGTCGAAAAGTTTCTGCCGACTGTTGACATTGATAGTGCGGCCCCTCACACTGGTGACCGATCGCACTGTTGACGGTCGACAGTGACTTCGATCTCGGATTCTTGAAAGGATCAGCCATGAGCGATAGCGCTCTGAATATGCGCGGAGAGGTGCACGGCACCAAGGACGCAAAGAGGGTGGCGATCGGCTCCAGTGTCGGAGCTGTCATCGAGACTTACGACTTCATCGGGTTCGGCACCGCCGCGGCCCTGTACTTCGGGCACGCGTTCTTCCCGGGATCCAGCCCGATCGCCGGCACTCTCTTATCCTTCGCCACCCTCGGGGTCGGCTTCGCGGCGCGGCCACTCGGCGGAATCATCGGCGGGCACCTCGGCGACAAGCTCGGCCGCAAACCCGTGCTGGTGGCCTCGCTGATCGTGATGGGGCTGGCCACCTTCATCATCGGTCTGCTGCCCACCTATGCCGCCGTCGGCATCCTGGCGCCGATCCTGCTCGTGACGGTGCGCATCATTCAGGGCATAGCGTTCGGCGCCGAGTGGGGCGGGGCGATCCTGATGAGCTACGAGCACGCCCCGTGGCGAGAAAAAGGCAAGTACACCGGCATGGTGCAGGCCGGTTTCCCGGTCGGGCTGCTGTTGGCCAACCTGGTGTTCCTGGTCAGCGTGCACCTGCCCGGCGATTGGGCGTGGCGGGTACCGTTCTTGGCCAGCCTGGTGCTGGTCGTCGTCGGCCTGATCATCCGCGCCAAGGTTCCCGAGTCCCCGGTGTTCGAGGACGTCAAGGAGCACGGTGACATCGTCAAGTCCCCGATCGTGAAGGTGATCAAGGAAGACTGGCGCAACATCGTGCGCGGCATCGGCCTGCGCATCGCCGAAACCGCCGGCTACGCGGTGTCGATCACCTACATGATCTCCTATCTGGCGAACGCCGAACTGGCCAGCAAATCCGAGACGCTGACCGCGCTGTGCATCGCCTCGGCGATCGGCATCTTCGCCACCATGGCTTGGGCCCGGCTCACCGACAAGATCGGCCGGCGGCCCGTCTACATCGGGACGTGCGCGTTCGGCATCCCCTTCGGCGTCCTGATGTTCCTGACGGTGAACACCGGCATCTTCCTGCTGGTCATCGCGACTTTCGTGCTGTCCTACGGCGTGGTGCAGAACTCGCTGGCCGGCGCCCAGGGCGCCTGGTTCCCCGAACTGTTCACTGCCAACACCCGGGCGTCGGGCGCCTCACTGGCCTACCAGATTTCGGCGATGGTGTCCGGGTTCACCCCGTTCATCACCACCCTGCTGTTCGTCTCGTTCGGCTGGATCGGCCCGGCGCTGCTATTCAGCGCCTACGCCGCGATCGGACTGTTCTCCGCACTGCTCACCCCCGAGACCTGGGGGCCGCGTGAGCGGCAGTTGGCCGAGCAGGCCGCCGCCGCCACACCCCCGCTGTCCCACACCAAGCAAGACGCCTAGCCAGGAGATCTCGATGACAACCACCGTGAAGACCGACCGCCGCCAGGAGGTGGCGGCGGCCGCGTACCGCATCCGACACCACGTCCTCAACATGGGCGAAGCCCAAGGCCAAGGCTACGTCGGGCAGGCACTGGGCGCCGCCGACATGCTGGCCGCCGTCTACGCCGACCAACTCCGCTACCGCGCCGAGGACCCGCACTGGGAAGGTCGCGACCGGTTCCTGCTGTCCACCGGGCACTACGCCATCGGGCTCTACGCCGCGCTGGCCGAAGCCGGCATCGTCGCCGTCGACGAACTGGGCAGCTACGGATCCGACGGCTCCCGGCTGCCGATGTCCGGGATGGCCAGCTACACCCCGGGCATGGAAATCTCCGGCGGCTCGCTGGGCCACGGACTGACCGTCGCCGTCGGCATGGCTTTAGGCCTGCGCCACCAAGATAATCCGGTACGGATCATCAACTTCTGCTCCGACGGCGAACTCGACGAGGGCTCCACCTGGGAGGCCGCGATGGGTGCGGCACACCACCGGCTCGGGAACCTCACCGCCCTGGTCGACATCAACGCGCTGCAGGCCGACGGACCCACCGCCGGGATACTGAGCATCGAGCCGATCACCGACAAATGGGCCGCCTGCGGATGGTTCGTCCGCCGCGTCGACGGCAATGACGTCGATGCGCTGCTGGCCGCTTTCGACGACGTCGCCGCCCAGCTGAATCCGGTGGGGCAGCCATCGGTCATCCTGTGCGACACCCGGGTCGGCCGCGGGGTGCCGCTGCTGGAAACCCGGGAGAAAGCCCACTTCATGCGCATCGACGCCGACGAATGGCAGATCTGCCGCGACCAACTCACCGCAGGCTACACAGAAAGCGAACAACTATGAGCACCGCAGCACCCCTTCGCACCTCGGCGATGATCGCGTCGTTCGCCGACCCGGGCCAGAAGACCACACCCGCACCCTTCGGGCACGCCCTGGTCCAAGCCGCGCAGGCCGACGACCGGATCGTCGGACTCACCGCCGACCTCGGCAAGTACACCGACATGCACATCTTCGCCCAGGCATTTCCCGACCGGTACTTCCAGATGGGCATGGCCGAGCAGCTGCTGTTCGGCGCCGCCGCCGGCATGGCCGAGACCGGCCTGGTGCCGTTCGCGTCAACCTATTCGGTGTTCGCCACCCGGCGCGCCTATGACTTCATCTGCCTCGACATCGCCGAGCCAGGCCTCAACGTCAACATCGTCGGCGGCCTGCCTGGACTCACCACCGGCTACGGGCCGTCGCATCAGGCCACCGAGGACATCGCGATCTTCCGCGGCATCCCCGGCCTGACGATCGTCGACCCGTGCGACTCCGTCGACATCGAGCAGGCCGTACCGCAACTGGCGGCCAGCCCCGGACCCAGCTACCTGCGGCTGCTACGCGGGCAGGTCCCCACCGTGCTCGACGAGTACGACTACACCTTCGAACTCGGCAAGGCCAAGGTGCTGCGTGACGGCACCGACGTGGTCTTGATATCCAGCGGCCTGATGACGATGCGCGCACTACAGGCCGCCAAGGACCTCGCCGCGCACCACGTCGACGCCGCCGTCGTACACACACCCACAATCAAGCCGTTCGACACCGAAACCGTGCTGGCACAGGTGAACACGGACCGACTCGTGGTGACCTGCGAAAACCACACCGTGATCGGCGGGCTATTCGAGACGGTCGCTGCGGCGGCAGCGCGGGCGGGACTTGGTCGCAAGATCGTGCCGGTCGCCCTGCCCGATGAATTCCTGGCGGCGGGCGCGTTGCCCACCCTGCACGAGCGCTACGGCCTGTCGAGGTCGCGGCTTGTCGGCACCGTCTTGGAGCACATGTGATGACTTCATCGCTATGATCAATTGTCGGCGCCGAACTGTTAACAGTGACTGATCGAGGGAATGAGGGCTATGGCCGCAGAACCGACATCGTTGCTGCGACTGGAGAAGACCAGCCTTCGCCAGCAGGCCCTGAGCGCGCTGCGCCGTGCTATCACCAGCGGGGAGCTGCCCCCGGGTACGCATCTCGTCGAGACGGAGCTTTCTGATGCGCTGCAGATCAGCCGCGGCACCCTGCGGGAGGCCATGCGGCAACTGCAACAGGAAGGTCTGATCACCACCGGTGACCGCGGCAGGCTGTCGGTGCGGCACCTCGACGCCAAGGAGATCAGGGACATCTTCCACGTCCGCGCGGCGCTGGAATCGCTGGCCGCCCGAGAGTTGTGCGCACTGCCTGATCGTGCCGGCGCCGTCGCGGTCCTGCGCAACTCCGTGGAGGAGATGGAGCGTTGGGCAGCGTCCAACCTCGAGGACCGCATCGAAGCCGACTTGAAGTTCCACCGCACCATGGTCCAACGGACGGGTAACCAGACGCTGATGCACTCCTGGTCGTCGTTGGAGGGCAGTATCCGAATGTCCATCATGTACGCCGGCGTCGACCGGGCCATCAAGAACATGAATGTGAAGCGGCACTCGGAACTCGTCGACGCCATCGAAACCGGTGACGCCGACACGGCGGAGACCGCGGTCAGCGACCACATGACCGCCGCGGCAAACGTTCTCGTGGAAGGCGCCGCCTAACCCACGGCGACCGCAACCGACGGGTGCGTGATCTCGCCGCCGAGTGTAGAGCGTGAGCGCACCGGAGTGCTTTGGCCGATCCGCAGTGTCACCCGAGCCGGTTGATGACGGCGCACGATGACGGCGGGGAGGTGGCTCAAATCAGAACCGGGCCCTCCACCGCCCAGTAGGATCGGGCCGTATCGCGGCGGTGCGCCGCGGGTACGTTGCTGGTAGTCGATGCCCCATGTCGAGCGCCAGCCGGGCTGTGAGTGCAGGTGCCGGCGATGGCGGAGTTCACCGCAAAGGAAGGCAGGTCGCGGACACCGGAGCAGATCGGTGCCGATCACGCCGATTTGCGTGCCGGGATCGACGACCTTGCGGGTCTGGTCGCGGGCAGCCTGGGGTTGCCAGAGTTGCTGGCGGAGGTCGCGTCGTTCGCGGTGCGCGCTATACCGGGCGCCGACGGTGCCGGGGTGACGTTGTTGCGGTTCGACCGGGCGGACAACATGGTTGCCGCTTTGGCGGCGAGCGCTCCATTTGTCGCCGCGATCGACGAGATCCAGTACGTCACCCTCAATGAGGGACCTTGTATCACGGCTGTCCTGGACCGCCGCACAGTGCGTTCCGGGTCGTTAGGCCAGGAGAAGATGTGGCCACGATTCGGCCCATCCGTCGGCCGGTGGGGCGTACACAGTGCGCTCTCGCTGCCGCTACTGCTGCCCGAGCAAGTGGTCGGCGCGCTCAACGTGTACGCCTACGGCCGAGACATCTTCGATCAACACGCCGTCGACCTCGGGGAACTGTTCGCCAAGCCCGCGGCCGTCGCTGTGCACAACGCGCAGATCCTCGCGGACGCGCAGGCTCTGACTGCCAAGCTGCGGTCGGCGCTGTCGACGCGAGCGCTGATCGATCAAGCGATCGGCGTCATGCTGGTAACCACCGGGGGCAGCGCCGAGGACGCGTTCACCCAGCTGCAGGCGATGAGTCAAGCCGAACACCGCGCATTGCCCGATGTGGCCCAACGCGTCATCGATGAAGTCGTTCGCCGGGGCCGCGACCGACCCGAGTCGTCCTGAGCTCCGAACCGGCTGGCCAACCCAGGCCGCCGCTGCGCTGTCCGTCACCGCACCGCAGCGGGGAAGATGTAGTCGTTCTCGATTGTTCGTGGCGGTCGTTGCCCTTTAAGCGGGTCGACTGACTTGTGCTGCGCGGACCCTCCGCTAGTGTGACTTGAGACACATCCGGCTATTCGTTGTGACAACGGAAACGCTGCCAGCCGCCGGCCAGAGGAGCGCGAGTGTCCGATCAGACCCTCAACACGATCCAAGCCATGGTCTGTGGATCTCGCGGATATCAGTACGGCGGAGAGTCTGGTTCGCAACTGCCTGTGAGTACGGACTTAAGGATTGATTGATGTTCAAGAAAGTATTGGTTGCCAACCGGGGTGAGATTGCGATCAGGGCGTTCCGTGCTGCTTATGAGTTGGGGATCGGTACGGTCGCGGTGTATCCGGTGGAGGATCGGAACTCGGTGCATCGCACTAAGGCCGATGAGTCTTATCAGATCGGGGAGCCGGGTCACCCGGTGCGTGCCTACTTGTCGGTGCCGGCGATTATCGGCGCCGCCCGGGCGGCCGGCGCGGATGCCATCTACCCGGGGTATGGGTTTTTGTCGGAGAACCCTGATCTGGCGGTGGCGTGTGGGCGGGCGGGCATCACGTTCGTGGGGCCCTCGGCGCAGGTGTTGGAGCTGACCGGGAATAAGGCCCGCGCTATCGCGGCGGCGAAGGCGGCTGGGCTGCCGGTGTTGGCTTCCTCAGATCCGTCGACCGATGTGGAGTCGTTGGTGGCGGCGGCGGAGTCGATGATGTTCCCGGTGTTCGTCAAGGCGGTTGCCGGTGGCGGTGGTCGCGGGATGCGCCGGGTCGGGGAGATCTCCGGGTTGCGCGACGCGGTCGAGGCCGCGGCGCGTGAGGCTGAATCGGCGTTCGGCGACGCGACGGTGTTCCTGGAGCAGGCTGTCATCGAGCCGCGGCACATCGAGGTGCAGATCCTGGCGGACACCCACGGCAATGTCATTCACTTGTTTGAGCGGGACTGTTCGGTGCAGCGCCGACATCAGAAGGTTGTCGAATTGGCGCCGGCCCCGAACATCTCCTCGGAGCTGCGGTCGCGACTGTGTGCCGATGCGGTGGCCTTTGCCCGTCAGATCGGTTACTCGTGCGCGGGGACCGTCGAATTCCTTGTCGATAAGCACGGCAACCATGTGTTCATTGAGATGAATCCACGTATTCAGGTCGAGCATACGGTGACCGAGGAGATCACTGATGTCGATCTGGTGCAGGCGCAGCTGCGGGTGGCAGCGGGGGAGACCCTCGCCGAGATGGGGTTGGCGCAGGACGCTATCGCGATCCGTGGTGCGGCCCTGCAGTGCCGGATCACCACTGAAGATCCGGCGAACGGGTTTCGCCCGGACACCGGTCGGATCACCGCCTACCGCACCGCCGAGGGGGCGGGTATCCGGTTGGACGGGGGCACCGCGTTGGGTGCGGAGGTGTCGGCGTATTTCGATTCGATGCTGGTCAAGTTGACCTGTCGGGGCCGCACGTTCGAGGCGGCGGTGGCCCGCGCGCAACGGGCGGTCGCGGAGTTCCGGATTCGTGGTGTGGCCACCAACCTGCCGTTTCTGCAGGCGGTGCTGGCCGACCCGGACTTCCGGGCCGGTCAGGTGACGACGTCGTTCATCGAGGAACGCCCGCATTTGCTGACCTCGCATACCTCCGGGGATCGCGGCACCAAGATCCTGGCGTATCTCGCGGACGTGACGGTGAACAAGCCGAACGGGCCCCGGCCCTCAGCGGTGTATCCGAACGACAAACTTCCCGACATCGACTGAGCACGCCGCCCCCGCCGGGGTCGCGTCAGCGCCTCCTGGACCTGGGGCCGCACGGGTTCGCCGCGGCGTTACGCGCCCAGAACGCGCTGGCGGTCACCGACACCACGTTCCGCGACGCCCATCAGTCGCTGCTGGCTACCCGGGTGCGGACCTCGGGGTTGCTCGGTGTGGCCGGCCACGTCGCCCGCCTGACACCGCAGTTGTTGTCGATCGAGGCGTGGGGCGGTGCGACCTATGATGTGGCGTTGCGGTTCCTGCACGAGGACCCCTGGGAGCGCCTGGCCGCGTTGCGGGAGGCCGTCCCCAACATCTGCCTGCAGATGCTGCTGCGGGGCCGCAACACCGTGGGTTACACCCCGTACCCGGACTCGGTGGCGCGGGCGTTCGTCGCCGAAGCCGCCCACACCGGGATCGATATCTTCCGGATCTTCGACGCGCTCAACAATATCGACGCGATGCGTCCGGCGATCGACGCGGTGCGGGACACCGGCTCGACGGTCGCCGAGGTCGCGCTGGCCTACACCGGGGACCTGTCGAACCCCCACGAAACCCTCTACACCCTCGACTATTACCTGAAGTTGGCCGAACAGGCCGTCGATGCCGGCGCGCACATCCTGGCGATCAAGGACATGGCCGGGTTGTTGCGGGTCCCGGCGGCGGCCACGTTGGTCACCGCGTTGCGGAGCAACTTCGATGTGCCGGTGCACGTGCACACCCACGACACCCCCGGTGGTCAGTTGGCGACCTACGTGGCGGCGTGGCAGGCCGGCGCCGACGCCGTCGACGGCGCGTGCGCGGCGATGGCGGGCACCACCAGCCAGCCGGCGCTCTCGGCGATCGTCGCCGCGGCGGCCTACACCGAGCGCGACACCGGGCTGAATCTGGCCGACGTGTGCGACCTCGAGCCGTACTGGGAGGCGCTGCGAAAGGTGTACGCGCCGTTCGAATCCGGGCTGCCCGCACCCACCGGGCGGGTCTACACCCACGAAATCCCCGGCGGACAGCTGTCGAATCTGCGGCAGCAGGCCATCGCACTGGGATTGGGCGACCGATTCGAGGACGTCGAGAAGGCCTACGCCGACGCGGATCGTCTGCTCGGCCGGCTGATCAAAGTGACCCCGTCGTCGAAGGTCGTCGGTGACCTCGCGCTGCACCTGGTCGGCGCCGGCGTCTCCGTCGACGAATTCGCCGCCGACCCCGGCCGATTCGACATTCCCGACTCGGTGATCGGTTTCCTGCGCGGGGACCTCGGCACACCGGCCGGTGGCTGGCCCGAACCGCTGCGGGAGCAGGCCCTCGCCGGGCGCGGCAACCACAAGCGGTGGTGGAGTTGTCGGTGCAGGATGAGAAGGCCCTCGGCGGTGACCCGCAGCTGCGCAAGGCGACGCTCAACCGGTTGCTGTTCCCCGGGCCGACCAAAGAATTCCTCGCCCACCGGGAGCAATTCGGGGACACCTCAGGGCTATCAGAGAATCAGTTCTTCTACGGTCTGCGTCAAGGCGACGACCACCGCGTCACCCTCGACAAGGGTGTCGAACTGGTCATCGGGCTCGAAGCGATCTCCGAACCCGACGATGCCGGCATGCGCACCGTGATGGGCATCCTCAACGGGCAACTACGCCCGGTGTCGGTACGAGACCGCTCCGTGGCCGCGCAGGCACCCGCGGCGGAAAAAGCCGACCGCAACGACCCCTCCCATATCGCCGCCCCGTTCTCCGGAGTCGTCACCCTCACCATCGCCGAGGGCGACCCGATCGTGGCAGCTCAACCCATCGCGACCATCGAAGCCATGAAAATGGAAGCCTCCATCACCGCACCCCGGGCCGGCACCGTCACCAGACTGGCCATCAACACCGTGCAGCAAGTCGAAGGCGGCGACCTGCTGGCCGTCATCAGCGTCGGCGACACCACCAACCTCTCCACCTGAACAGCTGGAGTCCGCAGCCCGGCGCCCCACCGACCTTCTGCGACCGGCAACCATATCCCGGACTCGTCCTTCACATCTTGACCAGCACGGTCAACCAACCGGTTCCTCAGCCGATGAGTACGTCATCTCCGCCGAGCCGCGGCCGCCCATCGAAACGAGGCTGCCCGGCGCTCGGACACCGGTTTTCCGGCCTGAAATGGCAGCCCCGCTACTATTACGACTTTACTAAAACTTAAGCCCTGTGGACAAAAGCGACATTGTTGTGAAGCCTCCGATTTCTTAATGTGATCTGCGTAATCATCAACGAAGGATGTGACATGCAACAGATCGCCTACGACGCCGGCGTGCTGGCTGGCCGCGATGTTTCGCCTGGCGACCGTTCGGTCGGTCGCTGGGGGCTTCCGCTCGATTTCTGGTCGGCCCTAGTTCACGCAGACGAAGTCGAGCGGAACCGATCTGTCGACGTCCGCATCACTTCCCGGGAACTGAGAGAAGCCCATGACCTATGTCGAGATACTGCCACTAATCGCATTGGTGGCAATGTTCATCATCGCCACGTTTTTCCCCATCAACATCGGCATCCTGGGATTCATCGGCGCTTTCGGCGTCGGGGCATTCCTGCTGGGGTATGACGATAAGGAAATTCTGGCCGCCTTTCCCAGCTCGATCGTGCTCACCATCATCGGCGTTACCTACTTCTTCGGCATGGCCAAGAAGAACGGGACGATCGACCTACTGGTGAACGCGTGCATTCGCGGAGTCCGAGGACGGGTCACAGTCGTACCGTGGGTGTTCTTCTTCTGCGCCTCGGTGCTCACCGCGCTCGGTACGTTCAGCCCCGCCGCCGTCGCCTTGATTTCCCCGGCCGCGATGTCGTTCGCAGCCCGGACGAAGATGAGCCCACTAGTCATGGGCATTATGACAATCAACGGCGCGCACGCCGGAGCGTTCTCGCCGATCTCGGTCTCCGGTGTCCTGGTCTGCGACATCGTCGAATCCAGCGGACTGAGCATAAACCCGTGGACCTTGTTCTTCGCCAGCTACGGCATCAACCTGCTGCTGTCGGTGCTGACGGTCGTCGGCTACGCCACCCTGGCCCGGATGCGGAACCTGGATTTCAGTGCCACCGGCTCCACCATCAACGACGGACCCGAAGGCGGCTGGGCTTCAGGTGGCACACCAGTCACGACATCTGGCACCACGCCCGGCAGCGGCGGATCCGGCGGCGCCACCACCGCGCTGCTCACCCGACCGGCACGTACCGACGTCCTGATCGACGCCCAAGTCCACCCGGTCACGTGGATCCAGAAACTCACCCTCGTCCTCATCGGCATCGTGCTGGTGCTGGTACTGGTGTTCCACCTGCCGATCAGCTTCATCGCCATCGCGGCTGGTGCGGTGCTTGCGTTCACCGATTTGTCGAAGCAGAGTGAGGCCATCGCGGGTATCAGCTGGTCGACAGTACTGCTGGTCGCCGGCATGGTCACCTATATCTCCGTGATGCAAGAAATCGGCACCATAGACCACCTTGCCGAGATGGCCATCACGATCGGCGCACCCCTGCTGGTGGCCGCGGTCCTGTGCTACGTCATCGGCGTCACCTCGGCATTCGCCTCCTCCACGGCGCTGCTGACCGCCGTCATTCCGATGGCTCTCCCGCTGCTGCACACCGGTGCCCTTCCCGTCGTCGGAGTAGTTGCCGCACTGGCAATTTCGGCCACCGTCGTCGACGTGTCGCCGTTCTCGACCAACGGCGCACTCGTCCTGGCCAACGCCCAAGGCATCCACCGGCCCCGGTTCTACCGTCAACTGCTGCTCAACTCCGGCATCGTCGTCGCCATCGCGCCTGCACTGTGCTGGCTGCTGCTGGTCGCCATCCCCGCCCTCGTCTAGCAGCAGCGCGCCGATGGGGGTTTAGCTCAGCTAAACCCCCATCCGGAAACAAGCGATTGTCCTTCACCCCTAGTTCGGCCAATGTTGACATTGGCCGGCTCATAGCCGCCCAAAAGCGGAAAGGCAGGTAACAGTGTTCACGCTTCGTAGCACCTGGATGCGGGGGGGAACCAGCAAGTGCTGGTTGTTCAACGCGGTAGACGTCGATCCAATCGTTGACCAGGCCGGGGGCATCGACTCCCTGCTGACCTCGGCGTTCGGATCCGGAGACCCGCGCCAGCTCGATGGCATCGGTGGCGGTAGCTCAACCACATCAAAAGCGGCAATCGTGCGCCGCTCGCTGCAGCCCGGGATCGACGTCGATTACCTGTTCGCCCAAGTCGCAATCGGCGACCGACGCGTCGAGTGGGGCAGTAACTGCGGAAACTGCGCCACCGCGATCGGCTTGTACGCCCTGCAGTCCGGACTCGTCGCAGTCGATGCCACCAGGACAAAGGTCACAATGCGCAATCAGAACACCGGGGCCGTGCTCACCGCCGAGATAGATACACCAAGCGGACTGATTCCCACCGAGGGCGACGGCGCGGTGCCAGGCACCACGGCGTTAGGCGTCCCCGTCGGGCTCAGTTTCACCGGTCTGGCGACCGACGCGGACAGACTGCTGCCAACCGGCAGCGCCACAGACCGCGTCGCCGCGGCGGGCAGTTTCTACACGGCGACGATGATCACCGCCGGAGCCCCGGCTGCACTGTTCGACGCAGCCGACCTCGGGCTGACCGGCGCTGAAAGCACTCACCTCATTGATGAGCAGCTGCCGCTGCTCGTCACCCTGCGGCAAGAAGCGGCGTTGCGCATGGGCCTGAGCCAGCCAGGCGATCCCATCAGTCACGCGATCCCCAAGGTGGGGATCGTTGGTTCGCCGCTGGACTATCGCACCGCCACAGGGCAGGCCGTTTCCGCTGACGAGTACGACATCTCGGTGCGGATGGTGTCGATGCTCGCAGCCCACCCGGCGATTGGCCTGACGTCTGCGGTGGCCGTGGCAGCCGCGTCGACCCTTCCGGACGGGGTCGTCGCCGACAGTGGTGCGCAGGACCGCGTCCAACACGCTGAGGTTGGGGACCTCCGCCGGGGTCCTGCACGTGGACCTGGCCTATTCGACCGACGGTGCGCTGCAATCGGTCACCCTGCACCGCGCTGCCCGTCGTATTGCCGCAGCCGAACTGTTCGTCGCTGCTCCCGCACTGGTCACCGCCGCCGGGTGAGGCGGGGTCGGTGGCTTGCGGATATCGCGAAACCGACTGTTGGTCGCAACTATTCAGCACGTCGACGGAGATCGACGGTTAACCAAAGCTCCACAACAGCACGATGCGGTGCTGATCAACAACCTAGGAAAAGGAATCGCACCGTGAGCGAGAAAGCAACCGAGCACGCTCCACCACCGGCCACGGGTTGGACAAATCTGAAACCACGATCTGGGCCGCTGCGAGGCGTCAAAGTCCTCGACATCAGCACGGTCTATGCCGCACCCATCACTGCGATGCTCCTCGGCGACTTCGGAGCCGACGTGATCAAGGTGGAGCATCCCCGAGGTGACCCTGCCCGCAGCCACGGATGGGATCGGGACGGACACGGGCTCTGGTGGAAGGTCATTTCCCGCAACAAGCAGACGATGACGCTGAACCTCAGTCACCCGACCGGCCAGGAGATCCTGCGCGAACTCGCCGCCGAAGCCGACGTCCTGGTCGAGAATTTCCGTCCGGGGGTGCTGGAGAAATGGGGCATCGGCGCGGACACCCTCCTTGGCATCAATCCGCGGCTGGTGATGTTGCGCGTCACCGGCTTTGGACAATCCGGCCCCTACGCCGGCCGGCGCGCTTTCGGCACCCTCGCCGAGGCGATGAGCGGCTTCGCCCACCAGACCGGGCAGCCGGACGGGCCACCCACCCTGCCGCCGTTCGGCCTCGCCGATGGTGTCGCAGGGATTACCGGCGCCTTCGCCACGATCGCCGCGCTGTACGAAAGAGACGTCAACGGCGGCCACGGGCAGGTCGTCGATCTCTCCCTGTTGGAACCGCTCGTCGGCATCCTCGGCCCCGGACCCTCCGTGTGGGACCAGTTGGGCTACATCGCAGAACGCCATGGCAACCGCTCACCGAACAATGCCCCCCGCAACACCTACCTCACGCGTGACGGCCGCTGGGTGGCGATCTCAGCGAGCGCGACATCGGTCGCCGAACGGGTGATGTGCTTGGTGGGCCGCCCCGACATTGCCGCCGAACCCTGGTTTGACAACGCCGGCGAACGCAGCCGCCGCGCCGACCTGATCGACGGGCTCGTTGCCGCATGGATCGCCGCCCGCGACTACGAAGACGTCTGCGAGCAGTTTGTCGACGCCGGAGCGGCATTGGCCCCCATCTACGACGTCGAACAACTCCTGGCCGACCCGCACGTCATCGAGCGCGAGGTCATCACCACCGTCGACGACGAGGACCTCGGTCCATTGCGAATGCAGAACGTCATGTGCCGCTTCTCGGACACTCCAGGATCGATCGAGTTCGCAGGCCGTCGGCTCGGCCAGGACAACGAAGAGCTCTACCGCACCGTCTTGGGCATCGACAAGCCTCGATTGGCAGAACTCGTCGCGGAGGGCATCGCATGACAGCCCGCAGCTATCTGTTCGTACCCGGTCACCGCCGGCGGCTGGCAGGCCTGGGGGCGGAAGCACGACTCGGTCGGGAACTCGGGTTCGGGGCCAAGTCGGCGATCCACCCCGACCAACTCGAGGTCGTTCACCAGGTCTTCGTGCCCGGTTCCACCGACATCTCCTGGGCCACCGCCGTTCTCGCGGCGCTCGACGCCAGCGGCGGGCGTCCCACGTCCTCGGCCGACGGAGAGTTCGTCAACGCACCCGTCGAAGCGAGGGCCCGACGCATCCTGGCCAGCGTCCGCGCAGTCTGAAGTGCCAACCGAGTGCCCCGGCTACCCGCCACTGAACCTCTCCTCCAGTTGGCGGGCCGCCGCGGCACTCACGGCAATCGCCTCGTGGGCAGCCGGACTGAGCCGACGCTCAGCGAGCTGTGCGATGAGTATCCGCCGCTGCGGTGGTCGCGTGGCCAACCGAATGGAACGGACATCCGGACGCGGGTTCAACACGGCCAGCCGTGGAGCGATGGCCACCCCCAACTCGACGGCGACCACGGTTTGCACCTCGCCGTAGTCGTGAGCGAGAACGCTCGTCCTGGGCGTGAAACCGCCTTTTTGGCAGAGCTTTTCAAGCGTTTGGGCAACGGGATGGTCATCGGCGCGCACCACCCATGACTCATCGCGCAACTCGCCGATGCTAATCGAATCACGGTTGGCGAGTCGGTGATGTTCGGACACCAGAAGCAGGGTCGGGTCGTTCAGCAGGTGGTGATAGGTCTACGTCGGATCATCGATGCGATTCCACTCGTAGTCCCACAGCAGCGACAGCTCTGTCTCTCGACGGCGTAACGCGTCGACCAGTTGAGCGAACCGCCCACTGACCACAACGAGATCGACACCGGGGTGTCGCGTCTGAATTCCTTGGCCACTAGCCGCAGTAACGACGACCCGGCCGTCGGGAAGGTCCCGATAGCAAGCACCCCGGCACGCAGACCCCGAATTTCGGCGAGTTCGGCGTCGGCAGCCTGCAACGCACGTGGGTGCCCAGCCGGGCATGATCGCGACTTCACTCTCTTGGGCAACTCGATTTGGTTTCAAAGGCCCATCAGCGGGGACAGTCCTGCGTCTGGTTGGTCCGGGCAGGCTCGCCGCGCGGACAGACCCGTGCCCGTCGAGGACACCCCGCCGATCCAAACCCAGCACAGATCGTCAGGTCGGCGATCCGTTTGGCTTCGAAGCGGGCTATGACGTCTGGGTCATCGAGCCGCGACCGCCGGCGGCGCTCCGGTACGCCGATGAGTTGCGGTTGGCCGATCAGGACGAGCCCCACCGACGCGGGCGGCGTAGGCTGGAGGTTTCGAAGGCATCGGGGCGGCATCAACCAATTTGGCATCGCTCGCCTGCGCGTCTGCCGCCTGTCAGAATTACGCGTCTCATGAAACGGGGATTTCTGATGTACGGCAGGGGCGTCGCGTGACGTATTGCATCGGCGTGATGCTGGACAAAGGAATCATCTTCGCGTCGGATTCCCGGACGAATGCCGGCGTCGACAACTTCGCCAAGTTCTGCAAGATGACCGTGTTCGAGCGTCCCGGAAACCGCGTCATCGTCCTGTTGAGTTCGGGAAATCTGGCCGGAACCCAGGCGATCATCAGCATCTTGACGCAGCGTTGCGCTGATGGCGCCGCTGAGAGCAACGTCCTTGGCGCCAAGACGATGTTCGACGTCGTGAGGTTGGTCTCGGACGCGATGCGCGAGACCGAGCAACGCGACGCGGGCTACCTGGAAAGCAACAAGGTCGGCTTCAACGCCTCGTTCGTCGTCGGTGGGCAGCTGGCCGGTGAGGCCATGCGGTTGTTCCGAATCTATGCTGAAGGCAACTTCATCGAGGCGGGAACCGACACGCTCTTCCTGCAGACCGGCGAAACCAAGTACGGGAAGCCGATCCTCGACCGCGTGATCTCACATGACACGTCACTGTCCGACGCCACGAAGTGTGTCCTGGTGTCCTTCGACTCGACGATGCGCAGCAATCTGTCCGTGGGAATGCCGATCGACCTGATCTGCTACGAGCGGGATACCCTCCAGGTGCAGTGGCGACGCCGGTTCCACGACGGTGATCCCTACTTCAGTGCCCTCGGCCAGGCGTGGGGTGAAGGTACGCGCAAGGTGTTCAGCCAACTGCCCGAACTGCGCTGGTGACCGGTCGCCGACATGGACGCCTTCCTCGTCACCTGTGAACACGGCGGCAACCGGATACCT
This sequence comes from uncultured Actinomycetota bacterium, assembly GCA_963771335.1. GTDB lineage: Bacteria > Actinomycetota > Actinomycetes > Mycobacteriales > Mycobacteriaceae > Mycobacterium. Next base: position 21,510 of record CAVYTD010000019.1, on the reverse strand, counting down.
GCTCGCTATCGTCAGCTTTTTCAGGAGCAGAGGGCATTGCTGGATTCCCACCGCGGGTGGGATCCCGGAGCGCTGGTGATGGCCAAGGCCCTCGCCAGTGCCCGGCGGGCGCCGCTGGTGGCTTCGACGGTGAGCCGCCTGGTGGTCGATCTCAATCGCTCGATCGGTCACCCGCAACTCTTTTCGGCGGTGACACGCACCGCACCGGCGGAGACGCGCGCACAGATCGTCGAGCAGTGCTACCGGCCCCATCGCGAGCAGGTCGAGCGGCTCGTCGGCCAAGCCGTGGCGCGCCGCGATCGCGTGATCCATATTGCGTCACACAGCTTTACCGCCGAACTGGATGGCCGGGTGCGCAGCGCCGATGTCGGTCTGCTCTACGACCCCCGGCGGCGTGCGGAGGTCGAGATATGTGCCCGTTGGAAGGCATCGCTCGCCGCACTGGACCCCGATCTGCGAGTACGTCGCAATTACCCCTACGCGGGCAAAGACGACGGATTGATGTCGCACCTGCGCCGGCGCTTTGCCCAGAGCGACTATGTCGGAATCGAACTGGAAGTGAACCAGGCGCTGGTGTTCGCCGCAGGCCGCCGCTGGACGGCGTTGCGTCGCGCGCTGATCGATTCCCTGCAGACGGCGTGTGCCCCCTGAGCGCACCGGAAGTGAGCACGAAACAGTCCTGACGACAATACTTTCCCTCAGCAACGCCCGGAGGCTCATGATGCAAATCAACGTCGGTTTCGAAATGATCTTCGACTGTCCGCAGCCAACCCCGATGATCCTCAACCTGAACGTCCATTACACCCGGGTGTCCGACCTGATCGGCCGTGATTCTCTGATGGTCGACCCGCCGATCCCGATGGCCGGCTACCGTGACGACTTCGGCAACTGGTGCACCCGCATCGTTGCGCCCGCGGGGAGCACGCGCATCACGGCCGATGCGGTCGTCAACGATTCTGGCCTGCCCGACATCATTGTTCCTGAGGCGCAACAGATTCCGGTGCCGGATCTGCCCGAGGAAACACTCATCTTCCTGCTCGGCAGCCGATATTGCGACACCGATCGCCTGTCGCAGACGGCGTGGAACCTGTTCGGGCAGACACCCCCTGGTTGGGACCGTGTTCAGGCGATCTGCGACTACGTCCATCGACACATCACGTTCGACTACCAGCGGGCTGACAATACCCGCACAGCGCTGGAGGCCTACCACCAACGGGTCGGCGTCTGCCGTGATTTCACGCATCTCGCCGTTGCCTTCTGTCGTTGCATGAACATCCCGACGCGCTACTGCACCGGGTACCTCGGCGACATCGGCATGCCGCCGCCCTACGGCCCGATGGATTTCGCTGCCTGGTTCGAAGTGTTCCTCGACGGGCAGTGGCACACCTTTGACGCGCGCAACAACACTCCGCGCATCGGCAGGGTGCTGATCGCCCGCGGCCGCGACGCCGCCGACGTTGCGCTGAGCAATTCCTTCGGGCCTCACATATTGACGAGCTTCCGGGTGTGGACCGACGAGGTTTCAGCTCCCTGAGTTCGTTCACGCTTTGTCGCGCAGCCGCACCATCCGCGTCGTGGTGCTCTCATCCAGCTCCACGACGTCGGAGCGGGAGCGCAGGAAATCACTGAAGGACCGGAATCCCAAAGACTTCTCGCTGAATGACGGGTCCATGCGCTTCATCTGCGCCTTTACCACCGAGTTGTGCAGCCAGTCGACATCGTCTTTCTCCAGGCCGATTCGCAGTGCGCGGGTCAGCAGCCCGGTCGCCGCCGCCTGCGGATCCGGAGGATCCGGCTCCTCGGGGGTCTCGGCGGCCTTGGCCCGCCCGGACCCCCTTCTCGGCGCGGGCTTTTCGTCGGGGACCGGAGTGGGCTCGGACACCGGAATTCCGGGCAGCGCATCATAGGTGACGAATTCGTCGCAGGCCGCCGCCAGCATGCGGCTCGACGATCCGGCCACCCCGATTCCGACCACATATCGGCCGAGACGCTTGCACCGCTGTGCCAGCGCGATGTAGTCGGAGTCACCGGCGACGATCACCACATGCGTCAGGTCGGGCAACCGGAACATGTCCTCGACCGCGTCGACGGCCAGCCGGATGTCGGCGCCGTTCTTGCCGTAGGCCGCTGCGGGGAACAGCTGCACCAGATCGACCGCGCGTCCCACCAGTTGGCCGCGGTAACCGGAGTTCATTTCGGCCGACCAGTCGGCATAGGCACGAGTCAGCACCAAGGTGCCGAAGGATGACGCGAAGTCGATGATCGCCCCGACATCGACGGTGGCGCGGGTCAGCCGGTCCGGGTCGTCGTCCAGACCCTTGGCCTTGTCGCGCTGGTAGGAGTTGCGGCCGTTCACCTGGTCGTATCGCGAGATCACGATGTTGTCGAAGTCGAGGTAGACCGCAACGCGGGTGGCGCCGGATTCCGTCATGGGCATCAGTCTGGTCGATGACCGCCCGGTGGTCCCCGTAAGCGCCACACGGCAACAATTTGCCCAAGTCACCACCGAGCCAACGCTGATCGGCGCAACATGAGAGCGGTGAGAAGCGCCGCAGCGGGTCCGGGGCCGACCCAACACACCGTGCTCGCCGAGACCGACAGCGGTGCCTACCACTCGCTGCGGCAGCGGCCGGTGACCCGCGCCGAGCGGTATGCGCTGGGCAAGAGCCTGCGCAGACGAGTGCCCCGGCGATCGCTGGCCGACTGGGCGCCGCCACCGGACCGCCCCGATCCGATACATCTGATCGAGGTCAATCACCGCGGCCGGCTGGACCGTCTGGTCCCGGTGCGGGTGGGGCGCATGGTCGCCTCCCCGTATGGCTTTCTGCGGGGCACCGCCGTGGTCATGGCCGACGATGTGGCCCACCTGCCGTCGACGGGGATCACGCCGGTGGTCTGCGGTGATTCGCACCTGGGCAACTTCGGCTTCTACGCGTCACCGGAACGCGACCTGGTGATCGATCTCAATGATTTCGACGAAGCGCACCCGGGTGGTTGGGAGTGGGATCTGCGCCGGTTGGTGGCCAGCATCTGGGTGGCGGGACGCCACAACGGCGCCTCCGAGGGCGACTGCGGCGCGGCGGTGCGTTCCTGCGTGTCGGCGTACCGCCTGGAGTTGCGCCGGCTGGCCGACGAGCCGCTGTTCTCACGCTCCTTCACCCGGCTGGACGTCGACCGGCTGGCCGGTCAGACGGCTGGGCCGTTGGCCGACGAAGTGCTGCGGTCGGCCAAGCGGGCGCGCAATCGCACCAGCGACCGCGCGCTACCCCGATTCACCCGGGAGGTCGACGGCGTCCGCAGGATCGTCGAACAGCCGCCGTTGATCACCCGGTTACCGGAGCACGAAGCCGACGCGTTGGCCGAAGCGCTCGACGATTACCTGCCGACCCTGTCCACGCACTGGCGGCGCGTGCTGGGCGGCTACACCCTGCTCGATGTCGCGCACAAGGTGGTTGGGGTGGGCAGTGTCGGTTTACGCGCGTTCGTGGCGCTGCTGGAAGGCTCCTCGCCGGAGGACGTCGTTTTCCTGCAGCTCAAGCAGGCCCGCCGCTCGGTCCTGGCGCGTTATGTGCACGGCGAGTCGGCGTGGCACGCACATCAGGGCCAGCGGGTGGTCGAGTACCAGCAAGCACTGCAGACGGTCAGCGACCCGCTGTTGGGCTGGACGACCGTCAACGGCTTGCAGTATTACGTGCGGCAGTTCCGGAACATGAAGGGCACCATCCCGCTGGATGCGATGGACCCGAAGGCGCTCATCGACTACACCGGCGTCGTGGGTCAGCTGCTGGCCAAAGGCCATGCCAGGACCAGCGGTGCCTCGATGATCGCCGGTTACATGGGTGGCACAGAAAAGGTGGACGACGCGCTGTGCGTCTTCGCCCGCCGGTACGCCGACCAGACCGAAGCCGACCACGCCGCGTTGGTGGCGGCCGTCGACAACGGGCGGTTGCCGTGCGAGCGTGGGGTCTAGGGCGTTAGCGTCCAGCGGTGAACCGCCTCAGGAACTGGCGGGTCCGGTCCTGCTGCGGATCAGTCAAAACCTGTTGGGCCGAGCCGGATTCGACGATTCGGCCGCCGTCGAGGAAGCACACCGTGTCGGCCACCTCGCGGGCGAACGCCATTTCGTGGGTGGCCATCACGATCGTGCGGGCAGAGGTGGCCAACTCGCCGACGAGGGCCAGCACTTCGCCGACCAGTTCCGGGTCCAGCGCGCTGGTGATCTCGTCGAGCAACAACAGTCGGGGCTCGTAGGCCAATGCGCGGGCGATGGCCACCCGCTGCTGCTGTCCGCCGGAGAGCTTGTCCGGGTAGGCATCGGCCTTGTCGGACAAGCCAACCCGGGCCAACAGCTCGCGGGCGCGTTCCTGAGCGTCATCCCGCGAGGAACCGTGCACCACCCGCGGAGCCAGCGCGACGTTGGCCAGCGCGGTCATGTGGGGGAACAGGTTGAATGACTGGAACACCATGCCCATGGCCTGCCTGGCGTCGTCGGCGTCGATGCGTGGGTCACTGATGTCGCGGCCGTCGAGCAGGATCTGGCCGTCGTCGATGTCCTCGAGCAGGTCGATGCACCGCAGCAGCGTCGACTTCCCGGATCCCGACGACCCGATCAGCACGACCACCTCGTGCTCGCTGACGTCCAGGGACACGCCGTCGAGCACCGACCGACCGTGATAGGCCTTGACCAGTCCGCGCACGGACAGCATCGGCGAGGGTGTCGTCACATCGCCCCCTGTCGCTCGGCCGCACGCTTGGCCGCAAAATCGGCCAATCGCGCCGAGGGCACCGCCAGCGCCACGAACAACAGGCCGGCGACGACGTAGGGGGTGAAGTTGTATGTCGTGGCCGACTGAATCTGCGCGGCCCGTACCGCGTCGACAGCGCCGAGCACCGAGATCAGCCCGCAGTCCTTCTGCAGCGCGACGAAGTCGTTGAGCAGCGCGGGGGTCACCCGCCGTACTGCCTGGGGCAGCACCACCAGGCGCATGGTGCGCCGATAGTTGAGGCCAAGGGATTTGGCGGCAGCCAGCTGAGAGGGATGTACCGATTCGATGCCTGCCCGCAACACCTCGGCGACGTAGGCGGAGTAGATCAGCACCAAGGCGAGACCGCCGAGCAGCACCGGGTTGTTCGGGATGCCCGAGAGCCGCAGCCCGGGCAGGCCGAACCCGACGAGGTACAGGCAGATCAGCAGGGGCAGGCCCCGGAACAGATCGACGTACCCGGTGGCCAACGCCCGCAACGGAAACCACACCGGACCGCGCAGCGTCCGTACCGCGGCCAGCCCGAGCCCGACGATCAGAATCAACACCTGGCAGACCACGAGCACCCGGACGTTCAGCCACAACCCGTCCAACAGCGCCGGCAGGCTCTGCCAGCCGACCCGCAGGTTGAAGAACGAGTCACGCACCCGTGGCCAGCCCGGTGACGACGTCACCGCCAGCAGTAGCACCGCAGCGAAGACCACGGTCGAACCGAGCGCGATCAGCGTGGACCTGCGGGCCCGCGCCTGCCGGAAGGCGACCCGGTCGATGGCGGCCGTGGTCACGACAGCACGGGCGCGTTTCCGGCGCTGTCGAGCCACTCCTTCTGTAGCCGGGCGAGGTCGCCGTTGCCGCCGAGCTCGTCGACGGCCTTGGACACGCACGCCGTGAGCGGGCTGCCCTTGTCCAGCACGATCCCGAACTGCTCGGTATCCTCTGTCCCGGCAGGCAACTGCCCGACGATGACCCCGTCGGTCAGTTCGGCCTGCACCGCGAAGGCCGTCGGCAGATCCAGGACCAGTCCGTCGATCTGACCGTTCGACAACGCGGCCTTGGCGTCGTCGTTGTTGTTGAACACCGCGACGCCCGGGTCGACCGCCTTGGCGGCGGTGTAGCTGGTGGTGCCGACCTGCGCACCGAGCTTGAGGCCTTTGAGGCCCTCGAGGGTCGTCACCCCCGCTGCGGGCGAGGACTTCACCGTGACGACCGCCTGGGTCACGTCGAAGTACGGCGAGGAGAAGTCGACGGCCTGCTTGCGCTCGTCGGTGATGGAGAACTGATTGAGGTTGGCGTCGAACGTCTTCGGGCCTGGCGCGATGGCCGCGTTGAACGGCACCCGCACCCACTTCACGTCCCCTTGGGCATATCCGAGGTTGTCGGCGACCGCGTACGCGACCGCAGATTCGAAGCCCTTGCCATTGGCGGGATCGTCGTCGATGAACCACGGCGGGTAGGCCGGCTGATCGGTGCCGAAGGTGATGGCCCCTTCGGTCAACGTGGGCAGGGAGTCCTTGGTGCACTGCTCCGCCTGTGCCGGAGCCGACGACGAATCGTCGGCAGGCGAACATGCGGTTGCGGCGAGCAGACCGATCGCAGCCAACACGGACACGAGACGTGAGACGTTGCGCATGGGCGGCATCATCGCGCACCAGGCCCCGTCGCGCCACCATTCAGGTCAAGATGACCGCGTTCGGTGTCCTCACCGCTGTCGGGTGAGATCACCGGTGGCGGGGCCTTCGAGCAGGGTCCCGTCGGGGGCAAATCGTGAACCGTGGAGCGGGCACTCCCATGATTCGTCGGCGTCGTTCCAGGTGACGATCCCGCCCAGGTGCGGGCACACCGGGGACACGATGTGTTCGACGCCGCCGACGTTGCTGCGTGCCTCCAAGTGCCACGGTGGACCGCTGACGACTCCGCCATGTTCGGGGGTTTGATTCGTGGGTGCGGTGATCGGCGTCACCCAGCCCTTCGCGAGGTTGAAGCCGACTTCCAGGTTGGCCTGCATGGCCGTGGTGATCCCGGACAGTTCGTGAGGACTCCAACTGGCGAACGCACCGGCCCAATCCATTCGGCCGCCCAGAATCCGGCTGGAGAGTGCCAGTGCGGCGGCGGCTCCGTTCGACATTCCCCATTTGTCGAACCCAGTTGCCACACAAATACTCTCGACTCCCGGCAGGATCGATCCGACATACGGGAGTTCGTCCGCCGGAGAATAGTCCTGCGCGGACCAGTAGTGCGTCTGGACTGCGCCGGGGTAGTGCAGCTTGGCCCACTTCGACAGCTCTGCCAGCGCATAGGCCGGACTCTTCTCACGCCCGACCGGGTGGCCCGCACCGCCGACGATGAGCACTTCGCCGTCCGCGGTCGGCGCGTAACGCACCGACCGGGTGGGCGAATCGGTGGACAAGTACATTCCGCGGGTGATGCCGCCGGGAACCTTGTACGCCATGCAGTAGGACCGGTTCGCCTTCAACCGGGCGAAGAATCCGCCCCGGTCCAGGATGGGTATACCCGTCGCCAGGACGAGTTGCTCTGTACCGACGGTGGTTTCGTTGTCGTCCGAGGTTCTGATCGTGACGCGCAGGTTGGCGCCGAGGCCGGACACGCGCTTCACGCGTGCACCTTGCATGAGGCGGCCGCCGTGTGCTTCGAGTTCGACGACCAGGCTGTCCAACAGCGGCATCGGGTCGAACTGGGCCTGATCGCGCAGCCGGACACCGCCCCGGTAAGGGAACGGGACGTCGGCATCGTCGGCCCACTCAACGTCCAGGCCGGCCGACTGGGCCGCAGCCAATTCTGCTCGGGCCGTGGCGATCCCGGATTCGGACTGTGCGTAGGTGTAGGCGTCCTCGCGCTGAACGTCAATCCCGTGGTTTTCACAGTGCCGCAGTACCCACGCCTGACCTTCCCGATTGCCCTCCAGGTACTGCGTCGCGAGCTTGGGTCCGTGTTTGGCGACGATCTTGGACAGCTTGCTGCCCTGCAGCAGACTGATCTTCGCCGTGGTGTTGCCCGTCGCGCCCGCTCCGACGGTGCGGGCCTCGAGGACCAGAACGTTCTTTCCGGCCCTGGCCAACAGCACTGCGGTGATCAGCCCGGTGATCCCGGCGCCCACCACTACGACATCGGCGGATGGCTCGCCGGGAAAGGCATTCGGTGAAGCAGTCGGCGTTTCCACCCGATCGGCCAGCCATAAGGAAGTCATGCCCGCAGCATTACCCGTAGTTCACCAGCCGAAACGGGACTCCGGTTGACGATCGCAGAGCCGCGACCAGCTCGGTGAATCGTTGGAGGCTTGAATCACTTCGGGTTTCACCCCGCGCAGTCGTCGTCGGCCATACCAGCATCTCCGCAGGGTGGGGTGGGCTGGAGTCGTCGACTCCGGCCCACCCACCACAGCTACTTGGCTGCGCCGTTGGTCGCGATCTCGACCTCCGCGGTCGCCTGAATGAGCGCCAACAGATCCTTGTCCAGGCCGGGGGAGAACTCTTCGCGCCGCTCGGGTGCGATGGTCATCGGGAATCCTTCGGGCATGACGGCGGTGCTGAGTTCCGTTCCATCGTTGGACGGTGACGCCCCGCGATAGAGCTTGTCTGCCTGGCTCTGATCATCGGCGCTGAAGGTGTACTGGATGCTCTGCAGGCCCAGGTCGAGGAGCTTCTTGACCTCGGGGAACTGCTCGGCGTTCGTCTTGGGGATCGGCAGCGCCGCGCCCCAGTTCACTCCGAGGCTCTCCAACGCCTTGGCGAAGGCGTTCTCGTGGGCCTGATCGCGCACGATCAGATAAGCGATTGTGGAACGGGCCGTCTTGTTGTCCGTCATCTCATAGATCCGGCACTTCTGCAGCCGTCCGGTGGACTCCAGCATCAGGTTGTAGAGCAAGTCGAGTACCAGGTTGCCACTGTTGTAGACATACGACCCGCTCCACGGATTGCCGGCCGCGTCGACAGGAAGAGCGCCCTGCGCCCCGACGAGGTAATGGTGAATATTGCTGGTGTCCAACGCAATCTTCAGGGGTGTTGCACCCTTGGCGCCCGGCTGGTCGATCGGATCGGTCTTCTTTCCGCGGTACTCGGGTGACCCGTCGAGCAGTCGCGAGATGGTCGTACCGATGAGCTCCACATGGCTGATCTCCTCGGTACCGACACCCTGAAGCAGATCCTTGTAGGGCTTGGATGCCGTGTCGCCGCGAAAGTTGATGCTCTGGAACAGGTACTGCATCATGGTGCGCATCTCGCCGAACTGGCCACCGAGACCTTCCTGCAGAGCGTTCGCAGCGGCGGGATCGGGCTCGTCGACAGCAATGTCGTTGATGAGTTGTTCGGTGTGCAGATACATGGTTCTCCTTTGAGAGTTGGTGTTCCGCGCGCCGGGATCGGTACGCGGTCGGTGCTCGAGGGTCAGCGCGCCGGACGGATCCGGGTCCTGTCATCGGAGCCCACGGGCTGACCGGTGTCACCGCTCCTGCGCCCGAGTGCGGCCCCGAGGGTGATCATGGCGACGGCAGCCCGAAAGCCAGGTGCACCAGGTTGTGCAAGAAACATTGCGCCAACGCGAGGACTGCTTTCTGGACTGGCGTCGAGAACCTGGCAGTCGATCCTGGCTTGTGTGCAGGAGGGCACCTTGTGCAGGAGGGGACCTTGTGTGCAGGAGGGGACCTTGTGCAGGAGGGGACAAGGTCATGAGCGGGCCTTTGTTCGTGGGGTGCCGACGGTGCTCAACGGTTCTGGCGAAGCGGGCGGCCCCGGAGTGGTACCCGTGACACCGTCGCGCAAACGTCGACCAAGCTGGGCTTGGACGCGCTAAGACTTCGGTCGTTCTGCCGAACAAGATCGAAATTCAGTTTCTGCAACTGGGTTTGGTCACAGCGGCAGCCATTGGGTTTCGAATCGTCTAAGAATGTGCATCCCTGGCCCACGAGCTTTCGCGCTCGTGTAGTCGCGTCCAGCCCCGGCGCTGCCACTTGACCGGGACAGCCGCTCGGCGTCTCGACGCACTCACGATCTCGAAGGACCTCATGTCATCCCGTAATACATTCGTTCGGTCTCTTCACGACCTCGGCGCCGCAGCCTGGTTCGGCGGTTCGCTGATGGGGGCAGTCGGCGTCAACGGCGCGGCCGCCGCCGTCCGGGACCCGCAGGATCGTGCCCGCACCGCGGCCGCTGGTTGGGCGAAATGGGCTCCGGTCAGCGCTGTGGCCATCGGTGCGCACCTGCTGGGCGGCGGCTCGGTCCTCTACGCCAATCGGGAGCGCGCCGAGCACCAGTCCGGCGTCACCTCCAACACGGTCGTAAAGATCGTGCTGACCGGCGCTGCGCTGGCTGCCACCGTTTACAGCGGCGTCCTCGGCGCCAAGGCCGCTCAGGGCGATGGGCACCCGGTTGACGGTGCGACCGAACCGTCGGCGTCGACCCCGGACGATGTCGCGGTAGCGCAACGTCAACTGCGCTACCTGCAGTGGGCACTGCCGGTGCTCACGGGCGCGATCGTGGTACTCGGCGCACAGCAAGGTGAGCAACAGCGCCCTGGCCAGATTCTTGCCGGAGTCGGCAACACCTTGGTACGGCGAGTGCGCGACTGACGACCGCCACTTCGCCTTCGCACGAAACCGAAGTTTCCAAACCTCAGGGACCCATCAAGCACGAGGAGAGATCGATGACAGCACATGACAAGGCCGACCAGGCCCGCAAGGGATTGATCGACTCAGTGAAGGGCAAGGCGAAGGAATTGGTCGGCGCGGTGACCGGCAACGATTCGCTGACCGCCGAAGGTCAACTCGAGCAGACTCAGGCACGGGAGCGCAAGGACGCCAACAGCGTCGAAGCGGTCGCCGACGCGGAGGCAGAGCAGGCCCGCGCCGAAGCAGCAGACGCCAGGGTGCAAGCCGCCCAAAAGCGCGTCGCGGTCAATGTCGAGGCAGCGGCCGTCGAGGATTCGATACGGGCTCAGCAGGAAGCACAGAGGCGTGCGGCCGAGCAGGCCGGAGCGCAGGACGCCGCCAAGCAGAAGGCGCAAGCCGAACTCGACGCTCAGCGCGAGGTGGAGCAGGCGAAGGCGCAGGAGAGTGTGGATGTCAGAGCCGCCGCAATTGAGGTTGCCGATGCGGTCGACGAACATGACTCTGCGGAGTACATCGCCACGAATGCCCACGAAGAAGCCGACCGGATCAGGGCGCGTGCCGCCCGCCTGACCAACGACGCCGACCTGCCTTGAGCACCGGCGACACACAGGAGTCAACAATGAACATCACCAAATTCCCGTTCGCAGTCTTGGGCTTTCAGTACCGCATCGCCCGGTTCCCGTTTCAGCTGATCGAGGACCGGATGGCGGCCCGAATGGGTGCAGAAGCGCCCGCCCGGCTGCTCTACGAGCGATCGCTGGGCAAGCTGGACGCGACCATCGGCGGTCTGCTGGGTGACTCGAAGTTGAAGATGCGCGGGTCCGCGCTCGCCGAGCGAAGCGACGCGCTCAGCCGCGCCGCCCGCCTCGATGCGGCTGCGACACAGAAGCAACAGCATGCCGAGGCTGAGTTGAAGGCCACCCGCGAGAAGGCGATCAAGGATCAGAAGCAGGCTGAAGAAGCGAAAGAGCGCGAAATTCAAGACGCGCGAACCGAAGCCGAAGAGCGCAAGAGCGCCGCAGCGGAGGCCGCGGCGAAGCGCACCGCCGCGGCCAAGCAGCAGGCGGACGAAATCGCTGCTCAGCGCAAGGCTTCGGTCGAAGAGGCCAAGCGCGGAGCGCAGGCCAGGATTCGGGCAGAAGAGGAAAAAGCCAGGGCGGCCGCGCAGTCCAAGCTCGAGGACGCTCAGGCGAAGCGTAGCGACGCCGCCGCAAAACGTGCGCAAGCCGATCGGGTCGAACAGTTGGCCGACGCCGAGAAGCAGAAGCGCCAGGCAGCACGGGCCAGCAAGTCCTGACCCCGTGACGCTCATCTTGATATCACGATCCAGCAATACGTCGTGCCCTGCCGCGCCGCTTCTTCGACTAATCATATTGCTGGCGCCGCAGCCGACACGGTCGATGCGACCCTGGCTTCTGCATGGGAGGCGCCGCGCTCCGCCAATCTCATACGCGCGGCATTGATCGCGTGCGCGGACCACGAGCTCAACGTATCCACGTTCACGGCGCGCTGCGTCGCTTCCGCGGGATCGTCGCCGTACAACGTCGCGATCGCCGGCTTGGCGGCACTGAGGGAACGCAGCACGGCGGCGCGACATCGCGCGTCGACGCATCGTGGGACACGTTGCGGCGCAGCGGCGATTTGCGCGCTGCGTTCACGGAGCGCCTGCGCCGCGGCGAGATCATCGAAGGCTTCGGCCACCCGCTGTATGCGGGCGGCGACCCGCGCGCCGCACGCTGCTCGGAATGCTGCCGAAAAGCAAGAACGCCACGTTCGCACGCGAGCTCGCCGCAGCGGCCAAGGCCGTCATCGGCGAGGCGCCGACCGTCGACTTCGCGCTCGTCGCGCTCGCGCGCGCGCTCGGCTTACCGAACGGCGCCGCGCTGACGCTGTTCGCGATCGGCCGCACGATCGGCTGGGTCGGCCATGCGATCGAGCAGTACGAATCGAACGCCATGATTCGCCCGCGCGCCAAGTACGTCGGCGCGTCGCCAGGAGCCTAGACCGCACGATGCAGCACGACTTGCGCATCCGATCGCCGACATCTTCGGCAGACGTATTGTGCGCGCGGGATTACAGGAGCGCGAGCGAAGAGCGGGCGTTTGGCGCCGCTAGAGCGCTTTGGCGATCAAAGAAAGTCAGCCCAGGAGAGGGTCCCATGAAGCCACGAATCAGCGTGATTACTATTGGCGTCGACGATTTGGAGCGATCGCTCCGATTCTATCGAGATGGCCTCGGGCTAAAGACCGACGGAATCGTTGGTAAAGAATTCGAGTTCGGAGCTGTGGCGTTCTTTGAGCTTCAATCGGGCTTGCGGCTCGCCTTGTGGCCGCGCCGTAGTATTTCGCACGATTCGGGGCTCGGCCTTTCCGCGCCGTCATCGACAGATTTCAGCATCGGGCACAACGTCTCTTCCAAAGACGAAGTCGATGTCGTGATGGAGCAGGCTCGACGTGCCGGCGCAACGATCGTCAAGGCCGCTGAGGAAACCTTTTACGGAGGTTACGCCGGATACTTCCTGGATCCGGATCAGCACCTATGGGAGGTCGTCTGGAATCCGCAGCTATTGCCCGCAGATTGACGCATGACAACCGGCCGCAGCGGACGATCGAACGGCATCGCAGTCGCGCCGCCGCTGAACCAGAACGTTATAGGCGCAGTTGGGAATGAGTCTCTTGTGACCGATGGGACGACGCACGTTAAGCCCGCACTGGGTCTCGCCAGCCGTACGGTCACGCTCGTTCCGTACGACCTTCGATGGCCACAGCACTTCGAGCGCGTTCGCCACGAGCTTCGTACTCTGGGTCGGGACGTCTTGGCCGTTCATCACGTCGGCAGCACCGCAGTGCCAGGGCTGTGCGCCAAACCGCTGTTCAACGTCCTCGTCTCCGTTGCGGATCTCGAGCTCGCGCGCACACTGATTCCGCAGCTGGAGCGCCTAGGCTACGAATTTCGGCCCAACCACGACCTGGAGGATCGCCTGTTCTTTCGCCGTCGAGCGGGCGGCCTCCGCACCCACCATTTGTCGTTGTCGGAGCCTTCGTCACCCCACCATGTTGCGACGCTGGCATTTCGTGATGCGCTGCGAGCCGATGCTAAGCTCGCCCGCTCGTACGCCGAGCTGAAGATGCGGCTGGCCCGACGATTCCCGAACGATCGGGAGTCGTACATCCTCGGCAAGACCGAGTTCGTGCTCGAGGTCCTTGCGAAGGCGAACGTTCGAGCGCCAGTGACAGGTGAGCGCACCACGTGACGGGGAGGACTGCATGGCTCTACTAGACGGCTTGCTCGGCAACGCGTCCGAGATTGACGGTCGCACGCTCGAGGCCGAGTTCGAAAAAGTGCTGGCCCCCGGCGAGCAGATCGAAAAGGCCTATCAGCTGATCCGTGACCTGGTGATCTTTACCGACAAGCGCTTGATCATGGTCGACAAGCAGGGGCTGACCGGCAGCAAGGTCGAGTATCACTCCCTGCCCTATCGCGCGATCACGCATTTCAGCATCGAGACCGGCGGCCATTTCGATCTCGACGCGGAGTTGAAGATCTGGGTCTCCGGAACTTCGAGTCCGTTCCAGAAGAAGTTCAACAAACGCCTCAGCATCTACGAGGTTCAGTCGGTGCTTGCTTCGTACGTCCTCCGATAGACCGTAGGCGGTTGACACCGCGCCGCGCAATCTTCGAGACTAGCCGCAGCGCGCTCTGGGGCGCCTCCTGTCCGCGGCAAGGGAATCTTCCCACCCACTCGCTCCGAAAGGGCTTTTCCAAACCTCTTTCCGGCCTGCATTCAGCGGACTCCAGGCGATAACGGAAGGTGGTGTTATGTCGACGCAATCCGCTAGCCGCACGCTCGCTGCGGCCGCAACTCTCGAATCCCTGAAGAAAGAAGCGAAGCGCTGGCTGAAGGCGCTGCGCGAAGGCGACGCCGCGGCGCGCGAGCGCCTGCAGCGCGTCGTTCCCGAACGCCGGCGCTGACTCGGCCTGCGCGAGGTGCAGCACGCGCTCGCGCTCGAGCATGGCCTTGCAGGCTGGGCCGCGCTCAAGGAGCGCTCGCGGACCGCGACCTCGCGAAGCGCAGCGCCGCCGAGCGTGCCGACGATTTCTTGCGCCACGCGATCGAGCGGCAAAGCGGCGCGCTCGCGGCGCACATCCTGCGCAAGCATCCCGACGTCGCGCGCTTCAGCCTCCACGCGGCCGTCGTCGGCGGCGACCTCGCCGAAGTGCGAGCGCCGCCTCGCGGCCGATGCAGCGGCCGCGTCGGCCGCCGGCGGCCCGAAGAGCTGGCAGCCGTTGCAGTACCTCTGCTACGCGCGTGTTCCGCTCGCAGAGGCGAACGACAACGCCGCGGCCATTGCGCGCGCCCTGCTCGATGCCGGCGCGGACCCCAACGCCACGTGGAAAGACGACTGGAACAACCCGTTCACGCTGCTGACGGGCGTCATCGGCGAGGGCGAAGGGCGAGAGCCGCGCCATCCGCGCGCCGTCGAGCTCGCCGAGCTGCTCATCGAGCGCGGCGCGAATCCCTACGACACGCAAAGCTTGTACAACACGTCACTGCACGCCGACGATCCTTTCTGGCTCGACTTCTTGTACTCGCGCTCGGAGGCAGCCGGCGACGCGGAACGCTGGCGCAACAAAGACGCGTGGCCCGCGAACGGCATGCTCGACTACCTGCTCGGCAACGCCGTCTCGCGCAATCATTTGAAGCGAACGCGCTGGCTGCTCGAGCGCGGCGCGCATGCGACCGCACCGCACTTCTACAGCAAGCGCAATCTGCACACGGAGGCGCGTGCTCGGCGGCTACACGGAGCTCGCGCAACTGCTCGTCGACTTCGGCGCGCAACCGGAGCGGCTCGACGACGTGCAGGCGTTTCAAGCGGCGTGCATGAGCGGCGATCGCGCAGACTGCACTCCGGCTGCTCGCGGCTCACCCCGAATACCTTCGTTTTCCCGGGCCCGATGTACCAAGCGGCGGAGCGCGATCGTGTCGACGTCGCCGAGCTGGTGCTCGAGCTCGGCGTATCGCCCGACGTCGAGCACGGCGGCTGGACGGCGTTGCACTCGGCCGCGCACAACAACTCCGTGCGCGTCGCCAAGCTTCTCATCGAACGCGGGGCGACGATCGACCTCCGCGACAAGAAGTATCACTCGACGCCGCTCGGGCATGCGGTATGGGCCGGCCAGCACGAGATGATCGACTTGCTGAGCGGCGCGAGCCGCGATGTGATCGCGCTCGTGCGCGCCGGCAAGCTCGAGCGGCTGCGCACGGTGCTCGGCGAGGATCCGAGCTCGACGCAGGCCACGCGCGACGGGCGCACGGCGTTGTTCTTCCTCTCGCCGCCGGAGGAACGCGCCATCGAGATCGCAGAGCTGCTGCTCGGCCGCGGCGTGGATCCCAAGTTCACGGATGCCGATGGCCTGACGGCGGCCGATGCCGCCGCGAAGTCCGGGCTCGAAGAGCTCGCCGACCTCCTGCGCGACGCGCAATCTCGGGGGCCGTAGGCTGACCCGCTCGTGCGCTTATTGGCTCTCGGCGAAACGCCCTGCGACTCCCGTGTCGCAGGGTAGATTCGACGGCTGCTGCTCGGGCCGATAGTCCCACTGCGCGCGATGCGGACAGGCGCGAGCCAGATACTCGGGATCTTCGACGACGACTTCGTAGTCGATGTGCTTGCGATCGGCCGCCAGCGTGAAGCGCTCGACGATGTGCTTCGACGCACTCGACGGTAGGTCGAAGGCGAAACCGTCGGGATGCGCCGCGTAGCCCACCGTGTCGACGACGAGCGTGCCGCCTTCCCAGTGTCCGATGGAATGCCCGTGCAGCGACGGCTCGAGCCCGCGGGATGATCGGTTCGGTCGAGATGAACGATGCGCCGAGCGTCCATGACGTCGAGACTCGAACGTCACCGCCGGGTCGGTCACCTCCACCTGCACGGTGGAAGGCAAGGACATCAGCGCAGGCGGCCCGAACGGAATGCACGCCGAGCGCGAAGCGTCGCGCGCCGCGCGCGTCGCCTCGACTGCCGCGCGCCCCGCGTCGCGTCAGCGGCCACGCGCGCGCAGCCACGGCAAGGGCTGCCGAATCCCGTTCCCTGCGGCACCCAGGTGCCCGCGAGGCTCGACGCTTCGGCGGCGCCGGGCTGCGTCGGCGGGATGGCGCGCACGTGCAGCGGGATGACCGTGCCGTCGGCCTTCGTGAGGAGCCAGCCGAGCACCTCGCCTTCGCCGCGGCGGTTCGGTTTCGACCTGGACGGTCACGCGCTCGCCGTTGCGGAGCGAGTCCGCATCGATGCCGAGCGGCATGAGATTCGATGCCGGGCCCGCCTCGATCTGCTGCGTCGTCTTCCGCCCGTCCGCGCCCGCGACTTCGATCTCGAAATAGACGTGCGGGTTGCGCCACGAGATCTCCGTGATGGTGCCCTCGAGGAGCACGTCGCGGTTCATGTCGAACATGGCGGGGCTGTGGTGCGCCGACACTGGCCAGGTCAGCAACGACTGAACGGCGAGCACCTGCGCCACGGCGAGCGACCGACGAGTGACGAGCGGCGACATCGTTACTCCCTCTACGACAGCGGAAGCACGAGCACAGGATACTGCAGTTGGACCCCCGACGAGCTGCGCCGCTATAGTTCCTTCACTGACCGTGGCCTGAATTGGGGGGCATCATGAGTCGCGGGTTCCCGTCACGTTTCCTCGCGGTGGCGACGCTTGCCGTCGTTGCCTCGATCGCCACACAGGTCACCGGCCAGTCCGGCCCGTCGGACGCGGAAAGCGTCGCCCGGCTGGCGCTCGAGGTCGAACGGGCCGAGTCGGTGCGGCACGTCAAACGCCTGCAAGACACCTACGCGCAGTACTCGCAGTTCGGGCTTTGGAACGAGATGGCCGCGCTGTTCGCCGCGGACGCCGAGCTGATTCGCGGCGAAGACCGCGTCAAGGGTCAAGCCGCGATCGGCGATTACTTTCTCGAGACGTTCGGCGGCGGGCAGCACGGGTTGCCGGCCGGCGGCCTGCACACCCAGCTCTCGATGCGTCCGCTGATCAACGTCTCGGCCGACGGCCGCACGGCGAAAGGCCGCTGGTGGGAGTGGTCGATGACGGGGAGCTATGGCGGCACCGCCGACTGGGCCGGCGGCATCTACGAGAACGAATTCGTGCAGGACGGCGGCGTCTGGAAGTTCGCGCGCGTCCACTACTACCCCATGATCGCGGGGCCGTACGAAACGGGTTGGCGAACCGTGCACGACGATCAGAAGATCGTGCCCTACCACTTCACGACCGACGAGACCGGCGTGCCGGTCCCCGAGTTGCCCGCCTCCACGGCAGTCCGCCCCGCAGCCGGCGATCCCGCCGAGCAACTGGCGGGTCTCGAGCAACGCATTGCCGCGATGAACGACGAAGACCAAGTACGCAACCTGCAGAACGCGTACGGCTACTACGTCGACCGCAAGATGTGGGACGACGTGACCGACCTCTTCACGGCCGACGCGGTCCTCGAGATCGCGGACGTCGGCCTGTACGACGGCCCGGCCGGCATTCGGCGCGCACTCGAGCGCATGGGCCCGGCAGGGCTTGAAGGACGGCCAGCTCAACGATCACCTGCAGCTCGACACGGTCGTCGCGATCGAACCGGGCGGAGCCGAAGCGCGAGCACGCGGCATCGAGTTCGCGATGCTCGGCGAAGGCGATGCGGACACCGCGTTTCTCACGGTGGCCGTCTTCGTGAACCGCTACGTCAAGGACGACGGCGTCTGGCGCATTCGCGAGATGCGCGTGTTTCCGCTCATGAAGACCGATTACTACCAGGGCTGGGCGAAGAGCGCCGTCGGTAGCTCCGGCGCCCGCTGCTGCGCACGCGCCCGACCGGCGCGTGCCCAAAGGCGACGTCATGACGGCCGGCGCCGTGCCGGAGCTCTTCGCACCGAACCCCGTCACCGGCAAGCCGGTGAGCCTACCGGCCGGCGCGACGACGGTCGGCGCCGAGCGCCTACTCGACGCTCCGCAGGCTGCGCACGCGCATGCGCCCGCTGGCTCGCTGCAAGCGCGGCTCGCGGAAGCGCAGCGGCGGCTCGCCGTCTCGAAAGCTTGGGACGGCGCCGAGAACGTGTCGGCCGCCTACGGCGAGTATCTCGACGACCTCGACTTCGCCCCGCTCGCGGCGATCTTCGCGGAGCAAGGCAACAAGGAGATCCCGTTCACGGGCTTCTATGTCACGCGCAAGAGCATCGCGGCGCGCGATCAGAGCCGCGGCGCGCAGGCGCAGACGGAGCCGCGCCCACGCACGAGCCTGGCGCTGCACTTGCGGACGCAGCCCGTGATCCACGTCGCCGCAGACGGCCGTTCCGCCGCCATCCGCACGCGGCTGTTCCAGCCGGGCGCGAGCCGGACACGCGCGCAGGGCTTCGGCGCCGGCATGTACAACGACCAGGTCGTGCTCGAGAACGGCGTCTGGCGGTTCTGGAGTGTCGCGATCGACGAGCATTACTTCTCGTCGGCGGGCTACGCCGGCGGCTGGTCGAAAGTAGAACCCGTGGACCCGGCCGTGCTGCAACGCCAAAGCGGCGCGACGAGCGCCGACTACCCGCCCGACATCCCGCTCACCGACCTCGGCGAGCGCGAAGTCGGCTTCCGCGGCGGCCCCGGCACGACGGTCGCGTGGCCGTCGATCCTGCCGATGTGGTTCCACTACCGAAACCCGGTCTCGGGTCGCGTTCCGGAGCGCTACTGGCCCGACTGCGTGCCGTGCATCAAATACCCGGAGACGAGCATGAAGAGCCACGGGTATCTGCTGCCGCCGAACTGAGCGCCGGCAGTGATCGGCGCTCACCGGCCCGTTGGCAGCGCGATCGGCTTCACGCGCTCGTTGAGAACGGACAAGAACTCATCGACGTTGTCGAGCATCGCGTTGTGTCCGCCGCTGATCGTCAAGAGCTCGGCGTGCGGCGCTCCACGGCTCGAGAGTATGCGCGCGCGACAGCGATGGGCGTCAGATAGTCGTCCTCGGCCTGGATCACGAACATCGGCAGCGCGAACTGCGAGCGCGCGCGCACGCAGATCGACGGCGCCGAGATCGATCTGCTCGTCGCTGACGACGGCGCCCTGGAGGTAGCTCGCCACGTCCGACGAACGAGTAGCGCGGCGCCACCAGCACCTGCGCGACGCGGTTCATGGCCGCGTCGCCGGGCGGCGGCAAGCCCGCTAGCAACGCGGCCCACTTGCTCTGGCGTGCGCGCTTGCTCGGCGTCGTGTGCGGCGGGCCGCCCGATCGCGACGAGCTCGTCGACCGCGAGTCTGGTTACCGTCGGCTCGTGCCCGCGCGAGCATCGCGTCGTAGGCCGGCGGCCAGGCCTTCCGCCCGGTTCACGAACAGGCTCGTGCCCACGTAGGCCGCGAAGAGATCCGGCCGCGCGCGCGCCATCTCGAGCGCGACGCCGCTGCCCCACGACAAGCCGAGCAAAGGATCTTCTGGCCGCCGCCGACCGCGTGCGACGTGCTCCGCGACGGCGATGCCGTCCTTCGCGAGCAGCTCCTGCGAGAGCTCGCTGGTGACGACGCCGCCGGCCCGCGACAACGTCTTGGCGGCGCCGCGCTGATCCCATTGCACGACCGTGTAGTCGCGCTCGAACGGAAGAAACGCCGGCGCGAGCGGCGACAAGGCGACCCCGGGGCCGCCATGAACGATCAACAGCAGCGGATTCGCCGCGTCGCGCCCGCGCACGGTGACCCACTGCTCGCTGCCGCCGACGTCGACGAAGAACGCCTCGTCGACGCCGTTCGGCGAGTCGATCGCGAGCAGCTCTTCGCCGAGGTGCTGACACCACGCGCGATAGCCGAGGCCCGCGCGGCCGAGCACGACACGACCGCCACGACGAACAGAGGCAACGTCTTGCCGATACCCTGAGCACGGCATCCCCTCGCGCGATCAGCGCCCGCCGGGCCCCAGCGCTTCCGAGTCCTCCATTCGAGGGCATCCGCCATGTTCGCGCGCCGGCTACTGTGCTGCCGGCGTCTCGGCCGAGTCCACCACTCGGCCGATGCTAAGGCCGCGTCGCCCGTTCGCGCTTGACGCAGGCCGCCGAGGTTGCCCGCGGAGGTGCCGTGATACCACTCCAATGCGTGTGGCTTCCTGCGGCTTCCGCCTCGCTGCGGCGGTTACCGCTCGCATCAGTGAGCTCCCGTCCGCCCCCACGCCTCTCCGGTCGAGCGTCGCCGCCCGCACCCCGAGAGCTGCCACGGATCCGTCGGCGGCGATGGGGGCTGCAGCCGCTGCCGACGCCTTGCGATGCCGGCGAGTCGCCCGTCGTGGACGCCTAGATGAGCTTAGCCCCGCGATCTCGTCGAGCAGTTGCGACCGCGAGCGTCGGCGCTTCGATGAGGATTGCGAACGCGATGACGACGAGCGCCATGAGCACGGCCACGCCGAACGAAAGGAACGCCACCGCCTCCCGAGACTGCCAACGCTACGGCGGCGGTGGTGACGCCGATGACGATGGCCCAAACGAGTGCGCTTGGTGTGCGCTCATGAGATGTTCGGGACGCATGTCGACCCGGTCACGACCGAGGTCCGCGAAGCGGGCATCGAGGGCGACCCAATTCCGCATCGTTGGCTCGCCGAGCTTTCCTCGCCGATTCGGCACTTCGAAACGACCGCCAGGACCGACTAGCGACCGCCGCGAGCCGCTCGGCGCGTCTCGCCTTCGCTTGAGACCGCGCGACCGACGCGAAACCCCTCACGTGAGGGGTCCTCGAAACAACCTTAATAAGCGGCCTATAACTGATTGTTTTTACTGTCAAGGCAGCGCCAGGGCGACGAGCTCCGCCGGGTAATCCGTGCCGCCGACGGCGACGACGACGTACTGTTTGCCTGCGTGCATGTACGTCATCGGCGTGCCGTTCTGGCCGACACCGAGATCGATCGACCACAGCGTTTCGCCGGTCGCTTTGTCGAGCGCCATGAACTTCGTGCCGCCGACGTTCGCCGGCGAACGCGGCGTGCTCTTGTCGGCTTGCGTTACGAACAGCAGCGTCTTGGTCGCGATGACGGCCGACGGCGTCGCGTCGCCGAGCGGCGGCAGATTCAGGCCGGCGAGCGCCGGATCGTTACGCGGGCCGTCGCCGTTCGGCACCATCCAC